>DATLXN010000034.1:0-201911 GCA_035575715.1 Vicinamibacterales bacterium | reverse complement strand
ATAAAACGATACCCGCGCTTGGGCACGGTCTCGATGAATCGTGAACTGGTGGCGGTGTCACCGAGCGCCTCGCGCAACTTGGTGATGCTCTTGTTGAGGCTTTGATCGAAATCGACAGTGACGCCGTCGGGCCACAATCGCCTGCGTAACACGTCGCGGGTGACAAGCTCATCGGGGTGTTCGAGCAGCACGCGCAGCACCTCAAACGGCTGGTGCTGCAGACGGATGAGTCGGCCGCGTTTGAAGATTTCTGATGAGTTAAGGTCGACGTCAAATGGTCCAAACCGTAAGCGTGTCACCGTGCTTATAACCCCCTCGTTCATAATTTTATTCCAGGGAAGGTGGTCGTCTAACTCATAGCAGAGTAGACGGTTACTGGGGAAGTTAAAGACCCGTGATAAATCCGGACCGCCGCGCGCGAACTTCGCGTCTCATGGTAGGTGCACCGTCCCAGAACGCACTGGTCGGCGATGTTCAAATCGAGACATTCGATTCGGAAACCCGGAGGACAGATGAACAAACGGAATTTTACGAGAAGCCCAATCAGCCGTCGCGACGTGGCGGCCCTGGTTGCGGTCTTCGTGATGGCCTGGGCACTGATGCCTGGGCAAGCGTCGAGCCATCGCGAAGCACCGCTGACCGCGCTTGACCCGGCCGCGGATAACACCGACGTCTACGCGTTTCGCAGTGTGGATGAGCCGGACATGGTCACGCTCATCGCCAACTACATCCCGTTCCAGGACCCGGACGGCGGCCCCAACTTCTACCCGTTTGATCCAAACGTTGTCTACGCGATTCACGTCGACAACAACGGTGACGCGGTTGAAGACATCACGTTCGAGTGGAGATTCACGACCGAGATCCGCAACCCCGGTAGCTTCCTCATCAATACGGGGCCGGTCACGACTCTCGACGATCCGGACCTCAACATGCGCCAGTTCTATCGCCTGACCCGCATCGACGGTCCCCGCCGGACGGGTAACGTGCGCGAACTGTCGGGTCGGCTCCCGGTCCCCCCGCCAAACATTGGTCCCAACTCGACGCCGAACTACGGCGCGCTGGGCGGCGGTGTTCAGGGGTTGGCGGGCAACATGCGCGTGTTCGCCGGTCAGCGTGAAGAGGGTTTCGTCATCGACGTCGGCTCGATCTTCGACCTGTTGCAGGTGGGCCAGACCGTTAATGATGACCTGGCCGGCTACAACGTGAGCTCGCTGGCGATCCAGATGCCACGTTCGACGCTGGCGCGCGGCGGCGGCACCCCCTCGGGTCCGACCGACCCCAACGCGATCATCGGTGTGTGGGCAACGGCGAGTCGTTTTGCCACCCGCACGCTGACTGCCGGCGCGCAGACGCACTCAGGTGCGCTGGTGCAGGTGTCGCGCCTGGGCAACCCACTGATCAACGAAGTGGTGATTGACCTCGCGCGCAAGGATGCCTTCAACGGAGGGGAGCCGACCGGCGACGCCGTTGTGCTCGACCGCGTGACCGATCCCGAAGTGCCGAAATTGTTAAATCTGCTGTTCGGTGTGAACTCACCGCCAGCACCGCGCAACGATCTGGTGACCATCTTCCTGACCGGCATTCCCGGACTGAACATGCCTGCCGGCGTACGACCAGCGGAGATGATGCGCCTGAATATGGGTGTGCCGCCGACGAACAGCCCGGATCCGTTGGGTGTCCTTCGCGGCGACATTGCCGGTTATCCCAACGGCCGTCGTCCCGGCGACGATGTCCTCGACATCACACTGCAAGCGGCGGCTGGTGCGACGCCCCTGACCCCGGCGTTCAACCGTGCGCCCAACAACGCGCTCGGTGACGGCGTCACTCGCAATGATGTGCCGTTCCTGACTACGTTCCCGTATCTCGGGGTGCCGCACGCTGGCAACAGCGGCATCAAGTAAGCGACCAACCCGGACGGTGGTGCCTCTGGCATCCCGCCGTCCGGGTCTTTCTCAATCGGTCGGAGGAAAGCAATGTCCCGCAAGCTGATCGTTCCGATTGTCATCGGCATCACTCTGGTTATGGTCGGCGTCGCGACATGGCGGGACGCTAGTCAGAAGCCGGCTGTAGTGGACGTCACAGCTTCGCGGCCGATCGAGTCAACGACCCGGGCCAATCTGCTGGATACCGTGGCGCGAATGGAAGCGCGGCTGGCTGCGAAGCCGGAGGATGGCGATGCCGTCGTCCGCTTGGCCGAGGCGTTGGTCCGTCTGCAACGGGTCGACAGCGACCCGGCCGCAGTGATCAAGGCGGAACAGCGGATCCGCGCGTTCCTGGCGGTGCAACCCGACCACTACGAAGCGCAACGCGTCCTCGGGACCGTGCTGTTGTCTCAGCACCGCTTTCGCGATGCGATCCGCGAAGCCCAAAAAGCGCGCGCGGTTGAACCGATGGATGGGTGGAACTACGGCGTGATTGGCGACGCGCATCTCGAACTTGGTGAGTACGACGAAGCGTTTGCGGCGTTCGACCGCATGGGCAGCCTTCGCCCCAGCCCGCCGGCGTATGCGCGGGTCGCCTATGCCCTCGAACTCAAAGGCGATACCAGTGGCGCACTAGAGAGCATGAAAATGGCCGCTGAGGGCACTAGTGGGCATGACCCCGAGGGCCAGGCCTGGCACTACGCGCAACTCGGCAACCTGCTGTTGCAGCGCGGCCGAATCGGCGATGCGCGCCGCGAGTTTGAACGCGCGGCGTTTACCTTTCCCAATCATCCCTACGCGATGAGTGGTCTCGCCCGTGTCAAGACCGCCGAAGGCGATTACGCCGGCGCGCTCGCGATTTATCAGAAATTATTCAGCGAAGCAGAAACGCCAGAGTTCGCGGCCGCGATTGGCGATGTACAGGCCAAGCTGGGTCGCGCCGATCAGGCCGAAGCGATGTATGTCGCCGCCGAGCGCCTCGAGCGCGACGGATGGGCGAGTGAAGAGCCGCAGCCGCAGGCACTGGCACGCTTCCTGGCCGAACGCGGCCGCAAAGTCCCCGAAGCGATCGCCCTCGCCGAGCAAGCCGCGGCGAAGCGGCGCGACATCCATACGATGGACGCGCTGGCATGGGCTTACTTCAAGGGCGGCCGGCTCGACGAAGCACTCCATGCGTCGGAAGCAGCCCTGCGGACCGGTGTTCGCGATCCGCGCATCCTCTATCACGCGGCAGCCATTCGCGATGCGAAGGGGGATCACGCCGGCGCCAAGGCGGTGCTGTCGAGGGTCGAAGCCCCGGAATTAGAACTTGATGTGCTCAGTTCGGCGGAGGCGCGCGCGCTGATGGTCAAGTTAGAGGGTGCTGCACGCCCGGACGCCGCGCGGACTCGCGGGTAGGGCATGCGATCGGTCGTGAGCCTTCTGGTGGTCAGTGGCGTAACGGCGACGGCGGCCCGATTGCTTCTACAATAACGGGACTGGCTGGCTTCACCCGGGAGAGACATGACATTCAGGATTGTCGGTGCGTTGTTCGTCGCGTTGGCCTGCGTGGCACCGGCTCACGCGCAAGAGATCCCGTCGGATTATGCGGCGGTCCTCAAGACGCTGCGCAAGACCGGTGACTTCAAGGGCAGCGTCCTCAAAGCGAACATCCCACGCAATGACCTCACCGTTACCATCGGCGGGACCACCGTCCCGATTCCGTTGGGATTCGGTGGCTGGATTGCGATGACCAAAGGCGAGCACGGCATGGATGTCATGATGGGCGACCTGGTGTTGACCGAAAGCGAGGTCAACCCGGTGATGTCGGCCGTCCTCAACGCCGGTCTCGACGTCACCGCATTACACAATCATTTTTTTAAAGAGGTGCCGCGCATCTATTACCTGCACGTGCACGGGATGGGCAAAGCCGAGGAACTTGCCAAAAAAATCCGTCCGGCGATCGATCTGATCGGCCGCGATCCTTTTCCGCCGCCGGCGATAGCCGGCCCTGAACTCCCCACCGGTCTCGCCAGTGCGCCGCTGAGCACGATCATCGGCTATCCCGGCGAACAGAACGGCGCGGTCTACAAGATCACCATCGGCCGTGCCGACCTGGACGTCCGCGAGCACGGCGCACGGATCGAAGCGCGGATGGGTCTCAATACCTGGGCCGCATTCGCCGGCTCCAACCAGGACGCGGTGGTGGCGGGGGACGTCGCGATGCTGGCCGCCGAAGTCACACCGGTCTTAAAGGCGCTGCGCGGCGCGGGCCTGGAGATCGTGGCGATTCACAACCATATGACCACCGGCCAGACGATCTATTTTCTGCACTACTGGGGACGCGGTCCCGCGGACAAATTAGCCTCTGGCGTCCGCGCTGCACTGGACGTGATCGAGAAGAAAAACTAGCAGGCTCCAGGCCCCAGGCCTCGACGACCGAAGACCGACGACCGACGACCGACGACTGCTAATTCCAGTCCCGTCCGCGCAACTGCGCGACATTCAGATTGCCGCCCGAAAGGATGGCCGCGACACGGGAGCCTGACGGCAGGTGAATCGCGCCGTGCAACAGGGCTGCGACGGGCGCGGCCGCCGCGCCCTCACAAACCAATTTGCACCGCTCCATCAGCCAGACCACGGCATCGAAGATGTCGCGATCCGGGATCGTGACGATATCGTCCACGAAGCGTTGAACAACCGAGAAGTTGATCGCGCCAACCCGCCGCACGCGGAGGCCGTCGATCACCGTCCGGCAGTCAATCGTTTCCAACTGACCCGCCTCGACACTCCGCTTCATCGCCGGCCCGTTCGAGGATTCAACGCCAATCACACGGATCTTCGGGTTGTGACTCTTGACTGCCATCGCGACGCCCGAAATCAATCCGCCGCCGCCGATCGGCACGATCACCACATCGACATCCGGCCAGTCCTGGACGATCTCCAGGCCTACCGTTCCTTGACCGGCAATCAACTGCTCATCGTCGAAGGGATGCACGTAGGTCAGCCCCTGGTCGCGGACCAACTCGAGGGCCTTCTCATTCGCTTCGTCCCAGATCGTCCCGTGCAATATGACTTCGGCGCCGTAGCCACGCGTCGCGGCGATCTTGGACGGCGTCGCATTGCTGGCCATGCACACGACGGCGCGGATGCCGTGAATCTGCGCGGCCAGCGCGACGCCCTGGGCGTGGTTTCCCGCCGACGAGCAGACCACGCCGCGGCGTTTCTGGTCCTCGGGCATCAGGGCGAATTTATTCAGCGGCCCGCGGATCTTGTACGACCCGACGCGCTGAAAAATCTCCGCCTTCAGGCGGACCGCGTAACCGGTGCGGTCGCTGAGCTGTCGGGACGACAGGAGCGGGGTGTGTGTGATGTGCGGCGCGATCCGCGCGCGGACGGCTTCAAAGTCCGCTTTGCTCAGGGTCAACATTCAGCGCCCCTCAGGCGGCGGCAGCGGATCGAACGCGCCCAGATGGACGAACCATTCGGTGGTCGCCCGTAGTCCTTCGAACAAGCCTGCCGCAATTGGGCGGCCATCTTGCGCCACGACTTCGATGACAAAACGATACTCGAACGGTTTGCCGCGCGCTGGTCGTCCTTCGATCTTCGTGACGCTCAACCCCTGGTCCGCCAGCAGCTGCAGGCTGCGCGCCAGTGCACCAGGCTGATGTCGCAAGCCGCACGCAATGATCGCCTTGCGGCCCGATAAAGCGCCACTCGCATCGCGACGCGGCGTCAGCAGCACAAAACGCGTCCAGTTCTCGGTGGCGTCTTGAATCCCTTCGGCAATCACGGTCGCCCCGTAGATCGCCGCCGCTCGACGCGAGGCGATCGCGGCCGTCTGCGCATCGGCGCTGTCCATCACCATCCGCACCGCGCCGGCGGTGTCAAACACCGTCACCGCTTCAACGCCGCGGTTGATGCGGAAATAATCGCTGCACTGGGCGAGCGCGATCGGATGAGACAGCACCCGCCGCACGGCGTCGCGAGCGGTCCCGGCTTTGGCGACCAGCACGTGATCGATGTTGAGCGCCGTCTCTCCGGTCACCACCAGGTCGTGTGCCAGCAGCAACTCGTAGACCCCGGGCACGGTGCCCGAGACGGCATTCTCCACCGGCACCACCGCATGACTGGCCCGCGCATCAACCACCGCGTCAAACGTTTGCTCGAGTGTGGCGCAGGGCATCAGCCGGGCGTCTGGCCCGATCAGCCTCTGGGCCGCTTCCTCACTATAGGCCCCCGGGGCGCCCTGATATGCGGCTTCGGCCACTGACTTGTAGACATCAACGTGTTGCATGGTCGGTGAAGATTATGGCTCGTGGCAGAGTTGGTCAAACGGCCGCGCGCTATACTTCGGAGATCACCATATGAAACGCGGCGTCGGCCTTGTCTTCGCGCTGTTGACCCTCGCCGTCCTCATGTCGGCTGTGGCGATGGCCGCCCTGTACCTGTTCATCGGCCCCAGCGCCCCGCGCGTCGGTGACGGCTCGACTCTGGTGCTGCGCCCGGGGGGTGAACTGTTCGAGGTGGTCCCAGACGATGTCCTGAATTTTGCGTCACGGTCTGATTCGCGCACGGTGCGCGGGTATGTTGAGGCGCTGCGCAAGGCCAAAGTCGATAAACGCGTCTCCGCGGTGCTGCTCGCCCCTCGCGCACTGAACTCGCCCTTCTGGGGCAAGGTGCAGGAGCTGCGCGAGGCCGTCGTCGACTTCAAAACGTCGGGCAAACCGGTCTACGCCTTCCTCGAATATGGCGGCGACCGCGAGTACTACCTGGCCACTGCCGCCGACAAGATTTTCCTGGTCCCGACGGCGACGCTTGATCTCACCGGCGTAGCGACCTACGAAGTGTTCCTGCGCGGCACGCTCGATTGGATCGGGACCTATCCCGATCTGATGCACATCGGTGACTACAAGACCGCGATCAACGTCTTCACCGAGAAGACGTTTACGCCGGCGCACAAGGAGATGAGCGCCTCTCTCAACCGCGACCAGTTCGACCAGCTGGTCCGCGCGATTGCTGATGGCCGCCGTAAAAGCGAAGACGAAGTCCGCACCGCGATCGACGAAGGGCCGCTGCTGCCGGAGAACGCGTTGCGTCACGGGTTGGTCGATGACCTCGCCTACGAAGACCAGCTCGACGATCTGGTCCAGGAGGTCGGCGGCCCAGGGTCACTCAAACTGCTCGAAAGCGGCGACTATGCCGGCGTGACGTGGGAATCGCTCGGCGTGCAGCGCCGCAGCAAGGTGGCGGTGCTCAACGCGGTCGGCGCGATCACCCTCGGCCGCAGCGGCTACGACCCGATCAACGGCGCGGTGCTCGGCTCCGACTCGCTGGTCGAGTCGATTCGACAGATTCGTGGCGACAAGTCGATTCGCGCGATCGTCC
This sequence comes from Vicinamibacterales bacterium, assembly GCA_035575715.1. GTDB lineage: Bacteria > Acidobacteriota > Vicinamibacteria > Vicinamibacterales > UBA2999 > JACCSI01. The sequence goes on along the minus strand of DATLXN010000034.1, from coordinate 194,622 downwards.
TGCGCATCGACAGTCCGGGTGGCGCGTCAACGGCGTCCGACGTGATCTGGCGCGAGCTGATGATCACCAAGAACGACGAGCAGAAACGGCCGATCGTGGTGTCAATGTCGGACCTTGCCGCGTCTGGCGGGTATTACATCGCGATGGCCGGCGACGTGGTCGTCGCCCAGCCCGGCACTCTGACCGGGTCGATCGGCATTTACACGGGCAAGTACGTGACCGGCGGCACCTTCGGCAAACTCGGCGCGAATATCGAGGCGACCAGCGACGGCCGTCACGCGGAGATTTATTCGCCCGATCGCAAGTTCACCGAGGAAGAGCGCGTCAAGATGCAGGAGTCGATGCAGGCCTTTTACGATCAGTTCGTCGAGAAGGTCGCCGAGGCGCGCCATACGTCGCCGGAAAAAGTCGATCAGATTGCCCAAGGCCGGGTCTGGACCGGGCAGCAGGCGCGTCAGGTCGGATTGGTCGATCAACTGGGCGGCATGCAGGCCGCGGTGTCGGTCGCCAAGGTCCGGGCGCAGATTCCGGCTGACGAAGAAGTCGAATTGGTGGTTTACCCAGCGCGTCGGTCCTTCTACGAAGTGCTCAGCGATCTATCTGACGAGCCCGAGGCGCGCGCATCGAAAACCACTGCGGAGTCGCTGGCCACGCTGCTCGGCCCCCGCGACCGACGCATCGTCAGCGCGTTGCTGGCGCCGTCCCGGTTGTTCCGCTCGGGCGAGATCCTCGCGCACATGCCTTATGTGTTTCTTCGCTGATAAGACGAAAGACGAAAGACGACGGAAGAACGTCAAGGTTCGCGTTCCTCGCCTTTGCGGACGAGCGCGGACAAGATTGCCACGAGCTGAGGCGCCTCGCGAGAGAGCGCGTTAACGATCTCCCACCCTTCCAATTTGCCCGCGACAATCAACCGTAGCCAATATCTCGCCTCACGCTCTTGGTCGGTGGTCGGTGGTCGGTGGTCGTCTTTCGTCTTCCGTCTTTCTCTTTAGCTCTCCACGTGTCGTGCGGTCAGAACGAGCACGCCGCCTGCGAGTAGCCACGGGGCCAGAGAGATGATGATTTCTGAGTAGTAGTGACCACTCAGGAAAATCTCGCCCTGTGATGCCCACGTTCCGGACACGGTCACGCGCAGTGCGAGCACCACCATCGTGGCAGCGGCCCAGATGATCGGCAGAGCCACCATCAGCGTGCCGACGAGATGAAGTGGTTTAGGTTCGTTGTGAAAGATCCCTCCACCCGAACCGGCCGACAGCCAGATGATCACAGCGGCAATCAGCCAGATGCTGCGATCGGTGAGGCGGGGGATGGCCCATGAGGCGAGCGGGCCGTAGGCGTCGGGGCGAATAACGGCAAGCGCGACGTGCAGCCCGAAGTCGCAGACGATCAGGACGATGGCACCACCGATTGCTGCACGCGCGAATCGTTGAGCACTCACGTCCTCTCCGTTCCGGTTGCTACTTTCGTCTTTCGTCTTCCGTCTTCCGTCTTCCGTCTTTTTCTTTCTTACTGCCCGCCCGGGAACGGCATGCCTGCCGGTGCGCCGAACGGCGACGCCGGCGCGCCGGCCGGCGCCGGGCCGAGGGCACGGGTCAACGTTTCCTGATTAATCGTGATTTTCAGCTTTTCCTTGGCCTTGACCATGTAGCCGCTGAAGAACCGTTCGCGGCGTTGATTGACCAACTCTTCCCGCGTTTGATCGAGGCCTGCTGAGATCTGCTCCGCCGTGACGTCTTCCTTCTGCGCGACACGGACAATCGCGGTGCCTTGCGGTGTCGTGATCGGGTCGCTCACTGCGCCGACCGGCAACGCGAAGACGACGTTATCGATTTCGGCGCTGACGCCAATGTCCGGGATCGGCGAGTTGCGCGGAATCAATTCGGTCGGCTTGACCTCGAGGCCGGCCTTCCTGGCCGCTGCGGCGAAGTCGCCCGCGCCTTTTAACATCGTGGCAATCTCAGCGGCTTTCGTTTTGGCGAGTGCGGCGGCGCGCTCGCGCACCAGATCATCGCGAACGCGGTCGGTGACTTCGGGCAACTGCGGCAAGCGTGGTTCTTCTTTGCCGATCACCGTGGCAAACACCCAGCCACGGGCGACCCGCAGCGCCGGGCTGACGGCGCCGTCAGCGAGTTGGAATGCCTGCGCCGCAACCTCAGGCGCCGGGCCCAGGCCATCGATCGGTTCATCCCGCAAGAAGGCGCCGGTGTCTTGAACCTGGAAGCCGCGCTCCTTGGCGATCCGGTCGAGGTCGGCAGTGGTCTTGATCTGGGCTTCGACACTCTTGGCGATCTGCTCGGCCTGTTGTTGCGCCTTCTGCCATTTCAGTTGGTCTTCGATCTCGGGCCGCACGTCAGCCATCGGCCGCGTCGTCGCCGGTCGATTCTCGGCCACCTTGATGATGTGAAACCCGAACGAGGTCTTGACCAGGTCGCTGGTCTCACCGGCTTTGAGCGCGAATGCCGCTTGTTCGAATTCCGGCACCATGCTGCCGCGGCCGAACTCGCCAAGGTCGCCGCCCTTGGAGTTGTTGGTGTCGTCGGTTGAGTACTGCTTCGCGAGTGCGGCGAAATCTTCACCAGCCTTGACGCGCTTCAAGACGTCTTCCGCCTGCTTGCGGACGGCCGCTTCGTCCTGGCCTTCGGTCTTGAACAGGATATGGCTCGCCTTGAGTTGTTCGGGTGTGGAGTACTGCGTGTTGTTCTGTTTATAGAACGCTTCGATTTCGGCTTCCGGCACGGTTACCTGCTGCCGCACCTGATCGACGTTGACCAACGCATAACGAATCTTGCGCTTCTCGCCGATGCGATAGGCTTCCTTGCTTTTCTCGAAATGCGCGGCGAGATCGGCGTCGGTGACCACGACCTGGCTGCGGAACGCGTCAGGCGTCAACGGCACCACATCGAGCTTGACCTTCTCGTTGCGGCGGCGGAATTCGGCGCCGACTTCATCGTCGCTGACCGACATCCAGCCGGTCACCGCGTTACGGAGCTTCTCGACCAACACTGCGCGGCGCAGGTTGTCTTCGAACTCGGTGGTCGTCAACGGCGGATTATTGAACTGCAGCATCTGCCGATACCGCGTCTCGCCGATAAACTTGCCGTTCTCTTGGAACGCCGGGATGGCGAGAATCCGCTCGCGGATTTCGACGTCGTTGACACTGATGCCTTGCCGCCGCGCCTCGACGACCATCGCTTCTTCATCGACCATCTGTTGCAGAATCTGCTGCTCAATGCCGAGCTGGCGCAGGAGCTGATCGTTCATCTGCGCGCCGTAGGCATTGCGGTAGGCCTGAATTTGCGCGTTATAGCGCCGCTGAAATTCGCGGACGGTGATCTCTTCGTTGTCTACCGCGGCAAGCACTTCGGTGGGCGCCGCGCCCGCACTGGGCGTCAGAAAATCGGGAATGTAGAAGACCACGAAGGTCAGGACGACGAGCGCCAGGCTCCACTTGAGCCAGCCCTTGTGGCGTCGCATCCGGTCGAGCATCGTCATAAGTTTGTTCCTAAAGGGAAACGGTGATCGTAACACGGCGGCCGTTCGGCGTGCCTGAGGCCAGGAGAAGAGGCGGGCATTTTAGGAAGCCGCATGGTATATTTCGACCCCAGAAGGACTTACGGCGGTTCAGGCCTGTCGGCGGGGGTCGCCCCGAGAAGGTTGGGAACCGGTCGCAAGTCGAGTATCCGATGCCACCCTCGCCGGGTGTCCGCCCCGACCTCGCCACCCGCCTCCGTCAGAGCCAGCGCGCATTGAAGGGCCGGCTCGGCAAACCTGAGACGCATTTGGCGCTGATGCGCGCCGCCCATGACACCCTAGATCCGGAAAAAATCGGCGATTTGGTCATCGAGCGCGCGATCGAATGGCTCAAGGCCAGCTCCTGCGCGGTCCTTGCCGCCGACCTGGACGGGCAGATCATCCCGGTTGCCGGACGCAGCCTCGGCGCCGGGCTGGCCGCCGCGGCGGCCGATGTCGGCAAGTGGGTGATCAATCATGGCCGCGAGTTTGCTACCGCCGATCTTCGGCGTGACGCCAGGGTCGAGGGCGCCTGTGGGGCGGTTGTCGCAGTGCCACTGCGGTGCCGGGCTCGGACCGTCGGTGCACTGGTGGTGCTGGACCGCCTCGCCTCGTCGGTCGAGCCTAAGCTGGGTGCGGGAGTCGGTGAATTGCTGACGGCGGCCCTCGAGGGCCCAGCAGTTGCACTAGTGAACGCGCTGACGCTGAAGCGCGCAGAGGCGTTGTCGGTCACCGATGACCTGACGCAGCTGTACAACTCGCGCTATCTGAACCAGGTGCTGCGGCGAGAGGCCAAGCGCGCCTCTCGTAGCGGCCGTCCGTTGGCGCTGTTGTTTGTCGACCTTGACGGGTTCAAGGCCGTCAACGACACCCACGGGCACCTGGCCGGGAGCAAGGCGCTGGTCGAAGCCGCGGCGGTGATCCGTCGGTGTGCGCGCGAAACCGACGTGGTCGCGCGGTTTGGCGGCGATGAGTTTTCACTCATTCTGCCGGACACCGGCTCAGAGGGTGCGGCGGCGGTCGGCGAACGTTTACGGGAGCGAGTGGCGGAGCATCCGTTTCTCGCGACCGATGGTTTGGATATTCACCTCACCGTGTCGGTGGGGGTGGCCACGCTCCCCGATGTCGCCGCATCGGCAGAGGAACTGGTGAAGGCCGCCGATACCGCGATGTATCGGGTCAAGGAATCCGGTAAGAACGGCGTGTTTATTGCGCGCGGCGATTTCGCCGCGGACTGAAAGGACCCTGACTTGGGACTCGGCTCGTTTCTCTCGTTCCTCTCGACCGATCTGGCGATCGATCTCGGCACTGCCAACACCTGCGTCTACGCGAAAGGTCGTGGCATCGTCGTCAACGAGCCGTCGATTGTCGCGGTCAATAAAGTCAACGGCCGCGTCGAGGCAGTGGGGCGGGAAGCGAAGGAGATGCTTGGCCGCACGCCGGGCAATATCGTCGCCATCAAGCCGATGAAAGACGGCGTCATCGCCGACTTCGACGTGACCGAAAAGATGTTGACCTACTTCATCAAGAAGGCGCACAACGGCAACGTCTGGGTCCGTCCACGCATCATCATCGGCGTGCCGTCGGAAATTACCCAGGTCGAGAAGCGAGCGGTCAAAGACAGCGCCTATCGGGCCAAGGCCAGCGAAGTGCATCTGGTCGAAGAAGCCATGGCCGCCGCGATTGGCGCCGGCCTGCCGATCACCGAACCCGCCGGCAGCATGGTGGTGGACATCGGCGGTGGCACGACCGACATCGCGGTGATTTCGCTCGCCGGCATCGTCTACAGCAAAGCGGTGCGCGTCGCCGGCAACGAAATGGATGAAGCGATCATCCAGTACGTCAAGAAGACCTACAACCTGCTGATTGGCGAACGCACTGCCGAAGCGATCAAAGTGGAGCTTGGCTCAGCCTATCCAGTTGAAGAGCGGCTGACCATGGAGATCAAAGGCCGCCATCTGATTGAAGGCGTACCCAAGACGATCACCATCACCGACGAGGAAATTCGTGAAGCGTTAGCCGAGACGGTTAACGTCATCGTCGACGCCGTCCGCGTCGCCCTCGAACGCACGCCGCCGGAACTGTCGGCCGATATCGTCGATCGCGGCATCGTGTTGACCGGCGGCGGCTCGATGTTGCGTAATCTTGACAAGCGCTTACGCGAGGAAACCGGCCTGCCGGTGACGATGGCCGAGGATCCACTGTCGTCGGTGGTGCTCGGCGCCGGCAAGATGCTGTCAGATTTCGATCTGCTCAGGAAGATCGCCATTGACTAGCCCTCGGCCGGGTATGACTGATTGCCAGTAGCGGACTGCCGGTAGCTCCATGGCGACTATCCACCTTGCCCAGCGACCGCTGATTGTCTTTGCGCTCGTGATCGTCCTGCAGATCATTCTGATCTCGGCACAGGTCAATACCACCGCCGGCATTCCGTTTATTCAAGTGGTCACCTTCGGCGCATTCTCCGAGGTTCAGCGCGGTACGATGAACAGTGTCGACGGGGCACGCGGCCTGTGGACCGGTTACGTCGATTTGCGTGACGTGCAGACGGAGAACGAAGCGTTGAAGCGCGAGGTGCAAACGCTGCAGGTGCGACTGCAGGAGGAGCGGGCGCAGGCCCAGCGCACCGAGAGCCTGCGGCAACTACTCGAACTGCGCGAGCGCGCCGGGCTCGCAACGGTGGCCAGCGAAATCATTGCCGGACCTGCCGACCTCGAATTCCGCGACATGACCATTGACAAAGGCACCTCCGATGGTCTGCGCCAGGACATGGCGGTGATCTCGCCGGCGGGTGTGGTCGGCCGGGTGATCCTCTCGAGTCCGCGTGCGTCGCGCGTGCAGATGTTGATCGATCGCAACGCCGCGGCCGGCGCCATGATCGAGCGCACCCGCGCGCAGGGCCTGGTGATGGGGCAGGGTGAGGCCCTGCGGATGGAATACGTGCCGGGCACCTCCGACGTGAAGCAGGGCGACATTGTCGTCACCTCGGGGATCGACAAGATTTATCCCAAAGGGTTCGTGATTGGTACGGTGGCGGCGATCACACGGGACACCGGCAATTACCACGACATCATCGTGCAGCCGGCGGTCGACTTCTCGCGGCTCGAGGATGTGTTGGTCGTGACGACGCCGCCGCCGGCGGTGACCGCGGAAGACATTGCCAAAGAAGCGGCGGCACTGGCCGAGCAGCAACGCGCCGCGCAGACTGTCGCGGTGCAAAACGTCAGTCCGCAAAACGCGACGCCGCGCAATGCGGGTCCGCGGGCGCCTGCGCCGCGCAACGGCACGCCGCGCGCGCCGCGCACACCCGCGCCACGTCCGCCGGCAGCCGTGGTTCCCCCGCCACCGTCGCCGGATGGCACGCCGGGGATCCCCGGCGCAGGACGCCGCCAGTGAAAATTCTTGCCGCGCTTGCCGCAGTGGCCGCGGCCTTGGCCCTGCAAACGACGCTCGCCAGCCTGGTCATTCGCGGCACCGCCGCGCTTGACCTGGTGTTGATCGTGGTTGTCTATATCTCGTTGATTACCGGCCCGGTTACCGGGTTATTGGTTGGCAGCGCGGCTGGGTTGATTCAGGACGCGCTGTCTAGCGGCATTATTGGCATCGGCGGCCTGGCCAAGACGGTGGTCGGATTCGTCGCCGGGTTTCTCGGCACGCAGTTCATTTTGACGGCGCCGCTGTCGCGTTTCCTGATGTTTGTCGTCGCGACGGTTCTTCATGCCTCGATCTTCATGGGGTTGTACATGCTTCTCGAGCTCCGCCAGTTCGACAATCCTTACTCAGCGGTGATGAGCCAGGCGATTGGCAATGGCTTTCTCGGTGTCGTGGCGGCCCAGCTCGTTGAACTGCTGCCGGGGCTGCGGGATCGGCGCAAGAGAAGCCGCGCCGCCCGCCTGACGCGCTAAACTAGGGGTTGGCGGTAACGCATGGCCATTGCTGAAGATAAACGACGACTCGCGCTTCGCGTCACGGTCATCCAGGTCGTTGTCTCGGTGGCGTTCCTTGCGCTGGTCGGGGGCTTCTGGTTTTTCCAGGTTGGCCAGCACGCCAAGTTCAAGGAGATGGCCGAGAACAACCACCAGCGGACGCTGCCCTTGCGCGCGCCGCGCGGCATCATTTTCGATCGCCATGATCGGGTGCTCGTCGAGAACCGTAATTCCTTCAACATTTCGATCCTGCGTGAGCAGTCCAAGGATATCGAGCAGACGATCCGCATGCTCGCGGAACTGACCAGGACCGCCGAATTTGACATGCAGGACACGGTCGCGCGTCATCGGGGCGAGCCGTCGTATCGGCCGATCGTGGTCCTGCAGAACGCGACGCTCGATCAGGTCGCTGCGGTGGTCTCGCGGCGTCACGAATTACCCGACGTGCTGGTCCAGGAAGTGCCGACCCGTCAATACCCGTCGGAGTCGATGGCTGCGCACCTGGTTGGCTATGTCGGCGAGGCCAATGAGGCGCAGGTGGCCAAGAGTGGATACTCGCTCGGCACCATCGTCGGCCAAACCGGCGTGGAGAAAAATTACAACGAGTATTTGATGGGGCAGGACGGCGCGCGACGCGTCGTCGTCAACAGCCTGGGCCGGGAAATCAGCGAGCTCGGAGAAGAAATGCCGGTCGAAGGCCGCGCGCTGCGGCTGACCATCGACTACGACATGCAGAAGGCGCTCGAAGAAGCCTACCGCTTCTACAAATACACCGGTGCTGCCGCCTTCATCGATCCGAACAACGGCGACGTGCTGGCGATGACCAGTCTGCCCGCCTACGATCCCAATCAGTTCGCGGTGGGCATCGACACCGCGACGTGGACCGGGCTGAACAAGGACCCGCTGCGACCGCTCAATAATCGCCTCATCCAGGGCACCTATCCACCGGGATCGACCTTCAAGATTCTGATGGCGGTGGTCGGGTTGCAAGAGGGCATTATTACTCCCGCGTCGCGTGTCCACTGCTCAGGGGGTGGGACCTTCTATGGCCGCTATTTCCAGTGTCACAAGAAGGGCGGGCACGGCAGCGTCGACTTGCGTCACGCGATTGAAAAGTCGTGCAACGTCTACTTCTACACGATCGGTGCGCGCCTCGGGAACAAGATCGACCTGGTCCACAAATGGGCCGAGCGTGTCGGACTGTCCGGGCGCACCGGTATCGATCTACCCAACGAGGTACCCAGCTTCATCGCCTCGAGCGAGTGGTCGAAACGGGTACGGAAGCAGCCGTGGTATCCCGGCGAAACGGTATCGGTGTCGATCGGTCAGGGCGCGGTGGCGGTGACGCCGATCGGGCTGGCGATGTTCGCGGCGACGATTGCCAATGGCGGCACGCTCTACGAACCGCACCTGGTGCGCGAGGTCTTCGACGGGACCGCGTGGAAGCCGGTGCCGCGTCCGGAACCGCGCTCGCGTAGCTCCATGGATCCCGAACACGTCAAGGCGATTCACGAAGGCATGTGGATGGTCGTCAATGCGGCCGGGACCGGCGGACGCGCCCGCATGCCCGGTTACGATGTCGCCGGTAAGACGGGCACGGCACAGGCGAACATCTCGCTCGAGAATCTCAAGCGATTGTCGGGCGACGCGGCCCGCCGCTTCCGCGACCACGGCTGGTGGATTTTCTACGCGCCGTCGACCAAGCCGGAAATTGCCGGAGTAGTGTTCACCGAGAACTCCGAACACGGCTATCTCGGCGCGCCGATCGCGAAACATGTGCTCGAAACGTACTTCGCCAAAAAAGAGAAACGCCCGTTGCCGGTGCTGACCGATCCCAACGCGCCATCGCCCACCCTGCCGGCGCGCGGTGCCGCCGCGGTGCCAGGCGCCGGCGGAGGACGTTGATGAACGGACACGGCGCAAGGCGCAGGCGCTAGACCCTCAACATGCTGGAGCGGCGACTTTACTATCACATCGACTGGGCGCTGATTGCCGCGCTCGCAGCCCTCTGCGCCATCGGGATGGCGATGATCTACAGCACCACCGGCGGACCAACCAAACTGTATTGGACGCAGGTCTACGCTGTGGGTCTCGGCGTGCTCGTGATGATCGCAGCCGGCATGGTCGACTACCGGACGCTCGCCGATAAGTCGCACATCCTCTATATCGGGCTGGTTCTGTCCCTGGTCGCTGTGATGTTTGTCGGATCCAAACAGATGGGCGCGCAGCGATGGCTTGATCTCGGCTTCTTCAACCTGCAGCCGTCGGAATTCGCCAAGGCCACGATTGCGCTGGTACTGGCCAAGTTACTGGGCGAGAGTCGCCGGCAAAGCCTGAGCAATAACGAGCTGTTGATCGCCGCAGTGCTAACCGCGATCCCGGTCATGCTGATCGCGCGGCAGCCCGACCTTGGTACCGCGGTCACCTGCTTACCGATCCTGTTGGTGGTGACTTTCGCAGCCGGTTTACCGCTGAAGTATCTCGCCGCCGTGAGCGTGGTCGCTGTGCTGACTATGCCGCTGGCGTGGCAGTTCGCCCTCGAGGATTACCAGAAAGAGCGCATCGAAACGTTTCTTGATCCTGAGAAGGACTCGCGTGGCGCCGGCTATCAACAGATTCAGGCGCGCATCACGGTCGGCTCAGGCGGGGTGTGGGGCAAGGGATTCAGGCAAGGCACGCAGGGTCAGCTGCGATTCTTGCCAGTGGCGCACAACGACTTCATCTTCTCGGTGCTGGCCGAGGAGCAGGGATTCGTTGGCGTCATCGTCGCGCTCGGTCTCTATCTGTTTGTGATTATGCGGTCGCTGGACGCGGCCAAATTGGCCAAGGACCGCCTTGGTTCGTATCTGGTTCTGGGCGTGTTAGCGACCTTCACGTTCCAGGTCATCTACAACATCACGATGTCGGCAGGTCTCGCGCCGGTGAAGGGATTGACGCTGCCGCTGATGAGCTACGGCGGGTCGTCCATGATCGCCACGCTGGCAGGCTTCGGCCTGATTCTCAACGTGCGAATGCGGCGCTTTACCAACTGACACACGTGACGCACGATGCACCGAATCACGGAAACGCGGGAAATCTTTTCCTGGCTTTCGTGGTGCCGCGCATCGTCCGCTAGCGCCAAACACCCTGATGAATAAAGAAATGATCATTTCCTCGAATGGCCACGAAACTCGTGTGGCCATCCTCGAGGACGATCTCCTCGCTGAAATCTTCGTTGAGCGGGAGCGCAACCGCGGCGTCGTCGGTAATGTCTATAAAGGACGCGTCTCGAAAGTGTTGCCGGGCATGCAGTCGGCCTTTGTCGACATCGGCCTGGAGCGCGACGGCTTCCTCTATGTCGCCGATGTGATCAGTCCGGCCGACTTGTTCGATGACGAGGACGACGAAGAAGACGTCGCGGCGCCCGACAAGAACGGCGGTGCCAATGGTGGCAGCGCCGGCGCCCGCCCGGCACACGCGGGAGGGCGAAGCGGCGGACGTGGCCGCCGCGACGAGAAGGCCCAGGAAGCCCGCATCGAGGACTTGCTCAAAGAAGGGCAAGAGATTCTGGTGCAGGTGGCGAAGGAGCCGCTCGGGACCAAAGGCGCGCGGCTGACTTCGCACGTCACGCTGCCCGGTCGCTTCCTGGTCTTCATGCCGACCGTTGACCACATCGGCATCTCGCGAAAAATTGCCAGCCGCGACGAACGCGGCCGGCTGCGCGGCATCGTCCGGGAATTTCGCGAAGAGCATTCCTTCAGCGGCGGCGTGATCATCCGCACCGCGGCAGAGGAGCGGTCCAAGGACGACATCGTGTCAGACCTCCAATACTTCTATCGCATCTGGACCGATATGCGGCAGAAGATGGACTCGCACCGGGCCCCCGCGGTGGTCTATCGCGAGCCGAGTCTGGTCGCCAAGTTGCTCCGCGATCTGCTGACTGACGATTACACCGCGATCCGCATCGACCATCCGCAGGAGCACCAGCGGATCATCGAGTTCGTCGAACGGATCATGCCGGCATTGGCCAGGAAGGTCACGCTCTACGACAAGGACTATCCGATCTTCGAGGAGTACGGGGTGCAGGCCGAACTCGACAAGGCGCTGCGCAGCAAGGTGTGGCTCAAATCCGGCGGTTCGATCGTCATCAACCAGACCGAAGCGCTGGTCGCCATCGACGTCAACACCGGCCGCTATGTCGGCAAGAAAACCGGCGGCGCGGCACGCCTCGAGGACACCATTCTCAAGACCAATCTCGAAGCGGTCAAAGAGATTGTCCGGCAGATCCGCCTGCGCGACCTGGGCGGGATCATCGTGCTCGACTTCATCGACATGGAAGAGAAGAAGAACCGCCTGAAAGTGTTTCAGGCGGTCGAAACCGAATTACGCAAGGACCGAGCGCCGTCCAAACCGCTGCAGGTCTCCGATTTCGGGCTGGTCATCGTCACCCGCAAGCGCGTCAAGCAGAGTCTCGAACGGGTGTTGACCGACCCGTGCCCGTACTGCACCGGCGCGGGCACGATCAAGTCGAGTGCAACGATCTGTTATGAGATCTTGTCGGAAGTCAAGAAGGTCGGGACCGAGATGGACGGCCCGGGTGTGTTGCTGCGCGTCAACCCCGACATCGCGCGGGCGTTGAAAGAAGAAGAGCGCAACGTGCTCAAGGACCTGAAGCACCTGCTCGGTAAGGACGTCATCGTCAAGTCTGACGTCCAGTTGCACCACGAGCAGTTCGACGTGATGTCGATTGGCGGCTAGAAGTGCTAAGTGCGAAATGCTAAGTGCTTCTTACTTCTTCGTAATGACGACGTTGCCCGAAAAGCTGCGGATGCTGAGGATGGCGCTGGCGTCGCCGAACGTGCCGCGGACCGAGCGTGTCGACGGACCGGCGCGCCGCGACCCGTTGTTGCCCGACGAGGTCCGCAGCGTGACGGGGAAGTCAGAACGAATCGAACCGCTGAAGCTGCTGGCGTCGAGTTCGAAACCCGATGGGTTGACCAGGTGCAGCCGGACGTTGCCCGAATGGGCATTGAATTCGTAGCGCCCACCGCGCGGCAGCACGCCGTCGTACTCGAGGTCACCGCTGACCGTCTTGGCCTGAAGCCGTTCGACCTGCAGATTGGATAACTGCACGCTGCCGCTGACGCTGCCTGCGTCGAGCGTGCGTGCCCGCAACGCGGAAGCAATCACGCTGCCACTGACGGTGCCGAGCGACAGGCCCGACGTCGCGGCGATGTCTTTGGCGCGGACATCCCCGGACACCGTTTTCGCACTGATTAAGTTTGGCGTGCCATTGACATCGACGTTGCCGCTCACCGTTTCGCAACGGACTTCGCCTTTGACACCGGTCACCGCCACGTCGCCGGAGATGCTCTTGATCGCGACCATGCCGTCGACCGGCACCGTGATGGTGTAGTCGACGCTGGCCGATACCGACCGGCCGTGATCGTTACGGCCGTAGGGAGTGCGCGGATGGACTGTCCGTACTTCGATGCGGCTGCCAACCCTGGTCACCTCGACCCGCAGTTGGGCGAGATAGCGCCTGGCTTCATCGCTATCGCGGTGACGAACCCGCTTGCTCGCCTCGACCCGAATCTCGTTGCCGCGACCGGTGATCACGCGCACGTCGCCGGACAGGTTCTGGACATCGACTGCGCCGCCCCCCTCAACCTTGTAGGTCTCGTTGAACTGCTCAGTCTGCTCCGGGCCTTGCCGTGCTTCCTGAAAACGTTCGAACCAGCCACCGCGCGCGGTTTCGTCGAGACCCACCGCTTTGGTCACCGCGGCACGAGCCTCGACACTCGAGACGGTCAATGCGAGAACGATCAACAGCGTGCGGTATCGGATCATGACTACTGATTCAGTCCCTGAATGAGGCGCCCGGCTTCGGCCTGATTGCCTTTGCGCATTTCGTTGATGAGTTCGACGGTCTGTTGCAGCAACGCGACCTTGGAGCGCATCGCGTCGAAGAGACTGTCCTGCGCGTCGGTGCTGGCTGGCTGTACTTCGAGCGCTTTCCGGCTTTCGCCGATCGCCTGGTCGATGACCTGCAAATTCTTCTGCAAGACCGCTGCGACTTGGGGTTCCAGGGCACTGCTTTCACTGCGCGCAATCTGCTCGAGGCCGGCGATCGCCTTGTCGTAATGCTGTTCGGCCGCCTGCAGTTCGGCTTGCACCGTTGCGACGACGTCGGCGCCCTCCGTGGCCGCGGCCTGCTCGTCGTCGTGACGATCAGCGGAGCGCAGCAGCGGGTAGATGCCTGCCGTTGTCGCCAGGACCAGTGCGGCGGCGGCGGCGAGCACTGCCCATGAGCCGCGCGTGCGCGGCCAACCAAGAACACGCCCGCCCGTCGACGGGCGCGGTTCGGCAGCGATTCGCGTCCGCACCGCATCGAACACGTGCCGCGGTGCCGGTTGGCGGTCGAGCGTAAACGCCGCTGCCTGAATCGTTTTCAGGTCGGCCACCAGCGCGCGACAGGGCCCGCAGCTCTCGACATGCCGCTCGAGCGCCCGCTGCTGCGCGGGATCGAGCGTGCCATCGAGAAACTCGGCAATCGCTTCGCTGGAACTACTGCAATCCATAAGAAGTTCGCTGTCAGCTATCCGCTCGCGGTTGGGTCAAGTAGGCTCGAAGTCGCAACCGTGCCTTGTGCACCTGAGACTTCGACGTCCCCTCAGAAATACCCAGGATCATGCCGACTTCCTGGTGCCCGAACCCTTCCACGTCGTGCAACACGAAGGCCGCGCGACACGCGGTCGGCAGCGTCCCGATGGCCCGCTCCAGGTCGATCCGGCTCACCGCCCCGATACCGCCGGGCGCGACCACCGGCATCGCTGATTCTTCGTCCAGCGACTCGGTCCGCTGTCCCATCCGTGACTGCCGGCTCCGCAACACGTCCAGGCAATGATTCATCGCCAGACGATAAAGCCACGTCGCGAGCGTCGACTCGCCGCGAAAGCTCCCCAACTTGCGATAGGCGATCAGGAAAATGTCCTGGAGCAGATCGTCGGCGTCGCTTGCCGTGCCGGCCATGCGATAGGCCAGATTGTAAAGGCGGGTGGAGTGCTGATGGTACAGCTCTTCGAAGGCCCCGCCCTCGCCACTTCGAACCCTCTCTGCCAGTGCCAGGTCGGCGCTTCTCACGTCACCTGTAGGCTTAGACGGGGACATCGATAGCGGGGTTGATGGGCTCAGCGGGGCCGGTCGGGTCACGGTCTTAGGGTGATACGCGGCCATGGGGCGTTAGGTTCGTGCCTTTGGACGGCGCGCCCCGCCAGACGGTTGGGATTAGCTCGGCCAGCGCACGGTGTCGAAGGCTCGGACCCGGGTGGCCGTGACGATCAGCCCTTCGGCGATCAGTAAGGAACGTTTCAGCGCGGTGGCGCCGCCGTAACCGCCAAGGAGCCCGCCGGCGGCAATCACCCGGTGATACGGAAGGCCTGGCGCCCTGGCCTCCCGCAGGATGTTCCCGACGGCCCGCGCCGCGCGCGGCTTACCGGCCAGCCTGGCCACCGCGCCGTAGGTCGTGACGCGCCCCACCGGGACGCGACGGACGACCGCGAGTACGCGACGTGTAAAGGGGGTCTCAGCGCCCAACGCTGATCTTGAGGCGGACACTCGTCCCCCCGAGATTGGTTTCTCCGAATGCTGCAGACGCGCCACCGGCGCCGAGCGCATCCTCGATCGACGACCAGCCGACTTCACCGCCCACCGCCAACCACCGCAGTGGTAGATATTCGGCGCCGCCGACGACATGGTAGCCGGTAAATGTTTCGTCGACGTTCTCACCCGGATCCGAGAAGTCGGACGTTTCCTTGTAGCGATACGAGCTGTAGCCGATGCCGCCGTACGGGACAAACCGCTGCCACTTGCGGAAGCGCCAGCCGCCGGTGATCTCGAGCGGGGTAATCGCGATCTCCACCGGGATGCCTAAGCGGAAGACTTCCCGGTCCGGCCCAACGAATACGCGCTCGCCGTCCTGCTGAAACTTCCACGCACCCACGTCAAAATAGAGACCCCACGGCAACAGCACCTGCCCGCCCCCACCGAAAA
Organism: Vicinamibacterales bacterium; assembly: GCA_035575715.1. Taxonomy (GTDB): domain Bacteria; phylum Acidobacteriota; class Vicinamibacteria; order Vicinamibacterales; family UBA2999; genus JACCSI01. The sequence continues at coordinate 179,152 of DATLXN010000034.1, read as the reverse complement.
TCGGTCCGGCATTTCTCCCGAGGACGGCATCGAAGCTGTCCGCTGCCTGAAAGCTGATATTGCCGAAGCTGCCGAAGCCGCGGCCGCCAAACTTCCCGTCGGCAAAACTCTGCGCAGACGCCGGAATGGCGGCGAGGACCAGCGCGACCGCCACGATGCGAAGGGCGTTCTGCACGACTACCTCGCCAACCCGAGCCCGCGCAAAGTGGTGCGTGGCTGAATCAGTCCGTGGCCGTATTCGCTGTCGTTGCCGGCGGGGCCAAGATCACGCGCGAACTGTTTCATCGCTGCCTCAATTGCCGCAGGTTTGGTGATCCCCTGTTGCATCAACATCGCCGCGAACGCCGCCACGTGGGGTGTCGCCATCGACGTGCCCTGAAAAAAGTAATAGGCAAATTGATCCGCGCTCGGCGCGCGGAATGACTGCGGGCCCCGCTGGTAGGTGTGCAACAAATCGAGGTTGATGGTCTGCTGCAGAATGCCACCGGGGCCGCCATCCCGACGCTGATCGCCACCCGGGGCGGCGATTTCCACGTAGCCGTTGGTGGTCGAATAGTAGGCGCGCTCGAGGCTTCGCCCAACCGCGCCCACGGCGACCATGCCGGGAATCGACGGTGCCGATTCCGCAGTACGACTCGGCGCATTGCCCTGGTCGGCGGAGTTGCCGGCGGCCACGGCGACGAATACACCGCGCGAAATGGCGTAGCGAATCGCATCGTCGACGACCAGTGACGCGCCGCCGCTGGTCCGCCCGATGCTCATGTTGATGACCTTGGCGCCGTTATCGGCCGCGTAGCGAACCCCCCGTGCGACGACGTCGTCGGTGCCGCCATTCGGCGCCCCAAAGATGAAGTCCCATTCCCCAGCAATCACCTTGACCGGCATGATCCGCACACCGAAGGCCATGCCGGCAACGCCGACGGTATTGTTGGTCAACTGTCCGACGGTGCCGCTGACGTGGGTGCCGTGGCCGTCGAGGTCGACCGGCATCGCATCGTCCCAGATGAAGTCGCGCGGCGCAACGAATTTGCCGGCGCCAAGTTCCGGCGCCACTGCGAACGGAACATCCACGACACCGAGCGCTGGGAAGATCGGACCGTCCTTGACCAGCTGAAACCGAAAGCGCGAATTGTAACGAATGGTCGATGTCTGGAACGCTACGCCGCTATCGACCACCGCGACAGTGATCTCGTCGCCCGCTTGTGGCTGGATATCCCACGCGCGCTCCATGTCGATCGCCGGGAAGTTCCACTGCCGGTCGTAGAACTGATCGTTGGGCCGAAACATCGGATAGTTCTGGTAGCGCGGCTGCGCATACTCAACATCCGGACGGGCGCGCAATTCCGCGGAGACCGCTTCAGGATCGGCATCCGCCGGGATTTCCATAATGTCGAAATCGGCGTAAGACGGCCGCGAGATCTTCGACGCGGCGACTTCCCGCATCGCCGAGGAGACGCCGTTGGTGCCGGCATCGCTGCGGAATTTGACGATCACCGAACCGCTCTTGTACAGGCGCTCCTGAACGGCCCCCTCAGCCCGCTGCATCAGGGCCAGGCCACGCGTGCCCTGCCCACCGGGCTCGCGCATCGGCATATCCTGTGCGCGCAAACCGAGATCGATTCCCTCGAGACCAGTGTCTTGCATCAAGACGCGAAAAGCGCCGCCGAGGCTGTTGTCTTGCGACGACGTCGTCGTCACGAGGAACGTCGCGCCGACGAGCAGGGCAAGTCCAGTGCGCGCTAGTAATGTCAATGAATTCATAGCGGGTAATCCAAACGGCAAGCTGCAGGAGGTGGCCTCTCCATCTTATCGAGGTTTCAGGGCTTCGCGGCGAACTTGTCCGTCGATTCCGGGCATTGGCAGCCCGACTAATACCGCCAGCGTCGGCGCCACGTCAGCGGGGGAGGCGGGATGCGTGTAGCGGCCGGGCTTGAACGCGGTCCCCATGAAAATCACCGGGACGTGTTGGTCGTAGGGCTGAAGTGACCCATGTGTCGTCGTCGACGTATCGGTCCCAATCCAGTTGGGCTTGAGCACGACCACAACCTCACCGCTCTCGCCGGGGAAATGACTCAAAGCCGCTGCGCGCTCGATCGGGTCGCTGCTCATTCTCCGTGCCTCGAGACCGGCTGACGGAAAGACGCGCTGGACTCCCGGTGTTGCACTCAGCGCCCGCACCAGGGGCGCCAGATAGGCCGGCGATGCCGCCGCGCGACCGCGCGCGGCGTCGGTCAGGTACACGTTGGTGTATTCGACGTGCGCGATGTGCGGTCCAACACCGTGGGCCGCCGTCATCGCGTCTTCCCCAACCCGGCGAATATCCGCGTTGAGGACGCGCCCGGCGTCCCGCCCGGCCGCGGTATTGGCTTCGGGGATGTCGGCCACACCATGGTCGGCGGACAATCCGACGACGTACCGATCGCGCCCGACCGTTGCATCCAACGCCGTGAACAGGTCGCCAAGCGTGCGATCGAGTCGGGCAAGCGTGTCCTGCACTTCATGACTGTTCGGGCCGAAGTCATGGCCGACGTAATCGAGGGCTGAAAAACTCACGCCGAGGAAGTCGACGACATCGCGTTGGCCTAGTTGATAGTCGCGCACGAGTTGCGCCGCCATCTTGCCCAGGTAGACGTCCGAAAACGGACTGCGCTCCCACAGATCAAAAAAGCGATTGCCGCTCCCCGAACCCTGCAGCGGATGGGGAAACAACGCGTTCCACCCGGCAGGGCCGCGTTCGCCGATACCGGCATCGACGCCGGTATACCGCGCAGGGTCGAGCATGCGGTCCCAGGTCACATTGCTGTCGCGCTCGACAGGGTTGGCGGTGACGAATGCCTGCACCGGCGCCACCGGCTGGGCCGCGAACGCCGACGAAGTGGCCCACGTGTTCGAGTCAGCGAACCAGGTGACCGCCGTGCCGGCATGTCCCGCCAGCATCACGGTGCTGCGCGGCTTCATTGACAGTGCGACGACGCGTGAATCCGGCGTCGATGCGCGCAGCCGATCAGCCAGCGTGGGGACGCGCAAGCGATGGGCGCTGTGGCCGATGCGTTCGGCAGCACCGCTGCCGTACGGGACGCTGACGATGGCGGGATCGTCCGTGCAGGACATGCGGCGCTTCTGCCCGCGCTGCCACCACTCATTCATGATGACGCCGTGCGTGGCCGGCAGCGCGCCGGTTCCAATCGTCGCGTGGCCTGAGCAAGTCACCGTATTGAGATACGGGTAGTAGGCGCGTTCGAACACCGCCGCTTCGGTCGTGAGCCGCTTGAGGCCCGCTGTCCACAAACTCTTGTAGCGGTCCAGGTAGTCGAATCGCAACTGATCGACCACGACAATCACCAGGAGTTTTGGCGCGGCTGGGGTTTGCGCTGAGGGCTGTTGAATGGCCACGCTCAACAAGGACAACGCCGCAGCGACGAGGGCGACCCGGCGCGCCTTATTGTTTCTGATAAACAACTTCACCACCGATCACCGTGAACAGCGTCTGCGTCGTGAGGATTTCTTTTGGCACGACGGCCATGATGTTCTTGTCGAGTACGACCAGATCCGCCAGCTTGCCGACCTCGAGCGAGCCGAGTGTTTTTTCCGCATGTGAGGCGTATGCGCCGTTCCACGTAAACGACTTGAGCATCTCATCGCGCGACAGCCGCTCTTCAGGCATCCACCCCGCCGCAGGTTGCCCGGATGGATCCTGCCGCGTAATCGCGGCATAAAGACCGAGCATCGGGTTCGGTTCCTCGACGGGGAAGTCCGAACCGTTGGCCAGCACGACCCCCGACTTCATCAGGCGCTGCCAGACGTATGCGCCTTCCTGCGTGCGCTGCGGGCCAATCCGCGCGGGCACCCACGGCATATCCGAGGTGGCGTGCGTGGTTTGCATCGACGCGATGAGATTGAGCGTGGCGAATCGCGGGATGTCGGCGGCGTCGAGAATCTGCGCGTGCTCGTTGCGCATCCGTAAGTCGCGAGCGCCTGGCACTTCGCGTTGTACGCGCTCGAAGACGTCGAGCGTGACGCGATTCCCGCGATCGCCGATGGCGTGGATGCAGGTCTGAAACCCGGCGCGTGACGCGGCCAGCGTCTGCGCGTAGATCTCTTCGGGCGTCGTCGTCATCAGGCCGCTGGTCGACGGCTCGTCGCTATACGGTTCGAGCAATGCGGCGCCACGCGAACCGAGGGCGCCATCAGCGCCGATCTTGATCGCCCGCACCGAGAGCCGGTGATTACCGTAGTTGATCAGCGGACCCTTGGTGAATTCCGGCTCGAGCATCGACATCGGCCCACGCAACATCACATAGAGCCGGGTCTTGAGTTTGCCCGCGTCGATGAGGCGCTTGTAGGCCGCGACAGTCGCTGGATCGGCGCCGGCATCGTGCACCGTCGTCAAACCCAGCTTACGGGCTTCCGCATCGGCAAGCAGCACCTGGTCTTCGAGCTGCGTTTCGGAGACCGCCGGGATTTTTGCAGCGACCAATTCCTGTGCGTTGTCGATCAGCACGCCGGCCGGTTCGCCGGTGGCGTCGCGAACGATGCGGCCGCCGTCGGGATCGGCAGTGGTGCGGGTAATTGCCGCAGCGTCGAGCGCGGCCTTGTTGACCAGCGCGGCGTGACCATCGACGCGTGTGAGGTAGACCGGATTGTTCGGTGCTGCCGCGGTCAACTGCTGGTGGGTCGGCCACTCCTTGATCGCCCAGTCGTTCTGGTCCCAGCTGCGTCCTTGAATCCACTCGCCGGGTCGTGCGCTTGCGGCCCGCGCCCGGACCATGTCGACAATCTGCTGGTAACTGGTCGTGCCGCGCAGGCGCAGGACCTGCAGACTCGCGCCGAGGTTGGTGAAGTGACCGTGGGAGTCCTGCAAACCCGGCACGACCGTCGCACCGCCCGCATCGATGACCCGCGTATTCGCCCCGCGCAACGCCAGCGCGGCCTGATTGGTGCCGACCAGCACGATCCGATCGCCGCGCACAGCCACCGCTTCCGCCTGCGGCTGCGCCGGGTGCACGGTGTAGACCTGTGCGTTGTGAACGATCAAGGTTGCCGGCTCGGTTGCCGGCCGTGACTGGCACGCGAGCGTGGCAAACGCCACGAGGGCGAGGGCAGAACGACGCATAGAGTAGAAAGTATCAGGGATCAGGGATCAGGGATCAGGGATCAGGGATCAAGAGGGGATCACCGAGCTTACTGATCACTGATCCGTGATCCCCCGTCACAGATATGTCAACGGATCGATGCCGACCGTGGCGGGATCGAGCGGACTGATCACGGCCTTCGTGTTACGGCCCTCTTCGGATTCCCACAAGTTCACGTCGTACGGGCGGGTCAGCTTTTCGCCGTCGGTGCCGAGGATCACTCGCACTTTCGGCCGGTACGGATCCGGAGCGTAGACACGGAGCACGACCGCGATTTCACCGGTATCCAGCCGGACCAGGTTGCCGGGCGGGTAAATGCCCATCAACTGGGTGAACCGCCGCACCAGGTGCTGGTCGAATTGCAGACCGTCATTACGTTTTAAGACGGCGAGGATGCGGTCGGTGGGGAACGACTGCTGGTAGGCCCGCTGCGAGCGCATGGCGTCGTAGACGTCAGCAATGCTGCACAGCATGCTGGCGAGATTGAGCGCCGACCGTTTTACGCCAATCGGATAACCCGTCCCATCGAGCCGCAGGTGATGTTCGAATGCGACGACCGGCGCCAACGCCGGCATTTCCGGCGTGCGTCGCAGGATTTCGGCGCCGTCGACGACATGCATACGCATGATCGCGAACTCGTCGTCGGTGAGTTTCTCCGGTTTGTTGAGAATTTCCTTCGGCGTCCGTACTTTGCCGATGTCATGCATCAGCGCGGCCAGGCCGAATTCGCGAAGCAGCCCGCCCTCGACGCCGAGCGCCCGCGCCTGGGCCATCATCAGAATCGACACGTTCACCATGTGAGTGAAGGTGTAGTTGTCGTACTCCTTGAGCGCCGTCAGCGCGACCAGCGCGGTGCGGTTTTGCGACACCGCCTGGGCGAGGTTATCAACCAGCTGGCGTGCCTCCTGCGGGTCCGGCTGCCCTTCGTGTTGCGCAAGATCCCACAGGCCGCCGGCGACGTTGACCGCGTCTTCGTACAGCTTACGAATCGTCGCGACGTCTGCGCCGGGCGTATCGACACGCTCGTCCAGGCTAATCCGGCCGACACGGATGTGGGGCAGGCCCTGCAGCGTGGCCATCGGATCGACCGGGGTGGCGCCGGGCGCCGTTTCGCCGCGCGCGCGCTCGGGATGTGCGAGCGTCAAGACCAGCGTTCGCAAGGCGTCTGGCGTGACCCCGCGTTCAAACGCCAGGCGCTCGATGCCGAGCGACTGCAGCCGCCGGATGAACTCGCCATAGTTCTCCGCCGCTTTCGCCAGCGGCGTATCGCCGACGACGATTTCCTGATCGAGGATGCCGATGGCGATCGACGATTGGTCGGCCAGCACTTGCACGATGCTTTCGGCAAGCGCATCGAGCGCGCGCTGGACCAGGGGATGCCCGGGCGCGTACAGCTGCGCGCCGCGCACCGCGGCGGCAAACCGGCGCACGGTGTCTTCGGCGATGCGGACGCGGCGACCGGGTTCCATTAGCTGGTCCGCCGCGCCGGTTGACGGGGCGCCGGTGCATTGAGCGCCACCCGCGCGGCGCGTCGCACGCCGCGCGGCCCTTCTTTCGCCGCGTCCTCGAGTGCTTGTTGCGCCCGCGGCGTGCCACAACTGCGCAGGGCCGAGGCCGCCGCCTGCCGCAGTCGCGCGGTGCGCCACGGCGCCCACCATTCGCCGCGATTCAAGACGCCCACCAGGGCGGCCACCGAATCGGCATCGCCACCGACTTTACCGAGCGCCTCGACGGCGCCGAGATAGACGTTTTCGAGGTTCCCCCGATAATCGCTGTGCGACAGGATGTAGAGGAACAGCGGCGCGGCCCGTTCGTCGCGCGACGCGCTCAACGCTTGCATGATGGCGTCGCGCGTGCGCATCGGACTCGACTTCAACGCCTGCTCGAGCGTGGCATAGGCCTCGTCGGTGCCGATTTGAATGATCGCCCGCAGGGCCTCGCGCTGAACGGCCGCTTCCGAATCGTCAAGCAGTCGCGCCAGGTCGGGCAACGCGTCGGCGCCGCCGAAGGCGCGCAGCAACTCGATCGCCGTTCGTCGCACCGCCGGGTTGGCCGAGGTGCGCAGTTCGTCGGCGTAGGCGCGACCCGCAGCGCCAAAACTCAACAAGATCTCCCGCAGCCGCTTGACCGCAGAGCCCTGTTCGACGGCCAGCGCTTCAGCAAGGGGGCCAATCACTGGCGGCCCCAGCGAGCGGCAGAACGCCGAAATCGCCTTCACTTCGTCCTCTTGCGCCTCACGAATCGAGAGCACCACGTGACGCACCAGAGGGCCGGTGCGCAGCTGCTCCAAGCCACCGCGCGCGCCTGCTCCGCAAACGGCGCATCGTCCTGGCCGGCCTTGAGGATCGCCTCGAGCAGTTCCTGAGCGAGCCCGACGTGGCCCAGGAGGATCAACTGATCGATCGCCATCAGTGCCGAGTCCAGCACCTTATGCCAGGCGTCGGCGCGGGTTTCGATAGTCAGCAAATCGAGCAGGACTTGTTGATCGAGTCGCCGTACTTCTTTTTCGGCGACCGTCGACAACCACGCGGCAAGACGTTCGGGTGGATCGTCACTGACGCGTTCGACCTCGATCGCGTGGGCGCGCGCGGTGGCCAGTTCCTTGCCGTATTCCTCGGACACGTAGTTCGAATCCGAGTACGAGGTCAGTAGGCCAGCCGCGCTCTTCCAGAGATCCGGGAACTCGGGCTGCTTGCCGATCGGCAGATTGGCGGCTTCGAGTTCGGCCATCTCGAGCAGCTGGGTTCGTTTGTCGCCTTCAGGGACCAAGGCCTGGAACGCTTGGGCCAGGCGTGCCGTGGCGCCGTGGTCGCGTTCGACCGAGTGCGCGACAAATTCGGCGACCGTGCGATCCGAGAGACGCGCACGAATCTCGCTCGGCAGGTCGATTCCGGGCACGCCCGCGCCGGTGCCGGTCAGGATCCCGGTGGTGATCAGGGTCACCACCAGGTCGGGGGTCAGCCGTGGCAGGGTGCCGGAAATCTGGTTGAGCACCTTATCGAGCTGCTCGGGATGATTCTTCGCCGTGTAATCAGCGAGTGCCTGCAGAACCCGGAGGACCACTTCTTTCTTCCCGCGCTGCCCGCCCTTCGAGGCCTCGCCGACGAACTGCTCAGTGAAGTCCTTGAACCGCGCGGTGTCGTTGGCCAGCTCGAGGAGCGCGCCGAGCGAGGACTCATCAATATTCGAAAGGTCGCCCTCGAGGTAATTGGCAATGATCTGATTCCACGCCGAATCGTTGCCGCCCGCGCGCTCGCGTAACACCTCGGCGTAATCAATCAGCTTGAGATCGATCGGTCCGCCCCCTGACGTCATCCACGCCCGCGCGATGCCGCCGTCGGCGCGAACGACTTCCGGCGCTTTCGCCAGCAGGGCCAGGAAGGTGTGCCACGCGGTTGGCCCGGGCTCGCCGTGCAGGGTCAGCTCGCCGATCAGGTGGGCGTGCAACAGCGACGCGAGCTCTCCCAGTGAGGAATCGGGTTTGGCCGGCGCACGTCCGTCGAGCCACACCGCGTCCGGCATCACGGTCAGCGTCGCCGCGCCCTGGCCGCGCAGGCGCTGGCCGCCATCGGCGACGCGATTGAGCGCCGACTGAATGGTCGGATGGGTCGCCTGGTACAAGACGACGATGCGCGCCGCGGCTTTGCAGGCGCGCGCGAATTCAGTCAGTCGCTGCGCTTCGTCCGGCGACAGCGTTTCAGCGCTCGCGGTCGCTGCCATGTTCGAGATAACTCAAGGGGTCGAGGCCGGCCGTCTCCGGATCGACGGCTTCGGTAATGGCGAGCGGGTAGTCGCCGCGCTCATCACGCTCCCAGGTGTTGGCCAGCACCGGGTTCTCGAGCAGGTGCCCGTCCGCGTCCTGAATCAATTTGATCTGCGGTCGAAACGGATCATCCGGCTGCTCCCGCATCACCACCGCGAGTTCGCCGGTGGTCAGGCGGACCAGGTGCCGACCGGAAACAGACCCATCATGTTGACGAACCGACGCAGCAGCGCGTGATTGAACGCAGTGCCGTCTTGCTGCTGCATGATCGCCTTGATCCGATCGGTGGCCATGCCGGCTCGGTAGACGCGATTGCTGCGCAGCGCGTCGAACACATCGACCACCGTCACGACCATAGTGCATAAGTTGAGTTGTCGTGAGCCGACATTTTCCGGATAACCCGTCAGGTCGAATTTCAGATGGTGTTCGAATGCCACCACCGGCGCCAGCGCCGGCACTTCGGGGGTCCGCCGCAGGATATGCGCGCCATCGATGACGTGGCGCTTCATGATGTCGAACTCCTCCTTGGTGAGTTTATCCGGCTTGTTGAGCACTTCCGGCGGCGTGTTGACCTTGCCGATGTCGTGCATCAACGCGGCAAAGCCAAATTCGCGCAGCATCGGCCCTTCGAGGTTCAGCGACCGGGCCAGGGCCATCGACAGCGCGGTGACATTGACCATGTGGGTGAAGGTGTAACTATCGTGTCGCTTCAGCGCGGTCAGCGCCATTAGCGAGGTGCGATCCTGATACACCAGCTTGGACAGGCTATCGATGATCGTGCGGGCGCCGGACGGGTCCGGCTGATCGCCGGACTTGGCTGCATTCCAGATTTGTTCGGCGCCGTTGACTGCCTGCGAATAAATCTGACGGGCGGCGGTGAGGCCGACGTTCTCTTTCGGCTCCTCTTCGACGGCGATCCGGCCGACGGTGATGCGCCGGATGCCGCGTGCGATCAGCCGAGCGCCCAGAGGCTTTCGCGTTTCCTGATCGCGAAATTCTTCCATCAGGGCGCGGATGTCGGCAAGCTCGAGCCCCTGCGCGAAGGTGATCTTTTCAATGTCGCGCTCGCGCATGTCCCGGACCAGACCGGTCAGCGTCGCATTGGCTTTGGGCAGGCGGAAGTCGTTCAGCACCACTTCGCCGTCGAGGAAGGCGATGATCACCACGTTGTGCTGCGCAAACAACTCCTCGCACGCGGTGACAAACGCCGCCGCCGCCCGCTGCACCAGCGGATGCGTCGGCGAATAAAGCTCCATGCTGCGCACCGTGGCGCTGAAGCGGCGAACGAACTCTTCAGCGCCGGTCACGCCGTCGCTCCGCTCCGCGCGGCCCGGGTGATGCGGCGCAGGTGCCAGTCACCGTTTTTCTGCAGGTGGTCGAGCGCGCTGACCGCGGCCGGCGTCTCCAACGCTTCCAGGGCGCGGACCGCCCGCTCGCGCATGCGCCCGGTGCGGCCGTAGGCCAGCCACCGGCGTTGCTGGGCGACCGTCGTGATCGGCCGGATCGCCCGATCGTCTCTGAACGATGCGATCGCATTGATTGCGTCGAGGACCAACTCGAAGTCGCGGCCGAGCACGTCACTTTCGTCGAGAATGCGCCCGAGTATTGGCACCACGCGTGGGTCGCGCATCGCCACCATCGACTGAACGACCGCGTCACGGGCTTCGCCGCTCGAGGCGCGCAGGACGGTGTGCAGCGCCCGCGCCGCCGACGGGTCATCGATTCCCGACAGCGCTGTGACCACGGCGCGCAGGACGCGGCGATCGGGCCGGCGCAGTAGCACCTGGAGTGGCGGCACGGCAGCGGCTGTGCCGATCACGCCGAGCACCTGGGCGAGCTCGCGCTGCACATACCACTTGCGATCCTCGATGCCGTGCGCCATGTCGTGAATCGCACCGCTACCCAGGCTCGTGAGGATCGCCGCCGCGCGCTGGCCTTGCAGCCCGGCGTCCTCGCGGCTAAAGGCCCTGACCACCGCCGCAACGACCGGACCACCTATCTCACGACACAACGCGGCGACCGCTGCGGTGTCCTCGGTCGACAATTCGCCGAGCAGGCCCATCGCGTCGACCAGGCCGCTGGCCCGGCCGACGGTTTCGATCGCCCGCAGCGCCGATTCCGGCGCGATGGACTGCGGCTTGGTCATGAACGCGCGCAGCGCCGCGACCATCCGCTGCGCTTCGCGATAGGCACCGGCCAACAACAGGTCCTCGGCAAAGGTGCTCATGTCCTTGGCGATCTCGGATGCCCGCTCCGGTGTGGTTTCGAGGCCGAGCAGATCGATCAGCAGTTGCCCGGACAGGTCACGGACGTTCTCGTGCCCCAGTGTGGCGACCCACTCAGTGATTTCCGGGGGCAGGTCGCGAATGGCCAGTTCCGCCGCGCGATCCGAGGCCGAGTCCATCGATTGACGGTAGTCGCCGGAGACATAGTGGGTCTCGTCGTACTTGAGGAGCAACTCTTCAAGTGAGGCGCGGATATCAGTGATCGGGCGTGTCGCACCGAAATCGCGTTCGGTGAGCAGCTTGTCGGCGAGGCGTAACACCCGCGTGCGCCGTTCGGCATCCGGCGCCAGCGTGTCGAGAATCTGCGACAGTCGGCCGGTCGCTCGCCCCGCCTTGGCCAGCGACCGCGCCAGCAGCAGCGCGATCTGTTGGTCGTCAAAGGTCTGCTTGAGCGCCTTCATGATCGGCTGCGGACTGTCACCGCCGTCCTCGAGGTTGAGCACCTCGAAGGCGAGCGATGGTTCGAGCGCAGAGGTTGACAGCGCGAAATTCTTCATGACCTCGCCCGCACGATCCGGTTCGAGGACTCCGACCGTAGCGGCAATGTGGCGATACACGGCCAGCACCGTTGCCGCCTGGGTGGTGAGCAGCGGCGAGCCGTCGGCAGTGGAGTAGGCGCTGCGGCAGTCGTCGGCCAGTTCACCGACCGCCCAGGCATCGCGAGACACTTCGAGCAGCCGCTGTTGCTCGGCCTCGGTGAAGGTGCGGCGGCCCGCGACGATCGACCGGACGATCGATTGCCACAGCACGTCGCGCCGCGCCGGCCCCTGGTCAGCTTCGCGTTCGAGCAGCTCCTGGTAGTCGATTTGTTCGACGACGATCGAGGGATGGCCGCGCTCAGACCACAGCGCGGCTGGGCCACCGCGCTTGCGGCGCTCGCCGCGTTCGATGGTCAGAGTCGCCAGCAGCTCACGGACCGCATCGTCCGGCGCCGGCGCGACAAAGGCGAGCTGGAGGATATCGAGGTCGTGCAGCAAACGTGCGCACTCGGTCACGCTGGCATCCGGGCTGTCGAGCGCGCAGCCGTCGACCATCAGGTTGTGCGGTGTCACGGCCAGCATCAGCGGCCCGTGCTGCGTGGCTTCGGTGGTAACCAGCACCAGTCGATCGACGGCCAGGGCAAGGGCCGGGTGTTCCGGCGGATACAGGTTCCACGCGCGCAGCCCGATGGTCAGTGCGCGAGCTGCGGCCAGGGCATTTCGCGTGACGTCTGGCAGGCGCACCACCGGCTGCGACATTCACGCATACGATATACTGCGCCGCCCGTCCATGCGCGCGATTGACATCATCAGAACCAAGCGAGACGGCGAGGCGCTGTCCCGCGCCGCCATCGACGCCTTTGTCCGTGGCGTCACCGACGGCACGTGGGCAGATTACCAGTCGTCGGCCCTGTTGATGGCGATCGTCATTCGCGGCATGACCGCGGAAGAAACGGCGTGGCTGACCGACGCGATGGTGCGATCGGGCATTCGCGTCGACTTGTCATCGATTCCCGGCGTCAAGGTCGGCAAACACAGCACCGGCGGCGTCGGCGACAAGGTCTCGATCGTGCTGGCCCCGGTCGCCGCGGCCTGCGGCGTCACGGTCCCGAAGATGTCCGGCCGCGGGCTGGGCCACACCGGCGGGACGCTGGACAAGCTCGAAGCGATTCCAGGCTTTCGCGTCGCGTTGTCCCTCGATGAATTCATCGCCACGCTCCGCGCCGTCGGCTGTTGCCTGATTAGCCAGACCGCGGACATCGCACCGGCGGACAAGAAACTGTACGCGCTGCGCGATGTGACGTCGACGATTGAAAGCATTCCGCTCATCTCGGCATCGGTGATGAGCAAAAAGATCGCCGAGGGCAGCACGGCGCTGGTGCTCGACGTCAAATGCGGCAGTGGCGCGTTCATGAAAACGCTGCCGGATGCGCGGGCGTTGGCGCAGTCCCTGGTCCAGATTGGCCACGCCAACGGCGTCCACACCGAGGCGTTCATCACCGCCATGGATTCGCCGCTTGGGGCGGCGGTCGGGAATACGCTCGAAATCGCGGAATGTGTCGACACGCTTCATGGCCGCGGTCCGGCCGACTTGACCGCGGTGGTGATCCGTCTCGCGTCGCGGATGGTCGAACTGGCTGGCCGCGCGTCATCGAGCGCCGACGCCGAGCGCCAGGTCCGAGACGCCCTGGGGTCAGGGTCGGCACTGGCGAAATTTGAAACGATGATCGGCCTTCAGGGCGGTGATCGCGAGGTGGTGCGCGACCCGTCGCGAATGCCACACGCCGCGCACCGCGCCGTGGTCGTGGCCAAGGCCGGCGGCTACGTCCACCGCCTCGATGCCGAACTGGTCGGGCGCGCGTCGATGCGATTGGGCGCCGGTCGTGAACAGGTCGGCGACGTGATCGATCTGGGTGCCGGGATCATCGTTCTCAAGAAACCGGGCACAGCGGTCGCGGCCGGCGACCCGGTGCTGGAACTGCATTACAACGATGACCGGCAATTGGCGGATGCCGTCCGCCTGGCCGAGTCGGCGATCGAAGTGGGCGCGACGCCGCCGCCGGCCCACCCGCTGGTCATCGAGCATGTCACTTAGAGAGGAGCCGACGTGGAACGATTTCAGCCGCTGATTGGACTCGCGCTCATCGCGGTCGTCGCCGTCGCATGGTCGAGTAATCGCCGCGCCATTCGACTACAGACGGTGGCGTGGGGATTTGGCCTGCAGCTGCTGTTTGCGCTGATTGTGCTCAAGACCGGCGTCGGGCAGGCGACGTTCCAGGTGCTCGGCGACAAAATTCGCCAGCTCCTCGACTTCGCCACGGTCGGGTCCGCATTCGTGTTCGGTCCGCTCGGCGATCGGGTGGTGTGGGGCGACATCATGACGCGCGTGCTGGGGGAGGCCGGCGGTCAGTACAGCGTGATCTTCGCGTTTCAAATTCTCCCGACGATCATCTTCATCGCCGCGCTGTTTGCCATCCTTTACTACTTCGGCATCATGCAGGTCGTGGTCCGCGCCTTTGCGGTGGTGATGAACCGGGTGATGGGCGCCAGCGGCGCGGAGTCACTGAACGTCGCCGCAAGTATCTTCATGGGACAAACCGAAGCGCCGCTGACCATCCGCCCGTATCTGCCGCGGATGACCGAGTCGGAATTGATGACGGTGATGACCGCCGGGATGGCGCACATTTCCGGCGGCATCATGGCCGCCTACATCGCCTTTGGCATCGAGCCGCGCTTCCTGCTGACTGCGGTGATCATGACGGCGCCCGGCACGTTGATGATGGCGAAGATTTTCGTGCCGGAGACGGCGGTGCCGGAGACGCTCGGGACCGTCAAGCTCGACGTCGAGCGCACCGACGTCAACGTGATTGACGCCGCCGGGCGTGGCACGTCCGAGGGACTACAGCTGGCGCTCAACGTCGGCGCGATGTTGATTTCATTTGTCGCGCTGATCGCGATGGTCAATGCGATGCTCGGGATGGCCGGGTTGAGTCTGCAGCAGATTTTCGGCTGGTTGTTCGCGCCGGTGGCGTGGTCGCTCGGCGTGCCGTGGCGCGACGCCGCGACCATTGGCAATTTGCTCGGCACGCGGATGGTGCTCAACGAGTTCATCGCCTTCGCCGAACTGGGCCGGATCAAAGACACGCTCGATCCCCGGTCGTTCACGATCGCGACGTTCGCGTTATGCGGGTTCGCCAACTTCTCGTCGATTGGGATCCAGATCGGCGGCATCGGCGCGCTGGTGCCGTCGCGCCGGCACGACCTGGCGCGACTTGGAGTGAGGGCGATGGTCGCTGGTACTCTGGCGAACTTCGTGACGGCGTGCATTGCCGCGTTGTTGATGTAGCGAGTTATCCGCAGATTACGCAGATTACGCCCGCGGCCTGCGGCCGCGCTCTGGCCCGGCTGTCGCCCTCGTCCCGCGCCCTTCCGCGACCGTTGGCTGTAATCTGTGTAATCTGTGAAATCTGTGGTGAAGAGCATCGTGGTTAACGACTATTTCGATCGCGTCACCGAAGCCGCCGAGTGGCTCCGTGGACACGGCTTTGGCGGCGGCGATGTGGGCATCGTGCTGGGTTCGGGCCTCGGTGCATTCGCCGACGCGATGACCGAGTCATTCGGCGTCAACTATTCCGAGATCCCACACTGGCCGGCCGCCCACGTGATTGGTCATGCCGGCCGTCTGGTTGGCGGCACCGTGCACGGCCGGCGGGTCGTGGCGTTGTCGGGCCGCGCCCACTTTTACGAAGGCCACGATCTGCAGACCGTGACCTTTGCGGTCCGCGCCCTGAGCCGCCTCGGTATCCGCACGCTCCTGCTCACCAATGCCGCCGGCGGCATCAACACACGTTTTGCCAGTGGCGCGTTAATGGTGATGGACGACCACATCAACTTTCTCGGCAGCAATCCACTGGTCGGTGCCAACGACGAGCGCTTTGGCCCGCGCTTTCCGGATATGAGCGAGGTCTATTCGACACGGCTGCGCGCACTCGCCGACCAGACCGCACGGGCCATCGGGTTACCGATTGAGCACGGCGTCTACATCGCGGTGCATGGTCCGAGTTACGAGACGCCCGCTGAAATCCGCGCCTTCCGAGCCTTGGGTGCCGACGCGGTCGGCATGTCGACCGTACCGGAGGCGATCGTCGCGCGGCAGATGGGCCTGGAGGTGCTGGGCATTTCGTGCATCACGAATATGGCGGCCGGGGTCCTGCCGCAACCGCTCCATCACGATGAAGTCATGGCCACGGCGCAGCGCGTCCGCGCCGAGTTCATTGCGCTGCTCGAGGGCATCATTGCCAAGCTCTGATCTGCTGGTCGACGCCGCCCGTGCCGCCCGTGAACACGCGGTAGCCGACTATTCAGGATTCAAAGTCGGCGCTGCAATCGAGACGCCTGACGGCGAAATCATCACCGGCTGCAATATTGAAAACGCCACCTACGGCTTGACCATCTGCGCTGAACGCGTCGCGATCTTCAAGGCGTTGTCAGAAGGCCTCCGTTCCTTTGCCCGCATCGCCATCGTCGCCGACACCACCGCGCCGACGCCGCCCTGTGGCCCATGCCGGCAGATCATCTGGGAGTTCGCCGGCGACATCGAGGTCACCCTCGCCAACCTGACCGAGGTCACCGGCCGCTACCAGATGCGTGATCTACTGCCGCACCCCTTCGACAAACGCCTGCTCGGCAAGTAGCCGCACTTCGCACGTCGCACGTCGCACTTAGCACTTCGCACCCAGCACTTAGCACCAACCACTTAGCACCTGTACAATTCCCCTGATGCTCCCGACCATTGCCAGGCAAGACGACACCGTTGTGATGATCGATCAGCGCAAGCTGCCGGTGACCGAGGTTTACGTGACGTGTAAGACCGCCAACGACGTGGCCAAAGCGATCCGGACGATGGTCATTCGCGGTGCCCCGGCGATTGGCGTGGCCGCGGCAATGGGTATTGCGCTCGGCATGGAGCGGAGCAAGGCGTCCGGCACGCGCGCGTTTACCACCGAGTTTCAGAAAACCTGCGACCTGATGGCGGCGACGCGGCCGACGGCGGTCAATCTGTTCTGGGCGATCGAGCGGATGAAGCAATCGTTTTCAGACGGCGCCCTCGCCGGCGAGTCGGTGCAGCAACTGCAAGGACGCCTACGCCGTGAATCCGATTCGATTCACGACGAAGACATCGCCAGTTGCCGGTCGATCGGTGCGCACGGCGCCTTGTTGGTACCGGAACAGGCGTGCATCCTGACGCACTGCAACGCCGGCGCGCTGGCCACGGCCGGCTACGGGACCGCGCTGGGTGTCATCCGCGGCGCGGTCGCCGCAGGCAAGCGGATTACCGTGCTCGCTGACGAGACGCGCCCGTTTCTCCAGGGTTCGCGGCTGACTGCGTGGGAGCTGCTGCGCGACGGCATTGACACCACAGTCATCACCGACAACATGGCGGGGGCGCTGATGCGCCGCGGCGAGATCGATTTGGTCGTGGTTGGCGCCGATCGCATCGCGGCCAACGGCGACACGGCCAATAAGATCGGCACCTACACGGTCGCCGTGCTGGCCAGGGAGCACCACCTGCCGTTCTATGTCGCCGCGCCGTGGTCGACCGTCGATTTCGACACGCCCGACGGCAGCACGATCCCGATTGAGGAACGCGACGCCAAAGAGGTGACCCATGTCGGCAGCACCCGGGTCACCCCCGAAGGCGCCGGGATTCGCAATCCGTCGTTTGATGTCACCCCCCACAAATTGATTACTGCGATCGTGACCGACCGCGGTGTGTTCCGCCCGCCGTTCGTGGATTCGCTCCGCGCTGCAGCCGACGTCGCGTGAAAATTCTCGGCATCGAGACCTCCTGCGATGAGACTGCCGCCGCGGTGGTCGAGGCGGCTCCGGACGCCGCCCTGCCGTGGCGTATTCGGTCCAGCATTGTGGCCTCGCAGATTGAGATCCACCGCGAGTGGGGCGGTGTGGTGCCGGAGATTGCCTCGCGGCAGCACATTCGCGATATCTGCGGCGTTGTCGAACGCGCCCTCGCCGATGCCGAGACCAACTGGGCCGACCTGGATGCGATTGCGGTGACGCAAGGGCCCGGCCTTGTCGGCTCGCTGCTGGTTGGCGTGGCGTTCGCAAAAACGGCAGCGTGGGCAGCCGGAAAGCCACTTGTCGCGGTCAACCATCTGGCCGGGCATATCGAGTCGCTGTGGCTCGAGCACGGCGACATTCCGACGCCGGCGGTCGTGCTGGTCGTGTCTGGCGGTCACACCAGCTTGTATCTGGTGCCAACGGCCGGCGCCTACCGGTTAATCGGCCGGACCCGCGATGATGCGGCGGGCGAGGCCTACGACAAGGTCGCCAGGCTCCTCGGCCTTGGCTATCCTGGTGGACCGGTGATCGATCACATGGCGGCGGGTGCAAACGATCGTGCCGTGTCGTTGCCATCGACGCGGCTCACCCATCCCGACCGCAATGCGCCGGATCGAGAATACCGATTCGACTTCAGTTTCAGCGGACTGAAAACCGCAGTGCTCCGCCACGTGCGACTCAGGCAGTCGGCGCTCGCGAGCGAACACCTGCCGGAAAACGAACTGCGGGACCTGGCCGCGAGCTTCCAAGCCAGTGTCGTCGATACGTTGGTCGATCGGACGATCGACGCGGCAAAGTGGCACCAGGCGCGAGCAATCGGCATCGCCGGCGGCGTCTCAGCAAATTCGCGCCTGCGCGCGGACGCACAGGCGCGCGGGCTGAGCGCCGAGATCCCGGTGTTTGTCCCCAGCCGGCATTTGTCGACCGACAATGCCGCGATGATCGCGGCGGCCGGTCTTCGCAAGATCGCGGCCGGTGATCTGGCGCCTGCTAACTTAAACGCTGTAGCAACATTCCCGCTCTGAGCCGGGTGTCAAACTCGCGCGTCAGCGCATCCTGCCGGAACGCAAAAATCCGTTCGACGTCGCGGCGGACCCACCCCGCGACCAGCCAATTCGCTCGCGGCAGATACTCGACGTCGTCGATCACCCGGGTGCCGCCTTCAACCGATTCGAAGCGGTGCTCGTGACGCCACCAGCGATAGGGTCCTTGGAGCTGGCGATCGACAAATCGTCGGCCCGGTTCCCACTCATCGATCTGCGTGCGCCACGGGATGGTGATGCCGTGGAGGACAATCCGGTATTCGAATTCAGCGCCGACGCCCATCGTGATCGGCATCGGCGTGGTGATCCGAAATTTCAGCCACGGCGGCGTCAGTCGCTCGAGATTGGCGGCGTCCGAAAAGAACGCAAACGTCTCATCGCGTGGGGCGGCGACGATGGCCTCGCGACGCAGCCGCGACAGACGATGGGCCGGGCGCCCACCCGCGGTTGGCGACCAGGCAAAGGGAGCGAGCAAGTGTTCAACGGTCATAGTTTTTCAGCAGGGCAACAACCGACTCGATACTGTCCACACGGTGCGCCTGTTCGCCGACGAGATCGACTAGTGCACCTGCGGCCGGGCCGCCGACCCACAGCGACACACCCGGCGGCAAGTCTCTCAACGCGCGCAGCTCGGATTTGCTGACCGCACCTGGCGTGGTCAGGCTGACCAGCACAATCGCGGCCTCCGCGCGCGCCGCCGCATGCGCGATCTCGGCTGCCGGCAAATCGGGACCGAGATAGACCACTCCGAACCCCGCCGACGCCGTGAGCAGCGCCGCACAGAGCAACCCCAGTTCGTGCCGTTCGCCACTCGGCGTGGCAAATACCACCTTCGGGGTCACCCGGGGACGTGCCGTCGCGCGTAACAGTCCGCCGAGTACGGTCCGGACGATGGCCGACACGAGATGTTCCTGCGCCGGCCGCAACTCGCCCGACTCCCATCGCTGTCCCATGCGTTGGAGGAGCGGCAGGATGACCGCTGACACCAGTTCTCGGGGTGGCAGCACCGCCGCGAATTGATTCAAGGCGGCTTCCATGGTTTCGAGATCGTAGCGATCGAGTGCCAGGCTCAGCGGCTCCAGGTCGGCGTGCACCGCTCGTGACGGGGGGTGAGAGGTCAGTTGGTCGGCGCCGTGGAGCAGGGCACCGAGCTCCCGGTCGGACAATTTCGCCACCGTGCCGATCGCATGGCCGCGCTCGACCAGACTGGCCAACGCCTTGAGCCGCCCGACGTCGGCCGACGAATAGCTGCGACCGCGGTCGTCGCGGCCGGGCGTCACCGCGCCGTAGCGACGTTCCCAGGCGCGCAAGGTGTCGATGCTGAGGCCGGTCATCCGCGCCACTGAGCGGATTGGATAGCGGAGTTCAGGCGCCACTGATCTGGACATGCGATCAGGACGGTCGGATAAACGTGGCCGCGAGCCACGCGGCGGTGGCGCAGGAGAACGATCCCCACGCGATGTCGACCACCGTCAGCATCGCGGGCCACTCGCGCAGGGTCGCATGGTTGGTCAGATCGTAGACCGCATAGGTGACGCATCCGAAGAAGGTGCCCAGGGCCGCCGCCTGCAGCGGCGTCCCGTTTCGGCTCAGCACCAGCACGGCGAGACCGGCCGCCAGAACCGGATAGACCAACGCCGCGATTGGCCAAATCGGCGCCAGCCCGCCGTCCGCCATGCGCGCAAGCGGCGCCAGGCTGCGGCGATAAAAATCCTTCATCAGCACGCCGAGCCATAAACCGTCGAGAACAATGAGCACTGCCAGTGCAATGCCGAACCCCCGTACCACCGTGCCGGTGATCATGCTGCGTTCCTCTTGAATTGATAGTGGGCGACGATCCATTCCGAGCCGTCGCGATAGCCGAACATTTCTGCGCAGGCCATGAAAAAGACACGCCACCGCACCCGCCAGCGGGCCGCCTGCTCCCGGCCGTATGTGGCCGCCAGAATCCCGTCGATTGCGGCGCTGCGATCGAAGTTGGCCAGCCATGCTTCAGCGGTGCGTTGATAGTGGCGCCCACTCAAGCGCCAGTGGCCTTCCGCGGCGAACGTGTCCTGCACGTGAAGGAAGAGGTCGTCGCTCGGCATCATGCCGCCAGTGAAAAAATGGCGGGCCATCCAGTCGGAGGGGCCGCGCGACTCGAACGGGTAAGCGAATACGCGGTGGGCGAAGACGTGGACGAACAGCCGGCCATCGGGCACAAGCCACGAACCGATCCGAGCGAAGAGCGCCCGATAGTTCCGGACATGCTCGAGCATCTCGACCGAGACGATGCGATCGAATCGCCTCTCGATCGCGAAGTGATTGATGTCGGCCGTGATCACCTCGATATTGTCGAGCCCGCGCGCGGCCGCCTGGGCGAGGATGAAACGCCGCTGGCCACTCGAGTTCGACACGCCGACGATGTGGCAGCGCGGGAAGCGCTGCGCGAGGTAGAGCGTCAGCGACCCCCAGCCGCATCCGAGTTCGAGGATGTCCTGGCCATCGCGAATGTCTGCCCGTTCTGCCACGAGCGCCAGCATTCGTGCTTCAGCATCAGCCAGCGTCGTCACGCCTTCTGGCCACCACGCCGAACTGTATTTGAGATGGGGCCCCAGCACTTCCGCAAAGAACTCGGGCGGGAGCTCGTAATGCTGGCTGTTGGCTTGATCGGTGTGGGTCGCAATCGGTGCGTGATCGAGCGAGCCGAGCAACGCCACGAAACGCTCGGCTTGTCCATCAGCACCGCCGCGTTGCTGTTCGCGCAGTCGCGCGCCGGCAATGCGACGGATCCCGGCGCGAATCACCCAGTCAGGGGCCAGGCCGCGATCGAGAATGAAGTCGAGGGTCGAGGTCGCCATTAGACGCTCCGCGGGAACCAAGGAACGAAGACGCTGGTGGTGGCCTGGTATTGCCGATAGTCATCGCCCTTGGTCCGCAGCGCCTGCGCTTCAGTGGCGGGAATACCGGTGACCCGAAACAAGAGAAACAACATCACCGCCGGGCAGGCCAGGGTGATCACACCGCCAGGCGATGCGACACCAAACATCGCATAGGCCACCCAGATCAGCCATTCAAAAAAATAATTTGGATGACGCGAGTAGTTCCATAGCCCGACCCGACAGGTCCGCCCGCGGTTGCTCGCGTCGGCCTTGAACCGTTCAAGCTGTCGGTCGGCCACGCTTTCGCCAAGCAGCGCGATCCCCCACAGCCCAACGGCTGCGAATTCCAGCGGCTGCAACGGCATCGCGGTGTTGAAGCTGGCAACCAGCGCCGGGGACGAGAGCAAGACATTGAGCAGGGCCTGCGCCTGGAAGAACCAGAAAAAGAATAGCGACGCGGAGCGCCGCCCTTGCCGTAACGCGGCATAGCGGCCGTCCTCAGGGCGCCCGCGCACCCGGTCGCGCCACAGGTAGGCGGCCAGGCGCAGGCCCCAGACGCTGACCATGCCGGCGATCAACCAGCGTCGCGGGCCGTAGCCCGAGCCGACCATCGCGTAGAGAGTCGCCATGCCGGCCAATGTGGCTGCCCAGCCAACGTCGACGATACCGGCATTGCGCAGACGGAGGTGCCAGAGCCACAGGCCGAGCATGAGGCCTGCCGCCAACAGCCACCCGGCGAATGCCGCCGACCAAATCGTCACGCCGCAAGCTTATGTCATGGACAAAGGTTTGACAAGAGAGATTCCGTCTGGTAGATCTGCTGTCGATGATCGACAAGTTCACGTGGCGCGATTGGCTCTCCGTGGCGCGCTTCGTTGCGCTGCACGTCGCGGCGCTGACCGTATTGGTGGTCCCTTTTGATGCCATGTTGCTGGCGTGGCTGGCTGGCGGATATCTCGTGCGCATGTTCGGCGTGACGGCCGGGTATCACCGTTATTTCAGCCACCGGTCCTACAAACTCGGTCGTGGCGCGCAGTTCGCGATGGCGGTGCTCGCGCAGACCTCCGGTCAGAAAGGTGTGCTGTGGTGGGCGGCGCATCACCGCGACCACCATCGCCATGCCGATGAACCAGCCGACGTGCATTCACCACGCGAGGGGTTCTGGTGGGCCCACGTCGGGTGGGTGCTGTCGACGCGCTCCGCACACTACGACCCGCGCCGGGTCGCTGACTTTGGGCGCTTCCCGGAGTTGCGCTGGCTCGATCGTTATCACTGGGTTCCGTCCCTGGCCTTTGGCGTTGCGGTCTACGCGGCCGGCGGCCTGGCGGCATTCGCCTGGGGTTACCTGTTGTCGACGGTGCTGGTCTATCACGCCACCTTCGCGATCAATTCGGTGGCCCACATCTGGGGAACGCGCCGCTTCGACACCGCCGACGATAGCCGCAACAACTGGTGGCTCGCGATTCTCACGCTCGGCGAGGGCTGGCATAACAACCATCACCACTGCATGTCGAGTGCGCGGCAAGGCCTGCGCTGGTGGGAATTCGATGCCACCCATGCGGCCCTCCGTGCGCTCGCGGTGGCGGGCATTGCCAGGGACCTGCGTCCATTTATCGTCCGTGAATCGCGGCGGCGGGCGGCATGAGAAACGTCGCGGTGATTGGCGCGGGGATCGCCGGGCTCTCGGCGGCGTATCTGCTCAGTCGTCGGCACCGCGTGACGCTGTACGAGCGTGACTCGCGCCTGGGGGGTCACACCCATACAGTGATCGCCGACGATCCGGGCGGACCGGTCGCCCTCGATACCGGCTTCCTCGTGCATAACGATCGCACCTACCCGAACCTGGTCCGCTTGTTCGAGGAGCTCGGCGTCGCGACCCACGCCTCGGACATGTCATTTTCGGTGGCGTGTGCGGCAACCGGGCTCGAGTACAGCAGCCGCGGGCTACGCGGGTTCTTTGCGCAGCCGAGTCGCCTCTTACGCGTCGGCCATTACCGTCTCCTGCGCGAGATTCTTCGCTTCAATCGTCACGCACCGGACATTCTCGGCGCCGCAGCGGCCGAGCGCTGGACACTTGGCGATTACCTCGGCTCGCATCACTACAGCAGCGAGTTCATCGAGCACTACCTCGTCCCCATGACCTCGGCCATCTGGTCGACGTCGTTCGATGGCGTCCAGGCGTTTCCCGCGCAGACGCTGGTTCGGTTCATGCAGAACCACGGCATGCTCAGCGTGGCTTCGCAGCCGGTGTGGAGGGTGGTGACCGGGGGCAGTCAAACCTACATTCCGAAACTGCTCGCGCCGCTTGGGCACGCGGTGCACACCAGCCTCAGCCCGGTCGCGGTCCACCGGCATGACCGGGGCGTCCTCTTGACCTTTCGCGAACGTCCGGCCGAACGCTTCGACGACGTGGTGTTTGCCTGTCATGGCGATCAGGTGCTGTCACTGCTCGCCGATCCGAGCGATGCCGAGCGCGACATCTTTGGACAGTTCACCACCACCCGCAACGACGTCTGGCTCCACACCGACCGCCGCTACCTGCCACAGGTTCCCGCCGCGCGTGCTGCGTGGAATTACCGCGTCGACGGCACCAGCGACGCGCCGCCATCGGTGACCTATCACCTCAATCGACTCCAGGGCCTGAGCAGTGCGACCGACTACTGCGTGACGCTCAATCCGCGAACGCCGATTGCCGACCAGGCCGTGCTGAAGCGGATGGAATACCGCCACCCGCGCTTCACGCTCAGCGCGGTCCGGGCGCAGGCGCGGTGGAACGAAGTCAGCGGGGTGCGGCACACGCACTTTTGCGGCGCCTACTGGCGCTACGGCTTTCACGAGGACGGCCTGCTCTCGGGCATGCGGGTCGCCGCCGCCCTCGGGGTGCGCTGGTGATCCCGCGACCCGGCCTCTATACCGGCCACATCCGGCATCGGCGATTTACGCCACGGACCCACCAATTCAGCTACTCGCTGTGCATGGCCTTTCTCGACATCGATGGCCTGCGTGAATCGATGGCGGCGTCGTGGCTAACCAGCTACAACCGCTGGAACTGGATGTCGTTCGATGAGCGTGATCACCTCGGCGACCCACGCCAGCCGCTGCGGTCGCGAGTCGAAGCAAGCGCCGCGGACAGTGGTGTGACACTGCCCGACGGGCCGATCTTTCTCCTGACTCACCTGCGCTACGCCGGCTACGTGTTCAATCCGATCTCATTCTTTTATTGCTACGACGCCAACGGTGCCCTCCGCGCGGTGCTGGCCGAAGTCAATAACACCTACGGCGGCCGCCAGACCTACTGGCTGCAGGCGCCAGCGGCCGGCCCGGCCGCGCCGGCACGAACATTCAGGGCGACGACAGCGAAGGCGCTCTATGTCTCGCCGTTCATGACCATGGATATGGACTACGAGTTCGCCCTGGCCGCGCCGGCCGCGACACTGGTCGCACACATGAACGTGACGCGCGGCTCCGACCAGGTGTTCGACGCGACGCTGGTGTTGGTCCACCAGCCATGGTCCGCCACATCCATCCGTGGAGCGCTGGCCCGTTTTCCGTTGATGACCGCCAAGGTCATCGCCGCCATTCACTGGCAGGCACTGCGGTTGTATCTGAAGGGCGTGCCGGTGATTCCGGCCGAGCCCGAGGCATTGAAAGGACTGCGATGAGAGGTTGGATCAATCAGCAGGCGGAGCGTGCGGTGCGACGGGCACTGGGCACGCTGCAGCGTGGGCGCCTCGATGTGGTGACCGCGGAAGGGACCCACACCTATGGCGACCGGGCGGCGCCGCCGGTGGTTCTTGTCGTCCACCACCCGCGTTTTTTTCAGCGCATCCTGACCGGGGGCGATATCGGCCTTGGCGAAAGCTTTGTCGATGGCGATTGGTCAACGCCGGATCTCGTGGCACTGGTCCGCCTGATGCTCGCCAATGCCGAGACACTCACTGCGCTGACCGGTGATCGCCGCCCTTGCCGCGCGCGTTCGTGACCGCGTTCAGCACCGCTGGCGCGACAACTCGCGCGCCGGCAGCCGCCAGAACATCCACCAGCATTACGACCTCGGGAATGAATTCTTTCGCCTGTTCCTCGACACCAACTTGCTCTACTCGTGCGGCATCTTCGCAGACGATGACGACTCGCTCGAAGCCGCACAGGTCAATAAGCTCCGCACGATCTGCCAGAAGCTGGATCTGCAGCCCGACGATCAGGTGTTGGAGATCGGGACCGGGTGGGGCGGTTTCGCCTTGTATGCAGCGACCCGCCACGGCTGTCGCGTGACGACCACGACGATCAGTACCGAACAGCACGCCTACACCGCCGGACTGATCGCCAACGCCGGTGAGGCCGGCCAGCGCATCGATCTGCGCTTCGAAGATTACCGCGAGCTGAGCGGCCGCTTTGACAAGATCGTCAGCATCGAAATGTTCGAAGCCGTCGGCCTGCGTCATTACGATGACTTCTTCGGCGCCTGTGACCGGCTGCTGGCCCCAGACGGCGTCATGTTGCTCCAGACCATTACCGTCGACGAGTGGCGCTTTGCTGACTATCGCAGCAGTCCGAATTGGATCTCGAAGTACATTTTTCCGGGCGCCGAACTGGCGTCGGTCGCCGAGATCCTCGGCGCACTCGCGCGCACCACCCGGCTGTCTCTGTATCATGCCGAACAAATCGGCACCCACTACGCGCGAACCCTGCATGCGTGGCGCGCCCGCTTTCAGGCGCGAATCGACGCTGTGCGGGCGCAAGGCTTTGACGAAGGATTCATCCGGATGTGGGATCTCTACCTGGCCTATTGCGAAGCGGCGTTTCTGGAACGGCACATCGGCGACGTGCAGTTGCTGCTGACCAAGCCGGCAAATCATCGTGTACTCTACGGCGAACCGTGGCGGCCTGACGCGTTAGCGCCGGTCACCCACGCGCCCTATGAAAACGCTTACTGACTACCTGTGGTTCACCACTGAGCAGCGCCAGGAGTTCATCCGCATCACCGACCAGGTCGCCGCCGCGGTCAAGAAGAGCGGCGTGACCGAAGGCATGGTGCTGGTCTCGGCCATGCACATCACGGCCGCGGTCTACGTCAATGACTGGGAGGACGGGCTGATTGAGGACTTCCAGGTCTGGCTCGAGAAGCTGGCGCCCTCGGGCCTGGCGTACCGCCATCACCAGACCGGTGAAGACAATGCCGACGCGCATCTCAAACGGACGTTGATGGGCCATCAGGTGATCGTGCCGATTACCAATGGCACGCTCGATCTCGGTCCGTGGGAGCAGGTCTTCTACGCCGAGTTCGACGGTCAACGGAAGAAGCGCGTGGTCGTCAAGGTGATGGGCGAGTAAGGGTCCGCTAAACTAGCCGCATGCAAGTAACTCGTGACGCGGCGTGGCAACTGCTGACCGAATGGACGCAGAGCGATAGCCTGCGCAAACACGCGCTGGCCGTCGAAGCCGCAGTCTGCGGCTACGCACGCCAGTTTGGTGAAAACGAAGAAGAGTGGGGCGTCGTCGCGCTGCTCCACGACTTTGATTACGAGCGCTATCCGACGTTGGGCGATCACCCGGTCAAAGGCTGCGAGCACCTGGCCAGCCTGGGCTATCCAGAGTGGGTGACCCGAGCGATCCTGTCGCATGCCGCGGAAGCGACCGGCGTCAGCCGCGATTCGCAGCTCGAAAAGACCTTGTTCGCGTGCGACGAGATGGCGGGGTTCGTGACCGCGGCCTCGCTGGTGCGTCCGAGTAAGAGCGTGATCGACCTCGAGGCCGCGTCGGTGATCAAGCGGATGAAGGACAAGGCGTTCGCCCGGGCGGTGCCGCGCGATCATCTCAAGGCCGGCGCTGAGGCGCTGGGACTGCCGCTCGACCAACACATTACCAACGTCATTGCCTTCTTGCGCGAGCAGGCCGACGAGCTGGGCCTGCGCGGGTCGGTGGCGTCGGCCTGAGCGTGTCGCGCCGCGTCGAGCAAGCCGGTGCCATCGTCTATCGCCGCAAAGACGACGACACCGTGCGCATTCTGCTGGTCAGCTCGCGCCGGACGACCGGTCGCTGGATTTTTCCGAAGGGCCACATCGACGCCGGTGAAGCCGCCGAGATGGCGGCGCTGCGTGAGGCCCGCGAGGAGGCCGGCATTCTCGGGCGGATCATCCAGCCGATCGAACCGGCGCTGGAATACCGCTATGGCGGGGACGCCTATCGTGTGCGCTATTTTTTAGTGGAATGGACTGGCGATGGCCTGTCCGACGAAGACCGCGAGTGCCGCTGGCTGGGCCCGGAGCGCGCACTGGCGACGGTGACCGATGATGATGCGCGTGATTTGCTGCGCCACGCGATCGCTGCGATCAGCCGCCATTCCAAGCGTCGCTAGCGGCGCATGCGAACGGGTTTGCGGTCCTTTCCGTATACTTCAACAGCATGCCGGAGCCGCACGGCGGGATGAGCGGGGCTGACGCCTCTCTCGACAAGATCCCGACACTTTCCACCGATTCACACACCCCGGTCGTCCAGTGCGACCAACTCAGTGTTCACTACGGTAAGAACTGGGCCCTCAAGGACGTCTCGGCAGAATTCCTGCCGGGCGCGGTCGGCCTGCTCGGCCCGAACGGGGCCGGCAAGAGCACGCTGATCAAAACGCTGCTCGGCTTCATCAAGCCGGACCAAGGGCGGATGATGGTGCTCGGCCTCGATGTCGCCGCCTCGCCGCTCGAAATCCGCTCGCGGATCGGCTACATGCCGGAGAGCGACGCGCACATTCCGGGCATGAACGCCGTGTCGTTTGTCGCCTATTGCGGGCAACTCTCGGGGTTGCCGTTTGCCGACGCGATGCAACGCGCGCACGAAGTGCTGTATTACGTCGGCCTCGGTGAGGCCCGCTATCGCAACGTCGAGACCTATTCGACCGGCATGAAGCAGCGCATCAAGCTCGCCCAGGCGCTGGTCCACGACCCCGACCTGCTGTTTCTGGACGAACCGACCAACGGCATGGATCCAAAGGGCCGCGACGAGATGCTCGACTTGATTCGCGATCTCGCGCAGAACAAGGGCGTCAATCTGATTCTGTCGTCACATTTGCTGCCCGACGTCGAATACACCTGTGACCGCGTCGTGGTGATGGACAAAGGCGCGATTGCCGCGGCCGGTCCGATCGAGGCACTGAAGGGGCCGGCCGGGCGCGTCTACGAATTGCGGATTAAAGGCGATGCCGCGGCCTTCATCGACGTGCTGCAGCGTGAAGGGTATGAATGCAAGAACACCGACGAGGATGTGATGCGCGTCTTTGTCCCTGGCACGCCCGAACAAGGGTCACGCATCTTGTTTCAATTGGCGGCACGCGAGCACGTGCAGATGCGGCACCTGCGGCCGAGCGTGCCGACTCTGGAAGACGTGTTTGCTCGTGCCGTGGGTGACGTGTAATGCCGATTCATGATCAAGGCTACCGCCGCTATCTGGGGTCCCGCGCTGCCGTGGGCAGGGGGTGGCTGGTGATCACCAAGGCCGGCATCCGCACGGTCCTTGCCAAACGCAGCTTCATCGGTTTGATGCTCCTGGCGTGGGCGCCATTCGTCGTTCGGGCGGTGCAGATCTACATCGCCGCGAACTTTGCGCAGGCGGCCTCGTTCCTCGCGCCCAAAGCGGAAACGTTCCGCGAATATCTCGGACAGCAAGGCATTTTTGTGTTCTTCGTCACGATCTATATTGGCGCCGGCCTGATCGCCAACGACCGGCGCGCCAATGCCTTGCAGGTTTATCTGTCCAAGCCACTGACCCGCGCCGAATACGTCGCAGGAAAGTTTGCGATTCTGTTCTTGTTTCTCGTCGCCGTGACCTGGGTCCCGGCGATCCTGCTGCTGATCATTCAAATCCTGTTTGCCGGCAGCTTCACGTTCTTCCGTGAAAACATCTTCCTGCTTCCTGCGATCACCCTGTTCTCGCTCGTCCAGGTGCTGGTGGCGACCATGACGATGCTGGCGCTGTCGTCGATGAGCAAGAGCAGTCGCTTTGTCGGTGTGATGTATGCGGGCCTGATCTTTTTCACGACCGCTCTGTTCAATGCGATTCGCGGGATTACCGGGCTTACCTCGTTTGCCTGGATCTCGCCAACCGAGACGCTTGAGCAGTTAGGTAACCTCATTTTCCGGTTGCCGCCGGCGTTCGACATGTCGCCGATCATCGCCGTCATTGCGATCGTGACGCTGATTGCCGGTTCGGCGTGGATCCTCGAACGGCGCGTGCGCGGAATCGAGGTGGTGCAATGAGTGCGGTGCCGCAGGAGGTGCCGGGTGCCAATGCCAGTGCCGGCGCGGCGGCCGGTGCAATTGTGCAGGCGACGCAATTGTCCAAGTGGTACGGGCAGGTGAGTGGCCTCAATGACGTGACCGCAACCATCCCTGGCGGAATCACCGGACTGCTCGGCCCGAACGGAGCCGGCAAGTCGACATTCATGAAGCTGATGACCGGCCAGCTCAAACCGAGCAAAGGGTCGATCGCCGTATTTGGCGAGGCCATCTGGGGGAATCCCAGCGTCTATTCGCGCATTGGATTCTGCCCAGAGCAGGATGCGTTCTACGACCGGATGACCGGGCTCGAGTGGGTGACCGCGCTGGTCCGGCTCAACGGGTACTCTGAGACCGAGGCGGTGGCCGCCGCCAAGCGAGCGCTCGACCAGGTCGATCTGATCGAAGCGGCCGGCAAGAAGATCGGCGCCTACAGCAAGGGCATGCGCCAGCGCGTCAAGATGGCCCAGGCGCTGGTTCATGATCCCGCCTTGTTGATTCTCGACGAACCGCTCACCGGCATGGACCCGCTGATGCGCCGCCGCACGATTCGTCTGATCAAGGATTGGGCTCGGGCCGGCAAACACATCATCGTCTCGAGCCACATCCTGCATGAGATCGAGTCGATGACCTCGAACATCCTGTTGATCAACAACGGGCGGATCCTGGCGGAAGGCAACGTCCACGCAATCCGCGACCTGATCGACACGCACCCGCACACGGTATTCGTCCGAGGCGCCGATCCACGCGCCTTGGCGCGCCGCTTCCTCGCGGACGACGATCTGCTCAGCCTGCGCTTCGAGCCCGGCGCCGTGATCATTGAAACGGCGAAGCCCGACGCGTTTTATGCGCGACTGACCGACCTCGCGGCGACTGGGGAAGCCGGTAGCATCGATGAGGTCACGTCGCCCGATGACAATCTCCAAGCGGTGTTCCGCTACCTGGTGAAACAATGAACGGCGCCCTGCCGACCGCCTCCACGCACCTGTCGTTCTGGACGGCGTCCCGCCGCGTCTTCGACCTGTCACTTGGCGAAATGCTGTGGTCGCGGCGCACGATCTTCATGGCACTGGTCGTCGGCGGACCGGTGATTCTCGCGATCGTCGTCCGAGTCCTGGAAATGTTCGGGATGCCCGCCCTGCGACTCAATGGGCAGCGGGTGGGCGGTGTCGGCGTGTTTGGTGTCGTGATCTGGATGCTGTTTCTTCGCTTTATCATCCCGATTCTTGGCGTCTTCTATGGCACCGCATTGATGGCCGACGAGGTCGAAGACAAGACCATCACCTACCTTTTCACGCGCCCGGTGCCGCGCGGGGCGGTGCTGGTCGGGAAGTACCTGGCCTACCTCGCGTGCACGGGGTTAGTCGTGCTGCCGTCGGTCATGCTGGTGTATTTCCTGCTGGTTCGGGTCAACGAGATCGCCGGCACGTTCGTGCAGCTGCTGACCGACCTGGCACTGCTGGCCCTTGGCCTAGCGGTTTACGGCGCCGTCTTTGCCTTCGTCGGCGCCTTCTTCAAGCGGCCGTTGATCATCGGGCTGGTCTTTATCGGCGGCTGGGAACAGACGGTGATGGCCCTGCCGGGCTACATGAAGCGGTTCACCGTCGCCTATTACCTCCAAGCGCTGGTCCCGCACGCGATGCCAACCGAAGGCGTGGTGAGCCTGCTTCAGGGGATGTTTCGGGACACCCCGCCGATCGCCGTGTCGCTGACCTGGCTGACGGTCTATGTCATTTTGTTCCTATATCTTGCGGCCCGGACCGTGGAGCGCAAGGAATATGTGCTCGAACAGTAGCGGTGGTTACGGAACCGTCACCAGTTCCCTTCGTATAATCAACTAGGGGGAAGGATTTCGATGTCCAAGAAGACGCGATATTTCGTGCTCACCGCCGCTACGATCCTCACGGTTGGGTTGACGACGGGGCTGGTGGCCTCCTACATGGGCATGGGGGTGGCCTTCTCGAAAGCCGCTGGACCAGACGAACTCCAATATGTCCCCGCTGACGCCGCCGTCGTGGCTTATGCCAACGTCCGCGATGTCATGAACTCGAACTTCCGCGAACGGTTCCGCAAGCTGGAGCCCGACACGCAGGAGCGCGACGAGTTCCAACAGAAGACCGGCGTCAACATCGAAGAAGACATCAACAGCGTCGTCGCGGCGATGATCCCGGGGGCCGGGAATGTCGTTGTGGCTCCGGGCGGGCCCGAAGGCGCTAGCGAAGGCGGCGTCCTGATTCTCGCGCGTGGCCGTTTCGAGCAGTCCCGTCTCGAGGCATTGGCCCTCGAACATGGCGGCAAGGCCGAGGAATACGGCGGCAAGCGCCTCCTGACCCACGTCAAAGACAGCGGCGACCCCGACATGGCAGTCGGCTTCCTCGAGGCCGACCTGATTGCGCTCGGCAGCTACTCCGCGATCAAGAAATCCATCGACGCCGGCCGTGGCAACAACATCGTCTCAAACACCGAGCTGATGCGCCAGGTCAACGAGCTCGACGGGAGCAACGCGTGGGCCGTCGGTCGCTTCGACGCTATCGCCAAGAGCGCACATCTGCCCAGCGAGCTGCAGGCGCAGATTCCAACCATCCAGTGGTTCTCCGCGGCTGGTCACGTCAACGGCGGCCTGAGCGGTGTGGTGAAGGCCGAAGCCAAGGACGACGCATCCGGACAGAATCTGCGCGACATGATCCGTGGCTTCCTCGCACTCGCCAAAATGCAGGCCGGCTCCAAGCCCGAGATGAAGGCGATGGTCGATGCGCTGCAACTCTCCGGCGAAGGCAAGAGCGTGACGCTCTCGTTTGAAGTGCCCTCAGAAATCTTCGATGTGCTCGAGCAGATGGGTGCGCAACATCTGAAGCGATAGGCTCTAGTGATCTGGTGATCTGGTGATTTGGTGATCTACACCCTCAGTCACCCCGTCACCAGATCCGCCGGAGCCGGCTGAGGGGCCAGAACACCAGAACACCAGAACACCAGAACACCAGACCGCCAGATCACCAGCTCACCAGATCAACCAATCGTCAGATGTATAATCCGCCCGCAAGTGGCGGATTTTGTGTTTTTCTACGGCACGTTGATGACGCCCTTCAACCGGCCCGGGCGGCAGCGCGTGAATCCGCAGCTGACTTACGTTGGCCGCGGATGCATTGGTGCTGCTCTGTTCGATTTGGGTATCTATCCGGCGGCGACACCGATCGACGACGGCAGCGTGGTGTGGGGCGAGGTCTATTCGATGGAGGAAGCCGAAGCTGTGCTGGCCACTCTCGACGAAATTGAGGGCTATCGCGCGGCAGAACCCGACCGCAGCCTCTACAACCGCGCCCGGGCCGAGGTCAGCCTGGCAGACGGCGGGGTCAGGCCGGCATGGGTGTACTTTTATAACGCCCCGCTTGGCCGCGCGCAGCGCATCGCCTCGGGCGATTACCTCGAGCACCTGAACGTTCGCACTTGACCGGATCGCGTTCGCCTTGGTGTCTTCGTCCCTGAGCCAGAGACAGGCGTGGTGGATGACGAGCGTGCTTATGACCGACGATAACAAACGCGACACTGAGCGCATCGAGCTGCTCGGAAGCCTGCAGGGCGAGGTGATGGTGTTTCAACCCACCGCGGTCCGGCAGATGAGCAAGGGTGGGATGCAGGTCGAAACGGTCTACCCGCTCCAGCTCGATTCACTGCATGACTTCCGACTCACGCTGGGGGATCGATCGATCATTGTGAAAGGCTGAGTCGCCCACTCACGGATCAGCGATGTCGATCAGGAGATCGTGATTTACCGGTCAGGCGTCGAGTTCATCGAACCGTCGGAACGCGTGGCGTCAGTGATCAGTGATTTTATAGAGCTGCTCAGGCAGGAACGGGAGCGGCTCAACGCTTAGCGAGAGGGACGAGACGAAAGACGAAAGACGAGGAATGGGGAGTTTGTTTTGTCTTTTTGCTTTCGTCTTTTGTCTTTTTTTAATGCCGCTGTGCACGCGACACGCATACCGTGGGAAGCGTAGTCGGGTTGGGCTCGACGCGTGTAAGGCTATGCGACGCCACCTCTTCGTCCTTCACATAGGACAGCACTGGAATGCCGGCGGTGATGGGATCCAACCGGAGCATTGACAGCAACTGAAACCCATTTACTTGAGCCAGATCAAGACTGACGACAATCATGTCGGGCTTGAGAGCAGAAATGGTCGCATAGGGCTCCTCGTCGGTGTCCACGAACTCGATGTCGTAAGCCCGACCGTCCAGCACCGGCTCGACAACAGCCAGCGCCTCAATACCGCCTCCGACGAATACGGCGAGTCGTCTTGTGGCATCAGGGGGAGTCAGGTTTGACGTCATATCAGCCTCTGGCGCCCACTAATTCAAGATTCGAGCCACGGATTAAGCAGGTAGGCAGTTAGGCAGGTAGGCGGGTAGGGCAGGTAGGCAGGTGGGTGACAGTAAGATGCAGAGATGTCGACACCTCCCGTTTATGACAACTTTATCGATGGTCGCTGGACGCCCTCTGCGTCGGGCAAGACGTCAGAGAATCGCAATCCTGCCAATGCCGACGATCTGATCGGCGTTTTCCCCGACTCATCTACAGCTGATGCCCTCGCGGCAATCGACGCGGCGCGGCGGGCTTTTGATACCTGGCGACTGGTGCCGGCGCCAAAGCGTGCAGAGATCCTGTTCCGCGCGGCGCAATTGATTGGCGAGCGCAAGGAGCAGTTTGCGCGCGACATGACGCGCGAGATGGGCAAAGTGCTCGACGAGACGCGCGGTGATGTTCAGGAAGCGATCGACATGACCTACTTCCTGGCTGCAGAAGGGCGCCGCATGTACGGCCAGACAGTGCCTTCCGAGCTGCCCGACAAGTTTGCGATGTCAGTCCGCCAGCCACTTGGCGTCTGCTCGATTATCACGCCGTGGAATTTCCCGATGGCCATCCCATCGTGGAAGATCGTGCCGGCACTGGTCTGCGGGAACACGGTGGTGTTCAAGCCTTCGGAGCTAACGCCGCTGTCAGCGTGGAACTTTGTTCGCATCCTCGAGGAAGCGGGATTGCCGCCGGGCGTGGTCAACATGGTGACCGGCGGCCCGCACATCGGTGAGATGTTCACGACCCATCAGGACATTTCCGTCGTTTCGTTCACGGGGTCGACGGCCGTCGGACGCCTAGTCAATCAGAATGCGGCGCCGTACTTCAAGAAGGTCCACCTCGAAATGGGCGGCAAGAACTGCATCATGATCATGGACGACGCCAATCTCGATCTGGCGTTGGAGGGCTGCCTGTGGGGCGGCTTTGGCACGACCGGCCAACGCTGTACCGCCGCGAGCCGGGTCATCGTTCACGAGAAAGTGCACGATCGCTTCGTCAAAGAATTCGTGCCGCGGGTCAAGGCCTTGCGGGTTGGCGATGGCAGCGACCCGAAGGTCCAGGTTGGCCCGTCGATCAGCGACAAACAGCTCGACAAGGTGATCAGCTACGTCGACATCGGCAAGCAGGAGGGGGCGCGGCTCGCGTGCGGGGGCAACCGGCTCACAGACGGCGCCTACGCGAAGGGGAGCTTTCACGAACCGACGGTCTTCGTCGACGTCACGCCACAGATGCGGATTGCGCGGGAAGAGATCTTCGGGCCGGTGGTGTCGGTGCTGCAATGCCGATCACTCGACGAAGCGATGGCCATCGGCAATGACGTGCAGTACGGGCTGTCGGCGTCGCTCTACACGCAGGATATCAATCAGGCGTTTCGCGCGATGCGCGAGATGTATACCGGCATTTTCTATGTCAACGCGCCGACCATTGGTGCGGAAGTGCACTTGCCGTTTGGTGGGACCAAGGCTACCGGCAACGGCCATCGGGAGGCGGGGACCGCGGCGCTCGATGTGTTTTCAGAGTGGAAGTCGATCTATGTCGACTTCAGCGGCAAGCTGCAGCGCGCGCAGATTGACAACAACCCGTAGCCGGTGGTCGGTGGTCGGTGGTCGGTGGTCAGTGGTCAGTGGTCAGTGGTCGGTTGCCGGTGGTCGGTAGCCGGTAGCCGGTGGCCGTTCCCCGGTTTCCGTTCCCCGGTCCCGGTTCCCGGTTACTGACCACTGACCACTGACCACTGACCACTGACCACCGGCCACTGCCTACTGCCGCCCGAGTATCTCTTCTTTCAGTTTCGGATTGACCCTGAAGCCGGCGCGCTCGGCGCTGGTCAGCGCGTGCTTGGCCTCGCTGCTGCGACCGGTCGCTGCGTAGATGGCGGCGAGGTTGTTCCACGCTTCGCCGAGCGTGTCGTCGCCGCGCGCCGCTTCCTTCCAGTAATACTCGGCGCGGGCGGCCCCGCCGTTGCGGTAATGCGCGCTGCCGAGGGCGAGCAGCACAATTGGCGGCGGCTGAAAGGTCGCGCCCATGCTCGACCGGCTGCGGTGCAAATAGTCGAGATGGCTTTCCAGACGCTGCGCGCGCAAGACGCTGCCGCCGTTGGTCAGCAGCCGGCGAATCGCATCGCGTACCTCGCGGATTTCGTCGTCGATGCGCCGGTCGCCCATCACCCGACCCTGTTCGCGTAGGCCGTGCACGGTGCGCGCCGTGGTCAGGCACCCTTCGAACGCTTGCGCCGCCGAGACGTAGCGCTCCAGACCCATGAATGCCTGACCCAGACCGTAGTAGGCGTCGGTCAACAGGTAATCGCTTTTGATCGCCGATTGAAATTCGCGCGCCGCCCGTTCCCAGTGCTCGCCGCTGAGGAATTCCTGTCCGGCGCGATACGCGCGCACTGCTTCGGCGCGAGCCCGATCGTCTGGGATGCTTTGTGCGGCCATGGACAGAGGCGCGAGGAGGACGAGGACGAGAATCAGCGCCACACGCATGCTGCACCTCACGTAAAAAAAGAAAGGGCCGACCCCGAGGGGCCGGCCCAATCCTACATTGCGACAGCGGCGGTTACCAGCCGAAGCGGGCGCCGACGCGGAGCGTGAACGGCGCTTGGAATTGCTGCCCCGACACGTTCTGCGAGGTCGGCGTGCCGAAGTCGGGATTGTCGACATCGAACGACTGTTCGGTTGCCGCGTTGTAGTCCATGACGCGACGAATGTTGAACAGATTGAAGGCATCGGCCAACAGCGTCAGCTTGCGGTCACCGAAGTTGAAGCCGTAGCTCGCCTGCATGTCGACTTGCACTTCCATCGGCGTCCGCTTTTTGAAACCGTCGATGGTTTCAAACCCGTCGCCGCGAGGCGTTTCGGGAATTTCCGAATCACTGTCGTACGGCGCCAGCGCGGCCAGCGCGGTCAGCGGCTTGCCTGAGCTGAAGTTCGATCCGATCCCGAGCGCCAGCCCATTCCCAAAGGCGTAGTTGCCATAGAACTTCACCTGATGGGTGCGGTCCAGCGGCAGGACGCCCTCGCCGAGCTCGCCGAGGAAGCGAATATCGCCGCGGTAGCCGAATTGGGGTACGCCAATCCGCGTGTACGACGGGTCGTTGGTGGGGAAGTCGTAGAGCGAGGTAATCCCCGGGTCGGACTGTCCGTTATCTTCGCGGTAGAAGCCTTCGAAGTTGCCGGTCAGCCGCGACAGGCGGTAGCTGCCAAGCAACGACCAGTTGTCCGCGAAGCGCTTGTCGAAGGTGAACTCAACAGCGTTGTAAAGGTGCTTCGGATCCTCGAAGGAGGCCCCGAGTTCGGGATAGCGCACCGGAAATCTGGTGCTCGGATTGGTCAGGATGTACTCGACACTGTCGGTGCCGGGCAGACCCAGGTCATAGGCAACCACCGGGATATCAGCGATATCTTCAAGGACGCGGCCGACGTTGCGGTAGACATAGCGGACGCCAACGCTGGTGTTAGGCAGTGCTTCCCACTCGTAGCCGGCGACCAGCTCGTCCTGATACGACAGTTTCGCGTCGGGATCGATTTGGTCGGCGCCGACGCCGGCGGTGATGAAGTGGTTGGTGATGGCGCCACCGCCTGGAACCTGCGTGACAACGCCAGCGGGAATCGGCCGGGTCAACCCAGCATCGAAATAATCGATGCACTAACGCCATCGTCGGCCGACAGCGCACGCGCCGCCAGGTCGTTGGGAATGCGCGCGAAGTAGCGACCGTAGTTGGCGAACAACTTCGAGCGGCCGCTACCAAGCACGTCGTAAACAACGCCGACCCGTGGGCCCCAGTTGTTCTTAAGGGGGAAGTCGTTCAGTGTCTCGCCGGTCAGCGTGGTCAGCTCCGCGAACGTGCCGACTAGTGTCTGTTCTTCGTAGCGCAGCCCCGCATTGATGGTCAGGCGGCTAGCCGCGCGCCACTGGTCCTGCAGGAAGAAGCTCTTGTAGTTCTGCGTCGTCAACCGCGACGAGTTGAAATTCGCGCGGGTGACTCTGAAAATGCGGCCAAAGTTGACGTCATTGAGGATGGTCACCTGAGCGCCGGTCGCCGTCCGGCGGCCGTCTGGCGCGAGGAAGGTCGGGCCAGTGCGCTGATTGATCTGCGAGTACTCAACGTCTTCATAGAGACCGCCGGCTTTGAACTGGTGACCGCCGAACAGGAACGTCGCTTTACCGGCGTACTGCAGGTTCAGGCTGCGGTTGCCGGCTTCGTAAAAGCCGATACCACCGCTAATCCGCTGTGGCGATGCCGTCTGGTCAGTCACGCGCCATTCATTGACCGAGGGTGTTTCTTCGATCTCATTCAGCGCGCGCGCCCAACTGCCTTCCAGCAGGAAGTTCGATGAGATGGCGCCTTCGTACTTGACGTTCTGGTTGT
Organism: Vicinamibacterales bacterium; assembly: GCA_035575715.1. Taxonomy (GTDB): domain Bacteria; phylum Acidobacteriota; class Vicinamibacteria; order Vicinamibacterales; family UBA2999; genus JACCSI01. The sequence goes on along the minus strand of DATLXN010000034.1, from coordinate 140,752 downwards.
GGCCGCCGTACTTATTGAGCTCGCTGAACGACGAGGTGTCATTGACCAGAAGCGCCGAGGTGCGTTGCAGCCCGGATTTGCCCTTTGATGGGTCGCCGAAGAACGACGCATCGATGCGATTCTGGGAGTTCAGTTGCACAGTGGCCTTGGTCGAGTAGGAGAGGCTGGTGCGCTCACGTTCCACTTCGCCCAGCCGTTGCAGGGGAAAGCCGTCCGGGGCGATAAAGGTCCGGCGATCCAAGCCAGGATTGATGGCGCCGAAGAAAAAGACTCGATCGCGAACGATGCGACCGCCCGCCTCGACGCCGCCGTCAAGACGTTCGGTGGCGACCGTGTTGACTGTCCCATTGACGGACTGAAACGTTTTCCACTCGCCCTCGAGCGATTTGGGTTGGGCGTAGCCAAACACCGAGCCACGCAGCGAGTTGGTGCCGCTCTTGGTCACGACGTTGATCACGCCGCCGAGCGACTGACCGAACTCGGCCTGGTAACCACCGGTCTTGACCTGGACTTCCTGAATGAAGTCGTACGGGGTGGCGTTGCCCAGCGACCCAAACACCAGTGAATAGCTGCCGAGTGCGCCGTAGCCGGTGTTGGTGACGTTGACGCCGTCCACGATGTAGACGTTGTCGAGGCCCGAGCCGCCGGAGACCGACGGGTTGGCACGGCCGACCGAACCGCCGCTACTGACGCCCGGAGCCAGGTACACCGCGTCGCTGAGACGCCGGCCGACCGGAACCGAGGCAAGCAGTTCGCTCGAGATGACCGCGCCGGTGGTCGTCGAACCCGTATCAATCGTGACGGCCGATGAGACGACGTTGACCGTTTCGGTCATGCCGCCGACCTCCATCCGAATCATGAGTTCGGCCGATTGGCCGATGCTGACGTTGACGCCTTTGGTGTCAACCGCCTTGAAGCCTTGCAGCTCGGCGCGGACGTCGTACGTGCCAGGTGTGAGGAAGGGCGCGTTGAAGCGGCCTTCGCTATCGCTGACGAACGTTTTGGCGCCTTGCCGCCCGGTGACCGTGACGGTCACCCCTGGAACGGCAAGACCCTGCGTGTCGACCAGCCGGCCCGAAAGGGTGCCACTGGTTTCCTGCGCGGAAGCCACACCCGTCAGGACCAGCAGGGCCACGACAACGGCGCTCATGCGAGTTCGCATGTTGATTTCTCTCCTTGATTTGGTAACGACGAAATTACAGAACGACCGTTCAAAAGGAAGATCCGTGCCATCCGGATCGACCACGTAAAGTGTTTATTTATATGACTTTGTGGCGAACGAGCGCAATTCGTCCCGGGGCGGATCCCGAAAGACGTGCATGTGCATCCAATGAAATGGATTAGGGCTGGGACGGACGACGAGTGGCAACGGCCAGCCTTGCCACCTGCGTCCCGGAGATCCGCCGCGGTTATTTGAACAACCGTTTGATACTCTTGAGACCCCGATGCGAATCGCAGTCATTGCCGGCGACGGCATAGGTAAAGAGGTCACCGCTGAAGCGGTCAACGTGCTCGACGCAGTCGCAGCGGTTGCCGGCAAACGTATCGAGACGGTTGCTCTGCCGTGGAGTGCCGATCACTTTCTCGCCACTGGCGAGACCCTGCCCGCCGACGGTTACCGCATGCTGCGCGACGAGTTCGACGCGATCTTCGTTGGTGCGCTCGGTGACCCGCGGGTCCAGGACAATCGTCACGCGCGCGACATTCTGCTGGGCACCCGCTTCGAACTCGATCTCTATGTCAACTACCGTCCCGTCCGCTTGCTCGACGATCGATTGTGCCCGCTCAAGGATCGGACGCGCAAGGACATCAACTTCGTGGTGTTCAGAGAGAACACCGAAGGCGTCTATGTCAGTGTCGGTGGACGATTCAAGGCCGGAACCGATGATGAAGTCGCGATCCAGGAAGAGATCAACACCTTCAAAGGGGTCAACCGGATCATTCGCCACGCATTTGAATACGCCAGGATGAATGGGCGCACAAAGGTCTGCATGGCCGACAAGAGCAACGCCATGCAACAGGGACATGCGCTGTGGCAACGGGTCTTCAAACAGGTGGCGTCGGAATACGACGGCATCACAGGTACGCACATCTACATCGACGCCCTGGCGATGTTTCTGGTCAAAGATCCCGGTCAGTTCGAAGTGATCGTCACCAACAATCTGTTCGGCGATATCGTCACTGACATTGGTGGCGCGCTGCAGGGCGGCCTGGGCATGGCCGCGTCCGGCAACATCCATCCCGGACGCACCTCGTTATTTGAGCCAGTCCACGGATCGGCGCCGCCGTTGGCCGGCAAAAATATCGCCAATCCGATTGGCGCGATCCTGTCAGCGGCGCTGATGCTGGAGACGCTCGGCTGGACCGATGAAGCGACGATGATTGAAACCGCGGTTGAGGCGGCGGTTCGGGACGGCCACACGACGACGGACATTGGCGGCCCCCTCGGCACGCGCGAGGTTGGCGGATGGATCGCGCGACGCATTGCGAACAACTAACGCCGAAGACCGAAGACCGAAGACCGAAGGCCGAAGACCGAAGACCGACGACTGACGACCGACGACTGGCGACTGGCGACTGACGACTGGAAAATATGGCTAAAGACGTTTTCATTCTCGGCGGCGCGCGCACACCGATGACCGACTATGTCGGTGCGCTCAAAGACCTCTCCGCATTGGAGCTCGGCGCGATTGCCGCGCGAGCCGCATTCGAACGTACCGGGGTCAAGCCGGAGTGGATCGATCATGCCGTGGTCGGCAACGTGCTGCAGACCAGCAGTGACGCCATTTACGGCGCCCGCCATGTCGCGCTCAAAGCCGGTGTGCCGATCGAAGTGCCGGCGTTGACCGTGAATCGGTTGTGCGGCTCGGGGATCCAGGCCGCGATCAGCGGCGCGCAACTGATTCAGCTTGACGAAGCGGGCATCGTCCTGACCGGCGGCATCGAGAGCATGAGCCAAGCGCCGCACATCATGCGCGGGTTGCGGACCGGATTGCGGTTGAACCAGGGCAAGCTCGAAGACTATTTATACGAGGCGTTGCTCGACCCGTATTGCGGCCTGTTCATGGCGCAGACGGCAGAGAAGTGCGCGAGCAAGTACGGCATCGGACGTGACGAGCAGGACGCATTTGCGCTGCGCAGTCAGCAACTCGCCAGCCAGGCGTGGGCTGCGGGCCGGTTCAAAGATGAAGTGGTGCCGGTCGAAATCAAAACGCGCAAAGGCGTCACCGTTGTCGACAAGGACGATCACCTGCGTCCCGACACAACGCTCGAAGGGCTCGCCAAGCTGCCAACTGCGTTTTCCAAGGAAGGCACGGTCACCGCCGGCAACGCCAGCGGCATCGTCGATGGTGGCGCGGCATTGATTCTGGCGGGTGAGGAGGCGGTCAAAGATAAGGGCCTCAAACCGATCGCGCGTCTGGTCTCGTGGGCGGCGGTCGGCGTCGACCCGTCGATCATGGGGATGGGTCCGGCGCCGGCGACGCGTAAAGCGCTCGAGCGCGCCGGCCTGAAGCTGGCAGACCTCGATCTGATCGAAGTCAATGAGGCGTTTGCCGGTCAGTATCTGGCGGTCGAAAAAGAACTCGGCCTCGATCGCGACAGGGTCAATGTCAACGGCGGCGCCATCGCGCTCGGGCATCCGCTCGGCATGAGCGGGACCCGGCTGCTGTTGACCGTGGTCAACGAACTGCGGCGTCGTGGGAAAAAATACGGTCTCGCCACCGCCTGTATCGGTGGCGGACAGGGCATCGCAGCGATTGTCGAAACGGTTTAAGGAGACACATGGCGATTAAGACGGTCGGCGTGCTCGGGTGCGGATTGATGGGTGCGGGGATCGCGCAGATCTCCGCGGCAGCAGGCTTCAAGACCCGGGTGCTGGAAGTGAACGAAGGCGTCCTGAACAAAGGACTGGGCCGAGTCGAAAAATTTCTGACCGACGGCGTCGCGAAAGGCAAAGTGGCGGCGGAAGATCGCGACCGGACGCTGGCTAACTTGAAGGGCACGACGTCCTACGCTGATTTGAAGGACTGCGATCTGATCATTGAGGCGATCGTCGAGAACGTCCAAGTGAAGCAACAGGCCTACGCGCAAGTCGAAGCGAATGTCGGCGCGCATTGCCTGATTGCCTCGAACACGTCGTCGCTGTGCATCACCGAACTCGCTGCCGGTACTAAACGGCCGGACAAAGTTGGCGGCCTGCACTTCTTCAATCCCGTGCCGCTGATGAAACTGGTCGAAGTGATTCGCGCGCTGACCACCAGCGAGGAGACCTACAACGAGCTGTTTGCGTTTGCCAAGGCAGTGGGCAAAGAACCGATCACCGCGCCTGACAGGGGCGGCTTCATCGTCAACCGGCTACTCGTGCCCTATCTGTTGGACGCCATCCGCTGCCTCGAAGAGGGCCTCGGCACCGCCGAGGATATCGATCAAGGGATGAAGCTCGGTTGCGGTCACCCGATGGGTCCGCTGCAGTTGCTCGACTTCGTCGGCCTCGACACTACGTATTACATCGCGAACATCATGTTCGAGGAGTTCCGTGAGACGCGGTTCGCGCCACCCCCGCTGCTCAAGCGCATGGTGTTGGCCGGGCATCACGGTAAGAAGAGTGGGCGAGGGTTTTACGATTACTCGGCGAAGTAAGTCTCACCTACGTTATTTGATCTGTTGAAGTAACAGACGCGCATGGCGCCTGAACGTCACGTCCTCAGGCGCCCACTCTTTACTTTCCGGCGCCGCGATCGCTGCCTGCAACTCCTGCCGCGCTTCGGCGTTGCGATTCAGATCGATCAGCGTCTCGGCTAAGAACAACCGCGTGATCACGCTCGTCGGATCGAAGGCGAGCGCCTTGCGCAAATGCGCCTCCGACTTTGTGCTGCTGCCGCCGAACAAACCCGGCACCTTGAATTACCAACGGCCAAGCGCGCGGTCGGCGGAGCCGTCGAGGAAGGCCGGATCGATCGTCAACACCCGCTCCAGGCTGTCTTTGATCGCGCCGCGGAACCGGATGCCCTGGCGCAGGCCGAATGATTCAGCCAGTGCGCCCATGTTAGCGGCCATCCAGAAATGACCTTCCGGTCGATTGGGCTCGAGCGCGGCGGCCGCGCGAGCTGCGATGATGCCGCTCTCGAGCGCGCCTTTCCGCTGCGCTTCCGCCAGGCCATTGGTGCCCAGCCAGTAGTGAGCGCGCGCCAGCTTCCATGCCGCCTCGAAATCACGCGGACTGGCGGCGACGCGCGCCGCCCAAATCGCTGCCGCGCGCTGCGCGCTGGCCGGCGATAACCGATCACGATACAGTGCGTCGGGATCTTCCTGCGCGGTGGCGAAGACGCAAAAAGCCGCGATATAGAATATTGAAATGCAGGATCTCATCACCCGCCTACTGGTGCAGTTGGGCGAGGATCCGTCACGCGAAGGTCTGGTACGGACGCCGCAGCGGGTCGAGACGGCGATGAAGTTTCTCACCAGTGGATATCACGCCGACATCGACGACGTGCTGAACGGCGCGTTGTTCAGCGTCGATTATAGCGAGATGGTGATCGTCCGGGATATCGACTTCTATAGTCTGTGCGAGCATCACCTGCTGCCGTTCTTTGGCAAATGCCATGTCGCCTACATCCCCGATGGGCGCGTGATCGGCCTCAGTAAGATTCCGCGGCTGGTTGACATCTTTGCGCGACGACTGCAACTGCAGGAACGCTTGACCAACCAGATCGCCGAAACCATCAAGCAGAAAATCAACCCGCTCGGCGTCGCGGTGGTGTGTGAAGGCACCCACTTGTGCATGGCGATGCGCGGGGTCGAGAAGCAGAACTCGTACACGGTCACCTCCGCCATGCTGGGGGCCTTCCGCGATCAGGCGCGCACCCGGATGGAATTTCTCGAGCTGCTGAAACTGCGCAATCCGGCGGCTGGGATGACGATCCGTGCAACGACGCCGGACGGGGCGTCCTGTCTCGACGAATAGCGGCGCAAAAGTCAGTCAGTGCACGTTCGAGTGCAGTCGCTCCATTAAACGGTCGCTTTTTGCTCCTCAATCGACCACCGGATCGCTAAAATCGCTTCCGGTCCCCCTTTGAACAGCGCCACCTTTGAGCGGCTGATTCACGAGCAACGCCCGCACACTCAGCGGGTGGTGCGCGATCTTGCGCGCCGCCATCATCTCGCCGCGACTGAAATCGACGATTTCACGCGCCAAATCGATCGCGCGCTCGAGCGCAATGATTTTGAGTTGCTGCGCTTACGATCGCCGCTCATCCTGGGAGACGTATTTCACAACGGTCATAACACGACTCTTTTTCGGGTACCAGTCTGAGTTGTGGGGACAGTGGCGACCATCGGCAGCAGCCCAGCGGCTCGGCCCGGCGGCGATGTTGCTCGAAGAGTTGATTTCCCGGGATCGCTTGGCGTGCAAAGACGCCGCGGAGTTGATGCGCACGACGTATCATGTCGATCTGCCGCGCTACCGCATCGAGGCGCTGGCGCGCCGAGCTCGGCTTGATCGAGGATGGCGACCTGTTCGACGCGGTCGGCTCACAACCGAGCGGCGACTTACACGCTCCATCGCTGCAGATTGCGTTACGCGACGCGATGGCGTTGTTGTCGGCGGATGATCGATTGTTAATGACGATGCGCTACGTGGACCACCAGCCGATCACGCGGATTGCCAAAGTGCTCAAGAGCGATCCGCGGCCGTTGCAGCGGCGGATCGAGCAGGCGAAGGAAGTGTTGCGCACGTCATTGCTGACGCAAGGGATCGCGATCGAGGATGTCGATGCGTTGTTATTGCAGGCTGAAGTGGACGCCAATAGTCCGCACCGCAAGTGGTGGATGATGGTGCTGGCGCGTCGGTCGCACTAGTCGAAAATTCATGAACGCCAGGCGTCCTTGTCCTGATTCGGCGTTGTTAGCGGCCTTCATCGACGGCACGCTGCAGGACTACGAACGCACCGCGGTGGTGACCCACTTGAGCGAGTGTGGCGAGTGCCGGGCGGTGGCGATGATGGTGGTCGAGTTTGCGGAGGTGACGGCGCTCGATGAATTGTGGCATCCGCCGGCGCCGCCGCCGATCGTCGTCAACGCCAGCAAGACGCGTGTGCGTCAATGGGCGAGCGAGAAGACCAGAGCGCCGGCCTTGATGATTGCGACCGCGGCAACGGTCGTGGCGATTCTCATCCCCGCATTCCTGATCTATCCAGCCTGGTCGACACGGCGCGCGGTCGCGAGCTTGGTCGACGCCGCCGCGACAGAACGCCCGATCGACGCGCGAGTTTCCGGCGGCTTCAATTACGCGCCGCGTGGTGTTCGTTCGACATCAGACAACCCGTCTGGCGGCCGCTGGCAACTGGTGGCAGCAGCGGGGCGGGTCCGCGACTCGTTCGTCGACGACCCCGCTGTGGCTTCCCGGCAAGCCGTCGGCGTTGCCGCACTGCTAGTGGGACAACTCGACGACGCGATTACCCACCTGGGGTTGGCTTCGAGCGCGTCTCCAACCAATCCCGAGATCCTGAACGACCTCGCCGCCGCCTACTATGAACGTGCAACGCTCGGCGGCCGTCCTGACGACCTTCCGCGCGCGTTGGGATCGGTAGTGCGGGCGCTTGCTGTCGACCCGGACTTGTCCGACGCGTGGTTCAACCGCGCACTGATCGTCAGTTCGCTGGGTCTGCGCGCAGAAGCGCGCGCCGCGTGGCAGTCGTACCTCGATAGAGACTCGCATTCCCGGTGGTCGGACGAGGCACGCGTGCGGCTCGGCCGCATCGGCGCGGCGCCCGACTTGCTCAAGGAGTGGACCGATTTGCGCGGGCGACTCGCCGAGGAGGGCACGGCTGGGCTCGCCGAATTGGCTGTTCGTAAACACACCACCCGCAGCCGCGACTACATTGAACGGGAAGCCTTAAAAGAGTGGGCGGTCGCATCCGACGACGACACGGCGGCGGCGGCGCTAGATAGGTTGCGTCTTTTTGCAAATGCCTTCGTCCGTGTATCTGGCGAAAAATTTTACGCTGAGCTTGTCGCAAATATCGACGCCACGCGTCTGCGTGGCAATGACGCCAGATACGCAGAGTATCTGGCGGCGCACCGTGACTATTTGAACGCGATCGGGCTGATCGCGGGCGCGAAGTTTGGCGAAGCAGCGCCGGTGCTGGTGCGCGTGCACAGCACGTTGCGCCGATTTGATAGCCCCCTTGCGCTTCGTGTTGCCATCGAATTGGCCGCGGCCGACAGCGCTAGGGCCGCGTCGGCCTGTGCCAACTTGCCGCCGTAGTTGGTCAAGGCCGAGGCCCGTATTTTGCGCTATACGACGCTGGTCACGCGGTCGGCGTGGTTACAAGGCATGGTCGCGTTTTGGCCGCAATGATTACGGCGACGCGCAAGCGTATTACGAACAGATGCTGGAATCGTCGGACGCCAGCGGCGATGTCGACCAACAAGTTCAGGCCCAGGCGATGCTGGCTAACCTGCTGTGGGTGATCGGTGACGCCGCCGGCGCTTGGCGCTACCGCGTCGACGCGGCTAGCCGACTTGAGGAGGTGTCCAGCCTCGGCGTTGCGTCGGCGGTGTTGGTCGGGAACGCAGGCGATGCGCAGGCGAGTGGTCACTTACGATGCGTCGCTATTGTTTGAATCCACACTGCTCGCACACAAAAACCTGATCCCTGCGCTCGAGCTTCAAGCGCGTGCACAACTGAGTCGAACGTTGTTCCATCTCGGACGCCAGCACGAGGCGCGGAACGAACTCGCGCTCGTGCAGTCACGCCTTGGCGAGATCGCGGACGCTGGCTTCCGGGCGCGCGTGGAGCCAGACGCCCTGATCACAGAGGCGGAAGTGATGCAATCTGAGGATCCGGCGCGGGCTGCCGCCGCCGCGCGACGAGCGCTGGGGCTGCCCGCCATTCAACGCGATCCGGTTCGCGCCGCGCGCGCGAATCTTCTGTTAGCCAATGCCGCAATCGCCAGCCGCGACCTGCCCTCCGCGGAGACTGCAATCAGAGCCGGTATCACGGCGCTGGAGGCATTTCAATCGCAACCGACAGCGGAGTGGCGACTCGGCTTGTCCGACCCGGCATGGTCGCTTTACGTCCGCGGTATTGAGCTGGCATTGCAGAGAGGTGACGCCAACCTGGCGTTCGAGTACAGCGAGCGGCGACGGATCAGAACGTCCTTCGATCGGCGCAGTTGGGGTAAGCAAGTGCTGACTCTCGCCGAGGTACAGAGTCGCCTCGACGCCAATAGCGCCGTGACGGTGCTGAACCAATTGACGCACGAAGTCCAAATCTGGGTGATCAGCCGCGATGCGGTGAAGGCGTTCAGCGCACCGCTGACACCGAGCCGCAGTGCGGCACTGGTCGCCGCCCACTTACATGAGATGTCGCGTTTGAATGTATTGCCTACTTCGAGCGCGCAGCTGTTCGATACCCTGCTCCGTCCGGCCGCTCGTGTTTTGCGCGACATCGAAAATATCGTCGTGGTTGCAGACGCCCCGTATCACCGCGTGGCTTTTGCTGGCTTATGGGATCGCAGCCGGAATCGTTTCGTGGTGGAAGACCACACGCTCGCGAGCGCTCCCAACGCAAGTGCATCTGCATGGGCATCTACGCGGCGAGCAGTCCAACAAGGTTCATTCCGCCAAGCGGTGGTCTTCGAGAGCCCAAATCAACAGCCCGACAAGGCGATGCGTACGACCGGCCTCGACCGGCAACGAAAATTAGCGACGCTCTATCCGGCAGTCCAGCTGCGCCGTGGCGAAGCGGCCACGCCGCAAAACCTGTTCGACGACGCCGCCGCGGCCGATGTCGTTCATGTGGCAGCGCCAATCGTCACCAACGACGAGTTCCCCGGCTTATCGCGGCTGATGTTGGCAGATCATCCCGGTCGCAAGTACTCCGGCGCGGTCGTCGCACGGCACCTTGCGCAGGCCCCCACTGCATCAGGCGCAACCCTCGTCGCGCTTGAAACGAGCGCTGGAGATGCAAGTGCACCTCCCGTGGAAGGTGCGCGTGGTTTTGCAAGCGCCCTTTTGTCAGCCGGTGTGTCCAATGTCGTGGGTCCGGTCGCTGAGGTGAATGCGTCTGATCTCGATCAGACATGGCTCGACTTTCATCGCTATTACGCCGGCGGCGCTGCTGCCGCTGACAGCTTGCGTCGAGCCCAGCTCACGGCTTTGCGTGAGTCGAACCATCGCCCTGGCCCATGGGCATTGGTCACCGTTTTCGGCTCGACCCAATAAGCTCTCTCGTTCGCTCATAACTCAACCTTTAACCAAGGAGTCTCCCCATGAACCGAAGACACTTTCTCGGACAAATTGCGCTTGGATCCGCTGCCGTTGCTACCACTTTCCGGACGCCGCTCAGCGCGTCCCCGTCGAAGTCCGGCCTCACCGTCAAGTTCGTCGGGATGATGGGGTACATCGAGCGCACCGATAAATCGATGTTGGTGGCCTTGCCCGGCCATCAAGCCATGCATCACCTCAGCCACGTACCGTTCCTGATGGCTCGCGCCGGTAGCCCCATCGCCAAGGCGCTCGGTTTGAAGCCAATGGCCGGCGTTGTCGCCGAGGCTTTCGACGCCGACCTGGCCGGCAATCGATCAGATGCATTCGTCTATCGCTGTCTCGATGCGACAGACATCGAGATCGCTGGCAGCAACCGATCGGCGGTTGAGGTCGACAACCAGGCGTCGCATCTTGCTCAGATGCATCTCATCGCGCCGGGCAAGCGGTTGCGCGGTAATCTCCTGCGGTGGGCGAATACCACCGTCTCACTGAAGGGAGGCACGCTCGTCAACGCGGCGGCTCACCCTGACGCAGGCAAGACGTGGTCCTTCGGCTCACACAAGCAACCACTGAGTGACGCCGCTGCATTCCATGCCAGCGATGCCACCATTCGCGTCGGTGTTGCAGGGGCGGTTGACACGTTTGCTGCAGACGGCGCCTCCTCCGAGCTATGGGTGGTCAGTGCCGCCGGCGCTAGATCCGAAGCCAGTGATCCTCGACGACTGGATCATGGCGACGTTGTGTTTGAGTACCTGAATGACTCGAAGCCGGTCGTGGCCTATTGCGCAGAAGCGGAAGGGCGCATGGTCGCCACGGATCTGCCGTGTGCGCCCGGCACGCTGGCCTCGCGGTCCGGTGGCGCAGCTGCGATCGCTCCGCCTTTCCTCGAGCTGTGCTATGGCGCCTTCTTCCGCGACGCGCAGTAACTGCAACAAACAAGGGTGGGTGCGCGGCTCGCACCCACCCTTGTACTTAAACGAGGCCCTCGCCTAGAATCGCACCGCCACATTGAATCGCACATTGCGGGGCGGATAAACCTGCGCCGGCGACAAAAACTGCGGCAACCGATTGAGCGCGCCGGCCGGATTGCCATCCTGACGGAAATTCAACGTCCCACTCAGCGTTCTCACGTTCCAGACGGTATTGCTGTTGGTTAGATTGTTGACGTCAACCGAGGTTTCGATCGATCGGTGACCAATCGGGAAGGTCTTAAACAAGCGCACGTCGGCCGCCGTGCGCTGGGACAGCCGCGTCGAACCGAGCGGTTCGACATTGACGGTGGTGGTGCCGCCGACGGTGAGCGCGGTATTCACCTGCCGGGTCACGACAATGCCGCTCTGGGTGTTGAAATTGCCAGCCACACCGAGGTCGTGCCACGGCAGGATGTAAGTGCCGGTCACCTTGAACTGATGCGGGCGATCGCCGAGCTGGCCGGTCACCGGACCCTCGGCATTGATCAGAGTGTTCGGGTTGATGTTGACGCTCACGCCGGAAATGCGCGTTCGTGAAAACGTGTAGCCCGCAAGCATCTGCCACCGATTGGCCATCCGCTTGGTCATCGTCAATTCGAGGCCGCTGTAGGTCTGCAGGCTGGTCGGATCGTTGGTGAAATGCGTCAGATTGACGGCCGACACGCGGTTGTAAAAATTAAACGTCCCATCATCGCCGGTGCCGACCTCACCGTCGCGCCCGCTATCCGCGCGCGGCGTCAGCGTCGACGAGTAGGGGTTTCCCGGGTTCGATGTCGCTTGCGGAAATTTTTCGCGACGATAGGTGTAGTTCACGCTGAGACGCACCGCCGGCAGTAATTCGCGGTCGACGCCAGCCGTCACTTCGTCGGTGAACGGGCGACGGTAGTCGGGGTCGAACGAGATCGTCGCCAGATTCGCTTGTGAGATGACCGGCGTGCCGGTCTGTTCGCCGGGCTGGAACTTGAGATCTCCGTTAAGGTCGTTCCAGCCAAACTGCTGCGAATAATTCGAGTTCGGGTTAGCCGTATCGAGGGGGCCTCCGGTGGAGATGACATAGTAGTAGCGACCCGCACTGGCTTTCAACGCGGTGCGCCCGCTACCGGTGACGTCATACGCCATACTCAGGCGCGGCCCGGCGGTGTGCCACAGGATCAGATCACGCTGCTCGCCAAACTCACGCGGCAAGGCGGGGAAGAACCGGCTCGCCGGGCTGCTCTGCGCCGGCAAGTATCCTTCCAGCCGCTCCCACCGGACGCCGCCGGTCAGCGTCATCCGCTTGATCGCGTAGCTGTCCTGCGCATACAGGGCGGTGACATCGACGGCGGTCTTAGTGAAAAACGGCGTCGCGAACAGGGTGACGTTCTGCGCCAGGCCGGTGGCGCTGTTGTAGGTCGGCTCGACATCATCGACTCGCCGGGTGCGGACCTCGACCGGGGAATGGGCGTGGTCGACGCCAAACTTGAATTCGTGGCGCCCGCCAAGCCACTGGTCGACGTAATAATTCGCCGTGGCGTTGGCCTGGTAGCGATCACGAAAGCGTTCCGTATCAACGTTGAAGTTGCGCGTTCGAATGCCGGTCGCGGTGTCGAGCAGGGTCTGTTCGCTGGTGTTCTGGTAGGTCGGGAACAGGATCTTGTTCAGACCGACGCGCGCGTCGAGAAACATCCGCGACGTCACGACCGAGTTCCACAGCAATTGATAGACATCGAACACATCATCTTCATTGACCGATGATTCTTCGACCAGCAGGTTCGACGCGGCGAGGAAGCGGTGCGGCTTTTTGTAATACTGCTTCGACCAGAATCCGGTAATGCGATTTTTGTCGGTGGCCTGGTAGGTCAGGTTGAGCAGGCCGGAGGTGATGTCGGTCTTATCGAGCACGAGTGTGGAGAACGCCGCCGGAACGTTGACGTGGACCCGCCAGTCGCGGAACGACCCGAACATGCGTAACTTGCGCGCGATCAACGGACCGCCGCCGCTGACATTGATGTCGGACACGAAATCAACCGCATTCGTTTCGGGGCGAAACCCGTAGCGCAGCAAATCGGCATCGATGTTCTGGTTCTGCGTGGCGTCGCCCAACCACGTGAACGTAGTGCGACCGGCCCAGCGGTCCCCGCCACTCTTGGTCAGCATGTTGAGGAACACGCCGCTGGTCGGCACGGTGATGTCGTGCGCCCCGGTCGAGACTTGAATGTCTTCGAAGGCATCGAAGTCGTAATAGAAACCGGCCGCGCCGATCGCCGCCGGATCGCCGACGTTGATCCCGTTCAGGTATTGCGAATTCTGGGCGCTGCTCGTCCCGCGCGCGTTATAGGTGCCCTGCAATCCGCCGGAGGTGCCGCCGACATCGGGGCGCGTAATCAGCAGACTCGGCACCTTGTACTCAACCAAGCCCCAGATGTCGCGGCCGCCCGGTGTGCTCTGGAGCAGCTGCTCGCTCAGGTTGACCGACACGTTGGCGCTGGTGGTGTCGACCACCGGCGACGCGCCGGTGACCGTAACCGTTTCGGCCAGCGTCGCGACACGCATCGTCAGATCGAGGGGTGCGGTCTGGCCCACCTGAAGCGAGACGTTTTCGCGCACCACGGTCTGGAACCCCTGCAGATCCACTTTGACGGTGTAGGTGCCCGGTGGCAACGACGGGAAACGATACGTGCCGCCACCGTCACTGACGCCGGTGGTCGATCCGGACACCAACGCGCCGCTCGAGATCATGATCGTGACGCCGGGGACTGCCGCCCCCTGTTCATCGGTGAGCCGGACGAGAATACTGCCGGTTTGGATTTGCGCCGCAAGCGGAACAGCGGCCGCGATGATCAGCGCCACCGCGAAAGTCAATCGAGGTCGGGACATGGTACCTCCTGGGAAGTGATGACTATACGCCCGCCAGCTTTCGAGACGAACGATATACTGCGAAGATGCGTGCAGCGCACCTTTGTGCGGCATTACTGATCCTCGCGGCGACCTCGCTCGACGCGCAAACGTCGCAGCGTCGCCCACCGGCGCGCAAGCCCGCGCCGCCGGTCGCGCCGGCGGTCACTCGCATTCAAGCCGACATGGTGTGTCCCTCGGAGCTCGGGATGGGCGTGAGGACCAAGCGACGTTACTGCGACGTGCTGACCGGCCGTGATCCGAAAGGCGGCGTCCTGGTGACCATTCCGCCACATCGTGGCGTCGCCACCCTGTCGTTCGAGCTGCACAATCGCCATATGTATTCGGAAGAGTTAATCAAAGCGAAAAAGGCGTTTCGACAGTACACGGCCACGGTCGGCGTGTTGACGCTCGACAACACCCTGATTCAGCGCGCCGTGATTCAAAGTGATTTCCGTTTACCCGGTGACCTTTACGATCGCATCGCCGGCGGGGCGGGCCCAGGGGGTGTCAAGGCGGTGGCGCCGAGCGGTGCGGAGCTGGTGTCGGTCGAGTTGCCCGATGAGGTCACCGGGCAGGTCAGCATTCTCGGCGAAAGTCTCAAGGTGCGGCGGCCGGACGGCGACGACAATTTCATCGCCCCGGGCCGGCCCATCGCGACGATCAGTAATGTCATGGTCGAGTACCGGCCGGCGCCCCCGCCGGCTACCCGGAAGCGTCAGTAAAAGCACGGCGGATCGCCGCGGCTGAACGATCAACATCGTCCTCGGTCGTCGACCAGTTCGAAATCGAGATTCGCATCACCTGCTGGCCGCGCCAGGTGGCGCCGCCGACCCAGCACGTACCGTCAGCTTGCACCCGGGCAATCACATCGCGGGTGACCGCATCGCTCCCAAACGACAGCAGCACCTGATTCAACACCACCTCGTTCAGGACGCGAACGCCCGGCACGCCGCGCAGGTGATCCGCGATGCGCTGCGCGAACGCACAGTTGCGCACGATCATCGCCTGGACCCCAGAGCGGCCGAGGGTCCGCAACAGGGCATAGATCGGGATGACCCGTGCGCGACGAGACGATTCTGGCACCCAGTCCATGCCGATGCGTTCTTCTTCCGCACCGCGCATCAGATAGGACGCGTGCAGACTCATCGCCGCACGATGCGGCGCGGGGTGGGCGACAATCGCGAGGCCGGAATCATAGGGCACGTTCAGCCATTTATGCGCATCGGTCGTCCACGAGTCGGCGTCGGCCAGGCCCGCGACTTGCTCCTGGAGTCCGGGTACGGCGGCCGCCCACAATCCAAAGGCCCCATCGACGTGCACCCAGGCCTGACGACGATGCGCGGCAGCGGCAATCGCGCCGACCGGGTCGCTGCCACCGGTGTTCACGTTGCCCGCCTGGGTGCAGATGATCACCGGCCCCGATGTCCCGGCGAGCTTCTCTTCAAACGCGTCCAGTCGCATCCGGCCTTGCCCATCGACTGGAACTCGCACCAGTTCACCGGCGCCAATGCCCAGCATCCGGGCGGCGCCAACCACCGAGATGTGCACTTCGTCACCAACGATCACGGTCAGGCGTGGGGCGGCTTGAAAGCCGTCGTCTTCAATATTCCAGCCGACCCGACGCAGCACTTCGTGGCGCGCGGCAGCAAGACAGGTGAAGTTGGCCATGTGCGCGCCGGTGACGAACCCGACACTCGAGGCCGCGGGCAGGTGCAACAGATCGAGCAGCCACGCCGACACGACGTCTTCCATGACGGCGACAGCGGGCGACATCACATAGAGGGCGCCGTTTTGATCGTAGGCGCTGGTCAGCCATTCGGCGGCAACGGACACGGGTAGCGCCCCGCCGGTCACGAAACCGAAAAAGCGCGGCCCTGGGGTGGCGACCAGGCCCGGGTCCGCGGCTGCGGATAGATCCCGAATGACGCTGACCGGATCCAACTGCCCCTCTGGAAGCGGGCCGCCAAGCGCGGCGGCGAGGTCTGTCCGGTTGGCGCGGCCGCCGACGTGGCGCGTCCCGACCTCGTCGAGATAGCGAATGGCGATTTCAGCGGCGGTTCTCAACACCTGGGCATGCGACATCGTCAGATGCTACCGCGGGTCGCGGTATGCTACCGGCGCGACGTGTCCCACTCATCCTCGGATCGGCACGGCAGCGAGCTGCTGTCGATCGTCGTCCCCGTTTACAACGAAGAAGCGACTGTCGGCGCAGTCATCGAGCGCCTGCTGGCGATCGACCTCCCGGTGGCGCGTGAAATCGTGGTCGTCAATGACGGATCAACCGATGGCACACGCCGGGTGCTGGACGCGATTGGCCCACGCGGAGAGACGCTGCGCATCGTACATGCGCCGGCCAACGGCGGCAAGGGCCGCGCTATTCGCACCGGCTTCGAACAAGCGCGCGGTACCATCGTCGCCATCCAGGACGCCGATCTCGAACTCGATCCGGCCGAGCTCGCGTCACTGGTGAGCCCAATCCTCGCGGGCGAGACCAAGGCGGTGTATGGATCGCGGTTTCTGTCCGGGCCTACCGGGGCGCCTCTGGTCTCGGTGGCCGCCAATCGCTTCCTCACCGGTTTGACCAACGTCTTGTACGGGTCACGGCTGACCGATATGGAGACCTGCTACAAGATCATGCGGACCGATGTTGCGCGTGCGCTGAAACTCGAGTCCAACCGCTTTGATATCGAGCCGGAGATTACCGCCAAGCTCTTGCGCGCGGGCCATCGCATTGTCGAATTGCCGGTACGGTTCGAGCCACGGAGCCGCGCGCAAGGCAAGAAAATCGGCTGGCGCGACGGCGTCAAAGCGATCGTCGTGCTTGCCAAGTACCGTTTGCCGTGATCGAGCGCGCGAGCATTTTGATCGCTGCGCTGGCCGCCGTGGCGCTGTGCGCCTTTGGGCTCGTGCGCGGGACGTGGGCGGTCGGCGGCTCTGACTCGTCGTGTTACGGCCTGATGGCCAAGGCGTTTGCCGAAGGCCGCCTTCAACTGGACGAACCGCTTGCCGCGACGGCGCCGTGGTCGAACGCGGCGCTGACCTTCGCGCCCGGCGGATTTATTCCGGCGGTTCGCAGCATGACCGCAGCGTCGCCGGTCTGCGCGCCTGGTTTTTCGTTATTACTCGCGCCATTTCATAAGCTGGGCGGCGCTGACGCCGTCTTTGTCGTGACCCCACTGTTTGGCGCGATGTTGGTGTGGCTCGCCTTTGTCGCGGGCCGCCGTCTCGCGAGCCCGGTTGCCGGCGCCGTGGCTGCGATCCTCGTCGCATCAACGCCGGTCGTGCTGTTTCAAGTCGTTCAGCCGATGAATGACATCGCCGTTGCGGCGCTGTGGATGGGCGTGGTCGTCGCGGCGACAGTGTCCGACCCGAGTCGGCCATGGGTGATTGGTGCGGTCACGGGTTTAGCGGTGTTGATTCGACCGAACCTTGCACCGTCGGCAGTTGTCGTGGCCGTGTGGTTCGTCGCGACCACTTGGCGACGTGACCTCACGCTCCGCGCGGCGGTGCGCCCGGCAGTGGCGCTCGCCTTGGCGGCTCTGCCGTTTGCCGGCATCTTGTTGTTTCTCAACAACGCGCTCTACGGACATCCCCTGTCTACTGGTTACGGGAGCGCGGCGGAACTGTTTGGCGCGACCAACGTCAGCACCAATACGCGGGCATATGCGACCGCGTTATGGAAAACGCAGCTCGCATTTCCAGCCCTCGCTATTGCCGCGCCTTTCGTTGTCGCACGGCGATATCGGGCCGTCGCGTGGGTCGGCCTGGCGATTGCCGCGACGGTGATTGCCGTCTACCTGTTGTATCGATCATTTCCAGAGTGGTGGTACCTGCGCTTTCTGCTGCCCGCGCTGGTCGTCACCACCGTCCTGGCCGCGACCGTCATCGCGCGTACACCCTCGGCGATCGCCCTGCTGATCGCGGTCGCTCTCAGCTGGTTCATGGTCGACACGGCGCGCGACCGGCACGCGTTTGATCTGCACCGCCTCGAACGACGTTTCCGCGAGACGGGGCTGGTCGTACGTGATCGGCTGCCCGACAATGCGGCCCTGATCACCGTCTGGAGCAGCGGCACCGTCCGCTTCCACGCAGACCAGCCGGCGCTGGTGTGGGATTGGCTCGACCCGCGCTCGCTGGAGCCAGCGATCGCATGGTTATCGCAGCGTGGTTTCGAAACCTACATCGTCATCGAACGTTGGGAAGAGCCGCAGTTCCGCGAGCGCTTTGCGGGACACACAGGGCTGGGAAATCTGGACTGGCCGCCACGCTTTGACATTGAATCGCAGGTCCGCATCTTCAAAGTGGCAGACCGTGCGCCGTATATGCGAGGCGGGAATGTTCCGACGGAGTCCGTTGTTCGGCGCCGATGACACCAGTGATAGGCTCGCCGCATGAACCGACTACTCTCCGCCGCGGCACTATGCCTGATGTGTGTCGTCGGGGGCTGGGTCGTCGTGCCCGCCCAGCAACGAACCATCAGCATCGCCGATCAGCCGCCTCGTCCCGATCAGTGGGCCATTCATAGCGGCGACAGCGGAGCGACCCGACATTCGGCGCTGACCGATATCAATCGTGCCAACGTCAATCGCCTGCAGGTGGCATGGACCTGGAAGCCGGGTGAGCGCGCGCTGCCTGAATTCGGGACCCTGCCCGGTAACTTCCAGAACACGCCGCTGATGATTGACGATGTGTTGTATGTCAGTACGCCGTACAACCGGGTGGTGGCGCTCGATTCGACCAGTGGTCGGGAGTTGTGGCGCTACGACCCGGAGGCGTTCAAGGACGGTCAACCGCCTAACGGGACTGGCTTTGTCCATCGCGGCGTCGCGGCGTGGTACGACGAACGCGGCCGTTTGCGAATTTTCCTGAACAGCCGTTATCGGCTGATTTGCCTGGATGCAAAAACCGGCCAGCCGGTGCCAAGCTTCGGGACCAACGGCGTGATTGACTTGACTGTCGGGTTGTCGTGGCCGGTCAATCCGCGGCATTACACCAATACCTCGCCGCCGCTGGTGTATCAGGACCTGGTCATCCTTGGGAATGGCGTTGGTGACCGCCTCACGTATCGTAACGACCCGCCCGGTGATGTCCGCGCGTTCGATGCCCGCAGCGGCAAACTGGTGTGGACGTTCCGTCCGATCCCTCGGCCTGGAGAGATCGGCAACGAAACGTGGGGCCATCGCTCGTGGGAATTTACCGGCCACACCAATGTCTGGGCGCCGATGTCACTCGACCGGGAACGCGGGTTGATCTACTTGCCGGTCAGTACACCCAGCAATGACTATTACGGTGCGCGTCGGCCTGGCGCCAACCTGTTTGCCGAATCGCTGGTCTGCTTGGACGCACGAACGGGTCAACGGAAGTGGCATTACCAGATCGTGCACCACGGGCTGTGGGACTACGATTTACCGGCCGCGCCGGTGCTCGCGACAATTACCGTCGAGGGCCGTCGCATCGATGCAGTGGTGCAGCTGACCAAGCAAGGCTTTGCGTTTGTGTTTGACCGGGTATCGGGTGTCCCGGTCTGGCCGATCGAAGAGCGTGCGGTTGCGCCAAGTGATGTTGTCGGTGAACAGGCCTGGCCGTCGCAGCCGTTTCCCAGCAAGCCGCCGCCGTTTGCAGAACAAGGCGTCGCGCTCGAGGATGCCTTTGATCTGACGCCGGAGCTGCGTGTGCAGGCGCGGCACGAGTTAGCGAAGTACAAGCTCGGCCCTCTCTACACACCGCCGTCAATGGGCGGCACCGTGATGCGACCGGGCGTGATTGGCGGCGCGAATTGGGGTGGAGGTGCCTTCGATCCCGAGACCGGCCTGCTCTATGTAAAAAGCTCTTCCAACACGCCGGCGATCCTGCGCCTCGGCGAGCCGGATCGTACGGCGGCGAATCCTCGCGCCAGTGAAGTTGACGCGACCTTGATCAATCGAGGGGGCAATGTGACGTTCATGAACGGGCTGCCACTCCTCAAACCACCCTACGGACACCTGACCGCCATCGATCTCAATCGTGGCGAGATCGCCTGGCGAGTGGTGTTTGGCGATACACCGTCGCTGCGCAGCCATCCCGCGCTGTCCGGCGTCGCGCTGCCGCAGAAACTCGGTGTGAGTGGGGCGCCAGGGGTGATCGTCACCAGCGGTGGCCTGGTCTTCGGCGGCGGGGGCGACATGGCGTTGAATGCGGTGGATGCCCTGACCGGCGATACGCTATGGCGCGCGCCACTGGCGCAACGCACAACCGCGACGCCGATGACCTACCGCAGTCACGGCCGCCAGTATGTCGTGATCGCGACCGGGCAGGGCGAACACGCCGAGCTGGTTGCGTTCAGTCTGCCACCGCAGTGAGCGGCAGGTCGCGTTGGCGCGCCCACGCTTGCCATTCTGCGGCCGACCGCGCGGCGAACACCGCCGTCAGGTCGGCGCCATCCGGCTGACCCAGTTCGCCGAATAACTGCGCGCGAAAGTGCGGCTCGAGCGCAGCGACCGCGACGCGCCCCTCTCGCGCACGATAAATGGCATACCCCGAATAGGCACCGCCCAGCAGCGTCCCGGGTCCCGTCAGGCCGTAGGTGCGTGCGGCGATCAGCGGCGCCAGGCTGTCGTAGAGCCCCACCTCTGCAGACGATCCCGGCGCCTCGCGCAACAGCAGGAGCGCGCGGGCGTAGGCCGCTTCCGCACCCAGGACGTCCGCGATCAACGTGCGCGGCACTTCGCTGCCGAGCAAGCCCGCCCGCGCGAGATACGTGAGGTCGTGTCCAGCGACCTCGGGATGGGCACGTTCACCAACGATGTTCAGCCAGCGGAGATGGGCGGTGGCCCGATGGCTGACGAGCAGGGTCGCCACGTCGAGTCGCAATCGGGTGAGGGCCGCGGGGCGCTGGCTGGCGACAAACAGATCGGCGTCGGCCAGCACCGACTGCATCCGCTCGTCCCCGGCGCCGCTTTTGAGATCGAGTCGTTCAACAACCGTGTCGCGATGCAACTCCTCGTACCACGACGGGCAAAATCCTTCGAGTGGGTCACCAGCGGGCGGTTCGATCTTGATCACGCTCGCGCCGGCGGCGCGCAGCTTTGCGACGGCCAAGGGCCCGGGGACATTCTGCGCGATTGAGACGACGCGGATGCCGTGTAAAGGGAGCATACGGAACGATACGGCAGGTCGGCAGGCGGGAGGAGGCCGGTCAAAAGAAAAAACGGGCGAGCCATGAGGCCCGCCCGTCAGTCCGATCGCTCGAAGCCGCTCGCCGAACGTTAGTTGATCGTCGGCTGTTCGGTCTTTTTCTTGCCGCCCAGTCCCTGGATCTGGATGACCGGGCTGGCCGGTTCCGCTTCTTCCTTCAGCACGTGCTGCCGGTAGAGCTTTTCCATTTCGGCGTTGTGACGCGCTTCTTCGGGGGTGACCGCCTTCTTCGCGGCCTTGCGTGCATTAGCCTGTTCTTCGCGTGCATTCTTGGCGATGCCGAGGTCTTCGAGGTCGGTCTGCGCGCCGGCGGCAACCGCTTCGGCGTTCAGCTTCAGCGAGTGTTCGGTCGTGCTGAGTGGCACCGACTTGTTGCCGGCGAAGATTTCGTGACGGCCATGCTCGTCGTACCACTTGGTGAGCGTTGCCGTCATATGCATCTTCTCGATGATGTTGCGCCAGCCGATGCCGGTGTTATACGCGCAGAAGGAAATCTCGCCCTGCTGCGTGGCATACGGAATGATGCACATTTCGGTGCGTCGGAAGTCGTAGTTGAACAAGTCCTGGAACCACATGCCCGCGATGAACAGGAAGTTCCACCGGTCGGAGCGGCGTTTTTCGACGTCGCTGATTTTCCGGTTCGGGTCGACCCGGCCGTAGTCCTTGCCGGTCGCGCCGAAGGTCTTGTCGAACTTCTTCAGCAGGTCGGCAATCTTGAAGTGGGTCGGCGCCTGGAACGGGTCGTAGTTGCGCAACAGCGCCAGGGTGACGCCGGTGATCGAGCCCCACTTGCCGCGCGCCGCGTCATTGACCTGGGCGATGTCCTTGGCCAGCTGGTCGGCCTTGAGGAAGGCGGTGACTGGGACCGATTCCTTGGTTTCCTTGTCGATCATCACGGCCATGCCGATGCCGCAGTTCGGGTGGCATCCGCAGGTCAGCTGACCCCAGTCCTTGTCGGGCCCGTGGACCAGGTCGGCCCAGTCAGTAAAGGTCGAGATGAACGAAATCGGGAACCAGTCGCGCACCGGTTCGCCGATGCCGACCTGATTCTTGACGTCGTGCGCGAGGTGCGACAGCGTGTAGCGCTGCGCCGCGCGACGCTCCGGGGTCACCTCTTCGTCACGGCCGGTGAACGAGACCGGCTGGAACGACAGCAGGCTGATTTTCTTGGGATTGTCGAGCGCGAATTCGATGACGCGACCGACCTGCTCGTTGTTCACCCCGTTGACAATGGTGATGACCGGCACGATGTCGACGCCGGCGGCGTGCAGGTTTTCAATCGCCCGCAGCTTGACGTCGAATAAGTTGCCGACCCGGCGATGCGAGTTGGCGGCGTTGCCGATGCCGTCAAACTGCAGATAGGCGTAGCGCAGGCCCGCTTCGGCCGAGGCCTTGGCAAAGTCCAGGCTCTTGGCGAACTCGATCCCGTTGGTCGCCGCCTGCACCGAGTTGTAGCCGACCTTGCGCGCGTAGCGCACGGCGTCGAGGAAATACGGCGACAGCGTCGGTTCGCCACCGGAGAACTGCACCGACATCTGGCGGCGCGGCTTGATCGTGATCGCATTGTCGAGCACGGTCTTGATGTCGTCCCAGGTCAATTCATGGACGAAGCCGACCTGATTAGCGTCCATGAAGCAGGGGTCGCACATCATGTTGCAGCGATTGGTGAGGTCGACGGTCAGCACTGAGCCGCGGCCGTATTTCACCGTGCTGCTGCCATGGTTGTGCAGCTTCTCGTCATTGTGGGCGCGAATATCGCGCCCGGGAAACACATCCTCGAGATGCTTGAAGAACGCCGGATCCATCGCCATCACGTCCTCGAAATGCCCGTGCAACGGACAATCCTTGACCATGACGATCTTGCCTTCCTTCTCGATGATCATCGCCTTGATCTCGCCGACCTTCTCGTTGAGCAGGGTCTCCAGCGGACGCGTGCCGTCGATGATCGCCTGACGCGCTTCACGCACACAGGTGGGGCACAGCGAGTCAGTTTCACGGGGCCAGCCGAGCGGTGGCTTGGTCTTTTCGTGCGACTTCAGCAGTGGTTTGTCCGACCACTTCGGAACGAAGGACGGGTTATGGCTGATTTTGTTCAGGCGCGAAAACACCTGCCAGCCGCCCTCAGCGGCAATGGCCAGTCCCTTCTCGACGTACTTAATTGGCGGATGCATATCGTGGGTCTCTCCCTGTTCGAGGTCTAAGTCTTGCCAGGAGAATATTTTACGAGCCCCAGTGGGCTGCGATTTCACGGTTTTCAGGGAGTGGGCCGCACGGGCGGGTGAGTGGGCAGCGTCGCGGGGTCAATGGTCATATCCGACCTACTGTGTCGCCATTGCACTTTTGTCGCAAGCGGTTGACACTCGCCGGTATGAAGCATCTGCTCGCCGCTGCCCTTTGTCTCTGTCTGGTTGGTCTTCCCGCGCGCTCGTTGGCGCAACACGAAGAGCACGGCGCGATGGCGCCTGATCAGATCGGCAGTGCCAGCGTCAAGTTCGAGACGTCGTGCGCCGCGGCGGTGCGCGACGATTTCAACAAAGGGGTGGCGCTGTTGCACTCCTTCTGGTTCCCCGAAGCGACCAAGATGTTCGAAGGCATCCTCCACAAGGACCCGGCCTGTGCGATGGCGCACTGGGGCGTGGCCATGTCGCAGTGGGGCAACCCGTTTGGCGGGCTGCGTTCGGCGCAAGCGATCGACCGCGACAAGGCGACGGTTCACAAAGCCCTTGCCACCGGCTCGCCAACGCCGCGCGAACGCGCCTTGATCGACGCGGTGGCCATTCTTTACAGCAGCTCCGACGCGGCGTCGCAGCGCGATCGCATCGCGGCCTACGAGCGCGCGATGAAAAAGATTGCGGCCGACCATCCCAACGACATCGAGGTGCGGGTGTTCTATGCGCTGGCTGTCAGCCAGTCGGCTGTGCCGACCGACAAGACCTACGCCAAACAAATTGCCGCCGCGGCGATTCTCGAGCCGCTGTTCAAGGAGCGGCCGCTCCACCCGGGTCTTGCGCACTACATCATCCACGCCTACGATGCGCCGCCGCTGGCCGAGAAGGCGCTCGCCGCGGCGCGCAGCTACGCGTCGCTGGCGCCGGCGATTCCTCACGCCCTCCACATGCCCTCGCATACCTTCACGCGCGTCGGCTCGTGGCAGGAATCCATCGACACCAATCGCCGCTCGGCTGAAGCCGCGCGTAAGAGCAACGGCTACGGCGAAGAACTTCACGCGCTCGACTATCAAACCTATGCCTACCTGCAACTCGCCCAGGACACGCAGGCCAAAGGCGTACGCGATCATGCCCTTGCGATTGTGATCTCTGGCGATGGCATGGCTGCCGGTGCCGCCGGCGCGGGTGGTTACGCCGCCACCGTCATCCCAGCCCGATACGCACTCGAGCGAGGCGCTTGGGCCGAGGCCGCGCAGCTGCCGCTCCGCGCGGCGACGACGCCGTATATCGAGGCGATCACCCATTTCGCGCGCGCGGTGGGTGCGGCGCGCTCAGGCAATCCAGACGCCGCCTCGGCCGACATCGCCCGGCTCGCCGAACTGCGCGATAAGTTGCAGTCGATGCAGGACGTCTACTGGACCGAGCAGGTCGACATTCAACGCCGCGTCGCACTGGCGTGGCAGGTGTTTGCCCAGGGTCAGACAGATCAGGGCATTGCGCAATTGAAGGCGGCGGCGGAGTCCGAAGACGCCACTGACAAGTCGGCGATCTCCCCCGGCCCCCTGGCGCCGGCGCGCGAGCTCCTCGGCTACATGCTGCTCGAAGCCGGCAAGCCGGCCGAGGCACTCCTGGCGTTTGAGGCGACGATGAAGAAAGAGCCGAACCGCTTCCGCGGCGTGTACGGTGCCGGCCAGGCAGCGGAGGCTGCGAAGGACCGCGCCAAGGCGATTACTTATTACTCGCAACTGCTGGAGATTGCCAAACAGGCCGACAGCGAACGCGCCGAGATTGCGGTCGCCAGGAAATTCGTCGGGCGCTGAGGGGACAAAGTCGCCGCGACCTGTGCTTATTTCGCCGACTGTAGGTAGTTCAGCCAGGCATCAACCAACGCGATGTGAGTGCCCTTGAGTCCTGCGTAAGTCCTAGCCCAGGTCTGCATGCGCGTGCGATCGGTGACCAGCGTGTCGGCTCGCGGCGCGTGCAAGTGCACGGCATAGGTCGCGTAGATTGCCGCTAACAGGGCTTCCTGGTCTTTCGGATTGGTCTCGAGGGAGCGTGCCAGCAGCGGCAGCGCATCAGCCGGGCGATCGGCGATGACATAGGCGAGAGCGAGCGTTCGGCCAGTCGTGACATCGGTCGGACCTGCGACCGCTGTTTCCAGCACCGCAATGGCGTTGGTCGCCTGGCCGGCTCTTAACCAACTCAGTCCGGACATCCGGCCGACCGGGGCCGTGCCGGCGACATCGGCAGGCACGCTTTGTAACAGGCTGGCCGCTTCACGATGCTTATTGGCCTGCGCCAGGGCGGCACCGAGATAGAGTCGCGTCGGGGCAAATGTCGGCGCCTGCTGCATAGCGACCTGCAGTTGTTGAATCGCGCGATCGATGTTGCCCTGCGCAAAGAAATCGACGCCGCGGAGAAAAGCGGCCATCGCCTGATCGCCCGCCGCGAGCGCCTCCAATGCCGCAGGGCCAATGTTGCCGGCGCGCGCGGACGCCAGCGCGCCTTTGGCGGCAGGTCGCGCTCGCTCAGCGGCCGTCAAGACAGCGCCCATCACCGCCGGCGCGAGCAATTCCTTGCGGTCAACACCCGGAAGATTGGTCAACATCGCGGCGAGCAGTTCGCCTGGGAGCGATGACGGTATGCCAAAATTCGCGTCGGTGTCCGTTCGTGCAGAGCTTGGCTCGACGCGGAACGGCCGAATGATGTGTCCCTGTGGTTTGCCGGCCTGGGTCACCATGGCGCGCGCGAAATGGCGGCCCGGCGGCAGCGCCGCGGTGTTCATCGCCGCCTGCAGGGTCCCCACTTCCGGTGATTGCCCCGCGATGATCCGCATCGGTGTCGACGTCAGCGGTTTCGCGGTTTCTGACGGCAGGATCTCCAGCGTGGCCTGCAGACTATCGACCTGCAGGTTCTGGGCATAGACCTCCATCATCGCGGACAGCCGGCCATTGGCGACGTGTGGTTCGATGGTCGCGACAACGGGCGCGCCCGGATCGCTGCGCGCTTGTGCAACAAGGAGATCGCCGACCGTCAGTCCGGCCGTGTTCATCTGCCAGGCGTCAATTTTGCGCTCGACCGAACCGATGCGCCCTTCGCTGTCCGCCACAGCAAATCGCAACAGGTAACTGCCTGGCTCGAGGACCGCGCTGCCGGCATAAACGGCCAGACCGCGATCCGATTCACTCGACAGCAGCTGGCGCGGTGCGACGCTGTTCACAATCACGCGGTTGTTGCGGTCGACGATGATGATCCCGGCGGTATAGTCGAGTGACTGCTCGGCGGTGCGCTCGACTTCGGCGGTCACCAGCACGCGCACGCGCGCGCTACCCGGCTCTTTATAGGTCCAGGTCGCCATCCGCATCGGCAGCTCGTTCAGGGTGAGCGGCGCACGCAGCGCCTTGCCAACCGCATCGGCCGGAGTGGTCGCCGCCGGTGCAGTCGGCGTGAGAAATCCGCGCCGCGAATGCACGGTGACCGCCCGCCGGTTGGACTTGACGCTGATGCGGTGACGCTTGCCATCGCGATCGCCGGGTCGCGCTTCGACGGCAATCAAATAATGACCGGCAATCGAACGCATGACCCGCAAGAAGGCGTTTTCCCCGGCGCCCTGCACGCGGTGCAGCGCCCCGCGTGACAGGCCGGCGAGCGTTTCCAGCCCCTGCAGTTGGCGATCGCGATCTTGGCGCGGCGTCGACGGGCGCTGGCGTTCCGTCACGTCCACGGCAGGCGCATCGAGTAACAACACATCGAGGCTGGCGCGCGCATCGCCGGCCACCGCAGCGATATCATCGACCTCGCCGCCGAGGCCTTCAAGGACCAACCCCTCCGAAATCAGAATGACCGACTTCGGGCCGTCGACCGCGCCCAGGCTCCGCAACACCTCACGCATCGCGCGCAAGGAATGCTGCGTTTGTTGGCGCTGGTGGCGGACGATCTCCCTGGCCTCGTCTTCGACCTCGAGTTCACACCGCGCCGCTTCGGTTGGTGACAGCAAGGCGCCGCCGCACTCGCGCTCCATCAACTGCGCGCGCAGTGAAGCGTCGCTGTGTTCGGCGGTCACGATGGCTTCGCTGAGACTGATATGAAACCGTCCCTTATGCGGCGAAGCCAGGCCGATGGTGGCGAGTAGCCCTTCGCGAACTTTTTCGTGATCGGTGGTGAAGTCGACCAACGCGCCTTGCGGAATCGCCACCATGCCGACCCGATCTTCGGGGGCCAGGCCGTCGACAAACGTCGCCGCCGAGCGCATCACCAGCCGCCCGCGGCCGGTGCCGATGTTGCCCTGGTCGACCATCAGCAAAATCATCCGGCCCGGAGTGATGGTGCGGTTGTTGGTCGAGAAGAAGGTCTCGTCAGCTGGCGGCGCGACGACCCGTCTCGCGCCGACCGGGCGCGGGGTGTCGTCAACCAGCTTGACGTAGTCGGCGGAAACCACCGTGCGTGGATCACCGTCGACTTCGATGATGAACTCCTGCGGCATGAGGTCCTTGACCTGGCGCCCTTCGCGGTCGATCACCGTGGCATCGACGGTGAGCAGATCGACACCGGCCCGGAACACCGGTTGCTGGGCCGGCGGAGTGGGCGCCTGGGCCGAGACGACGGCGAGCGCCAGACCCAGAAGGTGCAGGAGCATCACGGGTGATTCTAGTCGGTGCTGAGTGCTGAGTGCTGAGTGCAGAGTGCTAGGTGCTAGGTGCGAGTGCTAGTGCGGGCGCCCGGCACCGGTATGATCACGTGAATGCCTATTCGTGACGTGATCATTGTCGGTGGCGGCCCCTCGGGCTTGGCCGCGGCGCTGGCGCTCAAGCAACTTGGAATGGATTATCTCGTCCTCGAGAAAGGCACGCTGGTCGAATCGATCCGGCGGTTCCCCCTCAACATGGTGTTCTTCACCACGCCGGAGCTGATGGAGGTCGGAGGCATTCCGTTTACGACGCCCTATGACAAGCCGACGCGCCTCGAGGCGTTGCAGTACTACCGCAAGGTCGTCGACGCATTTCAGGTGCAGATCAATCTGCACGAAGAAGTCGTGACGATCGATCGGGAGGAGGAGGAGGGCGAGCCGGTCTTCGTCCTCGAGACGCGCTCAAACCTGGGCGTGCGTCGGGTCAGGCAGGCGCGCATTGTTGTGCTGGCGATGGGCTACTACGACGCGCCGAATTACCTCAACATCCCGGGCGAAGATCTGCCGCACGTCAAACACTATTTCGACGAACCTCACCCCTATTACCGGCAGCGCGTGGTGATCGTTGGCGGCAAGAACTCGGCGTGCGAAGCGGCGCTCGAGTTGTACCGCAACGGCGCCCACGTCACGCTGGTCCATCGCGGGGCGACGCTTGGCGATTCGGTCAAGTACTGGGTCCGTCCGGACATCGAAAATCGCATTCGCGACGGGGCCATTGCCGCGCGATTCAATACCGAAATCACCGAGATTCATCCCACCGAAGTGGTCGTGCGAGCCGACCGCGAACGACAGACCATCCCGGCCGAGGCGGTGCTCCTGCTGACCGGGTATCACGCCGATCCCGAGTTCTTGCGGCGGGCTGGTGTGGAAATTAACCCCGCGACGGCGGAACCGAAATATCACCCCGAAACCTACGAAACCAACGTGCCCAACCTCTTCATTGCTGGCGGACAACTCGCCGGCAAGAAAACCGGGACGGTGTTTATCGAGAATGGCCGCTTCCACGGCGAGCGGATCGCCCGGGTCATCGCTGAACGGCGCCACCACATCACTTGATCCCAGTTCGCCGCCAGATGTGACGCCGGCCAGAGGGCCTGCGGCGACGTCTCAGTCGAGTAGAATTCGCGACAGGCGCTGGTTTCAGTCGACCATGCGTCCGGGTAACCGTGCTGGACAGCCTCTTCCAATTACTCTTCGAGTATCGGCCGGTCGTCTTTTCGCAAGGTGAGCTGCGGTTTGCCGCGTGGACCGGGTCCTACGTGGCGGCCCTGGTGGCGCTGGCCGCCATCGTTGCGGCCGTCGCCACCTACCGCACCAGCGGTGCGCGGACGCGGACCCGTGACCGCGTCATCCTCACCACGTTGCGCGTCGCGCTGATTGCGCTGGTCGCGTTGTGTCTGTTCCGCCCGGTGCTGGTGGTCAAGGCTGCGGTCCCGCAGCAGAATGTTCTCGCGGTCTTACTCGATGACTCGCGCAGTATGCAGATCGCCGACCACGAGAATGGTCCCCGTTCCGCATACGTGCGCCAGGAGTTTGGTGCGGCAGACCGCGGCCTGCTCAAGGCGCTGTCCGACAAATTCATGGTTCGGACATTCCGCTTTTCGTCAGCGGCATCACGGCTGGATGCCGAAGACGACATGACCTTTGCCGGCGCGCAGACCCGGCTTGGTGCGGCGCTCGAGGGGGCGCGGCAGGAATTAGCGGGCCTGCCACTGGCCGGGTTGGTGGTGGTCAGCGACGGCGCCGATACGGCGGCCGATTCGCTCGGCAGCTCGCTGCTCGCGCTCAAGTCGCAAGGAGTGCCGGTGTTCACGGTCGGGGTCGGCCAGGAAACGCTGGCCCGCGATATTCAGATTGGTCGCGTCAGCACGCCGCGCATCGCCCTCAAGGGCACCACGCTGATGATTGACGTGATCATCAATCAGACAGGATTTGCCGGACAGGACATCACCCTCGATGTCGAGGACGAAGGCCGTATCGTCGGTTCGCAGGCCGTGAAGCTCCCGAGTGACGGCTCGGCGGCGACGGCGCGCGTACGGTTCAGCGTGTCGGATTCAGGCCCCCGGGTCTTCAAGTTCCGGGTGGCGCCGCAACCAGGCGAGCTGGTCGCCGAGAACAACACGCGCGAAGCAATGGTCGATGTGCGTGATCGCCGCGAGAAGATTCTCTACTTCGAAGGCGAACCGCGCTTCGAGATGAAGTTCATCCGGCGCGCTGTTCAAGAGGACCCCAACCTCCAGCTGGTCGTGTTGCAGCGCACCGCGGATAACAAATACCTCCGTCTGGCAGTCGATGGCCCCGACGACCTCGTCGCCGGTTTTCCCAGGACCCGGGAAGAATTGTTTGCCTACCGCGGCCTGATTCTCGGGAGCATCGAAGCCGGCGCGTTCACCGGCGATCAACTGCGGATGATCGCCGAGTTCGTCGATCGCCGCGGCGGCGGCCTGCTGATGCTCGGCGGCGCGCGTTCGTTTTCCGAAGGCGGCTACGCCGGCACGGCGGTCTCAGAGGTGTTGCCAGTGACCCTTGACGCCTCGGCGCGTGAACCGCAGCTCGCCCGCCTGACGGTTCGCCCCACTCGCGCCGGCGCCGCGCAGGGGGTCACGCAGATCGCTGCGACCGAATCAGCGTCGGCCCAGAAGTGGACCCAACTCGCCGCGTTATCGCCAAGCGTGACGACGCTGAACCGGACTGACGGCATCAAGCCTGGCGCGACCGTGCTGCTCACGGGAACCGACGAAACCCGGCGCGAGCGGCCGGTACTCGCGTTCCAGCGCTATGGGCGCGGCAAGGCCTTCGCGTTCACCTTGCAAGACTCGCTGTTATGGCAGATGCATGCCTCGATTGCCGTCGAGGACCTGACCCACGAGTATTTCTGGCGGCAACTGATGCGCTGGCTTGTCGACGGCGTGCCTGATGCCGTGGAACCGCAATCGCTGACCGACCGCGTCGAGCCCGGCGAACCGATCACGCTGCGCGCCCATGTGGTCGACAGCGACTTCGTTGAACTCAACGATGCGACGGTGATTGCCCACGTCGGTCGGCCCGACGGCAGCATTGCCGACATCCCCATGCAGTGGAGCGGCGAGCGGAGCGGCGAATACTTCGCCACCGTACCATCAGCGGTTGCCGGCTCCTACGAGGCGCGCATCGATGCCGCGCGTGGCGGCAAAATCGTCGGCAGCACTGTGGCACACGTGCGCGCGGCGCCCGGCGACGCCGAGTTCTTTGACGCGACGATGCATGCCGCCACGTTGCGGCGGATCGCCGATCAGACCGGCGGGAAGTTCTACGCGGCGAATGCCACGCACGGACTGGCCGAAGATCTGCGCTACACCGGTCACGGCGTGACCACGGTCGAAGAGCGCGATCTGTGGCATCTGCCGATCGTGTTTCTTCTGATGGTCGGGTTACTGTGTGCCGAGTGGGCGTATCGGCGGAAGGTCGGCCTGTCGTGACGCCAGCGCGCCGGTCAATCCTTGCGCTCGTCGCGCTGGTGCTGGCGGTGGGTGCGACCGCGACGTGGGCACAGGATTTTGGGCGCCGGCGTCGCGCCGCCGATATCTCGCCGCAGAACATTCCCTACGACGGTCGCTTCACGTTTGTGCGCTTGCGGCATGGCGGGGCGGCATTGGGTCGCGGCGAACCACCGTGGGCCCACGATTACCCGCGCGCCGAGCGAAACTTTTCGCGCATCCTCGAAGAACTCACGTTGATCAAGCCGCACCTGCAGGACAGCAACGTCTTCACGCTGGACGATCCCGAGCTGTTCGCCTATCCGTTGGCGTACATGTCCGAGCCTGGGTTCTGGCAGATGAATGAAGCGGAGCTTGCCGGTCTGCAGCAATATATGAGCAAGGGCGGCTTTCTGATCTTCGACGACTTCCGGGGCGAGCATTGGTCCAACTTCGCGGAGCAGGTCCGGCGGATCATCCCCAATGGCCAGTTAGTGCAGCTCGAGGCCTCGCACCCGGTGTTTCACTCGTTCTTCGACATCAACATTGCTGAAACGCAGGGCTACTACGGCCCGGCATCGTTCCATGGCGTCTTTGAAGATAACGATCCGGCGAAGCGCCTGATGCTGGTTGCCAACTACAACCATGATCTGGGCGAGCTCTGGGAATTTTCGGATACCGGCTTTGTGCCCGTCGACTTGTCCAACGACGCCTACAAGTACGGGGTCAATTACGTCGTCTACGCGATGACGCACTAACGGAGGGTTTGTGGAATCTGCGGTGAATGACAAGGTAGCGGAGCTTCAGTCAGACGATGTGGCGCTGGCCGATCGGATGAACGAGGGCCGCACCAAGATCGTCAGCGAACTACGGAAGATGATCGTTGGTCAGGACGATGTCATCGGACAGGTATTGCTGACCTTGTTTGTCGGCGGCAATAGCCTGATCGTCGGCGTGCCGGGCCTGGCCAAGACGTTGTTGATCTACACGCTCGCGCGCGTCGTCGATCTCAAGTTCAACCGCATCCAGTTCACGCCGGACCTGATGCCGTCAGACATCACCGGCACCGACATCATCAACGAAGATGAGAATGGCCGCCGCCAGATGGTCTTTGCGCCCGGTCCGATCTTCTGCAACATTCTGCTGGCCGACGAAATCAACCGCACGCCGCCGAAGACACAGTCGGCATTGCTCGAAGCGATGCAAGAGCACCGCGTCACGATCCAGGGCCGCACCTACAAGCTCGAAGAGCCGTTTTACGTGTTCGCCACGCAAAACCCGATCGAGCTGGAAGGCACCTATCCGTTGCCCGAGGCACAGCTCGATCGCTTCATGTTCCACATTGTCATCGAGCATCCCCCGGAGGATGAGGAATACGACGTCGTTCGCAGCACGACCGCGATCTCCGAGCCGGTGTTCGAGCGGCCGGTCAGCGGCGCAGACCTGATTGCCTTTCAACGGCTGGTGCGCCGCGTGCCGGTCGCCGAACCGGTGATGCGCTACGCACTGTCGTTGGTCCGCGCCAGCCGGCCGAAGTCGCCGAATTGCCCGGAATCGGTTCGTAAATGGATCGCGTTTGGCGCCAGCGTCCGTGCGGCGCAGTATCTGGTTCTCGGCGGCAAGGCGCGCGCCCTGACCAGCGGCCGCTATCACGTCACCTACGAGGACATTCGCGCGTTGGCGCACCCGGTGCTGCGTCACCGGGTGCTGACCAATTTCCACGCGCAGTCAGAAGGTACGACCAGCGACATGTTGGTCGATCGGCTGCTCGACGCTGTTCCGGTGCCTCGCTCGGGGATGTAAATGGCGTCCTCTGACGTGTCATCCGGCGCCCGGTTTGTCGACCCCGCGGTCATTGCGCGCATCGGCAACCTGGAATTTGTCGCCCGTCACGTTGTCGACGGCGTGATCAATGGTGCGCATCGCTCACCGTACTTTGGTTCGTCGGTCGATTTTGCAGAGCACCGCGGCTACGTGCCGGGCGATGACATTCGACGCGTCGACTGGCGGGTGTTCGCTCGCACCGACAAGTACTACATCAAGGAATTCGAGGCGGACTCCAATGCGAACTTCACGGTGCTGCTCGACGTCTCGAAGTCGATGGCCTTTGGCGCGCGCATTACCAAACTCGATTACGCCAAGACGTTGGCGGCGTGCCTGACCTACCTGGTCAGCAAACAACGTGACCGTGTCGGCCTGATCACATTCGACGAGGAGATCGTTGATCATGTGCCGCCGTCAGCCAAACACGTGGACGTCGTGTTGCACACACTCGACCGCGTCAAAGCGACGCGGCCGGGCCGACTGGGCCCGCAAATCCGCAAACTGGCCGAACACTTCGGCCGTCGCGGCATCGTCGTGATCCTCTCGGACCTGTATGAGGAGCCGGCGGAGATTCTCGACGCCATCGGCCTGATCCGTTACCGCGGCAATGACGTCATCCTGTTTCATGTGCTCGACCCGGCAGAGATCGATTTTTCGTTCGAGGATGCGTCGAGTTTCGAGGACCTCGAAAGCGGTGAGCAGATGCCGGTCGTGCCCGATGCGCTTCGCCAGCAATACCGGGCGATGATTCAGGAACACATCGCGGCGCTGACCACCAAATCTTCCGAGCAGCGCGTCGACTACAACCTGCTCAACACCTCGGTGCCGCTCGATTACGCCTTGTTCAATTACCTGTCGATCCGGGATCGACTGTCGCGTAGGCGCTGATGTCGTTTCTTGCCCCGCTGTTCTTTGCTGGTCTGGCCGCTCTTGCGGTTCCGGTGCTGATCCACCTGATTCAGCGCGAGCGGAAGAACGTCGTGCTCTTTCCCTCACTGATGTTCGTGCGGCGTATTCCGTACTCGTCAATCCGGCGCCGCCGGATCCATAACTGGGCGTTGCTGGCGGTGCGGCTCGCCGCCCTGGCGTTGATTATTGCGGCGTTCGCGCGCCCGTTCCTGCGCAGCGCGACGCTGTCGGCGGCAACCACCGGGGCGCGTGACCTGATCGTCCTGCTCGATCGTTCGTACAGCATGGGACACGGTGATCAGTGGGAGCGCGCCAAGCGCGCCGCTGCTGACGCGGTCAACACGCTCGGCAACGGCGACCGCGCGACGTTGGTGACATTTTCTTCCGGAGCCGAGGTGGCGGTGCAGGGAACCGACGATAAGGCGCGCCTGCAGTCGGAGATCACCGCGATGACGTTGTCGGCCGGCGCAACGAAATACGGTCCGTCGTTGAAACTCGCGGGCAGCCTTCTCGCTGCGTCGAACCTGCCGCGTCGCGAAGTTGTTCTGATCAGCGACTTTCAACGCAGTGCGTGGACGCCTGGGGATGGATTACGGCTGCCGGCCGGGACCGAACTGAAACCGGTCGCCGTCCAGGCAGACAACGCACGCAATCTCGCGGTGACGCCGGTCACGGTCCAACGTGAGCAGGTATCGGGGCAGGATCGCGTGATTGTCACTGGCGGGGTGTTGAACCGGAGCAGTGACGCCGTGCCCGACGTGCCGGTGGCACTCGAGATCGACGGCCACGTGGTGCAAACGCTACGCGTCTCCCTTGATCCGAACGGCTCGGCAGCCGCGACCTTCCCGCCGATTACCGTGACCCAGGGCAACACGCGGGGCACGGTCCGCATCGGCGAGGATGCACTCGCCCGAGATAACGCGTTTCACTTTGTCCTGTCGCCGCCGCGTCCTCTGCCAGTTGCCGTGGTCAACGGTACTCGCGGTGCTCGCGACCAGGCGCTCTACCTGTCCCGCGCGCTGGCGATCGGCGAGAGCCCGCGATTTGACGCGGCGACGGTGGGCCTTGAGGATTTGACCGACCAAGTCCTGTCGCGCACGCGCGTCGTCATTCTCAACGATACGAGCCCCAGCGAGAGCCTCGTCACGCGCCTCAAGCGCTACGTCGAGAACGGTGGCGGCCTGGTGGTCGCCTTTGGATCGCAAGCGGCCTGGCCGAGTAGTGCAGCCGACTTGCTGCCAGCGACACCCGCGGGCAGCGTCGATCGATCGCGTGGCGGCGCCGGCTCGCTTGGCGGTCTGGAATACGGACATGCGGTGTTCGAGCCGTTTCGAACGCCGCGCAGCGGAGATTTTTCCGCCGCGCGTTTCTACGGCTATCGCAGCGTCACGCCGAGCCCAGAGGGCCACGTGTTGGCCCGCTTCGACGATGGCACGCCGGCGGTGATGGAAAAGAGCCTGGGGCGTGGCCGGGTCGTGCTGTGGACTTCGACACTCGACTTGTTCTGGAACGACCTGGCCCTCAAGCCGGTGTATCTGCCTTTTGTGCACCAGCTGACGCGCTACGCGGCCGCCTACCGGGAACGCGCCAACTGGGCTGTCGTCGGACAGGTGATCGACCTGTCCGAGGACGGCGACCCGTCGCAATCACGAGTGGCCGTGGCGCCTGGCGGCGCGCGTCTGCCGCTCGAGGGTGACCAGGGCCGTGTCCTCGAACTCACCGAACAGGGCTTTTACGAGGTACGCGCATCGGGACGGCAATCGCAACTGTTCACGGTTGCGGCGAGTAACGTCGAGCTCGGTGAATCCGACCGGACGGCCGTCGATCCGGCGGAAATGGTCCTGGCCGTGGCCGGCGGATCATCATCCGTCAATGGCACGGCAGGTGCCTCGGCCATCCCGGAGGAGGCTCAGGAACGGTCGCAACGAATCTGGTGGTACCTGTTGTTCGCAGGTATCCTGCTACTTACCGGAGAATCACTGCTCGCGCACAAGTTGTCACGCGCGAGCTGACGAGCGGAGGCCGTAGATGCTGCAGCACGACGAGAGCGGGAGTTCCCGCTCGGCGCTTCTTGATGTCGTTCGCCAGGTGCGCAAGCGCTGGCGGATGAAGCTGGCGCTGCGTGGCGTGGTTGGGTTCCTGGCGGCGCTGGCGCTCGCCCTGATTGGGTCCGCCTACGCCCTGGAGTCACTGCGATTCAGCGCCGCCTCAATTCTCGCCTTCCGAATTGTGCTGGCCGTCGCGACGGCGGGTCTGGCGGGGTGGTTTCTGCTCCGGCCGATGATGCGAACGGTCAGCGACGAACAGGTCGCGCTGTATCTCGAGGAACACGAACCGTCGCTCGAAGCGACGATCATCACCGCGCTCGAAGCCGAACGTGCCGGCCGGGCCAGCGACAGCTCACCTGCATTAGTTCGCCGCCTGGTCGAGGCGGCAGTGCAACGCATTCATCAGATCGAATCGGGGCGACGGATTGAGCGCGTCTCGGTACGACGGTACGGCTCCGCCGCTGCGGTCGTCACGTTGGCCGCCTTGGCCATCTTTGCCCTGGGCCCGGCGTACTTGCGCCACGCGCTCTCGGCGTTGCTGGTGATCTCGCGCGACGTCGAGGCGGCCGCGCCATACCGCATAGCGGTCACGCCTGGCGATGCGACGGTGCCGAAAGGCGCTGACCAGACAATCACCGCAAACTTGTCCGGCTTCGAGGCGATCGATACGGCGGTGATGATGCGTAAGAGCGCCGACTCACCGTACGAGCGTGTCCCGATGGTCCGCACCGAGAACGGTAGTTACGACGGCATGCTGTTCGACCTCGCCGAAGGCATGGAGTATTACGTCGAAGCGTCCGGTGTCCGATCGCCGTCCTATACCTTGACCGTCGTCGAGCTGCCGTTCGTGAAGCAACTGGATCTGGAGTATCGCTTCCCGAGTTACACCGGGCTCGCGCCGCGGACGGTTGAAGACGGCGGCGACGTGGCGACGCTCAAGGGCACCGAGGTGCGCCTCAAGATTCAGCCGAGCATGGCGGCGGCGGGCGGCCGCCTGATCATGGGTGACGGCAGTTCCACGCCTTTGACCGCCAATGCCGATGGCACGCTGGCCGGGCAGTTCACCGCATCGGCCACTGGTTTTTACCGCGTCGAGCTCGATGGCCTCGCGGGCGAAAAGGTCAACGCCTCGCCGCAATTCAACATCGACATTCTCACCGACCAGGCCCCCTCGGTCACGGTGTCCAAGCCGGGCCGCGACACTGACGCGACCCCGGTGCAGGAGTTCTCGGTCGAAGCCCGCGCTGATGATGACTTTGCCGTCAAGAACCTGCAGTTGGTGTATTCGGTGAACGGCGGTCCGGAAAAATCGATCCCGTTGTTTGGCGGCAGCAAACCGACACCCGAAGTGACGGCTGGGCACACCTTTTATCTCGAAGAACTCGGCGTGCAGGCCGGCGATGCCGTGTCGTACTACGCGCGTGCGACTGATAACGACGCCAACGGCGGTCCCAAACACGCGACCAGTGACATTTACTTCCTGCGTATTCGTCCCTTCGGCAAAGACTTCAAGCCGGCGACGTCGCAGGGTGGTGGTGGCGGGGGCGGCGGAGCCGCTGGTGCCGAGGTCGGCGCATTGTCACAGCAACAGCGTCAGATCATTGCCGGAACCTTCAAGGTTCAGCGCGATCGGAAGACGATGGGGGCGGCAAAGGCGAAAGAAGCGCTGGTCGTCCTGGCGCTGTCGCAAAGCAAACTGCGCGAGCAGGTCCAGGGCCTGGTCGACCGGATGAACAGCCGCCTGGTCGCGCCGGATCCGGCGTTCAAGAAGATCGCCGAGGTATTGCCACTGGCGGCGACCGAAATGAAAGCCGCCGAAACCAAGCTGCAAGCGCAAAGTGCGGAAGGCGCACTGCCGCCCGAGAATAAGGCGCTCCAGTACCTGCAGCAAGCCGAGGAAGAGTACGAGTTGCAGGTGCAAACCAATCGCAACGCTGGGGGTGGCGGTGGTGGCGGTGGCGCCGGCTCGATCGCTGACGACCTCGCCGACTTGTTCAAGCTCGAAATGGACAAGATGGCCAATCAATACGAGACGACCCAGCAGGCCACGCAACAGAACGCCGATCAACAAATTGACGAGCTCGCCGAGAAGTTGAAAGAGCTCGCACGCCGGCAGGAGCAAGAGCTGCAACGGCAAAAGCAGCTCGCGTCTGGCCAAGCGTCGGCAAACGGCCGCAGCGGCGACCTGCAGCGCGCGCTGGCGCAGCAGGCGGAAGAAGCGGCGCGCCAACTTGAAAAGTTGTCACGCGAACAGAACCGTCCCGACCTGCGCAGCGCCGCACGGCAAATGCAGCAGGCTGCTGACGCGATGAAGCGCGCGGCTGCGAGCGGCGACCCAGGTGCCGCTGGACAGGCCGCGTCGGCTGCCGATCGGTTGCGTGACGTGCAGCGCTCGCTGCAGGGAACTCAAGGTGCCCGCGCTGACCGGGACATCAAGGATGCGCAGCGGCAGGCTGAGGAAATCGCCCAGGAACAAAAAGAGATCGCCGGCGCAGTGAAAAACCTTCCGTCGTCTGGCGGCGACCGTCAATCTAAAGTGCAGGCTCTCGGACAGCGCAAGGATGCACTGACCCAAAAAGTGCAGGGCCTCGAAGGCCAACTTGATCAGACGGCGCGCGAGATTGCGCGTGAGTCACGCGACGCGTCGCGAAAAGTCCAGGAGGCGGCCGGCCAGATTCGCGACGACAAGATTAAAGAGAAGATGAACTACTCGCGCCAGGTGCTCGGCGCCGATCGCGAACAGCTCCAGGAGTTTGCCAAGCAACTCGACGAGCAGCTCGAAGCCAATCTCGCCGGCGTCCGGCGCAAGCTCGATGAAGCCGCCGCCGCGCTGGGACCGAACGGCCGCGATCGTCAGGCCGATGCGCTCGAACGTGCGCGCGAATTGACCCGCGGGGTCGAGTCGCTCGGACGCCGCATGCAGGAGCGCGCTGAGCAGCGGGGCGACCAGCCGGGGCCACGCGGCCAGCAGGGCCAACAGGGACAGCAAAGTCAGCAAAGTCAGCCACAAGGTGGCGAAGGCCAACCCGGTCAGCCGGGTCAGTCAGGCCCGAAGGGCGAGCAGGGGCAACAAGGTCAGCAGGGGCGGGGCCAACAGGGCCAGCAGGGACAGGGCCAACAGGGGCAGCAGGGCCAAGGGCAGCAAGGTCAGGGCGGCGGACAGGGTGACACCGCGGGCCGCTTCGGGGGCGGCGACGGATTTGGCAGCCGTCGTCCAGGCGAGTTCAACGCCGACGACATCCGCCAGTTCCGTGAGGAAGCCCGTCGCTGGATGGGCGAGGGCCGTGAGCTGCGCGACCTGCTCCGTCAGCAGAACATCGACGCCCGTGAACTGGATGAGATCCTCAAGCGATTACGCGAGCTCGAAGACGTCCGGCCCTATCGCGACGCCAACGAACTGCAGCGGCTCCAAAGTTTCGTCAGCGAAGGCTTGAAACGATTCGAATACGGGTTGCGCCGCAAGGTGGGCGACGAAGCCGACCGCGCGCTGGTCACCGGGTCGGACGAAGTGCCGCCGGAATTCCGCAAACTCGTCGAGGAGTACTACCGGTCGTTGTCTAAGGGTAAGCAGAAGTAAGGGATCAGGGATCAGGGATCAGAGTTCCGGAATGCCGAAGCGATTATTCGCTGGCGTGGTCATCGCGGTGTTACTCGCCGCGACGACCGCTGTTGCCCAGCGGGGGTTTGGCGGCCGCGGCTTCAACCGCGGCGAAGGTGGGGTGCCACCCCGTTTTCCGCAGCTGACGGAGTTCGACGGCGCGTTCCATTTCTGCCGGCTGATGTACACCCAGGTGCGCGCCCATCAGCGCGGGCTCGGTTGGGGCACCGATTATCCGGATGCTGAGATCAACTTCTCAATCCGGCTGTCCGAA
Source organism: Vicinamibacterales bacterium (assembly GCA_035575715.1). Classification (GTDB taxonomy): domain Bacteria; phylum Acidobacteriota; class Vicinamibacteria; order Vicinamibacterales; family UBA2999; genus JACCSI01. The sequence continues at coordinate 100,496 of DATLXN010000034.1, read as the reverse complement.
CTGACCAAGACGCGGGTCAGCCGCTCTCCCGACAACCAGCCCAATCATTTCGTCGTCCGGCCGACCGACGAAGCTCTGTTTCAGTGTCCGTTCATCATCATGTCCGACCCGGGCAGCGCCGGTTTCAATGACGCCGAAGTCGACCTGTTGCGCAGCTATTTACTCAAGGGCGGGTTTCTCTGGGTGGACGATTTCTGGGGGCCGTGGGCGTGGGACGACTGGGCCGCTGAGATCGGCAAGGTGCTGCCGCCGCCGACCTATCCAATCCGCGAACTGATGTTCGATCACCCGATCTTCAAGACCATGTTCACCGTCACCAAAATTCCACAGGTGCCGTCATGGCAGTTCTGGTCGGAGAGTGGCGAGACCTCGGAGATGGGTATCAACAGCGCGCAACCACATATGGCCGCAATCTCGGATGCCAGTGGCCGGGTGATGGTGTTGATGACTCACAACACTGACATTTCGGATTCGTGGGAGCGCGAAGGACAGAACCCGGAATACTTCCTGAACTTTTCGCCGCAGGGCTATGCAGTCGGACTGAACGTCGCGCTGTATGCGATGACGCACTAGGGCGCGTCATCTTCGCCTCCCGCGTGGGCCGCCTCGCTTGCGCTCGGCGGTGGGCGCGACTCGCTGCGCCCTAATGCACGTGACCCGAGCCGGTGCCCTTCTCCGTCAGCGCCTTCATCTCCAGCAGCTCGACTAACGACCGGCAGCGCGCCAGTGGACCGTCGCGTTCGAGTAGCGCCTGCTTCTCGATCGGTTCGAGTTCGAGGTACTGGGCCAGCGCGTTGATCAGGTCTTCGTCGGGCATCGCCGCCGGCAGTCCGCGTTCGGCAAGCGTGCCGCTGAACAGCGGCGCGACGATGGCTTCGAGTTGTTGGCGCGCCGACTTCAGCGCGTCACGCTTCTGGGTGTCGGGCTCCTCGAGCGGCGCGATCAGCGCACGGCGGTAGAGCAGCGTCGACGACGGGTTCTCTTCGCCGACGATGCGGAAGCGTTCGAGTCCGCGCAGGACGATGTTGAACCCGCCATCGCCGAGGCGTTCGTGATGGGTGATCAAACCGGCGCAGCCGACCTCGTAGACCGCCGGCGAGCGGTCGTAGTCGGCTTCATAACCCGGTTGCAGCAACGTCATCCCGATCATCCGTTCACCGCCCAACGCATCGCTGACCATCTGCCGGTAGCGCGGCTCGAAGATGTGCAGCGGCAGGAACACGTTGGGGAACAGCACGACGTTGGGCAGCGGAAAGATTGGGATGGTGGAGGGCAGCATGCGAGATTCAGTGGATTGTCCTAGTCTTCTTGTCCATATAGTCCGTCAGCACGTATTCACCGAGCGTGTCCGGGGTCGTGAAATACGCCTTGCCGCGGCACATCGACGCGACGCGGCGAACGAAGGCGACGAGGTCGTAGTCGCGCGCCAGCATGAACGTGTTAATCATGATCCCGGCACGGGCGCAGGCCGACACTTCGGCAAAGGTCTCAGAGATGACGTACGGATCCAGGCCGAAGGCATTTTTGTAGATGCGGCCGTCCGGTTGGGTCAGCGCCGACGGTTTGCCGTCGGTAATCATCACGATCTGACGCATGTCTTTACGCTGGCGTTCGAGAATCCGGCGCGCCAGGCGCAACCCTTCGCGAGTGTTGGTGTAGTAGGGGCCGACCCGCACCCGGCCTAATTCGCGCACCGGGATCTCTTCGGCCGAGTCGTGAAACAACACCGCGTGCAGGGTGTCGCCTGGATATTGCGTCCGGATCAGTTGCGACAGCGCCATCGCCACCCGCTTGGCCGGCGTGAAACGATCTTCGCCGTAGAGGATCATGCTGTGGCTGCAGTCGAGCATCAGCACCGTGGCGCACGAGCTTTGATATTCGCCTTGCGCGACCATCAGGTCGTCGTAGGTAATCTCCACCTGCAGCGGCCGGTCGTGAGACCGGCCGGCCGCCTCGCGGTCGCGCGCGGTTCGCTGCACTGCATTGAGAATCGTCGCGGTCGCATCGAGGTTGATGGTGTCGCCGAACTCGTAACGCTTGGGTGCACCGCTGGCTTCGATCCCGGTTGACAAATCGCGCGTGTCATGGCGGCCGGCGCTGCTGTGGCCGATCGAACCAAGCAGGTCGCGCAGCGCCTTGAAACCGAGAAAATCGAGCGCCTTATCGGTCACTTCGAACGTCACGCGCTGATTCGGGTCGTCGAGGCCGCCGCCGTCCTGGGCGCGCCACTGCCGTTCCGGCTCCAAGTCAGGGGATGCGGTGATGTATCCGGACTCCTTCATCCGTTCGATGATCTGTTCGATCAATTCTTCAATTTGCGCCCGGAGCTGGTCCTGATCGCCGTCGGCCGGATCGCCAAACATTTTGTCGAGCACGCCCGGCGGCAACACGCCGTCGCTGAACAACGCCTCGAGAATCGCATCATGCAACGCCTGCATCGTCCGATCCTCGTTGTCGGCCGGGTCGCCGCCGACGCCCCACGGGTTGTCGAACCCGCTCGACAGCATCAAGTCCGACAACTTCGACATCAGTTCATCCATGTCGAGATCGTCGAGGAGCGACGGGACGTATTTGCCGTAGCGATATTTCATAGTGCTAAGTGCTCGGTGCTCGGTGCTAGGGCTGAGTGCCAAGTGCCAAGCGTAATCTGCGGATGACCTAGTTGTAGTACCGCTTCTTCTTGCCGCGCTGCGGACCGCCCTGATCGTCGTCGTCATCCGGCGTCAACACCGGCGTGCGGGTCACCGTGGCTTCTCGTTTGCGAACCGGTTCGCTGCTGTGGAAGCCGCGGTCCGCGCTGCGGGCAATTTTCTTTTGTGAGTAGAGGCCTTCGAGCACGAAGTCGATGCCGGCCGCGAGCATCGGCTCTGCCGCCTGGGGATCAATCCCGGCACGCTGCGACAGCTCAACCAGGCCCTGCACGGTGCGGGCCTGAGCGACCACCTCGGCGGCGGAGACCGAGTCGCCGAGGTCAAGCGTCCCTCCGAGATCGAACCAGTCGATGACCGAGCGCATGTCGGCGTCGGGGAAGTGGCTGTCGAACACCGTCGAGACGGCGCCGCGGATTAGCTCGCGCGCGACGTGGTCGGCGCCTTTCAATTCCCCTTCGTACTCGAGCTCGAACTTACCGGTCATCGACGGCATGGCGGCATACAAATCAATCACGCGGGCGACCGCCGGGGTTTCGTGATGGGTCAGCGCCCGCCGCTCGGCGTTGGACGCCAGGCTTTCCATTACGCTGATTGGCATGCGCTGGCTGACGCCGGATCGTTTGTCGACCTTGCGGTCGCTGCGCGCCTGAATGGCGACCTCTTCGACAATCTCGCGGACGAACTGCGGAATCTCGATGGCCCCATCACGGTCGAGCCAGGCTTCCTGTGCGGTTATCGCCATGGCCTGCTCCCGGCTGCCCATGTAATGCGTGCGAATCTCGGCCCCAATGCGATCTTTGAGCGGCGTGATGATCTTGCCGCGCGCAGTGTAATCCTCGGGATTCGCAGTAAAGAGAATCATCACGTCGAGCGGCAAGCGCACCGGGAAGCCCTTAATCTGGACGTCGCCTTCCTGCAGGATATTAAACAAGCCGACCTGAATCTTGCCGGCGAGGTCCGGCAGTTCGTTGATCGCGAACAGTCCGCGATTGGCGCGCGGCAGCAGGCCAAAATGCATGGCCAGTTCGCTGGCCAGCTGCAGACCACCGTGTGCGGCCTTAATCGGATCGATGTCGCCGATCATGTCGGCAATGGTGACGTCGGGGGTGGCGAGCTTTTCAACGTAGCGGGCGTCGCGCGGCAACCAGTCGATCGGCATGTCGTCACCGCTCGAGGCGACCAGCTGGCGCGCATAGGCCGATAACGGCGCCAACGGATCGTCATTAATCTCACTGCCGTGCACCACCGGCACTTCGGCATCGAGCAGCGAGGTGAGCGCGCGCAGGATCCGGGTTTTGGCCTGACCGCGCAATCCAAGGAGGATAAAATTGTGGCGCGCCAGGATCGCGTTGACAATCTGGGGAACGACGGTGTCGTCGTAGCCGATGATCCCGGGGAATAATGTCTCGCGGGTACGTAATTTGGCGATCAGGTTGTGACGGACTTCATCCTTGACGCTACGGCTGCGGTATTCGCCGCGTGCAGCGGCGGCTTTGAGTTGTCCGAGTGTGGCGGGGCGGCTTGCGGCTGACATGACCCTATTATTGTCTACCGACCTCACCGTGAGCGTGCCGCACCCCTTCGCCACGCGCGACCGCCTGGTCTTCGCGCATCGTGGCGGCGCGAAACTCGCGCCGGAAAACACCATGGCGGCGTTTACCAACGGCCTCGCGCTGGGCAGCGACGGCATTGAGTGCGACGTGCACCTGGCGAGTGATGGGGTGCCAGTCGTGATCCACGACAAAACGCTCGAGCGCACCACCGACGCAGCCGGGCCGGTGTCGGCGCGCACCTCCGCGGAACTCGCGACCGTCGACGCTGGCTATCGATTTGGTGAAGTCGATGGCTATCCATTTCGTGGCCGCGGCATCGGCGTGCCGCGCCTCGACGAGGTCCTTGACGCGTGCGGCGACCGTCGCGTCATCGTCGAGATGAAGCACGACGACCCGGCACTGGCCCGCGCGGTCGCGCGATTGGTTCGCGAGGCGGCCGCCGTCGAACGGGTGTGCGTCGGCTCGTTTCATCGGCGTGCCCTCGGGGTGATCCGCAGCGAAGCGCCCGAGATCGCGACCAGCGCCTCGGAGGATGAAGCACGGTGGACGCTCTATCGCTCGTGGACCCACTGGCCGCTGGCCCGCCACCGCCCGTACTGCGCATTCCAAGTCCCTCAGCGTGCCGGTCGACTGCCAGTGGTGACCCGTGCCTTTCTTCGACAAGCGCACCGCGACGGGAGCCGTGTTGACGTGTGGGTCGTCGATGCGCCAGACGACATCACGCGCCTGTTCGCGCTTGGTGTCGACGGCGTGATCACCGATCGTCCCGATGTCGCGATCGCATTGAGAAACCAGTTATGACTGCACCGACACTCGCCGATATTTATGCCGCCCGCACGCGGATCGCTGATGTGATTCGTCCGACGCCGCTCCTGCAGCATCCGCTCCTGCGCGAGGAAACCGGCCTCGACCTGTGGGTCAAGCATGAGAACCACAACCCGACGAGCGCGTTCAAGATCCGGGGCGGCCTGAATCTGGTGCGCTCGCTGTCCACCGAGTCGCGCGGTCGCGGCGTGTTCACGGCGAGCACCGGCAATCATGGCCAATCGATCGCGATGGCCTGTCAACTCGAAGCGATCGCCTGCACCGTCTTCGTCCCCGAAGGCAACAACCCGGACAAGAACGCGGCGATGCGCGCGTTTGGTGCGACGGTCGTTGCGCACGGCGGCGACTTCGACGATGCCCGCGAGGAGTGTGAACGGCGAGCCACCGCCGCCGGCGCGCGGTATGTGCATTCGGCCGACGAACCGCTGCTGCTGGCTGGTGTCGGCACCTACGCGCTGGAAATCTTTGAACAGTTGCCGACGGTGGATGTGATCCTGGTCCCACTCGGCGGCGGCAGCGGGGCGTGCGGCAATTGTCTCGTGCGCTCGACCCTCGGCGCGGAGACGCAAGTGATCGGGGTCCAGGCGCAAAACGCCGACGCGTTTGCGCGATCGTGGCGCAGCCGCACGCGCATCGTCGGCGAGAGCTGTGCCACGTTTGCCGAAGGCATGGCCACGCGGGTGACGTTCGATCTCCCGTTCAGCATCCTGCAGGACGAGCTCGACGATATCGTCACGTTGAGTGAGGACGAGCTCGCAGAGGGCGTTCGCCTGGCATTGCGTGCGACGCATAACCTCGCCGAAGGGGCTGGCGCAGCGTCGCTCGCGGCTGCACAGAAGCTCAAACGCGACCTCGACGGTCAACGCGTCGTCGCGGTGATGTCGGGAGGTAATCTCGATGCGGCAAAGTTGCGCTCGATTCTTCAGTAGGACCGGCTCCGCCGGTGGGACCGGCTCACGCCGGTGGGACCGGCTGCGCCGGTGGGACCACTAGCTGCACTCGTGGGAGGGCGTCCCACCGCGGAAGCGGTCCCACCACGAAGTGGTCCCACCACGAGGGGTCCCACCGCGCCCGAACTGCCCTCCGCCAGCGAGGGTACAATAGGAAGGTTATGAGGAATTCCGCTCCCACCGATGCTCGCGACCTGGAGGCGATCGAGACCCGCGAATGGCTCGAATCGCTTGACTACGTGCTTCAGCACGGTGGTCCCGCGCGAGTCGGTCGTCTCCTGCGCGAACTTGGCATCCACGCCACCAAGAGCGGCGTCAAGCTGCCGTTTACCGCCAACACGCCTTACATCAACACCATTCATAGCAGCGAGGAAGTGCCGTATCCGGGCAGCCGAGAAATCGAGCGTCGGATCAAGAGCATCGTCCGCTGGAATGCCATGGCGATGGTGGTCAAAGCCAACCGCATCGAAGACGGCATTGGCGGCCACATTTCGACGTTTGCCTCGGCGGCCACGCTCTACGAAGTGGGTTTCAATCACTTCTTCCGCGGCCGCGACACGGGCCTCGAAGGCGACATGATCTTTTTTCAGGGTCACGCCTCGCCCGGGATCTATGCGCGCGCTTTTCTCGAAGGACGAATCACCGCGCAGCAGCTGGAAAATTTCCGGCGCGAACTGAAGCCGGAAGGCGGCTTGTCGTCGTATCCGCATCCGTGGTTGATGCCCGACTTCTGGGAATTCCCGACCGTCTCGATGGGCCTGGGCCCGATCATGGCGATCTACCAGGCGCGCTTCAATCGTTACCTCGAAGATCGCGGACTGAAGAAGATTACTGACGCCAAGGTGTGGGCATTCCTTGGTGACGGCGAAACCGACGAACCGGAATCGCTGGGCGCGATCACGCTCGCCTCGCGTGAGCGGCTCGACAACCTGGTCTTCGTGATCAACTGCAACCTGCAGCGCCTGGATGGCCCGGTGCGCGGCAACGGGCAGATCATCACCGAGCTCGAAGCAATCTTCCGTGGCGCTGGTTGGAATGTGCTCAAAGTGCTGTGGGGCAGCGAGTGGGACGACCTGCTCGCCAAGGACACCGAAGGCCTGCTGGTCCGCCGGATGGGCGAGATCGTTGACGGCGAATATCAGAAGTACGCCGTTGAAACCGGCGACTACGTCCGCAAGAACTTCTGGGGTGCCGACCCGCGGCTGCTCGACATGGTCAAGCATCTGTCCGATGAACAGCTCAAGAAGCTGACCCTTGGCGGCCACGACCCGGCCAAGGTCTACAACGCCTACCGCCGCGCGCATGAGACCAAAGGCGCCCCGACGGTGATCCTGGCGCGCACGATCAAGGGCTACGGCATCGGTGAGGCCGGTGAAGGTAAGAACGTCACGCACCAGCAGAAAAAGCTCAACGACGAAGAAGTCAAAGCGTTCCGCACGCGCTTTGGCATTCCGATCTCGGACGAGGAAATCGCCAAAGCCCCGTTCTATCGACCGCCACCAAACAGCGTCGAGTCGAATTACATCGAAGAGCGCCGCACCGCACTGGGCGGGTCGGTGCCGAAACGCCAGGTACGGTCGGAAGCGATCCGGCCGGATCTCGCCGAGACGTTCAGCGAGTTCCACACCGGCACCGAAGCGCGCAAGGCGAGCACCACGATGGTGTTCGTGCGGATGCTGTCCAAACTGCTGCGCGACGAAACGATCGGCAAGTTCGTCGTACCGATTGTCCCGGACGAAGCGCGTACGTTTGGCATGGAAGCCCTCTTCCGCCAGGTCGGCATTTACGCACATAGCGGGCAGCTCTACGAGCCGGTCGACAAGGACACCCTGCTGTATTACAAGGAGGCCGAAGACGGTCAGATCCTTGAAGAGGGGATCAACGAAGCCGGTTCGATGTCGTCGTTCATCGCCGCCGGCACCGCGTACGCGACCCACGGCATCAACACCATCCCGTTCTTCATCTTCTATTCGATGTTTGGCTTTCAACGCGTCGGCGACCTGATTTGGGCCGGCTCGGACATGCGGATGCGCGGCTTCGTCCTCGGCGGCACGGCCGGCCGCACCACGCTCAACGGCGAAGGATTGCAACACCAGGACGGCAACAGCCACGTGCTGGCCGCGCCGGTGCCGACCTGCCAGGCCTATGATCCGGCCTTTGCCTACGAGCTGGCGGTAATCATCGAAGACGGGATCAAGCGGATGTACGGCGATCAGGAAAATATTTTTTATTACCTGACGCTGATGAACGAGCAGTATGAACATCCGCCGATGCCGGACGACGCGCGCGAAGGCATTCTCAAAGGCATGTACGTCGCCAAGCCGACCAGCAAGCCGGACGCGAAGTTGCGGGCGCAGATTTTCGGCAGCGGGACCATCCTGCTGCAGGCGATCGAGGCGCAGCAGATCCTCGAAGAGAAATATGGCGTCGGCGCCGACGTCTGGAGCGTGACCAGTTACGTCAATCTCTACCGCGATGGTCACGCCTGTGAGCGCTGGAATCGGCTGCATCCCGCCGATAAGCCGCGCGTGCCGTACGTGACCCAGGCGACCGCGAAAGCCAAGGGCGTCTTCGTCGCCGCCAGTGACTACCTCAATCTGTTGCCCGACTCGATCGATCGCTGGTTACCCAAGCGCCTCCAGGCCCTTGGCACCGACGGGTTCGGCCGATCCGAGACACGCACCGCGTTGCGCGATTTCTTTGAAGTCGACGCCCGCTTCATCACGCTGGCCACGCTGTACGCGCTCCTGCAGGAAAAGCAGATCGAGCCGGACGTCGTGACGCAGGCAATCAAAGATCTGGGAATCGATCCCGAAAAACGAGATCCCGCGATCTCGTAGATAAGCTGTCAGCCGACAGCCGAGAGCTAAATGGCCGATTTCAACCTTCCGAATTTGGGCGACGGCATCGCCCAAGGTGACGTGCTTCGCATCCTGGTCAAGCCCGGCGACCAGATTAAGATCGACCAGGCCGTCGTCGAACTCGAAACCGACAAGGCGACCCTGGAAGTGCCCTCGAGCGTGGAGGGTACGGTCAAAGAGATCCGGGTCAAGGTCGGTGACAAGATCAAGCCCGGCGAACTGGTGCTGACTGTCGAGGGCGGCAACGGCGCCGGCGCAGCCGCGAAGGACGCGGCTGGCAAGAAGGACAGCGGTAAGGAACCGACGCCGGACAAGGGCGGCGCGTCAGCCCCGACCGAACAGCAGGAACAAGCCGAACAGGAGGCCGCCCCGGCCGCTGATAACAAGGCGGCTGACGAAAGGAACGAGGGGGAGACGGGGGAGACGGACAAGGACGAGGCGCGTAAGCGTGCCCCGGTCGTCGACATTCGCGACCGCCATGTGTCGGCGCCACCGCCGGCGGCGGCATCGCCGACGCCAGCCGTGCCCTCGACTGCCGCGGCGCCCGCGTCACCCTCGGTGCGCCGTGTCGCCCGCGAGATCGGGGTGGATATCAGCCAGGTCACCGGCTCGGGCAGCAATGGCCGGATCAGTGAAGAAGACGTGAAGGCCTTCGCCCGCCAGATCATGAGCAGCCTCGGCGGTGGCGCGTTGACGCCCACCCCGTCGCGCGGCGGCATAGCCAGTCCGCCGCTGCCGGACTTCAGCAAGTGGGGCGACGTCGAACCCAAGGCGATGTCCGGCGTACGCCGCAAGACCGCCGAACACCTCAGTCACGCGTGGTCGGTCATCCCCCATGTCACGCAGTTCGACAAGGCGGACATGACCGTGCTCGAAGAAATTCGTCCGAAGTACTCGGCTGAAGTCGAGAAACTGGGCGGCAAGCTCACGGTCACGGCGATCGTCACCAAGATCATCGCCACGGCGCTGAAAAAGTTTCCGCAATTCAACTCATCGATCGATCCGGCGAGCGAATCGATCATCTACAAGAAATACATTCACGTCGGCATTGCCGTCGATACCGAACACGGGTTGCTGGTGCCGGTCGTCCGCAACGCCGATCAAAAGAACATCGTCGAGATCGCGGTCGAGATTCAGCGGCTGGCGGAGAAGGCCAAGGCCCGCAAGTTGTCCCTCGACGAGATGTCCGGCGGGTCGATGTCGATTACCAATCTGGGCGGCATTGGCGGGACCTCATTCACGCCGATCATCAACTGGCCGGAAGTGGCCATTCTCGGGATCTCGCGCGGGTCGGTCGAAGCCGTGTTCAAGAACGGCGAGATCCAACCGCGCCAAATGCTGCCGCTATCGCTCAGCTACGACCACCGTGTGATCGATGGCGCCGACGCCATTCGCTTCCTGCGCTGGATCGTGGACGCGATCGAGCAACCCTTCACGGTAATGCTGCGCGGATAACCAGGGCCCAGGGGCCAGGGCCCAGGCTCCAGCGGTGCCGGTCAATGTCCGGCCGTGGGCGCATTTGGGGCCTGGGGCCTGAGGCCTGAGGCCTTTTCATGAATATACGAATCGCAGTCATTGGCGCCGGACCTGGCGGTTACGCCGCGGCCTTTTACGCGGCCGACCTCGGCATGCAGGTCACCCTGATCGATCCGGAAAAAAACCCTGGTGGCGTGTGCCTGTATCGCGGCTGTATCCCGTCCAAAGCGCTGTTGCACGTGGCCAAGGTGCTCGAGGAGGCCACGCACGCGAGCGCGTGGGGCATTGACTTTGGCAAACCCCGGATCGACGTCAAGCGCCTGCGTGGTTACAAGGACCAGGTTGTCGAGAAGCTGACCAGCGGCACGGGGCAGGTCGCCAAGCTACGCAAGATTACCTACCTCCAGGGCCGTGCCACGATTGTCGACCCGCAGAAGTTACAGGTCGCGCTGGTCGCCGGCGGCGAGCAGATGGTTGAAATCGATCACGTGATTATCGCGACCGGATCCGAGCCGACGCGCATTCCGGCATTCACCAGCGATAGCCCGCGCGTGCTCGATTCGACTGGCGCGCTCGATCTACCGGAAATCCCTGCCTCGATGTTGGTGATCGGCGGCGGATATATCGGCCTCGAACTCGGCTCGGTCTATGCCGCGCTGGGCACCAAGGTGTCGGTCGTCGAAATGACCGACGGCTTGTTGCCCGGCGCCGACCGCGACCTGGTCCGCGTGCTCGCGCAACGGGTCGAAAAAACCTTCCAGCGCGTGATGCTCTCGACGAAAGTGCAGTCGATGAAGGCAACGGCGAACTCGGTGACCGTGACACTCGAAGGCGAGGGCGTGCCGTCGGAAGCGACCTACGATTATGTGTTGGTGTCGATCGGGCGACGGCCCAATGCTCGGATCCCGGGTCTCGAGAAAACCAAGGTGCAGGTGACCGACCGCGGCTTCATCCAAACCGATTTCCAGCGCCGCACGGACGAACCGACGATTTTCGCGATCGGCGATGTCGCCGGCGAACCAATGCTGGCGCACAAGGCGTCGCACGAAGCGCGGGTCGCGGTCGAGGCGATTGCCGGACACAAGGCGATCTTCGAACCGCTGGCGATCCCGGCGGTGGTGTTCACCGATCCTGAAATCGCGTGGGCCGGCCTGACTGAAACGCAGGCCGAAAAGGAAGGCCGCAAAGTCGACATCGCGCGTTTTCCGTGGGGCGCCTCCGGCCGCGCCATCTCGATCGATCGCGTCGACGGGATGACCAAGCTCCTCGTCGATCCTGAGACCGAGCGCATCCTCGGCGTCGGGATCGTCGGCTCTGGCGCCGGCGAATTGATCGCCGAAGGGGTGCTGGCGATCGAAATGGGAGCGACTGCGTCGGACGTCAAGATGACCATCCACCCGCACCCGACGCTGTCTGAGACGGTGATGGAGTCGGCGGAGCAGTTCTTCGGCACCGCCACGCACGTCTTCAAGCCGAAACGGAAGTAGGACCGCTCTGCGTTGGATCGGCTGCACTCGAAGGCATCCGTCTTCACCGCTGATTGACGCGCCGACGCATGAGTAGCCACTACTCGCAGGCACGGGTAATGGGTAGCCACTACTCACACTCGGTCCGCGACGGAGACTCGCACAAGAATTCGGATCGGCGGCTCGTCGTTGCGTTTTGCGCAGCATTCCAGCGGGTTTCCGGCGTTGCTTAGTCCGCGCGAGATGGAAGCCCTCGTCGGCCTCCGTCTTGCTCCACGAGCGAAGCGGAGAGAGCAAATCATGCAGAGTCACACGCACCCTTCTCGGTCGTCGGTCGTCCCACGTCGTCAATTCATGGCAGGCACACTCTCGGGTCTGGCGCTGCTGCTTCATGGGCAAGAGCTCACCGCGCAGAAGCCAGCCGCCATCGCGGGCGGCGCCGAACCTGTCCTCGACGAAATTAACCGCCAACTGTTCGCCAGTCTGAACGACATGGAACGGGCGCCGGCCGCTGCCGCGCGGCGTCACGCCGACGCGCTGCGGATGCTCGCGGCGTATGGCGCCAAGGAGGGGTATGACACGCTATTCGGTGACAGGCTTCGCAGCGTCGTCAGGACACAGGGCCGACAGGCGCTCATCCTAGAGCGCCCGGACCTCGCGAGCCTCACCTCGGCGTACGTCAAGGAACTGGCGCGGCAAGGGATACGGGTGAACGTCACGGACCGCTTCGCGCGACAACTTCCGCTCGATGTCGCCATGAAGGAGAAGGCACTCGACGATCTGCTGGCCCGAGGCGTGACCGCGACTTGGCGGCGCCACGCGGCGACACTGCACGCCGTCGCATCTGACCTTGAGCCGTTCCGACCAGCGCGCCAGACCAAGGCCGAGCAACTCTGCGATGAACTAAATGGCCAGCTTTATCAATTCGAAATCCTGGTAGGCATCGCCTGCATTTTTGGCGGTCTGATCGCGTGCGGCACGACAACGGCCTCCTATTTGCTCTGGAAAGGGTACGTGGGCTCAACGTATAACTGCTGGTAGGACTGTAACTGCTGGTAGGATCTGAGAGGTATTTCACAATGATCAAAGCCATCGTGCTCGTGCTGCTGTACGCCGCCGCACTCGCGGCGATCGGGGCATGGGCGTACCGCGACAATTCGCTGACGCACCTCGCATGGGCCCTGCTGTTGGTCGTACCCGCGTGGTCCACATGGCGATACCGGACCCAGGAGCGACTGTGGCGCCTCGGCATCTTCGTGCCTGTCACGATTCCACCGATTCTTGTCCTCGTCGTGACCGGCATCGCTGGTCGTTGGCGTTTCTGAGCCTGTCTCAGCGCGGCGGGTACATCACCCGCTGCGCCTCTACAGACGACGCCGGTCACCAGCCAAGTAACACGACCAGCGCGCCAACGGCCCACCACAAGAGCGCTTGCGCAGTGGCATAGCGCCGACGTCGGCTGACGGCCAAGCCCAATGCCGCAATCGGGATCGGCGACACGATCAACCCGAGACGCGCATGCAGTTCGTGACCTCGCGCCAGCGGGTGAAGATTGGCAGCCGCATCGCTCGGCGCCCTCGTGGCGGCGAGTTCCAGGAGCGACAGTTCACGAACACTCCGCGAGACGTGACTTTGTCCTTGGTGACTCGCCGCCGCTTCGCGCCAGCGCTGATTCGACTCAGGAACAAGCCACCCGTTTAGCGCCAGTAGTGTGAGGACCAGAACCGCGACCGCGCGCACTGCAACTTGTCGTAACTCGTGTCTTGCCCACCGCGTATCCGTGGCAACAAGTATGGTGGCGGGCATGAGCGCCAAGGGGAGGGCGCAACCCAAAAATGCCGGAAGAACAGCGTAACGCTCGCTCCGGATAGGGCGAGCTGCTCGTGCATCGTGGAGTACTGCGCGGCAACGCCGAGCGCGAGGAAGGCTGCGATCGCCGACCATGCGCGTCGGACTAATCCCCGAGGCAACGGTCGACGCAGGTCGCGCCCAAAGGTGAGCGCGAACGACACCGCAAAGCAGGCAACGCCGGCCAGCGTGCAGCGCAGGCGGGGTATCCCCTGGCGCGATGCGCAGTCGGCTTGATAATCAGCGATCAGCGACTCGAAGATTCGCGTAACGGTGTCAGGCGCGAACCACGATTGCGCCAGCGCCAACATTCGCTCTCCCGGCATCGCCGTCATGACGCCTCCTGCGGTTCGCCCGATGCGAACACGGTATCTGCCGCCCGCCACGCGGCGAGGACCCGGCCGCCAAAAGCGCTGATGCGATAGAGGCGGCGCGGCAAGCCGATTGCGCCCGGTGCCGGCTCTTCCTGACGCGAGTCGAGATACCCCTTGTCCTGCATCCGTCCGAGGGTGACGTAGACCGTACCGCGCTTGATCGCGCCTCCCGACTGTTCGACCAGCTGCAGTCCAAACAGTTCGCCCCCTGCGCCCAGCGCCTCGAGGATCCGGCGCTCGGTTCCCGCCAATCGTGGGAGAAAAGACATTTAAATAGTAATTATCGATCTTACATTCAGTAAGTCAAGACGGAAAAAGGGGCAGCCCCTTTTCCGTCGACTCCCCGATAACGTGCGCGGCATCTAAGACCTAGTTCTCATGACCCTCGCGCGCTGAGCGATTACAGTTAGGGCTACACGTGTTTATGTCTCCGTCTCGTCCGCAGTCGTCCGTCATCCTGTTGTTCGTGGCAATCGCCCACTTCGGCGCGGTGGCGGCCGCGGATGCGCAGATCCGTCGGCCGCGCGCGGCCGTGACAACGATCAATGCAGCGAACGGTGTGCACCCCGGCAGCACGATCAAAGTGGCGCTGCAGGCCAAGCTGCCCGACGAGAGTCTCCACGTGCAATCCGACCGCCCGCGGGATCCGTCGTTCATTCCCACCGTGTTGTCGATCGATGCCCCTGCCGGGGTCACGCTGCGCGCGCTGGCGTATCCGCCGGCGACCGAACTCAAACAGCAAGGTCTCGCCGAGCCGCTCGACGTGTTCGGTTCGTCGTTTGCGATCGGCGTGGAGTTGGCAGTCGCCAACTCGGTGGCCCCAGGTCCGCTCACGATCCCGGCGCGTCTGCGTTACCAGGCGTGTGATGACAAAGTCTGTTACCCGCCGACCACCGCGCCGGTGGAGTTCCTGGTGCAAGTGGCCGCACCGTCGTCGGCGATCGTTGCCGCGCATGCCGAGGTATTTGGCGGCATGGTCTTTCGCGATCCGCCGGCCGCCGATCCGGGTGATGTGCCCGCGGCCGCGCCAGCTGCCCCCACTGGTGATCTCGGTCAGCAACTCGATCGCTTTACCGTCGTCGCCACCACGGGCGGCTATCTCCCGAGCGACGACTTTCTCCGGTTCATCAGCGACGCCGAATCCGGCGTCGTATCGAAAGGTATTTTCGACGGTCGCGGTCCGATCGCGATCCTGCTGATCGTCCTGCTCGGCGGATTAGCGCTCAATCTCACGCCGTGCGTATTGCCGATGATCCCGATCAACCTCGCGATCATTGGCGCCGGCGCCAATGCCGGATCGCGCGCGCGCGGATTCTTACTCGGCTCCGCGTATGGCGGGGCCATGGCGCTGGTCTACGGCATTCTGGGCCTCGTGGTTATCCTGACCGCGGGCACATTCGGCAGCATCAACGCGTCACCGTGGTTCAACGTCGCGATCGCGGCGCTCTTCGTGGTGCTCGCGCTGGCCATGTTCGGCGTATTCGAGATCGACTTCTCCCGGTTCGCGAGTGGGTTCCAGGGCGGGGGCAATGCCCGCGGGAGTTTCGCGCTGGCCTTCACCATGGGCGCGGTCGCGGCCCTCCTGGCGGGTGCGTGCGTGGCGCCGGTCGTGATTCAAGTGGTGCTATTCGCGAGCAGTATGTATTCCAGCGGCACCGTCGCCGCGCTCGCTTTACCGTTTTTTCTCGGCCTTGGGATGGCGCTGCCGTGGCCCCTCGCCGGCGCCGGGCTGGCCACGCTCCCGAAACCGGGCGCGTGGATGGTGCGCGTCAAGCAAGCGTTTGGCGTGTTGATCCTCGGCATGGCCATTTATTACGGCTACCTCGGTTACACTCTGTTCGCCGACCGCTGGGTTGACGCGTCGGCGGTCAGCGCCAGCGTTCAAGAGAAATTGAAAGACGGCTGGTATGCGTCTCTCGAAGAAGGCCTGGCAGTGGCCGAGCGCGATCAGAAACCGGTGCTGATCGATGCGTGGGCGACGTGGTGCAAGAACTGTTTGACGATGGATGCGACGACGTTTAAGGACCCGGCGGTGATCAAGGCGCTCGACGGCTACGTGAAGATCAAGTTTCAGGCCGAGGATCCGGATGCGCCGGCCTCTCGCACGGTCATGACCCGAATGAAAGCGGTCGGCCTGCCGGCCTATGCCATCCTGCGCGCGCAGTCATCGGCCCCCGCACCTGGCACTGGCGCCGCACCGCCACCCTCACCCGGCACCCCATCTGGAGGAACACAGTGATTCGATACATCGCGCTCCTGGCGCTGGTCATCAGTAGCCTTGCCGTTCCTGTCTCGGCGCAACCGCCGGCGATCATCACCGAGGTCCGGAAGGTGATCGGGCAGAATGACTTTGCCGGTGGCGAGAAGCTGATTGCCGGGTATCGCGCGCAGAGTGGGATCACGCCGGAACTGTTGGCGGCGATGTCGTGGATGGCGCGTGGGAGCCTGGCGGCGAAACAGTTTGACGCGGCCGAACGCTACGCCAACGACACTTATAAGTTGGCCACACCGCTCCTCGCCAAGCGCGCCATGGATGCCGAAGCGCACCTGCCGATCGCCATCGGCGCGGCCATCGAAGTCCTGGCGCAAGTCGACGGACAGCGCGGCGCCCGCAGCGAAGCGGTCACATTTTTGCGCCGGGAGCTGGCGAAATACAAAGGCACATCGATTGAGATGCGAATCCAGAAAAACGTCAATCTGCTCAGTCTTGAAGGCACCGTCGCCCCCGCACTGGACCTGTCCGACTACATCGGCACAAAGCCGCCGGCGCTGGATCGCCTGAAAGGCAAGGTCGTGTTGCTCTTTTTCTGGGCGCACTGGTGCGCCGACTGCAAGGCGCAAGCGCCGATCCTCGCAGACCTCGCCGCTAAATACCGCGACCAGGGATTCGTCGTCGTCGCACCGACGCAGCGCTACGGCTACGTCGCCGCGGGGAAAGATGCGGCGCCGGATGAAGAGAAGCGCTACATCGATCAAGTCCGGCAGGCGTCATACCCTGCGCTCGAGGCACACGCCGTTCCTCTCAGCGAAGCGAATCATCTCCGTTACGGTGTGAGCACAACCCCCACACTCGTGCTCGTTGATCGGGCCGGCATCGTCCGGCTTTACAACCCAGGCAAGATGACGCTCGCACAGCTGGATCCGTTGATCGAGAAAACGCTGGGCTCCGCTTCGCGCTGAGCTCCTCAGCTCTCTGCACCCCACCTCCCCGATGGAAAAGCAGCTGAGATCAGATCACTAGATCAACAGATCACTAGATCACAAATCACCAGACCCGCTGAGGGGTACGCGGCTTGCAGAAGTGGTCGCGTTATCACCGCTCCGCTGTGTAATCCCTGCTGGCCCGCGACTTTCCCGCCGGCACAACGGTCCGCAATACCGGCTCCACCTTCGACAACCCGGAGCGCGCCATTCCCTACACCGACCAACTGTCGCTCGGTTACGAACGGCAGCTGTCGACCAACCTGTCGGCGAGTGTCGACTACGTCCATGCCTTCGCGCGCGATCAACTGATCGCCGTCCAGTTGAATCCCACCTTGCGCGCGAACACTGCGGTGACCTCGCCTAATGTGCGGCAGGACAGCGCGACCTTGAGCACGATTACCTCAGCGCTGCAGCAGCGTTATCCTGGGTTCGCCGCATTCTCTGGTGCGGTTGGCACGTTTCAGAACGCGGCGGAAACGGACTATGACGCGCTGATGTTCCAGGTTGAGAAACGGTTTAGCCGCAACTACAACACCCGCGTTTCATACACGTTGTCCCATTCGCGCGGCAATACCAGCGGCGCTGGCATCCCGGCCAGCGCCTTCCAGGTGCTTGATGATCTGAACCTCGATCTCAACGAGGGGCCGACCAATTTTGACCAGCGTCATAACCTCGTGGTCAGTGGCACGGCGATCGTGCCGCGCACCGGTGGACTCTCCATCGCATGGATTGGCCGCGCGCTCAGTGGCAGGCCGCTGACCAACTTCAATTCGACCATCGATGTCGATCGGAATGGCACGTTAGCCGATCCGCTGCCGGTGGGCAGCTACAGCGGCACCGGCGCCAACGCCATCTCGCTCGACAACGACGGCGGCCGCAACGGCGCCTACGGTCCAGGATTCTTCAAGTTGGATCTGCGACTGGGCTACAACGTCGGCATCGGCAACAACCGCAAGGTTGAATTGTTTGGCGAGATGTTCAACGTCACCGGGCGCGACAACTTCGCGAACCCGTCGGGTGATCAGTCGTCACCGAACTTCCTGCGGCTGACCGGGCTGTCGACCAGTAGCACGCCCAGAACGGGGCAGCTAGGGGTTCGCTTCGCTTTTTAATCTGGTGATCTAAAGATTTGGTCAGCGAGCGATCTGTCCTCTCAGCTCCGCAACTGACGACTGGGTTGGAGGCGTAGCTGAGGGAGCAGATCGCGAGATTTCGTAAGCGTCGGCCTGCTCATGTGCGTGATAGGAACTGCGCACCAGCGGGCCGGCCTCGACGTGGACGAAGCCGAGGGCGAGCGCCGCGCGCTTGAGCGCGGCAAATTCGTCGGGGTGATAGTAGCGCGTCATCGGCGCATGATCGGGTGAGGGCCGCAGGTACTGTCCGATGGTCAGGATCGATACCCCGACCCGCCGCAAGTCGGCGAACACCGCGACCAGTTCGTCATGCTCTTCGCCCAACCCCACCATCACGCCGGTCTTGGTCGCAATCTCCGGCGCATACGCGCGCGCGCGGTCGAGCAATTCAAGGGTGCGCGGATACTTGCCGCCTGATCGCGCCATCCGGTAGAGACGGGGCACGGTTTCGGTGTTGTGATTCAGAACGTCCGGCCGCGCGTCGAGCACAGTGTGCAGCGGGCCGGCTTCGCCTTTGAAGTCCGGGATCAAGACCTCGATGCGTGTCTCCGGCATGCGGGCGCGAATCTCGCGGATCGTCTCGGCAAAGATACCGGCGCCTCCGTCGGCCTGGTCATCGCGATCGACTGAGGTCACTACCGCATATTTGAGCGCCATCGCCTGCACCGCCTCGGCAACGCGACGCGGCTCATCGCGATCCAGTTCGGTTGGTTTGCCGTGTTTGACCGCGCAGTACGCACAGGCGCGAGTGCAGACGTCGCCGAGGATCATGAAGGTCGCGGTACCGTGATGCCAGCATTCGCCGATGTTCGGACAGTGCGCGTCCTCACAGACGGTATTGAGCTTCAACTCGCGCATGATGCCGCGCAGCCGCAAGTAGTTCTCGGAACCCGGGGCCCGGACCTTTAGCCAGTCGGGCTTGGGCTCACGCGGCCGAACGAACGTTAGAGGCGCTTCAACCACAAAGATTAGTGTAATTGAATCTTGCGATCTATTGATGTGGTGAGCTGGTGATCGAGTGATCGACACCCTCAGTTCCCGTGCGGATGCGAGAGGTGCATTCACCGTTCCGCCGAGTTTGGCGAATCGCGGAGCACCAGATCGCTAGATATACTTTCCTCATGCAATCCCTCGCGATTACCTGGCTGGGCCACTCCTCCTTCTCGCTTCGCACCCCGGGAGGGAAGTCGCTCCTCTTCGATCCTTGGTATACCGGCAATCCGTCGTTCCCAGAATCAGCCAGACCGACCAAGGCTGACCTGATCCTCGTCTCGCACGGCCATAGCGATCACATCACCGATGCGGCGGCGATGGCCAAAACCACCGGCGCGACGGTGGTGGCGATGTTTGAGATTACGGCGTGGCTGGGCATCAAAGGCGTGCAGCACGTCGAGCCGATGAACAAGGGCGGCACGATCGAGACCAAGGGGCTGCGCATCACCATGACCGATGCCAAACACAGCAGCAGTTTCGACGATAACGGCATCGTCTATCTCGGCGAACCGGCCGGCTTTGTGGTCAAACTGGAAAACGGCCAGACCATTTATTTCGCAGGCGATACGTCGTTATTCGGTGACATGAAGTTGATCGGCGAGCTCTATCAGCCGGACATCGCGTTCCTGCCGATCGGTGATCGCTTCACGATGGGACCGGATACGGCGGCGATGGCGGCGCGCTGGCTTGGCGTGAAGCAAGTCGTGCCGATGCACTGGGGGACGTTTCCGCTGCTGACCGGCACGCCCGATCAACTGCAGCAGCACTTGAGCGGCACGTCGATTCAGGTGTTGGAGTTGAAGCCAGGCGAAACCGCAGAATAAGACGACGGGTCGCGGAGCAGGCCGCCGATCAGGTACTCGGCGAACCGCTGGCCGATATCGGCGGAGGACATCGGGCCGGCCGGATCGAACCACTTGGTGATCCAGTTGACCGCGCCCATGATCGCGAAACCAATCATCTTCGGATCACCCGGACGGAACAGTCCATCGTCCATCCCCTGTTGGATGATTTGGCGCATGCCGTGGTCAAAGCGATCGCGCTTGGCGATGATCCGCTTGAGCGCCACCGGCGAGAGTGCCTGGAGGTCGAGGGTCAGCGCGGTGCCCTGCAGCTCGTCGAGCATCATATGAATGAACGCGAGAATCAGCTTGCGTAATTTGTCATCGGGTCGCGAGGCGTCGGCTTGCACGTCGGTCATCAACGCCAGCAGCACGTCAAGCGAGTAATCGTGGCAGGCGAAGAGAATCTCTTCCTTGTTCTTGAAGTAGTAGTAGAGATTGCCCTTGGTCATCTCCAGCGCCGACGCAATTTCATCAACGCTCGCGCCGTGATACCCGCGACGGCGAAACGCCGCGGCAGCGCTCTTGAGAATCTCCAGTCGGCGATCGGAACCGGTAGCCAGTTTGGGCATCCTTGCAGGGGGGAGAAAGCGGTTACTTCAGTTACGATAACACGGCTTTGAACGCTCGTTTAAACTGGTATACACTCGATTCGTGGAGCAGAATCTCCCGGTCGCCACCCCTGCCGTTTCGTTCGAGACGTCACCCGATCAATATAAGCACTGGAAGCTCACGGTCGAAGGGTCAATCGCGACGCTCGGGATGGACGTCAGAGAAGACGCCGGCCTCCGCCCCAGCGACTACAAACTCAAACTGAACTCCTACGATCTCGGCGTCGACATTGAGTTAGCTGACGCCCTTCAACGTATTCGCTTCGAACATCCCGAAGTCCACACCGTCGTGGTCTCGAGCTTGAAGCCGCGCATCTTCTGCGCCGGCGCCAACATCTTCATGCTCGGCACGTCGTCACATGGCTTCAAAGTGAACTTCTGTAAGTTCACCAACGAGACCCGCCTGGGAATGGAAGATCTCAGCGCGCACAGCGGCGTCAAGATGATCGCCGCGCTGAACGGCATTTGTGCCGGCGGCGGCTATGAGCTGGCGCTCGCCTGCGATGAGATTTATCTCGTGGACGACGGCTCCGCGTCGGTGGCACTTCCCGAAACGCCCTTACTCGGGGTGCTGCCCGGCACCGGCGGCCTGACTCGCGTCGTCGACAAGCGCAAAGTGCGGCGGGACCTCGCCGATGCCTTCAGCACGCTGACCGAAGGCGTGCGCGGCAAGCGCGCCGTCGAATGGCGCCTGGTCGATAAGGTGTATCCGACCAGCCAGTTCAAAGAGGCGGTCGCCAAGCGCGCCCAGGAACTCGCCGACACATCCGATCGACCGAAGACCGGCCCGGGAATCGCGTTGGGGCCACTTAATCCGGCGATCGATGCCGACACGATTCGCTACAAATACGTGCACGGCACGATCGATCGGGCTAAGCGCGTCTGCGAATTGACGTTTGCCGCGCCGGACTCGTCGCAACCGACGACTCCGGAAGAATTCGTTGCTGCCGGGGATCAATCGTGGGCCCTGCGGGCGTTTCGGGAATTCGATGACGCATTGTTGCGGTTGCGCTTGAACGAGCCCGAGATCGGCACGATCCTGCTGAAGACGACCGGGGAGGCCGAGGCGGTGCTCGCCGTCGACGCCGCGCTCGACGCCGGTAAAGATCATTGGCTGGTTCGCGAGATCATCAGCCACATTCGTCGCACCTTGAAGCGGCTTGACCTGACCGCGCGTAGTCTCTTTGCGATCATCGAACCCGGCAGCGCCTTTGCCGGGACGTTGTTCGAACTGGCGCTCGCCGCCGACCGCTCGTACATGCTCGACCACCCGGACGACGCCAACGCCATTCAGTTGTCGGTGATGAACGATGGCGCCTATCCGATGAGCACTGGGCTCTCGCGATTGGAAGTCCGCTTCCTTGGCGAGCCGGCCAGCGTGCGCGCGGCGCTCGATCACAACGGCCCGCTTGACGCGCCGGAAGCGCTCGAAGCCGGACTCGTATCGTTCACGCCGGATGACATTGATTGGGAGGACGAAGTGCGGATGGCGATCGAAGAACGAACCTCGTTTTCCCCCGACGCGCTCACCGGCATGGAGGCGAACCTGCGCTTTGCCGGACCGGAAACGATGGAGACAAAAATCTTCGGACGTCTGACGGCATGGCAGAACTGGATCTTCCAGCGCCCGAACGCCGTCGGTGAACGTGGCGCCCTGACTGTCTATGGTCGGGAAGGACGCCCGCAGTTCGACTGGAAACGCACGTAACAGTGGTCAGTGGTCAGTCGTCGGTGGTCAGTCGTCAGGCGTCAGTCGTCAACGACCATTCGACGACCGACGACCGACGACCGACGACCGACGACCGTCGATTGACGACTGAGAGCTGCCATGAACCTCAACGAACGAATTCCGAACAACGTCAGCCTCTCCGGTAATAAGCGCCTGCTCCGGGCGCTCGAGCACTGGCAGCCCGCCTACCTCGACTGGTGGCGTGACATGGGGCCGCAGGGGTTCCAGGATCACCATCAGGTGTATCTGCGCACCGCTACCAGCGTTGATGCGGCCGGCTGGGCGCACTTCGATTACGTCAAGCTGCCCGATTACCGCTGGGGCATCTTTCTCGCGGAGCCGACCATTGACCGGCGCATCGGCTTCGGCGACTTCAAGGGGCAACCGGTCTGGCAGGAAGTGCCAGGCGAGTTCCGCAATCCGCTGCGGCGCTTGATCGTTTTGCAGGGCGACACCGAACCAGCCAGCGTCGAGCAGCAGCGCGAGCTGGGTGCGCACTGCCCAAGCCTCTACGACCTGCGCAACCTGTTCCAGGTCAACGTCGAGGAAGGCCGCCACCTCTGGGCAATGGTCTATCTGCTGCATTCCTATTTCGGCCGGGACGGCCGCGAAGAAGCCGAAGCGCTGCTCGAACGCCGCAGCGGCAATGACGATTCGCCGCGCATGCTCGAGGCCTTCAACGAGCCAATTGACACCTGGCTCGATTTTTTTGCCTTCACGATGTTCACCGACCGCGACGGCAAGTCGCAATTGTTGTCCTTATCTGAAAGCTCCCTCGATCCGCTGTCGCGGACGACGCGATTCATGCTGACCGAAGAAGCGCATCACATGTTCGTCGGCGAGACCGGCATCGCGCGCATTCTCGAGCGCACCTGCCAGTTGATGAAAGAGGCCGGCTTCTCCGAAGATGTGCGCAAGGTCGGCGGCATCGACCTGCCGCTGATCCAGAAGTTCGTCAACTTCTGGTTCAGTCAGAGCCTCGACCTGCATGGCAGCGAGGTCTCGAGCAACGCGGCGAACTATTTCTCGAACGGCCTGAAGGGGCGCGCCGAAGAAGACAAGTTCGACGATGACCACGTGCTCGACGGCAGCATCTACATGCTCGACCTGCTCGATGAAAGCGGCCGGATCAACCGCCAGGAAGTGCCGATGCGCAACGCGCTCAACGAAGTGCTGCGCGACTGGTATGTTGGTGACTGCCAGGCCGGTGTCGACCGCTGGAACAACCGGGTGCTCGAAGCGCACGGCATTCCCGATCGCATCTACCTGCCGTCACGCAAGTTCAACCGCAGCATCGGCATCTACACCGGACACCACTTCGATCCGTGGGGTAACGCGCTGTCGGCGGAGGAATGGCAACGCCGCAAGAGTGAATGGCTGCCTGTTCCGGCGGATAAAGACTACCTGCGCAGCATCCAGGCGGTGCCGGTTTACAAGCCGGGACAGTTCGCCAACTACATCGCCCCGCCACAGCGCGGCATCAACCGCCAGGCGCTCGATTTCGAATACGTCCGCACGGAGGCGTGACGATTGATTACGCAGAATATTTATCCGCAGATTCCGCAGATTACGCAGATTCATTTTGGATCTTGTTGGACGCCCATCCGCAGTCAGGAGCTGGGCGCCTAGCACGATCCATTTCAAAAATCTGCGTAATCTGCGTAATCTGCGGATAACTATTTCTGCGTAATCCCAACTCCGCGAGCAGCAATGAAAATCACTTACACGGTTCTCGACGGGATCGGCCTGATCGAATTGAACGATCCGCCGGCGAACACCTACTCCTACGAGATGATGCAGGAGATCGATGCGGCGGTGTTGTCGGCGCGGATGGATGCCGCCGTGCACGTCATCGTGCTGACCGGCGCGGGTGACAAGTTCTTTTGTGCCGGCGCCAACATTGGGATGCTCAAGGACGCGGATCCGACGTTCAAGTACTACTTCTGCCTGCACGCCAACGAGACGATGCAGCGCCTCGAGCAGACGTCGAAGCTGGTCATCGCCGGACTCAACGGTCACACCGTCGGTGGCGGACTCGAAGTGGCGATGGCCGCCGACCTGCGTGTCGCGCGCCACGGTGCCAGCAAGATTGGTCTGCCGGAAGTGGCGCTTGGCGTGTTGGCCGGGACCGGGGGCACCCAGCGCTTGAGCCGTCTGGTCGGGAAAGCCAAAGCCATCGAGCTGATGGCAACCGGCGCGCTGTTCTCGTTTGAAGACGCGCGCGCGATCGGGTTGGTCAACCAGGTGTGGGGAGAGAGCGAACTCAACGGGCGCAGCTTTCGCGACGCGCTACTCGACTACGCCCGCGAGTTCACCCCGCCCCACCGTGCCAGCAAAGCGGTGGGGCACATCAAGCGTGCGGTGCAGTCCGGCCTGGAGATGAGCCTGTCAGACGGCCTCGCACTCGAACGAGAGCTGCAACAGCGGCTGTTCGAGAGCGACGATGCCCGGGAGGGCATCTCCGCCAATCTGGAGAAGCGCAAGCCACACTTCAGCGGCCGGTAACCCCGCTTAGCGGATCGTGATCGAGCCTTGCAGTGCCGAGACGCCCGGGCGGGTGTGGTCGTGGAAGCCGCACCTCCGTACCGTGTTGAGGTTGCCGGTGAGCTTGGTCTGGCCCGCGGCGAGAAATCCCACCGCATCGATCTCCGGGCAATCGCCGTGATTGGGGTGAGGATCGGAGTTCATCTCGTGGGTGTTTGTGTCGTTGTTCACGAAGGTGACCCGGGTCCCTGGGGAGACGGTGATGTCTTTGGGGCTCACGCCGCTCGCGGTAATCGTGATCGTGTTGCTGGCGGCCGGCGGGGTCGTCGGTGGCGGGGTGGGATTCGAGGGCGCGGTCGGCGTGCCGCTGTTCCCCCCACCGCACCCGATCATCGCTACCGTTAGTAAAGCAATCGCGCTACGTTTGATCATCGTCAGGTCCCACTCACCGAAATTCAGGCACCGGTCGTCGGTCGACTACGCTACCACGACGAAACGGATCAGTAAAATTTTCGCGAGATACTGAAACCCAGGTACCAGTCGTTACGGTCATCGCGGCTGAAGCCACCGCGCGCCAGTTGGCCGAAGGTGGTGCCGAGCCCATTGGAGAGATTCAGCTGAAAGCTGTGGCCGCCGGAGCGCTTCTCGATGGCAAAGCTGGCCTGCGTGGCCCCGGGGTCGTATCCGGCAACACGCGGAGAGGCTTCAACGACCAGATAGACCGTTGGACGCACGCGCACACGCGCACCCAGCCCCAACAGGAACGTGCTGTTGTCATCCACCAATTCTTGGGGCAACGAATTGGTATTGTTGACCCACAGCGGCTCGACATACAGCGCGGCATGCTGACCGACTTCACGCGACAACGCGACGCCTAGGGTTGGCGAGTGGTTCTCGGTCAAGTTGTCGGCGCCCTCGATCGCCGCGATCAGGTTGATGCCCACCGGAAACGACGCACTCTGTGCCTTGAGGTCGTATTGACCGAGGAACTGAATGGTCTTGTCGGAGGTGCGATGGAACGACACTTGGGCGCCGCGGAACACGCCGAAGCGATACTCAAACCCGATGAACGACCCATTATCGAGGCCGAACGCGTCTGAAAAGAAGTCGCCGATGTCCCCCTGGCCAACCGGTCGGTTGAACCGATGAGTGATGCGAAACGCGCTCTTGTAGCGCGGCAGCCGCAGCGTGGTCGGCAAGGCGGCCAACGTGAAGTCGGGTTGTGCGAGGTTGACATCCTGGTCGGGGTCGTCCTGCACGACCGGCGCCAAGGCATCGGTCGCGACCGGTTTCTCCGGCTCGGGCGCCGGGCCCTGGGCTGAGACTGTACTGACCGACGTCGCGACTACTAATGCGATCGTCGTCAAGGTGACGAATAGTTTCACGGAAGTCCTCTAGGGAAGTTAGTCGTTGCGCGCGCCGAGTGCGATCCATCGACGCAGGATCAAAATCTGTCCGGGAGTGAGAAAGGGCCCAGCGGTACGGGGCATGCGCTGCCCGACGATCCCGGGTGCGCCTTCGACCTTTTGGACAAGATAGCTGTTATCGGGGTCGCCAGGGATCACCAATAGGGCCCCCGGCTTCTGGACGCTGGGACGATTGACTAAGGCGGCGTAGGCATTGCCGGGGGTCAGGTTCAGACCGGCCGACGGATTACGGCCCTGATTGGTGTGGCACTGGGTGCAGCCGACGCGGCCGGCGGAATCCGTGGTGTTGAAGATTTCGTTCTGAACGCTGGTGAACGTCGGCTGGAGATCTGGTGTCGGGCCAGCAATATCACTCAATCGTTCATCGCAACCGATGCACAACACGACTGACACGACCAGGGCCGGCAGGGCGAGGCTCTTCTTCGTTGACCGCATGTATCCCTTGTGTGGTTATCGCGCCTTGGCCTTGACGACCAGGGTGCCGGCCATGGCTTCGTGACCTTCGCCGCACTCTTCAGAACAGAGAATCTGATAAGTCCCGGGCGCCGACGCCACGAAATCGATGACCACCGGCTGGTCACCGCGCGGCACGAGTTTGTTGACTTTGAACTTCTTGATCGCCACACCGTGTACGCCGTCCGCCGACTTTACCAGTAACCTGATCGCCTCGCCCTCGGTGACCTCGATCCGGGCAGGCACAAAGGTAAAGCGCCTGGCCACCACTTCGATCACGCGAGGCGCGGAAGCCGTGGCGGGGTCCTGCGAAGCGAACAGACTTGTCGGCCCCAGCAAGAGCGCCATCCCCACCACGGCCACCGCACGAAACTGTGTCGTCATCATCATCAGGCTATCGATCAAGGGACTATTCAGCAAGGCCGATGCCGAGAGGAAATCGCCTGTTTCTAAGGTGAAACACCGATCCGCGCGCGCCGATCTCCTCTCGGCCTTACGGGAGCGGTAAGGCGCTTACGCGCGGCGTAAATCAGTTCTCGAGCCGGTACTTTTGCAGGTAGTGGCTCAAGGCCCGCTGGCTGATGCCCATCGATTCGGCCGCATCCTTCTTGATTCCGCGGTTCTGTTCGAGCGCGCGGCGAATCGTTTCGCGTTCGGCCCATTCAAGGTTGGCGTGCAGTCTCGACGACGGCAACCCTGAGACAGGCGCGGAGGTCGCCCCGATTAGCCAGAGGGTGTCGCGGGTCAGCCGCGGCCCCGTCGCGAGCACGACGGCGCGCTCCAGGGTGTTTTCCAGCTCGCGGACATTGCCCGGCCAGTCATAGCGCTCCAGTTCCTGCATCAGTGCGGGCTCGACTTCGTCGATCGGTTTGCCCGTGTCACGGGCAAACCGACGAAGAAAATGGTCGACCAGTAACGGAATATCCTCGCGTCGCTCGCGGAGCGCCGGGAGCTGAATCGGAATCACGTTCAGCCGGTAATAGAGATCCTCTTGAAACGTGCCGCTACTGACCATCTGGCGCAAATCCCGATTGGTCGCGGCGATGACGCGCAGGTCGACCTTCTGCGTCCGTTCCGCGCCAAGCGGCTCGAACTCGCGATCCTGCAGGACGCGGAGCAGTTTCGCCTGCACGGCAGTGCTGACCGTGCCGATCTCATCGAGAAAGATGCTGCCGCCATCAGCCGGGCTGAACCGGCCCTTCTTGGTGAACGACGCGCCGGTAAATGCACCGCGGACATGGCCAAACAGCTCGGTTTCGAGCAGCGTGTCGGGAATCGCCGCGCAGTTGACCTTGATCAGCGGCATATCGTGCTGCGCACTGCGGGCGTGAATCGCGCGCGCGACCAGTTCCTTACCGGTCCCGGTCTCGCCGGTGATCAGGACCGTGCTTTTTGATTGCGCGACCAGTTCGGCGCGCTTAATCACGTCGATCACCGCGCGACTGCGACCGACCAGGCCATAGTTGTTGAACTCCGCGTCACGCTCACTGAGCAGATACCGCAGGCCGGTGCGGGTGCGCTGCTCTTCGAGCAGACGTCGCACCGTGACCAGCAGCTCATCGACCTCGAACGGTTTCTGCAGGTAGTCGCGGGCCCCGAGCTTCATCGCCTCGACCGCACTTTCGACGGTGCCATAGGCGGTCATCATGATGATCGACGGTCGGTCCCCTTCGGCCGTGGTCGTCGTCAGCTCGCGAATCACCTCCAGGCCGGTCCGCTCGGGCATCAGGTAGTCGATCACCAGCAGGTCGAACGACCGCTCGGCAAGCAGCTGTTGGGCTGACAGCGCGCTCGGCGTGGTGACGACATCGTGGCCCTCTTCACGCAGCGCGCGCCCCAGCGTCTTGAGGATCTTCTCCTCATCGTCGGCTAGAAGAATCGTCCCTGCAGGCATAGTGAGTGTCGTCAGGAGCGGGTGCGGGTCTGCATCTGTGTCACGGGTGCAATCTGTGGTTGCGCGTCGCCGAGCTCGATGCGAATCTCGGTGCCGGCGCCTGGGGTGCTGGACACGGTGAGGATACCGCCAAGTCCATCGATGATGTTTTTCGCGATCGGCAAGCCCAGCCCGGTGCCGGCACGCCGCGTCGTGAAATACGGATCGAAAATGCGCGGCAGGTCGTCGGCGCTGATCCCGACGCCGCGATCGCGAATCGAAATGGCGACGCGACGTTCAGCCACACGCGCGGTCAACATCGTGACCGCCGCGCTCCCCGGCAGGTCGCTGCGTCCCGCGGCCACCACGGCCTGACGCGCATTGGTCAGCAGGTTCACCAGGACGGTACGCAGCCGCTCACTGTCGGTCTCCAGCGTCGGCACTTGCGGATCCAATGTCGTGGTGATCGGCGGAAGGGGCTCGGCGGTCACCACGGCGCAGGCGGCATCCTGACACAGCGCGTTGATGTCGGTCGTTGACCGGTCAAAGCGGATCGGCCGGGCGAAGTCGAGGACCTCATTGACCACACGATTGAGGCGCTCGGTCTCGCCGTCGATGTCGGAGGCGGCCTCGCGAATGTCGGCCGTCGACGCGCCTTCGCGCGACAACTGCCGCAGCGCGCCTTTGATGATCATCAGCGGATTGCGAATCTCGTGCGCGACGATGGTCGACATCCGACCCAGCGACGACAGTCGTTCACGTTGAGCGGCTTCCCGCTGGGATCGTGCGATCGAGTCGGTCAAGGTATTGAAGGTCGTCGCGAGGAGCCGCGCATCTTCATCGTGCCACTGGGGCGAGCCACTTAGTGTCAGCTTGCGTGTGAGATCGCCGGTCGTCGCAATCTGCCGCATGTGATCGGTGATCGTGGCGAGCGGACGGGTCACCGTACGCGCGACGCCGTAGCTGATCGCCATGGCGAGCAGGACGGTCACCGCGGCAACCAGGGCGAGCCCCTTCTGAATCGCCGACAAGGTCTGCATCCGCGCCGTCCGCGAGCGCAGCACGATGGCCAACGGCACCGCGCCGCCCTCGGCGGTGACCCCCGGCGGGCCGGCCAGAGGCCTGATCAGCGCGGCATACTCGCTGTCGCCGATCATTGTGCGCGGCACCAGCTCTGAGGAAAGCAAGGCTTCGAGGCGCGTCTGCGCATCGGCGCCGAGGGTCGAAGACCTGACCTGTCCGTCGATGGCAAACGCGATGTCGGCGCCGGTCAACGCCTTGAACGTCGCCGCGCGTTCGTCGTCCAGGAGATAGCCGACCGTGAGTGTTCCCAGCAGATCCGGGTCGTCGAGTCCAATGGTCACCGGGACGCTCACCACCTGCAGGACCCCGCTGGGTTCGCCGCCAATCGAGGCGAGGACCATCCCGCGCGAATCGGTGACGCGGAATAAATCGGCGCCGGCCTGCTGGTGATAGTCCTCGGCGATTGGTTGAACGGTCGGCGTGTCGTGTGTTTCGATCGCCGCCTTGAACTTCGGCAGGTCGGCAATCAGTCGTGCGGTCCTGGCGAAGTTGTCGAACAGTACGGCGCGCTGCTGCTCGACCAGCGTCGCCGCTTCGCTGAGGTCGCGTTGCAGGTCGGCTTCGGCCTCGGCGCGGAGTCGATTGCTGACAAAGTACAGCGCCAGGCCAATCGACACCGTCGTCAGCACGGTGCTCGCGAGGAAGATGCGATTGGTCAGCGACGACAGCACGCTGTGATAGTACCAGAGCGGGTACCGACTACCGGCCACGGTCTAGCGTTGCGTTAGCTTCTTTTGTGCGTCGCGATAGCGCGATGACCGTTCCGGCACGCGAGAGTAAGCGTCTCGGGCTCGTGCCGGATCTTTCAGGCGCCGCTCGTAGAGTTCACCGAGGCGAAACCAGGAGTCATGAGGGTTGTGGGGAAAATTCGTGCCCAATGTGACGAGCGCTGCGGCTGCCCGCTCAAACTGGCCGATATCGGTGTAGAGCTCTGCGAGTCGATTGAACGCGGTCATCGAGAACGGCGATGTCGGGAACTGTTCGGTCAGCGTCCGGAGGCTTGGAACGACCGCCGGGGCCTGCACCCCGAGGACCGGATCGAGCTCGCGCTGCCGGCGACCATTCTCGATGCGAATCTTCATCTGCAACGCCTGCAGCGCCTGAGGGGTGCGCGGATAGTTGACGATTACTTCATGCAACCTCGCCCGCGTGGCCGCCTCACGGTTCGGGTGCCGCGAGAGCGACGTCAACTCCGCCAGCCGCAATCTACTCATTGCCGCCCGCCTGTCGTTCGCGAAGCGCTGAGAGAATTCGACGTGGGCAGCCATCGCGTCATCGATGCGGCCAAGTTGTTCGTTAGACCTCGGCGGACATCAATGAGGCGTCCGCCGCGGCCGCGGTCCCCGGGAAGTCGACCAGCACCTGACGAAGGTCGCTCAGGGCAGGTTCGAGCAGATTGTTCGCGAGCTTGGCGCGCGCAACCTCGAGTCGCTCTGTGGCCGCCGCATTGCCGCGCGATGGGCGCGGCGAGACGAGCGCGACCGGTGGCGGCTGGTTCGCCACGACGTCGGCGACCGTATTCGCGGGGCGTGGCGGCGTGGTCGGCACTGCAGTTGTCGCGCCTGGAACGACTGAGGGCGGAGCGGCCGAAGGCGGCGCAGCCCCGGGATCGGCCGCAGCGGAAACGGCCGGCGGACTGGTGACGGCCGGCGCGGATTCGTTGACCGGTTCAGGTCGCGTGCGCACCAAGGCGGCCACTGCAATCCCGATGATCAACACCGCTACCGCGCCGGCCAGCATCCTGGGCGAGTTCCACATCGGCGGTGACGAAGTGAGGATCCGGGTCGGGTGCGGCGTCACCGGCGAGGGAGGGGGCACTGCGCCGCTGGTGGCCGCGTCGATTCCCGCGACCGAGTCGGAGATCCGGATTGGTGCACGACTCCCGGACGGCATCACGACGGTCGCCGACGACTCCTCGCCGAAGCCCTCTGGCATGGCAATGCGGTGCGAGCTCGAGTCACGCAACAGGCGCTGGAGGTCGGCGCGCATGTCGGCTGCGGTTTGATAGCGCAGCGTCCGTTCCTTCTCGAGCGCTTTCGAGATAATCCGGTCCAGCTCGGTCGGGAGTGCGGGGTTTAATGTGCTCGGCCGGAGCGGTTCGCGATTCAGGATCCCGTCAAAAATGACCGCGGTCGTCGCGCCGGGAAAGCTTTGACGCCCGGTCGCCATCTCATAAAGCACCACGCCAAATGAAAACAGGTCGGTCCGCGGGTCGAGATCTTCGCCGCGAGCCTGCTCGGGCGACATATAGGCAATGGTCCCGACGGTCGTCCCGGCCATGCTCGAGAAGTGCGCGGTCGGCTGCGCATCGTGCGCGTGACGCTTCCGGCCATAGCCCGGCGCCAGCTTGGCGAATCCGAAGTCGAGCACTTTGATCTGGCGGCGGCGTGTGAGAAAAATGTTTGCCGGCTTGATGTCGCGGTGGAGGATGCCTTCAGAATGCGCACACTCAAGGGCGTCCGCCACCTGCGTGCCGAGTTCGAGGATCGTCTTCAGATCGAACGGCCGGCCCGATAACTTCCGGTCGAGCGGTTCGCCTTCGAGCAACTCCATCGCCAGAAACAGCTGGCCCTCGTGCTCATCGAAGCTGTAGATCGTGCAGATGTTGGCGTGATTGAGGCTGGACGCGGTTCGTGCTTCGCGTCGAAACCGGTCCACCGACTCGTCGTCCCGGGCCGTTGACTGAGGCAGCACCTTGAGCGCGACCAGACGGCCCAGCCGGGTATCTTGCGCCTTGTAGACGACACCCATCCCGCCGGCGCCGAGTTCTTCGACGATCCGGTATTGACCGAGAGTTTGACCGATCGGGGCAGTGGACACGCCGACGGTGATCGTATGGTCCATCTTTCCCCAGCGTCAACCTGCTTCCGTCTCCTTGACACCCCCTGGAGCCACCGCTACAGTCAGAAGTTCGAAACGCCGTTCCGTACCGTGGAATCAAACATCCCTCAGACGCCAGCCGTCAGCGCCGGCATGACTTCAGTCGACAAGGCACTCGAGGTCTGTGAAGTGCTGAGCGGCACGCCGCTCGGCATGAGTCTGTCGGACCTGGCGCGCGCACTGCGTCAGCCGCCGTCGACGGTCCACCGTCTACTCGGGTTGCTCAAGCGTCGCGGTTACGTTCGCCAGGACGACGACACGCAGCGCTATGCGCTGACCTTGAAGATGCTGGATTTGAGTTTCCGGTCGCTTGGCCGCTCCGAAGTGCGCCTCCACGCATATCCGATTATGCGCAGCTACATTTTGCGGACTGCGCACCGGGGCTTCATTTCAATCCCGGCATCCGGTGAAGTCACTTATCTCTGGGCGACCGGGCCCGATGCGGTGGCGATGCACACGGTCTATGGCAAGGAAATGCCGGGGCACTGCGCCCTGTATTTTTCGCCGCGGCAGGCCACCCGGCGACTCAGTTGCCTCCGGTTGGTGAACTCGGAAGACGTGGCACGAGCCGAGGCGACCGTGGTGCGGCTCGGGCCGCCGCCGGTTGAACCGGATGCGATGCAGCGGTTGTTTTGCACCTGTGCGCCGGTGCGCGACTACACCGGCCGTGAAGTGGCGCGGGTCGGCGTTTTTGGACATGGCCGCGACGATCGGCCGATCCTGACCGAGCATCACCGCGGTGCATGGGATCTGGCGCGCCGGATTTCGATGCGGTTGGGCGGGACGCTTGACGACGAAATACGAACGGGAACCGCGTGAGCTCGATGAGCGGGCAAGGCGACAACGTTTATTTGGGAGGCTTGGGTTGGCTTACATCATTACCGAACCGTGTATCGGGACAAAAGACTCAGCGTGTGTGGACGTGTGCCCGGTGGACTGTATTCATCCGCGCAAAGACGAAGGCGATTTCGACGCAGTGACACAACTGTTTATTCACCCTGACGAGTGTATCGATTGCGGCGCCTGTGTGCCGGCGTGCCCGGTCGAGGCGATCTTTGCTCTCGACGAAGTGCCCGACAAGTGGAAGAGCTACATCGAAATCAACGCGAACCATTTCCAGAAGTGAGCTAGCATGAGCCACTTCCGTGGACCGGTGCGCCCCGGGGTTCACGTGCACAGAGGATCGAGATGAATACGTTCCGGCGCTGGGCTCTTACTGCTGCCGCCTGTGCGGCCCTCCTGTCCGCGCCCCATGCGTCGACGACGGTCGATGACGCGGAGGTGCAACTGCAACTGGCGAATCTGTTGTTCGAAGAAACGCGCTTCAACGAAGCAATGGAAGCGTTTCGCAAGGCCAGTCAGGCAACGGACAGTTCGGTCGCGTTGACCGCCCGGATCGGATTTGTCCGCACGGCGCTGCGGATTGGGTTGTTTCAGGACGCACAGCGGGAAGCCGCGTCACTGCGGTCGCTGGCGCCACGCCATCCCGAAGCGCTGTCGGCGGCCGCCGATGCGCTGTGGTCGGCCGGCTTGTTTGACGAAGCAGAGGGCGGTTGGCGTGACGCGTTGGCCATTGCCCCGGAGTCAGCGCGGGCCCGTCACGGACTGGCGCGC
Organism: Vicinamibacterales bacterium; assembly: GCA_035575715.1. Classification (GTDB taxonomy): domain Bacteria; phylum Acidobacteriota; class Vicinamibacteria; order Vicinamibacterales; family UBA2999; genus JACCSI01. The sequence continues at coordinate 66,166 of DATLXN010000034.1, read as the reverse complement.
GCGCTGACGTCGCAATCCCGCCTCGAGGACGCCATCACCGAAGCGCAGGCCGCGCTGAAGTCGTCGCCGCGCGACGGCGAATTGCACCATACCGTGGGCGCGATCTACGAACGCATGGGGCAGTATGAGCAGGCGGCGGCGGCGTTCAATAACTACATCAACTTGTTGCCCAACAAGGATCGCAGCGATAAGGCGGCGTGGTCACGTTCGCAGGTCCGGTTCCTCAAATCGTTCGGCGAACGGCAGCCGCTCAAACTTGATGACCTGGCCATCGGGCGCCTGCACACCGTCGCCTTCAAGCTGGTCGACGACAAAGTCATTGTCAAGGCGCGCGTCAATGGTGGGCGCTTGCAGGACTTCGTTCTCGATACCGGGTCCGAGCAAACCACCATCTCGCGCCAGACCGCCTCGTCGGGCAACGTCCGGCCGATCACATATACCCTCAGCGCCGGTGTCGGCGAGGTTGGTCTGCGCGGTCTCCAGCTCGGGCGGATCGACCAGTTCGAAATCGGCACGCTGAAAATCGAGAACGTGCCGGTGCTGATCAAGGCGCCGGCGCTCCGCGGCATTCCCAAACGCGAAACTGAGAGCTTCTCGCCGCTGGCACTGGGCCTGTCGATGACCATCGACTACGCCAGGAGCACCTTGACGCTCGGCCAGACGCTGCCGCAGGAACCGGCAGACTTCACCCTGGCCATGCGCCACCATCGCTTATCGATGGTCCGCGGGGTGATCAATGGCATCAAGCCGACCTACTTCGTCGTCGATACCGGCGGGGAAGTGATCTCGATCAGCACGGCGACCGCTGATTCACTCAATCAGCAGATGGGCCGAAAAATTCCGCTCAAGGTCTATGGCACCTCCGGGTGGGACCGCGAGGCCTTCCTGATGCCGGGCGTGAACTTGAAGTTCAACGACATTGCGTTTCAGAATTTTTCGGTCGTGGTGCTGAACCTGCGTGCGCCGAGCGTGCTGCTTGGCTTCGAGGTGGGGGGAATCGTCGGCCACAAGTTCCTCAGCCCCTACCGCGTGTCGCTCGACCTGGCTCGCAGCGAGATGCGGATGACCAAGGCTACCAACTAGGTCTTCACCTTTCGCGCCAGCCGCTCGGCTCGTCTCTGGTGAGCCTGTTGATGAAGTTCTTCATCCGCAGGCCCCTCGACCAGGAGCGGCGCCACCGCCTTCGGCTTGCCGCGATCATCGAGCGAGACAAAGGTGAGATAGGCGCGGCTGGTCAGCTTGCGCTCGCCGCTGGTGATGGCTTCCGAGAACACTTCGACTTCGACTTCGAGCGAGGTGCCGAAGGTCGCCGTCACTCGCGATTTGAGGATGATGATGTCGCCGACTTTAATCGGGTGCAGGAAGTCGAGGCTGTCGACGCCCGCGGTCAGCGCCAGGCTATTGGTGTGGCGATGACACGCGATCGCGCCAGTGATGTCGATCATGTGCATCACCGTGCCGCCGAGAATGTAGCCGAGGGGATTGGAATCGTTGGGCAGAACGACTTGCGCCGTTTCGCTGGCCGAGTCCTGCCAGCGCTTTGGAGACCTCCGCGCCCCTTTTGAACTGGCAACAGTCAACTGGTGACTCTTTAGAAGTCGTAGCCGATCCACAACGTGACCTTGGGCTTCCGGAAGGCGGCGCTGCCACCCTGCTGCGCGAACACCACGTCTTCCCAACCCGGGTTGAGGAGTGTGCGCCATGACCAGTCGACGTGGACCGGGAAACCCAGCGCAAACGTCTGGAGACTGACCCCGTAAGACGCCCGCGAATCGATCAGCCGGAGCCCCGACACCACGCGTGGCTCGCCAAAGACCGGGACAATGGCAGTCTGCGTTTGGACGGTGCGGATGATCGGCGTCTCGATGGTGTCGTCATTCCGATACGGTTTGAACCCCGTGTCACCGAAACTGGCGCCACCGAAGTTGGCGAACAGCGTGCCGCGAATGCCACCGAGGATCCCGATCGGGGTCGCCATCGCTTCAATCAGCGGAAAGCGCAGTTCGGCATTGAGGAAGAACGCATCCTGCCCGAGGAACGAGCGGTAGTCGTAGCCACGCATTTCGGAATTGCCACCAAAATAGGTGAAGTCGGGGTTCTCGCCCCAGCTGCGGAAACCTTTCGCCCGCATCGCGAACAAGCCGCTGCCCCCGAGACGGTAGTACTTGCGCGCATCGATGTCGACCGTTTGGCGCGACAACGTCTTGTCGCCGATTTTGGGGGCCCCTTCGTAGTGCGCGCGGACCGTGCTGCCAGCGAGTGGTCCAAACTCGCGGAACACCGTCGTTTCCTGGATGAAGCTGATTCCAAGCGGGACCATCGTCCCGTTGTTGAAGATCTGACGGCCGTATTGTTCTTCCTGGAAGCGCTGCGAATACGCGGCGACTTCCGGATCATCGAAGCGTTCCTGGTAGTTCACCACGCCGCCGGAGAACTCCACGCGACGGTAGCGATTGAACGGGTAGATGCCGAAGGCGGTGCCGCCACGCAAGGTGCGCGTGGCGACGGCCAGGTCGCGATCGAGCAGGAAGCCCTGGTCGTAGAACAGCCCATCGAGTTGGCCGTAGAAGAACTGCGTTTGCGAGAACCCCTGCACCGCGTACTGGAACCGCTGCTCCAGGTTCAGGTAGTTCACCGACATCGTGCGGTACTGCGACTCGGACGCGGCAAACATGCTGAATTGCTGATCGCCTAACACGTCAGTGAAGGTGACCTGGGTGCCGCCGAAATAGTCGCCCCCGCTGGTCACGCCGACGTTGACCGGCGGGCGGCCGTCGAGAAACATCTTCTCGAACTTGCCCTTTTTCTTTTGGTTTTCGGCGACCAGCGTATGGGTCATCGGCGCCTGGAAGTCGATCACCGGTCCCGGGGCACCGAAATCCGCCGACGCCGCTTTGGCAATCGGCTCTTTGCGGTCGAGCGTATGCAAGCCGTATTCACCCTTGTAGTAGGTGACAAAGCCGATCCGCCTCGGGTCCGGTCCGTTCAGAATGATCGGCGAGAAGTTGCCGGCCAGGGCATCGGTGTATTGCTGCAACTCACCGGTCTTGATGCTGAGGGTCCAGACGTTGTGCACGGTGCCGTTCTTGGCGACATCCGGATCAATGGGCTTGGCTGGGTCGGTGGCCGTCGAGGTAAAGACCAGCGTGTCGGCATCGACAAACTGCGCGCCGCTGTCGTCGTGGGTGCCGAAGGTCAGCTGCGTGCTCTTGCCGGACGCGAGGTCGAGCCGGAATAACTTTTCGTTACCGCTGACGCGTTTGAGGTAGACCAGCGTCCGGCCATCCGGCGCCCACGTCGGCGAGTAGTCGGCGAATTCGTCTTTGGTGAGGTTGACGACTTCCTTGGTCTCGAGATTGACCGTGAAGATGTCGTTGACGATGCCCGTCGCCGCCGCAAACGCCACGGTGCGTCCATCCGGGGAAATGTCGGGCGATTCCGGCGAGTCGACGGTCAGCATCGGAATCCGCACTTCGATCTTTCGCGAAATGACATTCTGCAGGACCAGCGACCGGTCCTTTTCAGTGCGCACGAAGTAGGCGAGACGATCGCCTTGCGGTGACCACGACATCCACGGCACGGTATTGAAGCGCATGCCGGGTTGGGGGATCGATTCAAAGCCGAGGTTCTGGTCGAACCCCTTGGTGAGGTTGCGCACCACCGCTCCGTCCTTGGTCGACAGCAGCAGGATGTCGAGTTCGCGGTCGCGGCGGTTGCCGCTCATCGCGGCGACCAGGTCGCCGGACGGCGACGGCTCCACGGAATAAATCTGCGAGTAGCGAGTCTTCTCGGGGTTCGGCGCCAGGTCGCGGCCGTAGTCGGCTGGCCGTTCCTTGTCGCGGAACGGCTTGAAGCGGTCTTTCAGATAGCGGTCGAACTGCTGATCCCACTCTTCGGCGTCCATGTCGAACGCTTCCTTGAACGCGTTCTCGCCGCCGCCGATCACGCTCTTGCGCAGCGCGAAGACGAACTGGCGCACGCCTTCCTTGCCCCATCGCGCTTCGATGAACTCGAACGCGGCATGGCCGAGGTTGTAAATCAGGCGTGGATTGCCAAAGTTGCCGTAACCCTGCAGCTCGGACATTTTCGGCACGATGTCGGCCACCGCGGCATCGCGCACGGTCATCAGGTCAATCGCGCGCCACACGCCGGTCATGTAATCCGACATGCCTTCAAACACCCACAGCGGCATGTTGTTGCGGATCAGCGAAGTCGGGATGATGTCGAACTGAAACTGGTGGGTGAGTTCGTGAACGGTCAGTCGGTAGAGCAGGTCCGACGGTTCGTCCATCGGCATGACGATGCGGTAGCGGCTGGGTTCGGCAAACGCGCCGACGCCTTCCTGGGCGGCACCGGGGATCACGTTTTGCTGCCAGAACTCGCTGGCCGTCGAAAACAGAATCAGCGGGACCTTGTAGGCGAGGTCATGTTTGAGCTCGGAGCTGACGTGCTGGTAGGCGCTCTCGGCGTAGCTCGCGACCCTTTCCAGGTGCGGCTCGATCTCGGGGTAGTAATAGATTTCGAAGTGGTCGGTGGTGTAGATCTGCCACTTGAAGTCGTCGTAGCGGATCTGGTTTTTCCCGTAGTAGGGGGCAAATTCCGTCTGCGCCGACGCCGTCCGCGCACCGCCGAATACCGACAGCGCCGCAAATAACGCGAGCAACAGAGGCGCCGACAGCGCCCGGCCCGGCGTGCAAATGTTCATGACCTACTCCTGGAAGGCATCTTACTTCGGGTACGGAATGCCTCGTTACCAGCAAGATTCACACCTGCCGCTTTGTCCTATACTCTGGACGTCCGTTAGGAATAAATCACCGGCCGCGGTGTTTATATCCATGACGGCGCCGACCAGCCATGTTATTCGGCCGACGCCAGTCCTCCTCGACTGAAACCGACGCTTTCGCGGCCGACGCGTTAGCGCTGCTCGATAGCCTGTATGGCACGGCCTTGCGACTCGCCCGCGACGCCGACCGCGCACAGGATCTCGTGCAGGACACCTATCTGAAGGCCTTCCGGGCGCGTGGCCGGTTTACCGACGGCACCAACCTCAAGGCCTGGCTGTTTACGATTCTCCACAACACGTGGCGCAATCGGCAGCGCGATCGGGCCCGCTCGCGTGTGTCGTTTGATTCGAATGCCGTCGAAGAAGCGGCGGAACTGAGCGGCGGCCCGATGGCCTCGATGGCTGAAAGCCCCGAGACGCTGCTGCTGCGGGCGAGTTTCGACGCCGAACTCGAGGACGCGCTGACCGCATTGCCCGCCACGTTTCGCGAAGCGGTCTGGCTGCGCGATGTCGACGAGCTGTCGTACCAGGAGATTGCGCACGTGCTGGAAATCCCGGTCGGCACGGTGATGTCGCGGATCTCGCGAGGCCGGAAGCTGCTGCATCAGTCGCTGGCCACGGTCTATTCCGCGCAACGAAACCGTCCCCAACGCGTCATAACCACAGTGCACACAGATCACACTGAGGGAACCGCGGATGAATAGCGGATGTCTCAGTGGATACACGCAGCCTGTGGTCGCCCTGTCGGGCTGGTGTTGTAAATGAAATCTGTGTCTGACTGTCGCCGAATCGAGTCGCTACTGACACCGTACGTGGACGGCGAAGCCAGCCCCGCCGACGTGGCGATGGTTGACGCCCACATCAGCCAGTGTCCGGTCTGCCAGGACCGGGTCGTCTCGGAACGTGTTGGGCGGATGTTGGTGCGGGCGCGCGCCGCCCACTTGGCGATCGCCGCGCCGCCCGGCCTGCGGACGCGCATCGTCGCGACGTTGGAACCCACGCCTAAACGCGCCCTGCGCTGGCGCGGTCGGCTCAGTGCATTGGCTGCAGCCGCTGCAGTGGTGGTGCTCCTGGTCACGGCGTTTGAATTTGTCGTCCCGCAATCGAACGTGCTGTTTGCCGCCCAGCTCGCGCTCGATCACGTCCGTTGCTTCGTCATCGAACTGGGCTCGATTGATTCGGCGAACCCACAGGAGCTGCAGCGTGCCTACTCGGAGCGTTATGGCTGGCGCGTGACCGTCCCTCCCTCGAGCGCGGAGGCGGGAATTACGCTGGTCTCGGCACGACGGTGTCCCTTCTGGCTGGGTGATCATGCGCACCTGCTCTATCGAACCGGCGAGCACGACGTCTCGCTCTACATCACGCAGGGGTCCGAACGTGCGCCTGAGGACGTCGCAGTACTGGGTCACGTCGAACGGCTGTGGAATGCACGCGGCGATTCGTATGCGTTGATCGCGCGTGGCCTACCCGCGGGTGAACTCGAGCGAATCAGCGATTACTTCGCTCGCGCCACCCAATAATCGTGGTCCGACCATCTGCTGTTCGAGCGGGTGAGCGGGACGCTCAATAGCTAGCCCTGCAGGCATGCCGTAGCTATCCACGAAGCGATGAGGCAAAATAGCTTTATGGATCAGCCAAGCTCGAAGCTGCGACTGGCGGCAATGGCCGCGACGGTGATCGCGCTGCTCGCCGTCAGCGTGCCATTTATTTTTCAGCACGATCTCGAAGCCGAGCCTGCCCGGGCGGAGATGATCGAACCGGTGTCGTCGCACGCGACCGATGCGGTGCCCTCCGGTTTCGAGGACGAGCAAGACGGGGCGGCGTGCATGGCCAACGCCAAGCCGGCCAAGCTCAATTTCACGGTGAAGGATCTCGACAACAAAGACGTGTCGATGGCGTCGTTCAAAGGCAAAATCCTGCTCTTGAACTTCTGGGCGACGTGGTGCGGACCGTGTAAAGCCGAGATCCCGGCGTTTGTCGAATTGCAGAATCAGTACAAGAACGACCTGACCGTGATCGGCTACTCCGTCGACGACGACGCGCCCAAGGCGCGTGCCTTCGCCAAGGAGTACAAGATGAATTATCCGATTCTGCTTGGCCTCGGCCGCGAGGACATTCAGGACGCCTACGGGCCGATCTGGGGGATCCCCGCCTCGTTCCTGATCAGCAAGGACGGACGCGTCTGCAAGAAGCATTTAGGCATCGCGCCGAAGTCGGTGTTCGAGAAAGAGATCAAGGCGCTGCTGTAGTAAGATCCTTTCAGTCATGAAAGGTTTTCAACACGCGCGTCTCGCTTGCGGCTGCCGTCTCTCGTTTCGTGAAGGCACCACAGGCAGTCCGGTGACCGTCGTCCTCGACACGGTGTCACCGGGGTGCGTGAATCCGCTGCACGTCAAGGATCTGCCCCTCTACGATTACCGCGAAGCGCTGCGTCCGTCGACGCGCTTGGGGACGATCATCGACGGCGAGTTCGAAGAAGAAGGCTAGGCCTCACGCCTTTCTCGGCGGCACCTCCTTGATCCGGCCCGCCTCTCGAAGCGTACAGCGCAGGAGAAATTCGATTTGCGCGTTCAAGCTACGCAAGTCATCATCCGCCCAGCGCTGCACCGCCTCGAGCAGCTTCGGATCAATCCGCAGGAGAAACGCCTTCCGATCGGTCATCGGCCTATTGATAAATAGTGCCGGTGTTGATGATCGGCTGCGCGCCTCGCTCGCCGCACAGCACGACCAGTAGATTGCTGACCATCGACGCCTTGCGCTCTTCATCGAGCGTCACAATCGACTTCGCCGACAGCATACCCAACGCCATTTCGACCATCCCGACCGCGCCTTCGACAATGCGTTGACGCGCGGCAATGATCGCGCCGGCCTGCTGCCGTTGCAGCATCGCGGCGGCAATCTCCGGGGCGTAGGCCAAGTGGCTGATGCGCGCCTCGATCACCTCGACGCCGGCCTTCGACAACCGCTCATGAATCTCGCGCTTCAGGTGCTCGGCCACCGACCCGGTGTGGCCGCGTAACGAGACCATGTTTTCGTCGTGCGCGTCGTAGGGATAACTGGTCGCGAGATTGCGCAGCGCCGATTCGGTCTGGACGTGGACGTAGTTTTCGTAGTCGTCCACTTCGAACATGGCTTCGGCGGTTTCGACCACCTTCCAGACCACGACCGCGGCAATTTCAATCGGGTTGCCGTCGTTGTCATTCACCTTCAACCGCGAGCTTTCGAAATTGCGGACGCGAAGCGACACCGCCTTCTTCATGAGCAGCGGATTGGCCCAACGCAGTCCTTGCAGCTTGGCAGTGCCCTGATACTGGCCGAACAGCTGCAGAACCTTGCCCTGGTTCGGATGGACCATGAACAAGCCGAACAGCAGGAAGACGCCGGTCGCCAGCGCAATGCCGGCGAGGACGGCCCTCAGTGGCAGTGCGGCGTCGATGCCTGAAATCAGGGCGCCGAGCAAGGCCAGATTGACGACCAGTAGCAGCAGTAGGACCGGGATACCGGGTAGACCGTGGTATTCGCGTTCGCGAATCATCGAGGTGCCTCCTTGGATAGCAAAGTGATATCACGGGGCTAGCTAATGGGTCAAGGAGGATTCCGCCGAGGGGTTATCCGCAGATTACGCAGATTACGCAGATTTCTTTAGGGGGTGTCGAGGCGCCGAGGTGTGGACCGCGGATGCGCGTGACGCAAGATCCCTTGAAGATCTGCGTAATCTGCGTAATCTGCGGATACCTGTCTCTGCGTAATCCCGAACTAGAATCGAATCCTCAAATCCGCAATCAGCGGGAGATGGTCCGACGCCATCTTCGCGAGGCGATCGGTCGGGACCCAGACCTTGTCCACTTCGACCCGCGCGCCCTCGTAGTAGATGTGATCGAGGTGGACCAGTGGGAAGAACCCTGGGTAGGTGCGAATCCGCCGCAGGTGTTTGCGCAGGTCGATGCTATGCAGTTTTTCTGCGAGCACGTCCTTGGTCAGCCCGCGCGCCCACTCGTTGAAATCTCCGAGCACAATCTTCGGCCCGACGACGCGGCGATCATGCACCGCGGTGGCGAGACGCTTGGCCTGATCGCGACGTTCGAGCAGCGCGGTGCCGAGATGCACGTTGTAAAAGTGCAGGACTTCGTTGTCACCGATCTGAAAATCGACCCGCTGGGCGAGTCGCGGTTCGCAGGTTTTCCAACTCAAGTCGTATTGCTGGTGATGCTTGACCGGGAAGTGACTGAGCACGACATTGCCGAAGAGGGCGTTGCGGAGGTGGCGCGCCGGCGCCATGACCCACCCCATGCCCAGCGCTGCACCGATTTCGGCCGCCTGGCCCGGCTTGAGGGGGCTGGCCCCGATCACTTCCTGCAGCGCAACGATGTCCGGTTGGATGGCCGCTATCACTTCGGCGATGCGCTCGGGACGGGTCCGTCCGTCAAGACCGCGGCAGCGATGGATGTTGTAGGTGACGACCCGCAGTTTGTGCCAGCGAGCGCCGTCGTCTTGCGCCATGAGTCGCCTGTCAGTGTACCATCCGCGCCAGGAGCCAGTTACGCAGCCCTGCCGGCCGTGTAATCTGTGTAATCTGTGGTTATGGCGCGGCTGAAAAGCGAGCTCGAGGTGACCTGCCCCTGTTGTCACGCGACGTTGGTCATCGATACCAACCTCGGCCGGATCACTGAGCACCGGCAGGCACCGAGTGCTGAGCGTCCCGAGCTCAATGACGCGCAGCGGATTCTTGCCGACCAGGCGGCTCGGCGTGAGGCGCTGTTCGAACAGTCGGTGAGCGACGAGAAGACGCGCGGCGACGCGTTGTCGCGACGCTTTGAAGAGGCGTTGAAGGAAGCGAAGAAGGAACCGGTGTCCAAACCGTTGCGCGGGTTCGACCTCGACTAGCGGTCCTCCCATCAGGATGCGCACCCCGGCGGCTCGGCCGACTGTGTTACGTTACCGGCGTTAACCCGGCGGTGTGCGTCCAAGGGAGCCTCTGATGCGGCTGTCCGGCATTGGTGAAGGTGGCAGTGAAATGAATGTAGCGAATAGATTCCGTGTGATGGCTCGCCCGATCGCGCTCAGTGTCCTCGTGGCCGCCGGCTTTTTCTCTGCCATCGTTGCCGGCAAGCAACAGCCCGCGGCACCCCGCGTTGTCGAGATGGAGAAGCTCAAAGAGAACTTGTTCCTGCTCAGAGGTGGTGGTGGCAACACGGCGGTGTTTGTCACGTCGACCGGCATTGTCGTCGTCGATACCAAAATCCCCGGATGGGGCCAGCCGCTGCTCGACAAGATCAAGGAGATCAGCAGCAAGCCGATCACCACGGTGATCAATACGCACACGCATTTCGATCACTTGGGAGGCAATCCCGATTTCCCCGCGACGGTCGAGATCATTGCTCACGCCAACACCAAGACCAATGCCGAGCAGATGAAGCCGGTCACAGGGATTCCGCTCGAGCAGCAGACGGCGCTGACGATCTTCAAAAATAGCAACGGGCGGGGACTGCCACAGCGTACCTTCACCGATCGGTTGACGCTTGGTCGTGGCGCCGACCAGGTCGATCTCCATTACTTTGGCCGCGGCCACACCAACGGCGACGCCTGGGTGGTGTTCCCGGCGCTGCGCTACGTGCACGCTGGCGATATTTTCTCAGGCAAGAATTTGCCGCTCCTCGACGTCAATAACGGCGGCAGCGGCATCGAAATTGGCGACACGCTGGCGAAAGCGGCAGCCGCGCTCAACGCGGGTGACTCGATTATTACCGGTCACAGCACGGTGATGACGGTGGACGATCTCAAGCAGTACGCTGAGTTCAATAAAGAGTTTGCCGCCACCGTACAGGCCGCCAAGAAGGCGGGCAGTTCGCCCGAGCAGATCATCGCCGAGTGGAAGATGCCGGCCACTTACACCGGCTATGCTGCGCCCCAGCCGGCGCGTCTGAAAGCCAACGTCGAAGCGGTCTACAACGCGCTGAAGTAACCACGCTTCATTATCCTCGCCTGTGTCGTGGAGGTCAGTGCCGTGAGACGTGTCTTTCGTCCGCTCGTCCTGGTCCTGGCCTTCACTGCGCTCGCGCCGATCGCGGCCGAAAACGGCCGCGATCTCGGCAAGGCGTCACCGGAGTCCGTTGGTGTGTCCGCGGATCGGCTGAAGCGCCTGGACGCCGGGATGCAACGCTTCATCGACGAGGGCCGCCTCGCCTCCAGCATCGCGGTCGTGTCAACGATGAGATCCGCGACCTGTCACGCAACTTGGTTTATCAGGCGTTGACTCAGTAGCCGATGCCAGGTGGTGAAAGTCCTCGCTGTCCTCCTCCTCGCGGTCCTGCAAATGACGCCGGCTGCTGATTTCGTCGTCGTCGACCAGGCGACGTTCAAGAAGATCTTCCCGGCCGGCGCCAGGGTCGAACGGCTCGCGACGAATCTGAAATTCGTCGAAGGGCCGGCGTGGCATGTCGATGGCTTCCTGATTTTCAGCGATATTCCTGCCAATGAGTTGAAGCGGTGGGACCGGACCACCGGCGTCACGACCTACCGCGCCGGATCGAATAACGCCAACGGCAATTCGTTCGATCGGGAAGGGCGGCTATTGACTGCCGAACATTCGTCGCACCGCATCTCGCGGACTGCGCGTGACGGCACGGTCGAGACGCTGGTCGATCAGTTCGAGGGGAAGCCGCTCAATTCGCCCAACGACGTCATCGCGCGATCCGATGGCAGCATCTGGTTCACCGATCCGGCGTACGGACTGGGCCCGCGCAAGAAAGAACAAGCGGGCAACTATGTCTACCGGTTCGACCCGCGCACCAAGGCGCTGACCGCGGTGATGAGGGACTTCGACCAGCCAAACGGCCTGTGTTTTTCTCCTGACGAGTCACAACTCTACGTCGCCGATTCCGGCAAGCCGCGTCACATCCGGGTGTTCGCCGTCAAAGGGGAAACGGTGAGCGGCGGCGACGTCTTCGCGACGCTCGATAAAGGCGCACCCGACGGCATTCGTTGCGATCGTGCGGGACGGGTGTGGGCCAGTTCAGGCGACGGCGCTCAGGTGTTCGCCGCCGATGGTCGCCTCATCGCGCGCATCCTGCTGCCCGAGGCGGGTGCCAACCTGACCTTCGGCGGCAGCCAGGGAACGACGCTCTTCATCACCGCCCGCACCTCGCTCTACGCGGTCGAGACCTTAACCCGCTAACCGGCGTGCCGGCGTGCCGGCGTGACCGGCGTGACCGGCGTGCAGCCGGCAGGTCGCAGAGGTGCTACCATCTGCGCACTTCCTGTCGGGCTGGCGGCAGCCCTTTTGTCTTTTGGTGCGGAACGCGGAGGCAACACTATGCAAGGTCGAAAGATTCGCCGATTCGAACTGGTCCTGCTACTCGTCCTAGTTGCAAGTGCCCCACGAGTGGCAGTCGCGCAGAACCCGACATTCGCTCTCGAAGGCGTGGTGATGGACGCGCAGCAGGCGGTGCTGCCCGGCGTCACGGTCTCGGTCAACAACACCTCGACCGGCCTGAGTCGAACGGCAACGACCGACGAAAACGGACGCTTCGTCATCCGCGCGTTGCCGCCTGAGGGCCGCTACCGCGTTCAAGTAGAAATGCCCGGGTTTGCGACCGAAGTTCGCGAGAATCTCGCATTCAACGCTGGCCAGCGGGTGGTCCTCAACTTCGCGCTGAAGTTATCAACGGTCCAGGAAACGATCACCGTCGCCGGCGACGCGCCGATCGTCCAGACCACGTCGTCAGAAGTCACCAGCACGATTGACCGCACCGCCTTCGAGAACCTGCCGGTCAAGGAGCGCAACTACTTCAGGCTACTGACCCTGGATTCAAACGTCGTCGCACGCGGACCAGGCTCCAACGCCGTCAACGTTGGCGGCGGCGAGGTGTGGAACTTCGGCACCTACGTCGATGGCACCAACAATCACTCCAAATGGTTGACGCTGCAGCGTGCGCCGCAACTCGGGTCGAGCGGCTTTGCCATCGAGACCGTGAAAGAAGTGCAACTGATCACCAATCAGTTCTCGGCCGAATTCGGCGGCCACTCCGCGGGTGTCGCGAGCATGATTACCAAAACCGGCACCAACGAGCTGAATGGCTCGGTCTTCGCCATGATTCGCCCGGGCGACCTCGATGCGACGCCGCCGTTGTCGCCGAAGAAAGCGCCGTATAACCAACAGCAGTTCGGCGGCACCGTCGGTGGTCCGCTCGTCCACGACAAGGTGTTTTACTTCGGCAGCTACGAACGGCGTCGCGAACGCAGCCAGGTCGTCGTGACGTCACCGGTGGCGTTTGGCGAGGTCGTGCCGACCCCAGCCGACGAGCACCAGGGGCACTTCAAAGGTGACGTGCGCTTCTCGAAAAAGAATTCGCTCGGCGTCCGCTACAACATGGTGCGCTGGAAGAAAGACAACGAAAGCGGCGGACTGAATCTGCCCGGCACCGGCTTCCTGTGGGACAACAACGTCGACACCGTCCATGGCACGTTCCTGACGGTGGTTTCGGATCGTTTCCTGAACGAGGTGCGGTCTCAGTATTCGCGTTACACCGATCGCCGGGCGGCGAAGTGCGACTGCGTGTCCATTCAGCGGGCGACCTACGCCAACAGTGGCGGGTACGACCAAGGCACCTGGGGGGTGCTACCGGAGAAGACGTTCGACATCTCGAACACGATGTCGCTGTGGGCCGGCAACCATAGCGTCAAGGCCGGCGGCTCACTGACCTATGACGTGACCACGCAACTGTTTCAGCCGCTGCAGAACGGCGTCTACCTGTTCAGCGGGCCGCCGACGACCGCCCCGAATCCATTTCAGTTTCGCCAGTCATTTGCGCTGACCCCGGAGGCGCGCCTGATGTATCCCAAGGCCTACGTCATCGGCGGGTTCATTCAGGACGATTGGCGGATTCGCAACAACCTGACGCTCAATCTCGGCCTGCGTTACGACGTTGAGTTGGTCAAGGACATCCCTGATTGGCCGGCAGGGACCGACGGTAATAACTTCGATCCGAGAGTCGGGTTCGCCTGGGATCCGAAGGGCGATCAGAAGTGGGCGGTCCGCGGCGGCTTCGGTCGCTTCACGCAGCAGCATCCGATCTTCACCATCGTCAAAGGCGGCGTTGGTGGCCGTAATGGGCAGGTCACTGTGTCGCTGACGCCGTCTGATCCGCTGTTCCCGACCTTTCCGAATGCTCTCCCGGCGTTTCCCCCTGGCGCGGTCCTCCCAGCCCGTGACATTCAGGAGATCTCGCCGGACCTTGAAAACGAACATGCGTGGACTGCGAGCCTCGGCTTCCAGCGGATGCTGACGCCGCGCACGAGTGTCGCGGTCGACGCCAACATCAATCGCGGCACCAAGCATGGCTTCCTCGACATGAATCATGCGGCGCCGATTCCTAAAGATGTGCTCAACGCCGCTAACGGGTCGACGATTCGCACCCAGGCGCAGGCTGACGCTACACGTGCGATACGCCCAGGCCCGAACGGCTTCCGGCGGATGGACCTGCTGACCAACGAAGGGCGTTTCTGGTACGAGGGTGTGCGCGTGTCCGGCGTGCATCGCACGACGCCGTTGACCCTGTCGGTGTCGTACACGATGTCACGCTCCGAAGATCGGCTCAATCACTGGTTCTCTCCGGAGGACAGCTCCAACCCAGAACTCGACCGCGGGCCGTCGGGTGCGTCGACGCCGCATAACCTGGTCACCAGCACGACATGGAACGTCCCCGGCAGCGGTCCGGTCCTTGGCGGATGGCGGCTCAGTGCGGTGTCCCACCACCAGAGCGGCAGCCCCTATTCGATTCGCTACGCCGGTGACCCGACCGGCGGCGGCTTAACCTCAGGCTGCAACTCACGCGGCTGCCAGGCGAGTCGGCCGGGCGGTCGCAACACCGCGCGCGGCATGTTTATCAATTACGCGGACGTGACAGTGGCCCGCGCTTTTGCCATCGGCCCAAACAAGATCGAAGTCCGGGCCGACATGTTCAACGCGTTCAATAACCAGAACTTGTTGTCGGATGGCTATTTCAATCAGATCGGCAACGCCCAGTTTGGACAACATGCCGGCGGGTCGGCCGTCTTCCCCGGCCGGCAGTTCCAGTTCGCGGCGACCTATCGCTTTTGACGTAACCGGACGCCACAGGGACGCAGAGACACAGAGAGAATCAATTTCTCCGCGTCTCTGCGACTCGGTGGCCCGATGTTTTGGCGGGGAACCTCTATGAGCAAACGCAGTGGGCTAGTCGCGGGGCTAATGCTGGCTGTGGTGGCGCTGTCCAGCGCGCCAGCCGCATCACAGACGGCGCCGGTTCGCGTGCGCGTGCAGACCGAACTCGGCGACATCATCGTCGAGGTTGACGCGGCCAAGGCGCCGATCACCGCGGCCAACTTTCTCAAATACGTCGACGCCGGGCATTACGACGGTGGCACATGGCACCGCACGGTGAAGATCGACAACCAGCCGGAGAGCGTCATTAAGATCGAGGTGATCCAGGCTGGCGTCAACGCGGAGAAATCGAAAGCGGGTTTTGCCCCGATCCCACTCGAGCGGACCACGGTCACTGGGATCACCCACCGCGATGGTGTGATTTCGATGGCGCGCGGCGCCGCCGACAGCGCGACGTCCGGATGGTTTATCTGTATCAACGATCAGCCCTCACTCGACTTCGGCGGCCTGCGTAATCCCGACGGGCAGGGTTTTGCCGCATTCGGCCGCGTCGTGTCCGGGATGGATATCGTCGGCAAGATCCAGATGGCGCCTTCCTCGACCAACCGCACCAGCAATCCTGAAGCGCAGCGATTGACCCCGCCGATCAAGATTCTCAAGGTCGCCCGCGTCACCGCTGGATGAAACGTCACGTCCTTGCCGCCGCGGCTGTGATCGGCACGGCCGCGGTGATCGTCGCCATTCAGTTGTGGCGCGCCGGGCTCAGTGTCGGCGAGGTGATGGCGCCCGCACCGGTGGATGTGACGACGATGATTCGCGACGCGGGTGTGGTGGCGCGCGGTCCGCGTGTTGACCTGTTCACGGCGCGCCCGATCGGCGCCGCCGTCGGCCGTGACGACCGTCCGCTGATCGCCCACGTCACGATCGTCGATCTGGATGCAGACGGATTGATCGATGTGGTGGTCGCCGACGCCGCGGTCAACCGCATCGGCTGGCTCCGCCAGTCCCCTGCCGGCCAGTTCACTGAGACCACGCTCGCCGAGGTCGCCGGGCCGGCGCATGTGACCGCGGTCGACTTCGACCGTGACGGCGATGTCGATCTGCTGGTCGCGAGTCTCGGCGCGATCGCTCCCAACAACGCCAAGATCGGCGCAGTGATTGTGCTCGAGCAGGGTGCGGGTTCGACCTTTGCCAAGCGCGTGCTCGCCGAAAATGTGACGCGCGTGTCCGATGTTGAAGCCGGCGACCTCGACGGCGACGGCGACCTCGATCTGGCCGTCGCGCAGTTTGGCTACGACCAGGGCGAGACCCGGTGGATGGAGAACCTTGGGTCTTGGCAGTTCGCCAGTCACCCGCTGCAACAACTCTCCGGCCCGATTAACGCGGTGATTGCCGATGTCGATCGTGATGGCGACCAGGACATCGTGTCGCTGGTCAGCCAGGAATGGGAAGAGATCTATGTCTTCCTCAACGATGGGCGCGGCCGCTTCATGGCGAAGCGGATCTTTGGCGCCAGCAACGAAGACTTTGGCTCGAGCTGGATTTCGGTGACCGATCTCGACCAGGACGGCGATGTTGACGTGCTCTACAGCAACGGCGACGCGTTCGATTACGCCCCGCCGAAAGGGCGGAGTTGGAACGGCGTGCAGTGGCTCGAGAACACGGGCAATGCGTCGTTCGCCTATCACCGAATTGCCGATGTTGCCGGCGCGTCGAGTCCGCAGGCGGTCGACCTCGATGGCGACCGCGACCTGGATATCGTCGTCGTCAGTGCCTATAACGACTGGGCGCGTGCGGAATCGCAAAGCCTGGTCTGGTTCGAGAACGACGGGCGGATGCAGTTCACCATGCACGACCACGCCAATACGCCGACCCACCTGCTCACACTGGCGGTCGGTGATCTCAATCGCGACCAACGCCCCGACCTGGTCACCGGCGGCGCCCACATGAGTGGTCCCTACGATCGCATGTCGCGCGTCACGGTGTGGCTCAACACGCGATGACCAGATTGGCCGCGTTGATCGCGGTCGTCGCGCTGGCGGCGTGGTTCGCCAGCGGCGCGTGGGTGCGCCGTTCGCAATCGTCGTCTCTTCCAGCGCTCCCGGAACGGGCATCAACGCTCGCACCGGTCTGGGACGCCATTGCCGCCGCCGATGCGCAGGCGCGCTCGCAGCCTGCGTCGGCTGCTGCGGTGGGCGCCCTTGGCAAGGCCTACCAGGCGGCGCTCCTCTCTCCGCTCGCCGAGCGGGTCTACGCCGTCGCGGAACGACTCGAACCGGCGGATCCGCGGTGGCCGTACTACCGCGCGCTGCTGTTCGCGGAACGTGGCCATCATGTGGCCGCCGCTGAGGCGCTGCAGCGCGTGACCTCTCTGGATGCCAGCCACGCCCTTGCGTGGCTGCACCTGGCAGATTTACGGCTGAAGGACGGCCGCAGCGCCGATGCGCGCAGCGCATATCGCCGTGCGGCTGCCGCTCCCCAGCCCCAGCCGTTCATGATTGGTGGCAAGGTGGCGCGGCGCGGTCTGGCTGTCTCCAGCTATGCCGAGGCCGGCTTGCAACGACTGGTGCAGGAGAGTGACGGTGAGTTGAGTGGGCAAGGCAGGCAGCCACCCGCCTACGTGCCACCCGCCGATCCCTGGTTGGACGATGTGGTTGCGCGATCGCAACACCCAGACCTGTTGTTGAAGCACGCCGCGCTGGCGGCGCGGGGCGGTGATCAGGCGTGGCGCGAGTTCCTGGTGCGCCGCGCACTCGCCGTCAGTCCTCGCGGCTTCGACGTCCTGTTAGAGGCCGCATCGATGCTGCAGGCCAGCGGACTCCACTCCGAGGCGTTCGAGTATCTGCGACAGGCCGAAGCGGTGGCGCCCGATGATCACCACACGCTCGTCGAACAGGGGAAGAGCCTCACCGAGCTCGGCCGGCTCGACGAAGCGGAGCAGGTGTTGCGGCGAGCAATCCGCGTGCGCGACGCGGTGGCTGAATACAATCTCGGCGTCGTACTGGACCGGCAGGACCGATGGGATGAGGCCCGCACCCACTACGAGCGGGCCTTGGCGATCGATCCGTTCCACGCGCGCTCGCTCAACAACCTGGCCTCAGGTCTTGACCGTCGAGGTGAATCGGACGCAGTGCTCGGGTTGTATCAACGGGCGCTGCGTGCATCGCCGGACCTGGCCGAGGCGCACTCCAATCTCGGCACGGCCTTAATCAATCGGCGACGCTTCAGCGAAGCGATTGGTGCGCTCGAGCAGGCGATTGCGCTGGATCCGCGCGCCGCCGACGCGCAGAACAATCTCGGCATCGCGCTGGCCCAGGTCGGACGCATCGTCGAGGCCCGGCGCGCGTTCGAGCAGGCCTTGCAACTGGCCCCACGTCATGCCAACGCCCGGCGCAATCTCGAGGCGCTGACGCTCACGCCCTGAAGGACCCTCCCGTCGGTCGGGCAGGACTCCTCGCGTTGCTCGCATGTTCACCTGAATTCTGGCGGCACAGGCAGCCACTTGTCACGGCCTTTGAAGTAGCGCCACGGCTTTTCCTGGTACCGTTCGCGGTGCGAAACGTAGCGCGCCCGCATCCGGCGGAATGCGGCGTCTGACGTTTTGATCCGGGTATGCGGCCAGTCGATCAACAGCTGCTCGACCTTCCACAGATTCTTGAGGGAAAACCGCCAGTCGTAGCGCGGGAGTTGCGCCTCGAGATTGACGACTCCGTAGCCCCGGACGCGGCCACTGTAGTCGACATAGGCTTCGACGTAGCTCAGTGCCACATCGCGCGGCGAACGATACGCGGCCTTGCGGCCGTGCAGTCCCGGATCACGCGAGCGGCCGATCGCTCCCCATCGGCCGTCCTCCTGATAGAGAAAGATCACGTGATCGAGCCAGTCCTTGGACTCGATGCTCATGATCACCGGTGGGTAGCCATGTTGCTCGAGCACGACGGCGGCAAAGATCGCCGCCTCCATACAATGCGCCGTACCGGTCCGGACCACCTCGCGGAAGCTTTTCTGGGTTTCCCCGTCGCGTTCGGCGTTGTAGGGGATGGCGTTCAACCAGCGCTGCACTTTGAATGGCGTATCGAGCTCCTCGACCAGTCGCCATTCGCGCGCGGTGAAGTCACGGCGCGTTGGAATCATTGCGCCGCAAGCGACCGCTGTAGTTGCTGGATGACCTGATCGGTCGTCCAGTCGCCACCGTCATGGATGGCAACGACGCGGCCATCCGGGCCAATCACAGCTATGCGGAGGTTGTGGGTAATAGTGCCGTCGGATTCGCGAATCACATTGACCCCGAAGTTCGCCGCAAACCGATCGACCACCGGCGCCGAGGCGGTGGCAAAGCGCCACAGTTGCGGGTCGGCGCCGAGCTTGGCCGCATGTGCGCGCAACGCGGCCGGAGTGTCGTTGGCGGGGTCGAAGCTGACCGACAGCAGCCGCGCCCGCGCGCGCAGGGCCGGGTCCGCCTGCAGGGCGCGCTGGATCTCGGCGAATCGACGATCGAGCAGCGGGCAGAACTGCGGTAACGGGCAGCGCAGATAGATAAAGGTGACGGCGGTCGCGGTGCCACGCCAGTTGACGTCGACCGGCTTGCCGGTCGCATCGATCAGCGATGTGGTCGGCGCTGCATCGCCAGGCTTCAGCGGCATGACAAACGCCGCGGGCGGGATGGTGACCGCCTGGTCCGCCTGATCAAGAGGTGCCGTGCCGGTCCTCTCGACCTTCGCGAGCCAGGCCTCGTTGACGCCAACCATCAGCTGCGCGGTGACCAGGTCGCCCGCGGCTAGACCGGCCACGACGGCCGGATTTTTTGCACGAAAGGGCATGGTCATGCCCGGCATAAAGTTTTTGATGTCGCCGTGCTTGATCAGCACCTCGTTCGCGTCGGGGCGAACGGCCAAAATCTGCCCGCGTAGTTCGTACTGTTTCGCGTCGGGAGAGGGGCTGCAACCCGTGGCTAGCCCGGCCGCTGCGATAAGCGCAACCGCCGCATATTGACCGATCAACATTGGTCCGACTCTAGCATGTGGATGCTATATACTCGCCGGTCACGAAGTCACGTCGCTCGCGCGCCGACGGGGGTTCGGATTGGGATAGAGACTAGCGCGCGAAAGGGTCTCGCAGCGATGGGCCGCAGATTGTACGTAGGCAACCTTCCTTACAAGTGCACGGACGAGGATCTCACCGAACTCTTCAGCCGGGCCGGAGCAGTCGACAACGTCAGAGTCATGCGTGATCAGGCCACTGGCCGGGCGCGCGGATTTGCCTTCGTTGAGATGGTCTCCGACGACGACGCACAGAAAGCGATCAACGACTTCCATCAGTTCCAGATGGAAGGGCGCGCGCTGGTCGTCAACGAAGCGCGGCCGAAACCGGCCGGTGACTTTGGTGGCGGTGGCGGCGGTGGTGGTCGTGGCGGTGGCGGCGGCTACGGTGGTGGCGGCGCCGGCGGCGGCCGGCGCGAACCGCGCTGGTAAAACCCGCGCTTGGCGCGGGAGTTGCCAGTTACCAGTTCAAAGGTGACAGTTGCTCGGTTCGTGAGGTGTGCCGGTCCATACCACCGGCGCCCTTTGAACTGGTAACTGTCAACTGGAAACTTTAGCGTGATCTGGATCGGGACCTCTGGCTACAACTACGTCGAATGGAAGGGCAGCTTCTATCCGGCGAACTTGTCGGCGGCGAAGATGCTGCCCTACTACGCCCAACGGTTCTCAACCGTTGAGATCAATTACACCTTCTACCGAATGCCGACGGCCAAGCTGGTCACTGGCTGGGCGAGCCAGGTTCCGGACGATTTCCGGTTCACGCTGAAGGCGCCGCGCCGAATCACCCACGACCGCAAGCTGCGTGATGTCGCCGAACCAGTCCGCGCGTTTTGTAATGCGGCGGCGGAACTCGGCCCCAGGCTCGGTGCACTGCTGTTCCAACTCCCGCCAACGTTTAAGAAAGACCTAACCGCGCTCGATGACTTTCTCGAGGTTCTGCCGCCGCGGGTTTGCGCCGCGTTCGAGTTTCGCCACGATTCCTGGCTCGATGAAGAGGTCTATGCACGCCTGCGCGCCCGCAATCTCGCGTTATGTGTGGCCGATAGCGAGAAGCGAACGACGCCGGTGATGGCGACCGCCGATTACGCATATCTCCGCCTGCGAGATGAGGGGTATACCGAGGAGCACATTGCGCACTGGGCCGAGCAGGTCAAAGACCTGAGCGGGCAGTGCAAGGACGTGTACGTGTATTTCAAACACGAAGACGAGGGGAAGGGGCCTTATTTTGGCCAGCTGTTGAAAGAAAAGCTGGCCACGTAAAGACGAAAGACGAAAGGCAAACGCCGAAAGGCGGAGGAAAAAATCACAACTGTGTGGTTTTGTCTTTTGTCTTGTGCCTTTCGTCTTTCATCTTGTCGTCGACGAAGTCGACCACCATCCGCTCCGCCCAGTACCCGTCATCCTCCTTAGCCTCACCAATAAATCCGCAATGCCCGCCGTGTGAGGTGATCACCGTCGTGATATGGGGATTGTTGGCGACAGCCGGGTCGCGGAACGGTTCGGGCGGCACGAACGGATCATCGGCCGCGGTCAGGATCAGCGCCGGGATCGCAATCCGGTCGATGACGCGCAGCGCGCTGGCGCGATAGTAGTAATCGCTCGCGCCGGTGAAGCCATTGTGGGGCGCGGTGTAGCGCTCGTCGAACTCGCGGATCTTCCACAACCGCCGCAGCGGCGCCAGGTCATAAGTGTTCGGAAACAGCCGCGCCTTGCGTTTCATCCGGCCGCGCAGGTTGCGGACGAAGTTCAGCTCGTAAATCAGATTCTCGCGGCGTTCGATGGCCCGCACGCAGCACTCGAGGTCGATCACCGGCGAGACGCCGCACACGGCTTTGAGTTCGGGCGGCGCTTGGCTGCCGAGGTCGCCGGCGAGCTTCAATGCGAGGTTGCCGCCAAGTGAGTAGCCGGCGACCGCCAGCCTAGACAAGCCGTCGGTGTCGATGAGCTCTCGCAGCACGAAGAGGGGATCAGCAGTCAGACCCGAGTGATAGAGCCCTTCGGACAGATGCTCGGTGCCTCCGCAATTGCGCTGGTTGAGGCGCACCACGTTCATGCCGCGCGCCCACGCCTTGGCCGCCATCCCGCGCATGTAATGGGCATCGCTCGAGCCTTCGAGGCCGTGCAGCACAATCAGCGTGGGATGTAATTGCGGCGCGTCATGCCAATGACAATGCGCGAGCACCCGTGCATTCGCGGCGACGTCGAAATAACGCGCGACCGGCTCCGGAAGAGTAGGGAATTGACGCCGTTTCGCCCACGCGTAGAGCGTCATCTTGTGGCCGCCGGCCCAGCGTGGCAGCGGCACGTACTCAAAAGGCACTTTGTCGATAGACTTTACCATTCGGTCGTCGGTCGTCGGTCGTCGGTCGTCGGTGGTCATCAGGAATAGTTACGGAGGATTCGATGCTGCAAGTTCGTTCACTCGCCGCGGCAGCTGTGCTGCTGTCGCTCATTGCTCTCCCTGTCTTCGCGCAAACGCCGACCGACCAGCGCCTTGATGCCTTGAAGAAGGACGCGGCGGCGAAAGTGGATGGGCGCGCCAAGCTCGCGCAGGAAATGGTCGACTCGGTCTTCAGCTTCGGCGAACTGGGCTTCCAGGAAGTCGAGACGTCACGCTACCTGACCGGCATCCTCGAGAAAAACGGCTTCAAAGTCGAACGCGGCATTTCCGGGATCCCGACTGCGTGGGCTGCGCGTTGGGGCTCCGGCAAACCGGTGATTTCGCTCGGCTCCGACATTGACGGCATTCCGCAAGCGTCGCAGAAGCCGGGGGTCGCCTACTACGACCCGATCATTCCGGGTGCGCCTGGCCACGGTGAAGGCCACAACACCGGCGTCCCGCTGAACATCGTCGCCGCGATCGCGGTGAAAGAAATCATGGAGCGCGAGAAGCTGCCCGGCACATTGCTGCTGTGGCCCGGCGCGGCGGAAGAACTGGTCGCGGCCAAGGCGTGGTTCGTGCGCGACGGCTTGTTCAAGGACGTCGATATCACCTTGTTCACTCACGTCGGCAATAACCTCGGGGTGAACTGGGGCGAGAGCAGCGGCAACGGACTGGTCTCGATCGAGTACACCTTTGAAGGGGAGACGGCCCACAGCGCCGGTGCCCCGTGGCGCGGCCGCTCGGCGCTCGACGCTGTCGAGCTGATGAACGCGGGGTGGAACTATCGGCGCGAACACCTGCGCCTGACCCAGCGCTCGCATTACGTCATCACCAATGGCGGCGATCAGCCCAACGTCGTGCCGCGCAACGCCAGCGTCTGGTACTACTTCCGCGAAACCGACTATCCACACATCAAAGAGTTATGGGAGATCGGCAACAAGATCGCCGAAGGCGCCGCGTTGATGACCAATACCAAGTGGACGTCGAAGATACTAGGCACCGCCTGGCCGCAGCACATGAACAAAATCACCGCCGAGACGATGTACGAGAACATCAAGCGCGTCGGCTTGCCGACGTGGAGCGAAGCGGATCAGACTCTGGCCAAGGCGCTGCAAAAGGAACTGGGGAACCCGAACCAGGACGGTCTGGCAATGAAGATCGAAGGGATCGGCATGCCGGTGCGCGAGGAAGACAAGCGTGGCGGCGGCTCAGACGATATCGGCGACGTGTCGTGGACGGTCCCCACGGTGACCTTACGCTATCCCTCGAACATCCCCGGCCTGCCAGGCCACAACTGGTCGAGCGCTATCGCCAGTGCGACACCAATCGCCCATAAGGGCGTCGTCGCTGGGGCCAAGGCGCAGGCGATGACCATTCTCGATTTCGTGATGAAGCCGGAGCTGGTCAAGCAGGCGTGGGAATACTTCAACAACGTCCAGACCAAGGACCAGAAGTACATCCCGTTTATCGCCAAAGACACGCCGGCGCCAATCTGGCTGAACAAGGCGATCCTCGACAAGTATCGGCCCGAGATGAAGAAGTACTACTACGACCCGACCAAGTACTCGACCTATCTCGAACAACTCGGGATCAAGTATCCGACGGTGCGAACGACGACGTCGAATCAGCAGTAGGGAACCGGGAACCGGTCGTCGGTCGTCGGTCGTCGGTCGTCGGTCGTCAGAATACAAATGAACACGAAGGGCACGAAGCACGAAATAACTAGTTACTTCGTGATCTTTGTGTTTGTTTCCTAGACACCCGTACGTTGATAGTTCGACAGGGCAGCCAGCAGTCGGTCGATCTCCTGCGGCGTGTTGTAGAAGTGCGGCGACACACGAAGTCCGGGTCGGTCAGTGCCGCCCCGGCTCGTGACCCCGACCTTGTCCTTCTCGTAGAGCGCTGCCAGCAGTTTGCGCGTGTCCAGCGTTCCCGGTTGGAATGAGACGACGGCGGCAGACAATTCCGGCGCCGGGTTGGTCCACACCGTGAACCCGTTGATCTTCTTCAACCCGGCCATCAGCTGCTGCGCCAAGGCGCGCGAGCGCGCTTCGATGGCGCCACGTCCGATCTTGGTCTGAAAGGCCAGTGCCTCACTGAACGCGATCATCGTCGCTTCGTCTCGCTGTCCGAACGCTTCCATCTTGCGCGACACGCCGATGGCGCCCGGATACGCGCTGTACGACGATGGCCAGATGCGATGGTGCGTGCGTGCGTTGATATACAGCACGCCGCATTCGCGCGCGCCGCACGGCCACTTGTGCGCGCTGCCGGTGTAAAAGTCCGGCTGTATCTCCGCCAGATTCACGTCGAGCAGGCCAAAGCTCTGCGCCCCGTCGACCATCGACAGCACACCGCGTTCACGCGCTAATCGACACAGCGCGGTGGCCGGGAAGAGGTCACCGACCGAACTGGTTAGATGGGTGAAGGACAGCAGCTTGGTGCGTGGCGTCAGCGCCCGGCTGAATGCATCGACGTAATACTCGGAACCGGGGTGCGGATTCTTTTGTTCGACGACGTTCACGGTGAAGCCAAAGCGCTTGGCCTTCTCGGTCCACGCACTGTGATTGCTCGGATGGTTGTCGGCGAAGATCAGCACCTCATCGCCCGGTTTGAGATCGATGCCATTGGAGACCAGGTTGTTCGATTCGCTGGTGTTGCGCGTGATGACGATCTCTTCCGGCGTGACGCGGAGAAACGCCGCGAGGTGCTTGCGCGTGTCTTCACGTGCGCCCGCTAATCGCGCGCGGTTCTGCTGAGACGGATCGGTGTCGACATGCTTGGTCTCGCGCGTTAACGCCTCGATCACCGGCGCCGACGCGGGGCACAGGTTGGCCGCGTTCATCACCGCAAGCCCCGGTGGCATGACGAACTGGGCGCGCACCGCCGCCCAAAATGGCTCGCCGGCCGCCACCCCCGCCGCCGGGAGCGCGATCGCGGGCGCATGCTGCGCCCACGCCGGGTGGCTGAACAGTGCCGC
Source organism: Vicinamibacterales bacterium (assembly GCA_035575715.1). Taxonomy (GTDB): domain Bacteria; phylum Acidobacteriota; class Vicinamibacteria; order Vicinamibacterales; family UBA2999; genus JACCSI01. Next base: position 40,840 of record DATLXN010000034.1, on the reverse strand, counting down.
CGAGCCCCCTACTGCGAATAGTCGAGCGAAGTCGCGACGTGAAACAGAGCCGGTGGGGTGCGAGTGGTCAGCCATGCGCGGAGTATAACGAATCTGATGATCTCGCCACATTCACAACGCTTCATCCCCAGACGGTCCGTAGATCGATGGCAGGGCGACGTTGTGCATTCGTAAATACACGCTCAATTGCCCGCGGTGATGCACCATGTGATTCATCACGAAACTGCGAAGCACCACCGCCTTGGGCATCGTGAAGACTTCTTTGCCTTGTGCCTTCAGGGTCCAGGGCGCCAGCAATTCCGCATCGCTCGTCCCGGTGAGTGCGGCGCGGGCCTCGGCGACACCCGCGTCGAACAGTTGCAAGACCGCGGCGCGCGTGGCCGGCGAGTTGGCATCAGTCAATTGGCCGGTGACCATGTCGCTACTGCGCTCACGAATCGTGACTTTGGCCCACCCCGGGAGTTGCGCCAGATGCTCGACCAGGCGGCCGAGCGTCATGCTCTTGTCGTGCGGCTTCCAGGCGAACTGTCCATCCGGGACCCGCTCCAGCAAGCGGCGCGTCACGCCCATCTCGCGGTCGAATTCCGGTAACAGTGTCTCCGCGATGGTCATGGGGAGAGCATAGACGAACGAAGAACTAAGAACGAAAGAACGAAGAACGAAAGGACAAAACGCGCCAGACGTGGGCACCCGTTCGGGGCTCTTTCGTTCTGTTCGATCGTTCGCCGTTCATGGCGTTTCGTTCTTTGCTCTTCGTTATTAGTTCTGAGTTCCGCCGGGCGGACGCGGCGGTTGTGGCGGCTGTGGCGGCTGCGGTGCCTGACCGCGACGGAGCCGCCGAGCCTCGTCAGCGCTGATGAGGCTCTTGCGCGCGACGACGATGTCACCGTTGAACGACTGCAACTCGATGCGCGCGCCACCGGAACCAAGGGTGAAGTTGAAACGCTTGCTGCCACTGCGGGCCGTCTGGCCTTCGGGTAGCTGGATCGGAAAGTCGGCCGTGAAGTCGCCCTGGAAGGTGCGGACAAATATCGTCGCATTCGGCGCGCCACCGAGGCCGATGCGAATATCGCCACCATGGGTGGTTAACCGATAGGCACCGCTATCACGCATCGTTCCGTTAAACGTCACGTCACCATTGACCGTGGACGCCTCCAGGCTCGTCGTCTGCGCGTTCTCGATGACGATGTCTCCGTTGGTCGTTTCCGCAGACATGTCGCCGGAGACGTTGGTCAGCCGGATGCCTTCATTGACCGTCGTCGCCTTGACGTTGCCGGCCGCCTTGTCGATGTTGATGGTGCCTTCGACCGACCGCGCGACGACCGTCCCTGAACCGCCGACCACCTTGACATTGCCGTGCACGGTTTCGACCGTCACTTCGGCCGCCGTGCCTTCGATGGTCGCTTCGAGATAGGTGCCAGACAAATTGACCGGCATCCAGCGCGGCACGGTGATCTGGTAGTCGGCGAGATTCGACGCGCCGCGGGTCGCACGGGTGCGGACGCGCAGCGTCATATTCTCGGTCAGGAGCTCGACGCGTTCGCGATCGCTGTGGGTGGCCTGCACCCGCACCTGATCGCGATCCCATGTGCGCACGACAACTTCCCCGGCGTTGTTGCTCAAGACCAGGCGCGTGCCCTTGACGACGTCAGTCGTCTGGTCGGTGCGCGGAGACCCTTCAGGGCCACCGGGGCGTGCCTGAATCGGCGCCTGCTGCGTGTCAACGGAACGAACCTGCGCATGCAACGGAGACACGGCGACCGCGAGGCCTGCGGCGAGGGTCAGAAAGGACATCCGAATCATTCATTAATCTCCAGAAGGCGAGGCCAGCGTGGTCGCGCGACGCAGCAAGTCAAGCTTGCGCCGACGCGCGTCGGCCAGGTGCGAATTGAGGAAGGTGTTTCCGGGATCAGCGTCGAGTGCGGCCCGTGCCTGTCGCATCGCATCGTCGATCACCGTGAGATTGCGCTCGATGACCATCACCGTGCGCGGGTCGAGTTCGGCACGCTGGTCGAGCAGGATCTTCTCGAGATCGACAACCGCCTGATCGAATTGCGCGTCGGCGAAGTTGGCGCGTACGACACCGGCGGCTGGCGGCGTCAGGGTCTCGGCGACGGCCTGGATCGGGTCCTCCTGCGGGGCCGGGCGAGCTATCGACCGGCCGGCTGCGACGAACGACACGCCTGCGGAAACGGCGATTAACAACGAAGCGGCGAGTGCCAGCTGGGGAAGGCTGAATGAGATCGTGCGGGGCGTGTGACGAAAAGGGATCGCGCGGGTGAGACCCTGGCCTTGGATCTGACTCAAGATGCCGGGCCACAGATCGTGTGGCGGATCGCGATCGACATCAGCACGTGCCGCGCTGGTTACCGACAGGAGCTCGGCGAGCACGTCCCGGCATTCCTGGCATAGGGCCAGGTGCGCCTCGCACGCGGCGTGTTCTGCCGGTGTCAGTTCGCGATCCTGGTAATCCGAGAGCCGTTCAGTCCAGTGCATGCTCACGTCGTTCCTTCCGAGCCGTCAAATGGGCGCGCAGCGACATGCGCGCACGGTGCAACTGCGATTTCGACGTGCCAATCGACACTCCGAGCAGTTGGCCAATTTCTTCGTGGCGGTAGCCCTCAATGTCGTGGAGCACGAAGACGGCTCGTGCGCCTGGCGGCAACCGCTTCATCGCGCCCTCGATGTCCATCCCCGCGTCATACCCTCTCGCCGGAAGGCTCCCCGGCATTCGTTCGAGCACCGTGTCACCGTCGGGAAGAAACCGATCGCGGGCCGTGCCCAGGGTGCGAAACCGCTCGATGATTACGTTGACCGCAAGACGATGCAGCCACGTGCCAAACGACGATTCGCCGCGGAACGTCTGGAGCTTCTGCCAGACGCGCACGAACACGTCCTGGGTCAGTTCGTCGGCCGCATCGGGCCCGGCCATCCGGCGGGCGAGGTTGTGCACCCGGCCCAGGTGGGCGCTGTAAACGCGTTCAAAAGCGCTTGTATCCCCCTGGGCCGCACGGGCCACATCGTCCACCGGCACTTGATTGGATGGTGGAAGGGGCATGGAGGTTGGAAGCGAAAAAGGGCCTGCCCCTTTTCCGGCCAGAAATGCGCGAAAACCGCGAGAGTGCTGCGGAAATTGCGCGTTAATCGCCGAAAAGGGGCAGGCCCTTTTTCGCGTGTTATTGACCGGCCGGCGGGCGCCCGAAGTCGACCTTGGGCGGGATCTTCACCGATTCGGGCGCGTCGTAGAGCGGGTATTCCTTGAACCCGAACATGCCGGCGGTGAGGTTGCCGGGGAACGAGCGGCGGGAGGTGTTGTACTCCTGCACGCGCTCGTTGTAGCGCATCCGTTCGGTTGAGATCCGATTCTCGGTACCCGCCAGTTCGTCCATCAAACGCGCGAAGGTCTCATTGGACTTGAGGACCGGATAATTTTCGACGATGACCAGCAGGCGGGAGAGCGCCGACGACTGCTCGTTGGCGGCCTGAATCGTCTGTTCGGTGGTCTGCGCGCCGGCCAGCTTGGCGCGCGAGTCGGCGATCGCCTGAAACACGTCGCGCTCCTGCTGCGCAAATCCCTTGGTGCTTTCGACCAGATTCGGAATCAGGTCATTACGCCGTTGCAACTGGTTCTCGACCTGCGCCCACTGCGTCTTGACCGCTTCTTCCTGTCCGACAAACTTGTTGTACGAGCAGCCCGATGATGCCCCCGCTGCCACGACGATCAAGACCGCAACCGCGCTTGCGCGCATAAACGTTTTCATCTCTGCTCCCATATGTGTGTCTATTAGATCTGATGATCTGATGATCTGATGATCTGGCGATCTCGCGATCTGTACTCTCAGCTTCGCTCTCACCACCTCGGTGAATGTAAGCGAAGCTGGGGGGCATAGATCACCAAATCACCAGATCACCAAATCACTAAATCACCAGCTGCCACCGCCACCACCGCCACCCGATCGTCCGCCGCCGAATCCCCCAAAGCCGCCGCCGAATCCACCACCGCCGCTCCAGCCCCCGCCCCCCGACGACCAGCCACCGTAGCCGGCGCCGAATGGCCCGACGGTGCTGCCCCAGCCTCGACGCCGCTTGCCGCCGCGGCGGCCGAATAACGCGCCCATCGCGGATCGCACAACGTTAATCAGGACCATCGCAAAAAAGATGATCAGGATGAACGGAAAGTCGCCGCCGGACTGTGGCCGCTGGGCCGGCACCGGACGCGCAGGTAAGCCGTCGAGCGTGACGTTGCGACCTTGCGCGATCCGTTGCGCAAAGACCGTCGCCCCGGCGACGAGTCCGCCGCCATAATCCCCGGTGCGGAAGAACGGCACCATGGTCTGGCGGCTGGTTTCGCCGGCAAAGCCATCGGTAATGAAACCTTCGAGGTCGTAGCCGACCTCGGCGCGTACCTCACGATCGTCGACCGCGAGCACCAGCAACAGGCCGTTGTCTTTGCCCTTCTGGCCAATGCCACGGCCGCCGTTCTGGAACATCGCCGTGGCATAGGTCTGGATGTCCGGCGACGGCTGAAACGTTTTCACCGTCGCCACCACGATCGTGTCGCCGCTTGCCGCGAGCAACTTGCGGATCAACTCATCGAGTTCCCGTTCCGATTCGGGGTCGAGAACGTTCGCGAAGTCGTTGACTGGGCGCGTCAGTTCGGGTGGCGGTTCCTGGGCGTGGACGAGAGCCGGCGCGAGCAGGAGCAGCGCGACAATAAGAAACCGCCTCATGCTTCGCGCCAACGATCGACGAATTCCGCGACGCGTTCTACAGCGGCCAGGTAGCCGGGGAACAGCCGGGCCGCATCGACCGACGGCAAGCCGTCCGGATCGGCGAGCGTCACCAGGTCGCCAACCACGTGCGAATCGAGCCGCATCGTCCGCGCGGCATAGGCGATTAATTCCGCGTTGCCGGTAACCGTGGCGCCATCGAGCCGTGCGAGATGACGCAGCAGCGCAGCGAAGCCGGGCGCGCTGTCGCGGACCAGCGCCTCGACCTCACTGGGACGCGCGCCGCTCTCCACGTAATCCTCGCGCAGGTGCAGCAGATGACTCTTCGCCTGGACTTCGCAGGCACGGCGCAAATCCTCGCGCCTAATCGCCAAGCCCTCAAATGGGTCGCGACCGTGGACCACCTCGTGGCTGGCGATAATTTCCCCGTACTCGATCGGGAACGCGTCCAGCGAGCGCGCGAAGTCGGCCGAGGTCAGCAGTAACGGCGTGGCCGCACCCGCTCGTCGCCACGCGCCACTGCGCGCCGCGCAGGCGTTGAGATCGTCAACGCTCAGCGACCGCACCAGCGCCAGGCTGGGCACCGGGCCGTGTTGCCGCCACCCGTAAACGACCAGCGCTTCGAGGCGATCACCGAACACATGCATTAAATCGTCAAGGATGGGCTGCAGAGCCGTGCGCCGCGCGTGAGCCATTAATTCATTCTACGGTGGGAGCGGTAGAATCCTTCCGGCATGCGGTTGCGCGAACTCAGAGTGGGGTGCTTTGGCGGCGGCACGGGTCTTCCGAGCTTGCTTGGCGGTCTGAAGCGCAACCCATGGCTGCAAGTGAACGCCGTGGTCACGATGTTCGACAGTGGCGGCAGTTCCGGTCAGCTCCGTGATGAGCTGGGCGTGCTTCCACCGGGCGACATCCTGCGCTGCGCCCTGGCGTTGGCCCGCAATGAGGGCGAGGCGCGTCGCGTCCTACTGTCGCGCCTGCCGACGATCGAGCACGCTCGTCTGGGCGGACATACCGGCGGCAACCTGCTGCTGTCGATGATGCAGCAATACACCGGCGACTTTCTGGCGGCGGTCGGCGGTCTGCGCGCATTGCTGGGATGTTCCGGGTATGTCTGGCCGGTCAGCGTCGAGCAGGCGATGCTCTGCGCCGAGTACGCCGACGGGACGATTCACTGCGGCGAGGTTGAAGTCGACAAAGGCCACGCGCGCGGTCATCAGGTCAAGGACCTCTGGCTGGAGCCGGATGCGCACATTCTGCCGGTGGTCCGTGACGCGATTACCACGTTCGACGCCGTGACGATCGGGCCGGGGAGCTTTTTTACCAGCCTGATGCCGACGCTGTTGGTTGACGGCGTCAAAGAAGCGCTGGCCGAGGTCAAGGGCCCGATCATTCTTGTCGCCAATCTGCTGACCGAGGGGCGAGGGATGCAGGATTTCTCGGCGGGCGAAGCGGCCGCCTGGGTCGGCCGCACCATCGAGCGCCCGGTCGACGTGGTCCTGTTCAACAACAAGTCGCCCTCGCCTGAGATTCTGGCCCGCTACGAGCGCGAACAGAAGCGCCCCCTGTCACTCGGCACGATGCCGGCCGGCACCGAAGTGATCGAAGGCCATTTCTGGTGGACGGACATCGCACGACATGACCGGCGCCGGCTGTCGTATGCCGTGTGGTCGGTGTTGAGTCAGCGGATGTTGATGTAGGGCAGGGATCAGGGATCAGGGATCAGTCGGCCAGGGAAAGCAAGGAAAACAAGATGCGTAGAAATATTCTCGCGGTGGCGATCGTCTTTATCAGCGTTGGAGCCATGCGGGGGCAAGGCGTGGATAGTCGCGGCGTGATGGCGTCGATTGATGCCAGAGCGCAGCACTACACCGACGTCGCGATGCGCATCTGGTCGTTCGCGGAGGTCGGCTATCAGGAAACCCGCAGCAGCGCGCTGCTGCAAGAGCAGCTCAAGGCGGCCGGGTTCGCAGTCAACGCGGGCGTTGCCGAGATCCCGACAGCGTTTGTGGCGACGTGGGGGAGCGGCAAACCGGTCATCGGCATCGTCGGAGAATTCGACGCATTGCCCGGGCTGTCGCAGGCCGCCACCCCCGAGCGCAAGGCGATTATCGAGAACGGGCCTGGTCACGCCTGCGGCCATCATCTGTTTGGCACCGCATCGACCGCTGCCGCGATTGCCGTCAAGGAGTGGATGGCCGCCAACAAACAGCGCGGCACACTGAAGTTTTTTGGCACGCCGGCCGAGGAGGGCGGCGCCGGGAAGGTCTACATGATCCGCGCCGGGCTGTTCAGCGATGTCGATGCGGTGGTCGGCTGGCATGCGGGCGATCGCAACGCGGTCACGGCGTCGAGCACCCTCGCCAACGTCACTGCCAAGGTGCGGTTCCGGGGCATCTCGGCGCACGCCTCGAGCGCACCGCATCGTGGCCGCTCGGCACTCGACGGCGTCGAAGCGATGAATGCCATGGTCAATCTGATGCGCGAGCACGTGCCGTCAGACACGCGCATTCACTATGTGATCACCAATGGCGGCCAGGCGCCCAATGTCGTCCCCGATTTTGCCGAGGTGTATTACTACGCGCGTCACAACGACATGCGCGTCCTCGAGGGCATCTGGGAGCGGATCACCAACGCCGGGCGCGGCGCGGCGCTCGGCACCGACACCAAGATGGAACTGGATGTCACCGGCGCGGTCTGGAACGTCCTGCCGAACAACCATCTGGTATCGGTGATGCAAAGGCGGCTGGAAATGGTCGGCGGGTTCGAATACACACCGGCCGAACGTGCCTTCGCCGAGACCTTGCGCAAGAGCCTCGAAGGTTCGCTGCCGCCGGTCGACAGCTCGAATCAGATCATGGCGCCACAGACGGCCATGGGTTCAGCCTCAACCGACATGGGGGATGTCAGCTGGACGGTGCCTACCGTTCAACTCACGGCCGCGACGTGGGTGCCGGGAACGCCGGCGCACAGCTGGCAGGCGGTCGCCGCGGGCGGCATGTCGATCGGGGCGAAGGGGATGATGGTTGCGGCGAAAACGATGGCGCTCACCACCATCGATCTGATGACGACACCGGCGCATCTCGACGCGGCGCGCGACGAGTTCGTGCGCGCGCGCGGCGCCGACTTCAAATACACCACCCGGGTGGCGAACCGCAAACCGGCGCTTGATTACCGTAAATAGTCGAAGTCCATCGTTACCGGCTTTTCGTCGCGCGCGTGGCCGGCGACTTCGCAGCGTTTGTTCTTTTCGCCGCCGTCATACTTTTCGAGGTCTTGGTACTCCGGGCCTTGGTGCTTGTCGCGGCCTTCGTGTGGGTCTTCTTCGCTCTCGATCCGGCACCCACATTGCCTTCTTTGATCTCCAGCGCCTGCTGAATAATCTTGCGGAACATCATGGCGGCGTCGCCGCCTTTGGCCGGTGCGTTACTGTGCCAGATGTCTGGATTGTCTGACGCCAGGATGTCGGCGAGGTCGGCGTCTGGCGTCTTGACGCTATACGGCGCGAACGTGGTGATATCCACGGCGCCGGCCCAATCGTCGCGATGCTTGATCAGCAACCAGCTGCGTCCGGGGCGGCCGCTCTGGTCCCCGTAGCCGCGCGTTTTAACCAGCACCCATGAGCCTTTCAGCTTGAACCCGTCGAGCGTGAATTTGAGGTCGCCCTTCTTCAGCGCCGCCTCGACATCGTCGCTCTCCGGCGTCCAGGTGCCGCGGTCCCACAGCATCACGATGCCGGCGCCGTAGCCTTCCGGAATCACCCCTTCGAATGTGCCGTATTCGAACGGGTGATCCTCGACATGCATCGCCAGCCGCTTGTCCGAGGGATCGATCGACGGACCCTTCGGCACCGCCCACGACAGCAGCACCCCATTCCATTCGAGCCGAAAGTCGTAGTGGAGATGCGACGCGAGATGCTTTTGCACGCAGAAGAAGAACGGCCCCTGCTTCTTCTTGGTGACCTTTTCGCCGGCAGGCTCAGGGCTCTTCGAGAAGTTACGTTTTTTTTTATATTCCTCGAGAGCCATATCAGTGCCTCAAATCGGCTGTGAACAGCGGGCGAGTAGCGCGGCCTCGGTGGTGAGATCGGTGCAAGGCATTATCTGCGGCCGGTATGACGGATCGGCCCTCAATCGCTCAACCTGATCGTCCATCTGCGGCACTGTGAACAGCTCAACCGTGCTGTAGAACGCGCGCAGGACCCAGAAAAATTCACCGGCGGTCCATTCCCGCACGTGTTCTGAAAACTCCGGCGTGCGGGCGACGGATGCAAAGGCGTCGCGATTGCGATTGGGTGTCGACAGAATGGCCCGGGGTGCCACGGCGGCGAGTGATCGGAGGAACGATCTGTAGGCGTCGATATGCTCGATCACCTCGAGCGCTAGCACGAGGTCAAACTTACCCGTCCAGTCGTGCAACGAGTCCCGGCAATAGGTGATGTTGGAAGCGGCGCGGTTCGCTTGTGCCCATTGCAACGTTTCCGGGTCGAACTCCGACGCGGTGATGTGCCGCCAGGAGTCACGGGCCACAAACGAGGCAAACATGCCGGTACCGGCGCCGACCTCGGCGATGCGCCGCTCGTCGCCGAGCAGTTGCGCGGCACCCCGATTGATCAACGTAATCGAATACGGCTCGAAGGGGCCGCCCGCCGCCTGGCGATCGAGTTTGGCCTGCAGGTTGCGTGGTCCGCTGGGGGCGCGTTCCTCATAGGGGCCATCGAACAGCTGACGACTGTAGCGATCGAGGGCGAAACTGACGCGTCGTAAGTTCGCGCGATACCCCAAGCGATGCCGAACGCGGTGGTGGATCCGTGCGAGCAGTTCAGCGCGATGCATGTGTCGCGCGCGCTTCAGCCGGTCAAGAATGCGCAACCTTATCTTTCTACTCGATACGGACGTCGCTCGCGGTACAACTGGCGGCGCCCCCGCATTTCGCGGGCCGGTGTTTCCTCACGCGAGAGGCTGATTGCCTGGTCAATCATCGCTATGGCAGCGTCGTATTCGCCCCGCGCCGCGTAGACCGCGGCGAGTGTGTCGAGCACGCTGGCGTCACGCCGGCCGGTCAGTTGCGCCGCCCGTTCTGCAGCGGCCAGCGCGTCATCGAGCGCCGTTAGACTACTCTCCGCCGAGGTTGCGATGTACCACGCAAGATGGCGATGTGCTTGTACGTTCGTAGCGTCGACCCGCGCTGCCTGGCGGAAGTGCGGCACCGCCTCAGCGATGTGCCCCTGTGCGGCCAGCACCGTGCCGAGGTTATTGTGTGCGCTCCCGTAGTCCGGCCGAATGGTTAAAGCGGCGCGGTATTCGGCAATCGCGTCGTCGAAGTCGCCGGCTACCGAGAGCGCCGTCGCCAGGTTGAAATGCGCAGCCGCATCCCGCGGCCGGAGCGCAGCCGACGCACGGAAATGATCGGCTGCGCGTCGCGCACGACCTCGCGCCAGATACAACACCGCGACATCGTCGTGCAACTCGGCGTCGCGCGGATCAGCGCGCAACATCGTTTCGTAACCGACGATGTCTTCGTCAGTCATCTTCTGTTGAACCGCAGTGCTCAGGGTGACGCGATCCGCGTCAGTCCTGGTCACGAACTGGAACCACAGGTCGCCCATTTCATCGACCGACCGTTGCCCCCAGAGGACCCGTTGCGGCGGCAGCTGCGGATTGCGTGGATTGGTGGCGGAGTTGTCGTAGCGGTAGAGCATAGACAGGCGCGTGCCCTTGGGCAGCGCCATTGGCGTTGCATAGCGGTAGACATGTTGCCAGCGGAAATCCCACTCGCCTATATCAATCAACGACCTGGTCGTGCCGTCGGGCAGCGTCGCGAGCCCCGTGACCTCGCGGAGACGGTAGTGCGCGTGCGGCTGCACGGCCTGCAGTTCGACATCGACCGGAAGGGTGTAGGAGTCGGTGATTCCGTAACCTGGGTCATCCGGCGCGATATCAATGCCCTGGGATCCGAGGCGGAGGATCGTGGGCGTGCGCGTCGGCGGCGTCTGGCCAAAAAATAAACCGATCACCGGCTGGACCGCCTCCGTGGCACCGCTCGGTTGCAGATGCAACTGGACGACGAGGTCGGTGCCTGGCTCGAGGCGCCACGCCATGTTCTCGGGGACCAACGGCGCGATTTGTCCAGGCGTCCAGCCAAGAAAGTGACCCTCTGGATATACCGCTGAGCGCGCCATCAGCCCGTCGTAGCCCGGGAGCGGGTCGCGCTCGTCGAGTTGCCGCGACGCCGGTGAATGATCGAGTCGAATGTTGGCGTGATGCACGACGCGCGCGTTGCCCGGGTGGAACTCGATGCCGGTCACGTACTTCGTCGACTCGATCGGCAATCGAATCGCGAAGATGCGGAAGACGTCGCTTGCTTCGGCCTTCAGGGTGAAGGCGGCCGCGGTCGTGACGATCAAGTCCGGCTGCCCGAGCTGCCAGCCTTCGGCAAAGGTCGGCGGCGGCGGCAGATGCGTTCGGTCACCTTCAACGGCGCCTTCGTCGACCCACCGGGTGATCGTCGAGATCTCGGCCTCGCTGAGCGGCTTGTGCCCGACGAACGGCCCGCCATCAGATGTCGCTTTCCACGGCGGCATGTAGCGGCTGCGCGTCACCGCGGCGATTTGACTCGCCCGTTGGCGCACCTCGGCATAGGTCAGCAGGCTGAACGGCGCGGCGCCGGTGGAGCGGTGACAGGTGGCACAGCGGTCGAACATCAACGCCGCGATATCGCCGGCAAATGTGACCGGCGCAAAGTCTTCGACAACGCAGCCAAATGCCGGCGTCGTCTTTGGCCCACTGACCCCTTTGAGCAGGCCACTGAGTGCGTCGCGAAAATCATGCTGGGTCACAACCGATCGTTGGACGCCAAGGGCGGCATACCGGTCATCGATGCGGCCGCGGTACTGGCGCGAGCCGGCAGTGTCGACGACCACCGCTTCCGGGGTCACGGTCACGCCGAATGTCTTGATCAAGTCGTGCCGTACGTCGCGCAACACCGGCATCGTGTAACCGAATTTCTGCACGTGACTGCGGATTGCGTCGACCGATTCGCGCGGGTTGACATACACCAGCCAGAAGCGAATGCCCTGGCTGGCAAACGCAGCGTGCAGCCGCTCTACTTCTGGCGCATATCGATTGGCGATGGGGCAGTCGGTGGTGGTGAAGACGAAGGCATTCCCGCGCACGCCGGCGGCCAGCGCCAACGGGTCGACGGAGCGTCCCTCTAGATCAAGGACACGCATCTCGGCCCCGGCGACCGATGCCACACAGAGGGCAAAAAACGCGACCGCGATGACGGTGCCGGCCATGCCATTTGATGATCTCATGATCTAGTGACCCGATGGGCAGATCACCAGCTCCTCCTTCTGTGTAATCTGTGTAATCTGTGGTGGCTTTTCTGTAATGAGTTTTCGGTGGTCGGCCCTCTGCGTCTTTCTGACCGCGTTGGCCATTCGGGTCGTCCACGTCTGGCAGATGCGCGACACGCTGTATCTGACTGTGCTGATGGGCGACTCGCGCGGCTACGACGCCTGGGCGCAGCGCCTCGCCGGCGGCGACTGGGTCGGCAGCGAGGTCTTCTATCAAGCCCCGCTCTACCCGTATTTTCTTGGGCTCATCTACGCGCTCGTTGGGCGCGATCTTCTGATCGTCCGATTGGTGCAGGCGTCGATCGGCGCCTTGTCGTGCGTCGCCGTCGCGTATGGCGTCAGCCGCCTGGTGTCGAGGCGCGCCGGACTCGTCGCCGGCGTCATGCTGGCGCTTTACCCGCCCGCAATTTTCTTCGACGGCCTGATCCAGAAATCGGTGCTCGACGTGTTGTTGATCAGCGCCGCAATCGCCCTGCTTGGAACGCTCGTCGAATCGCGGCAACGCGGGAGCACGTGGCTGGCGCTGGGCGCGACGATGGCGGCGCTCAGTTTGACGCGGGAGAACGCCTTGTTGCTGGTTGCCGTTGTCGCACTGTGGGCGATCTGGCGGGACGGCCATCACCCGCACACGCGGCGCACAATCGCACCCTATGCCGCGGGCCTCGCCATCGTCCTGCTGCCGGTTGTCGTGCGCAATTTTGCCGTCGGCGGCGGCATCTATCTGACGACGTCGCAATTTGGTTCGAACTTATACATCGGCAATAACCCTGCGGCCGATGGCAGTTATATGTCGCTGCGTCCCGGCCGCGGCTCACCGGAGTTTGAGCGCCTCGATGCCACCGAGCTTGCTGAACAGGCGACGGGACGCACACTCTCTCCCGCACAGGTGTCGAGCTACTGGACCGGCCGCACGCTCGACTACATCACCACGGCGCCGGGCGATTGGCTGGGGCTAGTAGCGAAGAAAGCGCGGCTCTTGATCAGTCGCACTGAATTGGTCGATACCGAGAGCCAGGAGAGTCACGCCGAGTACTCCTGGCCGCTGCGCTGGTTCGGCCGGGCCTGGCACTTCGGGCTGCTGTTTCCGTTGTCGCTTGCAGGGGCCATCCTGTTATGGCCGCAACGTGCCCGGCTGTGGGTGCTCTACGCTCTCACCGCAACCTACGCGATCAGCGTCATCGCTTTTTACGTGGTCGCGCGGTATCGCTTGCCGCTGGTCCCGCTGCTGTTGCCGTTCGCGGCGACCACAGTGGTTGCCGTCTGGGATGCCATCCGCAACAGAGAGCGGGCGATCCACACAGTCGGTCTACCGATGGCGATTGGTGTGGTGATGCTGGCGGCTGTCGTGAGCGTGCCGATCTACAGTGCGGACAGTCAGCGGGCGATCACGGAAAACAATCTTGGTACCGCGCTGCAGGATGACGGTCGGCCGGAGGAGGCAGTGGCACATTATCGACGCGCGCTCGTGCTGAATCCGGACTACCCGCCTGCCTTGAACAATCTCGGGACTGCACTTCGTGCCGCGGGCCGGCCCGCGGATGCCGTCGCCGCGTACGGGCAGGCGCTCGCGCAGGGCGCCGACCGCGCCACCGTGCACATCAACATGGGGAACGCGCTGCTCGCACAGGGCCGACTGGTTGATGCGATTGCGGCGTTCCGACAGGCGGTCGCCATCGAGCCGCGCAACGCCCATGCAGTGAGCAGTCTCGCCCAGGCGCTTTACGATGCCGGCACGTCCGCCCTTGAACAGGGCGATGCGGCGCGCGCGACGCCCGCGTTGCGCGAAGCAGTCGCCGTGAAACCGGACTATGCCGAGGCGCACAACAATCTGGGAATTGCGCTGGCCTCGCAAGGAAGGATCAGCGAGGCGATCGACCGATGGCGCGAGGCGCTGCGGTTGAAGCCGGCATTCGCAGACGCCAAGCGAAATATCGAGATGGCACTGAGCACTCAGCATTGAGCACTGAGCACTCAGCACCCAGCACTCACCAACGCGTCTGCACCCCGAATCCAATCAGTCGACCCTGCATGATGCTGTTGGGACGCAGGTATGCCGCGTTCAGCACATTGGTGGTCACATAGCTGATCACCGCGTCAGAGTTGTTGATATTGAACAGCTCGAGCGTCGGGATTACCTTGATGCGGCCGACCGAAAACGTCTTCGAGGCCCGCAGGTCGAGCTGGGTGATCCGCTCGGTGTAGATCGAGTCACCATCGACCAGGTCCACCGTTAACTGCGTCGGGTTGAAGGTCGCCGGCAAAATCAATGAACCGGCCGGACAGGGTGACGGGCAGGTCGCGGGATAGCGCGTCGAGCCCCGCGTCGCAATCATGGTCTGGCTGGTGGGCACACCATGATTGGATTGGAAGGCGATGCTTGCGGTCACGCCCCAGCCGACGGGCACGGAGCCGGCGACTTTGAAATTCTTCCGGAACGGTACGCCGTTCTGCGTGTCGTCGCAAAAGCGCAGCGAGTTGGGATTATCCGGGGCGTTGCAATTGACGTCACGCTGCCGTTCGAAGGAAAACCCGCCGAACAGTTGGGCGCCACGACCGGGCCGGGCTTTGAATTCCATCGAGTAGGCGTCATAGACGCGCGTGCGATCGGGATCGAACGTATCCAGATTCAAAATCGGCGCCGCCTGGGCCGCCGCGGTGCGGCTGTACACGGTGATCGGCTGGCCAGTGACCGCGTTATAGATGGTCAGTGGGGTGTAGTTCGGGTTGCGCTCCGGGTCACCGGCGAAACGCCAGCTCTCGTTGATGGTGGTCGTCAGCTTGTGAAAGTTGCCCCGGAACCAACTCCCGGTCAGCGACAGTCTGGGCAACAGCTCGTGCTGGAGTTCCAGCCCGCTTTCGAGATTCCACGTGCGGGGGTATTCGCCGTAGGTGTTGAGCGCAGCAATGCCGAAATTCGGCGACAGCGGCCCGAAATTAATTTCACAGCCAACCGTGGGATAGCCGGTGCAGCCCCGCTCGCCCTGGGCAATGTCGTCGCCATTGACGTCGCGCCAAGCCAGGGTCGCCGTCTGTGACAACAACGGGTTGTACTGCGACGCAATGCCGGTGGTGCGTGCCTGGTTATACCGGTTGAGCGAATATTTCAGCGCCGTCTTGCCATTGCCGAAGACGTCATACACCAGCGCAAGACGCGGCGCCCAGTCCTGCCAGTCCGGAAGGTTTTTGATTTCGGGGAACTCTCGCGCCGGCACGAAGCGGCCGGCGGGAGACGCCCCGGCGAGCACTTGCGCTTTGACTTTTTCCCAGCGCAATCCACCGTTGAGCGTCAAGCGTTTGAGCGCCCACGAGTCCTGAATGAACAGACCCAAGTCGTGATTCAGCCGCTCGGCGTAGGCCAGCGGCGTATTGCGAATCGTCACCGTGTCGGGGACCGTGAAAGGAATCCCGGTCGCGCTGCTGCGATAGTTTTGTGACGCCAGATCCGCGTTGGCGTCGCGCGTGTGGCGGAATTCGCCCCACGTCACTTGCAGACCGGTCTTGATGTTGTGCGAGCCGGTGATATACGACGCCGAGGTGCTCATCGCGTAACGCGACGGACTTTCGGTGGATTGACTGAGCGCGGCCGTTTTTCGTCCGCCGAGGCTTTCCTCGACCCGCGCCGCACTGGCCAGCCACGCGGCCGTCCCGCGGGGCTTCTCGACGCCGGGCTGGTAACTGTTGGTGTAGTACTCGATGTTGCTCGACCACCCCGCCTCGAGCAGCAGGCGGTTGGTCAGCGTCGAAGTCCATTTTGCCGCGGTGGTGTGGTAGGCCGGAGAGAACCACTGGACCGCCGATTCTTCGGGGTCATACAGCGCCTGCATGTCGTGGCCGCGGTACTTGTCGATCTCGTCGAAATACGCCGAGAATTTGTTGCGTGGGCTGATCTGCCAGGTCAAACGCACCAGACCGCTCTTGATGAACTGATCGTCGAGGCCTTTGCTGCCATCGTCGAAAAACGTGTCCGGGATGAAATTGTTGACCGAGAAGTAGCGGGCAGACCCGAAGAACCAGAGCCGGTCGCGCTTGATCGGGCCGCCCTGCGCAAACGTCAGGTCGACAATTCGATCGGTCGAATTGCCGCTCCGCAGCCCCGCCGCGAGATGACGGTCGGTAAGGTTATCGCCTTGCCACTGG
Organism: Vicinamibacterales bacterium; assembly: GCA_035575715.1. GTDB lineage: Bacteria > Acidobacteriota > Vicinamibacteria > Vicinamibacterales > UBA2999 > JACCSI01. Next base: position 24,616 of record DATLXN010000034.1, on the reverse strand, counting down.
CCCGGGCGGAGCGCGAATTTAAAATCGCCGCTGAAGCGGTTGCCGCCTTCGCGCGGAATCATGTTGAGGCGGACGCCGCCGGCTGACGTATCGGCGCCGATGCCGCTGGTTTGGTAGCTGACCTCCTGATTCATCGCGTCGTTGAAGTAACTCTGGATGGCGCCGTCGCCTTGCAGGCCGTTGACGATCAGGCCGTCGACCATCACCGTGTTGTTCGCGGCAGTCATGCCGTGGGTGTTCATATAGGTCTGCTGCATGGCGCGAGCGCCGCCGGTGTCCGGGAGATTGAGATTGATGCCGACGACGAGTTGCCCCATGCCTTGGATACTTCGGCCGGTCGGAATCAGGTCCATCGCCTCGCGGTCGAGGACTTGGGTGTGGACGGCTGTCGAGACATCGACGACCGGCGACTCGCCCGTGACGGTCACGGTCTCCTCGAGCGTGCCCACACGCAGGTCCGCGTTGATCGTGGCAGTGAACTCGGCTGGCAGTTGCAGCTGATCGCGCCGAAAGGTATTGAAGCCAGTCAAGCTGAAGGTCACGGCATAGAGGCCCGGTCGCAAATCGACGATGCGGTAGCGTCCTTCGCCGTCAGTCACGGCCGACTTCACTTTTTCAATGAGGACGTCGCTTGACGCTTCCACTGTGACACCCGGGAGGACCGCGCCGGAGGAGTCTTTGACGACACCCAAGATGGTGCTTTGAGCATCGGCGGTGGAGGGGAAAACGGCCAGAATCGCCGCGACAGCGATGACCGACACCGCTAACCTTCTAATCATGTTCGGCTCCTTCGAAAGACAAGCGACAACGGGCGGACGAGGGACAAACCCAACCGTCGACGTCGACGGCGACCAAAAGAGCGCGCTGAAAAGGATGGATGGCGCTCACCCTACGCCCCTCGGAGGAGTCCGTCAAGGTCCAAGCAGTGAACCGACATCGCCGGCTGTAAATTGATGAGCAGAAGGGTTTTGGCGGCGACCCATACGTGGAATGCATAGTGACAATGGGGTGCCATTCCTGTAAAATAGGGGACCCAAAGAGTTCCGACCCGTGAAGGGAGTCACCGAGATGGCGTACGCAGAGTTCCGCGGCATGGTTCGGTTTGTAGTGGCAGGCGCCTTCGTCGCGATGCCGATGGTGGCATCGGCGCAGACGACCAAGGCCGCACCGACGTTCACCAAGGACGTTGCAAGCATCTTTCAAGAGAAGTGTGAATCCTGTCACCGGCCCGATTCGGTCGCGCCGATGTCGCTGGTCACCTACGAAGAATCCCGGCCATGGGCCCGCTCGATCAAGAGCCGCGTGGCGTCACGTCAGATGCCGCCCTGGCATATCGACAAGACCATCGGCATCCAGCACTTCCAGAACGATCGCTCCCTGAGCGACGCGCAAATCGACACCATCGTGCGATGGGTTGATGCCGGCGCGCCCAAGGGCGATATGAAGGACATGCCCCCTCCGGTCAAGTGGGCTAACGAAGCCGTGTGGAATTTTGCTCCCCTCTTTGGCGGCCCGCCCGACCTGATCGTCAAGTCGCCGGCCTACACGCAGAAGGGCGATGCCCAGGACGCGTGGTTCAAGCCGGTGGTCGCCACCGGGTTGACCGAGGCCCGCTGGGTTCGCGCCATTGAGATTCGGCCGGCCACCGTCAAAGGCCGCAAAATTGTCCATCACGCGCTCGCGCGTCTTCAGCAGTCCGAGAACGGCAACGACGAGCCGCGCGCGACTCCCGCCGTGGCCTCCGAAGACCCGGGTCCCGGTCTGTTCATGGAATGGGCGGTTGGCAAGCAGGGCGAAATCATGCGGCCGAACTCCGGCAAGCTGATGCTCCCGGGTGCGAAGATCGTGTGGGATATTCACTTTCACGGGGTCGGCGAAGACATCACCGATCAGGTCGAGCTCGGCATCTACTTCTATCCGAAAGGTCAGGAGCCGAAGTTCCGCCAGGCCTTGGCGCTGTTCAGCGGCGTCACCGGTGGCAACCGCGCCCTTGACATCGCGCCGAACTCGGTCTACGTCGGCACCAACTTCCATGTGATGCGCAAAGCGGGTCGCGTCGAGAACTTCCAGCCGCACATGCACCTGCGTGGCAAGGCGATGTCGATGGAAGCGATCCTCCCAACCGGGCAGACCCAGATGCTCAGCATGGTCAGCGACTTCAACTTCAACTGGCACAACAACTACGTGTTTGCCGACGACGCGGCGCCGCTGCTGCCGAAGGGCACGATCCTCAAGATCACCTCGTGGCACGACAACACCGCGGCGAACAAGAACAATCCCGACCCGAGCCAGTGGGTTGGCTGGGGCGACCGCACCGTCGACGAGATGGCCCATGCCTGGGTCAACATCACCTACATGGATGATGAAGACTTCAAGGGTGAGCTCGAGAAGCGTAAGCAGAAGACGGCGATGACCACGACGAGTCAGCAGCAGCAGTAGGACGTGCCGAGTGCCGGTATCAAATGCCGGCGCAGACTCGTGACTGAAAAATCAAGTGCCGGTGCCGAGTGCCAGAGATGGCGTCCGCACCGGCATTTTGACGTTATATTGCACCAGCACCGGGCTTCGGCCCGGGCCACCATTTCCACGCAGGAGTGATTGGATGTCTCGAACTCGCAATCTTTCAGTAATGGCGACGGGGTTCGCGGTTGCAGGCTGGCTGCTGCTGACCACATCGGCGGCCGCACGCCAGCTGCCGCTGCAGCCCGCGCGCGACACCGGTCAGAGTGTCACGGCGGCATTCGAGGGCTGGTATCCCAATCCTGATGGCAGCTTCCAGCTGCTGGTGGGCTACTTCAATCGCAATCTGAAACAGGCCATCGATATTCCGATCGGACCGAACAATCGCATCGATCCCGGCGGCCCAGATTACGGTCAGCCGACGTATTTCTTGCCGCGCCGCCAATGGGGCGTTGTGTCGATCAAGGTACCGAAGGACTTCGGGACCAAGCGGCTCACCTGGACCATTGCCGCCAATGGTCAGAGCCTCTCGATTCCGATCGGGCTGATCAAGGACTACCAGGTCGAGCCGTTCAAAGAGGCCGCGCAAGGCAACGAGCCTCCGCGCATCCAGTTCGACCCCAAGGGGCCGATTTTCTCCGGTCCACCCATCGTCGGGCAGGGGCCAACCTGGACCGCCACCGTCGGCCAACCCCTTAACCTTGACGCCATTGCGACTGATAGCGCCGATAATGACCCCGACCTGACGCCTCTGCAGATGAAGCAGCCCGGAGTGGTGGTGGTGTGGTCGAAGTATCGCGGCGTGGGCGAGGTGATGATCGCCAACGCCCGACCGACGGTGGGCAAGGATGGCAAGGTGTCCACCACGGCGACCTTCGCCGCGCCCGGCGAATATATTCTGCGCGCGCAGGTCAATGATCGGTCTGGCGAAGGTGGCGGCGGGTTCCAGTGCTGCTGGACCAACGCCTACGTCAAGGTCAACGTGACGGGTAGCACGACGAAGTAAGGCGGGGTGGGAGCGTGTCAATGCCCAAGCCCCTGTCGTCCCCACCCGTGCCCGACTTCAAGGCCCTGTTCGAGTCGGTCCCCGGTCTTTTTGCGCTTGACCCGGTTCGGTGGACCTCTTCCGACAGGTGGATACGATCTCCCGCATGTCGAAAGACGCGCTTGGCCGGCGAGCCCGGTGGCAGTTCTCAGAAGAGTTTAAGGAAGGGGCGGTCAGGCTCGTGGTGGACGAGGGCAAGACGGTCAGTGCGGCGGCACGCCCATGCCGGTGTCCGCCGACCGCGAGCTCTCGGAGTGGATGGCGGCGCCGCCTCCCGACGGGAAGGCTTTGACGATCGTCGCGGGAGGTCACGTGTTTCAGTGGTGGCGCAAAGGCCGCAGCCATAGGGACGAACGCGAGCTGTGGCGCGTGGCGAGCGACGAGTCACACGTTGGAGCATCACCAAAGAGCACGTAAACAACATTCCGCCCCGCGTTTGTTGGGTCGGGCGTATATTCACGTCAGTTAACATCACGGCTCGTCACGCTGTTTTCCGCCCGAGCTGTTAGACGGGCGTTAGACGGCTTGGCCAGCTGACTGCGAGGCGATGTGAGTAATCAATCGATAGAGAAGGGACTCAACATGACGACCAGGATGTCGAGATGGACGGGGCTGGCAGTGGCGCTCGCATTCGCCGGCGCCTTCGTCCATCACGGGTCGGTGACGGCCCAGAGCGGACTCACTGAAGTGTGGGTGACAGACCAAAGCGGAACCGGTGGCAGGCTCTTCATTTACGATGGCCATGACGTCCACTTGGATGCAGCGGCCGCGCGGCCCGAGATCTTTGCGCTGGATCCAGACAACGATCCGAACACGCTGACTGTCGGAGACGCGTGCGTGGCCCAGACCGGAACCGCGCCGACCCGAGCGCATATGCTGGCGTTCAACGCCGGCCAGACACACGCCATCCTTTCGTTCGTGGCTTCCGGGCACGTGGCCTTCATCGAGGCGAACACCCGCAGGCCCGTCACCTGCATTGACGTCGGCGTTCAGGCCCACGCCGCCTTTCCATCACCCGACAGCAGCTATGTCGTGGTCGCCAATCAGAACGGGAAGCTTCTGCAACGCATCAGGACCGATTACCTGACCAACACCTTCGCCCTCGATGATAGCGCGACGCTCAACCTCGCCACATGTACCACCCCGAACGGACGCCTCTGTCAGGACACGGCTCCAATGCAGACCAACGTGCGCCCGGACACCGCTCCGATCTGCCCCGCTTTTGACTCCAGCGGCCGCCTGATCTTCGTGACGTTGCGCGGCGGTGGCATGTTCGTGGTGGACGGCACGAGCACGCCCATGCGGATCATCTCCGAGTACGACCGCAGCACGGTGCATCCGAATGGCTGCGGTGGGCTCGACACGCGTGGCAAGATGTACATCAACTCCGGCGGTGGGGACGCCGCCAATCCGACCGAATACGACATCTACAGTTTCCCGCTGAGCGGGTTTCCAGCCAGCGGTTTCACGCCCGTCAACAGCCCCGCGCCGAGAGTGATCCTGTCGAAAGACGACGGCAATCACGACGCTCACGGCATCCTGCTGACGCGCGATGGTTATCTCTGGAGCGCCGACAGGTTCGCGAACGTCATCGACGTGATTGATACCGTGACCGACACGTTGGTCAGGACCTTTAGTCTGCAGGGATCCGCGAGCCAGGATCCGGCGCCGGATCTGATGGTGCGCTACCCGCGGGCCGACTACGCGTTCGTCGCGATGCGTGGCCCCTGTCCGCTCACCGCGAACGCGCCCGGCGTCAATAATGCGGTGGGCGCCACGCCAGGAGTAGGTCTTGTCTCGATCGACGAACGTGGCTTGAGTGGCAGGCTCCAGACCCTTGCTCCGATCGGCAACGTGGATGCCGGCACGGCGAACTGCGCGCCCACCGGTGCGCCGGCGTCCAACAACCGGGCCGACGTGCACGGCATAGCTGTGAGGAGTCGATAGGATACAGCTCAGAATGAGGAGCAAATTGCCGGTCGATCGCTAATTCGGTCGTCCTACAGTTTCGGCCGTCGTCTTCGGCCGTACCGCGTTGGCGCGGAGGTAGGCCACTACGGCACGGAGACCTCGAAGTGTCCCTCAAGGATGCAGCCCATCTCGAAGCTGCGAAGCCTTCATTCAGAAAGCCTACGAGCAGGTGGGCGGATTGAGCGGTCGGGGAGATAGGTAACAGATCAGTCCGGCGACATGGGTGACACTTTGCGCACGGTACGGCCCTGATGATCGGTGATGCGGAGGATGCGTTCATCCATCCGTCCCAGCTTCAACGGCCCAAAGTATACGTCCCACAGTCCGTCGCCCACTTCCTCAAGGCCCACGTATTCGCCGGCCAGCGTGTGCGTGACCCAGACCCAGTGGCGATTCCATCGAATGCCGCTGTTGCGGCTGACGAGGCGTCGTTCAAAGTGTCCCGGGTATTCGAGCGGGGCGAGTCGCGCCGGCAGGTGGCGCGCCGAGGGGACGTAGCACGAGGCGGGCGTCTCCTGGTCGAGCGCTTCATGCGGACGCTCGTCGTTGTACTCGTGCCGGAAGCGATTGAAGCGCGTTGGCTGCGCCTGCAGATTTCCACTCGGCGGGCGGGTGGCCTCGGCCTTGAGGGTACGATGCATCCGCTCGTGCCGCCCATTCTGTTGCGGGGAGGCTGGAGCGATCAGCTCGGGCAGAATGCCGAGGCGAATCCACCAGACCGATAGCGTCGACAGGCGTCCCAACGCGGTCGTCGCAAAAGGGACGCCGTTATCGGTGCGGATGATCTGCGGCAACCCGTACTCCTGAAAGAGTCGGAGAAAGACCGGCTTCGCGGTTGCGATCGCGGTCGACAACAGCCCCTGGCACGCAAGTAAGTACCGGCTGCAGCCATCGACGATGGTCAGCGGATAGCAATACAGGCCGTCGCGGGTCTTGAACTGTCCTTTGAAGTCCGCCGTCCACGTGCCGTTGGGGGTGGTCATCGGCACCAACGGGTGCCCGGGATGGGGCGGCACGTGGCGTCGCCGCCGCGCGGTGACGAGGCCGGCGCGGTCAAGCGAATCGCACACGGTGCTGCGGGCCGGCAGCGTCCACGACGGATGGCGCGTGGCCACCACCTTCAGGAGCTTCTTGGGCCCCAAGTCGGATGATGCCGTCGCACGTCGAGGAGCGCCGTGACGACCGCAGGGCCGATGGCGTGTGGGCTCTGTCGCGGGCGCCGCGATCGATCCGCCAGGCCCACCGGCCCACCGGTCTCATAGCGGTCGAGCCATTTGTAGGCGGTCTTGCGGCTGATGCCGTAGCGGCGGGCTAACCCCGCGAGGTCGAACACGTCACGCTGATAGTCCGCGATGAACTGCACGCGTTGATCCATGAGTAACGTCTCCCGCCACGGCATCGAGCACCTCGGCTCGAGTCTGGCTGAATGTGTTACCCATGTCGCTGGACTGTTCTGTAACCTATGTCTCTGGACCGCACCGATGAACTGGCTAACCTCCGCTTGCAGCCGACGGCGGCTGGCGAGATGATGGGCCGCCGCGGCTGAAGCCTGACGTTAAGGCCGACGAATCACAACATGAGCGACGAAACGAAACACAAGGTGAGCGATCTCCTCGGCATCGCGCCGGTTAGTCGTGCGGTCGAACGAACGACAGACTCTGTGTTGTCTGGCGCCGAGGCCGTCCTGGCGAGGATCTGCCTACCAGCTGCTGAGGAACTTGGACTCCTCCTACGCGATAAGTTGAGCGAATGGCGAAAGGTAAACGCCGCAGCCACGGTCCAAAAAGCAAAAGTCATGTTGGAGCAAGCGGCAAGCGACGGACGTCACGCGCCGCCTCGGTTAATCATGGAGAGCGTGACTCACGCGTCGTGGTCAGCACGGGCCTAAAGGCATCAATTTGAAGGGACAGTCACTCCGTGTCGGGTTCTGACAGAATGCAACGCAGTGGAATCAGAAGAGCCGCGACCGGGAGATGTGCTGTTGATGGCGTTCGCGCCGGCGACCGAGAAGCTCCCGCCCTACTACATTTTTTCAGCCGATACCGGCGACATCGTGGCCGGACCGTTCGAGCGCGTGGAGAGGGCGCTGATCGCGATTAGGCGGCTAGCCAAGCAGCGCGGCGTCCGTGCGTGGCACAAGCGAACAGTGCTCGACGATTACGGTTTGCCCGTCCGCGTTGTTTTCCCAATCGACTAGCTCGGTTGTCGGCTCCAGTAGAGCGCGAAAGAAGTGGGTCGTGAGGCCGGGCGGGGTTGACGAACCCATAAACCTATATAGTTCAGCAGGAAGCTCACGTGCGAACCAGCAGGGCGTGAGACTGCGTGGCACAGAACACCAGGGTCTTCTCCTCCTGGTTGATCATGTCCATGAAGACCTTGACCCGATAGGCTTCGCGCGCTCTCGGATCTCGATGTTCTTGTTGAAGTCCTCCTCGAGTCCCGCTTCCCGGCCTCGATCTCGCCCTCAATCTAACTTGTCGTCGGGTGTGTAGACGTACTCGTCGAGTGTGGCCTGAATTTGCCTCACCCGAAATGGCGTCAAGGAAGCCATCGTTGATGCCGTCCTTCAGCGAATAGATAAACATTGGGTCGCCGAAGTAGGCGTAGGTCCAGTGCGGGCCGGGGCGCTCTGTCCGGATCGTCGCTCCGACGTTTTGACTATCAGATACCGACCAGGGATAGAATCCCGATGACGTTCCGAGCCTGGTGCTTCAAGTAAGCGTGTATGCCCGACGAGCGGGGTTCCCCTGACAACCGTCCTGGCGGGACCTCCGCGTCGTCTGTCGCATAGATGAGCCTGGGTGGGGAGAAAGACCATGCCAATTCGATTGCGTCACATCGCGTCCGCCGCAGCCTTGGGGCTCGTGCTCGTGTTCGCGTCCTGCGACAAGAGTCCTACGAGTCCTGGCCCCCCGCAGCCCGGTCCGCCCGCGACAGTCGTCCGACTCGAGCTCGTCGCGCCCACGGAGATCGCACCCGAGGAATCCGTTCAACTAACGGCAAATGCAATCAAATCCGACGGCTCTGTCGAGAACGTGAGCAGCACGGCCCAGTGGACCACGACAAACTCACCGGTTCTGACGGTCGGTTCCACGGGTCTCGCGACGGGAAAAGACCGCGGCGAGTCGTCTGTGACGGCGCGATTCGGTGGACGGTCGGCCGGCGCGCCGATCTTCGTGCTGCCCAGGGGCACGTTCCGGCTCGCCGGAACCATCAGGGAGAGCGGCTTTGGAATTGCGGGCGTTGCTGTGACCGTCATCTCCGGTGTCGGTGAGGGTCTCACAACACTGTCTGGCTCCACCGGCTCCTACGTGTTCTACGGAGTCAGCGGCCCAGTGCAGCTCCGAGCGAAGAAGGAGGGTTATTTCAACGCCGTTCTGCCGCTCGACGTGACCGCTCCCCGCACCTACGATTTCGAGATGGCGCCCGAACGGGCCAGAGGCGACTACAGAGGGAGCTACGCACTCACGATTTCCGCCCCTTCGTGCCGGACCTCGAACATTTTGGGCCCGTTCCCCGACACGGCGCGGCGCCGTGTGTATACCGCGAACGTGACGCAGGAGGGGCCGCGATTGACGGTCACGCTGAGCGACGCCGACTTCATCGTCACCAACGGCCGTGGAAATAGTTTTGTCGGTTTTGTCGACACGACCGAGGTGATCAGATTGTCGATCAGTGATGCCTACGTCTTCGGAGATGAATATATAAGCGGCCACTTCGACATTGTGGAGCGTTTCAACGACACCGCGCTGGTGGTTGCGGGAACCGCGTCTGTCGGAGGCACACCGGCGCTGCTTTCGGGGACTCTGAGCGGATCGATCTTGATCGCGCGCAGCTCGCCGCCCCCGTTCACATCGTTCAGCTCCTCTTGTTACTCGGAGAATCACGCCTTCGAAATGGTGAGGCGTTAGCGATGTTCCGTCGGCGCCTCGCCGTCCCCGCGTCACTTCTTCAATTCGCCGTCCAGTTGACGACCACAGTCATCGGAAGTGGCGAAGATCCCAGCGGCTGAGTCACGAGCGTGCTGAAAAGAAAACGCTGCCCGTCCGGCGTTACATCGTATGATCGCGGCCCGACCACCGCCGTGAACGTGAACAGCTCGCGAACAGCTCCGACTTCGAACGTCCGACCGTCGCTTTTCACCTCCGCTGCCATCTAAGTCAGGCTCGCGGACTGGTATCCCAGCAAGGATTGGTCGCTAGAAAGTTCCAGACGACTCCTCTTCCTCTTCCTCCGACTCCTCTTCTTCGCCATCCTCAACGTCGTCGTCTGCGTCCAACCCCTCATCGTTCGGGACGCCGTCTCTTTCGATGTTCTCCAGCAATTTGGTCTTGTCAAGCTGATGATCTTGGGCCATAACGCACCTCGGATGACGTGAGTATGATCTCGTCGCGCGACATTCCTGTAACGGCCCGAACGGCAACCGGCCGAATTCGGGACCTGTTGACGATTTCGCCCGGTCCGTTCGCATAACTAGTCTCGTCCGACTCTCGCGCTTCGGGAGGTCGCCACGCGAGCGGGCGTTCTGTCGCCGACTGGCTAACGCCTTCCGCGACGAGAGCCGGAGAAAATCAAGCCTTATGACCGTCCATCGTTAGTGGCAGTAGAATCGGCAGACGCCGGGGCGTTCCCCTTGGCATCACTAGTTGAGAACCTTGTAAGGGAGGCCACGTCATGAACACCACCGTCAGCCGCGGCGCCGGCATCGTCCTGTTGTTGCTGTTCGCGGCCTGCGGAAGTTCCGGACCCACCGCGCCAACGGCAACAAATCAGCCGCAAGCTCTTCCCTCGTCGCTTCCGCGGGGTGGAGGACCTTTTCCTCCCTTGACTGGTCCATCGCGCACCTTCGTCTTCGATCGTGAGATCGATCGTGAGCTGTGGCATCGCGTCAGCGACTACACAAAGGCGTCGCGCTTCATCCTCTACGATAATGGCGCGTTCGTGCTGCAGTACCTTGCCGGGGAGGAATTGCGCGGAGGGGAATTGCGCGGAGGGTATACGGTCAAAGACAGCTTCATTAACTTCGGGTGGGAGGGCTGGAGCCTCTTAGGCCCATGGGGGGCGGACGGCCTCCTCCAAGGTGATTCGCTGACGATTTATTACAACCAGGTCATGCAACTCACGGACTTCGAGGACGCTGTGTACGTGCTGAGGCGATGACAGTCGCATTTGGAGTCAAGACTAGTTCAGTTCGGACCGCGGTCTAATCAAGCGCTGGAGCTAACGTTGCGGCTCTGGCCGGCGGGCGGTTCGGGGTCGCTGCGGTAGTACGCCGCGATCGCGTTTCGCACCACTTGCCATTGCGCAAGCCCAAGGCGGCGCGCGAGTAAGGCACATTGGCGCCTCGTTTCGGGCGGCACCCGCACCGACAACTGTGGATACTCAGACGACGGCTTGCCGTGGTCGCCGGCCGGCGGCCGTCCTCGCTTACGCGGCAATTGTGCCTTCGTCATGTCGCCACGCTCGTGGCTGACGGTGCTTCCCCGCGCGACAGGCGACGTGCTGCATGGCTTTTGCTGCAGCTCCACAGCTTCGCGGCCTCGCGCTCGGTCAATCCCTTTGCGGCCCCGTCGGGCAGCGGCGACGCCCGGGGGCGTCCGAGGGTTTGCCCTGTTGACGGGCGCGGGCCAATCCTGAATACACCCGCTCGCGGATGCGTTCCTTTCCAAACTGTGCGAACGCCGCCAGTAGGTGCATCTGCAGTCGCCCGGCGCTGGTGCTGAGGTCGATGGATTCTCCCAAGCTGACGAATCCGCAACCGAGGCTGGTCACTTCGTCGAGTAACGAATACCTGATCGATGATATCAGCGCGGTATAATCCCCCGGCGAGTTCGAGCCGCAATTGCAAATGATCGGCACCACCGTCTCTCACTACCGAATTCTCGAGAAACTGGGCGGAGGCGGCATGGGCATCGTGTACCGCGCTGAGGACACGCGCCTCGGGCGCCACGTCGCCGTGAAATTCCTGCCGCTCGATATGGCACAAGACCCCGTTGCACTTGATCGCTTCGGTCGCGAGGCACGCCTCGCCTCGTCGCTGAACCACCCGCACATCTGCGTTGTCCACGACATCGGCGAACACCAGGGCCGTCCGTTCATCGTCATGGAGGTGCTCGAGGGTCGCACGCTGAAGCATGTGATCGCAGGACAGGCGCTGGCGACGGACACGATTTTCGATTTGGCGGTGCAGATTGCTGAGGCGCTGCAGGCTGCCCACAGCCGCGGCATCATTCATCGCGACATCAAGCCGGCGAATATCTTCGTCACTCACGGCTCACAGGCGAAGGTGCTCGATTTCGGCTTGGCCAAGCTCACTTCGGCCGTGGCGTTGCCGGACCCGGAGGCTAACCGAAGCCTGGCCACCGAGATGGTCCCTGTGGAATTTCAGACGAGCCCTGGCGTGGCGCTTGGCACCGTGGCATATATGTCGCCGGAGCAAGCGCGCGGCGAGGATCTCGATGGCCGCACCGATATCTTCTCGTCTGGTGTCGTGCTGTATGAGATGGCCACGGGGAGGCCGGCGTTTGCCGGAAAAACGTCCGCGGTTATCTTCGACGCCATCCTGCACGCCGATCCGATTCCACCCGTTCGGGTGAATCCGTCCGTACCGCCGGACCTCGAGCACATCATCGCGCGCTGCCTCGAGAAAGCGCGCGATCTGCGCTATCAGAGCATCGGTGATCTGCTCGCCGACTTGAAACGGGCGCGGCGGGACACATCTCCGTCTCTGGCTGGCAGCGGCCGCAGCGATCTCTCGCAGGCTGTCCCGCAGTCCGCCACAGCGACTGGGGCCCCGTCGCGCAGCTTGACGATGCGTTTGACGCGAGGGCGGCCTAAGGCAGCAATAGGCGCGGGCGCGCTTGCGATCGTTCTGGTTGTCGGAGGGGCGTTTCTTTTCGTATCGGCGGCGCCGGCGTTGACCGAGCGCGACGTCGTACTCGTTGCGGACTTCGCCAACCAGACAGGCGACCCGGTATTCGACGACACAATGAAGCGTGCGCTGACCCTGCAACTGGAGCAGTCGCCCTATCTGAACACCTTTCCCGAGATGCGCGTGCGCGAGACGTTGCGTTTCATGGGACGTTCGGCAGACGAACGCGTCACCGAGAGCGTTGCGCGCGAGATCTGCCAACGCGAAGGAATCAAAGCCATGCTTGCGGGCTCGATTGCGCGCCTCGGCACCCAATACGTCATCGATCTGCAGGCGACCAATTGCCACACCGGCGAGGCTCTGGCGCAGACGCAGGTCGAAGCCGATCGCAAGGAAGCGGTACTTGCATCCCTAGGGCGAGGCGTTTCCGAGATTCGCGGCCGACTCGGCGAGTCGCTGGCGTCGATTCAGCAATTCGACCGGCCGGTTGAACAGGCGACAACCTCGTCCCTGGAAGCGCTCAAGGCGTACAGCCTGGGTCACAGCGAGGCGATGGTGGGCCGCCAGCGGCAGGCCATACCGCTGTTCAGACGTGCCATCGAGCTCGATCCAAACTTCGCCCTTGCCTACGCGCGCCTGGCGACCATTCACAGCAACGTTGGCCCACCGAGCGTGGCGGAAACCTACGCGACGCAGGCGTTCGATCGCCGCGACCGTGTCAGCGAGCGCGAGAAGTTGTATATCGCCCAGCTCTATCACCACACGGTCACCGGAGAGTTACCAGGAGCAAGAGGCGCTGGAGCAGTACAAACAGACATACCCCCGTGATGGCGCCGCCCTGAACAACATGGGGTATCTGTATTACCGGACCGGGCAAATCGAACGCGCCATCGAGGAATACCGCCTGGGGATCGAGGTCGATCCGAAACGAACATTTCTTCACACGAACCTGGTGTTGGGATATCAGCGCATCGGCCGCTTCGATGAAGCGCGAGCGGCGATGTCCAACGCCTGGAAACACATTCCTGAAGACGACTATGGCCATTTCCTGCTTCACGGCATCGCCTTCGCGCAGAACGATCGTGCCGGCGTGGAGCGCGAGATTGCCTGGCTCCGTGCACACGGCAGTGACTCGATCGGGCGGATCGAAGCGGGGACGGCAAAGGTAACTGGCAAGCTGGCAACGCTGCGAGTTAACCATGAACGCGAGGCTCAGCGACGCATCGGCGCCGACAATCGGGAAGGCGCGGCATTCCTGTACGGCGACCTCGCGGAGGCCCATGCCTACGTTGGCGATGCGGCGCGCGCGCGCCAATACATCGCCCGCGCCCGCAGCGTCTCGGCCGATTCGTACGTCGTCGATTTCTTCATGTACGTTCTGGCGTTACTGGGCGCACCCGAGGCAGACGCCGCGATTGCCGAATCCGCGAAGCGGTTTGGGACGCGCACCGCGGTCAAGAGCATTTGGGTCCCTCAGGCGCGAGCCGCGCTCGAGATCAGTCGTGGAAACGGCGCCGCTGCCGTAGAAATGCTGCGCAGTACCGAGCCGTACGAGTTCGGCCAGTGGACCGGCTACCATTCTGCGTACCTTCGCGGCCTCGCCTATTTGACGCTTGGCTCCGGCGCCGACGCAGCGCGCGAGTTCCAGAAGATCATCGACCGTCCTGGCTTCGAGCCTTTCCACGAGTTGCGACCCCTCGCTTTGTTACAGCAGGCGCGCGCCCACGTACACACCGGCAATCGCGAGCAGGGCCTGCGGCGCTATCAGGACTTCCTCGCGATGTGGAAAGATGCCGACGCTGACATTCCTGCGTTGCGGGAGGCAAAGCTCGAGTACGCCAAACTCTCAAGCGCAGTGAAATAGTGAAAGTGCGCGTCCTTCGGGAGAAGGAATTCATGCGTTGTCGCGATCGCGTGTGAACGACGCTGGACGCGCGCATGGCCAGATTCGCGCGTTCAACAACGCCACATTCGACGTGACCAAAGTTGTGCCTACGATCGTGATGCCCCTACTTCTCCGCGGGAAGCAGGTCATATCAGCGCCAAGCAAACTATTGGATTGGTGACCATGGCGAACGGCTGGACGAAGGAACGCAAGGCGAAGCAGTCCATTGCGATCACATGCTGGGGTCCGTGGACGTCAGTCCACCGGCCCCCGAAGCGCCGAAGGTAAAGCGCGAGTCTCGCGAAATGCGTATCGCGGTGCCCTCCGCGCGAATGGAGACAGCTAAGTAAAGTGCTGGACGTCGCCTGTGGCGGGGCCGGCGCGGACTATCAAGTTGAATTCAAGCGCGCACCGAAAGATATGCGACAAGAGAACAGCCGCGGGGATTCCCTACGGCAGCCGCCGATGCAGTTCGTCGAAGAAGTTCAGCAGGAAGCTCACGTGCAAGTTGCCCTTGAGTTCCTCGAGTTCCGGGCGAGGGAAAACGGCGAACCGTTGGCCCTCCGGGTGCAGGTCGAGAACCCGAATAAAATTCGGCTGCAACACCTGCCGGTCCGACCAGACTCGAGGCTTCGCCGCGTCAAACGAGTCTCCCTGGACCATATAATTCGCAACCATGATTCGGCCGTCGACCAGGGACAAATAGAAAAGCTCGCGCTTCGTGCGCGACCAGGACGGAAACTTGCCGCTGCCGGTGGAAACCCTCCATTTGCCGCCGGGGCCGGGAAAGGGCCGGACAAAGATTTCGTCGGTTCCTGATTCGTTGGACGAATACGCCATCCACTTGCCATCCGGAGAAAAGGTTGCGTCCACTTGTCGGGCTGCGGTGGTCAGGAAAGGTTCAGGCTTGCCCGGCTTCGGATGCTCCGGGTCGCTGAGATCGAGCGGCAGGGTCCAGATCTCGACTCCGGCGGCAGTGACGACATTGTCGTCGAACGCGAGCCGCCGGCCGTCTGGCGAAAACGACTGCGGGCGGAGGCCGACTCCCGTATTCTTACGTTCCAGCAGCTTCTGCGGTTCGCTGGAACCGTCGGAACGCATCCACCACAGAGCGGCAACGCCACCCGCGGTCGAGCCGAAGACGATGTGCTTCCCGTCCGGCGCCCAGACCATTTCGAGATTGCCGGGTCCGTTGAACGTGAGCTGCGTGGGGATGTCGCGCTCCCAATCGTACACCCATACGTCCGGACCTTTGCTGCCCGTCGCTGTAAATGCCAGCCGTTGGCCGTCGGGCGAAAATCGAGGAGCGCCGTACGTGCCTGGTCTGGCCAGCAATGGTGCCGTCTTGCCTGAGCTGTCCATCCACGCAATGGGGTAGGAGGAACTCGCCGCGGCTTTACCTTGCAGGTAAATGAGCGAGCCGTCCAGTGCCGCATCGAACTGGCCGCCCGCTTCCACGGAGTTACCCGCAAGGTCCGCCAGAACAGGGACCGGCGTGCCCGACGTTTCCAGCCGGTCAGGATCAAAGAGGACGGCAAAGAGACTGCTTCCGTGAACGTACAGCAGGTGACCTGTGCCATAGGGGGACGGCACAAAACGGCCCGAGTAACCTCCGTGCTGTACGATCTTGATTTGCCCGGTCTTGAGAGAAACGACGGCCACGTCCGCATCGTCCCAACTGAAGGGGTTCGTGCTCTGTGTAAATAGAACCGCTTTCCCGCCGGGCAGGACTTGCGGCCAGCGGCGAAAGGCGTCACTGTTCCCCGTTTTCATGAGCGGTTGCGGTGTGCCGCCAGCAGAGGAAACAGTCATCAGGCCCGAACTGTCCGCCGGGGTGAAAATGATGTGGCCGTCATCGCCCCAGTTGCCGCCCCAAGAGCCCGCGGCATCGCACAGTGGGACGGGAGCTCCGCCCTGGACCGCGACCTTCTTCAGCTTTCCCTCGGCGAAGAACCCGATCCACTGTCCATCGGGTGAGAAGAACGCGTCGCTGCCGCCCTCGGTGCCAAACATGGGGGTTGCGCGAGCCTGGTCTAGCGTTCGCGTTGCGAGTTGGAACACGCCGTTTGAATCACGCGTGGGAAACACGATTCGCGTGCCGTCCGGCGAGAGAATCGCCGTCGTGCGCGCGCCGGCTACAGCATCCGGCCCCAGGTCCACACTCAGACGAATTAGCGGCCGCTCCACGGGACGCACCGAGCGCCACCAGCCGAATCCCGCTGCGCCCAAGGCTAAGGCCATTACCGCGGCCACTGCTGCCCAAGCGACGTTATTACGCCACGGCGCTGAGGGGGGTAGAAGGGTCTCGAGTCCGTCCTCGCGGGCGAAATTGGCCCGATTTTCCACGACGATCCGCGCCTCGCCAATATCCCGCAACCGGGACCGCACATCCCGATCCAGACATCGCCGCAGCAGATCGCGAATCGGGCGCGGCACGTCTGCGGGAAGCTTGTCAAACTCGATCGGCAACCGCAGCACGTCCGCCAGCGTGAGCGAGATCGTCTCGGCATCGAACAGCCGATTGCCCGTCAGCATCTCCCAGAGCACGACACCGTACGACCAGACATCGGCGCGCTTGTCCACGGGCTTGCCCGCCGCCTGCTCAGGACTCATATATGCCGCGGTCCCGAGGATGACGCCCATGCCCGTCATGTGCGCCGGGCTCGTGATCGTCGGCGACTGCGACACATCGGAACGGCTGCCCGCCGGCTCCATCGCTTTCGCGAGGCCGAAGTCCAGCACCTTCACGGTGCCGTCGGGCCGGACCTTGATGTTCGCGGGCTTCAGATCACGATGGATGATCCCCTGCTCATGCGCGGCTTCCAAGGCTGCCGCGATCTGTTTCGCGATCGGGAGCGTCTCGTCGAGCGGGATGGCCCCTAGCGCGATGCGATCGGCCAGCGTCGGGCCTTCCACGAGTTCCATCACGAGCGCGCGTCCGTCGCCGGCATCTTCCAGGCCGTAGATCGCTGCGATGTTGGGGTGATTGAGCGAGGCGAGCACTTGCGCTTCGCGCGAGAAGCGCGCCAGGCGATCCGGATCGTTCGCGACTGCTGGCAGCAGCACTTTGATCGCGACGTCGCGATTCAACTTGGCATCGCGCGCGCGATACACCTCGCCCATCCCGCCAGCGCCGAGTGTCGAGAGGATTTCGTAGCGGCCGAGGCGCGTGCCGGAGAGTAAGGGGATGCGGGGAGTATAGCGGGTTGGAAACTCAATCGCCGCCGTTGTCACTTGCTCGACGATGTTCGACTCATCAACGAAGACAGCACCGCCGCCAGTCGGCGCTGGCAACATCCACTCCGAGGACTCGTCGCGTCACTCGTTATCTTCAGTTGCTCCGATTGTAGCCATTGAGCCCTCAGAGGCGCGGCGCTGGCGCGCGTGAAGAGATGATCGGAAGCTCGAGGCCGGTGCTCACTTGCAATCGCTCAAGGGGGACCATGGACCCTCGCGACGGGCTTAAACGAATCGCCGACGGGTTGATGCTGTCGATCGCGGCCAGGAACAGCACACCGGCGATGGTCATGGTTCGGCGTTCTGGCGGTCTGTTCTTCGCTACCTGTCCGTGAGTGGTCAGGTTTGGCGCCAATCGCCGTCTTCCATCACCGATCATCAGGGCCGCACCGTGCGCAAAGTGTCACCCATGTCGCCGGACTGATCTGTTACCTATCTCCCCGACCGCTCACGTCAGATAGGTTCTAATCTTCTTCCTACGCGCGCTCACCTTCGATCACACTATAGGGTGATTTAGTCGGGACGATTTTTGTCAATTTAAACCCTGATGCCTCCAGAAGCCTTCTGTATTCCTCTTTTGTCCGCTCTTTGCCGCCTTCCATGACGAGCATCAGGATATCCAGCGCTTTAGACGGGCTCGGCTCGTTACCGTCGGGGACGACCATCTCGATGATCAAGACTTTGCCGTTCTCGCTCAAGGCCGCGCGGATGTTTTTCAGGATTTTAATGCTGCTCTCGTCATCCCAGTCGTGGATGATGTGCTTCATCATGTAAGCGTCTGCGCCCGCCGGAACCGACTCGAAAAAGTTACCCGATACGAGTTCAACGCGGTCGGTGACGCCTTGCTCGTCGAGCAGCGCTCCCGCACCCTCTATGACAAAGGGCAGGTCGAAGAGGACACCTCGCAGGTGCGGGTTCGCCTTCAAAATACCCGCAAGCAAAAGACCGTGACCGCCCGCAATGTCAACGAGTCTGTTGATGCGGGAGAAGTCGTACGCCTCTACCGCCACCGGGATGATTGCGCGCGTGAAGTTCGTCATCGCCGCGTTAAAGACTTTCCCGGCCTCGGCGTTTTTCTGGAAGAACTCAAAAGAACCCATGCCCTGTGCCTTTTCGTGTGCGACTCCGCCGGTCTTGACGCTGTAAGGCAATTCGGCCCAAGCCTGCCAAATCCAGTCCTCGCCCATCATCACCGCGAAGTCGCGCACCGAGTTGGGTACGTCGCTACGCAGCAGTGCCGAAATCGGCGTCAACTCAAACTTCTTCTCCGCGTTCTCCGCGAAGACGCCGATGCTCGCCAGCGTGCGGAGTAACCGGTACAAGGAAGGCGCGTGCGTGCTGGTCTGGCCGGCGAGTTCTTCGGCGGTCTGCGCTCTCTCAGCGAGCAAATCGGGGATGCCGAGTTTTGCGGCGACGCAGACGCTCCTTTGCATCTGCGCTCCAAATAGCATTTGCAGCAGGACGGCATCTGGGGGTAGCACGGGTTGAATGGTGTCTGTCAATCTCAATCCTCATCCGAAAGTAAAATATGTCGAGCCTGCGGTGTACATCTGTTCATGTGTTGAAATCGTTACGCGGAACGACGCTCAATCCGGCAGACGAACGCACCCCGACGAATTACTCTGCGGCACCCCGAAGAATCGATATCTTCTTTGCCAGTTCTTTTGCCGAGGCGTTGAACGCCCCTTTGCCGCTGAGTCGACCATACCGCACTACCGAGGGACGACGAAGGCCGCACTGCGAGCCGCAGGCCCGCGGCATCTCTGACGACCCCGACGACCGAGCCTGTCCCGACCCCCGCGAGCTGAGAGGCTGAAGCGGGGGGCCAAGCGGCGTCAATCACGCCGAGTACCGCGATCACCCGTCTGGAAGGCATGCGTCCATTCTGCCCATCGAGTCCCTGCGGGAGCGCAGACTGCCTCCTTGGCGGATTGCCGGATCGCTACCGCAACGTCGTCGCGACGTGAATTTGCTGTGACGGCGCGCCTTCTTTAACCGCCACCAGGAAGCGATACGTCCCGCCTTCTGCCGGTATTGCGACGGCTCCGGGCCCGAGCCACGTGATGGGGCGGCCAGGGCCAGCCCCTGCATACATGAGGAGCCATGGAGCGGGACCGCCAGCCGCCGGGCGCGCCTCGACAGTCAGCATGCCCGCCCCCGACTCGATGACGACCATTTCGCATCGCATGTCCCCAGGGTATATATCCTCGAGGTCTGCGCACAGCATGCTCGTGGCGTCGACGGAGACGACGATCGACTCGCCAGCAGGAATGCTGCGCGTGAGACGGAGCCGCATATCCCGGACCGCGGGGGACCCGCTGGTGGGCACCCACTGAAAGTCGGGGTTGTAGCCGTCGTGAAAAGAGTAGACAAAGCCCAATCCGTAGTGTGCCGACGGACCTGGTTCGAACTCGACTGAATACTCGCCCAAGTCGTTCGTTGTCGTCGCGACCCAGCAGTAGTTAACGCTCGGACAGCGCAGCGGAATGCTGGTTCCTCCGCCGGGCGAGTAATAGACCCCGACGCGGGCCCCCGGCAGGGGAGTGCCGTTCTGATCCAGCACGCGGCCTGACAGCTGGAGGCGCCGGCTGGGCGTCGCGGGTGCAGTGGCCGTCGGCGTCGGCGTCGGCGCAGTCGGCGTGGACTTGCCGCCTCCGCAACCATCTGACATCGCAAGAACGGTCACCACAACGAGCGGAGTAAGCTGCTTGAAAAAATACCTGATTTGCATTTGCAATCTCCCGACCCCAAGCCTCGTGACTCGCTGACGATGCCAACTTGCTTTTCTAATATAGACGGCCGCGAGAAAGCCTTCACCGCCTCACCAGAGTTGTCAGAAACTGATTTCAGTTTGCCTTGCGGCGTTGTCGCGCCAAGGCATTGTCTCGGGTCCTCCACCCAATCGACTGACCCAGCATGCTAAAGAAGCAGCAATCTCAGGCTACTGACTGCCACCCCGGGCCGGCAATCGGTTGTTTAAACAGCTAGCCCCGAGCATTTACACAGTCAAGTCCTCCACGAGTGGCTTGCCGCGCTAACGCACCGACGTCTCAAAGAGGAACGGCGCCGAACTGCTCCCTGACCCTCCCGACTCGACGCCCAGATACATCACCACCTCTCGTGCCGCGTTGACTGGGACATCCGCCGTCAGTTCTCCGGCCGCACCGGCGACGCGTTTCCCTTCCACGAACAGGCTGAGCGACACCGCGCCCGCACTCCAGGTCACTCGCACACCCAGGAGTCCGGCTTGACCAACGACCACCCGAATCAGCCGGCACGGCGAGCACGTGTGGCTGCCGACGGTGTAAGCCAGATCGAAGGGTGCGAATCGTAGGTTGACCTTTTCACCAGCCACCACGCGGACGACCCGCTGGAGACGCAACGCGACACGCGGTGAAATGGCTTCGACTTCCACAGGCTCATAGCCGTCTTTCTCCGCCTTCAGCAGTCCAGGAAACTGCGGCAGGGCCGCCATGACGAATTCACCTCTCGTATCGCTGGTCACCGAACGGCCTGACAGCATCTCGACCACCCGGGCGCCTGACAGCCCGCCGGCACCTGGTTCTTTGACCGTACCGGCGATGGCGAAGGTCCCCGGGGGGGAGGCGGTGACGATGCTTGAGATCGACAAGGGGCGCGCCCCCGCCGGTCGATACTCGAAGGACACTGTCCCGGCCCCGAACCCCACCACCGTCAACAGGCCGAGATTGTTGATGGTGAACACCCGGGAGTCCACGAACCACGTTCCAGCTGCGGTCACATCCTGGGTGGTGCTATCGCTCAACCTGGCCGTCGCCGCCAGCTGTGCAGTCTCCCCAATCGTGGTCAGCGTCAGGTTGCCGGAGATGGTCAGGCTCGTCACGCTCGGAGCAGGGGTGGGCAACGCCGCCGTTGGCGTCGGTGCCGTTGGCGTCGACTTCTCTTGTCCACACCCGCTCCCCAGTGGTGCAAGAAAGAGCAGCAGCAGCCACGCCTGTCGTTGTCGCTTCATCATCTGAACTCCAGTGCATCGGTAAAGGTCGACGCGAGTGGGGTGCGGACCAAACGCGCGATCGCAGCGCCGGACCGATATGATCGGCAGATGGCCGCAGAGTCGAAGCAAGCCGTCTACGCCGCAATCATTGGCCGCAGAATGAGTGATTGAACCAAGTTTCACCTATCTGTCCGATTCGCGGCAACGACCGAAGCCCCGGTAGACAGGCCGGAACGCTCAAGCACCGCCATGTAATTAGGCGGGCGGTTCGGGTTCGCTGCGGTAGTACGCCTCCATGGCGTTCCGGACGACTTGCCATTGAGCCATCCCGAGGCGTCGCGCGAGTAGGGCACATTGGCGTTTCGTTTCGGGCGGCACCCGCACCGACAACTATGGATACTCAGACGACGGTTTCCCCTTCGCGCAACGCGGATTCTACCTTGCCATCGACCTAGACAGTATGGCTGTCGAGGACAGTGACCCGTTCGCGTCCGGGCTGGGGTGGCAGGTGCTCACTGAATCGGGTCTTCGGGAACGAGCAACGTGATCCGCTTCCGGCGGCTCAGATAGCCGACGCATTGACCTTGATTGGCGAACTGGGACGGATGGTTGAACGTGACCCAACCGTCATTCGTGCATTCTTTCACCCTGCTCGGCGGGCCGCACCGGCGCTCGTTGTTGGGGATGTTGACGCCGATGGGTCTGTTTGGCGGGCCGACGAACATGTTGTACTCGATCGCGTCCTCGCTCCCCAGGTTGTAGGCGCGATGGACACGGCCTTCCGAGGTTTCGAAGGCGTCTCCCTTGGAGTACTCCCGGACGTCTCCGCAGCCGTCTTCGATCGTGATCGTGCCCTGCGTGACGACGTTGTACACGTACCCAGGATGGTAGTGCCAGCCGCCGGTGGTTTCGCCGACAGGCGTCGTGAGCACTCGGGCTGTGAGCTGAGCCGGTCCGCCCCGTAATCCGATGTATGGACTGACGGCGTCCTGCCTGAACGTGACGATGGCCGCATAGGCAATGACGCTGCCGATGGCGAGGACGGCCGTCGCGATCGAGAGGATGCGTATGATTCGTAAGCGATGTGAGTTCAAGGCGCTTCTCCTGTTGCTTAGGCGGAACGTTCGAGCTGCGGGACTTTTGCAGCCCGCGGGCCTCGAAGGGTGTCTGGTTGCGTCCCCGGACACCCGGCGCTACAATTCGCGCGTCCGGCCGCCGTGATCCGCCTCCTAGTCGGGAGAGTATGGCGCCGCCGAGCGAACAATTCCGTGAAGTCCTCATTCCTTTTTTCTTCCGCCGCCGCCCGCCGTGCGTGACCGGCTCATTGAGGTGTATGAGTTTGGCGGGTTCCAGCTCAATGTCGGCGAGCGCACGCTCGCGCGCCGTCCGGGGGGCGAGCGCGTCGTCATCCCCGAGAAGGCGTTCCGGACACTCCTTCATCTCGTGCGAAAGAGCGGCTCGCTCGTGACGCGGGAAATGATCCTGGCGACGGTGTGGCCAGGAGTCGTCGTCGAAGAGGGGAACATCGGCAAGGTGATCCACGCCGTTCGACGCGCCCTCGGGGACCGAACCGGTAGACCAACCTATATCGAGACCGTCTCCAAGCATGGCTATCGGTTCATTGCGGAAGTTGCCCTTGTCGGACAGACGACTGGTGGCGCATCGTCTGCCGCGCGGACCGGGAAGGTGGCATCACCCGGCCTCTCTCCCGCGTATGACCTGTACATGCGCGGAAAGGTGAAAGCGGGCGGAGAGAACACCGCCGACACGGACCAGGCGATTGCGCTTCTCGAGGCGGCGGTTGACCTGGACCCGTCTGGCGCCGGGGCGTACGCGCAGCTCGCGCGCGCCTACAACACGCGTGCGTTCAAGTTCACGTCACAAGGCGAAGGCAAGCGCTTTCGCGACAACGCCGACGTCGCGCTGGCCAAGGCACTGGATCTGGAGCCAAACCTCGCCGAGGTGCACTTCGCCCGCGGCCTCATTTTGTGGACGAAGGCGAAGGGATTTCCGCACGAGCAGGCCATCAGATCGTTCCAGAAAGCCCTTGAGCTCGATCCCGACGCCGACGAGACACACCATCAGTTGTCGATGGTGTATTCGCACGTCGGCTTGCTGGACGAGGCCCAGAGGCACGTGACTCGAGCGATCGATCTGAACCCGAACAACACGATGGCTCGTTTTCGCGTGGGCGTGTATGCGGCCTGGCAGTGCAGATTCGAAGACGCACTCGCCGTACTGAAAACCGTTCCGGCGGATGTCAGCCCGGTCCTGGTCGATCGAGTTCGGGCCGAGGTCTACATTCAGCTCGGACGGGGGGACAAGGCCCGTCCCATCATCGACGACTATCTTGCCAGCCATCCGGACGATCACGGTGGAAGCCTGACCGGCGTCAGAGCGCTGCTGCTGGCCAAGGCGGGACAGACACGAGAAGCCAGAAGGACGATCGCGCGCGCGCTCGAGCTCGGCACGGGCTTCGGTCATTTTCATCACACCGCGTACAACATCGCCGCTACGTATGCCGCGCTCCACGAGCCCGCTGAAGCAGTCAACTGGGTCGAAGCGGCGACGGATGATGGTTTCCCCTGCTACCCATGTTTCGCGCGGGATCCAAACCTGGACAGTCTTCGAGAGTTCCCGCGGTTCGTCGACCTGATGTCACAACTGCACAAGCAGTGGAAGCACTTCAAGCGCATATCGAGTGCTTCTTCTTAGGAGGTGGACTTGCCGAGGGCGTCAGCGAGGCGAACCTTGATGAACGCCTGCCGGGTGACACCGAGTCGACGGGCCTCCTGATTCGATCTCGCGCAGGTCTACAGGGAAATCCACGTTCACCCGCTGCACCGTGCTCGCATTGCTGAACGTCCTGCCTCAAGACGTTGGACTGCCCGCGCCGGCCCGCGCATGCCCATCGAGGAGTAATGTCGGCATTTGACGCACGGGAGGCTTATTGATACGCACAGCCTTTTCCGGCATCGGCGTATACTGCCGAGATGGATAACAGACTGACGGCGCGGGCGAATGATGAATTAGGGGCGGAGACGATGGATCACGCACGACGATTCACCATGCGCCGACGATCACGAAGTGCCCTGTTGGCGTTGTTGATTATTGCCAGCGCCGCGTCAGTCGATGCGCAAGTCGTGCAGGAGTATGTGACCGGCCTGATCGGGC
>DATLXN010000033.1:0-129280 GCA_035575715.1 Vicinamibacterales bacterium | reverse complement strand
GTTCCTGACCGCCATCGGCGCTTCGACGGCAGGCCACAGTGACGTCAAGCCGGGGGATACGATTCGCGGTTCCGACGATGGGGAGATCGGCACGGTAGACAAGGTCGTCGCGGCGACGACCGAAACCGAAGGTTACCTGCTGATGCCGCGCGGACTGATCTTCAAGACCGACACCTATATCCCGCTCGATGCCGTGGTCAGGCGTAACGGCACGGATGTCTTCATCAACATCCCGAACCTGATCATCGGATCGATGCCGTGGGACAAACCTCCCTCCAGGGCGGAGCGCCGGGCGAAGCAGGGCCCTCTCGCTACGGACGTAGACAAGCTGTATGGCTCGCGCGCTCCCTCCGGTCAGAAGACATCAGCTCATAGGTAGTTCGCGGGCGCGGCCGTCAGCACCACCGCAACGTTGTCCGCCTTGCTCCACTTCCCGAAGCGCCGCGGTTTCAGCATGGTCATCGACATAGACGCGCCGGTTTAAAAAAGGTGCGGCACGAACCGGCTGCGATTATGCGTAATCAGGCCGGCCTCCTCGCGAATACCGATGCCGCGGCTGACGCCATCGATCACCCAGCTGCCGATCACGGCGTGATTGACCGTCCCGTCGGGTCCGGGCGCGGCGGCCAGCGGCGCATGCGCCTGATAGACATAGCCTTCTTCGCCATAGTTGCCGCCCATCGTCGCGAGCGGCGCCCCTTCGAACGCGCCGTTCTCGCCAACAACGGCGACCGAGATGTTCGCGCCCTCACGCCCCAAGAGCGGCTTGGCGACCACCGTCGCTCCAGGCGCAAACAAGCGCCGGTCCATGAAGGCCGGTAGCAGATGCGGATGACCCGGATACATTCCCCATAGAACAGCAAGGATCGCCTTGTTGGCGGCGACCATCTTCCAGGCGGGCTCGATGATCGTGAGCTGTCGTTGAATCGTTGCCTGGATCAAATGCGCGCCGAACTCGTCCGCCAACAGCCAGTCCCACGGGACGATTTTGAAAAGAGTGGTGATCGGCGTGTCTTCGAGATCGACGAAACGTCCGTCGCGCGTCAGATCGCGGGCCTCGACCGGCGCGGACCAGCCGACATCCGCGACCGCGATGGTTTTTGCCGCGAGACCTGCTTCAAGCGCCGTATCGAGCATGTAGCGGAGCGTGCCTTCGTCCTCGGCGTGGGGCATCAGACAGGTGAGATGCACTGGTGGCGCTTCGCCATCGGCGCGTGTCAGGCGGTCTTTCAGCGTGCCCCATGCCGCAACCAACCCTTCATGCAGGGAGTTGAACTGATCACGGTCAGGAAAGCGTTCCTCGAGCCAGGTCCACTGCACGACGGCCGCTTCATAGAGGCCCGTTGGCGTCTCGGCGTTGTATTCGAGCATCTTGGGCTGGCCGTCGCCGACGCCTGCGCCGCCAAACGCCAAATCAAACCGGCCATAGAGGCTGGGTTGCAATTCTTCCCGGCGCCGCCAGGAGTCCTCGATCAGGGCGATGGCGTCGGGTTTGAAGCCGAACTGCGGCAGGAGGCCGCGCGCGATCGCCTGTCCCGTGGCCGCCACGCACATCCGGTGCAGTTCGGTGGTCGCGGCTTCGAGGAGATCGACTTCGTCGACCGTCAGGCGCCAGTAAGCGCTTTCATCCCAATACCGACCGGCAGGGTCTTCAGGGCTTGGTGCGGAATGCCAATCGAACCCGAGCGCCTCGACTTTCGCCTGCCAGTCGGGACGAGGCGACACGGCCACACGCTCCACGCGTTAGGAACCGCCGCCGGAAGAACGAGCGCTGGAGCCAAAGCCGCCGCGCGTGGTGCGCATCGCGATCCCGCTGGGGCCGAGCGACGTCGTTCCGGGCGCGACGCGCCCGACGTTCCGGCCGTTGGCGTGGAGATAGCCGTTGCGGTCGCCGTACACCGGGCGCGCCGGAAAACCGCCGCCCATTCCGCCGCCGAGCATGCGACCCATCATGAAGCCCATCATCACCGGCATGAACATGCTGCGAGAACCGCCGTCGGCGGTTTTCACCTCGGCGCTATCGCACTGCGTGAAGCCGGCCGCTTCGCATTCGGCCTGGGTGGCAAACTTCGGCGCCTGTTTGACGTGTTCAACCTTCGCGGCCTGAAACGCCTCGTTACAGACGCCGGTGTCCATGTCGCGCGCGCACGCCGCGGAATCGCCGTAGAGAGTCGAACCCTCGTCCAGGTCGCCGCCGCTCTTCTGACCGCACGCGGCAAGCGCCGTCGTGGCGGCCCCCGCCAGGAGTAATGTCACGTATTTCGATTTGCGCATGTTCAGTCCTTCCGTCTCAGGTGCTCAGAGCGCCGGCGTTCAGAATTCCCATGGCGATGGAGAAAGCGCCAAGGAGGATGCCATAGGCCAGGTTATCGTTCTCGATGCCCTCCCTCAACTTGGGCACCATCAGCGAGACGACGAGAAAAACCAGGAGCTGGCCGAGCAGGCCGATCCCGCCCCACACCGCAAGTTCGAGAATTTCGAACGTGCTGGAGGCGGTGGAGTACAGCACGATCGCCATGCCGATGGCCGTTCCGCCGAAGCTGTATGCCGCCGCGCGATTGCCGCCGCGGATCAACCGGATCTCGTGGTAGGGCGTGACCATGAGGTAGCCGGTCAGAGCGATAGCGAGAAGCGCGACAGCCGTGCCGAGAAACGCGAGATAGAGCGGGAGGGCCGTCAGCATGTTCTCTCCGTAAGCAATGAAGGGGCTCGCTCGCTCCAGCATAGCTCGGACATCGACCTCGGTCCCTCCGCTGCTCCGTACGCAGCTTTACATGAGCGGTGAAGCCTGTAGCCGAGGTAGGCTGCTCGCGACCCTGCTGCCGATTACGGCAACGCGCTGCGCGTGTTGAATCGCGATGCCACCTTCAGTCCGAAGCGCGGCGAGGGGTCGTCCGAGAGGGCGTACTTCGTCGATCGCGATAAAGGAATGCGTCCCTTGACGAACCCGCCGGATGCGTGACAGCGTGCCGTCGCGCTGCGCGGGCTGCACCGAAGACTACCCACGATCTGGACGGGGCGGCGGTAGTCCCGGTCCTGGGTTCGGCCTTGGATTGGTGGGACCTGGACCCGGGAGGTCAGGCGGATTGGGACCTGGTCCAGGTCGCGGGTCACTCGGGATACTGGCGAATCGATGTAACAGCGTCATGTGAACTCCGTGAGGTCATGCCTTGGGAAGGGTCAAATACATGTGGCCGATGTAGCGCCGACAGCGCCGCGCGGTAGCAGTCGGCGAGTGCTGCACGGTCCATCTCGTTGTCGAACGGGACAGCCGGGCGATCGCCCACAAAGGCGGCTTGACGTACCAGCGCCAGTCGGTCTTCTTCGCGCGTCAGACAGGGTGCCAGATCGCGCATAGCTTCGAGCAGCCGACAGCTGACCGACACACTCGAGCGTCCGTAGCGCGCGATCTCCGTGAACGCCTGGTCGACCATCCCGGCGAAGGTCACCGCGCTTGCGACGACGCGCACGGTACGCTCGGCACCGATGATGAAAGTCGCCCGCACTGACTTCTCGACGTCGTCCGCCGGCGTGAATGGCAGGACCACCGACACGACCGGCGTGCCGCTGCGTACGAACGCGCCCGGCCGCGAGTCCAGGCGCAGCACCAGATCATTCTCCTTCGCCAGCTTCAGGAGCCGCGCGCTATCGACGGCTTGGACGTTCCGCCCCCGACGGCCACCACGGCGTACGCGCCCTCGAACGTCGGCAATGGAGCATGCGCCGCTCGTTCGGTCGGGTCCGCCAGCGGCCCGCGACCCATCTGCTCGGGAAACAACCGGTCGATGGCTCCTTCGAGGTCGGCGGCGACGTTGGCGATCACCTGGGACGCCTGGATCGACGTGGCGACGTGATGAATGAAGAAAATCAGCACGCCGAGGCTCAGCATCGCCAGGACGACGCCGATCGTCACGGCCAGATGGGGTACGAATTGCACACTGTCCGTGCCGCGCACCGTGCGTAACACGAGCAGGCAATAGATGAAAGTCGCGATGAAGGTGCCCAGCGTGATCTGGTTGCCGAGATCGCGCAGGAAGTTGCGCAGAAGCCGCGGCCCAAACTGCTGCGAGGCGAGCGCGAGCGCGACGATGGTGATCGAGAACGTCACTCCGGCGACCGTAATCATCGATGCGGCGATGGTTGACAGCACCGCCCGGGCCCCTTCGGCCGCCGCTGTAGACCCACGACAGTTCGCTCAGCAACTGAGCCGTGAGCGCGCGGTCGACGTCGATCATGACGAATGAGAAGACCGCTGACGCTGCGGCCATCGCCGACGGCACGGCCCAGTAGGTGCTACGCAGCCGCTCCCACCAGGCGAGTAACCGCGTCATTTTTTGAGTCTGCCTCTCAGTCTTGGCGTCAGTGGGGGTTGATGGCGCGGCCTCACGAGTCCAGCGAGGCCCTGGCACCGCACCCGAACCCGCCGGCCATCCCTCGCGTTGCCGCGCGCGGTCGCCGCGGGCGAGAGGTCGATATTCATCGGGCGCCGGAGGGAGGCGACGTCATCTCATTGAGTATGGCACTGGTGAGTTCGGGGAATCACTCCTCAACGGCTCGCAGGAATCGATGAGGCGCTTCACGCATTGTGTCAGTCGACAATCAGACCATGTACGGCACGTCGGAGGCGCTCGTCGGATAGCCGAAGAGCATGGACTTGAGATCCGCCGCCGACAGACCCCCGCGCATGGCGATCGCAAAAAGGTTGATGACTTCCTCGGCATGAGGGCCCAGGAGGTGCGCGCCCAACACGCGCCCGGTGCTCTCTTCGACCAGGACCTTGAACCCTGACGCCTCCTCGCCAAGGCGACGGGATGAATACCACCCGTCCGTCTTCTCGTGATGCGTCGCGAACGTCAGGCCCGCCTCGCGCGCGGCCTGCTCGCCCAGGCCCACTGAGGCCAGTGGCGGCAGAGTGAAGAGAACGCTCGGCACGATCGAATAATCGGGTCTCACGGTGTTGCCTGCGAGCAGGTTCATCGCCACGACGCGGGCGTCGTAGCCGGCGACCGGCGTCAGTGGCGGGCCGCCGGTGGCCGCGGCATCCCCGGCGGCGTAGACGGCGGGATTTGTTACGCTTTGCAGGTAATCGTTCACCGTCACACCGCGGCGCTGATCCCACGCGACGCCGGCGGTGTCCAGGCCGAGATCGTCGATTTCCGGTACTCGACCGGCGCCGTGGACGACGAGCGCGCCCTCGACGCGTCGCTCGGCGCCGCCCGTCGAGGCGTGGACGACGAACCCTTCGCCAGACCGCTCGATGCCGGTCACGCTGGTGCCCAGTTGGAGATCGATGCCGAGGGCGCGCGTGCGCGCCGCGAGCAGAGAGACGAGATCGGGGTCGAACAACTCCAGCGGGCGCTCACCTCGGTGAAGAATCGTGACCCGCGCGCCGGCCCTCGCCGCGACGTGCGCGAATTCGAACGAAATGAACCCGCCACCCACGAAGACGACGCTCGATGGAAGCTCGTCGAGCTCGAGAAATTGTTCGCTGGTAACAAGGTGCTCGCCCCCTGGAATACCGAGATCGACGTGTTTCGCTCCGGCAGCCACGAGGACGTACCGCCCTTCCAACTCCTGACCGTTGACTGCGACCGTCGTCGGCCCGATGAAACGTGCACGGCCGTGAAACGTCTCGATGCCCTTCCTGGCGAACCCTTCTTCGCGGTTGTGCGGGACCGCCGCGATGAGCGACCGCTTGAACGCCATCAGGTCCCGCCATTCGATGCGCGTTCCACCAGGCACGATCCCTTTTCCGTCCAGGCGGCGAATCGCGTCGATGGCTTCCGCCGCGCCTACGAGCACCTTTTTAGGATCGCAGCCCCTCAGGGCGCATGTGCCGCCAAACGGCCGCGAGTCCACGATGGCGACGGTCCACCCGGCGTCTCGGCAACTCGAGGCGACCCCCGACGCCGCCGAGCCTGTGCCGATGACGACAAGATCGAATCTCTTCTTCATTCGTGAATCCTATCCGGCGCAGCAGCAGAGTTGACCGGCGTCCTTGACCTCCGAGCGCATCGTCCACATCCACGCCCCCGCCTGAGCCCTGACTGCCGATCTCGTGTGGAATAAACTGCTGCGTTCCGGGTATTCATCGAACGAGAGGTTGACACCATGATGGCCGTTCCGCGTGCCGGCGAGATCGACGTGTCGTCGGACCATCCGGGCGATCGCGCCTTGATCGACCACGTTCACCCGCCGAACTGGAAGAATCCGGCGGGTAGGGACAACGACAACCTCGTCGTGCTTGGCGGCGGTACCGCCGGCTTGGTCTGTGCCATCCACGTCGGTGTGTCCCGTGCTGTCCTCGACGATGAGACGGACTTCGAGCGCTACTCCAGGTGGACGCGATGACGCGAGTGGTGTTGGTGACGCGATGGTCGATGATTCTGGCGATGTTGGCGTGTGCGCTGCCGGGGTTCGCCGCGGGGCAATCCGGTAGCGCGACCCTGGCGGGCACCGTGCGCGACGGGTCGGGGAGCGTGCTGGCCGGCGTGCTTGTCGTGCTGCGCAATCCAGAGACGGGCGCGGTCCAGCAGGCGACGACCGGCGACGCCGGCGCCTACCAGTTCGGCGCGCTCGTCCCGGCGTCGACGCTCACGCTGGAGGCCAGCCGCGACGGCTTCCGACCGGGGCGACAAATGATCGACGGAGTGACGGCGGGCGAACGACGGCTCGTCGACCTGCGTCTGCAGGTCGCCGGCGTCACCGAAGCGATCGAGGTGACCGCCGACACCTCGCTCGGGCGCACGTCCTCGCCGGAGCTTGGCGGCGGCCTGCCGCGCGAGCAGATCGATCGCGTCCCGGTCAATGGGCGCGATCTGCTGGCGCTGGCTTATCTCATTCCGGGCGCCGCGCCGGCGCGCGGCTTCTACAACCTGGCGCCGCGGCTGACGATCAACGGCGCCTCGTCACTCGTCACGAACTACACTGTCGACGGGTTCGATAACACGGATCTGTTCCTCGGCGGTGCGAAACTGCCGGTGACGATTGGTTCGACCGAGCACGTCAAAGTCCTGGTCAACTCCTACGGCGCCGAGTACGGGCGCACCGGCAACGGCGTCTTCGCCGTGACCACGCGCAGCGGGTCGAACACGTCCCGTCGTGAGCTCTTCTACACGCTGCGCCCCGGCGCCGCGCTGGACGCGCCGAATTTCTTCGCGCCGCGGGACGGGTCGGGTGCGGTCACCGACGACAGCTTTCGCCGCCACCAGGCCGGCGGGTCGGCGGGCGGCCCCATCGCGCGCGACCGCATCTTCTACTTCGCGGACGCCGAGGTCACACGCGAGCGCCAGGATGCCATCCTGACCTCGCCGCTGGCCGTCGGTCTGGCGCCCACGCGGTTCAGCAGCCAGACGGGGCTGGGCCGACTCGACGCGCGCTGGAACGAGCGGCACACGACCACCGTGCGATATCACGTCTCGGATTACACCCACGACAGTGACGTCGGATTCATCGGCGGCTTGACGATGCCGTCGGCCGGCCTCTCTGTCAACTATCGCAATCAGTTCGGATCGGTCACGCACCGCACGACGATCGGCGACACGGCGTTCAATGAGATCGGCGTGCAGCTCGGACAGCTGCGCGCCGACTGGCGATCGCTCGATGCCGGCCCCCGCGTCATCGTCACCGATCGCGGCGCGACGCTGGCGGTGCTCGGCGCGGTGAGCGACAATTTTTCCTGGACCGAGACTGGCGCACAACTGCGCAACGTCTACACGCGTCTGGCGGGGCGCCATACGGTGAAACTCGGAGCCGATCTGCTGTGGGGAGATTTCTTCATCGACTCGGGCCCCGGGGCGCGCGGCGCGTACACCGTCGACCTCGTGGGCCGGTCGATTGTCCCATCGGGGTCGTTCGTGTCGCGCGCCGATATTCCGCGCGATGTCGCCGTGCTCTCGTATGCGCAGACCTTCGGCAGCCCCGAGGTCGATCAACGCCAACTGCTCGCTGGCTTGTTCGCAGAGGACACCTTCCGCGCCACTCCGGACCTCACGCTCACGCTCGGGGTGCGCTGGGACTACGACTCGGTGACCAGCACGCCGATCGCCGATGGCGACCTGAACAATCTGGCGCCCCGCGTCGGCGTCAGCTGGACACCGCGCGGCAGCGCGCGACACCAGTTGCGCGGCGGCTACGGGATCTTCTACGAGCGCATTCCGTTCGCCGTCTACTCCGACACGATTTTCAACAACCCGATCGGCGGCGCGACCTCGGTGACTTTTGCGCCCGGGACGCCGTTCGCGCCGCCGTCCTTTCCCGACGTGTTGCCGGCCGGCGCACTCGACAACCTGCCGGCCGCCGCGTTGCCGCCGCGCAACGTACAGGTCTTCGATCCCGACCTGCGCTCGCCGTGGACCGAACAGGTGTCGGTCGGATATGTCGTGTCCGTCACTCGTGATCTGACGGTGGCGGCCGACTACGTCCACAATCGCGGTCGCAACCTGATTCGTCGAGTGGACAGGAATGCACCCGCCTCGGTTGACCCGGGCGTGACGCGGTCCGTGGCGGCGGCCGACGCCACACGACCAATCGTGCCGATGGCGGGCGGCCTGCGTCTCATCGAGGCCGATGAGTCGAGCGGCCGGAGCCGGTTCGACGGCCTCTACCTGAATGCTCGCCAGCGCGTCTCACACGGGGTCGCGTTCGACGTGGCATATACGCTGGCTCGCGTCGGAAACGATACCGACGACATCAACTTTCGACCGGTCGACAGCCGCCGGCCGGATCGGGAACTCGGCCCGAGTCTGAACGACCGCCGGCACGTGCTGGCCGTCAACGGCCTGATCCGGGTGCCCTTTGCCGTCGATGTCGTCCCCGTCCTGTTCCTGTCAAGCGGTCAACCCTTGAATGTGACGACGGGCCGCGACGACAACGGCGACACCATCGTCAACGATCGGCCGGCGGGCGTCGGGCGCAACAGCGCACGCACGTCGGGCTTCGCGCAAATCGACCTCGGCCTGCTGCGGCGCTTCGCCATCGGTGGGGCGTCGATCGAGGCGCGCGCGGAGATCTTCAACGTCTTCAACCGGACCAACTTCTCTGGCTTCTTCAACTACGGGGCGAGCGGCGTGCGTCCGGACGAACAGGGCACGCTGGCTTTTCAGCCAACGCAGGCCGGTCCGGCGCGCCAGTTCCAGTTCACGGCGCGGATGCGTTTCTGATGATGAGTCCTCGTTGACAATGTCCTGGACCGGTGTGGGGGTGGGCGCTGGCGTCGCCGGCCAGCGTCGCGGGCGCGACGTGCGCGTTCCTCCTTGGGCGCACCGTGCTGCGCGGCTGCTCGCGCGTACGTCCGCTGATGCCGGCGCTGCAGGCGACGCGGATCGAGCCGGTGCGCACACTGCGCGGCGAGCTAGTGAAAGACGCGCGGCCCGGACGCGCGCGTAACGCCCTGATCGGCGTGCAGGTGTTCGCCTCGGCACTGCTGTTGATCTGCGCGGCGATCTTTCTTCGCAGCGCGATCGCGTCCGCCCGATTCATTCCGTGGTCATTGTCTCGGAGTCGGCCGCGCATGCCCTCTGGCCGAATGGCGATGGCGTCGGCGAGACGTTCCGGCTCGAGCCGGATCTCACGGTGCGGTCAGGTGGCGGAGTTCTTCCCATGCAGACGGTGGCAAGACTCGAAACGGTTGTCCTCCAGATCGCATTCTGGGTCGCGCTGATCCTTGGTGCGCTCGCGCTGTTCACGGTGTCGGGCTTATTCCGCGTGCTGTCGTACCTCGTCGAGCAGCGCAACAAGGAGATTGGCGTGCGGATGGCACTGGGTGCGTCGTCGAAACAGGTGACCCAGATGATGCTGTCGCAGACGACGCGGCCGGTGCTCTACGGTTTGCTTCGCGGCGCCGGACTCGCCGCCACGCTCGCCACCGTGGTGCTGGCCACGGAGGCCGGCGCGATGATTGGCGAGATCGTGCACGTGACTGATCCGGTCGCGTATGCCTGGCCTGATCGTGATCATCGCCGCCTGCCTGCTCGCCTCGTGGATTCCCGCGTCGCGCGCGTCGCGCGTCGATCCGATGCAGACGCTGCGCCAGGAGTAAGCCAGAGGTGTCGCGCGCGTCTGCGCATCGCGGCCTGATTACAGGCCGCGCGTGACTTTCCACTGATGGCACAGATCGCGTGCCGCTTCGGACCAATCCGGGTAGCTGAACGTGAATCCTTGCTCGAGCAATCGACCGGGTACGACGCGTCGGCTCTTTAGAATCAGTTCAGTTTCCGTGCGCATGAAGACAGCACCAATCTCGAGCATCCAGCGGTTTGCCGGCAGGCCGAAGGGGACCCCCGATGTGCTCCGAAGTATGCGCATGAACTCGGCGTTCGGCAGTGGGTTGGGCGCCGTGACGTTCACTACTCCTTCGATGTCGTCGCGGTCGATCAGCCACCGCACGGCTGCGATAAAGTCCTCAACGTGAATCCACGACACGAACTGCCGGCCGTCACCGGCACGGCCGCCGAGACCGTGGCGCACCAGCCCGAGGAGGGTGTCGAAGACTCCTCCAGAGTCCGGGCTGAGAGTCAGCGATGACCGAAGCGCAACCTTTCGCGTGCCATCGGTAACGGCTTCTTCGAAGGCCCGCTCCCACGCACGCGCGACGGCAACGCTGAATTGCCAGGAGTCCGGTACCGTCAATTCGTTGCCACCGAGAATGCCCGAGTGTTCATCATTCGGGCTGTCGTATCGGTGCGCATAGATCGTGGCGGTGCTCGCTTGGAGCCACACCCGCGGCCGAGGGGATGCCCGCGCGATCGCCTGTCCGACAACGCGCGTCGACAATACCCGTGATTGCAGGATCTCGTCCCGATTCGCGGCGGTGTAACGGCAGTTGACGCTGCGGCCGGCCAGATTGATGACGACGTCGCAGCCGTCGATCTCGCTTTGCCAATTGCCGAGGGTGGAGCCATCCCAGGCAACGACGCGCCACGGGCGAACATCGGGACGCCGGCTCAAGACGACCACGGCGTGGCCGTCCCCGTGAAACGCCCGGGCAAGAGCCGTCCCAACCTGGCCGGATCCCCCTGGAATGACCACCTTCACGCAGCCTCCTGTTCACTCGACGAATCGGTCTCGGTACTCCGGACGCGGCAGCAGACATTGGTCATACCGGCCGAACACGCGATATCGGTGTCGGGCGACCAGAGCATAGGCCGCGTCCCGAAGCGCGGCCGGCAGGACCCGCAGGCCGCTTGCCGCCTTCCACGGCCACCCCAGTTCACGCGCAACGAACAGGGCCGCGTCGCTCTTGCTCAAGATCCGTTCGCGATCGGTTTGATAGTTCGTCACCACGTAAAACGACGTCAGTTCGTCAGCGTTGCCGCCGGACCGCTCGACCATGGCCCTTCCGGTGTCGCTTTGCAGGGACGCAAAAACCAGAACGGCGCGGTGATCGTGCTTGAGCAGGAACTGGAGCAAGCGGTTGCACAGGCCGCAGACCCCGTCATACAGAACAAGGTGAACGCCTTCCCCAGCTAATCGCAGTTGCGCCGGTGAACCAGTCATGTTTTAATAATAATGAACATGTTCACTGAAAATGTCAAACCACGGAAGCGAGGCCGGCCGCCAGGACCGACCTTCCAGGGTGCCGCGGCAAGGGATCGGTTGTATGCGACGGCGATGAAATTGATCGCAGCCCGCGGCTACGAAGCGACGACCCTGCGCGAGATCGCCAAAGAAGCGGGCGTCAGTGTGGGACTCCTGTATCGCTACTTCCCGAGCAAACAGGCCGTCGTCATCGCGCTTTACGACGAACTGTCGGCGGACTACGCGCGTGGCGCTGCGGACATGCCGATCGGGCGATGGCGCGACCGATTTATCTTCGCCCTGACCACCAGCCTGCAAGTCCTCAGGCCGCATCGAGTGGCGCTCCGGGCGCTCACTCCGGTCCTGGTCGGTGACCCTGAAGAAGGTATCTTTTCGGCGAGCACCGCGTTCTCCCGGGTTCGCGTTCAACAGGTCTTCGAGCAGGCCGTCGTCGCATCCAGCGATGCCCCGAAACAGCCGATAGCGGCAGCGCTCGGACGCCTGCTCTACCTCTTGCACCTGGCGGTCCTCCTGTTCTGGCTACTCGACAAAAGCGCTGGGCAGCGCGCGACCGGTGCGCTCGTGTCGCTGACCGAACAACTCTTGCCCTCGGCGTCGCTGGCGCTTCGAGTTCCTGCGGTGCGACGGTTCGTGCTCTCCTTCGACGCCCTCGTTCGTGAGGCTTTATTTGGCAGCCCGACCCCTGAATTTGATGGGCCTCCACGATGAGCGTCTACGTCGAGATCGTCATCCGAGCGCCGATGGACGCGCTGTGGGCTCACACGCAGACGCCGGCCCTGCACGAGAGATGGGATCTTCGTTTCTCGCGGATCGAATACCTGCCGAAAGTGCCTGACACCGAGCCGCAAAGGTTTCGATACACGACGCGGATTGCTTTCGGTCTCGAGGTGAGCGGAGAGGGTGAAACCGTCGGAGAACGGGATTTGACCGATGGTAGCCGCTCCTCAGCTCTGAAGTTTGGCTCCAGTGACGCGCTCTCGATCATTCGCGACGGCAGCGGGTACTG
The DNA here is from genome assembly GCA_035575715.1 of Vicinamibacterales bacterium. Lineage (GTDB taxonomy): Bacteria > Acidobacteriota > Vicinamibacteria > Vicinamibacterales > UBA2999 > JACCSI01. The sequence continues at coordinate 116,736 of DATLXN010000033.1, read as the reverse complement.
GAAGTACGGACCCACGACTCAAGGCATCCGATTCCTGACGCGGTATGACTACCAGACACGGTTTGGCCCTCCCGGTGCGCTCTTTGATCGATTCATCTTCCGCCCGCTGATCGGCTGGGCGACTGCTTGGAGCTTCGATCGTCTCCGCTTGTGGCTCGAGGAGCGTGTCGAACCCGAACTGGCGATGCGACAGACCCTGATCCACGTCATCGCGCGTGTTGCGCTCGTTGCCGTCTTTGCCTATCAAGGTGTTGTGCCCAAGCTGCTTCATCAACACGTCGATGAGATCACCATGCTTCTCGATGCTGGCGTCTCGACTGGTGTGGCAGGCACTGCGCTGTATGTCCTCGGCATTCTGGAACTCGCATTCGCGGCGGTGCTACTGATCGCCTGGCACCGGCGATGGCCGGTATTTGTCTGTCTTGGGTCGATGATCCTGGCCACAGCGGCTGTCGGCCTCAATTCACCGCAATATTTCGCGGCCGCGTTCAACCCGGCGGCGCTGAACCTCGCGGTCGCCTGTCTCGCAGCCATTGATCTTCTTGTCCTCGGAAGCATTCCCAGTGCCGCCCGTTGTCGGCGGCGTCCAAGTCTGGAGATCGTATGACTTCTATTTATGAGCGGGTGCTCGGCGCCGACTTTCACCGGCTCCATCCACAGATTCAGCGGCGCTTTGGCTTTTCAAGCGCCGACGGTCTCGCGTCGATTGGCACCGGTGTGATGGACGAGGTGTGGAAGGGCAGGTTCTACACTGAGCCGTTCCTCCACGTGGGCAGCTGGCGGCGCATCATGTTCCCGGAGACAGGACGCAACATTCCCTTCACAATCGAGAACTACGCTTTCGTCGATCAGTTTGGCCGCGAGACCGTCTCATGGATCCGAACCTTCGAGTCACGTCGCACACGCCGCTTTGATGCCTACATGATCTACAGCGACGCTCGCCGACGCATTGTCGACTATCTTGGATCACACCAGCATCTTGCCGTTGATATCGAACTATCGGTCGACCAGGGCGGCGGTCTTTGCCTGCATTCCGGTGCGTAGCGATTTTACGAGGGGATGATCGGGTTCAGGTTTCCCATGCTGTGCAGCGGCGTCGCCGACGTGCGCGAGTGGTACGACGACGACGCGCAGTGCTTTCGGATCGTTGTCGGAGTACACAATCGCGTCTGGGGACCGTTATTTGGCTACCGCGGGAGCTTCAACGTCGAATGGCGAAAGGTGACGGCGGGTACCGTGCCCACGCACATCCTCCCGCAGCGTCAAGAGTGTCGCGACTAAGCATGTCAAAAGTGCCCAGTAACCCACCTGATGCGCCGCCGCACAAACGCCGGGCACGCTACCCCGGTAACAACCCGCGCCGGTTCGCAGACAAGTACAAAGAGCTCAACCCCGAGCGCTATCCCGCCGACGTGGAGAAGGTCGTCGCCGCCGGCAAGACGCCGGCCGGCTCGCACCGACCGATCATGGTCGATGAGGTGCTCAACTGCCTCCAACCAAAACCAGGTGAGGTCGCCGTCGACTGCACGCTGGGCGGTGGTGGTCACGCGCAAGTCATCCTGGAACACCTGCAGCCGGGCGGACGCCTGATCGGCCTGAATGTCGATCCCTTCGAATTGCCACGAACTGAAGCCCGTCTGCGTACTGCGGGCTTTGCTGCGGACACGTTCGTCGCCCACCGCGCCAACTTTGCCGGCCTACCGGCGGTGCTCGCGCGCGAGGGACTCGCCGCGGCTGACATCGTGCTTGCTGACCTCGGCGTGTCGTCGATGCAAGTCGACAATCCGGCCCGCGGCTTCACCTACAAAGCGCCGGGTCCACTCGACATGCGGATGAACCCATCGCATGGTTAGCCAGCCTCACAGGTGATCGCTCGCCTCAGCGAGGATCCGTTGACGTCTCCTCGCGAAGAATCGGCACGTGCCCACTCTGGTCGAGCTGCCCTGATTCAACCCTGCCTGCGATCGCACTCGGCCTTGTAAGCGTCAATCAGTGCCGTGAGCTTCGTCTGAAAGGCGTTCTGCGCGGAAAACACTTCGCTGAGAGGACCGGTCATCTCCTTCTGCTTCAATTCGTCCTCGACGGTCATCGTCAGTTCCGCGAGTCGCTCGAGATTCGCGCGCGAATGAAACTCCATATCCTTGAGTTTCGCAAGTACGGCCAACGTGCCTTCCAGATCGGCAGGCGGTTTTGCATTGGAGGTCTCATTCGGGACGGGAGTTTCGTTTGCCGTAGGGGCGCCGGGGTCGGTGGCTGCCCCGGCGGGACCGCGTTTCTTCTTCGCCGCGGTCTTCTTACCCGGCTGCGCGACAACCGTTTCCGCCGGCTCATCACCGGCGGCCTGATGCTTCTTCTCCTGGGTGACTTTCTTGGCGTGCGCGACGTTGCGAGGATCAGACATAAGACCTCAAAAGGAAATGGTGTGTGGGGACGACTTACGGCTGGAGCGAATACCGATTATGGGGCGCTAGCTAGCTGTCGTCCACACATAAACAACAGTCATGTTCGCCTGGCCCTCGCGACTTTCGGCCTACTGATCCGTGGGGTCCATCAGCGTTGGTCCAATGGCTTCGGCGGGGAGATTCACTTTGTCGTCACCCTGTAGCATTGGCAATGCACCCAATAGTCTTCCAATGACCAGAGCAGAACGTGACCGACAAGTCTCCTGACGCGCCATCGATGCACAAACGCCGTGCGCGCTACCCCGGCAAGCACCCGCGCCGTTTTGAAGACAAGTACAAAGAGTTCAACCCGGAGCGCTACGCCGCGGCGGTGGCGAAGGTCTTAGCCGCCGGTAAAACACCGGCCGGGTCGCACCGGCCGATCATGGTCGATGAGGTGCTCAACTGCCTACAGCCGAAACCGGGTGAGGTTGCCGCTGACTGCACGCTGGGCGGTGGTGGTCACGCCCAAGTAATCCTCGAACGCCTGCAGCCCGGCGGACGCCTGATCGGGTTGGATGTCGATCCCGTCGAGTTGCCACGGACCGAAGCCCGACTGCGTGCGGCGGGCTTTGCTGCCGACACCTTCGTCGCGCGCCGCGCCAACTTCGCTGGCCTCCCGGCAGTGCTTGCCCAGGAAGGGCTCGCCGCGGTCCATATGGTCCTTGCCGACCTCGGCGTGTCATCGATGCAGGTCGACAATCCCGCCCGCGGCTTCACCTACAAATCGCCGGGACCGCTCGACATGCGGATGAATCCGTCGCATGGTGAACCGGCATCGCATCTGATCGCGCGTCTCAGCAAGGAGTCGCTGGCCGCGCTGCTGGTCGACAACGCCGACGAGCCGCATGCCGAGATCATTGCATCGCTGTTGAAGCAGCACGAGGTCGTCACGACCAACGCGTGCGAACGCTTGATTCGCACCGGACTCCACGACGCACTGCCGGATGCCTCGAAGATCGACGTCAAGATGTCGGTGCGCCGCGCGTTTCAGGCGCTACGCATCGCGGTTAACGACGAGTTCTCGGCACTCGAGACGTTGCTGCGCGCATTACCGCGGTGTCTCGCCCGGGGTGGTCGCGTCGCCATCCTGACCTTTCATTCCGGCGAAGATCGCCGGGTGAAGAAGGCGTTTCAGGCGGGACTTCGCGACGGCGTGTACTCGGATATCGCGAGAGAAGTCATTCGTTCCGCGAAGGACGAGACGTTCTCGAATCGCCGCGCTTCGGCTGCCAAGTTGCGGTGGGCGGTACGCGCCTAGGCGTTGCCCAGATCCCGGTCACGATACGCTGGTGTCGGAGTCGGTTTTCGAAACACCGCGGAATGTTGATGGAACACACGAGCACGCGTCCGGCCGTCCTGGTCACCGGCGCCACCGGCTATATAGGGGGACGGCTGGTGCCCGTGCTCGAAACTGCGGGCGTCCGACTGCGCTGTCTCGCGCGGCGCCCCGCCTCGCTGGCGGCACGTGTCTCCTCGACGACTGAAGTGGTCGCAGGCGATCTCTTCGATCCCACCTCGCTGGACAGCGCCCTCGCCGGTATCGATGTCGCGTATTACCTCGTGCACTCGATGGGGGCACACGGCGACTATCTCGAGAAGGACCGCGTTGCGGCCCGCAATTTTGGCGACGCGGCGCAACGGGCCGGTGTCAAACGGATCGTTTACCTCGGCGGTCTGGCGACAGATGACGCGGCGCTCAGTAACCATCTCAAGAGCCGGCTCGAGACCGGCCAAATCCTGAGAGAAAGCGGCGTACCAGTCGTGGAGTTTCGGGCGTCGGTCGTCATCGGGTCGGGCAGCCTGTCGTTCGAGTTGATCCGCGCACTGGTCGAGCGCCTGCCGGTGATGATTTGCCCGCGATGGGTCTCGACCCTGGCGCAGCCGATCGGCATCGACGACGTCCTTGCTTATCTTGCCGCCGCGCTGGACCTGCCTCACGGCGACAGCCGCACGTTCGAAATCGGTGGGGCCGACCGGGCGAGCTACGGCGACTTGATGCGGCAATACGCTCGGCAGCGCGGCTTGCAGCGGTTGATGATCTCAGTGCCGTTTCTGACCCCTCGTTTGTCGAGCCTATGGCTGGGACTGGTGACCCCCGTCTATGCCAGGGTCGGACGCGAATTGATTGCCGGGCTGAAAAACAACTCGGTGGTCACCGATCCCGTTGCGCTCTCGGTGTTCTCGATCAGGCCGGCCGGCCTGCCCGACGCGATCGCGCGCGCCATTCGCTACGAGGACCGCGCCTTCGCGCTGACGCGGTGGTCGGACGCCCGCTCCTCGGGCGGCGAGTGGAACCTGCCGGCCGACGCCCGATTCGGCACCCGCTTGGTCGATGCACGGTCACGGCATGTGCCGCTCGATTCTGCCCGGGCCTTCGCGCCCATCGCAGAGATTGGCGGCGCGCGCGGGTGGTACTACGCCACCTGGTTGTGGCGGCTCAGGGGCGCGATCGACCTGCTGTGGGGCGGTGTCGGGATGCGTCGTGGGCGTCGCGACCCCGGTGCGCTTGCCGTTGGCGACGCCCTCGACTTCTGGCGGGTGGAGGCCTTCGAACCGGGACGACGCGTCAGGCTCGCCGCAGAAATGAAATTACCGGGGCGGGCGTGGCTCGAATTCGAGGTCGTGCCGGCTGCCGACGGCGCGGTGATCCACCAGACCGCCGTGTTCGAACCGGTCGGATTACCAGGCCTGCTGTACTGGTACGCGCTGCTCCCCTTTCATGGGTTGATCTTCGAAGGCATGCTGCGCGAGATTGCCACACGTGCGGTGCGCCCGACGGTTCATTCAGATGCGCCACCCGTTGGGCAGTGAGAAACCGCCCCGAGATTCCATCGGAGATTGAAGAGCACCGCGACGCGCACTGGCGTCGCGACGAGTCGCGCGCGGTGGTCACGGCGCACGACGCCGAGCGATTCATCGAACATGTCGGCTTCGCGTCGTGTTTGCAGGACTCGCGCAAGCCGGGGCCGTCGCTCTACGTGGCGGTGTGCGGACGTCGCGATGCCGTCCTGCCGCGTAATGTGCAGAAAGACGAGGAAGCATCGGCGGCGTGGGTGCTGAAGGACCAGATGATCAAACGCGGCAAGGTCTATTACGCCAAGCTGGCCCGCGGCCGCACGATGTTTGTCGCGCCGCGGATGGTCCCGTATTTCCATGCGGTGTGGGGCGTGCGGCGCGCGGAAGAGAAATGTCGCCTGAGTCCGCCGGCGCAAGCCATCCTTCGCGTGTTGCGCCGCGAGTGGGAGATGAGTACGTCCGATCTACGGGGCGACTCTGGCGTCACCGATCGCAAGGCGTTCACCAAGGCTCTCGATGAACTGCAGGCGGCGATGTTAGTCATCCCCAGCGAGGTGTATTACCAGCCGAAGTTTACGTATATCTGGACGCTTGGTGTCGGCCGCTTCCCCGACGAGTTGCGGCGCCGCGTCACCCGCGCAACCGCGGTCCGGGAGCTGGCTCGCTGTTTCCTCGCGACTGCGGGGATGACCGTTCCCGGCGAGTTGGCACGGGTCGTCGGCCTCTCGCGTCCGGAGGCTGGACTCGGCAATCGCGCGCTGGTCGCCGAAGGGTTTGCGACGATGCGGGGATCAGGGTTCTATCAACTCGTAGAGGGAGAGCGACACCATGTTCGGTAACCTGGTGACCGGTTAGACCGCCGCTCAGTACTCGCTGAAGATGCGCTGGATCTCGTTGCGATCGCTGGTCTTACTCAACGCCAGCATCAGCAACACGCGCGCCTTGACCGGCGCATGGTCTTCGGCCGCGATCGTGAATTGCCGGCGGCGCTGCTGCGCAGGGTTCGGTTGCCGCATGCCGCTCGGAGGCTGCACCCGCGGTACCGGGATGCGACCGGATCCGGTGCGCGTGCTGGTGACGACAAAGACGCCTTTCGACGCTGCATAATCCAGCCCTTCGCCTTGCGTGCCGCTGGTCGCGCCGGCGCCGGCGGTCGCCATCACAATGCCTTTCGCCCCGGCATCGACGATCGCCTTGATTACATCACCAGGCGCGTCCTGATAGACCATCACCACATCAACGCGCGGCAGCTCTTTTACGGCGCTGAGATCGAATTCACCGCGCGAGGTGTGACGTTGCACCAACTGGCGATAGAACACCACCCGATCGCTGTCAATCACACCCAGTTGCCCGTAGTCGCCGCTCGAGAACGTGTCGAGGCGGTGGGCATCGGTCTTGGTCACGTCGCGCGCGGAATTGATTTCATCATTGAGCACGACCAGCACACCGCGGTCGCGCGCATTCGGTTCGGCGGCGACGCGCACACCCTCGAGCAAGTTGGCGGCACCTTCATAGCCGAGCGTGCTGGGGTTGCGCATCGATCCGACGACCACTACCGGACGCGGATCGCGAACCGTCAGGTGTAAGAAGAACGCGGTCTCCTCCAGCGTGTCGGTACCGCTGGTGACGACGATGCCCGCCAGTGTCGCGTCGGCGGCAAACAGTTCGTTGACACGGCGCGCCAGCCCGAGCCACTGCTGCAGCGTCAACTGGCTGCTCGCGACATTGGCAAACTGCTCGTAGGTGAAGCGGGCATAGCGGTCGAGCCCTGGCATCGACTTGGCCAGATCGTCTGCGCTGAGCCTGCCACCATCGCGATTGGAGATCGTGCCACCGGTCGCCAGCATGTGCACGCGTGGAAGCGTCTGGGCCGCCGCTATCGTCGTCCACAAAAGGGCGAGCGCGAACACGGCGAGGTGGAGGGCAGCGAAGTGAAGGGAGCGGGTGAACGACAGTCGGATCATTGCTTGGTGGTGCCGTTATACACCAACGCCAGCCAGCGGCTGAGTTGCTGCGCGGCCAATTCAGGCGTCGCGCCGTAGAACGGCATCATCGAGGTCGGCATGCCGGGGAGCCGCGCAATCTGCGCGCGCCATCGCGCGTCGGAAACCGCCCGCACTTCGATGTGATAGGTGCGGCCGGCGATCTGTTCTTCGTAGCGGTGAACGGTCACGGTATTGGTAAGTGGGCGTCGTGTCAGGGAAAGGCGGACGCAACGAGACTGTCGCATGCACGACGGATCGAAACAAGCGAAGGCGGGCACGAAGATAGCGGTTGGCTCGTTTGACTACGCATTTATGGCGCGATCTGGCTGGCAATTTATTTTTGTTCACCGCGCGTCCACAAGATTTCCACCAACCATCCACAGGTTTTCCACACGACCAGCGAAAGTTGCCTTTTCGTGTACGCTGACAGGACCGATCGAATGCACGTTTTCACCCTTTCCCTGGCCGCGCTGTTGGTGATGGCGATGCCGATTGCCGCGTATGCCCAAGGCGCGATTACGCCTTTGTACCGCGTGTTCCTGGCAGATGGGACGGCGCTGGCTAGCTACGGCGAGTGGGCGCGTGTCGACGACCGCGTGATTTTTTCAATGCCGCTCACGCCAGCGGCGTCAGCCGCCGAGCTGCATCTGGTGTCGCTGCCGGTCGGTCGCGTCGATCTGCCGCGTACGGAACGCTATGCGGACAGCGTCCGCGCCTCGCACTACGCCGCGGGCCGCGGCGAGGTGGATTTCGCGCAGCTCACCAGTGATGTCGCGCATGCCCTCAACCAGGTGGCGCTGATCCCCGATCCGGTCCAGCGCCTGGCGGCGGCGGAGAAGGCGCGTCGCGCGCTCGCGGATTGGCCGGGAGCGCACCACGGCTACCGCGCCGCCGAAGTGGCCGAGATCGTCGGTGTGCTCGACGGCGTCATCGGCGGGTTGCGTGCGTCGGCCGGCCTTGGCAGCTTCGATCTGGCGTTGACGTCGTCGACGCCGCCGCCCGCGCCGGATGTGATGCTTCCGGCTCCTGATCATGCCGCACTCGTCGAGCACTTGATGACTGCGGCCACAGCCGTCGACTCGCCGGTTGAAAAAGTGTCGCTGCTGCAATCGGTGATCGGGGCCCTTGATCGTGCGGTGGGGTTGCTGCCCGATTCGATCGCTGCCGCGATTCGTTCAGCGGCGCTCGGCGGCATCGCTGAAGAAACAGCGATCGATGCCAGCTACGCGCAGTTACGCACCGCGGCCCTCACTGACGCGGCGGCGCTGACCGCGCGTGCCGACGTGCGCGCGATCGAGCGCCTCGCGGCGCGCCTGCGCGACGGCGACCGCAGGCTGGGACATAAACGTCCTGACGACATTGCCGCGGTGATTGCCACGCTCGACGCGCACCTCGCATCGGCGCATCGCCTGCGGCTGGTCCATGACCAGTGGTTGATTCGGGTGGCTGCCGTCCGCGCCTACAAGCGGACATCTGCGGCACTGGTGCAGACGCTCACGCACGCGCACGAAGGCCTCGACGACATTCGCGCCCTTGCTGGTCCCTCGCCGGAGCGGCTGCGTGTGCTGGCGCGCCAGCTGTCGCGAGCGGGCCGCCGCCTCGCGATCATCAACGCGCCGCCGGAGGTGTCCGCCGTGCATGCCGTGTTTCGCAGTGCCTTCGAACTGGCCGAGAACGCGGTGCAATTGCGTTTAGATGCGGCTGCGGCTGCTGACGTCGATTTGGCGCGGCAGGCGTCATCAGCCGCGTCGGGCGCGCTGATGCTGCTGGCCCGTGCGCGACTCGATCTCGACGCTGCGCTTCAGCCGCCGATCTCTGCCCGAGCACTGCCGCGCCCGTGATCACGCCGCGCCGCACGACGCTTTTTCGGGTTCCCGACCTCGCCGCGTTCCGCACCACCCTTGCTGACTGGATCCTTGCGCTCCCGCCCGACCAGGCGCGCGACACGTTGGTCCTGGTCCCGACTCGGGCGGCCGGGGAGCAGCTGCGTCGAACCGTCGAAGACCGCGCGCTGACGGCTGCGCGCACGGCAATGGTGTGGCCGATCGTTACGACGCGGCGTGAGCTTTACGAGGAACTCGGTGCGCGTCTCACACCTTCTCCGTTATTGCTGTCGGCGTTCGAACGCGAAGTGATTCTTGCCGCGGTGTCGCGAGACCTGGCGGATGAGGGTGTCGCGCCGCCGTTCCAAGTGCGGCCTGGGCTGGTCGCCGAGATGCTCGCGCTCTACGACCAGATTCGTCGCCTCGGTCGCGACGTCGAAGACTTTGAACGCAATTTTCGCGCTGAGTTGGAGCGCGAACAGGATACCGATCGCGGCGCCGCCCGATTGATGCAGCAGACCGTCTTTCTGGCAGCAGCCTATCGCGGTTATGAGACGCGGATGTCCGAGGCTCAGCGTGGAGACGAGCACGCGCTGCGCGCGCGGTTGCTCGACGCCACGTTCGCGCGTCCCCTGCATCGCGTGATTATCACGACCGCCGACCGGCTCGCGGATCCGGACGGCTGGTGGCCGGCCGACCTGGATTTGCTGACCCGCCTGCCCGGCTTGCGGCAGCTGGATCTGCTGTGTACCGAAGCGGTGCTTGCCGCCGGTTTTCTCGAACGCCTGTACGCGGCCTTGCCGGAAATCGAGGAAGCGCGTTTTGTGGGTTCGCTGCGTCCACTGCCGGTCCTCGTCGTCCCCGAACCGCCACCCGGCGCCGACGCGCCGCTGGCGATGGCTTTCCGTGATCGCGAAGATGAATTAATTGCGGTGGCGCGACGACTCAAGAGCGAGCGCCAATCAGGGATCGCCCTCAATCGCACCGCGTTAGTGGTGCGCCGGCCGCTGCCGTATCTCTATCTCGCGCGCGATGTGTTCACCGATGCGGCGATCCCGTTCGAAACGCTCGATACGCTGCCGCTGGCGGCCGAACCGTATGCGGCCGCGGTTGATCTGGCGCTCGATGCCGTGAGCGCAGATTTCAATCGCGGGTCGTTGCTGGCGTTGCTGCGGTCGCCGCACTTTACGTTGTCACACCACGGCTCGTTTGAAGACGCGCCGCGCCACGAGTTGAATGCGGCGATCGCCGCGTGCGATTTTGCGTTAGCCGATACACGTTTCCTTGGCGGGTTCGACCGGTTGTCCGCCCTGGTCACGTCCTGGGAGGCGTTGGGAGAGCCCGCCTCGCGTCGCGAGCGCCGCCAGAAGCTCGCGGTCGGGGCGGCGCGCGCGGTCCTCGACGCAGTAGCCGGCCTGCGACCGCTCTGCGAGACCCGTTTATTCACCGATCAGATCGCCACGCTCACCGAGTGGTTACGCACCTTTGATCGTCCGGCTGCCTCAGACGAGCCAACGGATTCGCGTCGTCAGCGCGTGCGCGGGGCAGTGCTCGGCGCCCTTGGCGCCCTCGCCCACGCCTATCGCACACACGATCCAAGCGCGACCGCCGACGTCGGCGGCTTGACCGCGGCGATTCGCCGCTGGCTGGGGAGCCAGACGTTTGCCACCCGCAGCGGCCAGTCTGGTCTGCAGATCGTTGATGCCCAGGCGGCACGGTACGGTGACTTCGACGACGTTCAGATCGTCGGCCTGATCGAAGGCGAGTGGCCCGAGCGCGTCCGCCGAAACGTGCTCTATCCGTCGTCGTTACTAACTTTGCTCGAGCCGCTGCCGGCGTTGGCCGATCCTAGGCGCCGCGAGCGCGACGCGCTTCACAGCGGCCGTGCGGCGTTCAAGGACCTGGTGTGGTCGGCATCCACGCGCGTGCGGCTGTCGACCTTCAACCTCGAGAACGATGCCGTCGTCGAGCCGTCGATTCTGCTCGATGACGTGTCCGGTTTTGGTTTGGTGATTGAACGCAAGGCGGCGAATCACGAGCGAGTCCTCTACGCGGAAGCGCTGGCGCTCGAGCCGCGCAACGCCGCCGCCCTGCCCGACGTGAGCAGTGAATGGGCAGCCGCCCGTGTCAGCAGCGATGAGCGTGAGCTGCACGCGTTCCAGGGACAGGCCGGTGCCTGGCGGATGCCGCGGATTTCAGTGAGCCGGCTGGAACGGTATCTCGATTGCCCGTTCCGTTTTTACGCGTCCGAGGTCTTGCGTCTTGAAGAGCAGCCCGAGGATGAAGACACGCGCACGCCGCTCGAACGTGGCAGCTTTCTCCACGACCTGTGGGAACGATTCTTCTCTGCGTGGCAGCGGCGCGGCCACGGCCGGATCGATCCGGAACACTTGTCCGAAGCGCGCGCGTTATTCGAAGAGCTGTGCGAAGAGGCACTGTCCACGCTGTCGCCTTCGGAAGCGACGCTCGAACGCAACCGTCTCCTCGGGTCGGCGGTCAGCCCGGGTATCGCCCATCGCGTGTTTGCCATGGAAGCCGGCAAGCCGGCACGCATTGTCGAACGGCTGCTCGAGTACCCGTTGCAAGGCGATTTCACCTTTCGCACGCGCAGCGGCGAGACGCGCGTCGTCACGTTGAGTGCCAAGGTCGATCGCATCGACGTGTTGGGTGACGGCACGTTGCGGGTCATTGATTACAAATCGAAAAAGACGCCGGACATTAAGCAGGCCCTGCAACTGCCGATCTATAGCTTTGTGGCGCGCGAGTCACTGCGCAGGACACGCCCGGGCATGTGGACCATCGCCGAAGCGATGTACCTGTCTTTCGAGGGCGATAAAGCCGAAGTGCCGCTCCGCATCAAAGGCAAATCCACCGACGATTTGCTGGATGATGCGCAGGATCGCTTGGTGCAGGCGCTCGATGACATTGCCGCCGGCCGGTTCCCGCCGCGTCCGTATCGCAAGTCACTCTGCGGCCCGTGTCCCTACCGCGCCGTCTGTCGCCTTGAGCTGATCGACGTGGCGTCGGCGGCTCCAGACGATGGCGTGGTGAGCGATAGCCACGCGCACGCGGACGATGAGCGATAGTCGCGCGCATAAAGAGAGGGCGGCGCGGACGACGTTCGTCCTGGGTCGCCGAGGCGTTCTGATCGGTCAGTCCGCTGGATTAAGACAAAATAATTCCATAATCGTTTCATAGTCACTCGCTAAAACCATAAAGTTTGCTTTATAATAAGCATTGTTTTGGATTAAAATCGTTTCGTGTATCGCATCGAGTACGAGCTGGATCGAGGCCTTCTCAGCGCGTCGCAGCTGCGAGAGCGCCTCGGGGTCTCACCGGCCACCCTGATGCGGTTGGTGCGCGACGGGGGGCCCGACGTCCTTCGCCTCGGCCGAGCGCGGGCGTCGAAATATGCGCTCCGGCAAATTTGGCCCCACCTCGACGGGTCTCGGTTTCCATTATTTCGAGTCACCGAGGCCGGAACCCCGGTCTCGGCAGGCGAACTCGTCACCCTTGCCGCGCGCCAGTCGGTGTGGATGCCCGCCGGCAGGATTGCGGACGGATTGCCCATGGAACTTGTGGACGCGCGACCGTCGGGATTCCTGGGGCGGCACTTCGCGACCATTCATGCCGATCTCCGGTTACCGCCGCGATTAGCCGACTGGTCTGACCATCACATTCTGCTGGCGACGTCGCGGCGAGGAGAGGACTTGCCTGGGGATCTCATCGTTGGCGAGGAATCGTTTGCCCGATGGCAAGCACTCGACAGCGTTCCCCGGACCCGCCACGATTACCCAGCCCTCGCTGACGCGACCATTGCCGGTCACCCGCCGGGGTCATCCGCCGGCGGCGAGCGGCCCAAATTCGGCGTGCTCGTTGATGGCCGCCACTTGCTCGTGAAGTTTGCGGCGCGGGACGGCGCCGCCGATGGCGCCGCCAGGCGCTGGTGTGACCTGCTGATCCTGGAGGCCATCGCCCTCGACGTCGTTCGGTTGCGCGGAGCAGATGCGGCGCGGACCACCATCGTCGAAACGCCTTCCCACTGGTTTCTGGAAAGTGAGCGATTCGATCGCGTGGGCGGACGCGGCCGCGTGGCTGTGTTGAGTCTGGCAGCGATTCACGACGACCTCGCGGACTCGTGGGCCCGTGCCGCGGTGTCACTCAGAGATGCGGGACGTCTCACCGATGACGAGGCGCGTCGGCTGCGCTGGCTTGATGCGTTTGGGGCACTGATCGGCAACACCGATCGGCATCAGTTCAATGTGCTGTTCTTTACCGAAGGCGCTCGCCTCCGGCTGGCCCCCTCCTTCGATCAGGTCTCGATGCTGTATGCGCCGACTGCTGATGGCCAGGTGCTACCGCGCGTGTTCGCGATGCCGGCGATCACGTCCGACACGCTGGACGTGTGGGATGAGGCCCGTGACGCGGCGCGCCAGTTCTGGGCGCAGGGAAGCGATGACGCGCGGCTGTCTGATGACATGCGATTCGTTTGTGCAAGCAACGCGCAGGCGCTCGCGACATAGGATTGCTCGCGAGTCGAATCGTCGCGTGGCCCTCGATCCGGCTTGGTGCCTCGGGGGCGATGCGGTTCAGGATGCAGTACGACCCAGGGCACGGCGACTATACAACGGAGCGACAGCACATCTAGTTTTTCGGCGCCACATAACTCTTGCGCGCCCGCGCCTTGAGTCCGCGTGGTAAGACCCGCACCTCGACCTTGTGAACCTTGCCGTCGCGTTTGGGCAAGGCGAAGCCGAGGAGGTACTGGCTGTGTAACTCGTCGGCGACGTGAGCGAATGCCGAAGCCAGGTCCTGGCCGAACCGAATCTCGGTGTAACCGCCGCCGGTTTCCTCGGCGACGCGCGCCAGGCCAGGGTCGGGCAGGTCCGCCGTCAGCATCGCCTGCAGAGCACCGGGTCCGATGCCCGGTTGCATCGGCCGCGCGCCGCGACTGCGCATGCCAATCGCGTAGATCATCACGTCGTTGTCGCGGGCGCGCTCGATCACCTGTACCTGGCTGACGAAACGGTGACGAAAACTAATCGGCCCGCTGTCTTTGCCATCGCTGAGCACGAGGATCACGCGACGCGCATCAGCCTCCTCGCCGAACGCGTCGATCGCTTGATCGACGGCTCGCCACAACGGCGTCGCGGCGTCGGGCGCGATTTGAGCGGGGAGCGCTGAGCGAAGTAATGCGGGGTCACGCGTGAACGTCGGACTGATCACGATGTCGTGTCCGAACGTGCCGACGCGGGCGCCATCTTGTGGCAGCAGGCGAGTGAACAGCTGTTCAGCGCTGGCCCGCAGCAGCGGCAGGTTGCCGTCCATGCTGCCGGAGACGTCGAGCATGACGATCAGCTTGATCGGGCGCGGACTGTTATCGAACAGCGTCACCGGCTGCGGCTGGCCTTCGTCGCGGACCGCAAAGGCGTCGCGGGTCAGCGTGGTGACCAGGCGGCCGTCGCCGTCGATGACCGTGGCGAAGACGCGCACGGTGTCGCCGGTGCCGCGGAACACCGGTTGTTGGCGCTCGGCCAGCCCGAGCAAGGCAAGCCCACACGCGACGAGTGTGGCGCAGCGACGAGACTGGGACACGGGGACGACCATTTCAGCAGCAGGCGACGGCGGCACCTCCAGTCATACCATGAGGTGGCACACCGAGGATCTGGTTTACGCGAGTCGTCGTCGATTACTGTGGATTCGGAGGCGCCCGTGGACGAAGGCTTGAACAAGCTGTCGACCATTGAACTGACGCTGGACGAGCGGGCGTCACGCGAATATGTTCGACGTGAGAAAGATATCCTTGGTGACTGACGGGCAGGCGCGGCTCGATTTCGACGCTGGCGATCCGCTCGAAGCGCGGGACGCCGAGGCGCGGGCCCTCGCCACCGATCCGACGCGCAATGTCGCGCTCGAAGCCTCGGCAGGCACGGGCAAGACGCGCGTGCTCGTCGACCGGTATGTCGGGCTGCTCGCCGCCGGCGTCAAGCCGCGCAACATCCTCGCGATCACTTTCACGCGCAAAGCCGCCGCCGAGATGCGGCAGCGCATTCTGCAGGAACTCGCCAAACGGCATCGCGAGCAGACGTTGGCGCCAGAGCTCTGGCGTGAGATCCGCGACAGCATTACCGATATTTCTATTTCGACGATTGACGCATTCTGCCTGGCGCTCCTGCGCGAGTTTCCGCTCGAGGCCGATGTCGATCCCGGCTTCGACCTCGCCGACGAAACTGAGACGCCGCGACTGGTCGGGGAAGCCCTGGAGCGGACACTCCGGATCGGGCGTGGGATTGCCACCCACGAGACGGAGATGGCGTTGCTGTTTGCCGAATTGGGCGAGTACCGGTTGCGCGAGGGCCTGGCGCGCCTGATCGACCGCCGCCTCGTGGCGTGGAACGCGCTCAATCGCTTTCTGCGCAATGCGCAGCACGCGACCGTGGACGATGCGGTGACGCGGATGTCGGCGCTTCTGCGGGACGCGTTTGCCAGCGTGCCCGGCGGCACCACGGGCTTAGTGGCGAGCGGGCCCAGCCATCCATCGTTCGGTCTGTTGGCCCGGGACATTCGCCAACTGCTTGGCGAGCCAGCGCCGTCCGGCGCATTGATGCAAGCGCTGCTCGAACGGGTGCGGGATCACTTCCTGACGCAAGGAGGGGAGCCGCGCAAACGATTGAATGTCTACAAGAAGGCCGACTTCCGATCGCCGGCGGATTATCAGAAGCATCTCGCTGGGGTGGTGGCGCTTGGCCCGTATCTCGCCGCCGCGCTGCACGCGTATCGGCAGGACATCAATACTGTGCTGGCACGCGCCGTCCGGCAGTTGTACGCGATCGCGCTCGATCAATACCGCAAGACGCTGAGCAAGCACGGCGTCCTCGACTTCTCCGACGTCCTCGAACGCACGCTGGCGCTGCTCGGTCAGATGGACGAGTTTTCACGGAGCCGCTTCAAGCTCGAAGCGCGGTATCAACACGTCCTGGTCGATGAGTTCCAGGACACCAGCCGCGCGCAGTGGGAGCTGGTGGAGTTATTGGTGCGGTCGTGGGCCGCGGGGCTCGGGCTTGGCGCGCGCGAGCTCGAACCATCGATCTTCATCGTCGGCGATCGCAAGCAGTCCATTTACGCCTTTCGGGACGCTGAAGTGGCGGTGCTGGACCAGGCGTCGCGCTACATCGAGGCGCTGCGGCCGGCCGGTCAGGTGCGGACGGCGATCACCAGGAGTTTCCGCTCTGTTCGAGAGTTGTTGTCCTTTGTGAACGATCTGTTCGCAGCGATCGAGAAGGCGCCCGATCGCGCCGACGCGTTTCGCTACTCTGAGAACGATCGGTTTCCTCTCAGCTCTGTCGATGCCACCGATTCGTCGGCGTTGTCGATGATCGCCGCGCAGTCCGATGAGCAGCAGGCCGAAACCGTCGCCGACGAGATCGCGCAGTTGTTGGCGACTGGTGCCACGGTGCGCGACCGCGACACCGGGGTCCGTCGTGAGGCGCGTGCGGGCGACATCGCCATCCTGTTCCGCACCCGCGACGGTCACCGGCTTTACGAAGATGCGCTGGCGCGACGCCGTGTGCCGTATTACGTCTACAAGGGGCTTGGCTTTTTCGACGCGGACGAGATCAAAGACGTCCTCGCGTTGCTGTCGTTTCTGGCGCGACCGCAGTCCGAGCTCAATGCGGCGGCGTTTCTCCGCTCACGCTTTGTCCGGGTCTCTGACGAAGCGCTCAAGCGGCTGGCTCCGGCCCTGTCTGCGGCACTGCTGTCGGCCGATCCGCCGGCTGCGGTGGTGGAACTGCACGCGGCTGACCAGCGACGCCTGAACCTGGCGCGGCGCGCATTGGTCTCGTGGCTCGCGCTGGTCGATCGCCTGCCGCCGTCCGAGCTCCTCGACCGGGTGATCAGTGAATCGGCCTATCCGGCAGAGATCGGTGGTCCGGCGTATCGCCAGGCCCGCGAGAACTTGAAGAAAATTCGGGGGCTCGTGCGCCGCATGCAGAACCGCGGTTACGCGACGCTGAGCCGGATCGTCGATCACTTCGCGCAACTGGTGGCCGGCGGGGACGAAAGTAACGCCATCATCGACGCGATCGACGCGGTTAACCTGATGACCACCCACGCCGCCAAAGGCCTCGAGTTTCCGATCGTGTTCATCGTCAACATGCATCGCGGCAGCGGCGGATCACCGGACGCGATCCGCGTCGTCGCGTCACCGTTTGGTCATGACGAGACGATCGAGCCCTCGGTAGCGATCGGCGAGCACGTCAGCGCGGCCGATCGGGACAATGACGCGCGCGAGGCGGAAGAGAGTAAGCGATTGCTCTACGTGGCCGTGACACGGCCGCGCGATCGCTTGTACCTCGCAGCGACGTTGACCGAGGATGGTCGCTTCGCACCCGGAAAAGGTGGTCTTGGCAAAACGTTGCCGCCGGCGCTGTGGCCGCTGTTCACGACCAGTGAGGGACCGGTGTCCTGGCGTGGTGAGAGCGGCGAGCATCGCTTCCGACGCCTCACGCTGGCAACGGAACTCACGCAGCTACAGGAGGTCACTGCCGGTTCGGACCGGCGGGTCGACGACTTTACGCCGATGCCCGTGTCTGGCCCCGAGCGGGTCGCTGCGACGGCGCGGCATGCACCCACGCGTGGGGGTGAACACGGCCGCGCCAGTGAGCCGTCCTCGATCGAAGCCGGTGTGGTCGTCCACCGCGCGCTGGAAGCGGGCGTCCTTGACCGCCTGAACGAGACCGACCTGCGCGCCTCACTGCAGGCGTTGATTCGCGACGATGAGCGCGCGTTGATTGACGATGTCGACGCCTTAGTCACCAGAGCCGGACAAGCGCTGATCAAACTCAGTACCCGCCCCGAGGTGCGCGAGGCCTTTGGCCCGGATGCGTCGATTGAGTGGCGGCGTCACGAAATGCCGTTCTCGATGCGTGAGGAGGACGGCACCATCCTGCGGGGCAGTATCGACTGCGTCGTCAAACGACGAGATGGTGTCATTGAGATACTCGAGTTCAAAACGGGCCGACCGTCACTGACGCATCACATGCAATTGGAGACATATCTCGCGGCAGCGCGTGCGTTGTTCCCTAACACCCCGATCGAAGGCCGATTGATTTACGCCGAATAACGCCAACGACGGTGCAAGCAACTTTCCGGCCCGCACGGCGTCTTATTAGTACCGGCCTGCCCCGGGAGTAAGACGATGCAACCCTCGTTCGAGATCGGCCTGACCCAATCGCCGCAATATGCGCTCGACGCGCTGCACGCGCTGCCGTGTGGATGCGTGGCGGCGGTCTACAAATCGCAGCCGTGGGACCTTGAAGTGGTGTCGGTGGAAGCGCGCGGTCCGCACTGCGTTTATGCGCAGCATCAGAGCGGCTCGGTGCTTGGGATGTCCGGCGACGAACTCGGCCGGCTCATCCGGTAACGTGAATATTCATCGATTCTCGCGTTTCGCGTTGCGCTCGACTGAGGGCATCCCGTACAATGCCCTTTCGTACACCGAGCAGATGGCGCGCTTCTTGCGGTCGTTGTTGCGCGGGTTGTTGGAGAGAGGAAATAAGGCGTGGCATTGACCTGCCCGAGCTGCGGGAACGCAAAGAATTTTCAAGTCAAGACCCTTCAAATGCACGTCGTGCAGCTGGAAGACGGTCGGGTGGAAGTCTCGGAAGAGAGCCGTCCGGCGGTGTTCGAAGTGTTGTGCGACGAGTGTGAAACGGCTGTTGATTTCGAGCAGGTTGAAGATACCCTGCGACGCGAAGTCCTTCTTACCCTCGGCGCGCGTTAACGCGCCCTACTATCCGCCCGGCGACTCGTCAGACTCTTCGAAGTAATCACACTCCCGGCACACCCACTCACGGACGACCGTTCGGACTTCCTGAGGGCTTCCTGGCACGCGCGAGATCGTCTCGCGCGTCTCGAGCCGCATGCGGTCTCCGCAGAGTGGGCAGTCTTTCTGCATAAATTCAGGTGCTACGGGCGCTTACCCGCGCACCTTAGCATGATGCACCGCACCTTGCACAGCACGCTGCGCCGCGCACCAATCTTTAAATTGACATCGCTGGTGTGGACTTCTAGTCTACGAACAGGTTGAAGAATTACTGGCGCGTCGACGACTCGTGGCTGGCCGTGGAGCGATCGCTGCCGTCTGATCGCGAGTTCGATCGATCGTTTGCCGACGAAGTGGCAATCGATTTTCCCGCGCTCGGCGGCACTGTTGAGCGGATGCGTCATGCCTTTGTCGAGGACGACGTGCGCACCGATCATCTCCGCGCTGAGATCCAATTGTCGCGGCGGCAGGCCGGCGCCGGGGCCGCCGTGCCGCTCGAAGTGGCCATGCGGTCGACGTGCCGCGGGTGTGGCGGACGCGGCGAAGTCTGGAGCGAGCCGTGTGACGCCTGTGAAGGGTCGGGCTACGCGATGCGGACCCAGACGCTGACCGTGTCGGTGCCGGCGGGAGTTGCCCACGGGGCGCGCTTCAGCTTCAGCGTCTCGCCGCCGCGCGGCCTACGCACGCGCGTCGATGTACGCATCGCGGTGACGTGAAGCGGCACGCCGATTTTCTCGGCGTCCTCTATCTCGCCTGGGGCGCCATCTTCACACTGGTCGGAATTGCCGGGTCGGCGCTCGCCGCCGGCGCCTTAGCGATCGCGTGGGACACCGGCCCGGTGCGCGTCGGCTCTGATCTGGCCGCCGGCTTGACCGCGTTCACCCTCGGCGTCGTCGCTGTCCTGGCGCTGCTCTGGGGTGTGCTGCACTTGTGGCTTGGCGCGTCACTGCGCCGCTACACGCATTGGTCGCGGTTGATCGGCTTGGTGCTGGCGCTGATCAATCTGGTGCTGTTCCCGTTTGGAACGGCACTCGGCGCGTATGCGTGTTGGGTGTTGCTGAACGAAGAGGGGCGCGCGTTGTACCACGCGCCCTGACGGCGGCGGGTGGGAAGTTCCTGGGTGTCGCGCGGGTGTCCGCTCCAAGGCCGAGGGTTTGCTGACCGGATCCGATTGCGATTAGCTGGAGTCTCCTCAAAATGTCAAATCGTGTCGTCTCTCCTTGGGTGCTCGTCTCGTTTCTCCTGGCCGGCTGCAATGCCGCCCCGGCCGCGCCGCGCACCGACGCGCCGGTCAACGGGGCCCAGCCGGCCGCGGCCGACGCGTTCATGATGCGACTGGCGAAGCATTGCGGCCAGGCCTTTGCCGGCAAGGTGGTCGCCAACGATCCCCCGCCCGTCAATGACGCCTTCGCCGGACAGGCACTGATCATGCACCTGCGCGAATGCCGGGAGGGCGAGATCAAAGTGCCGTTCCACGTCGGTGCCGACCGCAGCCGAACCTGGGTGCTCACCCGCACGGCTAACGGCGTTCGGCTCAAGCACGACCACCGTCATGAAGACGGCACCAGCGATGACGTGACAATGTACGGTGGAGATGCGACGGTGCCAGGGACGGAGATTCGCCAGGAGTTCCCGGTGGACGCCGAGTCGATCGCGATGTTCGCGAAACGCAACAATGCCGGTTCGCAAACTAATACGTGGGCAATGGAAGTGGAGCCTGGCCGGCGGTTTCTCTACGAGCTAAAGCGTCCAAGCGGCCGGATCTTCCAGGTCGAGTTCGACCTCACGGCGCCCGTGGCGGCCCCGCCAGCGCCTTGGTAGTTCCTGAACGAAGAAGGGCGCGCGTTGTACCACGCGCCTAGGCCCCTCGCGTCGGCGGCACATCGACAGTTCCCATTGGCGTCCACGGCCCGCACCGCAGCACGCGCTTGATCGCCATCCATCCGCCGGTCACGACGCCAAACTCGCGCAGACACGCTTCGCCGTAGTGGCTGCAGGTCACCGTGAATCGGCACTGCACGCCCATCCGCGCATACATTTTCGAGAGGGTCGCTTGATACAGATCAATCGCGCCGATCGCGGCGCGATTGGTGAGTTGCGCGTCAGGCGATCGCCGCACATCGGCGGCGATCGCGAGCATTACAACCGCGAGAGCAACGAGCCAGCGCCTGCGTCGCACTCAGCACTCAGCACTTAGCACTCAAAACTTGTCGGCGTACTGACTGATGCCGGGGATGATCAGCCGCTGTCCGTTGATCCCCTTGATGATCGCGACGATGTGCACGATCAGGAAGAGCAGGCCGATAATCGGCGCAAAGATCGCCACGATGCATCCGAGAAACGAGCCCAGGACGACCGTGAGCAACTGGAACGCGATCCAGAAAAACAGTTCTGCGACGGTCAAGACGAGGCCGTGCTTGGCGTGCCATTGAACTTCGCGATCGTCTTTTTCAACCACGAGCGGAATCAGCGCCAGCAGCCACAAGTACGACAACACGATCATTACGTTGCGATTGCTCGAGGGAGCACTGCTCCCGGGCGTGGCGTCAGCCATTCGACATCCTCTCAGTCAGGTGGAGACTGGCGCACACTCTACAGGCAAAGGCTTGCCTTGTCACCCCCAGCTAAACCCGCTAAGCTGAGTTTTAGTCCATGTTTTCACCAGTAACGCCCGACGCGGTCCGCGCTGCGCTTGCCGTCGTTGTCGATCCCGATCTCCGCAAAGACATCGTCAGTCTCGGATTCGTGAAGGAGCTCTCGGTCGACGATGGCCGCGTCGCGTTCACCATTGAATTAGCGACGACTGCGTCGCTGACCAAGGACGCGCTGCGCGATCAAGCGCACGCGGCAGTGAGCGCGATTGGCGGTGTCGAAGCGGTCGAGATCACGATGGCCGCCCGCGTGCGTTCGGCCACAGCGCCCGAGCATGGACGGCAACCATTGCCCGGCGTCAAGAACGTGATCGCCGTCGGTGCCGGCAAGGGTGGCGTCGGCAAGACGACAGTGTCGGTGAATCTCGCGCTTGCGCTGGCCAAGACCGGCGCCAAGGTTGGCATCCTCGACGGCGATATTTACGGTCCGAATGTGCCGTTGATGCTCGGTCTCCAGGCGGAGCTGGCGAGCGACGGGCAGCAGATCCGTCCAGCGGAAAAATTCGGCCTGCAGGTGGTCTCGATCGGCTTCCTCACCGGCGAAGACCAGGCGGTGATCTGGCGTGGCCCGATGGTCCACAGCGCGATTCAGCAGTTCTTCAAGGATGTCGGCTGGAAAGATCTCGATTACCTGATCATCGACATGCCGCCTGGGACGGGTGACGTCGCGCTCAGCCTGAGCCAAACGGTACCGGTTGCCGGCGCGATCGTGGTGACGACGCCGCAGCAGGTGTCGCTCGCTGATAGCCGGCGCGCGATCCGGATGTACCAGAAGTTAAACATCCCGACGCTCGGCATCATCGAGAATATGAGTTATTACGCCTGCCCGAACTGCCATCACGAGAGTGATATTTTCGGGTTTGGCGGCGGCGAGCAGATGGCGACGGCGATGAACGTGCCGTTTCTCGGCCGCCTGCCGGTCTATCAGCCGATCAGCCTCGGCAGCGATCGCGGCATTCCGATCGTGATCGCGGAACCGGAATCGGCGGCGACGCGCGGGTTTACGCAGGTCGCAGCGCGCACGGCGGCGCAGGTCGCGATTGCCGCCCATCGCAGTGCGGTCGCGAATAAGGGCAAGATCCCGTTGATTCCAGTTCGGTAGAATTTCAGGGATCAGGGATCAGGGATCAGGGATCAGGGATCCAACACAACACGAAGGCCACGAAGGACACGAAAAAGATGATTCAAACATTGATGACGATTGCTGCGGCGCTACTGCTATCGGCGAATACTGGAGCCGCTGCCGATTTGCCGTCAGCGCTGGTCGATCCGTATCTTCAGATTCAAGTCGCGTTGGCCAGCGATCAATTTGCGCCGATCGCGGTGCACGCGCAGGCCGTTGAGACGGCGGCAGCGGCGCTAGGGGCCGACGGCGCCGCGCTCACCGCGAGCGCGAAGAAGCTGGTCGCCGCCAAAGACATCGCGGCCGCTCGGACCGCCTACGGCGACGTCAGCAGCGCCCTCGAAGCGTATGCCGTCAAGACCAAGTCAGGCTTCGGCAAGGACGTGCGTCTCGCCTACTGCCCAATGGTCAACAAGCCGTGGCTGCAGAAGGACAAGGAGATCCGAAACCCGTATTACGGTGCGTCGATGCTGACGTGTGGAAGCTTTAAAGACTGACGTCGCCAGTCGCCAGTCGCCAGTCGCCAGCCGACCGACGACTAACGCCCCAGTCGCCGCATCGCGACGATCCCCAGTAGCGGCCCGGGCACCAGCAACAGCGATGCCCAGCGCCAGCTGACGATCGCCGCAAGACGGGGCAGGGCTTCGATCGTCACGATCGTCAGTAGAAATCCCAGGCAGGTTTGCAGCGTCAGCGCCGTGCCGATGTGTTCGGTCGGCGCATACTCGGTGACCAGGGCCGAGAACTGCGCGGAGTCGGCGACGACCGCGAAGCCCCACATCATCGCCAGCGCATAGAACCAGATCGGTGACGCGCCGTAGACGACGCTGGTCATCGCGGCGCAGGCGGCGCTGGCCCACAGCGCCCACATCGCGACGCGTGCGCGACCGAGACGATCGGCTAACCAGCCGGCCATAACGCATCCGACCGTTCCGCTCGCGATCGCCAGAAACGCGGCGATCGACCCCGATGCCCCGGCATTCGCCAGACCAGCCGCGGTGAAGCTGGCGGTGGCGATGACCGCGATCCAGGTCCACATCGCGTAGAGTTCCCACATGTGTCCGAGATAGCCGAATGTGGCCAGACGGGCGCCGCGACTCTGCAGGATACGACGGATGGCGTGCGGATCGAAGGGCGCGGTGGCGGTGACATAGGGCCCATCGCGGACAACGAGCAGCACCAGGACGCCACCCGCGATCGATAACGCCGAGGCGAGCAACATCGGCTCGCGCCAGGCGTCGCCGTAGATCGCGGTGAGCAAGTGCGGGAACGCCTTGCCGAGCGTCAGCGCGCCGATCACGATCCCGAGCGCGAAGCCGCGACGATCGCGAAACCACCCCGCCGCGAGTTTCATCCCAGGGGGATAAACGCAGGCGAGTGCCACGCCGGTAAAAAAACGGAGCGCGATGACGCCGTCCGCCGACGTCGCCCACAGCACGGCACCGTTGGCGATGGCGCCAGCCACGGCGCCGAGAAAGAGCAGTAGCCGCGCATTGAGGACGTCGGCCAGATTGACCAGCGCACTGGCGAGTGTGCCGACGACAAATCCCGCCTGCACGGCCATTGTCAGCCATGCCGCGCGGTCGGGGGCCATGGCGAACTCGCGGACCAGCACCGGTGTCACCGCAGTGGCCGAAAACCACAGTGTCATTCCGAGAAACTCGGCCACCGCCAGGGCCGCGAGCATCCGCCATGCGATAGGATCGGTCTTTGGCCCCTGCATCGATGGAAATACCGTACATCAAGCGCACGCTCGACAACGGTCTCGACGTGATCGTGCACCAACATCGCCAACTGCCGATGGTTGCGGTAAACGTGTGGTACCACGTCGGATCGAAGAACGAACGACCCGGGCGAACCGGCTTTGCCCATCTGTTCGAGCACCTGATGTTCGAAGGGTCGGAACATTACGACAAGGGCTACTTCCAGCCACTGCAACAGGCCGGCGGATTACTCAACGGCTCGACCAATACCGACCGCACCAACTACTGGGAAGTGGTGCCGACCGGTGCGCTCGATCTGGCGCTGTGGATGGAATCCGATCGGATGGGCTATCTGCTGCCGGCACTGACCAAAGAAAAATTCGAGAACCAGCGCGACGTGGTGCTCAACGAGCGTCGTCAGAACTACGAGAATCGTCCTTATGGACTGGCCGGCATTGCGATGGCCGCGGCGTTGTTCGCGCCCGATCACCCGTATCACTGGCTGACAATTGGCTCTGCCGACGACATTCGATCGATGGCACTCGACGAAGTGCGGGATTTCTTCAGCACCTATTACCACCCAGCCAATGCCTCGCTGACCTTGGCCGGAGACGTCGAACCGGAACGTGCCTTCGACTTGGCGGAGCAGTATTTCGGTGACATCCCGACCGGTGTCGTCGCGCCGCCGGTGGTGGTCTCACCGGCGCCGCCGGTCGACTCACGCCTGGTGCTCGAAGACCGTGTCGAACTCGCCCGGCTCTACCTGTCGTGGCATTCCCCGGCGATGTTCGAGGCCGGCGATGCCGATCTCGACCTGGCGTCTGACTTGATCGCGCATGGCAAAACGTCGCGCCTCTACCGGACGTTGGTCTACGAGAAGCGAATTGCCGCCGACGTCGTGGCCTACCAGCACTCACGCGAGTTGTCCGGTGTCTTCCAGATCGCGAGCACGGCCGTCCCTGGTGTCTCGCTCGCCGCACTCGAAACCGTGATCACCGAAACCCTCGCCGAACTGGCCGCGCAAGGGCCGACCGCCGCCGAACTGGAGCGGTCACGTGCGCAAACGGCGTCGCAGTTTGTCTATCGCCTGCAGACCATCGGCGGATTTGGCGGCAAGTCTGATCAGCTCAACGCGTATAACGTGTTCCGCGGCGACCCCGGCTTCTTTGCTGCCGACCGTGCGCGCTACGACAACGCGACCAGTGCGTCGATTGCGACCGCGGTGCGCACCTGGCTGACCGGACGGCCGCGCGTCGCGTTAAGCGTCGTCCCGACTGGCCAGCAGGCGCTGGCGCTGCCCGGATCATCCGCGGTGCGCGCCTCGTGAGCCGCGTTGACCGGAGCGTGCTGCCGATTCCCGGACCGAATGCGCCGTTCCGGTTTCCGCAGATTCATCGCCGCGTCCTGACCAATGGTCTGGAAGTGCGCGCCGTGTCGCACCGCAACGTGCCGGTCGTGTGCGCGGTGTTGATCGTGCCCGGCGGCACAGCCGCGGACCCCCCCGATCGTCCTGGCCTCGCCGCGTTCACTGCGGATCTGATCGATGAGGGAAGTGGCGGACGTTCGGCGCTCGACGTGTCAGATGACCTCGCCCGCTACGGCGCCGATCTCGATATCGACGTCGGCCCGGATGCCATTGCCTTATCGCTCACGACGTTGACCCCCTACCTGGCGCCGGCGGTCGCGTTGCTCGCTGAGATGGCGATCCGGCCAAACCTCGCCGACCCCGATATTGAGCGCGTCCGCAAGCTGCGGCTCGAGCGGCTGCGGCAACTCCGCGATCATGCCCCCGCGGTCGCCGAGCGGGCGTTGATGCGCTTGCTCTATCGCGATCACCCGTACGGGCATCTTGGTCTGGGCAGTGAAACGGCGATTGAAGCGACCACCGCCGCGGACATCCGCAGCTTTCATCGTGGCGCGTTTGTGCCGAGCGGCGCGACGATCGTCATCGTCGGCGATGCAGAACCGGCCGAGCTGTTTGCGGGGGTGACCGATGTGTTCGGTGGCTGGGAGACGCCTGCCGACGCGCCTCGGGTCAATCGTCACGCCGGCTTAGTCGCGCCGCCCCTGTTTCCCGAGCGGCGGCTCGCGGTCGTGCCCCGGGCTGGCGCGGCGCAGTCCGAAATCCGCATTGGCCACGTCTGCGCCTCGCGGGATACACCGGACTACCATGCGCTGGTTCTTCTGAATATGATTCTGGGCGGGCAGTTCACCAGCCGCGTCAATCTCAATCTGCGCCAGGACAAGGGTTACACCTACGGGGTCCGGACCGGATTTGATCTGCGCCGCGGGCTGGGGCCGTTCGCCTTGTCGACCAGCGTGCAAACCGAGGTGACGGCGCCGGCGATTCGCGAAGCCCTGCGCGAGATCGAGGATATTCGCGGCGCCCGACCGGCGACTGCTGACGAACTCTCGATGGCGCGAGCATCGGTCACGCAAGGCTATCCGCGCGGCTTTGAAACCGCGCAGCAGGTCGCGCGCGGCGTTGGCCAACTGGCGCTGCATGGCCTGTCGGACCATTATTTCGAGGAGTTCGTGCCCCGCATCGAGGCGGTGACGCTCGATGAAGTCGGTCGCGTCGCGGCGGCGTATCTCGACCCGGCGCGGATGGTGACGCTGGCGGTCGGCGACCACCAACAGATTGCCTCGACGTTGACGACGCTCAACCTCGGTGAGCCGTTCGTCCTCAGCGTGCTCGGACAATGAAGGCGGTTCGCTTCCACGCCCACGGCGGCGCTGACGTCCTCCGTTATGAAGAGGCCCCTGATCCGGAGCTGCAAGCCGGCGAGGTTCTGATCCGCGTCCGCGCGTGTGCGCTCAATCATCTCGATCTGTGGAATCGGCGCGGTGTCGTCGGTGTGCCACTGCCGCACATTTCGGGCGCTGACGTTGCCGGTGAAGTCGTCGACTGCAGCGACAAGCAACTGCCGGCCGGCCGTCGCGTGCTGCTGCAGCCGGGCCTGTCATGCGGCCGTTGTGAGGCCTGCCTGGAGGGGCGCGATAACGAATGCGCGCGCTACGACGTGCTCGGCTCCCAGAGCGACGGCGGTTACGCCGAACTGGTCCGGGTCCCGATCCAGAACGTCGTCGCGATCCCCGACGCCATCGGGTTTGCTGAAGCGGCAGCGTTTCCGCTGACCTTTGTCACCGCCTGGCACATGTTGGTGACGCGCGCCAAAATCCGGCCCGGCGAAGACGTGCTGGTGCTCGGTGCGGGCAGCGGCGTCGGTCAGGCTGCCATTCAGATTGCGTGGCTCCACGGCGCGCGTGTCTTTGCCACCGCGGGCAGCGATGAAAAGCTCGCTCGCGCACGAGAGATCGGCGCCTACGAAGTGGTCAACCATCACACCCAGGATGTGCCGGCCGAGATTCGACGGTTCACCAACAACCGTGGCGTCGACGTGGTCATTGAGCACGTTGGCGAAGCGACCTGGGAGCGCAGCCTCAAGTGCCTGACGCGCGGCGGTCGGCTGGTGACGTGCGGCGCCACCACGGGGCACAAGGCCAGCGTCGATCTGCGCTTTTTGTTCTCGAAGCAGCACACCTTGATGGGGTCGTACATGGGGACCAAGGCGGAACTCCTGCGCGCCGCGCAATTCTTTTTCGCGGGGCAGCTCCGCCCGGTCGTTGATCGGACGTTCCCGCTGGCGGAAGCCGCGGCGGCCCAGGCGTATTTAGAACGTGGGGAACAGTTCGGGAAGGTGATCCTGGAACCGTAGCGTGGAGAGGCGGTGGTGAGACCGCCACTACAGGTATTTCAGTAAGCCCCGGAGCGCTTCGAAAATCGCCCCCGCGAGCGAACGCACCAGCGGCGACACTTCTCCTGAGTCGATCGATTCAGCAACGGTCACCGGGTCGGTCAGCACCAGCCAAATTGCCGCGCCGGCAATGACCATCGCCAAAATGCCGACGATACCCACCACACCGACGCCGTAGGTGCTGATCGAGTTGGTGCGCGAAACCGGGGCGTCCATATCAAGCCGGGGCGGATCATACACCCGCCCCTCGAGGTTGGACGGCGCTGGCCGGCTACAAGTTCCTGCGTAAAAATCGCGCGAGGTAATAGGCGTCGAGGTACTTGAACGGCGCGAAGCCGGTGGTGTAGTGCCCACAGGGCAGAACGGCGACTTCGGTGGGCAGGCCCAAGCGGCGAAACTCGTCGACAAATTGACGTGACAAATCGACCGGGAAGGTGAGGTCGTACTTGGCGTAGACCAGCAGCGTTTTGCGCGTGCGATGCCGATCGAGATACGACCACGGACTGATCGGCCGCCACAACTCGCGCAGCGTCTCGAGGTCGATGTGGCCGTCGAGGCCTTCGCGCACGTGTGCAGTCGACAGGCCACGCCACACGACATCGGCAAAGAACGGCGACACGTGGTTGAGCGCCTGCGCTTTCACCAGTGGTTCATGCGAAGCGGTCAACATCGACAGGCACGACCCCAGGCTGGTGCCGAGCAGGCCAAGATTCTCGTAGCCCTGATCGCGCAACCACCATAACGCGCGACGGGTGTCGAGCACCGCCTGACGGCATACCTGCAAGGTCCGCACAACGTTCGAACTGACGATGTAGTCGGCGCGCGTCAATTCGGGCGGCATGCGCATGTCGTGATACGGATTGGAGATGCGCAGACAGGTGATCCCGACTCTGGCGAGCAGCCTCGACAATCCGATGTGGCCGCCGGCGTCGGAGTTCCACTGCGGCATCACGACGATCGCGCGATGCTTGTCCTTGGCCGGGAATAACCGCGCATGCACGATGTTGTTTTCGGGATGTGGCGTGGTCAGCGCGCTGGGGAAGGTCAGCAGGCCGGCTTCGCCGCCGGCAATGTCCTCTGCCGAACCCGGTGTAAACGTGTAGTCGGTGGTTGGTTCCGGCGTGAAGAAGGCGTCGGTGTCCTGCATGATCGAGTCAACCCACGACCGCACCAGTTCGATCGGTGGCTGTTCGGCGCGCCGATCCTCGTGCGGCAGCCAATCGACGCCCCACTCGAACGGCCTGATGACCCGCTCGTTTCGGCTGATGTCGCACAGCCGCTGTTCCCAGCGGTGAAAGTACGCGGTAACCATCAGCGCGGGCGCAACACCCGCTCAACACGGCGGGCGACACGGAGGAGATCACGTGTCCGCTGGTGATGGCCAACCAGTTGCAGTCCGATCGGCAGGCCTGCTTTGGTAGCGCCGCACGGAATCGAGATGGCCGGATGGCCAGAGAGATTGAAAGGCTGGGTCAGGCGCAGCATGACGTTGCGGACTGGTTCCTTGCCCCCCTTGACGGCAACGCTGGCGGCGCCGAGCGGCGGCGCCTCGACAGCGAGTGACGGGCAAATCAGCACATCGACACCATGCAGTGCTGCCTCGACCTCGCGCCGGATGACCTCGCGTCCGCGTCGTGCCCGAGCGTAATCCTCGCCTAGAACATATCGCCCCATCTCCAAGCGCACGCGCACATTTTCCGTGTAAGCATGCGGCTTTCGCTCCAGCGCGGCTGCGTGATACGCCGCTCCGTCCGCCAGCACGAGGTGCAGATAGATTGGCGCGATGTCAGCCGCGTGGGCCAGCCCTGCCGGCTCCATCCTGGCGCCGGCACCACGCATCGCCTCGACGGTCTGCTGAAAAGCACTCTCGACGTCTTCACTGAGACGCTCGCTGAAATACCCGCCGAGCACACCAACGCGGACGCCGAACAGCCCGTCGACTGTTTCCGTCACCGCCGCGGGTCCCGCAACGCCACGCAGCACGTCGTAAAGCAATTCGGCATCGTCGACTGAACGCGTCAACGGTCCAACATGATCCAATTGACGGCTGAGCGGCACCACGCCGTTTGCCGAGATCTCGCCGTACCCGGGTTTCAGGCCGACGATGCCGCACGCCGCCGCCGGGATCCGGATCGAGCCGCCGGTATCGGTGCCGATGCTGGCGACCGACATTCCGGTCGCCACCGCCACCGCCGATCCACCGCTCGATCCGCCTGGCGACCTCGTCTCATCGACCGGATGACGCGCCGGGCCCCATGCCGAATCCTCGTTGGTCGTACCAAACGCGAATTCGTGGAGGTTGGTTTTCCCGACAATGACCGCGCCGGCCTCTCGCAATCGCGTGACGATTGGCGCGTCGCGTTGCGCCACGTAGTGTTCGCGGAGCTTCGACGCCGCCGTCGTCGCCACCCCCGCCACATCGATCAGATCCTTGAGCGAGATCGGGACGCCGTGCAGGGCGCCGCGGTACTGGCCCGCGGCGATTTGTTGATCGCACCGTCGCGCAGCGGCCAGGGCGTCGTCGGCGGTCACGGCGATGAAGGCGTTCAGGCGCGGGTTGAGCGTCGTGATGGTCGCCAGCGCATCTTCGGTCAACCGCTCCGAACGCAGGTCACCGCTCTTGAGCCGGGGCGCCAACGACGTGATGGTGTCGGCCGGGATCATGCGCCCGCGTCCTCGGTCGTGGTCAGCTCCTCGACATGCGACGCGCCTGCCGCATCGTCATTCCAGTCCGCCGCCCGCAGCGCGGCCGTCGACTTGGCCAGCGACTCGAGCAGGTCCGCGAGCTCCGGCATCTTGCGGCGATACGCGTCAGAGCGCGCGTCTTCGAGCCACTGTTCGATGGTCATAGTTGGTTATCGCTTGACGGTCACGGCGACACCGTCGCCAATTGGCAGGAGGGTCGTAAACACCCGCGGGTCGCTGGTGATCTTCTGATTGTAGGTGGCGATGGCTGCAGTGTCGGCGAGGTCATGTTCCGGGGTGGTTACGTAGCCCGGTACCACTTCGCCACTCCAGAGAATATTGTCGGTGACCAGCGTGCCGCCTGGCCGTAACAGTTCGACCAGGCGATCGAACATTGGCGAGTACTGGGTCTTGTCGCCATCCTGAAAAATCAGGTCGAACGGCCCGGCAACCTTGTGCAGGTAGCGTCCGGCGTCGCCGACCATCACCGAGACCTGATCCGCGACGCCTGCGGCCACCAAATGCGCGCGCGCGGCGGTCGCGCGGGCCTGTTCACGTTCAAGCGTAATCAGCATCCCACCCGGCGGCAAAGCGCTGGCAATCCACAAAGCCGAATAGCCGATCGCAGTGCCGATCTCGAGCACCCGCATCGCGCCGGTGGTTCGAGTCAGCGCATGCAGCAACGCGCCGGTGGCCGCGTGAACAATCGGCAGTCGCCGGTGGCGGCCGTCGGCCGCGATGGCGTCGAGAAATACATGGGGTGGCTGGCTGTGTGCGGCGAGGTAGTCGAGGACCGGCGCAGCGGTAATCGCAGACATCAGAATCATCAATTATAGGGGACTGGTGAATACTGTCGGTGTGAGACACACCAAGATCGTCGCCACGCTCGGGCCGGCGTCGAGCGAGCCGGCGGTGATCGAGGCGCTGCTTGCGGCGGGGGTGAACGTCTTCCGGCTCAACTTTTCCCATGGCGACCACGACAGCCATGGCCGCGCCATCGAGCGCATCCGCCGTGTGGCAGAGCTTGGGGCGTATCAAGTCGCGATCCTGCAGGATCTCAGCGGCCCGAAGATCCGCACCGGCTTGCTCGAAGGCCACCGCCCCTTGCAACTGGTGGCCGGCGGGACGTTGGAGATTCGCATCGGCACAGTGACGGGCAGCGGCGCCATGGTTTCGACGACGTATGCGCCCCTCGCCACCGCGGTTCACACCGGCGACCGCTTACTGCTCGACGACGGCAAGATCGAACTGGTTGTTGAACACACGTCGGTCGATGCGATCGCCACGCGCGTTGTCGACGGCGGCCTGCTCGGGGAACACAAGGGCATCAACGCGCCGAACGTCCCCTTACCAGCGGTAGGAGTCACTGAAAAGGACGAAGCGGACTTGCGTTTCGGCCTTGCCGCGGGGGTCGATCTCATCGCACTGAGCTTCGTTCAGTCTGCCGAGGACATTGCCCGTGCGCGTGCGATCACCACTGAGGCCGGGCAGCCGAGGATGCCGATCATCGCCAAACTGGAACGTCCGGAAGCGATTCATCGGTTGGCCGAGATTATTGATGCAGCCGATGCGGTGATGGTGGCGCGCGGCGATCTGGGCCTGGAGATGCCGCTCGAGCAAGTGCCGCAGGTGCAGAAGCAGGTGTTGCGGCTGGCCCGCGAGCGCGGGGTGCCGGTGATTGTCGCGACGCAGGTGCTCGAGTCGATGCGGTCAGAACCGCGGCCGACCCGCGCCGAGGTCTCCGACGCCGCCGGCGCGGTCGACGCCGGCGCCGACGCGATTATGTTATCGGGCGAAACCGCGGTCGGCGACTACCCGGTGCGCGCGGTGCAGACGCTCGACAGCATCATCCGCCACGCCGAGCTGATGCCGCCACCGTGGTCCCTCGCGATCGGTGGTGACGAGCGACCCGACCATCTGCCGCCGTTGTGTGACGCTGCAGTCACGCTCGCGACCCGCGCGACGCTTCAGGCCATCGTCGCGGTGACGCGGCAAGGCCGCACCGCGCGGCTGCTGGCGGCCCGCCGGCCGGCCGCACCGATCTTTGCGATCACCGGGCAGGACGAAGTCGCGCGCCGCCTCTGTCTATGGTGGGGCGTGACCCCGGTTGTCGACAGCCTTGACGGCGAGGCCTACGACATCGTTGACCGCGTCGGGGTGTCGCTGCGCGCACGCGGGCTGCTGCCCCGGCCGGCGACGGTCGTGGTGGTCAGCGCCAGTCCCGATCTCGACAAACGAGCGGTTAACTTCCTGCGCATTCGCAACGTGTAGCCCCTTTCCTGCGTCCTAATTCCGCAGGTCAGATGCCGTTCTGTCGACGGTCGATCTGGCAGCTTGGAGGTCGAATTCTATGCGCGCTCTTCGAACCAAAGTCTTTGCCCTGACGGTTGCAGTGGTCGCGATGCTCGGCGGCGCCTCGCAAGTCGCGCTGGCCCAGAGCGGAGAACTCGTCTACGGCGTCACGTCATCGAATCGGTTGATCGGTTTTAACTCGAATGCGCCGAGCAACATTCTCGGCTCAGTGGCGATCAGCAACCTGATTGCTGGTGATCGTGTGGTTGCGCTGGATATGCGTCCCGCCACCAACCAGCTCTACGCTATTGGGACGGCCAGCCAGCTGTATCTGATCGATCAACGGACCGGTGCGGCCACTCGTATCGGTAGGCCACTGAGCCCGCCGCTGAGCGGCACCGAATTCGGGTTCGATTTCAACCCGGCCGTCGATCGCATCCGCATCGTCAGCAATACCGGCCAGAACCTGCGCGTCCACCCGGATACGGCGGTCGTGACCGTGGACGGCAACCTGGCGTATCGCGCCGGTGACCCCAATGCCGGCCGCATGCCGAATATCGTCGCTGCCGCGTATACCAATCCCGACAACGACGCGAGCACCTCGACGACGTTGTTCGACATCGATGCGGCACTTGCCATCGGCGTGACGCAGGCACCGCCTAACGACGGGACACTCAACACGTTCGGACCCCTTGGCTCGGCGACGATGTCCCAGGTCGGGTTCGACATCTCTTTGACAGATGTTCTGGTCTCGCTGAATCAGCAGGGTAGCAGCACGTCGTCGCTGGTTTCTTTCGCGGGCGGTCAACGCCGCGAACTGGGGACCATCGGTGGCGGCGACGTGGTGCCGAGCATCGCTATCTCGCTGGGCGTACCGTTTACGCCGCCGGCGGAACGGGTTTACGGCGTGGCGAACAACGGCGATCTGATTAGCTTCAGCGCCGACGCGCCCGGGAGCCTGTTGAGCCGCGTCGCGGTCACCAACCTTAATGCCGGTGAACGGCTCGTCGGCATCGACTTCCGTCCCGCCAACAATCGCCTCTACGCGCTCGGCAGCAGCAGCCAGTTGTATCTGCTCGAGCCGCGCACCGGCGCGGCGTCGCGCGTCGGCGCGCCGCTGACCACTGCGCTGGTCGGGGTCGAGTTCGGTTTCGATTTCAACCCCGTCCCCGATCGCATTCGCGTGGTGAGTGATGCGGGCCAGAACCTGCGTCTGCATCCAGACACCGGTGGTGTGGCATTTGTCGACGGCAACCTGGCCTACGCCCCTGGTGACACGAACGCCGGCCGCCAGCCGCGCGTGACCGGCGCCGCGTATACCAATCCGGATACCGACACGACGACCGGCACGGTTCTTTTCGTGTTCGACTCGGGCTTGGATATCGGCGCGATTCAGGATCCGCCCAACGCCGGGACTCTCAACACTTTCGCTGGGTTGGGTATGGACGCCGGCGACGTCGTCGGCTTCGATATCAGCCTGTCGCAAGCGCTGATTGCATTCGTGCCGGCTGGTGGCACCCAGACGCGAATCTTCGATGTCGCCAACGGCCGGCGGCGCGACCTCGGGCTGATCGGTAACGGCGAAGGCATTCGCGGACTCGCGATTTCTCTACGCTAAGGACCCGCGCTTGGTAGGACCCGCTGTGCGGGTGGGACCCGCTCCGCGGGTAGGACCACTCGCTTCTCGCGGTGGGACCGCCCGCGATGCTCACGGTGGAACAGCACACTTCCCGCGAACGAAGTGAGCGCCCCCCACCGGCGAGCGAAGCGATGCCGGTCCTACCCGAGCGTAGCGAGGGTCCAACCGCGTAAGCGGTCCTACCGGCCGCAGGCCGGTCCTAAATCGTTGCTGCGTCGTGCACCAGCGCCCCACGCTCGAAACGGTCGGGAGCGAAAATCCCGACGTCGAACGTCGCGCTGGTGCCCAGGCGGACCAGCTCCGACACGATCTTCCCGGTCGCCGGCGACATCATCAAGCCGTGACCACTGAAGCCGGCTGCAAAGATTAACCCCGCTACGGCAGGATGCTCGCCGAGCAACGGATTGTGATCCGGGGTCATCTCGTATAACCCGGCCCACCCTTCGACATTGGTCAGCTCTCGAAATGCCGGCAACCGGTGCACCAGCGCGGGATGAAATTCATCGTCCCATCGTGAGCGCGCGACCTCGAGATTCTCGCCAAACGGCTCATCCCACTTGGTCAGCGCTGCGATGATTCGGTCCGGATCGCCAGGCGCGATCGGATCGTCGTGGCGCCAGTGCACGCCGCCGGGGTCAATCACCATTGGAAATCGATACGGCCAGGTGTGCGGCAACGTCGCGCGGAAGAGCATCTGCCTGAGTGGGTGGATGGGAACATCCACACCCGCCAGCGCGGCGATCCGACCACTCCACGATCCAGCCGCGTTGACGACACGCGGCGTTTCGACCGTGGTGCCGCTTGCAAGCTTTACGCTTCGCACCGACTGACCCTCGACGCCAATCCCGATCACTTCGTCGTGTACATACTCGACGCCGGCCGATGCCGCCGCGCGTTGAAGTCCCGCTAGCACATGGCGAGGCGACGCGTAGCCATCGTCTGGGCCGAACACGCCAAACAGGATGTCGTCGAGAAAGAGATCGGGTGTGAGGGCACGAATGTCGTCCCGTGATAACAGCTGCACGACCGCACCGGCTTTGCGCTGTAAATCGTAGCGTTGCATCAGCCCCGCGGCATTCGCCGCATTTGCCAGGAACAGATAACCGCGCTGCCGAAACCACGCACGTGGGAGCTGTTCCGGCGCGGTGATGCGCTGATCGAAGGATTTCCAGAGATCGACGCTGTACTGGACCATCTGCACCGTCACTGCGGTGCAGAACTGTTGCCTGATCCCGCCCATCGCCAGGAACGCCGATGCGCGGGCATAGGCCGGATCCCGTTCGATCACGATGATGCGGCCGGTGAAGCCGTCGCGTCGCAAGTGCCATGCAGCACTCGAGCCGACGACCGAACCCCCGATGATGACGACGTCGGCGCGCACCTAGTCCGATCTCGTGTAGTTCATGACGGGTGGCTCTGGTTGACTCATCCTCTACCCCTTTGAAGTCCGGCGCGCCACAAGGTAAAAAGCCCCGCCAACTACGAAAAGCAACAACGATTGGCCGATTAAGTTGGCTTCGTAATTCAACACATTCGTCGTATCCGGCGGTGGAATAAACACCAACCCTATGGCGATCAGCGTGGCAAGGAAGCCGAGCCCGGCGACCAGGACGACGCTCGCGACACCGCCGGGCATGCTGATCACATCCGACGGTCCTGCCCCCACGCGCTCCGCACGGCGCAGCAGAATCCACGCGACGAACAAGTACAGGTAGGGGACGAAATACACCAGGATCGTGAGGTTCACCATGATGTCGTAGGCCTCCTGCACCGTCGTCTGACCGCCGCCAATCGACACAAAGACGCTTGCCAGGAACAGAAGCGTGGCAATCGCGCCCTGGATCAGTAACGCGACATGCGGCGTGCGATAGCGTGGGTGGAGCCGGCCAAACGCCTTCGGCAACACCGAGTCGACACCAGCCGCAAACGGGACGCGGGCGGCGCCGGCGACCCAGGAACTGGTGCCGCCAATCGAACCCACTGCCAGCAGCAACCCGGTGAGCGCGCCCATCCCCGCAAGTCCCAGTCGGCCAGTGGTGAGATCGATCGCATCGGCGATGCCGCTGCGTTCGGCGAGCTCGCTTGCCGGCACCGCGACGAGCACTGACGCCGAACTCAGGATGTAGATCGCGGTGACGATGCCGCCCGAGATCATGATCGCCAGCGGAATCGTGCGCTTCGGATTCTTGACTTCCTGGCCGACCATCGACGCGATCTCAAATCCGGAAAAGGCGAAACACATCGACGACCACAGGCTCATCGTCGTCAAGACGTCTTCGCGAGGCAGTAATTCCGACGCCGCGAACGAGGTTGCCGAGCCGAAGGTGGCAAAGGTGATCGCGCCGCAGATGACCAGGAGCGCGGCGGGAATCCAGGTCGCGACGCTGCCAAGGTGCTGCAGCCACTTGCCGGCTGACAACCCGATGATGTTGAGCAGGGTGCAGAACCAGAGGAAGCCCACAACGAAGGCGACCGAGTAGAGACGGTTCTCCGCAAGCCCTTCGCCGGACGGGCCGAGCACCAGCGCGAAATTCGCGGCAGCGAACAACAGCAGCGACGGAAAGTAAAAGAGGTTGTTGACCCACATGCACCAGCCACACACGAACCCATGCAGCGGCCCAAGCGCGCGGCGCACCCACGCGTAGATGCCGCCCTGTTCAGGGTGGCGGCTCGACAGCTCGATCAACGCAAGGCCCAGCGGAATAAAGAACACGACGCAGGCCAGCAGCCACAGCGAGACCGACGGCGCACCACTGCGCGCACTGCGCGCAATCCAGCGCAGGCCGACGACCGCGACGATGTTCATCGCGATGACGTCCCACAAGCCAAGCGCTTTGATAAAAGTGCCCTGATCCGGCCTGGTCATCGTTTGCTCCTCAATGCCTCGGTGTCGAGGTGTTCTTTCAGATCGGCAAGCGCCCGCTGCCAGCCGTGTTCGACGACCTCGAAATAACGCCGCCACCGCGGCCCCTCGTCTTCGCCACTCTGGCGGACCACCAGCTTGGTCATATGCGGGCCAACTTGAGGTGTGCAGTGGACCTCGAGCGCCATCGGCCCGATCGGCTCGCCTTCGGGAGGACTCCAATAGGCGTCGGCGACAAAGAACTCGTTGCCGGGGCGATACTCGATCACCGTGCCGTGAAAGGCGCCGCCCAGGCGCCCAAGCAGGTCGTCGCGGTAGTCGGTCGACGACCACTCGATCGCATACATGCCGAGTGGCCGCGGCACGGTCACCGATCGGACGACTTGCCACCACTGCTCGAGATCGACGGGATCAAAGAAGGCGGCCAGCACGCGCTCGGGCGGAGCCTGGACGATGACCGTTCGTTCGACGTGCAGTCCGGCGGGAGAGGCCATATAACGTGACGAGCTTTCAGGCCCGCGGGGCTTGATCCCCGCGTCCCACGCGCGCGGCCTTATTCATACAGCAGGAATGGGCGCTGTAACTTTCGAAACGCCGCGACGGTCGGCGCCCAGCGTGCGGCGATGTCTTCAGCTTTCTCGCCGGCATCGATAGCGGCCCGGAACGACGCGGAACCGGCGATCACATCAATCGGTTCTTTGTCGTCTTCGTATTCGTAGGGAGGTTTCTTCCACCCGAAGCTGGCCGGGTCGGCCGCGCGCAGCTGTTCGATCACCGCCACCCCGGTCAGGACCGGCTTGAAGGCCAGACGATCGGTGATGTGAATCTGACAGCCGGCGCACGCGACGCGCGCATGTTTCTGAAAGGTTGGCTCGAACACCACGGGACGAAAAAAGACGCCAGGGAAGTGGCGCGCGTTGAGCGCGGCGGCGAAATTGTCGGCGCGCACCCACGGCGCCCCGACCAACTCGAATGGCCGCGTCGTGCCGCGCCCTTCTGACGCCGTCGTGCCTTCGATGTGCACCGTGCCGGGAAAGGCGAGCGCGCTCTCGAGGGTTGGAATGTTCGGCGACGGCATCACCCACGGCAGGCCCGTCTCGTCCCAGTGCATCGTCCGCCGCCAGCCTTCGACCGGGATCACCTCGAGGTCGGCGCCGATCGAAAAATGCTGATTGAAGAAGGTCGCGAGCTCGCCGATGGTCATCCCGTGGCGTGTCGGAATCGGGTATTGGCCGACGAACGACTCGTTGCCAGGTTCGAGTGTAATGCCCTCGACCTCGATTCCCGCGATCGGGTTGGGACGGTCGCAGACGATGACCTTGATGCCGTGCTTGCGCGCGGCGCGCATGCAATTGGCCATCGTATACATGTAGGTGTAAATACGCGTGCCGATGTCCTGCAGGTCGACGACAAGCGTGTCCACGTCGCCCAGCATCTCGGCGGTCGGTTCGCGTGTGTCGCTGTAGAGCGAGTACAACGGGACGCGCTTTCTGGCCACTTCGAATTCACTGTGCGGCGTTTCGATCATGTTGTCCTGCACATCGGACCGAAACCCGTGCTGTGGGCCGAACAACGCCCGCACATCGACGTCGCGGTCGCCGAGCAGGAGATCGACGATGTGGTGGAGGTGGTGGTCGACCGACGCGGGGTTGCTGACCAGTCCGATACGTTTGCCGCGAAGCCGGCCGGATTCGATGAGGGCGGTGGAACCGAGTTTGACGCGCACGGAACGATTCTAGTCCGCGGAAAACGCGGAATGCGCGGAAGCATAGAAACGCAGCAGCGCCGAGCTTGGGCCCTGGTTCGGGATCGCGACGCGCTTGAATTTCAGTGCGGCGCTTTCCGCGACTTCCGCGGATAATCCGGTCGTCATCCATGGTTTATCGCACCATCCACACGCCGGTCGGCGCGCTCCTACTGGCTGCAGACGCCGCAGCGCTTCGCGTGCTGGCCTTTGCCGGCGACGGTCGTGCCCCGAAGGCGGCCGCCGATTGGCGACCAGATACGGGAGAGCTCAATGCCCTGGTCGACGAACTCAAGGCCTACTTCGCCGGTGCCCTGCAATCGTTCACGACACCGGTCGCGCCGCAGGGCACGCCCTTTCAGCGCGCTGTTTGGGAACAGCTGCGGAAGATTCCATATGGGGAAACGATTAGCTACGGCGAGCTGGCCCGCCGCCTCGGGAACCCGAAAGCCGTCCGAGCCGTCGGCCTCGCCAACGGATCCAACCCGATCTCGATCTTGATTCCCTGCCATCGCGTCATTGGCAGCAACGGATCGCTGGTCGGCTACGGCGGCGGCTTGCCGATCAAACAAGCCTTGCTCGCGCTCGAACGCGGACAGACGCGACTCCTCTGATGCAGTCGCTGACCCGACGCCAGTTTCTCAACGCCAGCGCCATGGCGTTGCCGCTCGGGGCGCTGGCCCGGGTCCAGCCGGGGGGCGGCATCTTCCGTCACGGCGTCGCCAGCGGCGACCCGCTCCGCGATCGCGTCGTGCTGTGGACGCGGGTCACGCCGGCCGGCCATGAAGCGACGATCGACGTGCAGTGGATGATTGCCCGCGATGCGCGCATGTCGCGGATGGTCGCGAGAGGGTCGGCGCGCGCCTCGGCGGAGCGCGATTTCACGGTCAAGATCGATGCCCTGGCGCTCGAGCCGGGCGCCACCTATTACTAAGCCGACTGGTGGTTTGTGCCGACGATCACCGAACGCACGGCAGCGCAGCAGTTTGCGAAAAATATGGTCTCGGCAGCCGCTCAGCCGCACCTGAGCGAAGCTGCAGCGCCGTCGCCGGCCGGACCGGCGCCAGACCCTGCACCCTAGATCTCCGGTAGAATCGCCCAAGGCATGAACCGGACTGATACCGATAATCCGAACTATTACCATCGCGTCGTTGACTGCCAATGGGCGTGCCCGGCGCACACGAATGTCCCCGAATACATTCGTCTGATTGCGCACGGACGCTACACCGACGCGTATCTGGTCAATCGCGAATCCAACGTATTCCCCGGCATCCTCGGTCGCACCTGCGATCGACCGTGCGAGCCGGCCTGCCGCCGCACGCGCGTCGACGGCAAGCCGGTCGCCATTTGTCGCCTCAAGCGCGTCGCGGCTGACAATAAAGAGGATGTCAAGGATCGGATTCCGAAGGCGCCGAAACACAAGAACGGCAAAAAGGTCGCGCTGATTGGCGCCGGGCCGTCGTCGCTGACGGTGGCGAACGACCTGATGCCGCTGGGCTATGACGTGACGGTGTTCGAGAAGTTGCCACGCCCCGGCGGGTTGATGCGGATCAACATTCCGGCTTTCCGCTTACCGGAAGAAATCCTCGACGAAGAAATCGGCTACATCGTCGACATGGGCGTCGACGTGCGTTACAACACGCCGGTCGATAGCTTGAAGGACCTGCTCGATAAGGAGAAGTTTGACGCGGTGTTTGTCGGGACTGGCGCGCCAAAAGGCAAGGAGCTCGAGATCCCGGGGCGTCACGACACCGATCAGGTCTTCATTGGCATCGAGTGGCTCGAGTCCATTCACTTCGGTCACATCACCACGATCGGTGAACGCGTCCTGATTATCGGCGTCGGGAATACGGCAATGGATTGTTGCCGTTCGGCCAAGCGGCTCGGGGCGACCGACGTCAAAGTCATCGCACGTAAGACGCGCAAGTATTTCAAAGCGTCGGCCTGGGAACTCGAAGATGCCGAGGAAGAAGGCATCGACATCCTCGAAAACCTGCAGCCGATTCGGTTCATCGTCGACAACGGCCGCCTCGCCGGGATGGAGTTCGAGCAGTTCAAGTCGGTCGAGGTCGACGGCAAGCTGCAGCAGGAAACCATCGGGCGCGTGGTCCTCGGTTGCGACGCGGTGATCCTGGCGATTGGACAAGACAACGCCTTCCCGTGGATCGAACGCAACATCGGCCTCGAGTTCGACAACAAGTGGGACATGCCGATTGTCGACAAGGCCACGTTCATGTCGACGCGGCCCGGGGTGTTCTTCGGCGGGGATGCGGCATTTGGTCCGGCCAACATCATCTGGGCGGTCGAACACGGCCATCAAGCGGCCATCTCGGTCCACAACTATTGCCAGGGTGTGCCGGTGGTGGCGCGGCCTGCCGATGCGATGAGCCTGACCAGCACCAAGATGGGCCTGCACGAGTGGGCCTACAGTAATGACTACGACCCGTCGCAGCGCGTCAAGATGCGGCATGTCGAGATGCCGAAGCGCTTCCAGAACATGACCATCGAGGTCGAGGAAGGCTTCACTCCTGAACAAACCCAGATTGAAGTCGAGCGTTGCCTCAATTGCGATATCGAGACGCACTTCACCGATTCGCTGTGCATCGAGTGCGACGCCTGCATCGATATCTGCCCGACCGATTGCTTGACGATCACGCCGAACGGCGAAGAGCCGGACCTGTCGACGCGACTGACCGCGCCGCGTAGCGAGCCGACCCAGCCGCTGTTTGTGTCCGGCGGCCTCAAACAAACCGGCCGGGTGATGGTGAAGGATGAGAACGTCTGTGTCCATTGCGGCCTGTGCGCCGAACGCTGTCCGACCTATGCGTGGGATATGCGCAAATTTGTCGCCCAGATCCCTCTGGCTGGCTTGAAGACGCGAGAGCCAGTGCTTGCTGGGAGTTAAACACGTGGGACGCCGATTTTAGGGACTGTTCAGCATGAACCGCGTTAACGATTTCGCTTTCAAGATTGCCACTGCCAACGGCACAGGGTCGGCGTCGGCCAACGGCCTGATCATGCAGGCGATCTTTCGCATGGGTGTGCCGGTCACCGGCAAGAACGTCTTCCCGTCGAATATCCAGGGCCTGCCCACTTGGTACGAGATTCGTGTCAGCAAGCAGGGCTACACTGCGCGGACAGCTCATTTCGATCTGATGGTCGCGCTCAATCCGGCGACTTATGCCAAAG
Source organism: Vicinamibacterales bacterium (assembly GCA_035575715.1). Classification (GTDB taxonomy): domain Bacteria; phylum Acidobacteriota; class Vicinamibacteria; order Vicinamibacterales; family UBA2999; genus JACCSI01. Next base: position 74,215 of record DATLXN010000033.1, on the reverse strand, counting down.
ACGTAGCCGAGGTCGGAGCCAACGGCTGGTTGTTGTTCGATTCGACGTGGCCACTCGATGACCGTCTGCAGCGGCCGGACGTCACCTACCTGGGCATCCCGCTGGCCGAGATGTGCAATGGCGCCTTCAAAGGGATCCGCGAACGGATCCTGATGAAGAACATTGCCTACGCCGGCGCCCTGGCGGCGCTGTTGGGCATCGACACCGAGGTGATTCGCACGCTGCTCAACGAGAAGTACGGCGCCAAGAAGGCGTTGATGGACTCGAATCAAAAGGCCGTCGCCCTCGGCTACGACTACGCCACGGAGCACTTTTCGTGTCCGCTGCCGATTCATCTCGAGCAGATGGATGCGACCAAGGACGCCATTCTGATCGATGGCAATACTTCGGCGGCGCTTGGCTGCCTCTATGCCGGCGCGACGGTCGGCGCGTGGTATCCGATCACTCCGGCGACGTCGTTGATGGAAGCGTTTCGCGGCTTTTGTAAGAAATACCGCCGCGATCCCGAGACCAAGAAGAACCTCGCCTGCATTGTCCAGGCGGAGGACGAATTGGCGGCGATCGGGATGGTCATCGGCGCGGCGTGGGCAGGCGCGCGCGCCTTCACGCCGACGTCGGGTCCCGGCATCTCGCTGATGAATGAGTTCATTGGCCTGGCCTATTACGCCGAAGTGCCGGCGGTGGTCTTCGACGTGCAGCGCACGGGACCGTCCACCGGCATGCCGACGCGCACGCAGCAGGGCGATTTGATGCTCTGTGCCTACGCGTCGCATGGCGACACGCGGCATATCTGCTTGTATCCGTCAGACCCGCGCGAAGCCTTCGAACTCGCCGTGCAGGCATTCGATCTCTCCGAACGCTTCCAGACGCCGGTGTTTGTGTTGAGTGATCTCGACATCGGCATGAACGATTGGATGGTGCCGAAGCTGACCTGGGACGACAGCTACCGGCCCGATCGCGGCAAGGTATTGACCGCCGACGAGCTCGACAAGATCAAAACCTACTTCCGCTATCTCGATTCTGACGGTGACGGGGTGACCTATCGGACCTATCCGGGCACGCATCCGAAGGGCGCGTTTTTCACGCGCGGCTCGGGGCATAACCGGTTTGGTGCCTACACCGAGGACGCCGGCGAATATCAGGACGTGCTCGACCGCATCGATCGCAAGATCCAGAGCGCCACCAAGGTGATTCCGGCACCGCTCCTCAAGGTCAAGCCGGGACGCAAGCTGGGCCTGGTGACCATCGGTGGCTGCCACGCCGCATGCATCGAAGCCATGGATCTGCTGGCCACGGACGGCATCGAGGTCGATTACATGCGCGTGCGCGGCTTTCCGTTTGGCGACGATGTGCGGAAGTTCCTCGAGTCACACGAGGTCAATTTCGTGGTCGAGCAGAATCGCGATGCGCAGTTGCGCAGCCTGTTGATGCTCGAGACCCACGTGGCTATCGATAAATTGGAATCAGTACGCTATTACGGCGGGTTCCCGATGAGTGCGTCGCACGTGATTGCCGGAGTCAAAGCGAAGCTCGAACGGGCAGCATAGGTAATCTGGTGGTTCCAATGATGTGATGATCTCGTGATCTGCGGGGAATGCCTGTTACCGGCACTTGCCGAGATCGTGAGATCGCCACATCGACAGATCGTCAGTTCGAGCGGCAAGGTATCCCAATGAGTTACATCGCAAAACCGAAAGTCCATCACCCCTCGCTCCAGAAAAACCAGATTGGGCTGACCCGGCGCGACTACGAAGGCGCGATCACCACCCTCTGTGCCGGGTGTGGGCACGACTCGATCACCGCGGCGATCATCCAGGCCTTTTGGGACCTCTCGATACCGCCGCATCGGGTGGCCAAGTTATCGGGCATCGGCTGCTCGTCCAAGACGCCGGCCTACTTCCTGCGCGAAGCGCACGGGTTCAACAGCGTCCATGGCCGGATGCCGGCGATCGCGACCGGGGCCAACGCCGCGAATGGCGACCTGACCTATATCGGCGTGTCTGGCGATGGCGACTCGTTGTCGATTGGCCTCGGCCAGATGTGTCATGCGATCCGCCGCAACGTCAATCTGCTCTACGTGCTCGAGAACAACGGCGTCTACGGATTGACCAAAGGCCAGTTCTCGGCCTCGGCGGATAAAGGATCCACGGCGAAAAAAGGCGAAGCCAATTCGATGGAAGCGATCGACAGCGTGCTGTTGGCGCTGACCCTTGGCGCGACGTTTGTCGCGCGCAGTTTTTCGGGCGATAAGGCGCAGCTGGTGCCGATCATCAAGGCCGGCCTGGCGCACAAGGGCTTCGCGTTCATCGACGTGATCTCGCCGTGTGTCACCTTCAACGACCACGACGGGTCGACCAAGAGTTACGCCTACACCCGTGATCACAACGTCGAGATCGTGCAGGCCGACTTTGTCCCGCCCGCCGACGAGATCACCACGGACTACGACGCCGGCACGGTCCAGAACCTGAGGATGCACGACGGCACCTGGGTGCGGCTGCGCAAGCTGGCCACCAATTACGACCCGACCAATCGCGACGTCGCCTACAACTACATTCGCGAACGGCAGCGCGCCGGAGAAGTGTTAACCGGCCTGCTCTACATCTCGCCTGAGTCGCGCGATATGCACGACCAGAACGAGACGGTCGCGCGCCCGCTCACCGAGATCCCGCACGCGCAGCTGTGTCCGGGGAGTGCCGAGTTGGAAAAACTGCAAGCTAATTTCAGATAAGGACAAAAAAGAAAAAAGGACCTGCCCCTTTTTACGTAAACCGTTAAAAGGGGCAGGCCCTTTTTCTGTCCCCGGTCTCAGCGCAGGCGCCAGAACGGCGCGGTCAATTCGAGCGAGCCAAACAATGCCTCAACGGCCGCCACCGGCGGCCGCTGCCATTCGGGCGCGCCGCGGTCGGCGCTAAACCACGCCTTGGCCAGGTGCCAGGCCTGTGGCGGCGCCATGATCGCGCCGGCCGGCATCTGCCACTGCCGGCACCAGCGATCGACATGCTCTTCATTCCTGAACAGCAGCATGGTTTTTCACGTGAACACCAGGTCGTCCCACCACCGCGCAGCGGGTACGGCAAAATGCATGACGCCGTCGGCAGACGGTGGACCGTCCGGCGAGACCGGCAACTGGATCGCTTCGCCGCAGCATCCGCATGCCGCCTCGACCCGCGCCGGTTCGCGCAGCATGATCGGCACGCCAAACGCGTCCCAAGCGCAATTGGCATAGACGGCGTGATGGGATGTTTCGACACGGAACGGTGTCGGCACCGCGGAGAACGGGGGCGCCATCAAGATCTCACCACTGCCGGGTTGAAGAACGATGACCCGGCTACTCGCCAAACGCGCCAGCGCCGCGCGCACATCAGCGCTCGGCGCCGCTGTGGCCACCGACAGTTCGGCGATCGACAGCACGACGCCGCGCGTCAAGCACGCGTCGTAGATTGTCCGACGCAAAGACGCGTCGAGAGATGTCATTGCCGCGCAGCCGGCAGCGGCGCCTTCCGCAGCTCTTCGATCTCGCGCAGGATGCCCTCCACCATCGCCTCCGCGACGATGGCGCCCTTCTCCCGAGTGGCTAGAGTGGCGTCGCCAGAGACGCCACTGGCCGAGTAGCGGCCTGGACTGTCTTTCTTCGGGGTGAGCCGCCCGACCCCGGTCGGATAATCGCGCGCCGCTTTGGACATGTCGACCGACGCCGGATCGATGTAGAGCATCAGCGACGTTTCAATCTCGTCGGCGTGCGTGCCTTCTTTCTGTTGCTTGACCTTCTGTTCCGCCGGACCAGCCACCGCCAGAATGTCGGTGACGCGCAAGACGATACCCTGCTTGAGCAGTATTTCTGCTGATGCGAGGAGCGGGCGTCGCGTCGAGACCCCGGTGTTGAGCACGTAGAACCGGCGCGGACCATGCGCGGCCAGGCTCTGGCAGATATCGACGATCAGATCGCGCGCCGTCTCTTCACGCAGGGTCGTCGAGCCGGCGTACTCCACAAACGCCGGGTAGAAGTGGTAGTTCACCGTCGGCGGGATGACCACGGTAGCGGCGTCCGCGACTCGCCTGGTCAGGTACTCCGCCAGCGTAAAGTCATTGCGCAGCTTGAGATGGCGGCCATGCTCCTTCGATTGCGCACCGACCGGAAGGACGACGACGGTGTCGGGGGTCAACGCCGCTTGCGCTTCGACCCACGTCAAATCCTCGAGCCTGATCCCGCGCGTTTGACTGGCGACGATTTGGCCGCCGAGCGAAATGAGCCCCGCAAGGCAGACGATCCACATCATGCAAAGGCCCCTGTGCTTAGTATGCGACCGTGAATGCCAGCCCGCCTCCGCGGCGGGTGATGAGGGGCGCGACCCCGAGTCGGCGCTGCGTGATTGGCTGTCCAGGCGCCAGGTAAATCTGTTCGCGGCCGTGAGACGCCCGATCGATTCCTGCGCCAATCGCTGCGTAGAGGAGAGTGCCGCGTATACCGATACCGGGACCTTGCAGTAGCCACCCAGGGACGCTGAGCGCGACGCCGATAGCTATTCCATTGGTCAGCGAGTCGCCGTAGCGCTGGACCTGTCGAATTTGCGGCGCGTCGAATGTGCGAGCGATCCCTTCGACATCGAGTGTGACGCTGGTCAAGGCCAGCGTCGTCAGCCTCCCGCGTGTTTCATTGCCGGTTTCATCGACGACATAGACCGTATGTCCGGGTCGGACTCGAAGCGGCAGGTCGCTCAGCGACCGGACCGGCGGCCGCGCGCTACAGCCTGTTGCGATCGAGATAGCGAGGACGGCCGGAATGAAGACAAGGCGTCGGATTGTCGTCATGCACCGGAGAGATTACTCCGAACGCAGCCCCACGACCGGATCGACCGCATTGCGCGCACCACGGGTGGAACGCAACGAGCGCAGCGATCGGTCTCACGGTAAACTTCGCGGCACGTCTTTTCGTCTACAACAACCATGGCCAACCTCCGCCTCGCGTTCCGGACCCTGTTCAAGACCCCGTTTGTCACCATCGTGGCGATCGTCTCGCTGGCGCTCGGGATCGGCGCAAATGCGGCCATTTTTTCGCTCTTCGACCAGATGTTGCTGCGTCCATTGCCGGTGCAGAATCCCGAGCAGCTCGTCAACCTCAGTGCGCCAGGCCCCAAGCCCGGGTCCAACACCTGCAACAACCAGGGGCCGTGCGCGGATGTCTTCAGTTATCCGATGTACAGGGACCTCGAACGGGTTCAAACGGCATTCACCGGCATTGCCGCCCATCGCAGCTTCGGCGCCAATCTGGCGATGCGCGGCCAGACCATCAACGGCGACGGCATGCTGGTGTCGGGGAACTATTTCCCGTTGCTCGGCGTCCAGCCCGCGCTCGGGCGCCTGTTCACGCCCGAAGATGACAAGACCCCTGGTGCCCACTTGGTCGTCGTCCTCAGCGAGGCCTACTGGCGCACGCGCTTCGAATCCAATCCCAACGTCTTGAATGAAACGCTCGTCGTGAATGGTCAGGCGATGACCATCGTCGGCGTCACACCGCGTGGCTTCGAAGCGACCAGCCTGGGGTCGCGGCCGCACGTCTACGTGCCGCTGACGATGCGTGGGCTGATGCAGCCGGGGTTTGTCCTGCCGTTGCCCAACCGCAATGGATTCGAGAATCGCCGCAACTACTGGGCCTATGTGTTCGCCCGATTGAAACCGGGTAGGACTATTGAGCAGGCCAAGGTCGCCATCAACGGACCGTACCGCTCGATCCTGAACGAGGTGGAAGCGCCACTCCAGCAGGGGATGAGCGAGCAGACGATGACGCGCTTCAAAGCGCGCGAGGTTGTGCTGACGGAGGGATACCGCGGCCAGAGCTCGCTGCACGAGGAGGCCCAGACACCGTTGCTGTTACTGATGGGCGTTACCGGGTTCGTGCTGCTGATTGCGTGCGCGAACGTCGCCAACCTGTTGCTGGCGCGCGCCGCCGGACGTGCGGGCGAGATGGCGGTGCGGTTATCGATCGGCGCGAATCGGCGGCAGCTGATTACCCAGTTGCTTGGCGAATCGGTATTGCTGGCGATGATGGGCGGCGTCGTTGGTTTGCTGGTGTCACGGTGGACGTTGGATCTGGTGGCGTCACTGCTCCCGCCAGAAGCAGCGACCACGATCGACTTTTTCCTCGACCGCATGGCGCTGATCTGGGCCGGGGCCCTGGCGCTCGGCACGGGCCTGTTATTTGGCCTATTTCCAGCCATCCACAGTACGCGACCCGACCTGGTGTCGACGCTGAAAGACCAGGCCGGCCAGAAGGGCGCGTCCCGCGCGGCCGCGCGTTTTCGCACGTCGCTGGCCACGGCGCAAATCGCGCTGTCGATGGCGCTGCTGGTCGCGGCGGGGTTGTTTACGCGCAGCCTGATCAATGTCAGCCGGATCGATCTGGGGATCGCGGTGGATAACGTCGCGACCTTCGCGATCTCGCCGCAGCTCAATTCGTATACGCCGGAGCGCACGCTCAGCCTGTTCGAGCGGCTCGAAGACGAACTGGCGGGATTGCCTGGCGTGACCAGCGTCACCGCGTCGACGGTGGCCCTTGTGTCCGGCAACAACTGGGGCAACAGTGTTCGTGTCCAGGGGTTCGACGCGGGCCCCGATACCAATACCGATTCAAGCTTTACGCTGATTGGTCCTGGCTATTTCCGCACCTTAGGGATCCCGCTGCTCGCCGGACGCGAGTTCAGTCGCGGCGATGGCCCTGGGGCCGCGAAGGTCGTCATCGTCAACGAAGCGTTCGCCAAGAAGTTCAATCTTGGACGAGACGCCGTTGGCAAGCGGATGACCAACCGAACGGTCGAAGATGCGCCGCAGCTCGACATCGAGATCATCGGGCTGGTCCAGAACGCCAAGTACAGCGAGGTCAAGGGCGAGATCCCGCCAGTGTTTTTCCTGCCCTACCGACAGGATGAGCGACTGGGCTTCATCAATTTCTATGTCAAGACTGCCGGTGACCCGATGTTGATGTTGAGCACTATCACCGGGGTGGTGGCGCGTCTTGACCCGAATTTGCCGGTCGAGGGGCTGAAGACGCTGCCGCAGCAAGTGCGCGAGAACGTGTTTCTCGACCGCATGATTACGACGCTCTCCGCTGCATTTGCGATCCTCGCCACGGTGCTCGCGGCGGTGGGCCTGTACGGTGTGCTCGCCTACACGGTCGCGCAACGGACACGCGAAATTGGCCTGCGCATGGCGCTTGGCGCCGATGGGGGTCGGGTGCGCGGCATGGTGTTGCGGCAGGTCGCATGGATGACGCTGATTGGCGGGTTGCTGGGGCTGGCCGGCGCGGTCGGGCTGGGACAGCTCGCGCAATCGTTGCTGTACCAACTGAATGGCTATGACCCGATGGTGCTGGCCACCTCAATGGTGTTGCTCGCGATCGTGGCGATGGGTGCGGGTTTGATCCCGGCCATGCGCGCGTCGCGCATTGATCCGATGGTCGCGCTGCGCTACGAATAACGAAAAAAGGGTCGAGCCTCATTTCCACGTGGCGTGCGCTGTTGAAGATGCTGCCGACCACCATCAGATCGCTGCGTCTGGATCCGATTGTGACGTTGCGGGCGGGTCCGGCGTAACCGCGGCCTGCTCTCGGCGCTCGTCTTCTTCCCACCGACGCCGCAACGCCTCCCGGCGCACGGCACGGGTGCGGCGCGCGAATAGTGCCAGCAGGATTACCCCAAACCACAGCACCGCGGTGCTGGTGAGGAACGGAATGATCTGTTGCCACCAGCTGTCGCGCCAGAACGCCGCTTCGGCCGCGGCCAGCGACTCACCCGTCGCGCGGTGAAACGCGTTATCGAACCGCTCGCCGCCGGCCAGCCTGGCCAGCACCCGGGCCGGTGCATCATGACCGTGGCGACGGATGACATGACGAATCATCGCGCCCGACAAGGCGTAGGCCCGGGTCGCCGCCGCCGATCCGCCAGCAAAGGATTCGTCGAGCGACGCGATATTGCGACGCTCGAACGCGACGGCCAACATCAACTGCGTCCGATCGCGTAAGCCGGGCGTGCGTTCGGCGGTCAATGCCAAGCCCTCGTGGAACCATCGTGGCACCGGCGCCCCGCCGGCGGCGCGCCCGATCAGGATGTGCCCGACCTCGTGCAGAAACACATCCTCCAGCGAGTCATGCGGGTACGACAACGAGCGAGCCGGAAACAGCACGATCGTGCTCGATTCGGTGTGTGCATAGCCGGCAATCCATCGCGGCGTCGAGCGCGCCGCGTCAGAGTCTTCGGCGGCCAGCACCACCTCAATCTGCCCACCACCATCGTCGATGCCGATCATCCGCATGATCGCCAGGACAGCGCCCGCATCGACACGTGAGATCCGCCGGGCCGCAGGCTGCAGCTGCGGCGGTGCCTGGATATTGAGGGCTGGGGTCCGTCTGCCGTTTCCCGCGCTCTGCTCGCCTCCGATCATCTGCATCATTAAACCCTCTTCGGGGCGCTTGGTCTAAACGGGGCTACAGAACCGGTCATAGGGATAGACTGGACGCGCGTGCGTCTTACGCTTCTGCTCGTTCTGTTCTTTTGTTCTGGCGCTTGTGGGCTGATCTACCAGGTGCTGTGGCTGCGCCAGCTCTCACTGGTCTTCGGTGTCACTGTCTATGCTGCCAGCACCGTGCTCGCCGCATTCATGACCGGGCTGGCACTGGGCAGCGCGTCTGCGAGTCGCATACTCGCGCGCTTTGGTCGGCCGCTGCGGGTCTTCGCGGTGGCCGAGATCTTCGTCGGCCTATCGGCGCTCGCGACGCCGGTCGTCCTCGACGCGGCATCGGCCATCTACCTGCGGCTGAACCAACTCAATCCTGATTCGCTCGCGATGTTGACCGCGGCGCGACTCCTGGCCAGTTTCGGCGTTCTACTGGTTCCGACCTTTCTGATGGGCCTGACTCTACCAGTGCTGAGCGCGTCTGCACTGGTGCGCGGTTCGGCCTTGAGTGCCAACGTCAGTGCGCTGTATGCGGTCAACACCGCGGGCGCGGTGACCGGCGCGGTTCTGACCGGGTTCTACCTGATCGGCGCCATTGGCATGCAGCGGTCGTTCCTGCTCGGCGCCGCACTCAATATCGCGATTGGCCTCATGGCGCTGGCCATGGAGCCGCCCGGCGACGACCGGGTGCTCGCCGCTGATGACCCAGTGGCGCCGTCCACGCGGCCACTGCGCGATGCGCCCTCGGTCGGCTCGATCGAGTTGGTGGTCGGCATCGCCGGCTTCATTGCACTGGCCCTCGAGATCGTCTGGTTCCGGATGCTGGTGCAGTACCTGGCGGCCACGACCTATGCGTTCACGACGATGCTGGCGATGGTTCTTGGCGGGATTGCGCTCGGCAGTGGTCTAGCGGCCCGACTGTTGCGCCGCGATCGGGATTGGGGGGCCGTACTCGCGGCCTTGCAGCTCGCCACGGCCTGCGCGGTGCTTGGGTCGGCGATTTTTCTTGGCTGGAGCTACGGCGCCGGCTGGCGCACCGCCGGCGAACTGCAGGCCAGCGCGATCGCGATTTTACCGGTGACCATCCTGATGGGGCTCAGCTTCCCAATTGCGCTGCGAATAGCCACGTCAGCCTCGTCAGAGCTCTCCGCTGCGGCGGTGGCCGAGCGCGTCGGCCGAATCTATTCCGTCAATGTCATCGGCGCCATTGCCGGCGCCCTACTCGGCGGCTTCGCGCTGCTACCGTTGCTCGGGGTCCGGCGCGCGTTGATTGTCCTGGCCGCGCTGCACGGCGTCAGCGCCACCCTGCTCCTCGTGCGCCACCCGAGACGCCGGCGGTTGCTGAGCGCGGCGGTCGCTGCGGTCGCGGTCTTTGTCGTATTGGCCGGCCGCGTGCCGGATCCCTTTACGGCCGCGTATTCACGCCGCTACGGGGACGACATGGTCGAGTCCTGGCGTGAAGAGGGCGTCCAAACCGCCGTCAGCGTTCATGCCAGCCAGTTTCGCCGATCGCTGTACCTTGACGGGCTGCATCAAGCCAATGACGGGGACGAGATGGTTCGTCTGCATCGAATCATCGGGCACCTGCCGATGCTCCTGCATCCGAACCCCGCAACCGCGCTGGTCATCGGACTTGGCGGCGGCGCCACGAGCGGCGCGGTGAGCCAGCACACCGGGGCGAAAGTGCAGGTCGTCGAACTGTCGGCAAGCGTGCGGCGCGCCGCGTCCTTTTTCGCGCATATCAATTACGACGTCGTCAACCGCCCGAACGTGCGAATTCGGGTCGACGACGGCCGCAATTTCCTGCTGCTGTCCGGCGAAACGTTCGATGTCATCACCGCGGACATTATTCAGCCGACCCATGCTGGGGCCGGCAATCTCTACTCACGCGAGTACTTCACCCTCGTCCGCAACGCGCTCAACACCGACGGTCTGGCACTGCAGTGGATTGGCCACCGGCCAGCCGCTCAGTACAAGCTGATCATGCGAACCTTTCTCGATGTGTTCCCCAATGCCACGCTGTGGTTTGACGGCAACCTGATGGTCGGGTCCTTGACGCCGTTGCGTGTCGATCCGCACGTGTTCGCGACCAAACTGGCCGACCCCGTGACCGCAACGGCGCTCGCAGAGATCGGCCTGACATCGTTCGACACGTTCGCGAGTTGGTTCACCGCAGATGCCGAGGCGATGCGGCGCTTTGTCGGTTCGGGACTGCTGCTCACCGACGATCGACCGTTGGTGGAATACGAGCGTTCGTTGCCCGCTGACACCTCCCCTCTTGATCTCGGCGCCTTGCGCAGCGACGTCCGCGCGATCCTCGGTCCTGTACCGAAATAAACCCCGCCATGGGCAAACTGACCATCGAGACGCTCTTCCTCGACGCCGGTGGCGTGTTGTGCCATCCCTCGTGGACCCGCATCAGCGAGGGACTCGCGGCGCAAGGCGTGACCGTGTCGCCAGAACAATTGCGGCACGCCGACGCGCATGCCAAAAAATTTATCGACGATGCGACGGTGGTCGGCGGTACGACCGACGCCAGCCGCGGCTGGCTCTATTTCGATAAGGTGCTCGAGTACGCCAAGGTGCCGGCGTGTGAGGCAAGTGATGCCGCGCTGGCCATCCTGCGCGCCTACCATCACGCCGAGAACTTGTGGGAATACGTGCCCGACGACGTCACACCGGCGCTCGAACGATTGCGATCGCTCGGCCTGACTCTGGTCGTCGTCTCCAACGCCAATGGCCGGCTGCGTCACTTATTCGACAGGCTGAGCTTGACGCCGTACTTTGACGTGATCCTCGACTCGCATGAGTGGGCCGTGGAAAAACCTGACCCGCGCTTGTTCCAGATCGCGCTCGAGCAATCTGGCGGGCTGCCCGAAACGACCGCGCATGTCGGTGACCTGTTCCACATTGACGTGGCGGGTGCACGCGCTGCGGGACTGCGCGAGGGCGTCTTGCTCGACGCCGCCGATCTCTATCCGCACGTTGACTGTCGCAGGGTCCGGAGCCTCGACGACTTGGTACAAAGCATCGAACTGGCACGCTGATTGAGTACGCCTCGACCAACAGTCGAGGAGGTAATCGTGGCGCGACCCATTTGGCGCGGCAGCCTGTCGTTCGGACTCGTTGCCATCCCGATCCAGCTACACACCGCCGTTCGCGAGAACCGGCCGAAGTTCCGCTTGCTGCATGGCAAGGATAAGTCTCCGATCAAGTACGAGCGCGTCTGCCAGCGCGACGGCACACCCGTGGCGTGGGAAGACCTGGTCAAAGGCTTCGAGTATCAGAAAGGTCGCTACGTCGTCCTCACCAAAGAGGACTTCAAGGCAGCGGCCGTCGAGAAGGACCGCCGTGTGCAGGTCACCGACTTCGTGCCGGCCGACGCGATCGACGATCGCTACTTCGATCAGCCCTATTACCTGGTGCCTGACAAGGGTGGCGAGCATGCCTACGCCGTCTTCCATCAGGCACTCAAGCAGACCGGCCGGGTCGGCATTGGCAAGGTGGTGATGCGCGAACGGCAGCATCTGGTGGCTGTCGAAAGTATCGAGGGCCACATGGTTCTGACCATGATGCGGTTTGCCACTGAGTTAGTGGCGGCCCCCGAAGTCGCCGATGCCGAACGGATCAAGGTGCCACCGAAGGAATTGAAACTCGCGAGCGATCTAATCAATGCGCTCGCCGACGAGTGGGAGCCCGAGAAATACAAGGACGATTATCAGGCGAATCTGCAGGAGGTCATCCAAGGGAAACTGAAAGGCAAGACTGTTGAACTCGATGACGATGAACAGCCGATGCGCGCGGACGTGATCGATCTCGCCGAACGGCTCAGGGCCAGCCTCGCCGCCGCCGGCGGCCGCAAGGCGCCGGCCGCCAAGCGCGCCGTAACAAAAACGGTGCGCGCCAAAACGACCACTGCGGCAAAAACCCGTCGGAAACGGGCCGCGTAACCAGGCGGAGCCTCACGCTCGTAGGGCCGCGGCGTCGGGGACGTCGATCGGGAACCACACCTTGAAGGTGGTTCCCCGTCCCGGTGCGGTATCGACGCGCAGGGCGCCGCGATGGCTGCGGACAATGCCTTGCACCGCCGCCAGCCCAAGCCCGCGTCCCGACTGCTTCGTCGAATAGAACGGATCAAAGATTCGCGCGACCGTGGCGCGGTCCATGCCCGGCCCGTCGTCGGCCACCTGAACATAGCTGAAGTGTCCCGGCACCGCGTCACTGCTGAAGATCAATCCGGCCAACGCTGCGGCATCGAGGAATTCGGTACCACCGGATACCGTCACGCGACCCCCATCGTCAACTGCGTCGCTCGCATTGACGATCAGGTTCAACACCACCTGACGCACTTGTGTCGGGTCGACTTTGACGCGCGGCAGCGCACCGGGTTCGCTGTAGGACAAGGTGCAATGACGCGCTACTGACGCCTGCAACAAGTCGAGCATCTCACGGACCAGTTCGTCGAGATCGATGAGTTCCGAGATGACCCGTCCCTGACCGGCGTAGGCCAGCATCTGAGAGACCAGGCCGGCGGCGCGTTGCGCGCCAATGACAATCGCATCCGCGCTCTTGCGCAGTGCAGGATTGTCGTTCGCCGCCATCGACAGCAGATCGGCGTTTCCGAGAATCCCAGTCAGCAGGTTATTAAAGTCGTGCGCGACCCCGCCTGCGAGTACGGCCAGGCTTTCTGCCTTCTGCTGTTCCAGCATCCGGCGCTCGAGATCACGGCGTTCGATTTCGGCCTTGCGGCGCGCCGAAATGTCGCGAGCGACGACCAGCCAGCCGGCGAACCGTTCCTGACCATCACGGACCGGCTTGACCTCGAATTCGAGGAAGCGGCCACCCGAGGCGATCACCGCCGGATACCCCGGACTACCTTGGCCATCAGCGGACGCGCGCGTCCACCACGGCACGGCGTCGGCGATCGATCGGCCAATGCTATCGACGGTGCATCCGGCCACTTTCCCAGCGGCCGGATTGAAGTCGATAATGTGGCGATTGGAATCGAGCACGATGACCGCCTCGTCCATGCTGTCGATGACCAGGTCGCGTGCAATCGGGACCAAGCCAAGCAGTCGATGGCGGTAGAAACCCCACAACAAGGAGGTCCCTGATGCGGCAAAGGCCACCGGCGTGAGATCGAGGCCCGCCGGCATGAGTTTGGCGATGTACAGCACATTGCCGACCCACGGCAGCAGCGCGCCCGCGATGATCAGCGTCGTTTGTCGCCGGTATGGCAGCGGAAAACGCCGCACGCTCTGAAACAGCAGCACTGTGCCCGCGGCGAGTGCACAGTAATTGAAGATGAGCGCAATCCAGAACCACGGACCGTGAGAGTAGACCAGCCGCGACGCCAGGCTTGGCGTCGCCAGCCGGATGTCAGTCCACAACAGGTGATGCCAGGCGTTGGTGAAGGCGATCAGGACGGTGACGCCTGGAATGACCCACAGCAAGCTGCGCGTCAGCGTGTCATCGAGCCACCGCGCACGTGCGTACTGACTCGCGAACAACAGCCACAACGGTGCGACTGCGGCAATGCCGAGATACTGAAACTGGGCGAGCACGATTCGTGAGGCGACCGGCTCGACGACAGCATGCAGGGCGCCGATGATCGCCCAATAGGCGGTGGCAAACATCAGCCACCCGAACACGGCACTGCCGGGTACGGTACGGCGGCCACGCGCCACAATCGCGGCCCACGCCGCGAGCCCTGCCGAAGCGAGTAATACCACGGCATGGATGGTGGGGGTCCAGGTCATCCATTGATTAGGGTACACGAACCCCCCGCGTCGGAAGGTAACCTGACACCTGGATGGATCTGCGGACTGGCGAGTCGTACTGGATCGCGACCAATGGACCGTTCGCCACCTACCCGGCGCTTCACCACGACGAAACCTGCGACATCGCAGTGATCGGTGGCGGCGTAACCGGCGCGTTGACGGCGCATGCCCTGGCCCGCGACGGCGTGAATGTCGTGATCATCGACCGTCGGCGCGCGGCCACTGGGAGCAGTGCCGCCAGCACCGGCTTGCTGTTATACGACACCGATACGTCGCTTGCGGAGTTGGCGCGCACCGTCGGACTACACACCGCAGTGCGGTCGTACCAACTGGGACGTGAGGCGATCGACCACGTGGAGCGCATCGTCGGCGCGCTCGGCGATGACTGTGGCTTTGCCCGTCGTCCGGGCCTCTATCTGGCGTCGTCGCAGGGAGATGTGCGTGCGCTGCAAGACGAGCACGCGTTGCGCCGCGCGCACGGATTTGACGTCGATTTTCTCAGCGACTCACAGATCAAGGAGCGCTTTGCGATCGACGCGCCGGGCGCGCTGTATACGCCGAACGAAGGCGAAATTGATTCCTATCGCTTCACCCATCGCCTCCTCTCGGCGGCCACCGCTGCCGGCGCGCGGGTCTATGACGAGACCGCAGTGCTCACCACTGATCGCGTCGGCACATCGTTCGAGCTGAAGACGAATACCGACTGCGTCGTCCGGGCGCGTCGGATCGTTTGGGCGACCGGCTACGAGACCGCGAACTTGGTCGATGCTCAGTTGACCGACTTGAACAGCACGTGGGCGTGTGCCACTGACGCGATCGACCACTGGGGAGGCTGGCCCGAGCGGTGCCTGCTCTGGGAAACAGCCCGCCCATACTTTTATCTGCGCACGACCGCGGACGGCCGGTTCATGATTGGGGGCGAAGACTCGCCGTTTTCGCGTCGCCATCAAAGTCGGCGGTTGCTGCAGAAGAAGACGCAGACGCTGCTCGATCGCCTCCGCGAGCTGATCGGCGTCGATGCAGCAGCCACCTTTAGTTGGGCCGGGGTGTTTGGCGAGACCCGCGACGGTCTGCCTTACATCGGCCACGGTGAGGATCCAGATGTCTGGTATGCGCTCGGGTATGGCGGCAACGGCATTACCTTCAGCATGATCGCCGCGCGCATCATCCACGATGCCTGGCTGGGGGTGGCTAATCCGGACCTGAACCTGCTGAGCTTCGATCGCAGCCAAGATTAGGTGTCGTCGGGATGCCGGGAATGCGGCTTGCACACCTGCCGCGACGAGGTAACTGAGTTGTGAGTGTCCTGCCGCCAAAGCTATCGCGCTATACCGCTGTCGCCGCGCTGCTCCTGAAATACGGACGAACCCGGGTCACCACGGGGGATTCCCTGGCGTCAGAAATCCCGATCGACGACGCCGCGACGGCAGCAGAAATCCAAACCGCCCAGCAGTTGGCGACCGATCTCGAGCAGCTGGGACCGACATACGTCAAACTCGGCCAGCTGCTCTCCACGCGCGCCGATTTACTGCCGCAGCCCTATCTGGAGGCGCTGGCCCGCCTGCAGGACAACGTCAAGCCGTTCCCGTTTGAAGACGTCCAGAAGATTATTGAGGAAGAACTCGGCATTCGGTTGTCGAAGGCGTTTTCTCGATTCGATGAAGCACCGACCGCTGCGGCGTCTCTCGGCCAAGTACACCGTGCGGCGTTGCGTGACGGACGCGAAGTCGCAGTCAAGATCCAGCGGCCGAACATCACCGAGCTGGTGCGACTCGACCTCGAGACATTGCAGGAGGTCGCACAGTTTCTCGACAAGCACAGCGACACCGGGCACCGCTACAACGTCACTGGCATCGTCGACGAATTTCGTGAAGCACTGGTGTCCGAACTGGATTATCGGCGCGAAGCCGATAACCTCCGGCTGCTGGCCACCAATCTCGCGGAATTCCCGGACGTGGTGCTGCCCGCCCCCGTCGATGACTACACCACTGGCCGAGTCCTGACCATGGATTACGTGCACGGCACCAAGGTGACCGGCCTCAGTCCACTGACTCGCCTCGACATCAACGGTCCGGCGCTGGCAAAAACGCTGGTCAGGGCATATCTGAAACAGATCGTCATCGACGGGATCTTCCACGCCGATCCTCATCCAGGCAACGTTTTCGTCACTGACGACGGCCGGCTGGCCTTGCTCGATCTCGGCATGGTCGGCCGGATCGGGATGGCGATGCAGGACCGGATGCTCAAACTGTTGTTAGCGATCACCTCAGGTCGCGGCGACGAGGCCGCCGACGTGACCGCCGCAGTTGCCGAGAAACTCGAGGGCTTCAGCGAGGTCGGGTTCCGTCGCGATATCGCCACGATGGTCAACCGCTACGGCCACGAGTCGCTGGCCAATTTGCAGGTCGGCCGCGTGTTCATGGAGTTGCAGCAGCTGTGCGCCACGCATCACCTCCGTGCGCCAGCCGAATTGACGATGCTGGGCAAGACGCTCCTCAATCTCGATCAGGTCGCGCGCACGCTCGACCCGCAGATGGACGTCAACGGTACGATCCGTGAGGACGCCGCGGAATTGATGACGCGGCGAATGAAGAAGAGCACGTCGTCGGGCGGCATGTTTTCAGCGATGCTGGAGGCCAAGGAATTTGCCGAACGGCTGCCGGGCCGGGTTAACAAGGTGCTCGACGCGGTCGCGACCGGCGAATTGAAGACGAAGGTCGAGTTGATCGATGGGGGCTCGATCATGGACGGCCTGCAGAAGGTCGCCAACCGGATCACGCTCGGATTGATCCTGGCGTCGTTAATCATCGGCGCCGCGATGATCTGCGGATTGAGACGAGTTTCCGGATTCTCGGCTATCCGGGTCTGGCGATGATTCTGTTTGTGATTGCCGGCGCTGGTGGGTTGTGGCTGGCCTACCACATCGTGTCGTCAGACCACGTTCCGAAGCGGCGGTCCTAGCTGGCTTTCTCGTCGTCGGCCGGTTTGTCGCTTTTCTTATCGTCTTTCGACTCGACCGCCAATTCGTCGTTCTTGGCGTCTTTTGGCGCTGAGTCGGTCCAGTCCTGTTCGAACACTGCCATGATTTTTTTGGTGACCGAGGGGTTGGTGATCAAGACCCCGACCTCGCGACGGCTGTCGAGTTCTTCTTTGCGAAGGCTCTGACTGCCGACGAACGCGCGTGTGCCGTCGCGGATCACGCAACGGACATGTAGCCGGATGGGCTTGAGCGGACGGGCCTGCGTCGTATCGTCGCCTTTTTTGATTGCGCCGAGAATGCGGATCCGGACGCCTTTCGCGCCCCGTTCCTTGAGCAGCTTGACGATCAACGGGTCTTGAACCTTGACGTCGTAAATCGCCAGCTCCTTCTTCGCGCCCTTGATGAATTCGGTCAGCTTCTCTCGCGACGTATCCGGGCTGACGACGAGGTGTGACTTCCCGGCCTTGTAGGGCTGACGTGAGACGTCGGCTTCAAACAGGTCGGTCGCGTCGCGGACGGTCTTGCTGTCGCGGGTGGCGACCGAAAAGCTGCGGCTTTTGAGGATGTCGAGTTTGGTGAAGTTGAAGCCGAACAGGTGCAGCGTGTCGTCGGCGATCATGTACTTCGCGTGATAGCGGAGCAGGTCATCCGCTGTGCGCGACACGGCCACACCTGCCGCCAGCAGCCGTTGTTCGAGCTTGCGTAAGTGGTTCTCGCCGCCCCGATTGGTGTGCGCGATCAGCGCGCGCACCCGTACGCCGCGTTGCACCGCAGCGCCCATCGCCCGCTCAATTTCGGCGACGTCGAATCGGAAGATGCAGACGTCGAGTGTCTTCTTCGACTTGCGAATCGCTTGGACGACGGGAACGACCCCAGCATCCGGCTGAACGATCAGTTTCACGGCGAGTCCAGCCCTACACCTTGCCCTTGGTAACCTTGGTCTCCTTCCACTCGACCGCGCCCTTTCCGGAGGCGACCAGTGCCGTTAATGCGTTGGAGACGCGGTCGGTCTGCAGCGCGGTCGGCACGGTGACCAAGTACGACACTTCTTCTTCGGAGGAGCCACGCATTTCGTAGTCGGCCTTGAAGCGCCGCAGGATGGATTCCACGCGCGGCCGCAAGGTCGCGGTTTTCTCGCCCAGCTTAACCGAGAGTTCAAAGACCCGCGGCGGCGGCTCGAAACCTTCGATTACCCACAGCGCCAGAGTCAGGAACAGGGTGCCGAAAATGGAGAGCCCATACAGGCCGACGCCCGCTGCGAGTCCGACTGATAACGCACAGAGCATGACCACCGCGTCTTTGGGATCGTCGATCTTCGATCGGTAGCGAATCAGGTTGGCGGCGCCGACGATGCCGAAGGCGCGCGCCAGACTCGAACCAACGACCAGCATGATCAGCGCACCGACCACCGACAGGATGATCTGTGTCTGCACCACCGCCGGCTGACGGATCGGCGTACCGCGTCGGCGAGGCCGTAGCGCGAGCACCGCACCCAGGGCGGCGGCGATCGGCAACCGCACGACCGCGGCAAACATTTCTTCCTGAAGGTTGTCCATCACACCCGGGATATCGACACGTTCGGCTTGCTGCGCCGGGGGAAATGACTGTGCCCCAGGCTGCGCCGCGTAGACGGCGGTCGCCGCAGCGGCGAGGATGACGAGGAGGCCGAGGATGGCGCCGTATTTCGTGAATCGCGCGCGAGTGGCTCTGGACATTCGAGGGTTAGTTTATCGGGTTAAGTGCAGTTTTCGGGGCGGTTATTGAGGTGTCGTGGTTTTAGGCTGGGTGACACGGGCGATTGAGCCAGAATCAACGCGCTTGCCGGCGCGCGACAGCGTTTGGAAGCGCATCGTATCGCCGTCGACCTCGACCAACATATAGCTGTAGTCACTGTCGAAGCCGAATGCAGTCATCTCTCCCTTTTGAATGTCGCCGGCGCGCAGCTTGGCCGAGCCGCCCGCCGTGAAGTAGCTCACGCCTTTTTGCGGCTTCAAGCGTTCGTAGAAATGCTCGTGGCCCTGGAAGACTACCGTGACCCCGTACTTGACGAACAGCGGTTCGAGCTGCTGGCGGAGGTCAATTTCCGAGCCGTGCCGGCCGCCAGACGAATAGAGCGGGTGATGGAAGAAGGCAACCTTCCACGGCGAATCGGAATTGGCCAGCTCTTTTTCGAACCACTGCAACTGGTCGGTGGTCATGTAATTGCTGTCGAGCGCGTAAAAGCGCACGCCCGGATGACCGATGTTGTCCTTCTTAAACGTGTAATAGCGCTCGCCATTCATGTTGAACGGTTTGTAGAACCGCTGATTGGGGTCGTCGTGATTGCCCAGCGAGGCGTAGAAAGGAACCTTGGCGTCGAGAATGGCTTTGTAGGGCAGCTCGAACTTGCGCGAGTAATCCTGGGGCCGCTCGGAGCCGTACATGTTGTCGCCAACCGTGATCACGAATTGATAGGGAAACACCGAGCGCGCGGCGGCGAGCTGGGCGCCGACATCGTACTGCGCGCGGTCACCGGTGCCGGTGTCGCCAAGCACTGCAAACTTGACCGAATTGTTGGCGAGCGGCGCGGCGACTCCAGCCGGCGCTGGCGTCTGCGCTGCCGCCGTGTTGTCCGCCGCCGTGCTCGGGCCGGCGCCGCTACTGAGTCCACTCTCCCCACCGCTACCGGACGCGGGCGTGGCCGTCGACGCCGTGCCTCCGCCGATCGGGGAGGACCGATCGCTTGATGCGCCAGGCGCCGTCGCGCAGGCTGCGGTGAACAGTGCGAGAACAAAACCTGAAATAAAACGCGCGTTACTCTGCATCATCTGCCTCACGAACAACTACGACACCGGAAAGACATCGCGCATGATGTCGACGATGATATTCGCCTTCACATCACGCAAGACCAGATGCCGTCCGACGATCCGGTATTCAAGGTCCGGCGGGAGCTCCGGCAGCACCTTGAGTAAATTCCCAGGGAACGTCACCAGTGGGAGAACATCCGGATAACTCATGTTGACGTTAATCACCACGCCCTTGGGCAATTCCTGGATCAACGCTTTGCGCGCGGCCAGTGGCCGCTGGGCAAAATCATCCTTGATCAGTTTGGCCAGGATCGGCTGATATTCCTTGATGAAAAAATCGCCGGGCTTGGCGTCGGGCCGGGATTTGATCAACTGTTCGCCCAGGGCGCGTTCGCGCGCGGTGATCTTGGCCGGGTCTGCAGTCTCGGTCAGGGCAGGCACTGTTCGTTGCGCACTGTCGTGGAACGCAATGTATTCACGGACCCGTTTCTGAAACGCGACCGTGGCGGTGTCAGCGGCGTTCACGACCGGAGAGGCCGGGGCCGGTATGGCAGCTGCCGGCGGCGGGTTGACAGGCGCAGGTGCCGGTGCGGGTTTTTGAGAGTCAGCAGCAGTAGCTGGAGCCGGAGCACTCGGCGTCGTTGAGCCCGCCGTCGTGCGGCTACACGCGAGGGCGAAGAGTATCAATCCCGCCAAGCCAAAATATTTGATCTGCATCATCATTACCGGTGTGGAGCCTTACCCCAACTATATGACTGGCTACAATAAGTATGCCGCGGACGCAGGCCGGTTGGTTGGGGGCACGCAGCCGGCATAGCCACGATTGGCGCGAAGCGACGGGCTGCTCGGCGGGGAAGCAGGTAGGCTGGTAGGCAGGTGTTAACCACAAAACGGATCGGCGTTACCTGCACGCTTGTCGTCAGTGGCGCGCTCACTCTGATGCTGGGGTGTGGCGGGCCGGACGGGTCAGGTTCGACAGCTCAACAGACGTCGCGCCGGTCGCCCGTGGTGACCGCGGCCCCGGTCAGCGTGCCGGCCGGGACGCTCACGCTGCCCAAAAAACTGGCGTCATTGCACTTCGCGATTATTGGCGACAGTGGCCGCGGCACGCCGCCGCAACATGAAATCGCTGCTCAGATGATCCGCTTCCGCGAGCAGTTCACCTACCCATTCGTGCTGATGCTGGGCGACAACATTTACGAAGGGCCGGCGTCGCCGGAGGACTACCGCCTCAAGTTCGCCGATCCGTATCGAGGCTTACTCGACGCCGGCGTCAAGTTCTACGCCGTGCTCGGCAATCATGACGATCCGCGGCAGGTCGATTACCAACCGTTCAACATGAATGGCGAGCGCTACTACAGCTTTGCGCCGCCGGTTGATGTGATTACCAAACTTGCGTCACGCGTCGAGTTCTTCGCACTTGATTCGAGCAATCTCGATCGGCCGCAAATTCGTTGGCTCGACGAGCGACTTGGTAAGTCGAAGGCGGCGTGGAAAATTATCTTCCTGCATCATCCGCTCTACACCTCGGGACGCTATCGCAATGGGTCCCAGGCGCACCGGTTGGCCCTGGAGCCGGTATTGGTCAAACACGGCGTCGACGTCGTCTTTTCGGGGCACGAACATCTCTATCAACGATCGGAATTGCAGCAGGGTGTGCAGTACTTTGTCAGCGGCGCCGCTGGATCGCTACGTTACGGCGATAGTGTGGCGGCGTCGTACATCGCCAAATCGTTCGACCGCGACTACAGTTTCATGCTGATCGAAATCGACGGCGACGACTTGCACTTTCAGGCGATCTCGCGCACCGGCGAGACAGTGGACGCGGGTACCTTGTATCAGGACGGCGCCGACGCGCGCCCTACGCCGACGGACAGGCCGGCCCGTCCGTGATGGTCTTCACCTTGGCCCGGAACACTCTGACCCACTCGCTGACCGGCCGCGGCGACTGAAACAACCCGCGCTTCTCGGCAAAGCGCGCGCCGGTAAACAGATCGGTCAGTTGCCGGTCGGAGAGCTGCGAAATCATCGCGCCGAAAAATTGTCGGCCCTCTTCGGTGATCTGCGCGTCGACAAACGTCGCGCCGCTGTAGGGCAATTCGCGCATCGACACGCGGCACGTCGTGCGGTCCTCCCACATCGTCGCCTGTTCCCATTCGGGTAGGTCGACCTTGCTCGGTCCGAACGTCGCGCCCACGTCCTGGAGCATCAACAGCGGTTCGGCACACGGCGTTTTGTCCTGCCAAGTGTCATCGAGACAGACGATCCGTTGATTTTCGGATTTGTTGTCCCAGTGCGACAGGAAGATCGCTATCATCCGGATCGCATCGAGGTGGGCGCGCGGCGCCCCGCCCTTTTTCGGATCGACCTGGCTGAGTTCGTGAAATGCCCAACCCTCAACGCCTTCGCTTTCAATCGGTCGCGCGCGAAATTTACGCTCTACCGCAACCCACTTGAATTCTTCATAGTCGTCGTAATCGATCAGGTGCTTATAGAGCGGTTCGGCGCGCGTCACTTCGACCGCCTTCATTGTCGAGAACGGCTCCTTGGGGCACCCGAAACAGCGTAGTTTTTCGACGATGACGATGTCATCGGCGGCGAATCCGAGCGCCTTGAGGAGCCGTGTCGAGGCAGCCTCGGCGGGGATCTCGGGCCCGTTGCCGTACTTGACGCGAATCTCTTCGCCGCTTTCCAGGTCGCAATCGAACTTGGGTGTGGTGCCACCGAGCGCGGTGAGCTTGAATTTGCACGACAGCTCGGCCAGCGGCTTGGATTCTGTGGCGATATCCGCTTGGGCGATCGGCACTTTCGGTGTGCGCCAGATAAGGCTGCGCGCCAAGGTCGCGGTGCGGTCATCCGGTGACAAAATGCGCTCGTCATCGTGAAGGGGCTTAGGCGGTGACGCAGCGGCTTGTCCAGACTCGGCGGCTGCCAAATGCCCGCCGCCAGCTCCGGCGAAGGCAAAGAGTGCAGCGAGGGCCAAAGAACGGGCTAGCGTCATGGCGCGGTTGAGATGCAAGTCAGAGGCCGTCTCATCGGCACATGGAATTGATCTTGCTCAACAAGTCGGGTATGACCTTTAGTTACCGTTTTGTACCCATATTTGTCGTGGCGACTGCCTTTTCCACGCCTCAGGTGTCCTCGGCTCAGACGCCGGCCAATAAATCGGCATCCGCGCCAGCGCCAGCGCCCAAGCCGATGACGACGCCAGCGGTCCCAGCTCAGCCACCTGATCAGGCGGGGGCGGACATGGCCCAGGCCGGCGCACCAGGCGGCAAAGCTACGGCCGGGCTGGATGCCAAGACCCGCGACATGTTGTCCACGCAAGTCGCCCTCGACCGCGCCGGCTTTTCGCCAGGCGCCATCGATGGGTCTGGCGGCGCCAACACCGACCGGGCACTGACTGCCTACCGGCAAGCGAAAAACGGCGCCCCTGCGCCCACCGAACCGTTATCGACCTACACCATCACCGCCGAGGATGCGGCCGGACCCTTTGTCGCGAAAATTCCGGCGGACATGATGGAAAAGTCCAAGCTATCCGCCCTCGGCTACTCGTCGATGCAGGAACTGCTGGCCGAACGATTTCACGCCAGCCCGAAGTTGCTGCAACGGCTCAATCCGCAAGCGAAGTGGACCCAGGGTGATGTGATCACGGTGCCCAACGTCGAACCGTTCATGGCGCCCGGGTCCAAAACCGCGAAGCCCGCTGCCGCGGCGACTGCGAAGCCCGCTGCCGGAGCGACGGCAAAACCGGCTACCGCCGGCAATGTCGTGGTCGTCGACGACAAGTCAAAATCATTGATCGTGCAAACCGCTGGTGGCGAAGTGATCTTTCACGCACCCGTCACGACTGGCAGTCAGAATGATCCGTTGCCGGTCGGTGAGTGGAAAGTGAATGGCGTCAGCGCCAACCCGACATTCAACTACAACCCGAAGCTGTTCTGGGACGGCGATCCAACGCATGCGAAGGCGAAGATTCCTGCCGGTCCGAATAATCCCGTGGGCGTCGTGTGGATTGATCTCAGCAAAGAGCATTACGGCATTCACGGAACGCCGGAGCCCACCCGGATCGGCTATACCGAGTCGCACGGCTGCATTCGCCTCACCAACTGGGATGCGATGCGCGTCGCGGCGCTGGTCGGCCCGGGCACCAAGGTCATCCTGAAATGATCAAGCGGCGCTCACGTCTCTTTCGTGAAGACGTTCTGGCGCCGTGGATCACGCTCGCGGTGATTGGCGTCGTGTGGTGGTTAGGCGCGCGCGCCTTGTCACCCGCGACGCCGGACACGCCTGCCACGACTGAAGCCGCCGCACCGGTTGCAACGGTGACTGACAAGGCCCCTGCATCACCGAACGTGGTGCGGCCAGAACCGAAGCCAAGCGCGCCTGAGGTCAGCCCACCGGCCAACCGATTACCGTCGGTCGATCACGCGGCCAACGAGGCGCTGACTCCTTTGTCCGAGTCGCCCGCCCGCGAGGTGTCGTCGGCTAAAACGAATGCTGACGTCGAGACGCTGCTGGCGCAGCGGCCGTTAATCCCGGTGGCCGGCATTGAGGCGAAGCACCTGGCGTCGACCTTTGAGCAAGCGCGCGGCGGCGGCAGCCGCGTGCACGAGGCGATGGATATCCTGGCCCCGAAAGGCACACCAGTGTTTGCCGTGGTCGAGGGAAAAGTCGCCAAGCTGTTCACCAGTGCCGCCGGCGGCCTGACCATCTATCAATACGATCCAACGGAAAAGTATTGCTACTACTACGCGCACCTCGATCGCTATGCGCCCGGCCTGGTGGAGGGCCAGCAGGTGTCGCGCGGTCAAGTCGTCGGCTATGTCGGCGTCACCGGTAATGCGCCGCCCGATACACCGCATCTGCATTTCGCCATTTTCAAGCTTGGTGCAGACAAGAAGTGGTGGAAAGGCGACCCCATCGACCCGTTCCTGGTGTTGCGTTAACGAGACAGCCTAAACGCTGAGCTTGCAACAAGTTGGCGCATTTGACATGGTAGTGTCGGTTTTTGACCAGTGACGCCCGTGCCGCTTCCGCCATCGTCCGCCTTCCTCAGCGCACCTCCGGTTTGGTCGCTTGCTGGCAAACAACTCGCCTGCGCCGATCTGGACGATGCAGTGCTGGAGCAGCATCCGTTTCGGTGGTCTCATGGCATGTGGGAGTCGGAGACGCGCGTCATCAGACCGGACGGCGTACCCACGCACGTCGTGCGGCTTCGGATTGCGCGAGAAACGTTGCGGCGCTGGCGCGAAGCCGGCATCGACCCAGCGGTTGAAGCCTGCGCGCAGTTGACTGACCACCTCAATCGGCAGTCCTCGCGGGTCGATGACTCGGTCCTGACGCTGCTTTAAGGCTCGCGCTAACATCGGCTGAGGTGCTCAGACTTTTTCTTCTGATCGCGGCGTTAGCCCTGCCGACTATAGGAACCAGTAGACAGATGTGAATTGCGGCGCATTTTCCACACGGATGATGCGCCGCAACATACCCAAGCGAACGCGTGCAACGGTTTTTTGTGCACGCGGTTGTGCACGCGGTCGACAGATCGAGCAACACTCTTCTTTTTCTATCTTCCAATCCGTTGAGACGAGCAGGACGAACCCGAATCGTCACGGTGTGTATGTACAGCAGGCGTCACGCCCGTCACGCGTCACGGTCTGTGTACGTACTTCAAGTACGTAGTTAGGAAGATTAACCAAGGGCACCGCACAAGGGCAGATCCCCGGTACGTACGTACAGATCGCAAGATAGAAAAACACTCTGATTCGTCTATCTATTTCGCGAGCGCTGCGTATTCCGCTTGCGCCTAAGTGCCTGACTTAGTAGATTCAAGCAACTGCACCTGCGTTCGTAGTAGGCACGGATTTCTTCAGCTCTGAAAGCAATATCGATCAGAGCACCGCACCGGTGACCGGAGACGAAGACGAGAGATGGCAAGTTCTCGCGGCGCGTCTTCGATCGCCGGTGTTTTTTCGTACAAGCACCGCGTCGATCCGCCGCAAAACATTTTCCGTTTTGTGAGGGGATCATGGTCCACACCGGCAGCATCACCGTCGCCGCCAACATTCGCCGCATCCGTCACGACCGCCGATGGTCGCAATCGGATCTCGCGCGCGTGGTCGGCGTACATCAAAATTTAATCTCAAGGATCGAGATAGGCGCACGGCCGTGCACACCCGTCGAAATGCTGGCGTTTGCGCAAGCGCTCGACGTCGATCTTAAACACCTGCTCGCCACGCCGAAACCGTTGTCGCCATTCCGGGCGAGTCATGGTTACTAACCCTTCACCCGGCGATGATCCGTGGCTGACCGCGACGGATGCGGCCACCTACCTGAGTGTGCACACCGCGACATTGCGCCGGGCGATCAAAGCCGGAGCGCTTCGCGCCGCCCGAGTCTCCGGGCGCACAGCCATCCGCATTCGGCGGTCATGGTTGGACGAATATATGGAAGCAACCTCGACGCCGGTCGAAGTGGAGCGACGCCGGTAGATGAGCAGCTTCGAACGCGTCACCGCTGCGCTACGGAACCATGGTTGCCGCGTGCAGGCCACTGGTGCCAACCGGGCGCGGTACACCTGTCCCGCGCATCGCGATCGGCGGCCCTCGCTCAGCGTCACACGAAAAGACGACCGTACGCTGGTCCGCTGTTTTGCCGGGTGCAGGACGACCGACGTGGTCCGCGTGCTGGGTCTGACGATGGGCGATCTGTTCGATTCGAGCAGTAGCTACGCCGACCGGTCACGCATCAGGCCGACGATCGAAGCAACATATGACTACGGCAACGGTGTTGAGAAGGTGCGGCTTGACCCGAAAGGGTTTCGCTGGCGCGTCCGCGATGGTGCCCGCTGGCGCTACTCACTGCAGAACATGCAGCCGGGTCTATATCGCGCGCAGGCACTGACCGGCGCAGCGCAGATCGTGATCGTCGAAGGTGAGAAAGCGGTTGACCGGCTGACCACACTGGGCGTCAGGGCGACGTGTCCGCCGAACGGTGCCAGCTCGTGGCAGGATGAGTGGACGACCGTGCTGGCGCAGTCCGGCTGTCCTCAGATCGCCGTGCTGCCTGACCTTGACGCCAGCGGCCACCGGCACGCCAAACGCATCGCCGCGTCCTGCTTCGCAAACGCGCTGGCGGTCAAACTGGTGCCTCTGGACGGCATTCCAGCAGGCGGCGACGTGGTCGACTACCTCGCCACTGGTCGCAGCCTCAGCGATCTGGTCAACGCGATCGAGGCCACGCCGTTCTGGCATCCGGCACTCGACGCCGAGCGCCGTCGCGATGCACGCCGCCACGCCGACCGCGCCCGCTCGAAGCGTTACCGGCAGCGTCTGCGCGCCCTCCAGGGCGCGCAACCGTCCGGCAGTGCCGACCAGCACGCTGACCAGCCTGAGCAGCACGTGTTCATTAGCCTAAACCCGCCAGAACACGCGCGGCGGCCACGGATGCGTACACTGCCGGGTACACCCAAGCCGCAATTCGCGCCGCTGTGGACGCGGCCGGGCGTGGTTTGGCACGCCGAAGCCGAGTGGGTCCGTGGCTAACGCGAACCGCGCAGCACGCCGCCGCCCGCAGAACGCCGCAGAAGTCCGCGTAGGCCACGGCCGAAAACCGCTCGCTCTGCGCGAACGCGCGATCGTCGCACTGTTAACGGCATCGTCGATCAAACACGCGGCCACTCGTGCAGGCGTCAATGAGAAAACGCTGCGCGAGTGGTTAAAGTGTGACGTTGAATTCCGCGCGGCATTCGACGCGGCCCATCGCGCCGCCTTCGAGGAAGCGAAGGATCAGATCCGGGTGCTCGCCACGCGCGCTGTCGCGACGCTCGGCGAATTGCTCGACGCGAAGGTGCCGCCCGCGATCAGGTTCGCAGCAGCACGCGATCTCCTCGATCGCAATTCGCTGCGCCCGGTTGAGAAGCTCGAAATTGTTGACTCGACAGACTTGCGCGCACTCGACGCCGCCGCGTTTGCCGAACACCTGCGCGGGCTGACAAACGCCGCGTATCAATTGGCCGCCAAGGAACAGCACCGATCGCTTGAAGGGAAAAGCCATGACATCACCGAATGACGACACTCGCACCGGCACCGATCGCGAACATCGTTTGCGACTCGCGACGGAATTGCTCGAAATTTACGGCGAACTGCTGCGTCGCGCGCAACGCGTCGGCGATCGTCGCTATCGCTTCTGGTCGCTGTCCTTCACTGAGATTGGGGATGCATTCGACAATGGCCATGTCAGAAAGAGTAGCGGGTGGGCAGGTGGGCAGGTAAGCAGGTAATGCGGTGGCGGGTGGGCAGGTGGGCGGGTAAGCAGGAATGCGCTAGCGGGTGACTCCCTACCCGCCTACCCGCCTACCTGCCCGTATTCACTGAACCGTAGTTCAAAATCCACCCGGTTGAATTCGCCCACCGGCTCAGCCGTATTGCGTCTTAAAAACATCAAATTTATTAACAATTTTGCACATTTTGCCGATTCGTATTGTGGTACCAAACTTGTGTCTACTGGGTTCGAACTCGGTTTTGGCGTGACGAAACGTAGGGATTCGGCTACGGTAGGGGATTGCCAACTAGTTCGATTTGAAGCAGAGGTTGAGTCTCTGCGTGAAGGAGAGAGGACGAAACATGTTTAGGATTTTGACCCGCCGCGTGCTGGTCGCGACCATGCTGATGGCGATGGCGGCGGCCCCCACCTTTGCCCAGTCGGCCCAGACCGGGACGATCAGCGGTGAGATCAAGGACGCAACGGGAGGAGTATTGCCCGGTGTGACAGTAACCATCACCAGTCAAGATCGTGGTTTCTCGCGGTCAACCGTTTCTGACGAGACCGGCCACTACCTGTTTCCGGCGGTGCCGATTGGTCCGTATCGGATCGATGCCACGCTTCAAGGCTTTGAAACGGCGCAAGCGAGCGACAACCTCGTGGAAATGGACCGAACGACGAGCGTGTCATTCGACATGAAAGTCGGCGCACTCACCGATACGGTGGTGGTCACGGGCGCGACGCCCATCGTGGACGCAACGACCGTCACGCAGACCACCCGCCTCAGCCGCGATGAATTCGAGAAACTTCCGGTGGGGCGAAGCTATCAGGCCTTGGTGGGTGCGGCCCCTGGCGTGGTGGGTTCCGGTAACGTCAATGCGCTCGGTGCGCTGAGCAGCAACAATCAGTTCAACATCGACTCGGTCGACACGACCGATCCAACCACCGGCACGTTCGGCACCAACCTGAACTTCGAAGCCATTCAGGAAGTGAGTGTCCTGACCTCCGCGATCGGGGCCGAATATGGCCGCGCGCAGGGTGCGATCGTCAATGTCGTGACGAAGTCGGGCACCAACCGGTTCGAAGGTTCGGCGAAGTACATTTTCGTCAACGACGATTGGGACAGGCAGAACACCACGAGGAGCGAAGTGAACGACACGTCCTTGGAACGCGTCAAGTTCGACCAGATCAACCCGATCTACTCGTTCACGGGCGGCGGTCCCATTTGGCGGAATCGCGCGTGGTTCTTCGGTACATATGAACTGCAGGAGAACACGACACCGCAGCGACAGACGGTGGGCCAGATCCCGGAAGACTTTCAGCAAACCTCGGAGTCGAAGTTCGCGAACGTCCGCGGCACCGTGCAGGTGGCGGAAGGGCATACGGCGTGGCTGAAGTACTACCGCTCGCCAACTGACGGGTTCGTGATCGATTATTGGGGCAACGCCGCAGGCGAGCGCGAGGCACTCACCGCGCAAAGCCAGAACGCCACGAATTGGGCAGCGCAATATAGCGGCGTGCTGCGCGACAACTGGTCAGTCGAAGCGGCATTCGCGGATTACTCGTCGCTCATTACGGTTACGACCTTCGAAACCAGTGGACGGCTGGCCAACGCACCGGTGTTCAGCCTCGCTGAGAACAGGTACTACAATGGCGCGACGTTCGACGGCTTCGTTCAGCGTCCGCGCCAGCAGTTCAATGCCGCAAGCAATTGGTTTCTGACGCCTGGGGGCCGTAGCCACGACATCAAGGTAGGCTTCGACTTCCAAAATCTCGAATCCAGCGCGCTGTTCCAATATCCGAATGCTCAGTTATACACTGCG
Source organism: Vicinamibacterales bacterium (assembly GCA_035575715.1). Classification (GTDB taxonomy): domain Bacteria; phylum Acidobacteriota; class Vicinamibacteria; order Vicinamibacterales; family UBA2999; genus JACCSI01. The sequence goes on along the minus strand of DATLXN010000033.1, from coordinate 44,139 downwards.
CAATCCTACAACCAGGGGGCAAGCACGCTCGTACCGTTCGAACGCGAGGACTACCAGACCGGTGCGTCGACATCGGAAGGCAAGATCATGTCACTCTACGCGCGAGACAAGATTCAGGTGACGAACCGCTTCTTCGTCGAGGCGGGATTGCGCGTCGAGAACCAGACAGGCACGAGCGACGTTGGTGCCGACACCGTTGGCACCAGCGTGGTTGCGCCGCGCCTCTCAGCGACCTACGATCTGGCGGGCGACGGCAAGACGCTCCTCACGAGTAGCTATGGCCGCTACCATGCCAGCATCTTGCAGGGTTTCTCCGACGCGTTTGCGGCAGTGCCACAGCAACAGAACTACGATCTGTTCTCTTTCAACGGTCGTGAGTACGAGTTCACCCGCGCGATTCGTGTCGGCGCATCCGACTTTGCACCGCCCGCAGAATTAAAGCCATCGCACATGGACGAGTTCACGATTGGCGCGCAGCGCCAGTTTGGCCGCTCGCTTGGCGCGGGGGTTCGATTCGTCAGCCGTGAATGGGGCAACTTGATCGATGACATCTACACGTTCCGTCCGGATGGATCGCTAAATCGCGAAGTCGTCAATTACGATGTCGCCGAGCGATCCTATCGTGGAGTGCAGCTGACGTTGGACAAGCGGTTCTCCAACCGATGGAATGCTCAGGCCAGCTATACTTACTCGCGCACCGAAGGCAATCACTTCGCCAACAACTTCTCCTCGCTCGGAGACTACCTCGATGCCCAGTGCACGACGGCGTTGGACCCGACCATCGGCACTATTCCGTGCGCCGAGGTGAACAACGGTGCGAACAAGTACGGCCGTCCGAGCTACGACCGCCCGCATAACTTCAAGTTCGCGGGGGCGTATGTGCAGCCAATCGGTCCAGTCAATGTCACGCTCGGCGTGATCACCGACTTGATCTCCAAGGCGCGTTTCGATCGCGTGCGACCGTTGACGGTGCTCCGTCCCGGAACGACCACTAGCGCCGGCCGAACCGCCACCTACGCCTACGAGGCCATTGGCTCATTCCAGTTGCCTGGGTTGCTGAATGTCACCGACTTTTCGACGGAAGCGACGTGGCGCATTGCCGGCTCAAATCAAGCTGGATTCAAGGCGGAAATCTTCAACCTGCTCAATAACGAGGAGAAGATTTCGACGAGCAACACGGCATTCTGCGGGGTTGCCGCCAACGCCGCGTGCACAACGGCGATCAACAATTACGGCAAGGCCAGCGCTCGCGGCCAGTTCGTGCTGCCGCGTCGTTACCGCTTCTCGCTGATCTACCGCTTCTAGGGCGGTGCGCTTCGCGCGTAGGCCTCACTTCGACCTTCGAGAACCTCAGGTCACCCTGAGCATCGTCGAAGGGCGTTCGGTAGGCCTCGTTTAGCTCGGTAAGGGCCGCGCCTCAAGGCGCGGTAGGGAAGGGCGGGACATCTCGGGTGTCCCGCCTTTTCTGTTTTAGGGGAATGAAACGAAGACGAAAGCAAGAAGCTCAGAGCGGTTATAATCGTCGCCAGTTTGGGCAGTCGGCACAACGCACTGGCACCCGCACTCAGCACCGAGCACTGAGCACCCATGGATCCGCTACGTTCCGACACGCGTCCGGCTGAGGCGCTGAGCGGCACCGAGCGCGACGCGCGAATCGAGCAGCTCCTGCTGGCCGGTCTCGATCACTACTTCGCCCACCAATACGAACCTGCGATCAACGTCTGGACTCGCGTGCTCTTTCTCGACCGCACGCATGATCGCGCCCGGGCCTACATCGAGCGGGCGCGCAGTGCGCAAGCCGAACTGCAGCGCCAGTCCGAAGCGGTGCTCCATCAAAGGCATCGCCGCTTTTGACGACGGCGATGTCGTCCTCGCGCGCCGACTGGTCGCCGATGCCCTCGATCGCGGCGCCTCCCGCGATGAAGCGCAGGGCATGCTCGATCGGATCGAGCGTCTTGACGCCGGGCAGGCGCAGCCGAAATTCCGCAAGCGCCGTCCGACACCACCGCCTCACACCGCGGCGCTGCCGGCCGTCGCTGAGCGCGCTCATCGCCATCGTGGTGGATGGGCAGCCGAAAGCGAGCGTCGCGCCAAGAATCCCAACCTGAGCGATCAGGGTCTGCGCGCAGGCGACGCGGAGGCGATCCGATCGGTGATTCGTCAGGTCGTCGATGAGCGTGAATCACATTTGACGATCCTTAGTCAACGCACCTCCGCGACACTGAGCGAGGTCGTCCAGCGATCAGCGCCGCGTCAATCCGATCCAAGCGCGGCGCTCGTCGAGGAGCAGCGTCAGCGCGAATTCCGCGAGAACCTACTCGATCTCGATCAACTGGTCGTTGAATCGATCTATCGCGAGGCGATGACGAACGACGGTCCCGAACACACGTTTGCGGCTACGGCGATCGAGGGCGCACCGCCACAGCTGCGGTTTGCACCCGGCTCGAAGGTGCCAACGATCGCGCCGTTTATCGACGCGGTCGTCCGTGCCGAAGCCTCACGCGCCAGAGCGCAGCGGCAAGGCGTTTCTGAGGACAAGATCAGCCTGCTCGAAAATCTCGAAACGCAGACAAAGATCTGGACGATCGTTTATGGCGGATTGATCGCTGATTTGGAAAAGATCACCCCGGTTGTCCCGGTCAGCACGTCGTCGACTTCCGCTGATATCAGTGACCGGATCGCAGAGATGGCGCGCATCGGCTAGGTTCGCGCCACGTCGCCCTCTACGCGCGTCATGGCCACCGCCGACCCAATGGCGCATCAAACAGGCGCTCGTCGCGCCACGGGCCACGTGGTGACTTTGGGCGCGCATCGGTGCCCCGGTCGTTGGGGAACTGGTCACGCCGACACACGCAGCGACCTTGCCGCCCGGCCTGCCGAAGGTTGTCATCATCGGCACCGGGCGGACTCGACGTTGTTCGACGCCGACGGTAGCGTCTCTGGCTTGTGCCTCCGTGCGGATTTGCCAGCATTCCATGTGGAAGCGGGTCGCTTGTGCACAAGAGCGCGTACAAGACGACGATAAGGGGGGTTTGCGCGGCGTAGCGTTTTAGCTACAATGAATCGCTATGCCGTGGAACGCAAGGACGCTTCGCACTCTTCGTGAACGGCGCGGACTCACGCAACAGCAGGTCGCGGATCTGGTCGGAGTCCACCGCGTCACGATTGTGAAGATTGAGAACGAGAAGTTGAAACCCGGTGTTGACTTGCTCGAATCGCTCGCGAAAGTGCTGCGGGTGCCTGTTACGAAATTGCTCAAACCGTGAACCATTCACATAGGAGACGACGATGCCGACAATAACTCACAATGGGTGCTCAAAGCGCTGCGATTGCGCGAAAAAAAGCTGGCCGAAATGCCCACACGCATGGTGGTTCAATCTCCGTTGGCGCGGGACATCGTTCCGATTGTCACTCGACAAAGTGAGCGCCGCCCGCAACGAGCCACGGCCCACGTCGAAAACCGAAGCGCTGCGATTGTGCGACATTCTGCGCGCCGAAATTCGATCCGGCACGTTCGCCGATCCGAATGCGCCACGGCCCGCGATCGCGTTGAAGCCGACATTTGCCGACGTGGCCGAAAACTACCTGCTGAAATTTGTGCGAATCCCGACCCGTCGACCACGCGGCGCAGCGGGAATGGAGATCCTGATCTCAATGGCGCGACGCGCCGAAATTCCAGCCGCCAACGGGACGACGATCCGGCTTGAAGAAAAGGCCTTCGACGAGATCACGAAAGCCGACATTGAAGCTGTCCGCGAATGGCGGCAACGCGAAACGCTGCGACGTGGCCGAGCGCTCGCAAAAGACGGCCGCGTTGGCCTCAATCGAATGATGTCCAGACTGCGCCACCTGTGCAACTGGGCAATTGAAAACGGTTTCCGGAACGACACGCCGTTCAAAATCGGCGCAAAAACGGTGATCCGACTCGATCCAACGTGCGAGCAGGGACGGGACACGCGTTTAGCGCCGGGTGACGAAGCCCGACTTTTAGCGCACGCCAGCCCGCACATGCGATCGTTAATCGTGGCGGCACTCTCAACCGGCTGTCGGGTCGGCGAACTGTTGAGCCTGCAATGGCACCAGATCCGCCGGGACGATCGGGGCGAACCAGAATGGCTGGTGCTACCCGGTGCGAAAACCAAAACCGGGGACGGGCGCACGATCCCGATTGGCTCAAAATTGCGGGCGGAACTCTGGATGCGTCGACACGGCCCCGACGGCCGGGAACATGCCGAAGACGCGTATATTTTCGGCGAGGACGACGGCGAACAGGTGCGGTCGATCAGATCCGCGTGGCGACACACCTGCCAGCGGTCGGGCGTGCACGGCGTGAAATTTCACGATCTACGACGAGAATTTGCGTCGAGATTGCTCGAAAGTTCCGCTCGCATCCATGACGTCGCTGCATTTTTGGGACACGCAAACGTCAGCACAACGAGCACTTATCTCAAGAGCACACCTGTTCGGCTGGCGCACGTGCTGGAGCGAATGGAGCAGGACGGTTGTGCACGTCTTGTCCACAACGACGCCTTAGACGCGCCGCCAGACGCGTCAAAAACGACCCCGGAACATCCCGCTAACTTGTTGAATTGATTGGTTGGTGCGGTCGAGAAGACTTGAACCTTCACACCCTGTACGGCGTTAGCCCTGCCGGCTTTCGCGCAGGCGCAAGCTCCGACGGCTCCGCAAACCCGCGCGGAGGCCTTACGTCAGGCCCGCGAAGACAAACAACGCCACGCGCGAATGCCCCGGACGGTTTCCAGCGCGCCATAGCCTTTGTTGAAGGTCGCGGCCTGTTTCTCGTCGCCCGCGACGGGATCCATCCGAAACTCGGGAGTCTGACCACCGGCAGTGGCTTCGCTGTCGGGGTCGGCTTTCGCGACCGTGATCTGTTCCGGCGACGCGGCATGCTGGAGATGTGGATCGCGGCGAGCGCCAAGAAGTATTGGGCCGCTGAACTGCGCGCGACGTTTCCTGATCTTGCAGGTGGTCGCATGATGGCGGATGCGGTCGCAACCATCCGCGAGTATCCGCGCGAGGACTTTTTCGGCCTCGGCCCGCAATCGCAGCGCGCCAATCACAGCACTTTCTCGTTGCGCAGCGAAGAGGTCGCGGCGAGGCTCGGACTGCGTATCGCGCCAATCTTGACGGTTGGTGGAGGGCTGGGTCTGCTCAACCCGCAAACCAGCGGTGGGAAAGACGCCTCGGTGCCAAGCCTCGAACAGCTGTTTGCGCCGGTGGCCACGCCAGGCTTTCGCGCCGACACCCAATTTATTCGCTCGTCAGGCTTTGTCGATATCGATTACCGGGAGCCGCGCAACGCGCGACGTGGCGGCTGGTATCGCGCCGAACTGACGCGGTTTGCCGATCACAACGGCGAAGCATGGAATTTCACCAGAAGCGACATAGACCTGCGGCAGTACATCGGCTTCTTCGCCGACCGTCGGGTCATCGCCTTGCGCGCGAACATGGCCTCTCTTTATGCGCCCGACGACGGCAGCCGCGTCCCGTTTTACTTGATGCCTTCACTGGGTGGCAACGACTCGTTGCGCGGGTTTCGCAACTACCGATTCCGCGGCCCGCATGCGCTGCTCCTGCAGGGAGAATATCGCTGGGAACTGTGGTCGGGCCTCGACGCCGCGCTGTTCTATGACGCCGGAAAGGTGGCGCTGCGGCGGCGCGATCTCAATCTCCGGGATCTCGAGACTGATTACGGCTTCGGGTTTCGCTTCAACACGGCCAACGGCGTGATCATGCGCGTCGACGCCGCGTTTGGCAGCCAGGACGGCAAGCATCTCCATATTGTGTTCGGCGGAGTGTTTTAGCGTGCGTCACCTGCTCGTGGTCCTGTCAGTGGCCGGCTTCGCTCTATCGATCAGTGCTGCGCAGCCCCGTTTTTTCCCCGACGATCCGTTGTCGAGCGACGACGACACCGCGCTTGACGCGTCACAGGCGCTGCTCCAGGAAGACAGTAACGGCTACGACTTTCTGGTCAACACGTTCGCCGCGCCTGGCGAACGGCGTGACGTCCGCGCGCCCAATGTCAATACGCTCGACGAAGCGCCGGATTCGAGCTGGTTCACCAACCGCATCGGGCGCCGCGACCTGTCGTTGGAGGACTTGCTGCGCGGACCCGACCGGGTGACGCAACTCTCGGTTGTTGGCTGGGTGGTTGCGGCAGGGAAGAGCACAGGCATTCAGCCCGGCTTCCGAATGCGCGATCCGGCGGGCCAGCTGTATCAGATCGAGGTGGATCCTCCAGCGCATCCGGAAATGGCCAGCGCCGCTGAAACCATCGGCACGGCGTTCTACCACGCGATCGGCTACCACACCGTTGAGGTCTACCTCGCTGAACTCGATGCCGATGCCCTGGTGATCGCTGCCGGCGCCACCATCGACGACCCGCTTGACGGCAAACGCCGTCCTGTCGGCCGGCGCGATCTCGATGACGTATTCCGGCGCGCGGCGCGACAGGCCAACGGTCGCTATCGCGTGTTGGTGAGTCGATTTGCCGAAGGCCAGCCACTCGGGAACTTCCGCTATTACGGCACCCGCCCCGACGATCCCAATGACATTGTCGCGCACGAGCATCGACGCGAGTTGCGCGGCGCCAGGGTTTTCGCGCGTGGCTGAACCACGATGATTCGCGCGGCGTAAACAGTCTCGACATGCTCGAGACGCGTAACGGCCGCGGCTACATCAAGCACTACATGTTCGACTTCGGATCGATTCTCGGCAGCGGCACCATCTTCGCGCAGCGGCGACGCGCGGGCAATGAGTACATTTTCGAATTGCAACCCGGTTGGCGCACACTGGCGACGTTGGGTCTCTACTTGCGGCCGTGGCTGCTGGTCGACTATCCGGATGTGCCGCCGTCGATTGGCCGCTTCGAAGGCGACGCGTTTGAGCCGGCACGGTGGAAGCCTGAGTATCGGAACCCGGCCTTCGAGAACATGCGGCCGGACGATGCGTTTTGGGCGGCGCGGATCGTGGCCAAATTCAGCAACGAACGGATTGCGGCGATTGTCGGCAAGGCGCGCTACAGCGACCCGCGCGCGTCGGCGTACCTGACCGAGACGTTGATCAAGCGTCGCGACAAGGTGTTACGCACCTGGCTCAATGGGGTAAACCCGGTAGTTGACGCCGACCTGTCGGCGAGTGGGGAGCTGACGTTTGCGAACGCGGCGGTGGCCGCTGGAGTCGCCGAGCCGGCGGCCCGCTATGACTTGCAGTGGTTCCGTTACGACAACGCGACTGATAGCGAGACGCCGCTCGCCGAGCCAGCGATCGTAGATGGGGCGTCTGGTGCCGCCTCAAGCTCGCTCCCGGCGGCGTTACTGACGACGGCTGCCGGCAATTACATCGGGGTGCGGATCACCACAAGGCACCCGTCGCATCCGGCGTGGGCCCGGCCGGCCACGTTCTTCTTCAGGCGCAGCGCCGACGGCTGGTCCACGGTCGGTGCTGAACGTTAGAACAGCTCGCTAAATAACGACCAGAACTTCTCCTGCACCTTTTTCCACATCGACCGATTGCCCCAGGTGGCGGCATCCAGCTTGGTCGCTTTGGTCATGTCATGTTCGAAGTCGCGGACCAGCGCAGTCGCCAGTTCCGGATCACTGATACCGACGATGAGTTCGTCGTTCAGTTCGAACGAGCGATTATCGAAGTTGGCAGATCCAATGATGCTCCAGACGCCGTCCACGGTCAGCGCCTTGACGTGCATCATCGTCGGTTCGTATTCGTAGATCTCGTAGCCTGATTCCAACAACGTCTGATACAAGTAGCGGCTGGCATGCTTGACCGGCTTGGCGTCGGTGATTTCACCGTCGGTCAGAATGCGGACGCGGACGCCACGTTTGCGCGCCTCGTCAAGGGCTCCCTGCGTCGAATTATCGAGCACGACATACGGCGACTGCACATCGATCGTCGACCGCGCGGAGGCGATCGAGAGCAAGTAAAACAACTTCACGTTGCTGGCGCCGGCGGTCGGATTGCTCCACACCACGACTGAGCGCGCCCCGGTGCCTTGATTGGGCTTCTCGGGGTCGAGCGCGGGCGCCGCGCCGCCGCCGGATTCGATCCAATTCTCGTAGAACGACGCTTCCAGGGCGCGCACCGCTGGGCCAGTGACCTGGAAATGGGTATCGCGCCAGTTATCCGGCGACTGCGCGTTGCCGATCCAGTGGTCCGAGATCCCCATTCCGCCGGTGAAGGCCAGGTCGCCATCGACGATCATTGACTTGCGGTGCGTCCGGTAATTGGTTTCTTCGAGGCTCCAAGGCCGCATCGGATTGAAGTGAACCAGTTTGACTCCCGCGTTGGTCAACGTCTTTTCGGTCTCCGACGAGAGTTCGCCGCCCATCGCATCGAGAACGATACGGACGGTGACGCCGCGCTGGGCGGCACTGGCGAATTCGCGGGTGAATTCGTCGCCGATGATTCCGTCGCCGTACATGAACGTTTCGAGGTTGATGCGTTGCTTGGCCTTGCGCACGGCGTCGAGCATCGGCGGAAAGGCCTGGTCGCCGTTGCGCAACACGACGTAGTGGTCACCGGGTTCCACCGGCGCGCCAACCAGGGATGCAATGTAGTCAGGAAAGCGCGGGTCGGTCGCGGCGACCGGACTCTGAACCTTCAGGTCCTCCTGATCTTGGACGATGTAGAGCAGCACACCGATAATCACCAGCGCAATCAAGACGCCGAACTTCCATCCGCGGAGCCATCGTTTTCTCGCCATTGCTCGCGCACGTGCAACACGCGTTCCCGAATGGCCGAGGCAGGAGCTGAGCTGAGCCTGTTTCTTGCAGAGCGCCGTGCGGAGTTCGACGGTTTATGGATGAGGTGGCGCTTACTGTTTTTTGGGTTGTTTTCGGGCTCGTGGCCGGCACGATGGCCGTTTACGGCTTCTGGCGGGTCCGCTCCATGATCAAGATCTGGCGAGCCGGTCACCGGCCGCTGCATTCAGTACAGGCCGTGATTTGGCGTGAGCCTGATGTCGAACACCTGGACCTCACCGTTGGCTCCGGCGGCCGCGACGGCGCGCCCGCGCCCCCGTTTACTTTCATCGAAGAACACCTCACCGGCTCGCAGCCCTGCGTTTCGGTGAAAGATGCCCGGGGGCGGACCTGGCGAGTGAAGTGGGGTCACGAAGTGCAGGTTGAAACCCTGGCGACGCGGCTGGCGTGGGCGGCCGGCTACTTTGTTGAAGTGACCTATTACGTCGCATCCGGCCGCATCGAAGGAGTCAGTGATCTCCAGCGGGCCAAGTCTTGTGTCGATGAGACCTGCCAGTTCAAAGATGCCCGGTTTGAACTGGACGAGGACGGCGTCATCAAGCACTTCGACGAACACAGCTGGGCCTGGAACGACAACCCGTTCCTCAATTCGCGCGAGCTGCACGGACTGAAAATCGTCATGATGTGGCTGTCGAATTGGGACTCAAAGGACCTGCGCGATGTCGCGCGCGGCTCGAACACCGCGATCTTCGAGTATCCGACGCGGAATCGCTTGCGTGAAGCGCGCTATCTGATCATCGATTGGGGCGGCGCGCTCGGCAAATGGGGCAACGTGGTCACCCGCGGCCGTTGGGATCCGGCGGGTTTCGCCGCCGAGAGCGAGGCCTTCGTGCAGGGCGTCAACGGTGAAGTCGTGAACTTCGGCTACACCGGTCAACGCACCGCGGATATCGCAACGGGCATCCGTGTCTCGGACGTGCGGTGGTTGATGTCGACGCTTGGCCGGTTGTCCGATGCGCAGATCGCCGACGCGGTCGAGGCCAGTGGGGGCACGGCAGAAGAGATGGCAGGATTCACGGCTGCGTTGCGCGCGCGTCTCGATCGCCTCAGCGCGGTGTAGCTCGCACCATCGCGAAAACACGCGCGAAACGGCGCATTTTGTCTCCCGCGATACAATGACGGGAGATGGCTACTCGGAATCCACTGGCTCGGGGCAAGCGCGAACGCGAGCGGGCGCGCGCAGAAAAACAGAAGGAAAAGGCTGCCAAGCGCGCCGAAGCGCGTACACGACGCGGCAATGACGATGGTGGCCCTGGCGGGGCGGATCCCGACATCGCAGGCATTGTGCCTGGCCCGCAAGCCAACCCTTGGGGTGACGAACCAGCCGAGGGCGAAGACGACGGCGACGAGACCGACGCCGACACGAAATAGCTCGGCGGCGCGATCATGACAGCCGATGCCTGAGTTCCACGCAGAACCCTACTTACATCTTGCCGGCGTCTCTTCCTCCTCGGCGCTGATCGCGTGGGGCGCATTTTATTTCCGCGTCCGCAGCAAGGGTGAATGGAAGCTGGTTGACGACCGCGATCTCAATCGCGTGCATCCGCCGCGCCGGGACAGTATCGGTGTGGGATCGACGCCCTACGGCATCGGTCGCGTGGACGTCTTTGATGAGAGCGGCGCCCTGGCGGCGACGGCTCGCTCCGAAACCACCAACTGGTGCTACATCACCGGGCTGAAACCAGACACGCGCTATCGCTACCAGGTCACCGTCAATGACGAGGTCTGGGCCGAAGGCGAGCGCTACGACTGGCATCCCGGGGCAGAGCAGGGTCTGGTCAAGGGTGCCGGGCGCTACGTCAACCAGTTCCGCACGCATCCCTCGGTCGATATGCGCCTCACAGAGCCGGTGTCGTTTGCGATCATCGGTGACTTCGGCGTCGGCATCCGCAAGACGAGTCCGACCAAGCGGCAACGCGAAATCGGTGAGGCGCTCACGCGCGCGGCCGAGCAGTTTGATTTGCGCTTCGTCCTGACCACCGGCGACAACGTCTACGCCGGCAAACGGCTGTTGGGCTTCGCGATCGGCGATCATGGCGACGAAGACGACGACTGGTTTTTCACCTTCTATCAACCCTATCGCTATCTGCTGAACCGCATTCCGGTCTATCCGTCTATCGGCAACCACGATTCGGCGGAGACCGAAGACCGCGACGATCGCGAGCAGGTGCTCGACAACTTCTTCTTGCGCGAGCGGATGGCCAGTGACGAAGCCACCGGCAAAGCCTCGCTCGACCCGGGCTTGTTCTATCGCGTCCACGTCGGGCATGACATCGAGTTGATCTGCCTGGACACCTCCAAGGAACACTTCTTCTCGCGCGGACGGCTCTTCCAACATCCGGAGCATCAGGCATTTCTCGAAGAGAGCTTGCAGATCGCTGAAGACAACAACGTGTTGTGGCGAATTCCGTTTTGCCACCATCCGCCGTACTCGGCCGGGCCGCGCCATCACAACACCACCGACATGCATCCGCTGATGGCGCGCCTCCGCGCCTCACGGGTCCGCGTGATGTTCAACGGGCACGAGCATAATTTTCAGCACTCGCACGCCGACGGCATCGACTATTTCGTGACCGGCGCCGCCGGCAAACTGCGGCGCGGGCGGCCGAATCAGTTCGCAGAGGCCCACACCGTCTCGTGGGCTGACACGCCGCACTTCCTGCTGGTCACGATTGACGGGAAACGGATGACCGTTCGCGCCATTGGCGAGTTGCTCAACGGTGAATTGTCGGATATCCCACGGCGCGGCCCCGATGATGAATTTCTGGCCGGCCCGATGATCGTCGACTTGTAGACGACCACGACCACGACCACGACCACCGACCACCGACCGACCACCGACCACCGACCACCGACTGAGATTGAACCTTCCAGCGACCTGGCCCGTCCAACTGCCATGCTCAGCCAGGATCTCCGCTTTGCGTGGCGCTCGTTGCGGCGTCAACCGGCATTTACCGCTGTCGCGGTCCTCACCCTTGCGTTAGGGCTGGGGGCGAATACGGCGATGTTCAGCGTGATCAGCGCGGTGCTGCTGCGGCCGCTGCCGTATCCGTCGCCCGAGCGACTGGTCAAGCTTGTCGGACTGGATACCGCGACCGGTGAGCAAGGCAACCTGTCGCCGGCTGACTTCATCGATTTCGCGCGCGCGACACGGACGATGGATCGCGTCGGCGCCCACGGCTACGTCGGCTTTTTTACGATTGCCGATCGCACCGGGCTGCCTGAGCGCATCGGCGGCGTCATCGTCACCGAAGGCTTCTTTCCGACACTCGGCGCGTTGTTCGCGTTAGGACGGCCGTTTCTCGCCGAGGAGGATTTGCCGAATGGCCCACGCGCGGTGATTCTGAGCCACGGCTTCTGGCAGCGCCGTTACGGTGGCGATCCCACCATCATCGGCCGCTCGATCGACGTCAATGCACGCCCGGCCACCGTGGTCGGCGTGCTGTCACCCGATTATCGCCATGTCGAAGCCAATCCGGAGCGTGACGCCGATGCATTCATGGCGTTTCAATTCGAGCCGGCGGGCGCCAATCGCGGCGGCCACTTCATCCGCGGGGTCGGGCGGCTGAAACCTGACTATTCGATCGAGCAGGCGCGCGCGGATTGGACGGCGATCGCACGGCGGCTCGAAGAGCAGTACCCCGCAGACAACACCGACCGAGGCGTCGTGCTTTCCGACCTGCATGTTGCGCTCGTGGCCGACACGCGACCGGCGTTGTTGTTGCTGGCGGCGGCGGTGGGCTTTGTTTTACTCGTCGCGTGCGCCAACCTCGCCAACCTGTTGCTCGCGCAAGGTGCGTCGCGACGGACTGAGCTCGCGGTCCGGGCGTCGATGGGGGCCGGCCGGGGCCGTTTGGTGCGCCAGTTGTTGACCGAGAGCCTGCTTCTTGCCGGTCTCGGTGGGGCCGCTGGAATCGCCCTCGCTGTCGCCAGCACACGCGCGCTGACCTGGCTCGGCGCCGCTGGTGTTCCGCGCGCCGAAGATATCCGCGTCGACCCGTGGGTGTTGACCTTCGCGATGGCGCTGGCTGCGCTGACTGGCATCTTCTCGGGACTGTTGCCCGCGCTGCAGATCTCACGCGGGGATCTGCATGGCGCGGTGCGCGAGGGATCGCGCGGTCAGGCGCGGCCCGCGTTGCATCGACCGATGCGAGAGGTGCTCATCGCGTCGCAAGTGGCGCTCGCGTTGGTCCTGCTGGCCGGCGCCGGCCTGATGGTCCGCAGTTTGTGGCAGTTGCTCCACGTCGACACCGGATTCGCGAGTGAGCAGGTCCTGACTTTCGAGACCGCTGTGCCGACGGCCACGTATGCAGAAGGCGATCAGATTCCGTTTTATGAACAGTTCTATGACGCACTGCGCCGCCAACCCGGGGTGACTGCGGTCGGCGCGATCAACATCCTGCCGCTGAGCGCGAATTTCGACAGTCGCGGCGTCCAGATCGACGCGCGGCTACAGCCCCCCGGCCAGGGCCATTCGATCCAGGCGCGCTCGATTAACGCCGACTATTTCCAGGCGATGCACATCCCGCTGCTGCGCGGTCGGTTGTTCAACAGCCGTGACCGTGATCGCAACCCGCTCGTGGTGATCATCAGCGAATCGATGGCGCGCCGCTACTGGCCCAACCAGGACGCGATTGGCCAGCGCTTGACCTTCAATAGCGGGATCCCGCGCGAACTGCAACAAAATGCCGGCGGCGCCGGTTCGCGCGAAGTCGTCGGCATCGTCGGCGACGTGAAACACCTCGGGCTGGATGAGGCGGAGGTGCCGATGTTCTACACCCCGCAGGCGCAACAGCCGTCGTACCACACGATGGCGATCGTGGTGCGGGCGGCGGGGGAGCCGACGACGCTGACATCGGCCATTCGCGGCGAGCTCGCGGGGTTGGACCGAACGGTGCCGATGTATCGTGTGCGCACGCTCGACACGGTGGTGCGGTCGACCGTTGCCGGACCGGAAATGCGTGCTTGGCTGTTTGCCGTGTTCGGCGTGCTGGCCCTGATCGTGTCGGTCATCGGTGTTTACGGCGTGGTCGGCTATCTGGTCAGCCAACGTACGCAGGAGATTGGTATCCGGCTCGCCTTGGGTGCCGCGCGTGGCCACGTGTTACGGGGCCTGCTTGTCGAAGGCCTCCGCCCGGTGGCGCTGGGTATGGCCGGCGGGTTGCTCATCTCGCTCGTCGCGAGCCGCCTGTTGGCGCAAATGCTGTTCGGCGTCCAACCAACCGACGTCCTGACTTATGTCAGCGTCGTGGTACTGCTGGCGATCGCAGCCCTGATCGCCACGTGGCTCCCGGCGCGCCGGGTGATGGCGGTTGAGCCGATGAGTGCATTGCGGTGAGCGAGATCGCTGTCGACGCGAACTTACGGATGCAGTTCGACCGCTTGCTTCTCGCGCAGCGGCCGCCCCCGTCGCCACACCAACAGCGCTGCACCGAATACCATCAATGCCGCGCCCCAGCTGACATTGATGTCGACGCCCCCCGCTCGTTGCGTTTGCACCGGATCGCCGAGCACGCCGTAGCCGCACAGCACCGCGCCGAGCAGCAGGAATAACAGCGCCGCAGGAATGCGCACGTCAAGCGTCATCGCGTCACCAGAACCACACGTTGAGGACCAGCGTCATCGCCAGTACTCCCGTCGCCAGAACGGTCGGTCGCTGATACCAGACGCGGCTGTCGTCGACCGGGCGTGGTGTCAGTGAGTAGACCAAGCCAACCAGCCGCGATTCGTCCGGCGCCCGCGTCACGAGGCTGACGATGATGGTGATCGCGAAACACGCGGTCCATGCGTAGATCGCGGTCCAGAAGTTCTGCGCCATCTCACTCGGGTAAATCGTCAGCACGCCAAGCCAGCCGCCTTTGACGCCGACCCCTGCACCGACCGGCAGCGATAGCCCGTGATGCAGCCCAGCGGCCATCGTGCCGGACAGTAGGCCGGCGAATGCGCCGTGGCCGGTCGAGCGCGTCCAGAACATACCGAGGAGGAAGGTCGCAAACAACGGCGCGTTCACGAAGGCGAAGACCAGCTGCAACATGTCCATGATGTTGTTGAAGCGAGTCGTGAGGTAGGCCGTCGCCACCGACAGCGCGATGCCGGCGACCGTCGCGAGGCGACCCACTGCCAGGTAATGCGCATCACTCGCGTTGCGGCGGAAGTAGGTTTGATAAATGTCGTAGGTCCAGACCGTGTTGAACGCGGTCACGTTACCAGCCATTCCCGACATGAAACTGGCAAGCAGCGCGGTCAATCCCAGACCGAGCATTCCCGAAGGGAAGTAGTGCATCAACATCGCCGGGATGGTCATGTCGTAATCGAGTTGTGCGCGGCCGGCGACGTCGAGCAACGCCAGCCCGGTCTGCGGGTCGACCTTCGCCGGGATCATGCCCGGTGTCGCGACCGCGATCACTCCCGGCAGGATCACCAGAAACGGAAAGAGCATCTTCGGAAAAGCGGCAATCAGCGGCGTGCGGCGGGCGGCGGACATCGAATCGGCGGCCATTGCGCGTTGGACGACGAGAAAGTCGGTGCACCAGTAGCCGAACGACAGCACGAAGCCTAATCCCATCGCGATGCCGAACCATTCGACGCCAAGCAGGTTGGTTTCCGGACGGGCGGTGCCGGCCCAGGTATGCAGGTATTCAGCGGGGAGAGCGTTGCGGAGCCCGTCCATGCCGCCGATATCCCTCAAGGCCAGCCACACTAATGGCAGGAACCCGGCGACGATCAGGAAAAACTGGATGACCTCGTTGTAGATCGCGCTGGTCAGTCCGCCGAGCACGATGTAGACGAGCACGATGCCCGCCGACAGACCAATCGACGTGTGAAAAATCCACGACGGATCCAGACCGAGCGTCGCAAAGGGTCCATCGAGCAGGTGAATGGCCTGGATCAGTCGGGCCATCGCATACATCGAGATGCCCGATGAGAAGACGGTCATCGCG
The DNA here is from genome assembly GCA_035575715.1 of Vicinamibacterales bacterium. Taxonomy (GTDB): domain Bacteria; phylum Acidobacteriota; class Vicinamibacteria; order Vicinamibacterales; family UBA2999; genus JACCSI01. Next base: position 28,400 of record DATLXN010000033.1, on the reverse strand, counting down.
GCAAACGACAAAGCGTTGAAGGCGCGGGTCTTTTCATCGAAACGCAGGCGCAGGTATTCGGGCACTGACCGCGCGCGCGACCCGTAATAGAACGGCATCATGAACAACGCCAGGAAGACCATCGCCGGGATCGCACCAACCCAGTAGAAATGCGCGGTCGCCATTCCGTATTTGGCCCCCGACGCCGCCATCCCGATGACTTCCTGCGCGCCGAGGTTGGCGGAGAGAAACGCCAGGCCGCACACCCACGCCGGCAAGCAGCGGCCGGCATGAAAGAAGTCTTCACAGGTCGTGGTGCGGCGACGCAGGTAAACGCCAATGCCCAGGACGAACGCGAAATAGATCGCGACGATTGCCCAGTCAATCGGCGCCAACGCCAGAAAGGTGCTGGTCATGGGCCCACAATAACCGCGATGCGTCCCGGACCGTGAATGCCGAGTGTCAAGGTGAGTTCAATGTCTGCCGTCCGACTGGGCCCGCTGATCACGGTGCATGACGCCGCCGTGGCCAGACGGTCCTGGCGGCGCGCGAAAAACTCGCCCATACTGAACATCAGGTCCTCCGATCTGACGATCGCGACGTGGATCGGCGGGAGCAGCGACACGATTCGCGAACGGCCCGGTGCCGAGATCATTGCCAGCGAGCCGGTTTCAGCAATCGCGGCATCGCAGCCGGTCAACCCCACGTCGGCCGCGGCCTGCTCGGCACGGGGTGAGTGTCCCCACGTGGCGTGCGTCAGCGTGCCGCCGATCTCGTATGGCAACTCCGCCGCGTCCCAACTCAACACGGTGGCGTCCCGGAGGAGGCCCGCGACACGCGCGCGCACCTCAGCGGCCGATCGTGCGACCACGCATTCGACACCGAGCGCTGTGGCCTCGGCGACAAATCGATCGCGGCACGTCTCGAGCGACTGGGCGGGTTCGACGATCGAGGCGGGGGCCTGCCCGCTCGGTGGCAGATGCCTTGGCGCACCAGCCGTGCGCAGCCGCATCAAAATATTGTGCCGCGCCGAGATCGTCATGATGTCGACGACCGCTCGCGCCACAGTTCCTGAAACGTTTTCGCCGCGGGTGCCGGCAGGTCGCGACTTGTCGTCCACGCTGCCGCCGGTCCCGGCACGTGCGTGACCCACCCCTCGCGCGCACGGCGACGTAACGCCAATCGCATCACGCGGTTCGCCAATCGATATGCCGCTGGTCGTGTGACGACGGCCGCGAATGCGCGCATCGCGGCATTCAGCCACGCTGGCGCCTGCCACGGCGCGGCCTGAGCCCGTAAGGCGAGCAACATGCGCGGAATATCGAGACGGACCGGGCACACGTCGCGGCACGCGCCGCACAGCGAACTGGCACTGGGCAGGTCAGCCCACTCGTGCAACCCGCGCAGTCCCGGGGTGACCACCGCGCCGACCGGGCCCGGATAGGTGTCGCCGTAGGCATGACCACCGATACTGGTGTAGACCGGGCACACGTTCATGCACGCTCCGCAGCGGATGCAGCCGAGAATCTCCGCACTTTCGCTGGCCATCAACCGGGTTCGGCCGTTGTCGATCAACACCACATGCAGCGCCTGCGGCCCACAATCGTCGTCGGGCCGCCGCGGCCCGTGGATCAGCGTGGTATAGGCGGTGAGTTTCTGGCCGGTCGCCGATCGCGGCAACACCTTCAGGAAGCGATCGAGGTCGGCGAGCGTTGGGATCAGTTTCTCGATCCCCATGAGCACGACGTGGACGCGCGGCAAGCCGCTGACCATGCGCCCGTTGCCTTCGTTAGTGACCAGACAGATGGTGCCGGTTTCGACCACGCCAAAGTTCGCGCCAGTAAGACCCATGTCTGCTTCGAGAAACACGTGCCGCAATCGCTCGCGCGCGTAGCCGCCGAGCGTCACCGGGTCGTCGGTCAGCGGCGTGTGCAGGTGCTGGTGCATCACCCGGCCGACCTCGGCACGGGACAGGTGGATGATCGGCGCGACGATATGCGACGGGCGATCCCCGGCGAGCTGGACGATGTATTCACCGAGATCGGTCTCGACAACCGACAAGCCGGCGGCCGCCAGTGCGTCGTTGAGGTGCGTCTCCTCCGAAACCATCGACTTGCCTTTGGCCACACGCTGCACCGCGTGGTGCCGGGCGATGTCAACGACGATCTGGTTGGCATCGGCAGCGGTTTCGGCCCAATGCACGACGCCGCCGTTGGCGATCACCCGCGCTTCGAATGTTTCCAGGTTCGATGCCAGGTCGCGAAGCGTGTCCAGCTTGGCGTGGCGGGCATGGTCGCGGATCGTGTCGGCATCCGGCAGCGACTCGAACGCAGCGGCGCGTCGCGTCCGCAGATGCCCGCTCATTGTCCGTAACGCGGTTTGTAGCGCCGGGTCATCCAGCGCCTTGGCCACGCGCAGTGGAAAGGTTTGCGTACTCACTTGTAAAAAATTCTCACAGTGAGGCCAGGCCCCCACGACCTCCGTCCCCACGACCTCCGTCCCCACGGTCGAGCAACTCGGCGAGATGCTGAACCGTGATGTCGATGCCGCGCCGGTGCAGGCCGCCGGCGAGGTGCAGGAGGCAGCCCATGTCGCACGACACCAGCCGCTGTGCGCCGGAGGCGATCACCTGCGCGATCTTGCGTTCGAGCATGCGGGTCGAGATGTCAGCGTGTTTGATTGCGAATAATCCGCCGAAGCCGCAGCACTCGTCTTCGGCAGCCAGCGGCACGCGCGTCACGCCAGGGACCTGGGCGATCAAGCGCTTCGGCTCGGCATCGATACCGAGACCGCGCAGCAGGTGACACGAGGGATGGTAGGCGACCGTTGCGTCGATTGGTGCCGTCGCAGCCACGGCGTGATGACGCGCGACAAACGACGAAAACTCCTCGCAGCGCGCGGCCACGGCCGCGGCGCGCTCACGCCAGTGAAGGTCGTCATGGAACAGCGCCAGGTATTGGTGAATCACCATGTCGCCGCACGAGCCTGAGGGAAGCACGATCGGACCGTCGGTCGCTTCGAGTACGGCGATGGTATGACGCGCCGCCGTGCGCGCCTCGTCTTGAAAGCCCGCATTGAATGCCGGTTGCCCGCAACACGTCTGCGCGTCCGGGACTTCAACGGTGTACCCCAGCCGCTCGAGCACTCGCACGACCGACATCCCGGCCTGTGGCGCGAATTCGTTGATCAGGCAGGTATGGAACAGCTGGACCGTCGCCACGGGTCACACGATACTTCAAAGTGCTAAGTGCCAAGTGCCAAGTGCCAAGTGCCAAGTGCGGAGTGCCAAGTGCCAAGTGCCGAGCGCACCTCGCACCTCGCACTCCGCACTCCGCACTTATCACTCAGCACTCAGCACTTACCTTACGGCGCGCTCGCTGGTGCAACCCGACGCTTCGTCGCTTGCTCGAATGCGTAGGCGAGCTCGATTAAGCGCCCTTCCGTGCATGCCGTGCCCGTGAAGCTGATGCCGTACGGCTGGTTTTTTGGGTTGAATCCCGCCGGCAGATTGGCTGCCGGGTTCGGGATAAATCCAAGCGGCACGATCACCGTCGGGTGTCCGGCTTTGGCGGCGATGCCGGCGCTGCTGCTGCCGGGGAACAACAACGCGTCGAGATTGTTGCGCGCCATCACCTCGTCGATGCCGTGCGTGGCGGCAAGGAAGATGTCCTTGTTGCGGTCGGCCTGCCATCGGGCGCGGTCGCCGGCTAGATCCATCTCATCGGAGATGTCGAGGTTCTGCTGCTCGTACTTAATCGTGTTGCGCGGCCGGTTCGCGAGGTTGTACTCCCGCAACTCGGTCAGATTGCGGATAGGGGCGCCAGGTCCGAGCGACGATGCCCACAGGTTGAAGTCACGCTTCATGCCGTACTTCAGGACGACCGAGCAGGCGCTGTCGGAGCCTTTGCGATTGGCCAGACCGGAGCACACGCCAAACGTCAGGAAGTTGTTGGCAGGGGTGCCGTCGACGATGCTCGGGATGTCTGCCGGGTCGACGATGGTCGCGCCTTCAGCGCGAAGGATCTGGATGGCCTCTTCCATCAACGCCAGTTGCGGCGCGCCAAGACCGCCAACCGTTGCGCCGCTGTCAGGACGCGTCGTCGGACGGTAGTAGTTGGCGCGTGGAATGCCAATGCGCGCGCCACGAAGGCCGGCGCGCAACAGGTGGCGGGTGTAATCGTTGCCAGCCGGCGGCACGCAGCGATTGGTCGCGGCGTCGTTCGAGTCCTGGCCGACCATCCCACCCAAAAGAATCGCCGCGTCGGTGACAGTGCGGGTCATCGGACCGGCGGTGTCTTGGTCGGCCGTGATCGGGATGATGCCCCAGCGGCTGATCAAACCGACGGTCGGCTTGATGCCGACCAGCATGTTCTGGTTCGACGGGCTGAGAATCGACCCTGACGTTTCGGTGCCGACGCTTCCAGCCCAAAAATTGGCGGTGGTGCCGATGCCGGAACTCGATCCACCGGTCGCCATTACCGGGCGGCCGTCATTGGTGCCGTCACGCGGATCGCGTCGCGGGTCATACGGATTCATCCCGTAGCCGAGCAGCCCGCTGTAATTGGCCGGCATGCCCGTGGTCACCCAGTTAGCCAGCTCGGTCAAGACCGTCTTGGCAATGATCACGGCGCCGGCGCGTTTGAGATTGGTCACCAGCGTCGCCTCATACGGCGGCACGAACCCCTCGAGCGCGACCGCGCCTCCGGTGGTCGGCATGTTGGTGGTGTTGATGATGTCCTTGAGTGCAATCGGAATCCCGTGCAGCGGCCCTCGGATGCGCCCGTTGGCCCGCTCACGATCGAGTTCCTCCGCTTCGTCGAGCGCCGTGCGGCTGACATACGCCGTCGCGTTGAGCAGATCTTCGTACTGCGCAATGCGCGTCATGTAGAGCAGCACCAGCTCGCGTGACGTCACGCGCCCGGACTCGAGCGCGGCCTGCATTTCCGGGATCGTCGCTTCAACGATGTTGAAGCTGTGCCGGAAGTTCGTATTGGGGATATCTTGCTGCGGGTCTTGTGCCCCGAGCGTGATCACGCTGGCGGCGATCGGTAGTGCGAGAACGGCAAACCACTTTTTCATCGGGAACCCTCACTGTTGTGCAATGCATTGCAACAGAGGGGGCGGACTGTAGCACGGGTTGTCAGTTCAGCGGCGCGGCGTGCTCTGCAAGCGCCGGAGCGCTTTGAGAAAATCGGGCGGGACCGGTGCCTCCGCGTGCACCGTGATTCGCCGCAGCGGATGTGGAAATTCCAGCCGCCAGGCGTGCAGGAGCGGTCGCGGTGACTCCGCGACACGGGCGCGACTGCCTGCCCGACCCGCCCCACCCCCCGCCCCTCCTGCCCGACCCGCGCGACCTGCCCCACCGGCCCGACCCGCTTCGCCTGCGCCCACATAAATGTGCTCGCCGATGATCGGATGCCCCAAGCGTTCGAGGTGCAGGCGAATTTGATGCTGTCGCCCGGTCTCGAGCCGTAACTCCAGGAGTGCCGCCCCGGGAAAGGTCTCTCGTACGGTGTAGTGGGTTACTGCTGGCCGCCCCTCCTCCTCGGAGCGCACGATCCGCCGTCGGCCCGCGCTGTATTCATTCGAGATGTTGCCCTCGATGGTGCCGCTTTCCCGTTCGGGCATGCCGTGGACAATGGCCAGATACCAGCGATCGAACGAATGCTCGGCAAAGAGCGCGCGCCCAGCGTGGTGCGCCTCGCGCGACAGAGCGGTAGCGAGCGCACCGGAGGTGCCGCGATCGAGCCGGTGTAAAACACCCGCATAACTGCGCGGGCCGTGCAGAAATCGCGCGTAGGCCTGGATTCGGCGGAGGACCGTGTCTTCGATGGCGCGAAACTCGGGATCGGTCGCGATCGTCAGCAAGCCAGCCGGCTTGTCGATCACAAGAATCTCGTCGTCCTCGTACAGGCGAGGCAGATCGAGCCGCGCATTCGGCAATGCCCGGCGCGACGGGTCGAAGTCAACGGCTGCGGCGGCCGCGATCATCGATCCTGGATCGCGCGCGATCGCGCCGTCGACGACGACCTGGCCACGCTCGATCGCCTGGCGAATACGCGCCCACGACAGTTCCGGCTGCTGGTCGCGCAACCGTCGATCGAGCCGTTGCGGGTCGCTCACGGCGCCGAGGGCGGCGGCACGCGACGACGCGTGGCTTGTTCGAATGAGTAGGCGAGCTCAATCAGCCGGGGTTCGCTGCAAGGCAGACCGGCAAAGCTGACGCCGAACGGCGCCGGCCGGGCGTCAAAACCTGCCGGGAACGCCGGCGTTGGCGCATTCGCAACGGTCCCGAACGGCACGATCACCGTCGGGTAGCCCGGCTTGGCCGCGATTGCCGCGCCACTCGCGCCGCCGAAGAGAATGGCGTCGAGGTTGTGCGCCTTGATCACGGCGTCGATGCCCTGCGGTCCCGACAGGGCGATGTCGCGTGCGCGGTCCTGTTCGTAGCGCGCCTTGTCGCGAGCCAGGTCCATCTCGTCGGAGATGTCGAGTTGTGATTGACCATATTTGACGGCGCCACGCGAGGCGTGCGCGGTGTTGTAGGCGCGCAAGTCGGCCAACGTTTTGACTGGCGCCGCGGCCCCGAGCGATGCCAGCCACGCGTTGAAGTCGCGCTTCATACCGTACTTGAAGACGATCGAACAATCGGTGTCCTTGCCGCGCGCGTTATCTACGCCCGAACAGGTGTTCCACGTCACAAAGTTTGTTTTCGCGTCGGGGCTGACCACGCTGGGAATGTCAGCCGGATCGACAATCACCGCGCCTTGCTGCTTCAGGACATCAATCGCGGCGTTCATCACCTTGATCTGTTCAGGGTTCAACCCGCCGCGCGGTTCGGTGGCACCCGGTGGCGTCGTCGGCGCGTAAAAGAAGGCACGCGGAATACCGATGCGGGCACCCTTCAAGCCATCAAGCTTGAGATGCGGTGCGTAGTCGCGGTTGGCCGGCGGCGTGCAGCGCGAGGTCGCGGGATCGTTCGGATCCGGCGCGCCGCCTTCGAGCGCACCCATCAAGAGCGCAGCATCCGCGACGAACTTGGCCATCGGTCCCGCCGTATCCTGATCGGCAGTGATCGGCATCACACCGTAGCGGCTGATCCGGCCGACCGTCGGTTTGATCGCGACGAGCATGTTTTGATTCGCCGGACTCAAGATCGACCCGGACGTTTCGGTGCCGACGTTGGCGGCCCAGAAATTCGCCGCGGTCCCGACCCCTGAACTGGAGCCGCCGGTGTTGAGCACCGGCCGCCCGTCCCCGGTCTGCTCGCGCGGATCACGCCGCGGATCGTAGGGGTTGAGGCCGTAACCGCCGAGACCGTTGTAATTCCCGGGCATCGGGGTTGGCCCGCCCGCGACCCAGTTCGCCAGCTCGGTCATGTTCGTCTTGGCGATGATTACCGCACCGGCGTCGCGCAGATTCCTGGTAATCGTCGCGTCATACGGCGGAAGCAGCCCCTCGAAGGCAACCGCGCCCCCGGTGGTCGGCATATCGGTGGTGTGAATGTTGTCTTTGAGCGCGATCGGAATGCCGTGCAGCGGCCCGCGAATCTTGCCCGAAGCGCGTTCGCGATCGCGTTGGTCGGCTTCGTCCAGTGCCTTGGCGTTGACGTGCAAGGTGGCGTTGAGGCGATCTTCGTAGAGGGCGATGCGCGTCAGGTATTGTTCGACCAGCTGTCGCGACGTGATCCGGCCTTCGTCCATCGCCTTGCGCATGTCAGCGATAGGCATCTCGACTACGGAAGGACGTTCGGTGGGCAGGCTGGCGGTCGACGCGGCCTCACGACTGCACGCAGCCGTCAGCACCGTCACAATCAGCAAAGAAAAACGCGGCGGTAGTCCACGCACTCAGGCACCTCGGGTGCCATGGTCTGACCAAGTTGACCGCCGCGTCAAGGATGCTTAGTTGTTCGGGACGACGGCCAGGCGGTTGTCGATCCTGTAACCCTTGGCGTTGTCACGGGCGATCTGCTCCGCTTTCATCTTCTGCGCTTCGGTCTTCACCGAGCCACGCAGCGTCACCGTCTTCATGTCCTGATTGGTATCGACGTCGATCGCCCCGGCGTCAATCGTCTTGTCGGCAAGGATCGCCGTTTTGACATCGACCGTTTCGATACCGCCACGAACGGCGCCAGCATTGTCCTTGGTGTCCTGAACGACGCCACGAGCGGTGTTGGCGCAGGCAGCTGAGCCAATGACGATGCTGAGAACCAGAGTTGTTTGAGCGATTTTCCGAATCATGGTGGTTACCTTTTCACTTATGTCCAAATGAGTTGATTTGATGTCAGCGTAGCGGCCCCGAGGCGCAATCTACCGAGACGCCCTTTTAACAGCAAACACCAAGCCAACAGGCTTTCGCTTTTTCTTTGCTAATATTCAGGTGTTACCCGTGTGGTGGCTTACCGGACCGTCAGCGCATCCCTGATCTCGCGCAGCCGGCTCTGGATGCGCGCGGCATTAGCGGGGCCCATACGCAGCAGCTGCTTTTGCACCGGTCGTAACCGCTCGAGGTCCGGGTCGGCATAGGCATAGGTCGCGCCCTGTCCAGGCACCAGCGCAATGGGCGATTTTATCGTCGGTGTCTCGATTAAGGTCGTGAGCGCGACCTCAATGGCGGTGTCGACGTCATTGTCGCTGCGACCCAAGGCCCGGTAGGCCTCGTTCAGGCGCGGCCGGACGACACGGTAGGCCTCGACGATCCGACGAGCGTCGAGGGAGGACACCAGCGATGCGAGCCCGGTGTAGCGCTCGAAACTCCTCGGATCGATCGACAGGCGGCCGGCCGGTCCGGTCGTGGCAAAACCATCGCGCGGACGCAAGATGGCGAGGTCTGGCGCCGGTGAAAACCCGCGCGAGATGCGATCGATGGCGTGAGCGATTTGCCGCGTGAGGTCGTCAGTCGCCAACCAACGAGCCAATTCCGGGCGTGACGACAAGGCGCTGAGCAAGGCGCGGAGGAAGGTATCCATCTGCTCGAGCGGCGGAAGGGGCCTTACCGCTTCGGTAGCGGGGGCGATGACCGCGTCGGTGCCGGCGGTGAGCGCATCGGCAGTGGGCGCCGGACGGTCGCTGGTCCACCACCAAGCGGCAAATCCCCCGAGGATCACTCCGACGACCGTAATCGCCACCAAGGCGCGCCGGGAGCTTGCGACGACGGGGTCCGGTCGTGCGTCGGCTTCGGGGGCTGGCCTGATGAGCGGCCGGTCGTCAAGATCGTTCATGTCAGTCATCCGCTGCAGAGTTGGACGACAGCGCACCGTGCATGGTTTGTGCATGGAATGCAATGCCAGGCCGCCGAACGTGCGGCAGAGGAGGAATCGTGGCAATCGTTTCCAACAACGACCCGGCGGATACCACTCAGGTGCATGCGACACAGCGCGACCGGCAGCCGGCGCATGCCGAGCCCTCTGAAAGTGACATCGTGGCTGAGGCTGCGGCGATTTATCCCGACACCACGCCGGCGACGCCATCGGCTGACGAAATTGCCGCCGAAGCCTACGCCATCTACGTGTCGCGCGGCGGCGACCACGGTCGCGATCAGGACGACTGGCTCGAGGCTGAGCGGAAATTGGGCAGTCAGCGCCGGCAAAGTTAGGCACCGAACTGCGTCCTCGTTCCTTGGTCACCTCCGGCTGCCCACGTGGGCAGTAGACTTGCCAGGCATGCCCCGTCGCGTGGTGCTGTTCGCCGTGTTCGTCGCACTGGGTGCCGCCGCTCTGGCACAACCTCCCATGCGGGAGTGGCTGCCGGGTGACTCACATATTCACAGTCACTGGAGTCCCGGTTACGACCGTCGCAAGAATCCTCCCGAAGCGATCATCGGGATGGATGCGATGTACGCGACACCGAAGAATGCGGCGATGGCACGGCAATTCGGTTTGCGTTGGATGGTGACGACCGACCATGGCGGGCCGAATCACGCCAAACTTAATCTCACGCAGGCCTATCAAGAGCTCAAATCGTCGCGCCGGCTCGTTCCCGACCTGATTCAGTTTTACGGCATGGAACTGAACATGCCGGCAATGGACCATCACACGTTGATCGTGCCGCGCACCGCGGATGAATGGTCGGTGTTGTTCGAACTTGAAAGCCGCTTCGACGCCAACCAGGTATTCCCGCGCGAGCCGGCTCGTCACTCCGAAGCGGCGGCGCGCGCGGCGCTGCTTTACATGGCCCGCCTGCCGCGATTGCCGTTGGTGTTCGCCAATCACCCGTCGCGATCGGCTCCCAGTTCCGGCGGCTACGGACTCGATGAGCCGCGCGAGTTTCGCGCCCACAACAGCGTTGCGCCCCGCGTCTATCGCGGCATGGAAGGCGGCCCGGGGCACCAGGCCGGTGGGCTGGCGACCGACGGCGCGCCCAAGCGGGATCGTGCCGGACGGCTGACCGGGTCGCGAGGCGGCTATCGGGCGGCGCCGACCCGGGGCGGCTTTGATCCGATGACCTCGGTCGTCGGTGGATTGTGGGACGCGTTGTTGGCAGAGGGGCGCCGATTCTGGATCGTGGCGTCCTCCGATTCGCACACGCACTACACCGAGACGTCACGGTCCGGCGCAGACTTCTGGCCCGGCGAGTTCCACAAGACCTACGTGTTCGCCCGACCACACGCGGATGACATTCTCGACGGCCTGCGAGGCGGCCGCATGTTCGCTGTGGCCGGCGACGTGATCACCGCCTTGGACGTCACGGCAGCGTCCGACGGCCGCTCGGCAGCGATTGGCGGCGAGCTCCGCGTCCGCCCGGGACAACCCGTCCGCGTCACCGTGCGCTTTCGCGCCCCGGCACGAGATGCCGCGAACCGTGACAAGGCCGGCGTGACGCGCATCGATGTCATCACCGGGCAGCTGATTCGCCCGCCGACCGACGCGAACGCCGACCACAACCCGACGACTCGTGTGATTGGTCGATTTGGCGCGGACCAGTGGCGCGCCAATGGCGCCGACCGGCTGATCGAGATCGTCCTCCCGCCGCTGACGCGGAGCGGGTATCTGCGCATTCGCGGCACCAACACCTTCGATCTGGAGCCATTGCCCGATCAACCCGGTGAGAATCCGTGGACGGATTTGTGGTTTTATTCCAACCCGATCTTCCTCACAGTCGATTGATCACGCCAAGAGTCGATGTCGCCATCTCTACGATATCGCTGCCATGGCGTTCGCTCATGAATTGAGGGATTGACTCGCCGGGTCTCGCTGCGTAGCCTCTGCATTGGTTGTCTTCCCTTGTTCCAGGTCGAGGAGGCGCGTTGATGTCAGCGAAACAATGGTTCGTTGCGGCGGTAGCAGTGGCGTGTATCGCCGCGCTTCCGACTGCGGCATCGGCACAGAGTGCCTTTGCCGGAACGGTGAGAGATACGTCTGGGGCCTGATGCCTGGCGTGACGGTCGAAGTGGCCAGTCCGGCGCTGATCGAAAAGGTGCGTTCGGCGGTGACCGATGAAAACGGTGTCTACCGCATCATCGACCTCCGCCCCGGCGTCTATCACCTCACCTACACGCTCCCTGGTTTCAACACGGTGACGCGCCAGGGCGTCGAACTCGGCTCCAACTTCACCGCCACCATCAATATTGAACTGAACGTCGGGCAGCTCCAGGAATCAATCACGGTGTCCGGCGCGGCGCCGACTGTGGACGTGCAGAGCAACGTCAAGCAGCAGGTCCTGTCGCGCGACGTACTCGACGCGGTGCCGACCGCCAGGACCATTCAAGGTCTCGGCCAGCTGGTCGTCGGCGTCACGCTCAACGCGCCGGACGTCGGCGGCTCGCGCGCGATGCAGCAGACCTATTTCGCCATCCGGGGGCAGGGCGGCGCGCAAACCGTCGTGCTCGTTGACGGCCTGATGACCAACGGCCTGATGGGCGATGGCGCCGTGCAGGCGTATCACAACGAAGCGATGACCCAGGAAGCGGTCTATCAGACCGCAGGCGGGTCCGCCGAAACGCTGACCGGCGGCGTCAACATGAACCTGGTGCCCAAAGACGGCGGTAACCAGTGGCGCGGCGGCGCCAAGTTCGCCAAGTCGCCCGCCGACTGGCAGGGTGACAATCTCACCGACCGGCTCCGCTCGCTTGGCATGACGGGCGTCGATCGCATCGCGAACTTCTATGAAGTCAACGTGGAACAGGGCGGCCCGATTCTTCGCGACAAACTGTGGTTCTACGGTGCCTTTCGCAGGGCTCAGTACGACAAACCGATCGCCAACACCTTTATCACCCCGGACGGCATCCCGTTTCCGCAAGGCTATGCCCAATGCCGTAATAATCCCGGTTCGTGTGAGCAAGGCGTGTCCGACGAAAAGATGGACAACCCGGTGGTGCGCCTGACGTGGCAGATGTCCGAGAAGAACAAACTTGCGGCATACATGGATCGGGCGTTGCGATTGCGGGGCCACGCCATGGGTTCGCTGACCGATCCGAAGACGGCATCAGTGATTTGGAACACGCCGACGTTTGCGACCGGTTCGCTGAAGTGGACCTCGACCGCTTCGTCAAAAGTGCTGCTCGAAAACGGCTTCTCATTCAATCGCGAGCGCTACGACAACCTCTACCAGCCGGGCATTTTTGCGGAGCGGGGCACCGACGCGTGGTACCGCAATGTCCGCAAGAATGACGACAATACCGGATTGTTATGGAATGCGTCAGGCGCCCAGTTGGGTAATTATCCCGACCGCTACAACCTGCAGTCGTCGGCATCCTACGTCACCGGTTCGCACGCCTTTAAGGTCGGCGGCCTGTTTCAGTGGGGTCCGTTTCGCCGCTACAACAATGCCAACGGCGACTTGTATCAGACCTACGCCAGTGGGGTACCGGTGCGGGTGACCGTGCTGAATACCCCGCTCGTGGTCCAGGAAAACCTCGACGCGAATGCCGGGTTCTACGCTCAGGACTCCTGGAACTTGAGCAAGCTGACCATCAACTACGGGTTGCGTTGGGATTACGTGAAACAGCGGGTAGTCGGGCAGGACGCACAGAGCGGGCGGTTTGCCAATGTCCCCGCCTACGACGATATTGTGCTGCCGACCTGGAGCACGTTCTCGCCCCGTCTCTCGGTTGTCTACGACGTGCGCGGCAACGGCAAAACCGCGATTCGCGCCGGCTACAACAAGTTTGTGACCGCCGCGACCACCGGTTTTGCGCAGTTGTATAACCCGACCGCGCTGACCAGTCAGGTGCTGACCTGGAACGACGTCAACGGTGATGACATCGCGCAGGGTGAGCGCGGCTGCACCTTCCTGACGCCTGGCTGCGAAATTAACTTCGCCGGCCTGCCAGCGAATTTTGGCGTGCGGTCATTGGCGCAATTCGACCCCGACCTGAAGCGCCCCTATCAGATGGCCTTCAATGCCGGAGTCACGCAAGAGGTGATGTCTGGTCTGAGCCTGTCCTTCGAATATTTCCGAAGTGATTTCAAGAACCTGACGATGCGCAGCAACAGCCTGCGCAGTGCCGACAGTTACGATGCTGCCGACGTGGTCAGCCCGCTTGACGGGAGCGTCATCCGGGTCTTCACGGTGAAGCCGGCGTTCTCGCGCGCGGTCGCCAATATCGACAGCACCAACGAGGACATGAAGCGCTGGTACAACGGCTTCGACCTGGGCTTCAATGCGCGCTTGCCGCGCGGCGTGCGCGCCTTTGGCGGCATCAATATCGAACGCTCGCTCAACGACACCTGCGTCGCCGCGGTGAGCGACCCCAATCGCCTGCTCTACTGCGACCAGAGCCAGAGCGGCATTCCGTGGGCCAAGCAGTTCAAGGCGACGGTCGTCTACCCGTTGCCGTGGTACGGGGTCTCGGTCAGTGCCGCACTGCAGAGCCTGAACGGCTATATCACCGGTAGCGCCGCGCAGGCCTACGGCGGCTTCACGGCCGGTACCGGCTTCGATCAGCCCAATGGTCAGGCGACGTTCTGGCGCGTGACGCCGACGCTGCGCTACGCCCCCGGCTGCACCGGCCCTTGCACGCCTGGCGCGTTGGTGCTGCCGAACCTGGCGGCGTCGGGCGCGGCGTTCCTCAACGTGCCGCTGGTGGCGCCGGAAACCGAGTTCACCCCGCGCATCAATCAACTCGACTTCTCGGTCAGCAAACGATTCGAGTTCAAGGGCATCAGCGTGTTGCCGAAGATGGATCTGTTCAATGCACTCAACTCGGATGACTACACCGGCATCGTGACCTCACAGTTCGGTGCCGAGACCTACAAGCGCCCGGCCGTGATCCTTCAGGGCCGCATCGTTCGGATCGGCGCCGACGTGCGCTGGTAAGCACAGAGAAGGGGGTCGGCCGCTCAGTCGTCTGTAATCCGCTGGCGGCCGGCTTTGATGGTCGCGCGAAATTTCTTGGTCGACAGCCGTTTTTCCTTGGCGGCTTTTTTCGGCTTGGTCGGTGTGCGCTTCTTCGGTCGGACCGCGGCCTGCTGAAGCAATGCAATCAATCGCTCGCGCGCGGCGTCACGGTTCTGCGCCTGGGTGCGGTGTTCGCGGCTGTCGATCACCACCACGCCGTCGCTGGTCATCCGCTTGCCGGCAAGGGTCGCCAGTCGAGCCTTGACCTGCGACGGGAGCGATGAGGCGTCGAGATCAAACCGCAGCTCGACGGCAGTCGAGACCTTGTTGACGTTTTGTCCGCCAGGGCCGGACGCCCGGACAAACCGTTCCTGAATATCGGCCTCGTCAATGGCCAGCGTGTCGGTGATGCGGATCATCGACGGTAAGACTCCTACCAGTCAGAGTTTACCAAGCATGCTACTCTCGATTCACGAGGTGGTCTGGTGCCGATTTTTGAATACCGCTGCAAGGGTTGCGACAACGAGTTCGAGATGCTGGTCCTCAAGGCCACGGTTCCGGCGTGTCCCAAATGCGCCGCCACCGACCTCGAACGGCTGATCTCGCTGGCGGCAGTCAAATCCGAGGGCACGCACGCACTGGCCCTCAAGGCGGCAAAAAAGCGTGATGCCAGGCAGGGATCAGAAAACGCGCGCGCCCAGCGCGAGTACGAGCTCCATCACAACGACTGAGGCTCGACGCCGGTCTGCGTACCGTGACGTGGCACAGGCCGGCTGGTGAACTTCGCCGTCAGCCAGTCACGCGAGTCGGCGAGGATTTCGTAGACGGTCGGGATCACCAGCAAGGTGAGCACCGTCGACGTGATCACGCCGCCGATGACCGCGACCCCCAACGGGGCGCGGAAGTCGGCGCCTTCCCCGACCCCGAGCGCGACCGGAATCATGCCGGCGATCAACGCAAAGGTGGTCATCAGAATCGGCCGCAGCCGCACCCGCCCGGCCTCGATCAGCGCTTCTCGCCGCTCCATCCCTTTCTCCTCGGACCACTTGGCGAAATCGATTAACAGGATCGCGTTCTTGGCCACGATCCCCATCAGCAGGATGACGCCGATCATGCTCATCAGGTTGAGCGTCGAGCCGGTAATCAGCAGGCCGAGCATCACGCCAATCAGCGACAGCGGCAGCGACAGCAGAATCGAGAGCGGATCGAGAAACGATCCAAACTGCACCACCAGCACGAAATACATCAACATCACCGCGACCAGCAGCGCGAAGATGATTCGGCCGAACACCTCGTTCTGGTCTTCGGTCTCACCGCCCTGATTGAGGGTATAGCCCGGGGGCAGCTGCACCTGCTCTGACAGCCGCGCCGTGATATCGGCGATCACTTCTGAGAGCGGTCGTCCCTGCGTATTGGCTTGCACGGTGATCACGCGGTCGCGATCGAGATGGTCGATGCGGGCCGGCCCGAGCGACGGCGTGACCTTGGCGACCTGCCCAAGTGGAATGCTTGTCTGCCGGCCTTCCGGTCCGGCGATCAGCAGCGGCAGCGACTGGAGGTCCTGGACGTTGGTCCGCGATTGGGGCGCCAGTCGCACCGTGACGTCGCGCGTTTCACCGGACGGATCAATCCAATCACCGGCGTCGATGCCGGCGAAGGCCGGCCGCAGCGCCTGTGCGACCTGACCCACGGTGACGCCGAGCGAGCCGGCGAGGCCGCGGTCGACTTCGACATCGAGCTCCGGCTTCTGACCTTTGGTCGATAAGTCGATGTCGACGGCACCAGGCACCTGGTGCACGACGGCCATCACCTGGTCGGCCAGCGTCAGGAGTGTCGCGGTCTCCGGCCCCTGCAGCTGCAGTTGAATCTGTTTCTGATCGCCGAAGCCACCGGCGATCGACGCCTTCACACCGACCATCCGCGCGACCTCGGCGCGGATGTCGGCAGCGACCGCTTCCTGGCTCTGTTCACGCTCGTGCTTGGCGGTCAGCTTGACGAACACCGAGGCGCCGTCGACGGAGTCGCCCTGGCCGCCGACCGTGGTGTAGGTGTAGGCCACCTCCGGCTTGGTCTTGGCAAACCGCGCGACCTCGAGCGCTTTGATCTTGGTGTACTCGAGATTCGATCCGGACGGCGTCGTCAATGCAATCGTGAACTCGGAGTCGTCAGTGACCGGAAAGAAACTGGCGCCGATCAAGCCCATCGCCGGTAGCGCGAGCGCGCCCGCGAATGCCGCAATGGCCAGCGCCACCATTGACAGTCGATGGTCGAGCGCCCACGCGATGACGGTCTTATAGCGATCCGCCTGCCGATCAAACCAGCTGTTGAAACGCGCGAGGACCCGTGAAATCCACCAGCGCTCCTCCGGCTGGTAGTGCGGGTCGGGCCAATAGGCGGACAACATCGGGTCGAGCGAGAACGACACGAACAGCGACACCAGCACCGAACTGGCAATGGTCAGCGCGAACGGGGCAAACCACTGCTCGGCGATGCCGCCCATGAACGCGATCGGCACGAAGACCACGACGATCGAGAAGGTGGTCGCAGCCACGGCGAGACCGATTTCGTCAGTGCCCTCGAAGGCGGCCTGGTAGTGACCCTTGCCCATATCGACATGACGCACGATGTTTTCGCGGACCACGATCGCGTCATCGATCAGGATCCCGATCGCCAGCGACAGCCCCAGCAGCGACATCGTGTTGAGCGTGAAGCCAAACGCCCACACCGCGACGAATGACGCGAGCACCGACACCGGCAGCGCCAAACCGGTAATCACCGTCGACCGCCACGAGTTGAGAAACAGGAAGACGACCAGCACCGTGAGCACGGCGCCTTCGATCAGCGCTTCTTCCACGTTGCGGACGGAATTGGCGACGCGGGTGCCGGCGTCGCGGACCACCCGCAAGGTCACCCCGCCCGGCAGCCGCGACTGGATCTTTTCCACCTCGCGCCGGACATCCTCGGCCACCGCGGTGGTGCTGAATCCGTTCGACTTGACGATGTCGATCCCGACCGCGGCTTCGCTGTCGTAATAGGCGGCCGAGCGCGGGTCTTCGGTGCCGTCGCGGACGCTGGCGACATCACCGAGCCGAACGATCCGGCCGTTTGATTCCGCGACGACCAGCTGCGCGAAATCCGGCGGTGTCAGCAGGCGGCCGCGCAAACGGATGGTTCGCTCATCGAGGTCGCGGGTCAGCCGGCCGACCGGCGCGGCGAGGTTCTGGCTTTGAATGGCCTGCACCACCTGAAAAACGCTGACGCTCGATGCCTGGAGATCGCGCGGCCGGATCTCCACCGACAGCTCACGCTCAATGCCGCCGACCACGTTCACCTGCGCCACGCCTTGCAGGCCGCGGAACTCGCGGGTGATCTCGGGGTCGACCAGACGCGTCAGGTCCGAGTTACTCAGGCCCGTCGACGACAGCGTCAACGACACGATCGGCTGGTCGGTAGGATCGAACCGAGTCAGGATCGGCTCTTCCATCTCCGGCGGCAGTTCGTTGCGAATCCCTGAAATCTCGTCGCGGATTTCCTGCGTGGCCTGTTGCAGGTCCTTCTCGAAGACGAAGGTCACAATCACGTTGCCGAAACTGTCCAGCGCCGACGAGCTGATCTGGTCGACGCCGCTGATCCCCGAGAGGACTTCTTCGATCGGTTCGATCACTTCGCGTTCGACCGTATCCGGCGACGCGCCTACGGCATCGCGATCGCGACGATCGGCGGTTGCACTTCCGGGAACTCGTCGGTATCGAGTTGGGTCAACGCGGCGATGCCGAACACCACCAGCGCCAACATCGAGACCACGGTGATGACCGGGCGCTTGATAGCGATGTCGGAAATAAACATCGCTTACCTCGTCGCCGGGGCGCCGACCGTGACGGTCGTGCCGGGGGCGATTCCCTGCGCGGTGCCGCGCAGCAGCAGGTCCTTGTCGTTCACTCCCGATTTGATCTCGACGCGCTCGGTACGCGGGTCGCGCACCCCGATGGTGACCCGGACCTTCTCGGTCTTGCCGCCGGTCACCCGCAGCACCCACGGCTCGTTGGTCGCTGTGTTGACCGCAGCATCCGGTACGACCAGGCCAAGCGCCTGTTGCGTGATCACGCGTCCCTCGGCATACAGGCCGGCCACCAGGCGATTCCCGACGTTCGGGACCGAAACAAAAATCGGCACTTGTCTCGTCGTCGGATCGGCGGCAGGACTGATCCGTGTGATTTTGCCGTCAAAAGGTTGGTCGTAGCCGCGCACGGTGAACGACACTGCTGCGCCAACCCGGAGCGCCCCTAATTCTTCGGAGGGGACCGAGGCTTCGAACTGCATCGACGAGGGGTCGATGATCGTAAACAGGGCGGTGCCCGGGCTCACGACGTCACCGCGATTGGCAGGACGGTCGGAGACGGTACCGGCGATCGGTGCACGCAGCACCGCATTGCCAAGCTGGGCTTGCGCGGTCACCAGTCGCGATCGGGCGTCGGCAAGTTGCGCTTCCACCGCAGTCTCGTTATTACGCGCCAGTTCAAGGTCGCGGACCGCGAGTGCGCCGGCGGTGACCAGTTGCTGGGTCCGTTCGGTTTCGCGCCGCGCGCCCGTCAACTGGTTCTCTGCCGACTTGAGTGACGACGCCGCAGAGCGCCGGCTGCCTTCGAGTTCCGGCGCCTCGATCCGGCCGAGCACCGCGCCACGAGCCACCGTCTGACCTTCTTCGACGTTCAACTGCACCAGCGAGCCGCCAAGTTCAGCACGGACAGTGGCTTCGCGCGCCGCACGCAATTCGCCAGAAATGATCGGACCAGTCACGATAGTTTCGCGGACGACCGCGACGACGTTCTCCTGGCCAACGAGGATCGGGGGCGGCGTCGCCTCGGCGACCGGCTTGTCGGTCTCACTCCCACAGGCGGTGGTGGCGATGAGCGCGGCGCATAACGCGGCGAGATACAAGAAACGAGACCAACGAATCACTGGCGCACTCCTGGCTGGGTCGATTGAGTCGGTGTCGTAGCGTTGCGCGGCTGGGTGCCGAACGGCCGTGGCGGCGCGGGCAAGGTCAGCGGCGCTGAGAACTGGGGCGTGGCGCGTCCACCGGCGGGCGCCATGGACAGTGGTAAGTGGGGGAGCAGCGCCAGGCGGGCGCGTGCGACCTGCAGATCGCGGGCGGCTTGCGCGCGATTGGTTTGCGACTGTTGCAGCAGCAAGCGTGAGTCCGACAATTCAAGCTGCGTCGAGACGCCGGCTCGGTAGCGCACTTCAGCGATCTCGTAGGCGCGTACCGCCTGTTGGATCGTCGACGAGCCCGCCTGCCACGCGGCAAAGGCGGCACCGAGCTCAGCCAGGGCCGAGCGCGTGTCGAGCGCGGCGAGTTCAGTCGCCTGTTGCAGCTGAATGCGACTCTGGTCCAGGTCCGCTTGCGCGACGAGCTGGTCGGCCCGCAGCCGGCCCCCAGTCAGGATTGGCACCTGCATCGTGGCTCCGACCGTCCAGTTGTTGCGAAAGTCGCTGATCGGCACGGTCCGATATGACACCTGCGAGTAATTGGAGTTGACCGACACGGATGGCAGCCGCTCGGCACGTGCCGCGGCGAGCGCCGCTTCGCGCAGCTTGACGACGGCGCCGACTTCACGCACGGCCGTGCGCTCGTCAACGTCTGCGTTCAACACCACGGCTGCCGGCCGATCCTGCGCGGCAAGGGCCGCTTCGGCGGTTGCTAGCCGTGACGCAAACACCGGCGGCGGCGCGAGCGCCGCATCGTCCAACTGCGAGGCCAGTTGCAAATCATGATTGGCTGGCAGGTTGAGCAGTTGCTTGAGCCGGAGCAGCGCGAGATCGCGGTTCGCGCGCTGGCGAATCAGCGCCGGGGTTTGGTTGTCGCGGGTGACACGGGCGCGGAGCAGTTCAAACTCCGGCTGGGTGCCGGCGTCGAACGAGACCTCCACCTGTTTGAAGGTGGCCTCGGCCTGACCGATCGTTGCCTCGGCAATCGCCACCAGCCGATCGCTCAGCGCGGCGTCGTAAAAGGCCTGGGTCACGTCGAAGAGGAGTTGTGCGCGGGTCGAGGTCAGGGCGAGGTCGGCGCTTTCTCGGCCCGCTGCCGCGAGATCGTCGAGCGCGTCGAGACGGCCGCCTGAATACAACGACTGCGAGAACGCGAGGCTAAACCGCCAGGTGTTCGCACGGCCAAACGGCAGGCTGTTGCCGCCGTCGCCCGAATCGCCGCGGCCGCCAAACAACGACCCGCCGATCGCGCCGCAATCAATCGCGCGTTCGATCTCGGTGACGCGCGCGTCAAGTGGGGCGGCGGGGTTGAGCGTGAAGGCGCTGCAGGGCGGAGCGCCGCCGCTGTCAAAGATGCCCGAGAACTCGGATGCCAGCGCGCGATCGTAGCTCGCTGCACCGGACAGTTGCGGCCGGCGGCCACTGCGCGCGCGGAGTTGTTCACCCTCGGCACGTCGGATGCCTGCTTCCGCACCGGCGATGCTTTCGCTTTGCGCTTCGGCCACTGCCAGCACCTGCTCGAGCGTCAGCGGCCCTTGAGGAATAGTGCGTTCTTGCGCGTGCCCACGTGTGGGCGTCACGATCAGCGCCGCTGCCATTGCGACACGCGCCGCCACCATCCCGATCGGTCTATTCCTGTGGGTCCGCATCCAACCATTATTCCGTGGATACGTGGAACAGCTGCGTATCGCCTTGCACGCCAAGCAACGCTCGCCCTGAGAGTTGAGTGTGGAGAAAATGTGGCGTCGAAACGCAGCCTAGGGTGCACTTACCATGTCCAACTGCCGGCCGGCGGTGGCCAGGTTTGGATCTGTTGACGGAGCGTAATCACCTGTCCGAAGTGATGCGCATTGTGAATCGAGAGGTGAATCAGTGCATCGCCGGCGGTGTAGTGCTTGAGGTGCCCGAACTCCAATGGTGGAGTGATCGGTTGTGCAAGTCGTGTGTCGTCGTCGGCGAGCGCAAGCGCGCGGGCAAAGCCGCTTTCGAAGCGTTGCACGATCACGTCCCACCGCACACTGGCGACGGTCGGCCAGCCGAGTTCGGCGTGTGCCGGCGGTGGCGTGGCGATGCCGTCGCAGCGGTTCAGGAACCAATCCTGCCAAAACGCCATGTGCGCGACGATCTCGGCGATCGAGTGCGGTGATTCGCCCGGTCGCTGGCAGGCTTGTTCCGCGGTCAATTCCGCGAGCACGGCGGAGGGCGTGAGATAGGCGTGGGCGCCGCGCAGCACGGAGTGGAGGTGCATGACGAATCTGATGCCCGCAATCGTCTCGAGGTTTCCGTGTCGGTCAGTCGCCTGCGTCTTCGAAAAACAACTGTTCAAGCGCCATGCGGCGAATTTCCCAATCGGAATATTCGGCTTCACCGACGACAAATCGGCAGTGGCCGGCCACGTCAAGAATGACGATGACGGTGAGTGCGACCTCGACGTCCTCACCGTGCACGAGAATGCGACGCCCGTGTTGCTCGAAGGTGACGGCGGCCAGCACTTTCGTGTCGCCGGCGCGCAATCGCGTTACTTCAAACCCATCGTCGTCGGCGTGCAGTTCGAAACGCCAGTCATCGTCGCGACCCGTCAACCGGTTGCGGCTGCTGACGTCCTTCTCGACGCCGGCGTGCAGCTGCGTGAACATCGATTCTGTATTGCACATCGACTGCGCCGCGACCCAATCGAATTCTCCGCCGGCTTGCTCTTCTGCCATCAGTGACTCCTCTCCGCGCCGCGCGTGTGGCTATCGCGAACGATGCCGCCATCGGAACAATCCACCGACAACGACGATCCCGGCGAGGAACATCGTGGCGGCTTCGGCCGGAGCGGCGCCGCGCGACGCCACGATCACCGGCTGGGTCCACGCCATCCGTCCATTGCTCTCGATCACCTTGGCGCGGACGTAAACTTCGTCACCTCTGAATGAATAGGTCGCGGTTGGCTCGGCCGTCTCACTCAGCACGCGGCCGCCTTTGCCAATAAACTGCACCCGGTACCTCGAGAACGTCGTGGCCTTGACGCTCAGGGTGATCGCGCGCGCGGTCGCCTGATAGTCGCTGATTTCGACACCGGTCGACGCATAGAAATCGCCGCGCTCGATCGCGTCGAGCAGCGCGCGTGCCTCGAGCCGCGCGGCGCGGACGGCGATCCAGCCGCGTCCCGGCCCCGGCACGTCAGGGTTGCCTGGCTGTTTGAAGGTATGCGCGTCGTCGACGGCGATGCCGTAGAGCAGCGTGCCATTCGACAAGATGGCATCCCACGCTTCTTCCATTCCTGGCACACCGCCGCCACCCAGATTGTTGACCTGCGGATGGCCGTTGAAGATCTCGAGCAGTCTGTTATTGCGCACTTGCTCGAGTTCCTGCCGCGTGATCGCCCAGCGGAAGTTCGGGTGATTGATGTGGGGAATGCCGTTGGCCTGACGAATCGCGTCGACATTCCGTTGAAGCACATCGACGACGGAGCTGCCACCCTGAGGGGCGACGCGTCCACTGACGTCGAGCCCGTTGATGTGCAGGGACTTGTCGCCGAACCGATCGGTGACCTCTTCGCCTTTGATCACCAGAAACTGTTCGGCGGCGCCATAGAGACCGTTGAGCGCGTCGACTGACGTCAGGAAGTTGTGATCGGTGAGCACCAGAAACTGGTAATTGTGTTCGCGATACCAGCTCACCACTTCGGCGGGCGTCGAATCGCCGTCGGAGTTCAGTGTATGGGTGTGGGTGTTGCCCTTATACCACCGCGGCTTTTCGAGCGGCACGGCGGCGGGCGATTGCTGCGCGGCGAGGCGAGCACCGACAGGTGCACCGCCCGACGCGGCAACGCCGAGGATCAGGGCAATGAGCAGGATGCGGGACGCAGCAGCAGTGTGCATGGGTGGCCTGGCCCAATTCGCGGGCCGGCAGAGTGTATCGCGTCGATGTTACGCGCGGCGTTCACAAATGGCGCAGCGCGACATTCGGGTCGACGCGCGCCGCACGATGCGCCGGATAATAACAGGCACAGAACGCCGACCCGATCAGCGGCAGGGCCACCAGCAGGGTCCACGGATCGACCACGCTGATGTCCACCTCCAAGTAGGCGCGGACTATCGTCCGCCCGGCGACACCGATGAATAACCCGAGGGCCAGGCCCTCGAGCACCGGCCGATAACCGTCTTTCAAGACCATGCGTTGGATCTGACCAGCAGTGGCGCCAAACGCCATGCGGACGCCGATCTCCGGTGTCCGATGCGACACGGTGTGTGACTGGATGCCGAACAGTCCGCCCATCGCCAAGAGCAGCGTCAGGCCACCCAGCGCGAGTGCCGCGATGCCGGCGGCTCGCAGCACGACGAATGGACCCGCAAGAATGGTCCGGGCAGTGCCAGTCAGGTCGATCGCGAGATCCGGATCGGCGCGGCGAATCGCAGCCTGCGCCGCGCGTGCGGCCAGATTCGCGTCGCCGGTCGAGCGGACCGCGACCGTCAGCAGCGAATCGTAGCGCTGCGCAAACGGCAGGTAGACGAACATGCGCGGGTCACCGAACAGACGCCCGACGTCGGTATCGCGCGCGATGCCGATGACGGTGGCGGTCGCCGGAGGATCACCGCGTGAGGGACGACGCTGAATCACGAGTTTCTGCCCTATCGGGTCGCTCGCGCCGAATATCCGGCGCGCGGTGAAGTCGCTCAAAACGACGACCGGCGCCGCGGCCGCGTGATCGCGATCATCAAAGCCCCGCCCGCGCACCATCGTCACGCCGAGCGTTGTGAAAATCGACGGCGTCGCCGCGATGCCGGTCGCCGTGGGCGTTGACCGCTCGAGTTCACTCTTGAGCGCAGGGTTGTCCGGGGTCGACAGCACCAGACGCATCGGGCCGCGGATGCCAAATGGCAGCCCGGTCGAGACCGACACCGCCTCGACGTTTGGATCGTTACGCGCCTCTTGCTGGATGCGCGCCATGGTCTGGCGCACCCGCTCCTCGCCCCACTGATGTGCGGGCAACTGCAACGACGCCACGCCCAACCTGTCCATCTGCACGCCAGGTTCGTGCTGCGCCTCGGTAATCGTCAGCCTGACGAACATCGTCGCGACGATGAAGAACCCGGCCGAGATGGCCACTTGCCAGCGCAGCAACACCCGGCGTCGCCCGGCTCCCGGCACTGCGAGACTGCCTTTGCCCCCGCCAAGTGCGCTCCTCACATCACGGGACCTGGTCAGCCGCAGGGCGGGCTCGAGCCCGAAGACGGTGAGCGAGACGAGGAGCGCGATGACGGCGACCGCGAGTGCCGACGCGTCGAGCGACGGATGAATCGAGAGCTGCCAGCGCCCGCCCATCGGCAGCCCGATCTGAAAGTCGGCATCGACCGCGGCGCGGAGGCCCTGGAAAACAAGGTAGGAGGCCACCGCTCCGCCGACGGCCAGCAACACGCTTTCGGCGAGCTGTTCGCGGACCAGTCGCCACCGTGACGCGCCCAGCGCGGAGCGCACGGCAAGCTCCTGTTGCCGAATGGTGCTGCGCGCCAGAACCAGATTGGCGAGGTTGGTGCACGCGACCGCGAGCACCAAGCCAACCAGTGCGACCAGTGTCAGCCCGAAGCGGCGAAAGAGATTGTCGGCTTGGGTGACTTCGGCGGCGGACCGTGCGAGCCAGGGGCGTTCACTCGCTTTGGTCTCGCCCGCACGCGACCGTGGCGGGAACGAGGCGTCGAGGTTTGCCGCGATGGTGGCCACGGCCGCCGCCGCGGTCGGCATCGTGACCGAGGGCTTGAGCCGGCCAAACACCAACAGCCGTCGGCGCTCTCGCGGGAGCGTCGTTGTCGGCGGCGCCAACGAGGCTTCCGCCGACAGCGGAATCCACAGGCTGGTGCCGGAGAGGCCACCGATTGCCCCCTCAAAAGTCGCCGGCGCGACACCGATCACTTCAAACGTATGACCCGAGATGCGCGCCGTCTGGCCGACGACCGCGTGGTCGGCAGCAAACCGGGCGCGCCACAACCGGTGGCTCAGGACCACGACACGTCGGCCGTCGGCATCGTCGGCTGGCTGGATGGACCGGCCGATTTCAGCGCTGACGCCGAGCGTTGAGAAATACGCACCATCGACAGCTTCGGCCGTCAGCGTCTCGGTGGTGAGCGAGGACGTCACGGCCGGATAGAAGGTGGCGCTTGCGGAGACGCTGCTAAAGGGTGACTGCGCGGCACGCAGGTCTGCGAAATCCGGCTGCGAGATCGATCCCCTGATCAACAGTCCCGCGTCGGCGGGCGTGACGATGAAGGCGACGGCCTCGGGGTTGCGAATGCCTGGCGCCTTCAAGAACACCGAATCGACAACGGAGTAGACCGCCGTTGTCACGCCGACGCCGACGGCGAGCGACAGCACCGCGAAGATGGTGAAGAACGGGGTGGCAGCCAGGCGCCGGGCTGCGAGCCTCAGGTCCGTCAAAGCGATCGACACAATACTTCGAAGGCGCGGTCGCGCGCTACGGTCGGACAGCGCTTGACGACATGACGACAAAGGCCACCATCCGGATTCAACGGCAATGTCGGCAAGGGACCGCCTAGTCTTGCTGGGTATGCTCAGGAAACAAACCCGGCATCCATCGCGCTGCCAGGGCTGCCGGGAAAGTAATAGTCAAA
This sequence comes from Vicinamibacterales bacterium, assembly GCA_035575715.1. GTDB lineage: Bacteria > Acidobacteriota > Vicinamibacteria > Vicinamibacterales > UBA2999 > JACCSI01. The sequence continues at coordinate 2,545 of DATLXN010000033.1, read as the reverse complement.
GGGGCCCGCGTGCTTTCTGAAGCGAGCACGCCGCGTTCCAGCAGCGCAGAGACGACGCGTCGGGCGCCGCGATCGCTGACGCCGAGCAAGGATGAAACATCACCGCGAGGCAGTTCACCCCGGAATAACACGGCTTCGAGAACCTGCCCAGATTTGGGCGGCAACTGCCGGGCCCTGATTTCCTCTTCAACCCACACAAGAATCCGATCGCGAAGCCGATCCGGCTGCACCAGTCCTTCCATGAATCGCACCTGATCGAGACAGATGCGCAGGAAAAACTCCGTGAAATCGGCAAGGGCCTCTTCGCTTAGATTGCCACGGCCATCAAGGTCGCCGCGGCGTTCCGAGTCGCTATCCATCAGATGCTTCTTGTAGTCGGCGGCATTTCGGGCGAGACCTCTCGCAACGGACCAGATGCTGCCCGTATCCAGCGTCTCAAGCAGGCTTGCATGCGACATCAACCGCGTCACGCGACCATTGCCGTCTGCGAAAGGGTGAATCCAAAGTAGCCGATGATGCGCGGCTGCTGCGGCGAGGATCGTTTCGGATCTCCCGAGTCGGCTGTAGGTCTCGTCGAAGCGAGCCATAAATCGGGGCACCGCGCCTGGACTAATCGCGACGTGCCGGACGACCTGCACATCATTCGCCCGAAATTCGCCCGGCAACACCTCGACCTTCTTCCCAGTGTCAGGGTCCGAGATGACAAGCAACTCCTCAGGGAGCAGTTCACTAAAGCGCCGGTGAATCTCACTCAGGGACTGGACAGCGTAAGCAGCTCCTTTTACGCCTCCCTGATCAATCCACTGCTGGACGGCGACATGGGCCTTTGCTTCGAGCTGGAGATTCCGTTTCGCAGGGTCAGCACTGTAGTCATTCTTGAGCGCACGCTCAATGTCCACAGGATGTGTGTAATGGCCTTCAATCAGATTTGAGTAGTAGCAATTCATCGAGCGGACCAAGTCCGCCAGTGCTTTCACGATCCCAAGCGGTAGGCTTCGCCTGAAACCGGCCGAGGCTGCAGCCAACTCGACGGCGAGATCATTCAACCGGACCCGATGGCGGGAGCCTTCTGAGAGCACAAGAGGCTCCATCGCGGTGACACCTTCACAACGGTCCTCTGCCGTATTTTTGGCCGGTTCATTGTCCGCTTTATAATCTCTCATAAGCGCATATGGAACAGATATTTACTGTCAATATTGTTGTTTATATTACCTCTAATTTGGCCGCTTGATTCCCCGGGTAGGAATCGGTACAAAGGTACAGTTTCTGTTACGTCAGGAAAGTGAATATTTTGACAAGGACAAAACAAAGGCGGCCATTTCTGGCGGCCTTCTAGCACCTTCATGAGCTTGCCAGCCGTAGCTGGCGCAAGACAGCGAAGGTTGGTGCGGAAGAGGGGACTCGAACCCCTACGATATTGCTACCGCCAGCCCCTCAAGCTGGTGCGTCTGCCAATTCCGCCACTTCCGCAGGCAGGTGAGAACTACTGAGGTGTCGTATTGCCCGGCGCCGGGGTTGTCGCCGGGGCCACCGCCGGTGCGGGTCCCTCGACGCCGCCGACCACCGAACTGCCACCGCGCTGACCCCAGACCGCGAGGGTGAGGGACAACACGATAAACGCCGCCGCGAGGCCGGCTGTCATTTTGGTCAGCAACGTGGCGCCGGCGCGTGCGCCAAACGCCGCCTGGCTGCTGCCACCGCCAAACGCGCTGGCAATATCGCCGCCCTTCCCCTGCTGCAACAGGATGACGATGATCAGCAGCAGCGAGACGAAGACGAAGGCCGAGACAAACAGGTAATACAACATGATGTAAGGACGCGCCCACACCCGCAGGCGCAAGCAGTCAGTATATCAAACGGACGATTTCGGCGAATGCCTTGGGGTCCAGGCTGGCCCCGCCGACCAGCGCCCCGTCCACATCCGCCTCCGCACCCAGCGCCGCGGCATTCTCGGGCTTGACGCTGCCACCGTAGAGAATCCGGCACCGCTCGGCAGGCCCGGCACCAAACCATTGCCGCAGACGACCGCGAATATGCGCGTGCGCCTCTTGGGCCTGGGCCGCCGTCGCGGTGCGGCCGGTGCCAATCGCCCAGACTGGTTCGTAGGCGACGACCAGCGCGGCCAGCTGGTCGCCGGTAATCGTCTCGAGACCGTCCTTGACCTGGCGATCGAGGACGCCGAGGGTCTGATTTGCATCGCGTTGCGCCAGCGTCTCGCCGACGCAGACGATCGGGATCAGCTGCGCGCCGAGCGCAGCGATCAACTTGCGGTTGACGGTCTGATCGGTCTCGCCGAACAACGTGCGCCGCTCGGAGTGGCCGATGATGACATGCGTCGCCCCCGCTTCACGCAACATGCCCGCGGTGATTTCTCCGGTGAACGCGCCGTCCCGTTCCCAGTGAAGATTCTGCCCCGCGATGCCGATGTCACTGTCGCGCGCGGCGGTGCTCGCGGCCTGAATCGCGGTGAACGGCGGCGCGACGACGACATCGCTCTTGCGCGTTGACGACAGCAACCCGCGTAGGGCGTGCAGGTAGGCGACGG
>DATLXN010000032.1:0-18372 GCA_035575715.1 Vicinamibacterales bacterium | reverse complement strand
CGGCCTGACAGTGACTTCATTCTCACGGACCTACACCAATGACGCCGAAGAATCGGCGAGCCCCGGGATTCGCGAGCGCATTGAAGCGACGATTCTCGCACCGCAATCGACCGTCGTCGAGCTGTGGGGACGCGAGATGGTGGCCGGTGTGCTCGCTGACTGGTTCGACCACGGGCGCGGGCCGTCACAGGTCGTCGGCGCACTGTATACGTGGGAGGCGTATCATCGAGGGGTCGCGGCGCACCTGCGCGCCGCCGCGAAACAGGATTCATGAAGAGCGGGTTGTCCACGAGCGCGCCCCAGGGCAGGTCGATCGCGCAGTTTATTGCGGCGCGTGGCCTGTGGGTCTCGATTGCCGTCAGTGCGGTTTTCGCCAATCTCACCGGCGACTGGATCGTCTTGCCTGGCATGCTCGCGATGTGGTCGTTCTGGAGGTTCCTGCCCACCGACGAGGGCCCGCCAGGGTTGCAGTTCTCGTTTTCGTTTCACCTGTTCCAGATCCTTGCCGGCGTCTTTTACTTCGGCGTCACCCAGCGTCCTCTGATGGGGCACCAGGCGCCCCAGTACCATCTGATGATGGTCTACGCGACCATTTCGCTGGTGATGCTGTTTCTCGGATTCCTTGCCGGCAACAAGATCATGAGCGGCCGACGGCCGCCGATTGAACAGTTGCAGTTCCGCGTCTCTCTCAAACAGCTGATGGCGGCCTACGTCATGGCGATGCTGTCGCGCGATTTGCTGACGTTGTTTTCAGATCGGTTTTTCGTCCTCACGCAGCCGATTCTCGCAATCTCGGCCTTGCAGATGGGCGTGTTGTACCTATTGTTTCGCCGGCTCTTTCAGGAGCAGCAGTTCCTGCTCGTGCTGGTGATTTTGATGTTTGAAACCGCGCGCGGCTTTACCGGATTTTACGCCAGCTTCAAGGAGCCGATCATCCTGGCGTTGATAGCCGCGGTTGAGATATTGAAGCCGCGCCGCGTCGGCCACTGGGTGGTGATTGGTTCTCTGATCGGCGCGGTCATATTCTCGAGCGTCATCTGGCTCGGCATCCGTGGCGCCATTCGCGAGGACATGGTCACCAATGCGGCACGAACGCCCGGCGACCGGCTGGCCTTCGCGACGCGTGAACTGGGCTATTGGTGGAACAGGGATTGGGACAACAAACTCTTTGACGTCGACGCACTTGCCAACAGGGTTTGGGAAATTTACTACACGGCCCTCGTTCTGGATCGGGTGCCAAGTGTGCTTCCGCATGAAGAAGGGGCCCTGATCGGCGGCGCGCTCCGGCACATTGTTTCACCGCGGTTTCTCTTCCCCGATAAAAAGGATTTGCCGTCAGAGAGTGAAGACGTCCGAAAGTACTCAGGTGTCTACGTCGCGGGCCGTGAGCAGCGAACGACAATCGCCTTTGGTACGGTGGCGCAGTCCTACGTGGATTTCGGCGTGCCGTGGATGTTCTTGCCGCCACTGGCGCTGGGCGTCTTTCTCGGATTGGCCTACCGGTGGTTTGTCACGCAGATCCATTTTGAGGAGATCCTGCTCGCGTTATTGGCGGTGGCCTTCTGGAGCAATTTGATGCCTTACAACATCGCGTGGGCGAAGCTGATGGGCAAGCTCCTGACGTCGATGATCTATGTCGGCGGTCTCGCCGTTATTTTCGACCATCTCCTATATGCCAGCCGTCGCCGCGAGGCGGGTAGCGTCGTCGGTCAGGTTCGGTAACGAGGACTCATCGGAAGCGTCATTCGTGTGGTTCACGTCACGGCGTATTTCGCGCCGGCATTTGGTTTCGGCGGTCCGCCGCATAGTATCCTCGCGCTCTGTCAGGCACTGCCCTCGGTCGGTGTCGACGTCGAGGTGTTCACCACGACAGCCAATGTCGGCGGCGAACTGGACGCTCACGTCGGCGGCACCTCATACGAGGGCGTCGCGACGCGTTATTTTCCTTTGCGGTCCCCGCGCTTCCTGCTCGCGGGCCGCGGGTTGCCGACCGCGTTGATGACCGCCGCCGCTGACGCGGACCTGATTCACCTGCACGGATTGTTCAACGCGACCAGTTGGGCTGCGGCGCGGGTCGCACGCCGTGCCAACCTGCCCGTCGTCCTGTCGGCACGGGGAATGCTGGAGCCGGCGGCCGTTGCCCACCACCGAATGCGCAAGCGGGCGGCGTGGCGGCTGTTCGACCGCCGAACCGTCCGCGACGCGGCGTTGATCCATACGACCTCTCCCGGTGAGCAGCAGACCATCGTCGCGAGTTGGCCGGAGAAACCGATCGTGCAGATCCCGAATCCGGTGGCGATGAGGGCTGACCCGATCGGCCCGCGGGAACAGAGCGACCTGCGCGAGCGGTTGGCTATTCCGCGTGATCGGCGAATCGCTCTGTTTCTGGGTCGCCTCCATCCGATCAAGCGACTGGATCTGTTGGCGCGCGCCTTCGAGCAAGTGGCGGCGTCGATGCCCGATCTCGATGTCGTGATTGCGGGCGAAGCACCGGGTTTTGATCGGCGTCCGATCATCGCGGCCGCGGGAGACGCCGCGTCGCGGGTGCGATGGGTCGGTGCGGTCTACGGCCGCGAGCGAGATGTCCTGCTGTCGACCGCGTCTGCGCTGGTCCTGTGTTCGGATTCCGAGAACTTCGGCATGAGCGTCGCCGAGGCGCTCGCCGCCGGCGTGGCCCCGGTAGTGACGCAAACGTGCCCATGGTCGGTGCTGCAAGAGGAAGCCGTCGGCTATTGGGTGCCTCAAACCGCCGCCGCGATCGCCGCGGGGTTGACCGCGGCCCTTCAAGCCGCACCTGATATGACGTTGCGGCAGCGGCGTCAGGCGGTAGCACATCGGTTGTTTGCTGGTGACGTGATCGCGCATCAGTGGCGTGCGACCTACGATGCGGTTTTGAGTGGCGCGCGGTGACGCGCGTCGTGCTCGTCACGCCCGCGTTTTCTGGTCATGATGGGTTGTCGTGTCTGTCGCGGCAATTGCACCAGGCGCTGACGGCGCTCGGCGCTGCGGTCGAGGTCATTTCACTCGGCGACTCGCCCCACGTTGCTGATGCGGTCGCGACCGCCGGCGGCGATCGGCTGCGCTACGGACTTGCCGTCCTGCACGCGGCAGCTTCCAACCCTTCGCCTGCGTTGACGGTCGTGGCCCATCTGCATCTGTTGCCAACCGTGTGGCCATTGATCGCCCGCGGCACGACGGTTGTGCCGGTGTTGGTCGGGATTGAATCGTGGCGGCCGCTGACCGCGACGCGCACCCGCGTTATGCGGCGTGTGCCCCGTGCGATTGCCATCTCGCACCACACGGCGCGCGAGTTCAGACGCGCGAACCCGAACTTTGCGGATCTGCCGGTCGACGTCTGCTGGCCGGCGACCCCGTCGATCGCTGCCGACTGCGACACGGCGCAGCGGGCAGGTGACCCTTTCGCGCTGATCGTCGGCCGACTCGCCGCTGAAGAACGTTACAAGGGCCACGATCTTCTGATCGACGTGTGGCCGCAGCTGCAGGCTGCTGTCCCGCGCGCGCGTCTCGTGGTCGCCGGCACGGGTGACGACCTGCCACGTCTGCGTGCGCGGGTCGACGCTGCCGGTGTGCACGACGCGATCATCTTCGAAGGCCAAGTCACGACTGAACGATTGTCCCAGCTCTATCGCCAGGCGGCGTTCCTCGTGTTGCCGAGTCGACACGAAGGATTCGGGTATGTGCTGCTCGAAGCGATGAGCGCCGGCCGCGCCTGTATCGCCGCGCTGGGCGCCGCCGAAGAGATTATCGAGCCGAACCTCACCGGGTTGATCGTCGATCCGGCGCACGCTCATACGCTGCTGGAGGCGATGACCACGCTGTTTCAAGACGAGGCCTTGCGCCAACGACTCGGCGCGGCGGGACAGGAACGGGCGGCCCGCGTGTTCTCGATGCGGCGTTTCACCGCGGACCTTGCGCAGTCGCTGGCACCGTGGCTGCCATCGCGAGCGGTAGCGGTCGAATGCTGATCCTCGGACTCAACGCCTATCACGGCGATGTCGCGGCCGCGTTGATTCGCGACGGAGAGCTGGTGGCCGCGCTCGAAGAAGAGCGTTTTGCGCGAATCAAGCACGTCGCGGGCATACCCGGCGCCGCCATGCGAGCCTGCCTTGCCATGGCTGGCGCCGAGCCGCGAGATGTCGACGTCTTTGCTGTTGCGCGCGCCCGTCGCGCGCATTTGTGGCCCAAGCTGCGCTTCGCCCTGACTCATCGTCCCGGCGTGAAGCTATTCGGGCAACATCAGCGCACGACAACGCGGACCGAAAGGTTACCGGACGCGGTCGGAGCGGCGCTTGGTTTGAGCAGCGAGCACGTCGCTGAGCGGCTGCACCACGTCGAACACCATCCGGCGCATCTCGCGAGTGCGTTCTATGCGAGTGGTTTCGACGAAGCCACCTGTTGTGCGATTGACGCCTTTGGCGACTTTGTCAGTACCTCCGTTGCGGCGGGTCGCGGCAGTCAACTGCACGTGCTCGACCGCACTTTCTTCCCGCATTCACTCGGCCTCCTCTATCTCGCCGTGACGCAGTTTCTGGGGTTCAAGAAGTACGGCGACGAATACAAAGTCATGGGGCTGGCTCCGTATGGCCAGCCCAAATACGTTGATGCGGTCAGTCAACTCCTGACGCTCATTCCTGGCGGCGGTTTCGAACTCTCGCTCGACTGCTTTAATCACTGGACCGGGAACGTGACGATGGATTGGGCCGGCGGCGAGCCGACGATTCCGGACGCCTACACCGCTCGCGTCGCCGAGCTCCTCGGTCCGCCCCGGCGTCCCGATGACGAGGTCACGCAGCGGCACAAGGACCTCGCCGCGTCACTGCAGCGGGTGTTCGAGGCGTCGGTCTTTCACGTTCTGAACGGCGCCCACGCGCGCAGTCCTCACGACCGGCTCTGCCTCGCCGGCGGGTGCGCGATGAATAGCGTCGCCAACGGCAAGATTCGCCAGCACACACCGTTTCGCGAGCTCTATATCCAGCCCGCTTCCGGAGACAACGGCACCGCACTCGGCGCCGCGCTGCATGTCTGGCACCAACAGCACGGCCGCTCAGCAGGGTTGCGGATGGAGCACGGCTACTGGGGCACGTCGTACTCCGACGATCAGATCGCGAGCGCCATCGACACTTGTGGCGGCACCGAGCGCTTCCGCCGGACGGCCATCGCCGACGAGGCCGCGCGATGCCACCGCACGGCAGCGCACATCGCTGACGGCCGCGTTATCGGCTGGTTTCAGGGCCGGATGGAGTGGGGTGCGCGGGCGCTCGGTAATCGGAGCATTCTCGCCGACCCGCGCCGCGCCGACATGCGTCAGATCATCAACGTCAAGATTAAGTTCCGCGAGACGTTTCGTCCGTTTGCGCCGTCGATTCTCGAGGAGGCGATCGACGACTATTTCGTCGACGCGGTCGCCGACCCGTTCATGATTCAGGTCTATCCGGTCCGCGAAGAACAGCGCGCGGCGATTCCGGCGGTCACGCACGTCGATGGTTCGGGACGGTTGCAAAGTGTCAGTCGCCGCACCAATCCGCTCTATTGGCACTTGATCGACGCGTTCCGGCAGCGCACGGGTGTGCCGATTCTCCTCAATACTTCGTTCAACGAGAACGAGCCGATCGTCCAGCAGCCCGCCGAAGCGCTCGACTGCTTCCTCCGCACCGACATGGACGTGCTGGTTCTCGGATCGCACGTCCTCGAAAAGGTCGACGTGCCGGCTCCTGCGGCGTGACCGCGACTCGTCCCGTGCGCGTCTGTTTTTTTAACCGGTCCTATTGGCCCGACACCGGGGCCACGGGACAGCTGCTGACCGAACTCGCCGAAGATCTGGTCAGCCGGCATGGCTTGGTCGTCACCGTAGTCAGCGGCCTGCCGCGAAATACCGTCCCGGCGCCGGCGGCGCGCGAGACACGTAATGGTGTCGAGGTGATCCGCGCGCGGGGCACGACGTTCGACCCGCGACGCTTCGTCGGCCGCGCCCTGAATTACCTGACCTACTTTTGCAGCGCGCTGGTTGCCGCCCTGCGACTGCCGGCACAGGACGTCGTGGTGGCGATGACCGATCCGCCGATCATCGGCCTGGCCGCCATCGCGGCCTGCCGGCGCCGGACCCGCTTCGTGCTTTTCTGCCAGGATATTTTTCCAGAGGTCGCCACGCTGCTCGAGGATTTCAAGAGTCCCCTCGTCAACCGCATCCTCGATCGCATCAATCGGGTGCTGATCGATCGAGCCGATCGCATCGTCGCGCTCGGGGATCGCATGGCGCGGCGCCTGATCGAGGAGAAGGGCGCCGATGCAGCGCGCGTGGTGGTGATTCACAACTGGGCGGATGTCGAGGCGATCGTCCCGAGTCCGCGCGACAACGCCTTCGCCGAGACGCACGGGTTGACCTCGCGTTTTGTCATTTTGCACGCCGGAAATATCGGGCAGGGCCAGAACCTCGACCGCGTGATCGCCGCCGCTGGGATCCTGCGCGACGAACCGCGAGTCGAGTTCGTCTTCATCGGCGACGGCACACGCCGCGCCGCGCTGGTGGCCGAGGTCGAATCGCGGAGCTTGCCGAACGTCCGCTTCCTCGGTTTTCAGCCGCGCAGCGAAATGCGCTGGACCTACGCCAGCGCCGATGTGTGCCTGATCTCACTCAAACCGGGACTGTCCGGATATATCGTCCCGAGCAAGCTGTATCCGATTCTCGCCGCCGGGCGGGCGTTGATCGCGGCTGTCGACGCGGATTCGGAGGTCGCGATGATCGCCGAGCAATTCAAGTGCGGCGTCGTCGTGGCCAATGATGATCCGCAGGCTCTTGCGGATGCGATTCGCACCCTGGTCAACGACCCGGCGCGGGTTGCCGCGATGGGGGCGCGGTCCCGAGACGCGGCCCTCCATTACTCACGCGAGCGGCAGGTCGCGGCCCACGCGACACTGCTGACGTCGTTCGCCCCTGCGCCATGATTAAACGCGCTTTCGACATCGCACTTGCTTCGGTCGGCCTGATCGGCACGTCGCCGTTGTGGGCGCTCTTTGCCGTGCTGATCAAGACAGAAGACGGCGGGCCAATTTTCTTCTCGCAGGAGCGCGTCGGGTTGAACGGCCGGGTCTTCATGGCGTTCAAGTTCCGTTCGATGATTCCCGACGCCGAACGTCACACCGGACCGATCCAGGCCACGGTGGGCGATTCCCGCGTTACCCGCATTGGCGCACTCTTGCGCGCGACCGCGATGGACGAACTGCCGCAACTCCTGAATATTCTGCGCGGCGATATGAGCTTTGTCGGCCCACGCCCATTGCGTCCAGGCGAGCAGGACTCGACCGCCGATGGCGTGGTCCAGTTGACGACGATCCCGGGCTACGAAGAGCGCCACACGGTTCGGCCCGGGCTGACTGGCCTGGCGCAGGTGTATGCGGCGCGCGACGTTGCGCGCGCGGAAAAATTCAAATACGACATCCAATACCTCCAGCGCGCCGGCCTCTGGCTTGACCTCCAACTCATCATCCGGTCGGTCTGGATCACAGTGCGCGGGCGTTGGGAAGCACATGATCCGCGGATATGAGGGGGCGACGGCGGCAACGCACGTCGGTATAATCACTCGGCATGCTTGACGTCGTCGTGGTCGGCGGGGGGCCCGGTGGCCTGTTCGCCGCCGAACTCCTCGCGAAACGCGGTGCGCGGGTCGCCGTTTTCGAGGAACACGAAGATATTGGCAGCCCCGTGCATTGCACCGGCGTGCTGGCGGCGGACGCGATCAAGGCCTTGCACCTGCCGCCAGAAGCCGTCCTGAACCCGCTTTCCACGGTGCGGTTCGTCGCCCCTGGTGGACATGCGTTTGCCTACACCACCAGCAGTGTTGAAGCGATCGTGATCGATCGCCAGGTGTTCGATCAGGGTTTGTTTCGCGCCGCTGAGCGGGCCGGCGTCACCATCACGCGCAACACCCGTATCGTGCGCATGGAACGAAATTCCGATGGGGTGACCATGACCACCGGCACCGGCGAAACGATACAGGCCCGGGCCGTGGTGCTGGCGTGTGGTGCGCACTACGCCTTTCAGAAGAGCCTCGGCCTTGGCTTTCCTGCAGCCTTTCTTCAATCGGCGCAGATGGAAATGCCGGCGAGCCAACTGGGCGACGTCGAGGTGCATTTCGGATCGCACATCGCCCCCAAAGGGTTTGCCTGGGTCGTGCCGGTCAAGAGACCCGAAGGATCGTTTGCGCGCGTCGGTGTGATGGCCGAAAGCGATGTCGCCATGCTGTTCGAGCGGATGTTCGAGCGCGTCGGCGACCGTTGGCAGATCGAGCGACCCGAGGGCTCACTGCCGCGCCGCCGGATGTTGCCCTTGTCTGCGATCGATTGTACGTATGCCGATCGCACGCTGGTCGTCGGCGACGCGGCGGGCCTGGTCAAGCCGACCACCGGCGGCGGTATCTACTACAGTATCGTCAGCGGTCAGATTGCTGCCGATGTCTTGACGCTGAGCCTGGAAAGCGGCGATCTCGGCGCGTCAGCGCTCAAGCGGTACGAGGACGAATGGCGCGCACGATTCGAACCCGAGTTCACCGCGCAACTGGCGTTGAGACGCATGGCCGAGCGTCTCAGCGACAGTGAAATCGATGCGTTATTCGACCTGGCGCGAACCGACGGCGTGTTGCCGATCGTGCGCCGCACCGCGCGGTTCAACGAACACCGCGGCCTGGTCATCGCGCTGCTGAAACACGCCCCTGTTCGCCAAATCCTGATGGGGCGCCTGGCCAGCGCCGTACACTGACACCAACGAGCACCGAACACTGCCATGGCACTTTCCCTCGATGACCGCGTGACGATGTCCGACGATGTGGTGTACCGGGCGTTAGGCGCGGAAGCGATCGTGCTGGACCTGAAAAGTGGGGTCTACTTCGGCTTGAACGACGCCGGAACTCGTATCTGGTCGCTCGCTGCTGAACACGACCTGCGAACGGTGTGCCGACACCTCGCAGCTGAATTTGAAGCCGCCTCCGACGTCATCGAGCGCGATGTGCTCGACTTGATCAGCCAACTCGTCGACAAGCAGCTGGTCAAAGTCGTCACCCTCCCCCCGCGCCCCGCCCAGTGAGCGCTCTCACAAAGTGGCGACAGTTGACTGGTGAGGAGCGGCAGGTCACGTTATCAGCTGCGGTCGCGCTCGCCGTCGCGCCACTGTTGGTTCGCTGCCTGGCGCTGCCGCGGGTCATGGCCCTAAAGCCCGTGGTGCGGAAGTCGCAGACTCTTCCCAACGCCGCGCGAATCAAAGGGCTCATCGACAACGTAGCGATGCACCTGCCGTGGTCGACGACATGCCTCCATCGCGCGTTAGTGAGCCGGTGGCTGTTGCTCCGGCACGGTGTCGCGACAACACTGGTGCTGGGCGTGCGCACCGGGGACGAAGGGTTCGCCGCCCATGCGTGGCTCGAACACGACGGACACCCGCTCTGCGCACAAGCCGCTTCCTACTGCCATCTCGCTTGGAGGGCGTAATCGAGTCCTCGGCTTGAGCGCTTTAGCAGTTCTGCTGACGCTCGATGGCCGTCCGGTACCTGCCGAGCAGCTTCAGCGGCTGCTCACGCTGCAACACTCCTCCGGGCCCGATTCACAATTGAGTTTGACCTCTGGCCCGATCGGGCTTGGCGTCGCCGTGCTCGCGACCACTCCAGAGGATCATCTCGACCCGCCATGTTTCCGCGATCCCAGGAGCGGGATCAGTGTCGTCTTTGAGGGTTACTTGTCAAACCGCGCTGACTTGGCCAGCGCGTTGGCGCTGTCTACCAGCGAGCTCAACGTCTGCGGCGACGCGCGGCTTGTGGCCTACGCCTACGAGCGCTGGCAGCTTGACACGTGGACCCATCTCGACGGCGAGTTCTGTGTCGCGCTCTGGGACCCAGCGGTGCAGCAGCTGGTGATTGCGCGTGATGCCTTCGGCTGCCGGCCAATGTATTACCGCCGCTCCTCGACACAGGTGACAGCCGCGTCCGAAATTCAGGCGCTGGTGCGAGCCGAGGCGTCTCCCATCAATGAGGGCGTCGTCGGGGAAACGCTACTGGCGAGGCCGAGCACGATTGACGAGACGCTGTTTCAGGACATCAAACGCCTTCCGCCGGCGCATGCCTTGATCGCCCAAGCCGACGGCCGGTGGCGACTGGATCACTACTGGCGCCTGGATCTGACCACGACCGTTCAACTCGCCAGCGATGGCGAATATGCGGAGGCATTCGCTGAGCAGCTGTCGAGAGCCGTTCGCGCAACGCTGCGCACTGATCGTCCGGTGTCGGTCATGCTCAGCGGCGGCATGGACTCATCGGCGATTGTCGCGGAAGCCACGGCGGCACGAACCCGCGGGGTGCATCCGTTGCGCGCGTTCACCATTGGTTTTCCGGATCGTCCGGTTGACGAATCGGCGTGGGCGGCGGCCGTCGCCGCCCATACCGGGACGCCGTGGCGCGCCGTCTGGCGATCGAGCCACTCTTACGACTATCGCGGCGATGCTGACGCGACGCTGCAACTGCCGGCGTTTCCGTCAGGCGCGAATGCAGCGGCGCTGCGAGCGGCGGTGGTTGAGGCCGGCGGACGCGTCTTATTGAACGGCTACGGCGGTGACGAGTGGTTTTTCGGCAGCGACTGGTGCTATGCCGATTTGCTGCGGCAGGGTCGCTTACTTGAATGGTTGCGTCAAGTTAGAGCTGATGTGCCGTTGGGCGGAGTGACGCCCACCGGATTGATTCGGAACAGCGTTTTTCCGATGATTCCGCCGCCGTGGTGGCGGCGGGTGCGTCGCTTGGCCAGGCCAGTGACGGCGTTCGGGATCCTCGATGTGCCGTTCTGCGAGCGTATTAGCCTGGAGGAGCGGCTGATCGACCGCGCGCTGCCATCGGCAGGCAGTTACGCGCGGCGCGATATTGGCCGGGAAGCGCTGAGCCCCATCTCGATCGACGCGAAAGAACAACTGGCTCGCCTCGGCGCGCGAAGCGGCACCGCCGACCGCCATCCCTACTTCAATCGGCAGTTAGTCAATTTCGCGGTGGCGTTGCCCGACGCGCAGCGGCGCAGCGACGGGATTCCTAAGCGAGTGATGCGCCTCGCCTACCGGTCCGCGTTGCCGCCGAGCGTCACCGCACGGGTCGAGCGCTTCGATTTCAGCTTCCTGGTCACCGACGCCATTCGACGGCTGGTGAACAACGGCCTGTTTGAGCCGGCTCACGTGGTCGAGCGCGGGTGGGTCAATGAACAGCCCTTGCGCGAGCTGATTGCGGCGGCGATACGTGATCCGGAGTCAGGTCGCGGCGCCGATGCGGCGATGCAGCTATGGCCGGTTGTCGCGGTTGAGGTTTGGCTCACCAGCGTGCTAGGATGAACTGACTTTCGGGAATCGTTCCTGTGACTGACATCAAAAAGACACCACCGTCCGCAGCGCCTCGCCGCCCTTGGCAGAAGCCTGAGCTGATTGAGTACGGCAGCGTGGCGAAGCTCACCCAGAGCCTGGGTAGCACGCGCATTGAGTCAGGTGTCCCGGCCAAAGCTATGGCGTGCCTGTAGTCGGCCGCCAATCACCGTCATCCTCTCCAGTTGTCGCTCGAACTCGACGAACATCGCCAGTATCTCGCTGATACGGTCCGTCTAGACGCGTTTGCGCGCGCCTTGACCGCGACCGTGCGTCCAGGCGACGTTGTCCTCGATCTCGCCTCCGGAACCGGCATCCTGGGCTTCCTCGCCTGCCAGGCGGGTGCCGCGCGGGTCTATGCGGTGGACCAGGGGCCAATCATTGGCTTGGCGCGACAACTCGCCCAGGTCAACGGTCTGTCCGATCGCATCACCTTCCTCCGCAATCACTCTGAGTGGGTGACGCTGCCCGAACCGGTCGATGTCGTCGTCACCGATCAGATCGGGCGGATTGGCTTTGACGCGGGGTTGTTCGAATACCTGATCGACGCGCGCGATCGTCTCGCCAAACCGGGCGCTCGACTCATCCCGCGACGGCTTGACCTGTGGTTCGTCCCCTGCGAGCACGAGGAGCTGCGATCGGTCGTTGAGTTCTGGCAGGCGCCGGTGGCCAGGCTGAGTCTGGATCCCGCGCACGCAATTGCACGGGCAACCGGATACCCCAGGACCATCGAACACCGCCACCAACTGTCGGCGCCGCAACGTCTGACCTCCAGTGACCTCACCCAGCCGTGCCCTCTCTTTATCGAAGGCCGAGGGGAATTTGTCGTCTCGCGCGATGGCTGCATCGACGCGATCGCTGGCTGGTTTCGCGCCGAGCTCGCCGCCGATGTCTGGATGACAAACGGCCCTGAGCATCCGCGCATCGATCGCCGTCATGCGATGCTCGCGGTGAATCCCGGCATCGCGGTCTCAGCCGGTGACGTCATCGCGGTCACAGTATCCTTCCGTCCGACGACAACGTTGATCACATGGGCGCTGGAAGTACGGTCTGCATCCGGCGAGGTGCGTTCGCACATGCGCCGCTCGACTTTCGAGGGCATGCTGATTTCGTCCGAGGACCTGAGCCGAACAGCGCCCGATCGCATTCCGCGGCTCGGTCGGCCAGGTCAGATTCGCGCCCAGGTTCTGGCGCTGTGCGACGGAGTACGGCCGCTCGGGCAGATCGAAGCGCTGGTCTACCAACGTAATCTCGACTTCTTCAATTCGCCATCGTCCGCCGCGCGCTTCGTCTCAGAAGTGCTCCTTCGATATGGCGAGTAGCCACGCGATCTATCAATTCGCCGACCTGCGCATCGCCAGCTCGATCGCGATGCCGGAGTTGACCCGCGTCCGCCGCACGCCGCGGTCGCGGCCCTGGCAATTCGTCATCCTCTCGGCGCCTTATCCGGGCCCAGAAGCCAGCTGGTTTCACGAATGGCTCGATCCGGACGGTCGCCGCTGGCTGCGCATCGGCAGGCACGGCAACAGTTACCTGCTGCGCTTTGAGCGATTTGCCGCGTTTGTTATCGACCTCGAGCAATCGACGATTGCTTGTCATCGTGAACCGGGCACCCCGCTAGCAACGGTGCGACATCTGTTACTCAATCAAGTGTTACCGCTATTGCCCGGCGGCCGGAATCGGCTCGTCCTCCATGCCGCGGCCGTTCGAATGGCCGGCGGAGCGATCGGCCTGGTCGGCCGTGGCGGCGCCGGCAAGTCGACGCTGTGTGCGGCCCTCCGCACCCTCGGGTGTGGCCTGGTCACCGACGATGCGCTGGTCGTGGCGCGTCGGAACGGTCGGTTCGTCGTGTCTCCCTCATACGGGGCAATACGGTTATGGCCAGACGCCCTCCATACCCTGGGGGAGAGCGCGAACGGAGCGATGCCGGTGGCGCATTACACATCAAAATTGCGGGCTGTCGACGTGATGTTCGATCGGCACGCGACGCCGCTCGAGCGGCTGTACATCCTGGCTGCACCGGATACCGACACCGTCGCCGTATCGGTGCGGCGACTTGGTGCGCGCGATGCGGCCGCGGCGTTGTTGCCGTCGACCTTCTTTCTCGATATCGAATCCCGCTTCCTGCTGGCATCGGCCTTTGAGACGCTGGCATCGGTCGCTGAACAGATCCCGGTGTTTACGCTCGCTTATCCCTGGGATCTGCGTCGCCTGCGCCAATCCGCGGACCAATTGCTCGCGGCCATTCGCGCCGCTTGAACGGCTCGTGACACCGCTCATCCAACTGACCAGATCGCGCGTCTGGACGGCGCCGCACCACGAATTAGTGGCCGCACGGGTGCAGTTCGACGGTGCGAAACACCTCCTGCTGCGGCAGTTTCTGGACGACGACCTGCTCACGGCCATTCAACGCCGCCTCGCTGTCGCGGCATTCAAAACGAGAATCGCGCACACCGTCCGGCCGCCCGCCATCGACCTCAAACTCGACGACCCGTCTCTACGCGGTGCACTCGACTTGCTGATGAGCGACGCTGTCCTCCGTGCCGCGGTCGAAGAGATTACTGGTCACCGCGATCTGGAGGCCTTTGCCGGTGCCGTCTACCGCATCGCACCGGGCCAGGGCCATCGCGATTCATGGCATGACGACATCGACGGCCGCCGCCGGGTCGCGATCACGGTTAACTTGAGCGAAGAATCGTTCGAGGGCGGCGAGCTGCAGATGCGCCAGACCGAATCGGAACGCCGACTGTGGCAATTCGCCAATACCGGCCGCGGCGACGCGTTGCTCTTCGCGATCGATCCGTCGCTCCAGCATTGCATCGCGGCCATGACTGGTAGCGCGCCCAAGACGGCGCTGGCGGGCTGGTTTGTGCGGCGGCCCCGTAATTCGCAGCGCGTCAAATCAAAAGGGCCTGGTAATCGCCAGGCCCTTTCAACGTACGGGTTCGTAAAGCGGGGGAGCTAGTTACGAACGCCGGGCATACCGATCGTGGTCACAGCTGTTGCGGTCTTGTTCTGGGCGACGGGTGCTGCAGGCGTGGTGTTGCACGACAGGCGCGGACCGTTTTTGACGGTCGAATCCCAGCGGCAACCGCTATCAACAGCCGGTCCGTGTCCCTGGTCATGCGGTACACCCACAACCACTTTTCCCGTGCAGGAGTCGCCCTTGGAGTCAGTCGCGGTAAAGAAGATCTCGTAGATGCGACCGTTTTCGCCGCCCATCCGTTCAGCGCGCACCCACGCCGTCGACGCGTTCACGCCGCCGCCATCGATCCAGGTGTTGCCGTCCCCGTTGGTATTGGTCGGCTCGTCCTGCAGAATCCGCGTGATCTTGATCGACACCGGGTTGTCGTTGGGATCGACCACCCCGTGCACATTCACGTTATGGGTCTGCTTGTGGTTGGGTGGCCAAATCTCACCCGGTGATGCGTAAGCGGCGCCGCAGATCGGTGGCGGGTTCAACGGCGGTCCCGGCGGCGTATTCAGATAGTACCTGAGGAGGACCGGCGCTTCGGTATTGCCAGCGCGGTCGGTCGACCAGGCGCTGACGACCCATTCACCGGAGCCGTTCAATGCGATCACCTGACCGGTATAAGCAAACGGCCCATCGACAACGACGCCGTTGTGGGCCCGAGTATAGAACGTCTGCTTGACCCCTGATCCAGGCCCCCCTAGGGCATCACGGTCGGTTGCTGACAAGGTGAGGCTAAAAGTTTCGCTCTGCACATTGCCCGACGGACTCGACGCAGCAGTCGTCGGGTCGGCGCTGTCGATGTGGACGATCCGGCCGTTAAAATACGGGTCGGCCGATGAGTAGGGCGTGGCCACGCAGTTCTCACCGTTGACGTCACAGATCAGCCGCGTATTGCCCGCCGCGTCGGTCAGCGTCAACTCCTGTGGGGAGTTGGGGCCTTCCTGGCTGAACGTGTAGGGCCCCGCGTTACCGCCGGTGACGACGATCTGACTCGAGGGCGTTACGTTGTCAAAGAGATAAACCGGCACTGTGACGGGGCCGTTGTACCAGCCGTGCGAGACATCGTTGGCATCGACCCAACGATCCCCGGTTGGCGTGGGGAAGTCGAACAGTGGGTACGGGGGCTCGAAGTCGAAGGCAAACGACGCACGCTTGCGCGCTGTGGTATTGCCGACTGCGTCCTGGGCCCAGTATTCGAGAATGTTGTAGCCCTCGGCGAAGAGCGTGAGGACGGCGACCTCCGGCGACCCTGGCGGGGTCTGCTCCACGCATTGGATAGTGGTATTCGGAAACAGCGGACAGGCTTGAAAATTCGGGTCGTCGAAGGCAAGCGGCCCGCTCAGCCACTTCCAGAAAATCCACTGCACTCCGCTCGGCGCAAAACCCGCTCGCGAATCTTCGGCCCTCTGCTGAGGAGTGCCACGTCTGTCCTGCGCGGTGATGGTAAAGGTGACCTCTTGGTTGTAGAACGTCGCCGGGGCGGGATTGGTGACCGCTCCGTTGACGGTGGGCAGGCCCGTTTCGCATTCCGCGCAACCGACGGCAGCCACCGGGGCTTTTTTGACGGCGACGGTCTGGCCGCCATTGCCGGACGCGCCCAAATCGAAGGCGATATCACCCTGCACTTTGGCGACGAACTGACACGCAAACCGATAGACGTCCTGAGTCACTTGCATCGAGCGCACCGCCGACACCTGGGTGTCGCCGACGACCGCGCCGAAGGGATTGTTGATCCAGCCGATCAGGCGCGGGCCGTTGGCCAATACCGGCTGGTCGCCAGGAGCAGCACTATCGGTGGCGACGGCAGCGCAGCTCGGAATCACGTCGTCCACTTTGCCACTGGCCTGTGGTGCCACAACTGAGAACTCGACGGTAATTAAATCGCCGGCGAGAAACGAACCGTTGACAATGCCATCGGGGCGAAGGATGTCTGTGGCGTAACTGCGCGGGCCGCGGACTTCGGCATCCACGACCGCGAGCGCAGGAACTTGAAACACCGCAATTTCATGGCCGGTGGTGTTGACGACGATCAGCCGGCCGGCGCGATCCTCCTCCGTGCCCCGCGGGAAGCCGTTCAGCCCGCCACCGGCGTTCAATTGGAACAAGTACTTCGCGGTGGCGGGGAGGTTGAGAAATCGGGTTGATAGACGGCCAGCCGCTGATTGTCGGTGTCGCCGACCAGATAGCGGCCACGGGTTCGATGGTGATCGAGAACGGGGACTGCAAGTCGCTTTCGAGTGGATCGGCGAAATTAGCGGGCCGGCCAAACACTAATAGTTCGACGGCCGGGCCCTGAACGCGTCCACGTGCATCGGTCTGAAACACTTTAACGCGGCTGGCGCCGTAGTCGGCGACCACCAGACGGTTCGGCCCGTCGTAGGCAAGGCCGGTCGATCGGATCAGCGAACCATTGGCGGTGTCGACAGTCGGCGCCACGAAGCTGCCGATCAACTGCCCTTGATCGGCGCCGCCGGTACTGAAAAACATCAGCGAGGTCTGACCGTTAGCCTCGTTGCCGGCGACCACCGCGACGGTACCCGGTGACCCCCAGGTGGTTCCCGGCTGTACATCAATGCCGTTCAATAGTTGACCGACGTGCAGCGACGCCTGTAACTTGCCGAGCTGATTGAAGATCGCAATACGGCCATTGCCGAGGTCGCTGACGTAGACGTAACCGGCGTCATCGACCACCAGATGATCGATCTGCCCCAGCGTCGAGCTGTTCCATTCCGCGTCGTCCTCCCCGTCCGCGTCCTCGTCACGATCACTGGACGCCAGCCGTAACCATCGAGAGTGGCGGCATCAGGTTCAAATACCACCACCCGCTGATTTAACTGATCGGACACGTAGAGGCGAAGGCGAGTGGATTGACCGGGACGCCGTTGGCGTCGAATTCAGGGGGATTCTGATAGAAGAGCGCGACGTCGATCGGGTATCGCAGTGTCTCTGGGGTGATGTCGTCCTCACACTCCCCGAGCGTCCCTCCGTAGTCGGGCACCGGCGCGCAAGCAATGGGATGCCCAATTTTCGGCAGTGCATGCCACACGTCACCTTCCCATCCGCTTTCGAACGCGATCTGCGGTTGGGCTTGTGCATGCCCTTGCGACTGCGCGACGATCAGCGCAAGTGCAGCAAGCGCGACCATCCGGCTGGCCCGGCGCGTCAACGAGGTGACCGTTGGCATATTGGGGAGTGTCTTCAATTTAGTGACGAGTGTCAGTGCAACGAAGCGCGAACGCGTACAGTACGCAGAACGTACTGAACTGTCATATAAAGTCCCGCCAAGTATGCGCGCCAACCCAGCCGCGGGCAAGCGGAAACTGCGACAATATTGGTGGCAGGATTACGACTATGGCCTCATGAATCTCCGTCAAGCGCAACTGATAAGAAATAAACGGGTTACGGTCGCGACCTGGGCTCGGTTTTGAGCCAGATGGCGACGAATTTGTCGGCCCCAATGACTGATCGTCTGACGACCGTTCGCGCGATCGACGACTGGGCGCTTCAGCTGGAAGCCGGCGATGCCGCTGACAGAGATGACTTGCGCGCCGCCGTGGCGCGCGACCTGGTGCAGCTGGCGGCGTTGCGAACGGCGGTAAACGCGCTGGCCGCGGCGGGGATCCCTGCGCTGGTCATGAAAGGCGCCGCGCTGTCGTTCACCTGTTACCCGCATCACTTTCGTCCCCGCAATGACGACGACCTGCTGGTTGCGCCCGCGGACTTCGACGCGGCGAGTCACACCCTCGCGCGCGCAGGCTACCGAATGACTGTGCAGATCGACGACGTGGCGGTCGTCGGCCAGCGATTGTTTTGCCGGGCTGTCTCGGGCGTGACGCATCATCTCGACCTCCACTCGCGGCCATTGAACCCGCTGGCGTTCGCCGACCTGCCGTCGTTCGCTGCACTCGCGGCACGGTCGATCGCGCTCCCAGCATTGGGCGAGCATGCCCGCGCCGTTGGTCCGGTCGATGCCTTGGTGCTGGCCTGTGCACATCGGGTGGCC
>DATLXN010000031.1:0-20475 GCA_035575715.1 Vicinamibacterales bacterium | reverse complement strand
ACTGCGACGGGTGCTCAGGGCCATGCTCACGTACCATCCGAATGGCCCGCTCGCGGACTTCGGGGGAATACTTTCTCGGTCTTGCCATAGGCTCCATCCTCTCAAGGAATGAGCCCTCCGATGATCCCGGTACGATTCAATGTGGCGTTCAATGACGAACGCAATCGCTCGCTCCAGGTGTCTGTTCGAGGACACCGTTGTGGCCGCCCAGATCGTCCCCTTCATCACCCGAGAGCAGCTCCTGGAACGCCGTGGCCCTCGGAATTACATTCGTTGGCGGATGTTGGTCCACCACCACGTAGCGGAGGATGGACCCGAGCGCCGGAAGTGGAAGGCGGAAGATGCCGCCGAGGCCCGTGCCGATCTCCAATGGACCAAACACCACGGCAAGGTTGAAGGTGGCGCGTGGGTGGCGCGGTTTCCGTCGCCTGAGATTCCCGCACGTCCAGATGCAAAGCGCGGCGTTCGGGGCTCGCGGTGAGCACCGCCGCTCGCGACAATCGTCGGCGGGCCCTTTGTATTTTCGCCCCGAACACCTCGGTAGCGCACGTCCCGCTGCCAGCATGAAGAGAACGGCGAGAGCACCGGCTCCGCGACCCGTTCGCCATACCGTCGTCCTGCGTCCCCTCACCGGGGAGCGACACGGTGGCCCACCCGGCCAGACCGCGTTGTGTCTGGAGCCATGCGCGATCGGACGGACTCTGTTCCGCACTGCGGAACACATTCGAAAGGACGCCGCGATGACTCTCTTCCTTCATTCACTCCGAGGTACGTATTCGGAATTCCTTGCGCAGATTCTTGCGCGATGCGCCGTCTGGCATACGCGCTTCTGGACCATTTTCTCCAGGGTTCGGCGTGAAGTCGCAGGGCCACCAGGTGTCGGCGGCGCTCCGGTTCCTCCCTCCGCCGTGATCGCCTTGCCGCCTGCGCTCCCGGCACCCGTCCTGACCCCGCCCATAGGCACCGAGGGCGATGTCCTCGCGCAGATCGTCGCGCACCTGGAGTTCTTCGACTATGCCGTCCGACACGACCCCGATGACTGGCACTACGCGCAGCATCCCGGTCGCCACTACAACTTCCACTTCCGCGTGTTCACACACAGTATCCGGCTGCACTGCCGGGTTGACATCGCCGACGCCTCCCGAGCCGCATGGCTGCTCTTTCTGAATGACGCCAACAATCGCAGCGCGATGACAAGCTTTGGGCTGGTCGAGGAGGCGGACGGCGCATACATCAGGATGAAAGGCATGGTAGCCGGCACGTACAACCGGTCGGTGTTCGCGATGGTCATGGATATGTGGCACGACGACCTGGACATGGTCATGCGGAAGCCGAAGTTCGTGGAGCAGAGCGGCACCGACGGCGTGGGTGACACAGTGCCCGTACCGGTGACGGTGCATTGATGATGAAGAACAATGTGTTCGCCAACGGGACAGCGTCACTCGACCCTGTCGTCAGACTCAGATTGCGCGACATCGGCGCTCGCGTCGGTATTGGGACCGTCGAGATCCTTCGAGCGGGCGGCTACCACACGTCGCGAGGTGCGTGGGTGAGCATCGCCACGAGCGTCCAGGCGGCCATCGACGGAACCGTCGAATACCCACCGTCGGCGACGATAAAGGTGCCGGTGGTGTCCGGGCACCGGTCGCAGGTGACGGTGGAGAACGACACGGTGCTCACGGTGGGCCGTCGGCTGGCCGCCGAGGGACCGGTTGTGGCGCTGAACTTCGCGTCCTCGTCGCATCCGGGCGGAGGGTTTCGGAACGGGGTTCTCGCGCAGGAGGAGTCGCTCGCGCGGGCGTCGGGCCTCTTCGCCTGTCTCGAGCGCCAGCCGATGTACGCGTTCCACCGCACGTGTGCCGATATGCTGCACGCGGGCTATGTGATCTACTCGCCGCGCGTGCCGGTGTTTCGGACCGACGAGGGGCAGCTACTCGACGAGCCGTGGCCGCTGTCGATACTCACAAGCCCCGCGGTGAACGCTGGAGCCGTAGCGCGCCACGCGCCGGGGCGTCTGGCGGACATTCCTGGAGTGATGCAGGAGCGCGCGCGGAGAGTGCTGGCCGTTGCGCTTCGTCATGGACACAGCCGTCTGATTCTGGGCGCGTGGGGTTGCGGGGTATTCGGCATAGACGCCGAGGTGATGGCAGAGATTTTCAGCGATCTCCTGGCGACGGAGTTTACCGGCGCGTTCGAGGCCGTCGCTTTTGCGATCGTTGACGTCGCGGATCGCCGTCGTCTTCTCGCACCGTTCCGCCGCGCGGCTGCTCGACTGACGGAACGCGACCCGATGACCGAACGGCCAACCGCAACACGTCCATGGGAGTGTTCATGACACGTCCCAAATCGAAGCGGGCTACTGTGCAGGGGGAGCTGGGGCGATTCGTCACACTGTCATGGCCTCCTGACGAACGGCTGCGTCAGGATGCGATCTTCCGCGAGGCCGATGCTGAGTGGACGAAGGAACACGGTCGGGTAAAAGATGGCGCGGTGGTGGTGAGGTTTGTTCGCTCACCCGAGCAAGCGCACAGTGCAAGGGGAAATTAGCCGATGGGAAAGGTGCTTCCGTTCCAAGACTGGCGACCGCTGACGGCTGAAGAGGCAGCGCGGGTTCCCCCGGGACTGCGGTGGGTGCGAGTGTCGCGGCGACCGACCCAGACGCCCCCGGAAGAAGACAGTGGCCGAGTATCCGCTGCCGAACGATGCCAGTCCGTCCGAGGCCGCCAATCCTGACGCCGAGATCGGGAGATGAGAGACGCCCCTGAAGCGACTGGTCGGCTGCTTCGGATGCCAAAGCGCCCGGGGAAAACTCGGCACTGGTCGACGCACGAGGCCCGGTATCTGTGGCGTCTACGGAAGGAGGGGAAATGGGCGCAACTGGTGCTGTTCCAGCGGCTGCTGCCTGTGGAGCCAGAGGCTCGGAAAGTGTTTAAACGCCCCGATTCAGAGTCGTTGCCTTCGACCCGCCCGAACGGGGCGAAGAACTCTTGAAGGGAAACGCCTAACGCTTGCGCGAGCGCACCGAGCTTGCTAATCCCGACCTCGCGCTCGCCGCGTTCGATGCTGCCGACGTAGTTTCGGTGCAGACCGGCCCGCTCGGCAAGCTGTGGACAACGGGGTCTCGTCGGGTGCGCCTCCCGGCGCGATGCGCCACAGCCCCGCGAGATGCGCGTGCACGACGATGCGCGCAAACGGCTCGCGGCAGCAACTGGGCCCTCCTCGTCACACCCGAACCTTCGTCGCCACCTTGCTGCGTCACGCAAGAGACAAAAAGAACAGTGTGCTCTACCCCAGGTTTGGTAGGATACGCGCGCGGCGGGCTTGCTGTCGCGTATTCCCTAAAACTGAATGGCGACATCCATCTGGTCGTTCGATGAGACGCCTAGTGTCGATGACGAGCTCGGCGCTCTCTTCGAGCCCGCGAGCGTCGCCCTCCGTGAGTGTCGGCGAGTCGTGGTGCTAGGGCTTTGGCAGCCCACTGCCCTCGTTTCACTTCTTCCGTTCCACGCGTATCTTGGCCACGCGCCATTCCAGGAGCTTTTACCAGTCCATCCGAGGTTTGGAGTAGTTTCCTTTCGATCCGAAGACGAGCGGATACTCGAGGCGCCGCTGTACGACACGACAGCTGCCCTCGAATTTCGACGGCAGGATCGAATTCGCCGAGCTGGCTTGAAGCGCGGCGATAGCCTGACGCCTGCGGACTGGGAACAAGGCCTAAATCGGCGACCCGGTCGCTTCAAGAATCTCCCGTTGCCAGCCTCGTCATTCGTGAAGGTAGTGCAGGCCGGCACAGGGCGGAGCCGAAGGCGGCCAGTGCTGGGCCGCATCGCGCGGACCGGCCCCGAAGCAATCTGTCTTTTTCACAGTCGCGGCGACGTCACGCCCGATGCTGCTCTCGCACTCTCGGCCGTAGACTTTCTCATACTAGACATCCAGGGATTGCGGGCGCCGAGTCGAGCTTTGTCGATTTCTCACCTTCTGGCATGCCGCGGGCCGCGCAGGCCTACGTTGGTGATCGCCGCAGGCCCTTCCGACTTGGTCCTGCTTTGGAATACGCATAAGTTTGCCGCGAATGAGTTCCACACCATTAGCGACCCCGTACGCGCACTGCAGGCAAGCGTGCGAATTGTCGGAACAGATCGACCACAGGCTGAACGTGAGTTCGAATTCGCGTTCGGAGGCCTTGCGAGCGACGATCCCGTCGACCGACGATTTCAGTCACTGGCGAAATCCGCTTGGTGGGCCGCTCGACAGCAACTAGGTGCGGACGGCGCCGGACCGGAACTGCGGCGCTTTCAACAAGCGGTCGACACCCTTTCGGTTATCGATCCGACCAAGGCGGACTCGCTGAGCCTCGGCAAGCATCTTCTCCAGCGCGAAGCAAACGATCCGCTTGCAGGCGCTGAACGGCGCCAGGCCATCGTAGATGTCTCCCTGTCCGCGCGTGGTGGCAGCGGTCTCCTGGTGCTTACGAGAAACTGGCACGCGGCTGAGGCCCTCCGAGCCGAGCTGGCCATTGAGGGATGGACTCCATCCGACCTGCACGCACTCGGGGTCGTCATTAGGCCACCCGCGTGGAATTTCCAAGGACCGGTCGACACGGCCGTGGCCGCCGGCTTCTTCGGACCGCACACAATCGACTGCGCCCTGTCGAGTCGGGCGCAGTATCTGTATTTCGTGCTGGACCCTATCGAAGCAAGGGCAATGTGGTTTTCGCTCGCCATGATATTGGCAATTCTGGAGTCTGCGCAGGCAAAACACGCGGAAACCGTAGTGCGCTCCATTCGCGAGGTCATTCTGCGTCACGTACCAGCGTTTGCTTCCGATATTAGCGTGGGTGTTGATTTTCAGTACAGTATCAGTCAGTCACAGCTGGCTAATCCAACGCTCGATCCTGTGCAGGTAGGCTGCGTGGCGATTCTGCTAACCGATGGCACGCGGCTGGACGTTTCGGAGAATGCCCGATTCGAGCTCGTGAATGGGGCGAGCCTCAAGCTACGAACGGTTCGTGCCTCGGATCTATGCGATGGTGACGACATCCTTGTTCTCAATGACGGCGCCCGGGCTGCGTTTTCGGACCGTCTACTCGCCGCCGTCGACAGTGGCGCTCTTTCGTCCGCGGCCACCGCACGTCAAGCGTGGTTTGAGTTGCTGAAAGCAGTACGGATCGCTAAGCGGATCAGCGTCCGGAAGGTTACTGAGGAAATGGGACGGTTAGGTCAACCGGTGGGTACTAACAATGTGCGGTCATGGCTGCCCCCAGCAGACGGCTCTTCACCTCTCACGCCCGACACGCTGAACAAGTTCCTTGCGTTCGCCGCTGCGCTTGAGCTCGCCCTGCCTCACGAGGCTCTTACGGAACTTTACTCGGGCATTCGGCGTTGGCGAGATGGTCATCGGAAGTGTGGCCGGTATCTGGTCCGCGCGATTCGAGGCGCTTACTCTGCGCGTCTCGATGCGCCGACACTGGGGCGCATTGAGCGCGACTGGGGCATGAGCGCTCGTCAGTTGATGCAGGCAGTGGAGTTGGCCACGGTGGACAGAGTTCTAAGGCCCGTAGATGGAGAGGGCAATGGCGCTTACTGATCCGGACTACAACGCATTCGCGACTTCGGTCGTGGGCCGATTCGCACGTCGGCTCCGCGGCCTCGACCCGACGGCCGAGCGTCTTGTAGGAATTCGGCCCCAGGATCACATCCTTGCGGGGTTCCTTACTCCTGTTGAGACCACCGATGCGCCCGATGGCGGTAACGTCGACGTTGACGCTGCACTCGCTTCGGATCTGCCGCGGGACAGCACGTACGAACAGACAAGCGTCGGCGCCGAGTGGCTGATGCCAGTCAATCAGGCGAGCGGTGAGCTACAAGTGTCGATCACCGGTTCCGTTTACGTCCGTCGCATTCCTCAATGGGAGGAGCAAGTTCGGACCGGCGTATGGCAGACGATCACTGACCCTGTTGCGGGGCCGCGTCGGATGAGTGAGCTCGTGCCTGTCTGGACACGTGAACCATTTGAGGCAATCGGAGCCTCTGTCGCGCTGGAAGAACTCTTCAAGAAAGGCCGCCTCAGAGTTGACCTCGGTCCGGCGCTGGCCGACCGTCTACGAAACGCCGATATCAGCAAGCTCTTTCCGGGACGCCGACCCGTTTGGGTTGACGAAACGCAGGTCGCTGACGCAGCGGCTTATCGCGCGTTTCTGGCGACGATGCCTCCCACCGGTTTATCGCTCGGCTGGCGGATCGTCCTTGACCTTCGTCTCGTCCCATTTCCTAACGATCCCACGCTGGTACGCGTAGCTGCCCGAGTCATCAATCAAACACCTCCCATCAGCCGTGTTGCGCTCGATTACGTTGACGCCAACGTTTACGCAGTGACATTCGACGTCGAGATTCCGAAGGTCGCGCATCGAAACACCATTTTCGGCCAGCTACCGGCGAGCTTTCGATTCAATCGAGAAATGCCCGGAGTGGGCATTAACGGCCACGTAGAGGCCACCATCTCGACGAACACCATCGCGCTAAGCCTGCAGACAGTTCCAATCGCGGCGGTTCCTCGCCTCGAGCCGCGAGACATTCCAGCAGCTAACCCTACGTTTGACAGTCTGATAGGAGATCCTATTTCCGTCCTGTCTGGCATCCGCGATGCCATGAATCGCTACGACGCCGAATCCTGGAACAAAAGGATTCGCAACCTCTCGGGACAGGAAGAAATCGAAGCCAACGACGCCCGGAAGCGGTTCCGGGCAGAGATTGAGAGGTTCGAACAGGGGATTGCTCTTCTTGCGGATCTCCGATTTCCCGCTGTGCGCCGCGCGTTTGAATTGATGAACAGGGCGATGAAGGCGTCTGCGACGAAGTTCGACGCCTGGCGCCTTTTTCAAATCGTTTTCATCGTGTCTCAATTACGGGAATTGGCGGCCCGCGAGTACACCGAGCTGGCGACTCCCGAGGATGGATACGTCGAAATATTGTGGTTTGCCGCAGGCGGAGGAAAGACTGAGGCATTCCTTGGGGTCATCGTCTGGCAGGCATTCTTCGATCGACTTCGGGGCAAGCGCGTAGGCACATCAGCCCTTGTACGGTTTCCGCTTCGCCTTCTAACGTTTCAGCAACTGCAGCGCTTGAGCCGCGTTCTTGGGCAGGCCGAGGTGATACGCGCTTCGGAGCGACTCGGCGGCGCCCGATTTTCCGTTGGATATTTCGTCGGAAGTACGGTTACCCCCAACTCCATTTCTGATGAGGACCATCGACGGTTTGAGAGTGAGGGCGTTGATGCTCGCTGGCAACGCGTGTTCGCCTGTCCTTTCTGCGGGAGCAAGGCCGCTGTGGCGTACGCGGCACCGCTTCGTTTGATCGAGCACCGCTGTATATCGGCTTCGTGCCCAGGCGGTCCCGGTCGGCTACCCGTCTACATCGTTGACGATGACCTATATCGCTTCCTCCCATCAGTCATCGTTTCCACTGTCGACAAACTTGCCCAGCTCGGCCAGAACCAGCGTTTCGCGAATTTATTTGGCCGTGTCGATGCGATCTGTCGCGAGCACGGTGCGACGTTCCAGAAGACGAATCGCTTGTGCCCAGCAGCAACCGAAATTGCGGCAGGAAAGCGGCCGATCACGTGCGGACAAGCCCCAATCGACTACGGCCCGTTTCACGACGCCGCGCCAGCGCTTCTAATCCAAGACGAATTGCACTTGCTTAGCGAAGAGCTCGGGACCTTTGATTCGCACTATGAGACGGCAACAATGCAATTCGCTGCGAGCCTCGGTGCTAAGCCGTGGAAGATCATCGCGGCGACCGCAACGATAGAGGAGTACGCACAGCACGCCTGGCAGCTCTACCTCAGAAAGGCGAGACAGTTTCCTGGCCCTGGTCCTGAAGCGTACGACTCCTTTTACTACCAACAAAACCGCGAACGCCTTGGGCGTATTTTCGTGGGTGTGCTGGGTGTGGGCCGTAAGCACACGCCGTCCGTGACCCGCGCCCTCACGATGTTCTACCTCGAATTGCAGTCCGCTCGTGATTGGGCGCGTAGCGATCTCGACGCCGCGAGTACTGCTTACGTCGGCCGCACACTAACGACGGCAGAGTTCCGGAGGCTAGTGTTTCTCTACGAACTCGCACTTACGTACGTGCTTACACGCAAAGGTTCGGATCAAGTGGCAGAAGCGATCGAATCACGCGTGAAGAGAGAAGTACTTGATGCCGCGCCCCTCCACGGGGAGCTCCTCGTCGACATGTTCAACGGAGGTGTTGACGTGACGGACATGATCGGCGCGATGGAGGAGATTGCACAGAGTGATGATGCCGGAGATCCCGCGACGCGTATTCGCGGCCTGGTCACGACTAACATCATTGGGCACGGTGTCGACGTCGATCGGTTCAATGTTATGGTGTTCGCCGGCTTCACGCGCCTCGTTGCGGAGTACATCCAAGCTTCTGCAAGAGTCGGAAGAACATTTCCTGGCCTATCGATACTGGTGGTTACGCCTCAAAGCGAGCGCGACCGCAGCATCTTCGATCGCTTTGGAAAGTTCCATGAATACCTCGACAGGCTCGTCGATCCGTCGGCCGTGAACCGCTGGCCAGAACCCGCCGTACTGAGAACAATCCCGGGTGTGCTAGCGGGCTATTTAATGGGTGTCGCTGCATTTAGGGTCGGACGTCAACTCGCAACGGTGGAGAATGTGCTCGACCGCCTAGGAGAGCAAGGCGCCGAAGCACTCAACGAGGAGGAAATAGTCGATTGGCTGCTAGCGGCCTACGGCGCAAGCAAGGCACCCACGCCGAAGTACGGCGAGCGGCTGAGCGTTCGAGCGCGAAACGCCATCAGCACGGTGATAAATACGCCGCGCAGTCAGGGTAAACCGCGACCATTGAACACTTACTTGGGTGCAATGCGCAGTCTCCGCGATGTCGACGATCCCGCTACTATCGAGGTCAATGACGATCGGGACGCAAGAATCCTGCAGGCCTTCACTAATGGCTGACCGGCAGCCAGGCCAACGGGGGCGCCCACCCGTCCCGGCTTCTGGGTCACGGCCGATCGCGCGCCCGAAAATGCAGCGCGGAGTATCTCAACTTCTGTTCAATTACCTTCCGGGGAGAACAGTCGATTGGGAAGATGGGCTTGCAATCGTTCAGTTAGGAGCGATCCGTCTCGCGACCGCGTGGGAACCGCAGAAAATGCCAGCTGTTCTTTCTGAGGTGTCGGCCCTGCTAGAAAGATGGCGGTCTCGTGGAGGCACAATCGATTCGCGCTTCCCAGATCCGAGAGAGGCAGGGCGATTCACGATCGGCACTCCAGAGGCCATCGACGCCAGTTTTCTCGAGACCGCCCTTGTTTGCGGACGCTGTTCGCGACTTTCGTTTTTGAAGGCAAGTCAACTAACCACTTCCGCAGCGCGTCGATGCCCCGGGTGCTCGGCTCCGCGGCTGCGACAGATACCTCACGTGTTCGTGCATGGCTGTGGCGAATTGGTTTCGGTGCAAGAGTGGTTGCCAGGAACGAAAAAGAGTGCCGACGGCTCGGTCGAACCCATCAACCGTCCACTTCGTTGCCCCCGTTGTGGCACTGCGGGCGAGCTGTACTTGCCCGCCCGTTCCGAGCGCGTAAAGGACATGTCTGTCGTTTGCCGGAAATGTGACACGCAGGTGATCGACCGATTCACTGCTCGCTGCCACCGCTGTCTCAAGGAGATCGCCAGAACGAATGGGGGTGTTGCCTCGCCGGCCGTATCCGGCACCAAGACCGCAACACTCGTCACAAGAATCGCGATGCGCATGACGCGCTACAGCGCAAGCGACACCTACTACCCACAGACTTTGACGACCCTGCGACTCGATCGACCGGCAGTCAGCGGAAAGTCGGATCCAGAGGTGGACGTGTTGCGGAAAGTGATTCCGTCGCGACTCAGACCCACAGAGTCCGAAGGGGCAAGTGAAGGACTAATGGCCCTCGTAAAGCGCCTGAGGGATGCGGAAGCATGCGGCGACAAGGAGAAGATCGCAAGTCTCTCGCAGGCGATCGCCGCAGCCGCCTTGGGCAGTAAGGCCATTCAAGACACAGAAGCGGCAGAAGAGAATCAGTGGGCCATCTCAGATCGCGACATAGAGCGCTCGGTGTCAGAAAGTCTCGCCTTCAAGCAGAACGTGAATTCGAGGTCGGCAACGGCGATGGCTGCTGAATCAGGCGGAGCTACGGCGGCCTTAGTTCCGGTTATCGAGCGACTCTGTCGTCGTCTTGGCATTCGCGACCTGCGGTGGGTTGAGGACCTCCCCGTCATCAGCGCGACGTATGGGTTTACGCGGAGGTCATTCGAGCCAACTTATCAGGAGCTCGGCTCAGCAGGGCTTCCTACTCAGGTGCGCCCATTCCCGTCGCTCGATGACCGTGCTGCGCGCCGTCTCGGGAAGCCTGAACTGAAGGGAACAGTACCGATCCTTGCGCGCGAGGCTGAGCATGAAGGAGTGTTTCTTTCACTGGACGAAGAACGGGTCCTACGATGGCTTGCAGCGAACGGCATCAGTTTGCCGACCGATTCCCTCCCGCGCATCGTAGCGATTCTGAAATCGTTGGAACCTATCGACCGATACCACGATGACATCTGGGACTGTTCGGTGCGAAGGTACGTCTTTGGCTTGGTACATTCGCTGTCGCATATTGCCATGCGGGCTGCAAGCAGATTTGCTGGCGTCGAGCGGACTTCAATAAGCGAGTACATCTTTCTGCCCCTGCTCGGGACGGTCATTTTCGACAACTCTAACAACTTCCGGCTTGGCGGAATGGAGAGTATGGTGCGACACCAGCTCGCCGCTTTTCTCGAAAACTTGTCTGGATCGGCACTCGACTGTTTGTACGACCCCGACTGTATCGATCACAAGGGGGCGTGCCACGGTTGCGTCCATTCGCCCGAGATTTCCTGTCGTGTGTTTAACCACGGCCTTTCACGAGCGTTCCTAATTGGCGGTCACGCGCCGTGGTCCGACGTCGCTTCCCAGCAACAGATCATCGGCTATTGGCAATTGGAATCATGACGGACCACGGCTATGCGGCTGCAGCAACAACGGTGCATTGGCTGTTGGCCGACCTCGACACGGCGCTCGCCAGACTTCCTCAGGGAGCCGCTCTCGACAACACATTCATACGCGACGCGTGCGCGACTCGTGTTCCGACGCCGGATGAAGTCTCGGTCGCTGTGAACGGGCTGTTAGATTTGGGCGTGCTTCGGCCGACGGGGCACGGCTACGCGTTTGATGCGCCGACGTTCTTGAGCACACGGGACTATCGCCGCGGCTTCGCCGACGGCTTTGCGGCATTACGAGGAAGCGAACCAAGCGCGTTTGCCCTTTGCATGGCGATACCACCGGAATTGCCCTCGCGATTCAAGCAAGGCATCGCAGACGCTGCTGCGGACCTGCGTGCGAGCATAGTGAATGTAGTAGCAGCTGCAACGCACCGTCTCGTGCTTGCATCCCCATTCTGGGACGTCGCCACGGCGTCGGACATAGGAGAATTGGCGCGGCGCCGCGTGGACGCCGGAGTGAAGTTGGATATTTTGGGAAGATCCGATGCGACGAACGATGCTATGTCCCACCTAAACCGCCTGTTTGCCGGTCATAAAGGCGTTCGAGTGTTCCGGTGGTATGACCCCGCGGGGGCCAGAGACGTGACGACCTTTCACTTTAAGGCAGTCGTGGCCGACGATGGAGCGAGAGCGTATGTCGGGACAGCCAATCTGACACGCGGCGGATTACGCTCCACCATGGAATTGGGATTCATCGTCGGCGATGCACCCGGGCGCGCCGTTGCAAGAATTGTCGACGCTGTCATTGGAATTTCAGAACGTGTCGGACCGTAACGGCGGCACGTATCGACGTCGCTCGAGGCGCGCAGTGGAGCGCGTATGAGTCGGAGTTCCGACCGCATTCGATCAGACCGTCGTCCTAAATACGTCACATCACGCTCCATCCCTTCCTCCTGCGTCGTCTATACACCACGCCCCCTCGCGGATGCGATCGTTACCGCCCTCGGTGACAGCGGAGGCGATAGGTGGCTCGAGCCCTGCGTCGGCGGCGGGGTGTTCGTGGAGGCGCTCGCCTCAATGGGGGTACCGCGACAACGGATCCGCGCGCTAGACCTCGATCCATTACGCCGGAAACAGGACGCCAACGCTCGAACGCTACGTGGCACAGAGTTTCTCACTTGGAGCCAGGAAACCCCTGAACGGTTCTCGCGGATCGTAGCCAACCCACCCTTCGTCGCGCTGAATCGAATTCCTGCGCGAATCCGCCGCGCGGCGTTGCGCATCGCAATGCCTGACGGCGACAGTTTGGCGCTCGCGTCGAACTGCTGGATGGCCTTCGTTTGCGCAAGCCTTGGGTTGCTCGAGGAGGGCGGCAGTCTTGGGTTCGTCCTCCCTGCGTCCTGGGAGTACTCAGATTATGCCAAACCGCTTCGTGCCGCTTTCCCGCGGTTATTCACGGAAGTACAGGTTCATCGATGCGCTCGACCGCTTTTTGCCGCCGTTCAGGAAGGAAGTGTTGTTTTGCTGGCACGAGGTTTCGTCGGTAACGCAAAGGGCCGATCAATCTCCGTAACGGCCGAGCATCTGTTTCACGCGCATCCGGAGGGGTTGAT
Organism: Vicinamibacterales bacterium; assembly: GCA_035575715.1. GTDB lineage: Bacteria > Acidobacteriota > Vicinamibacteria > Vicinamibacterales > UBA2999 > JACCSI01. Next base: position 7,836 of record DATLXN010000031.1, on the reverse strand, counting down.
CGAGAGTCTCAAGAAAGGAGCGGTTACGACGCCGAGCCTGCGCAGGGCTCGCCGCGACTCCGAGACTTGCCAGTCGGGCGTATCGAGGCGAACGATCGGCGACGTGATGCAGATTCGACTAGGCGGAGTAACTGGAGATGCGAAGTACTTCGTGCTATCCGAGGACGATCGGCGTCGACACAATATCCCGCTCGCCACATGCCGGCCGGTTATTTCTCGTGCTCACCACCTTGTACATGGCGTCATCGAACAATCAGATTGGAAGGCCCTTCGGGACGCGGGCGAGCGCGTATGGCTTTTCAGTCCAACCCCAAGCCAGGCGAAGCAACCCCCGGTTGCAATGTATCTTCGGAAGAGGCCTGCGACAGGCGGATGCAACCGCACTGCCTACAAGGTACGCTCGCGCTCGCCCTGGTACCGGACCCCGATGCCCTCAGGCATTCACGGCTTCATGAGCGGCATGTCTAGATCCGGGCCATGTGTCGTATTTGGTGGCATGCCCGGACTCGGAGCAACAAACACTCTCTATGTCGTTCGGTTCGTCGACGAGATGACTCAAGACGAAATGGCGGCGCACGCGATGTGGCTGTTGACGAGCTATCTCCAGCGCAAGTTGCGTCATGTTGGAAGGCGTTATGCGGACGGGTTACTCAAGTTCGAGCCGAGTGACGTTGCGCGTCTCCCAATAGAAACGCCGGTCAAGATTAGAGGAGCCTTTTCTGCCTACAAGCGTGCCGTTCGTTTCCTTCTGAAAGGAGACACATCTAGGTCCCGACGTATCGCCGACGAGTGGTTCGCCGCCGCCAGCACCGACCGAAGCGTGCCGAACACCGCGCGATCGGGCTCGTCATCCGACACTCGTGGCCCTGAATTAACCGCTCGCCGGAAGAGCCGTCGCGCTCGGGCTGCCTAATAGGCTGCGCTTCGAGAGCCATGCCCATGTTTACCGGCGGGAAGGAGCGACTGACGCGTCGTGCTTTCGTACTGAAGAAGGCGTGCTCCTCTTGTCCTTCATGATCGGTCACTCGCTGACCCCAGAAGGCCGAACGATTCCTGGATACAAGACGTGGACGCGCAGGCAACTCGAAGCTCAATGCGACGAACTCGCAAGCGATCTGGAGGAGGTCTTGGCACTGCTCACGGTCTCGCCAAGGCAGGCCTTGAGACCGTCAGCGATTCAATGGCTGGCCGACCAGTTCGATCGTGGTATGCGTCTGGACTTGGACTCTTCACGATCGCAACTGTCCAGCAATTTGAGGAGCGCGTCGGATTACTCACGGCGCACACACAACTCGAACTTTCGCCCTATACCGAGCTTCTTCTTCAGCCGGGTGTCGGCGTCGCCTTTCGTCACCCCGAATATATGTTGGTGCGTGATCTCGGTCTGTTGTACGACCTCTATCGAGACGCTGAATCAATGTGCGCCGCGATTGACTGGCGCAATCCTCCGCATGGGCGGCTACGACTGGAGAGAACACGCAGGCATTGGCGCGAACCGTAGCGCCCTCGAGTTCTGCGCCCATGGCGACCTCGCCCGCCATCCGCGAGCGTTGTGACAGGGACACCTGCGCCAACCGGGTTTCGGATGATGTCCTCCCGAGGGGTCACGCTCAAGCGGGACATCCTGACCGAACACCATAAATCCCGTCACCTGGTTGACGTCGCCGTCCCCCTTAGGCACTATTCGCGCACCGATTTTCAGCAAAGGGGAACCCCATGGGTCGAGTTCTGCGGACGTGGTGTGCTCCGACAGCGATAGCCGGTTCCCTGTCTCCGTCCGTCCACGCGATCTCCGGCCGGTGAGCTGGCGCAGGACGATGGCGGCAAGGCGTGTCGCCGAATCGAGAAGCTCGACGTCGTGTTCCGACGGCTCGTGCGGCCGGGTGTAGTACATGGCGACGGTGCCAAGCAGGCGGCCGTCGCCGCCGATGATGGGCGTCGAAGAGCACCCGCCGAGCCCATGCTCGGCGGCGAGCTCGCGGTAGCTCGTCCACAAAGGATCGGTAGACACGTCGGTCACGGTGACGCGCCGGCGCTCGTGCGCGGCGGTGCCACAGGAGCCGACGCCCGGACCGATCGCGATACTCTGCAGGGCGAGGTTGTAGCGGGACGGCAGGCTCGGCGCCGCGCCGTGCAGCAGGCGCTCGCCGCGTTCGTCGGCTAGCGAGATGGCGCACAACACCCCGTCAGTCGATTGCGCTTCGATGCCGCGGACAATCTCATCGAGGACCTCTCCGAGCGGCGACCCGGTCGCCATCTTCTCGAGGACGCGCTTGTCGGCGGCCACCGCGTCGGCGGTCCGCTTGCGATCCGTGATGTCGACGACCAAGCCAACGTAGCCGAGGAACTGACCGTCCGCGCCGAGGCTGGGCTCCGCCGAGTCGAGGCACCAGCGATAGGCCCCGTCGGCGCGACGCAGCCGGTATTCAAAACTGAAGGGGCGTCGCCGGGCGTTGGCAGAGACGAACTCATCGTGCGCGTGCTGCGTGTCAGCGGGATGAATAGGGTCGAGCCAGCCCAAGCCTTCGGCTTCGCCGTCCGCCTGCCCGGTGAAGGCATACCACCGCGCGGTCCGGTACTCGCATTCACCGTCGGGTGTGGTGACCCAGATCATGACGGGCGCGTTGTCCAACGTGTTGCGAAGCGCGCCTTGCTCTCGCGCAGTGCCCGATGGACGCGGGCGCGCTCGGACACCTGCGGCAGCGGGCTCTCCGGCCAGCGGTCCACGGGACCGACCGGTGTCTCGCCCGAGGCACTGGTCGCGAAGCGGTCGCTCAACTGGCAGACATCGGGCCAAGTCTACCTCAGCGACCGATCTACCGCGTACGCCCCACCCGAAGACAGCGTTACTGGTACCGCGGCGGCGCGTCACTGAGCTCCCACGCGGTCGAGGAGCCTGGTTCGGGTCGCTGGCAAGAGGAAAGACCAGTGGGCATCCGACGACGATGCCATCGTCGTCGGCAGTTTCGCAAACCCCTCCGACCTCTCGCGCCCGGCGGCGTCCCCGGCGTGGCGTCGCGCAAGGGCAGTTAATCGGACGCGTCGACATGCCGGGCTCGGCTACGGGCCCGCGCCTCGCCTACCGGTTGAAACGGAACGGCGTGTGCGTCAATCCCGTCGCGGCGCACTCGACGCAGGCACCTGGCGAGCCGATTCCCGCGGTGCAGCTCGCGACCCTCCGGTCCTCGCGCGAAATCGTGCTCTCGCGGCTGACGAGGATGTCTCTCGCCGACGCGCCGCGTCAGAAACCTGACGCCGTTCCCGCGTCGCCGCGCAAGCCGTAGCGCGCCTCATTTCTTCAGCAGCGCATCCCAGTTCAGGACAATCGAGAGGGGCGGGGGCACGTACCCTTCGACAGCGACATTGATCAGGAAGCGTCCGTCATGGGCGATGTCGTATTGCGCTCGGCCGGCGCTACCCGCCGACGTGATGTAGGAGCCGCTGGCGAGATGAATCGGGAAGAGCGCCACCGGCGACCGGGAAGCGATCGATTGCCGATTTGCGGAAAGGTCGAGCGGCACGGACATCATCTGTCCATCAGGCGCCACGTAGAACAGCTCCTGCCCATTCGGGTGCCAGCGCGGATACTGACCGCCGGCCGTCGACACGAGCTGGCTGCCGCCGGGGCCCGGAAACGGCCGGATGTAGATCTCGAAGCGCCCGGACTCGTTCGAGCGATAGACGATCCAGCGACCGTCCGGTGAGAAGTGCGCGTCCATTTCGTCGAAAGATGTGTCCAGAACGGGGTACGGCTTCCGCTCGCCGACGACCGGCGCCGCCCACAAGTCGGCGCCCGTTACCGGATCGAGCACCACGTAGAGGACGACTCCCCCGTCCGCCGACCAGTCCATGGGCGCCTTCATCCGGCCGTCGACGACGAGCGGCCGCTCCTCAGCCGCACCGCTCAGAGTCTTGACGAAGAGGTCAAAACTGCCTGTGCGGGAGGATCGAAAAACGATCTGCGCGCCGTCGGGCGACCACAACGGACCGATGTCATTGCCCGGATCGGACGTGAGCCTACTGAACGCGCCACGATTCACATCGAGCAGCCATATGTCGCTACCGCTATCGATCGCCCGGCTGACGACCACGCGCCGGCCGTCGCGCGACAGCGACGGATAGGCCAACCCTCTATCGTCGGGCGGCCCGACCCGGCCGAGGACGCGCCCGGTGCGATCCATCCAGACCAGTTGCCGTTGTTCGGCACCGCCGCCGCGATGCACCAGCACTCCGTTGGCCGACACGGACATCGCGGCGCGGAACATGGCGTTTTCGCTGGCGACGCCGTGGGCGATCGGCTCGGGTTCACCGGTCACAACCAGGTGCTCGGGATCGAATCGCCGGGCGAACAGCACCCCCCGTCCTACCGTCAGCAGGACCCCGGATGGGGCATAGAGCGGCGCGCTGTCGCCGATCTCATCGCCCGACAGAAGGCGCCGCGGTTCGCCGGCATCCAGAGACGCCACGAACAAGCCGCGTGTCTCCGGCGGGCCGAGAAACGTCGAAAACAGGAACCGGTTTCCGTCCGGCAGAAATTGTGGCCACCGGTGGGTGTACTGCTTTGGAAGGAGCTTCGTCACAGGAGACGGTTGGCCGCCGCTGGCGGTGATGCGCATCAGCCCGGACGTGGCGCCCGGCGCGAAGACGATGACGCCCTGCCGGCTCCAGGTCCCTCCACGCGGCGCGCCGGCGTTCGCCAGCGTCTGGACGAGTCCGGTGGCGATGTCGAGCCGCTTCAGATGTCCGGATGCGAAGAACCCAAAGCCTCGCCCATCAGGGGACCAGAACGGCTGGGTTCCATCTTCCGTGCCGCTCACCGGCCGCGCGGTCGGCTGGTCCAGCGATCGAATCCACAAACGCCAGACATCCCCCTGCGCCTGGGCCGTGAAGACAATCTGCCGGCCATCGGGCGAGACAGCGAACACGGTCGGGTCCGGTGTCGAGGGCGTGAGCACGTCCAGCCTGCTGACCGTCCGCGCCGACGGGGGCGGCGGCCGCAGCCACCGCGCACCGGCCAGCACCAGAAAAGCGATCGTCGCCAGCATCGCCCATCCCATCAGCCATCGTCCTCGCGGCGGCGATGGTCGCGCGGCTGCTCCCACGCCGATGTCCGGCTTCGCCTCGATCGTGTCGACGATGTCGAGCCGCGCGTCGCCGATGTCGCGTATGCGCCGCTTCACGTCCTTCTCGAGGCACCGGCGCAGCAGACGATGCACGCGCGGCGGGGTTCCGGATGGCAGCCGGCTCCAGTCGGGCTCCCGCTGGACGATCGACGCCATGACGTCGGTGACGGTTTCGCCGTCGAATGGCCGCCGTCCCGTGAGCATTTCGTAGAGGACGACCCCGAACGCCCAGATGTCGGCGCGGCGATCAGTGCCTTTGCCGCGCGCCTGCTCAGGCGCCATATAGGCCGCGGTTCCGATGATCACGCCGAGTTGCGTCGCCATGAGCGTCGGCGAGTTCATCGCTTCGGAGCTCGAGGCAGAGACGGGATCGAGTGCCTTCGCGAGGCCGAAATCCAGCACCTTCACCGTGCCGTCCTCGCGGACCTTGACGTTCGCCGGCTTGAGATCGCGGTGCATGACGCCGTGCTCGTGCGCCGCTTCGAGGGCGTCGGCGATCTGGCGCGCTATGGCCAGCGCCTCGTCGAGGGGAATCGGACCATCTGCGATGCGCTCCGCGAGCGTCGGCCCTTCGATCAATTCAAGGACCAGCGCGTGCGTCGCGCCACTGTCCTCAAAGCCGTAGATGTGCCCGATGTTGGGATGATTGAGCGCGGCAAGCACCTGCGCCTCGCGCCGGAAGCGCGCGAGCCGGTCCGGGTCGCCAGCAAGCGACTCGGGCAGCACCTTCAGCGCGACGTCGCGATTCAGCTTGGCGTCCCGGGCGCGATACACCTCGCCCATGCCGCCCGCGCCCAGGGCGGAAAGGATCTCGTAGGGGCCGAGTCGGGTACCAGGAGACAGCAGGATGCAGGGAGTATATCGATGTTCGAGCGCCGACGGCTCGGACGGAGAGATTCGAGCCCGATCCCGGGCATTGAAGGGGAAGCGCTTTTCTTCCGGCCAGTCGCTCACGTGGACACGGGCGGCGAGCCCGGAGCCGTCCCTGTAAATGCCGGTGGCGAGACGAAATACGCTTCCCCTTCCGGCGGCACCGCGGTGTCGACAGGGACTTCGACGCGGTCGGCCTGCCAGCGCGCCAGCGGGACCGCCGCAGCAAGACCCGCTGCGAGAAGTGCGGCGACGCGATGATGAGGGTAGGGGGATTTATAGTCGAGCCATGGGGGCGTTCGTGTATGATCCCCAGCGAACTTTCGCCGGTGCGCCATTTACCTCGTTGACTCCGGGAGTACGCCATATGTTTAGGCTGAAGCGTGTCGTCGTATCTCTATTGGCGGTGGCGGTCGCCACTGCCGCTTCCGCGTCCTCCGCAAGCGATGCCCCTCCCGTCGACAAGCAGGGATCGTGTGCTGACGTCCACGGCGCCCAGGTCTGCACGTGGACCAAAATGCGTGGCAGCACCCTCGTCGAGGCCGGTGCGCTCGTGCCGATCGCCAGTATCGAGAACGCGCCGGAGCATGCCCCCATGACCTGGCCACCCGCCATCGCCGCGGCCGTCAAGATGCCGCCCTCTGTGCGTCAACAGAGTGGCCTCGTCGAGCTCACGGTGTTCTGGGAATCGATGGGACATCCACCGGGCCCGTACCTGACCCCGCACTTCGATTTCCACTTCTATACGATTCCGGCGTCCGAGCGTGAGGCGATCGACTGCAAGGACGTGTCGAAGCCGGCCGCGTTGCCCGCCGGGTACGCTTTACCTGACGTGGACCTCCCGCCCGATATGGCCAAGATGACCGGCGTCCCGACATTGGTGGGGCTGTGCGTGCCGACGATGGGGATGCATGCCCTGCCAGAGTCGGAGATGAAGAGCCCGAACACGTTTCGCGCGACGATGGTCGTGGGGTACTACCGAGGTAAGCCGATCTTCATCGAGCCGATGGTGACGAGGGCGATGCTGATGGAAAAGAAATCCTTCGACCTGGCGATCCCGAGCGTTCCGGGCCTGGGCGCGCACCCGACCAAGTTCCGCGCGGAGTACCACGCGGCACAGAAGGCCTATCGCTTCACGTTATCAGCCTTCGTGCCCGGGGCGTAGAGCCGCTGAAGGCGGCGGCCGCCGACTACGTGCCGCTCGCACGCGGCTTCAGTTCGAGCGCCTTGGCCCGAATGGATCCAAGAACTCAGACGCGGCGCGACCCCGGTGCTTAGGTGCAACTGCGTGCAACGGAAGTCAAAACACGCGGCCACTATCGGCCACGAACGACCGTCGCATGAGAAAGCCGACCCCAGTCTTCCGAGGTCGGCTTCGGTCTGCCCCTTTTTCTTCCAGCTTGAGGGGCTGGCGGCCGCAAGGTCGTGGGGGTTCGAGTCCCCCCTTTCGCACCATTTATTTATCGGCGGGGCCCCCTGCACCCCGCCTGGCGACCTTCGTTCCGCTGGCGCTCCGCCGCCAGCTCCGCTCCAGTCGCCCTCTTTATCGGCGGGGCCCCCTGCACCCCGCCTGGCGACCTTCGTTCCGCTCGCGCTCCGTTCGCCTTACCCGAGCGGTCGCAGGCGCGTCCGGCACTTTTTGCGCCATCGGCGACCTGAAGAAGTGATGCACCTCTACTTGTTGTCAGTGCTGAGTATCGCCCTGACGCTGTCGCTCGCCCTTGCCGCGCCCTCGCAGCGCGTCGCCGATCCGAACTTCGACACGACGGTGGCGAAGCCCGCCTACGCCACGCACGGCCCGCGCGTCCTGTTCGACGAGGCGCACCACAACGTCCACACGTCG
>DATLXN010000030.1:132500-180192 GCA_035575715.1 Vicinamibacterales bacterium | reverse complement strand
CTTTCGGGAAAGCAACGCCAAGCACCTGGATCGACCATTGCCATTGAGAACACCACTGTAATCAACGTTATCGACGGCAGCGAATCCCGTGGCGTCACGGTTGTGGTGTCGGGTGATCGGGTGACCGGTATCGGGGGCGACCTGAAAGCGCCCGTTGGTGCGATCCACGTCGATGGCACGGGAAAGTTTCTGATCCCAGGTCTCTGGGATATGCACTCCCACAACCAGGCCTCAGGTGAGCACTCTCTGCCGCTCTACCTTGCCAACGGCGTCGTCGGGACCCGCGACATGGGCTCGGATGTCGACTTCATCCTGCCCTTGCGCAACCGTATCAACAGCGGGCAGATCCTCGGCCCGGAGATTGTCGCTGCGGGACCCATACTCGACGATGCACCTGGAGATTGGCCATTTCGCCGACGAGTGAAGACAGCCGACGAAGCACGTCAGGCGGTCCGCGAGCTGAAGGCGGCAGGCGTAGATCTCATCAAGGTTCACAACTTCACGCCGCGTGACGCCTTCTTTGCCATCATCGATGAAGCGAGGACGCTGGGAGTGCCAGTCGCCGGTCACATCCCTCTTAAAGTCACGGTCATGGAGGGCATCGCCTCCGGCATGGTGAGCATCGAGCACCTGTCTGAGTCACGGATGTTCTGGGAGTGTCCAGACTCGAAGGGAGCGTACGACCCGAAACGCTGTGCTCCGATTTTCGACGCGGTGGCGGCACGAAATGTCTCACAGGCAATGACAGGGGCCTTCTCTGAAGCGATTCCGGACGTATTCACTGGTAAGCCTTTGCCTCACCAGGAGTACGCAAGCCGCGGCGTTATCGACTTGAATCAAGAAAACCTCGTCGCCTCGAAGCTAGATGCTAGGACTCTCGACATCGTGCGCAGTCAAAATGTGGCTCGCAAGCTAGTGGTCAGAGAGCTCACATCGCGGGGCGTCCAGTTATTGGCTGGTTGCGATGGGTGGGTTCCTGGGTTTTGTCTCCAGGATGAATTGCAGTGGCTCACCGACGCTGGTTTGTCGCCTCTACAGGCGCTGCAGACCGCGACGATTAACGCCGCTCGGTTCTTGCGGCGTGAAGCGACGCAAGGAACGGTGGCCACCGGAAAACGGGCGGACCTCGTACTGCTGGATGCGGATCCGAGACCAGACATCGGAAACGTCCGGCGCATCGCTGCCGTTATCGTGCGTGGCCACCTCATCGACGCTCGTGAGCGACTTCGAATACTGGATAGCCTGCGCTCTCGTTAATTCTCTTGCCGAGATCAAGAGCGCAGGCAAGTCTGCTTCACTGCCGATTGCAACGCCGACTGTCGACAGAAGGGCGCACAGTCAGGCACAGAAGGCTGAACGCTTCCCGTCAAGCCACGCCGTTGACGTCCCTCCGATTCTGAGGAGCGTTTTGGTTTAGAGTCCGGCCCAGCGAAAGGGTCGGACGATGAAGAAGCGATTCACCGAGGCGCAGATTGTGGGCTTCCTCCGGGAGGCCGATGCGGGGTTGCCCGTCAAAGACCTGTGCCGGCGGCATGGGTTCTCCGAGGCGAGTTACTACTTGTGGCGAAGTAAGTTTGGCGGGATGAGCGTCTCAGACGCCAAGCGGCTGAAAGAGCTCGAGATCGAAAACACCCGTCTGAAGAAGCTCCTAGCGGACGCCCTTCGACGCCGCCACATACAGCTGCTCCGGCGACCGCGCCTTTTGCACTTCGCACAAGATCACCGCATCGGCTTCAAGGCCTTTGAATGATTGCAACGTGCCGAATCGGATGCCCGCATTCGACGCGCTGATGACGCGGCCTTTATCCGGTGCGCCCGTACGAGAAGGCCTGTCGAACTCCTCGAGCCGGTGACGACCCAGCGGGCGGTTTTTCCACACCGCGCTCGTCTTCGTCCCTCTCGGCGAAAGCACGACGATCTGCTCTGGCTTCAGCCCTCCGCCCACCAGTTCATCCAGCGCCGCGGTGACCGCCTTCTGCGTTTCAATCGGCGAGCTACATCTCACCTGGTGAACCTCCGGTGAGTCCGGCGCGCCAGCCCGCAGCTTTGGCGTGGCTCCGACGAGCCCGTAGGCGAACTCAGCGATCGGCCGCGAATTGCGGCAGTTGAGCGAGAGCTGGAACTTCGGAAGACCGAGACGCTCGGCGACGTCCGCCTCGCCATTGAAGATGTTCTGGTGCGGATCCCAGAAGACCCAGAGATGCCCGGAGTTCGGATCGCGGAGTAGCTTCTGCACCGCCGGCCACCATGCGGGGCGGAAGTCCTGGCCCTCGTCCACGATGACCGCGTCGTATCGTTCCTGCGGCAGCACGTCGAGCACCCGTTCGAGCAACTGCGCACAGTCCTGGTCAAAAAATCGCTGCTGCAACTCTGGACCCTGCGGAACTGCAAACGGCACCTCCGCCTTATTGCACAAGTGATGGCATAACGAATGGAACGTGTGCACGGCAAACCCGCGCGCTGAGCGAGAAAGGTGGTCTGCGAGGAGCGAGTTGTAGCAGAGCATCAGCACCCTCGCGCCGCGCGCGGCAAGACGAGCGGCACGCGCGGATGCGACGAGCGTTTTGCCGGTGCCCGCCGGTCCCTGCACCGCCACACGCGACATCGCGTCGAGACCGTCGACGATATCGAGCTGCTCCTGGGTGAGTCGGACCAGCACCGCCTCCTGATCATCGACGTGCGATCGCAGTAACGGCACCAGCTTGAAGTCAGGTGCGATGGCGCTGACTACCGCGTCGGCATCGAACGAGCAGGACGTAGTGCCAAGCGAATGCGCGAACGCGCGATCGATCGCCTGTGTTGGGTTACGCAGGTCGTTCTTGCCAATGACAAGTTCGCGTGGAAGATCGGCACCCAATCCCCCGCTGACGGCGACGTCCGGGAGCGCGACGGCCCATGCAAATGGGGGGCATCCGCCCGGCAGCTGGCGATCTGGCACGCTCCTGAGAAAGGCCGCGAGACTATGACTTGCCGCCAGCGCTTGCTTGCCCGGATCTTTAATCGTGTGCCGTTGCTTGGTGCGCCGGTTCGTCGAATACCACTCCCCCGCCTCGCGCACCACCTCGCCGCCCTTGACCTCAATGCACAACAGCCCTCGGCGAGGATCGATGACCACGATGTCGAGCTCGACTTCAGTGACATGGCCCGTGCCCTGCGCGGCGACCGTGACCCGTTGCCCGTGCAGGATCAACCAATTCGGCGGCAGGTCGCGCTTGAAGAGTTCCAGGACGTCTCGCTCAGATTGCGGCGTCGAGTCGTCTATCGAAGCAGGGATAAGGCGTGCCAACGCCGGAAGCGTAATCGATATTCGAGCTGCGGTGTAAGAACGTCTCGTTTCACGTAGCCATGCTCGGCGCTATCTGACTCGTGCGTCCTTCCACACTCGCCCATGCCGGCGCATCACCGCGCCTGACTCGTAACGCCGTTTGAACCGCGCCAGCTCCTCTCGACTGCGAAAATAAAACCGCTGGTCATCGTCGAAATGCACATCGAACGGAACCGACCGTCGGCGTCCCGGAAAACACATCAGGCGCCAGTCGCGTCCGTCGGTTAATTTCGCGAACCACTGTTTCATGACCGCACGCACCGCGCGTGCGTGCGCACGGGCATCGTATTCGCTGCCGTAAGCTTCCACCCGATCCGACACCACGCCGTCGAGCACCATTAACACACCGCCGAATTGCTCCATGTCTTCGTTGATCGAACAGACGAACGCCAGCTCCGGCCAGTGGTTCGGAAGCCGCTTGTAGAACTCCGCCGGGTGCTCCCAAGCCGTGACGATCGAGAACAGCGCCTGCGTGCGGGTGCGGAAATGCCTGAGGACGAGGCCGCTGTCGGATATGTAGGTGTCCTTCCGCTCGCGCGAGCGCAGGGGACACAACCGCTTAAAGTCCAGCACGTCGTCGTCCCCCGTGCCTGGTTTCTTCTTGATGAAACCGGTGGCAACGAAACGATCGATGTCCGCCTGCGCTCCGACGACGTGAATGTCCTGAAAGACCAGATTCGGCATGGCACGTGACCCCTTTTGACGGTGATCGTAGGCCGCAACTGCGACAGGTCAGGTCACGCAGCGATCGAACTGAAACTGTGACCTGCGTTGTCACTGTCGACGTCAACACTGGCCGTGGAGGCTCCCCGTGCATATCCAGACCGATCGCGCCCTTATCCCCGCTCACTCACCCGCGGTTCGACACCTCACCGTCACTATCACCGCTCCAGCCGCACAGCCACACGGGCCTGAGAGGCCGGCCGTCAACGTGGCACTCGTGCTCGACCGATCGGGCTCGATGGACGGCAGAAAGATCCAGATGGCGCGGTCGGCCGTCGCGCACGCCATCAAGCTCCTCCACGCGCGTGACAACCTCACGGTGGTTGTCTACGACAACCTGGTGGACGCGATTGTCGAGTCCGCGCCAGCGACGAAAGAAGCCAAGCACGCCGCCCTGGCGCTACTCGCCAAGGTCGAGGCCCGTGGTGCGACCAATCTGTCGGGCGGCTGGTTCAAGGGTGCAGAGGAAGTGGCGCGCGGCCGCAACGACATCAAGCGCGTGTTGCTGCTGACCGATGGACTCGCAAACGAGGGGATCGTCGACCCGGCGGCGCTTGCGGACGCGGCGGCGAGGTTCCGCGCAGACGGCGTGTCGACGTCAACCTTTGGTGTCGGCGCGGACTTCGACGAGGAACTTCTGTCGCGGCGCGCCACAGAGGGCGGTGGACACTTCTACTTCATCGAGAAGCCAAAGCAGATTGCCGACTTCCTCGCCAGTGAGCTGGGCGAGACGCTCGAGATCGTCGCGCGCGATGCGGTCTTCGATCTGACCTGCGGTAGTGGAGTCGAGGCGACGGTGTTGAACGGTTTTCCGGTCGAGACCGCAGGCGGGCGCGTTCGAGTGAAACTGGGGGACCTGGTGGCGAATCAGGAAATCACACTCGCGATCGCGATCAGCTGGACACCGCAGTTGATGGAGACGATCACGTTTGTTGACTGCCGTGTCACCGATCGGGACAGCGCGTTGTATCAGGAACCCATGCGCGTCGAGTGGCGGACGACCGACAGCGAGGCGAACGCGCGACAACCGGTCAACCAGGCGGTCCTCGTCGCCGTCGCGGAAGTGCTCGCCGAACGTGCGCGCGCCACCGCACTCAGCGCCAACCGCCGCGGCCAATACGACGATGCGCAACGTGTGCTGCGCGACATGATCCAGCACCTGCAGGGACTCGCCCCAGGCAACGAGCAAGTGATGGCAATCATCGACCGCTTACGGCACGACGAACTCGAGCTCGGCGAACCAATCAGCGCGCTGGCGATGAAGGGACGACATTTCGCGGTGTACTCGCGCGTGAACTCCCGCGACGAAGCCGGGAAAGCGCGTCGGAAAGGGTGACGCGTCTCAGAACGAGACCCTGCGTCACGACGGACGCGGGATGCGGATGCCTGGTAATCCCGGCTGATTAAGGCGGAAAACGCCACGCGAAATAGTGAGGTCCAGCCGCGGCACGTATGCTTCGCGCGCCTCTTCGAGTTGTTCGAGGATTTCTTCTGCGAGCGATGAAGGTGACTCGACTTTCGCAAAGGCGCCAAAGCCGAGCACCCACGTGCGGAGTGCTGCGTCGGAGCAGACGTTCATCGTCATACGGACACTGCCATCCGCCAGATCGTCGAGCTTCTGCGACTTGTGCCAGGTGCGCTCGCGGATATGGCGGGCTATGCGCGGCGCAAACACCACGACGATCTTCTCCGGCTTGCCGCGATTTACACCAAGCGAATGCCCGAAGGCGTCAGCCGCCAGCTCCGCCTGCAATTCGAACTTCTCTTCCCGCAACGACAACCGCTTGATGCGCTCCACGGCAAAGGTGCGCACCTCCGAGTACTCCGGCACCCACGCCAGCACGTAGAGACCACCATGCGCGTGCACCAGGCGATAGGGGTGCACGGTGTAGTCCTTGGTGCGATTGCGCGACGCAGAGTAATAGCGCATCAGGCAGACGCGGCGATGAAGGCTGGCTTCGAGCAGCTTGCCGACATGCTCATCGTGCGCTTTCGCGTCAGATTTCTTCGTGGGGCCGGCCTTCGCTTCAATCAACGCCGGAAGTTGATCGAGAAACTGCCGCATCTTATCCGGCAACGTCCGTTCGAGCTTTTTGCACATGGCGGCAAGTGCATTGCCAAATGCAGCGCCGGCCATGCCCGACACCATCTGACGTCCCATGTAAAGCGAGCAGAGCTCAACGAAGGAGATGCCGAGCTCGGCGAGACCCTTGAACGGCAGCGCGTTCAGCTTCCATCGCGTCTCGCGTCCGTCCTTGTCGCTGAACAGCGGAAAGCCGACCGCCTGGAGGGCTTCCATGTCCCGCCAGATCGTGCGGGTCGTCACTTCGAGTTCTTTGGATAGCTGTTTGACCGTGGCGCCGTGACGCGCCGCTTCGAGTGCGCGCAACAAGTTCCACTGACGAATGACTTCGCTGTTTCTCATGGGCAGGGATAGAGCATCAGGGATCAGGGATCAGAGCGCGATGGTGGTTTTCCTAGCCCAGCTGATCCTTCACCAAATCCGCAATCTCATTCGCCCACTGGCGAATCTCCCCGTCGTCTTTTCCCTCGATCATGATCCGCAGCAGCGGCTCTGTGCCCGAATACCGAATCAGCAGCCGGCCATTGCCTTCCAGCCGCTGCTCGACGCCGCGAATCGACTCGGCGATCGCCGGAATGGTCATGTAATCGGCGCGCTCCCGCACGCGCACGTTGACCAACACCTGCGGGTAGGTGACCAGGGCGCCGGCGAGCTCGTCGAGCTCCTTGCCCGTGGCAGCCATGATCCGCAACATGTGCAGCGCGGTGCCGATCCCGTCGCCCGTAAACAGGTGACTCGCGAAGATGATGTGGCCCGATTGTTCGCCGCCCAGCACCAGGCCGCGCTTGACCATCTCCTCCATCACGTACTTGTCGCCGACCGGCGCGCGCACCATCTCGATGCCGCGCTCACGTAATGCCAGCTCGAGGCCGATGTTGCTCATCACCGTGGCCACCAGAGCAGCGCCCGGTAGTTGGCCTTCCTCCTTCAATTGATCACCAGCGATCAACAGGATGGCGTCGCCGTCAATGGTGTTGCCATGCCGATCGACAAACAATGCGCGATCGCCGTCGCCGTCAAACGCCACGCCGAAGCGAGCCTCGCGCGCGACCACCGTTTTCTGCAGCAGCGCCAGGTGCGTCGACCCGCATTCGAGATTGATGTTGCGTCCATTCGGCCGATCGCCGATGACCGTGACCTCGAACCCCAACGCTTTGAATAACGTCGGCGCCACGGTGACGGTCGCGCCGTTGCCGCAATCGATCACGACGCGCGCGCAACTTAGCGCGCCAGCCTCCGGGAGGATCTTGCGCAGATGCGTCACGTAATGTTGGGCTAAGCCAGTGTCGGCGGTAGGGACGGTGTTGTCCCCGCTGACCTGCCAGCTGGTGTCGGCAATCAGCCGTTCGATGCCGGCTTCGAGTTTCTCGTCGAGTTTCTCGCCGCGGCAGGAAAAGATCTTGATCCCGTTATCTTCGTAAGGATTGTGCGAGGCGGAGATGACAATCCCGGCGTCAAAACCTTGCGAACTGGTGAGGTAGGCGACGGCCGGTGTGGGAATGACGCCGATACTGACCGCGGTCGCCCCTTCGCCGGTCAGTCCGCGGGTGAGCTCCTGCTCGATCCAATCACCAGACTCGCGGGTATCGCGTCCGATGAGGACGCGGACAGGTTTACCCGTGTCGCCGAGCGACCGCACCAGAGCCGCACCCACGCGAGCCACCGTTGGCGGGTCGAGTGGTGCAACGCCGGCCTTGCCGCGGATGCCGTCAGTGCCGAATAACTTCACACCGAGAATCTTATTGCGGTTGCTTGATAATTCGCAGCCGCAACGATTCCGGCGTCACCGCCTCGACCGTCAGCCCCTGTCCCGCTCGCACGCGCACGTCAACTGCGTGCTCGCCCACGCCAAGTCCCGAAGCATCGACGTGCGCGTCGAGCGACTCGACGGTGACTGACGACGACGCGACCTGGGTGCCGCGCACAGTGACGGTGATGATCGCCGGCGACGGGCGGGCGCTCAGGCCGCTCTCCAGATTGCGGACAGCAATGGGAATCGCCGACAGTGTTCGGGTTGAAGAGCCGGGCATAATCTGCACCGTGACTGCCGCCGTCTGCGGAGTTCGCAGCCGGACCCGTGGGTCGGCCACGCCGATCGTCACCACTTCGCGCAACGGGCGGGTCGCCCCAGCCACCGACACCGGTTCGGTCATCGCCTCATCGAAGCCGCGCAGCGAACTTTCGGGCCCGATGACTTCCACCGTCGCCGGCTGCGACGTGACAGTGCCGACCTCATATCCCGGGGCGGGACGCCCTTCAACTGACGGCCGCACCTGCACAATGCGGATGGCCGAGTTCTCGAACCCGATCGGCAAGGTCGCCGGCGCGACCTGCATGACCTCGATCCCGTACGGCACGTGAATCTCGTTGGCGCCCAGGTGAAATAAGCGCCGACCCGGACGGGCACTGCGTAGATCGATCACTGCCGACATATCACCGGGCCCCAGTCGGCCGATGGTTCCCGACGATCCACGCAGCCGCACGTCGACCGATTCCGGTGAATCACCGACGATCTCCAGCCCCTGCGGCAAATTCTGAAATTCGATCGGCACGCGCAGCGCGCGCTCGACGACCCGATCGCCTGCAACGACCAGCCACAGCAGCGTGGCGATACAGATCGATAAAAACTTGAGACCGATGTTGCGAAACGGCGTGTAGGCCATCAGCTCATCGAGGGGTATTCGACAGCCTTGTCCCGCCGCAGCAGCCGACGCGGCACGATCAGTCCCGACAAGCGTTGACGCAGTTGCTCGGGCTCGAGACTGCGCTCGATATTGCCGTTCATCACCAGGGAGATCACGCCGGTTTCTTCCGACACGACAATCGCAATCGCGTCGTTTTCTTCGGTGATGCCAAGCGCCGCGCGATGGCGCGAACCAAGCTCGCGGCTCAGGCGCGGGTTGACCGTCAAGGGCAGGAAGCAGGCCGCGGCCGCCACCCGATCGCTTTGCACGATCACCGCGCCGTCGTGCAGCGGCGAGGTCGGTTGGAAAATGCTGACCAGCAGATCGTAGGTCATCTGGGCGTCGAGCGGAATGCCGCTTTCAATGTAGTTGCGCAGGCCGATCGATCGCTCGATGACGATCAACGCACCGGTCCGCTTGCCGGCCAGGGTCGTCGCCGCCACCACCAGTTCTTCGACCGCATCATCATCGGTCAGCGCGCGATCGATGCCGCGGAAGATCCTGAAAAACGGCGCGCGGCCGATGTGCACGAGCGCGCGGCGAATGTCGGCCTGCATCAGGACGATCGCGGCAAAGACCACGTAGCCGACGACGTTGCGAATCAGCCAGTTGAGTGTTTCAAGCTGGAACCCGCGCGAGAAGTAGAACATCCCGACCAGAAACGCGATGCCCAACGCCATCTGCACCGCGTGGGTGCCGCGGATCAACTTGAGCACTTCGTAGACGATGATCGACACGATCATGATGTCGACCGCGTCCCAGAACGTGACCGGGGGACGTCGGAGGAGCTCGGTGAGCCACGAGATCATGTCGCTGCCCGGATCGCGTCGGCGACGCGCACGACCTGCACCATTTCGTCGACACGATGAACGCGTACGATATGTGCGCCGGCGAGCACCGCGGCAGTGACCGCGGCGGCGGTGGCCCAGTCGCGGTCCGCCGCAGGACGCGGGCCGGTGGCCGAGGTGAGGAAGGATTTGCGCGACGGACCGACCAGCACCGGCCGTCCGAGGGCGACGAACCTGGCCGTCGCGGCCAGTGCCGACATGCTGTGCGACGCCTCCTTGGCGAACCCGAGTCCCGGGTCAATCACGATCTGGTCCCACGAGATACCGGCGCCGACCGCGCGCTCGACGCCGCGCGTCAACTCGCGCGCGATGTCGTCAACGACGTTGTCGTAGCGCGCTTCGGTATACATGTCGCGCGATCGCCCTCGCGTGTGCATCAGGATCATGGCGGCGCCACGCGCGGCGACCATGGCGCCCAAGCCGGGATCATACATGAGCCCGCTGATGTCATTGATGATCGCCACACCTTCGTCCATGCCGCGTCGCGCGGTGTCGGTGCGGTAGGTATCAAGCGAGATCGGGATGCGCAGGCGGCCGGCGAGGCCTTTCAGCACCGGTCGCAGGCGCCGCCACTCTTCATCCGCATCGATGGCGTCGGCACCGGGCCGCGTCGATTCAGCGCCGATGTCCAGGATGTCGGCGCCCTCCGCCTCCATCTGCACGGCACGCTCTATCGCCCGACCCGGGTCGTAGGCCTCGCCGCCGTCTGAGAAGGAATCGGGTGTGACGTTGAGCACGCCCATGACCAGCGTGCGGTCGGCAAGTTCCAGCGGCGCCCGATTCGGTAGCGTGATGAAGAAGGTGGGGCGCGTCACATCTAATGATCTGGTGATCTAATGATCTAGTGATCTGGTGATCTGTACCCTCAGTCCCAGACCCATCTCGTGAGCGGAGCTGAGAGCGCAGATCAACAGATCACCAGATCATCAGATCACGAGATCTTGTTATTCCTGCGTGAGCGGCTTTGGAATCGTCGGGACCAGCGGCGGCCGCTCCTTGTCGCGCGCCCGGTCGCGTGGCGCTTCAGCCTCAGCAGTCGGCGGCGTCACCGGCGGCGGCAGATCTTCGAGCTTCTCGCCGCGGACCAGTTTCAACACCTGTTCGGCGTCAAGGACTTCGCGGATGAGTAAGGCGTCGGCGATCGCAAGCAGCGCCACCTTGTTGGTGGTGATAACCTCGGTGGCGCGCGCATACGCATCCATCACGATTTTCCGCACTTCAGCGTCGATCCTGAGCGCCGTGTCCTCGCTGAAATCCGAGTGCTGGGCAATCTCGCGGCCGAGAAAGATCTGCTCTTCCTTCTTGCCGAAGGTCAGCGGCCCCATCGCGTCGCTCATGCCCCATTCGCAGACCATGCGTCGGGCGAGGTCGGTGGCGCGTTCGATATCATTGCCGGCGCCGGTGGTGATGTTGCCGGTGGTCATCTCTTCGGCGATGCGGCCACCCATCAGAATGGCGACCGTGTCGTTGAGATAGTTGCGCGAGTAACTGTGTTTCTCGTCCTCGGGCAGCTGTTGGGTCAAGCCGAGCGCCATGCCGCGAGGAATGATCGTGACCTTGTGAATCGGGTCGGCATGCGGCAGCAACACCGCCAGCACCGCATGACCCGCTTCGTGAATCGCCGTGACCTTCTTTTCTTCTTCGGTGACGATCATCGACTTCCGTTCGACGCCCATCATGACTTTGTCTTTGGCGTACTCGAAGTCGACCATCCGCACGACTTTGCCGTTCAGCCGCGCTGCATTGAGCGCAGCCTCATTCACCAGGTTGGCAATGTCTGCTCCGGAGAAGCCCGCGGTGCCCCGCGCCAGCACGCGGATATCGACATCGTCTGACAGCGGAATCTTGCGCGTGTGGACCGACAGGATACCTTCGCGGCCTTTGACGTCGGGACGATTGACGATGACGCGACGATCGAAGCGGCCCGGACGAAGCAGGGCCGGGTCGAGCACGTCCGGACGGTTGGTCGCCGCCATCAGGATGACGCCTTCGTTCGATTCGAAGCCGTCCATCTCGACGAGCAACTGATTCAACGTCTGCTCGCGTTCGTCGTGACCGCCGCCCAGGCCGGCGCCGCGATGACGGCCGACCGCGTCGATTTCGTCGATGAAAATGATGCAGGGCGCATTCTTCTTGCCCTGTTCGAACAAGTCGCGGACGCGCGACGCGCCGACGCCGACAAACATTTCGACGAAGTCAGAGCCGCTGATCGAGAAGAACGGCACGTTCGCTTCGCCGGCAACCGCGCGCGCGAGCAACGTCTTGCCGGTGCCCGGCGGGCCCATTAACAACACGCCTTTCGGGATTCGGCCACCAAGCTTCTGGAACTTCTGCGGTTCTTTCAGGAAGTCAATGATCTCCTGCAGTTCTTCCTTGGCTTCGTCGACGCCGGCGACATCACGGAAGGTCACCTTCTTCTGTGCGGACGACGACAGCTTCGCCTTGCTCTTGCCGAACGACAGCGCTTTGTTGCCGCCGCTCTGGACCTGGCGCATGAAGAACACCCAGAACCCGATCATCAGCAGCAAGGGCGCCCAGTACGACAGCACCGTGATCCACGGTGAGCTGGTCGCCTCTTTGGCTTCGACGATGACATTGCGTTCGATGAGTTTGTTGGCGAGGCCTTCGTACTGCGGCGGCGCGAAGGTGCGGAAGCTCTCGCTGCCCTTGCTGCGGCCGGAAATCTGGTTGCCGGAAATCTCGACGCTGGCGACCTGGCCGGCATCAACCCAGGCGACGAACTCGCTGAAGCTGACGGGGGTTTCGTTGCGTTGGAATTTCGCGGAGAAATTCCAGACGAGTACCCCGATGGCCACGAGAACCATCCAGAATACGAGGCTCTTCAGGGTGGAATTCAACTCGCCCTCCCGGCGGGGAGCCACGCGCGGGGGGCGCGCTGGTCCAAGCGCTAAATGCGCCGTAACTTCAAGATTATCACGCCCGTGGTGCGCGCCGTGACGCGAAAGTCCTCACCAAGTGCGTGCCCGACAACCCATACGATGCGGCCACGTGCATCGGTAATGACCGGCACGTGATCACGCTCCCACCGACTCACTTTGCGGTCGACGAAGAGGTCCTGCAGCTTCTTGTGACCGCCTAACCCCAGCGGTCGCACACGGTCGCCGGGCCGCCGGTTACGGACGACCAACGCTGTTCCTACCCCGTCCGCGTCAATGGTCACTTGTTCAGACGACTCGACACCAGGTTCTGGCTGCTGCTCCGCGCTCGGAAGACCAGCACGCAGAGCTTCCACCACCCGTCGGCCCGGAATTTCTACCGCACCGGGAATAGTGAGATCGAGGCAAAACCCCGGCGGCGTGGTGTCAACGCCCCTTCTCATTAAGACTACCGACCCGCCGGAATGTTCCGCCCGGACGCCAAAAACTTCGGTGGCAACCAATTCCCCAGCCGCCACCGCGAGGACGTTGTCGATGTCGGCCAGTCCCGGGGCAGCGTCGCCAAAGTGTTCAAGCGCGTGCTGAACCACGCGACGAGCCAGCGCCTCCGGCAACGCATTGAGGGCTGCGGCGTTGACGCGTGTCGCTACCTCGTCCGAATGCACGAGATGAACGGCCGCGACCGCCGCCTCGCGCCGCAGCGCGTCGTCATCCGCGCGGGCCAAGTCGGCTAAGCGAGCGAGCGCTTGGCGCGCCGACGGATTGAAATGCGCTTCAAGATACGGGAGCACTTCGTGGCGCACGCGATTGCGTGGATTGGCGAGGTCGGCGTTGGTCGCGTCCTCGCGCCAAGCCTGGCCGCGCACGCGCAAGTCGTCGCGGAGCTCGTCACGGCTGCACAGCAGGAGCGGTCTGATCCGCGAGTCGCGGGTAGGCGCGATGCCGCCGAGGCCGCGCAGCCCGGCCCCCCGGAGGGCCCGTAGGACCACGGTTTCCGCCTGGTCGTCACGGGTGTGGGCGGTGGCGATGCGGTCGGCGGCCCGGCGGCGGCGCACGCGCTCCAGGAAGGTATGCCGCAGATCCCGCGCGGCCACCTCGATCGAGACACCTCGCTCATTGGCTCGCTGCGGGACGTCGTCGCACTCGCACTCGAAAGGGATGGCGAGGTGGGCCGCGAGCTCGCGGCAGAACGCCTCATCGTCATCAGAGGCCGCCGCGCGGGTCTGATGATTGAAATGGGCGACCGCGTCGAGCACCAGTTCGCCGCCCCGGTGCAGATCGTGAAGCAGGTGCAGGAGCGCGACTGAATCCGAACCGCCGGACACGGCCGCCACGACGCGGGTCGGCGGCCGCCACATCTCGTGGCGCTCAGCAAACCGCCGCACGAGGGTGAGAAGGGACACGTTGGAAGTAAGAATGCCGGAGCGCGGACTCGAACCGCGGACCTGGCGCTTATGAGACGCCCGCTCTAACCAGCTGAGCTACCCCGGCCCAAACATCCCATTCTATCTGAGAGTGGCGCGGCAGTAGAGCAGGTTTAGCGGCAGCCATCGTCGCCCGGCGAATTCGGCGTGCTCGATACTCCGCGCCAGCCGTTCTGAGACTGGGGCGATGAACGGTGCGAGCCCGTTGAAGGAACCAATCTCATCGACGCGCCATCCCGCCGTTTCACACGACTGACGCAGCAGTGCGGCATCGAACAGCGTCAGATGCTGCGCCTCGTCGAGCGTCGGCACCAGTTTGAGACGATCAAGCGTCCACTCGATAACCGGCCAGGCGCTGTTGACGTTGGGGGTGGTCAGGAACAACTGCCCGCCGGGTGCGGCGGCTCTGGCAAACAGACGCAGGGTGTCTACCGCCTGCTCTTCATACAGGTGTTCGAGAACTTCGAGGCAGTAGATCTGATCGAACGGGCCCTCATCGACCATCCGCTCGAACGGGCCAAGTACGAAGCGCAGATGTGATGCGCCGTAGGTAGTGGTGGCAAAACTCACTGCCGACGGATTCGAGTCGAAGCCCACGACCGCCGCCGCGGTTTTCGCCAGGTGCGCGGCAATCACCCCCGAGCCGCAACCGGCATCGGCCACACGCGTGCCCGGTTTCGCCGGCGCGACTCGATCGATCAATCGGATCTTGGCGGCGTGCCAGAAGCGCTGCGCGGCGCGCGGCGATTGGAGCGCCCTCGCCTGGTAGTCGC
This sequence comes from Vicinamibacterales bacterium, assembly GCA_035575715.1. GTDB lineage: Bacteria > Acidobacteriota > Vicinamibacteria > Vicinamibacterales > UBA2999 > JACCSI01. The sequence goes on along the minus strand of DATLXN010000030.1, from coordinate 165,435 downwards.
CCGGAATCGCAATCGCGTCGCCTTCTCGCCGCCTACTCACCCTTGATCACCTCTCGCACCAGATACCGCGGCCGCGCTTTCACTTCGTCGTAGATACGCGCGATATAAGTGCCGATGATCCCCATACTGATCATCAGGAACCCGCCGATCATCAGCTGCAGCAGGATCACCGTCGTGAAGCCAGGCAACGCCAGGCCCTGATACCACAGCCGCACGGCCTGTAGACCGACGAGCGTGCCGATCAACAACGTCAGCACGCCAAGCACCGTGACCACCTGCAATGGAATGGCTGAAAACGCGGTGACTGCGTGCACGGCAAGCCCGGTCAGGCTGGCCAGCGACCATCGCGAACCGCCTTCGGCCCGTGGCGGCACCTCGAAAAATACCTGCGTGCGACGGAAGCCAAGCCACGCAACCAGGCCGCGAAAAAACGTCGCGCGTTCACCAAAGCGATGCCACGCGTCGACAACGCGCCGGTCGAGAAGCTTGAAGTCTGAGGCGTCCTGCAGGTTGTAACCGGTGAGCGCGCTCGCCGTCCGATAGAACGACCGCGCGGTCAGTCGCTGCAGCCACGACTCGCGACCACGATGCGCCTTGACCGCTTCGACGACGTCCCACCCTTCGTCCTGCCAGCGCCGAACCATCTCGGGGATCAGCGACGGCGGATGTTGCAAGTCGGCATCGAGGATGATCGTCGCATCGCCGGTGGCGGCGTCGAGCCCGGCAGCGATGGCGCCTTCCTTGCCGAAATTGCGCGACAGGCGAATCGCATGCAGTTCGGGCATCTCACCAGCGAGACTTTGCAGCGCAACCCACGTATCGTCGAGCGACCCGTCGTCCACCACAATCAAGGTAAATGGCAGCGTCGTCGCTCGCGCCTGCGCGTGGATCTCACGCAGGTTATGCGTGATCCCCTTTTCTTCCTGGTATGCCGGAATGACCAGCGACAGGTGCCGCGCGGTCACTCACCCAGCTCCGCGCCAGCGCGCCATGTTTGGTAGGAGGCCTGACTAACGCAGACCGTCATCACGTCAATGGGGCCGCAGGCAAGTGGCGTCACAGCCACGCTTTTGAACTGTGCTGCCGTCGCTTGGTCCATCAGATAGATACTGCGTTCATCGACCATGCCGGTGGCCATCTGTTGAGACAGGTGAGCGCAATACGCGATGCGTGCCGGGTCGTCGAAGCGCGCAACCTCGGCCGAATTAATGGTCAGACCGTGCAGGCCGGCCAGGTAGGCTGGCCCCTCAAAGCCGATTGGCGCGCTCGCACACTGCCGCGGCGGATACAGCACCAGGTGATCGTAATGCGGCAACGCCTGATGCCACAGGGAGGCCCGCAACGGGTTCTCCCATGCGTGGAAGGCGGCGCTGCGGCTAGTGGCGTAGCGCTGCTGATGCGCGGCGCTGAGATCGACCAGTTGCACCGCTAACGCAAGCGTCAGCGTGGCAATCGCCGCCCGCGGTGCGAGCCGCGTGCTGACAAGCGCCAAGGTCCCCGTCAACAACAGGTAGCCGAGGGGCCAGAAGAAGCGGCCCGTTGCGCGGAATAACGCAAAACGGTCACTCACCAGGTGCGACACGTCGACAAGCGTGGTCGCACCCAAGGTCACGCGCGGGCTCAACGCGTAGATCGCACAAATCATTGTCGCCGCGACTACCGGCCACAGCACGCGCCGGGGCAGCCGCGGGCGCGCCACCAGGACCATCGCCGCCGCAACGATCGTGAGGGCGAGCGTACCCGCGCCGAAATACTGAAAGCCTTCGTAGGCCTGACCTTCAGTCGCCAGCGGCATGCTTGGGAGGAGCGTGGACCACCCACTGGGCGTGATCGGAGACAGCAGGTTGAGCGAGTAGTAAGAAAACCCGTCGGACGACAAATTATCGGCGCCGCTGACCGTGAACAAACCGGCAAGCCACCAGCCGGAGAGGACTGCGGCGATTGCAGCCGTGAACCCTGCGGCGGCGTGCCGGTTCCAATCCTTGACGGCGAGCGCTGCCAGCACCGCCAGCACCATCACCGCGAGATAGGGATGCATCAAGCCAGCGATCAAGCCGAGCGCGAGTTGCGCGGAAACCGGTTGAGCGCCGCCGCTCTCACCACGGAAATAGAACCACAGCGCCCAGAGCAACAGCCAATGCGCACACAACGACGGATGGCCGACTCGAATCAACAGCGTCGGCATCAGGACGAAGAACGTCGCGGCCAGCAGTTGCAGCAGCCGGCTCGGGGTCCAGAGGCGCGCAAGCAGCGCCCCGAACACGCCTTGCAGAATGAAACAGGTCAGCAGCCACAAGCCGAGATACTGGAATGTCTCAGGCAGCCATGATGAGAAGGGCTTCAGCAGAAATGCCAGCAATGGAATCGAGTCGGTAAACCCAATCGCCGTGCCGGCCGGCGCGAAGTAGTTTTCAATCCGTCCGGGGGGCCAGTGCCAAGGTTCGTTGCGGAAGAAATGCCACCCCAGGAAGTGGATGCGCCAATCGAGCTGCATCACCCAGGCGAACTGCGTCGGTGTGATGACGCGCAGCCCGCTGATCCACAGGAAGAAGAGGCCGCCAATGGCGCCGCCAACGGCGGGAATCAGGCTGACGCCTCGATCAACGCTGCCGCAAGGAGGGGCAACAGCAGTTCGTGATGCCCGGTCAGCGCGAAACCGCGCCCAACGCCCTGCGTCGGCCGTGACACGACATTGGTCAGCGGGCGGTAGTGGCGCAGGAAATCAATGTTGACCGTCGTCAAGCCATCCATGCCGCAGCCATGATTGCGCGCCACGGCGACAGCTTTCAGAAAGACCTCGGGCAGAATGACCGCCGAGCCGCAGTTTAGATACACACCGCCGGCAAGATGCGACACCGCGGTGACGAAGTAGCGAAAGTCGCGAAGACTGCCTTCGCCGAGCGCCGCGCCCGATGCGAGCGGGTGCATGTGGATGATGTCGGTGCCAATCGCGACGTGGACAGTCAGCGGAATGCCCAGCCGCGCGGCGGTCGCGGCGATGCTGTGCCGCGCGTGTGCGGCCCCGTGGCCGACGAGAAAGTCGCCGACCGCCTGGCCGAGACCTTTGCCTTGCGAGACGCCGTCATTGATCGCGCCGTTGAGCAGCGTCGCCGTCTCTTCGGCCATGCCGAACCGGCCCGGCCCCAGCGCCTCGTCAACGTCTTCGGATGTTGCCCCGGCCAGCGCGATCTCGAAATCGTGAATGATCCCTGCGCCATTGGTCGCAATCGCCGAGACGAAGCCGCGCTCCATCAGATCGATGATCACCGGCGATAGGCCGGTTTTGACCACATGCGCGCCGAGGCCCCAGATGACCGCCCGTCCGCCGCGTTTCGCCGCGCCGACCGCGTCGACGACCGCCGTGAAGTCGGCCGCCGCGAGCATGGCCGGCAACGAGGCGATCAAGCCTCTCACACCGCTCCCCTGCTGGTACGCTGACGCAAAGTCCTCGACGCGCGCCTTGCTCGTGCGCGAGGCAAGCGGATACGTGCGCACGCCGCTCAGGTCAAATTCCTGGTAAGGAATTTTCATTTTCGATGGGGTAGCTTAACGCCGAACGCTGCACGATCAAATCACCAGCATCGCGTCGCCATAGCTGTAGAACCGATAGCGCTCTGTCACGGCGTGGTGATAGGCCGCCAGCACGCGCTCCTGTCCCGCAAAGGCGCTGACCAGCAACAACAACGACGATTTGGGCAGATGAAAGTTCGTGATCAGCCCGGTCACGATGCGGAACTGGTAACCGGGAAAGATGAACAGATTGGTCGAACCCGTGCCCGGTTCAACCGCGCCGTCATCCGTGAGATGCAGCGACTCGAGCGTTCGCGTCGTCGTCGTGCCGACCGCGATGACGCGCCGTCCCTCGCGTCGCGCCTTGGTGATCGCCAGCGCCGCATCGGCCGGGACTTCGTAGTGCTCTTCTTCCATCTCGTGGTCGTGGACATACTCTGCGCGAATCGGCTGGAAGGTGCCGTAGCCGACATGCAAGGTGATCGCGGTCCGTTCGACACCGCGCGCGTCGAGCGCCGCGAGGAGTTCCGGCGTGAAGTGCAGGCCCGCCGTCGGTGCCGCGATCGAGCCGCGCGACTCGGCGTAGACGGTCTGATAGCGATCGCGATCGACGAACGCATCCGGCCGCTTGATATACGGCGGCAACGGCACGTGGCCAATCACATCAATCGCGTCGGTGAGCGACCCGCCGTCGGTCCACAGCCGCACCGAGCGACGTCCGTGAAACCGCCGATCCAGCACTTCGGCGTGAATCACGTGGACGCCGGATGCGAAGCGCATCTGCGATCCCTCTTTGAGCCGTTGCCCCGGATGCACCAGGGCCTCCCACACCTCGCCATCGTCATCACGCAGCTTGCGCACCAGCAGACACTCGGCCGCGCCGCCGCCCGGTAGGCGCGTGCCGAGCAGCCGCGCTGAAAAGACGCGCGTGTTGTTGACGACCAGCAAGTCGCCGGGTTGGAGGAGTGTGGGCAGGGCGTGAAAGTGCTGGTCGGTGATCAGACCGGAGTGGCGATCGAGCGCCAGTAAACGAGAACCACCACGTCGCGGCGACGGCTCCTGAGCAATCAGCTCTGGAGGGAGGGTGAAATCGAAATCCGCGATCTTCAGGTTAGTGCACGGGGGGGCGGCGATCGTCGCGCTGCACGCGCCAGTCCTCGGCAAGCACCGACCACAGCACCTGATCGTGATACTCGCCGTTGTGCAGGAACGAGCGGCGCAAAATGCCTTCCTGGACTGCACCGATCTTGCGCAGCGCGCCGTTGCCACGACCATTGGCCAACGATGCGCGCGCTTCGAGGCGATTGACCGCGATCACGTCGAAGGCGAAGTCGAGCACCAGCTTGGCGCCGTCGGCGAATACGCCGGTACCCCAGAAGCCGGAGCCGAGCGCAAAGCCCCACTCGGCGGTGCCGAAGCCGGGCTCGAGCGCCCGCACCTGGAACAAGCCGACCGCCGCGGTGAGTCCGTCGGGCACGACGGCAAAGCAAAAGTAGTTACCGTTGGCCCGTTCGCGGGCGGTCCAGTCGATGAACCGCTCGAAGCCGTCGACAGTGGTCGGCGGCGGCGAGATAAATCGTGCGACCTCCTCGGTCGAGATCATCGCCAGCAGCGACGCGGCATCGTCGCGGCGCAGTTCCCGCAAGGTGACGCGCGACGCGGTCAGGACAGGGAGGCCGGCACGCCAGTCGGTGGTGGTGATCACCCCGTCGGTGAGCGGTAGTTGCGCTGAGACCGTCGGCGTGGCGGCCGAGGCCATCGTCGCGGCGCGAGCCATCTCCTGCTGGAAGGGCATCTTTTCCATTACTGGATCCCTCCATCCGTGAGAATCGCGATGCGTTGACCCCAGACGATGTTGCACGCCTCGCCGACGCACTGGCCCCAGACGATGTTCTGGTAGTCCTGGCCCCACACGATGTTGAGCTCATCCCGGGTGACGACGGTCCAGTTCACCGTATCGGACCAGAAGCCCCACACCGTGTTGTCGGCCCAATAGCCAAGCGCGTGATGGTCCTGGCCCCAGACGATGTTGTTGCACGCATCGCCCGCGCACTGCCCCCAGACGATGTTGTTGCAGCCGTCGCCTTCGCATTGGCCCCAGACGATATTGCTCGACGCGGGGTTGTCGCTGGCCTGACCCCACACGATATTCTGGCAATCGGCGGTATCGCACTGGCCCCAGACGATGTTGTCGAGCTTGTCCTGGCCCCACACGATGTTGTTGCAATCCTCGCCGTCGCACTGGCCCCAGACGATGTTGCTGCAGCCGTCGCCTTCGCATTGACCCCAGACGATGTTGTTGCAGCCATCGCCCTCGCATTGGCCCGACACGATATTCGAAGCCGGGTTGTCGAAGTCCTGGCCCCAGACGATGTTGTCGTTCCAGGCGGCCATGTGGAGATATGCCGAATCGCCCAACAGGACGCGGTCGCCCCAGACCACGTTCTGAGCCCACATGACTTGCTCGCCGAACAACATGTCGAACTCGCGCGGCAGGCCGTTAGGTGACCGGAGCCAGATCTCGCCGACGTCCACGGCAGGCTTGATCAGACCAGCGAGGCGTACCGCGCCGAGCGCGTTCAGATAGCCGGCACCTTGCGTCAGAAGATTCGTGTTCGGCAGGTGCTGCGCAGTGAACTCGAGTACGGCTCGGACCGTGCCTGCAGACAGTCGTGGATTCGCGTCCAGCATCAACGCGGCGGTCCCAGCGACCACTGGCGCGGCCATGCTGGTGCCGCTCAGCATCATGTAATACGCCTGCGCCTCGCTGGCGACCGGCACATGCAGCGCGGGGTAATTCTGAAAGAGCGTGCTCCCGGGCGCGGCCAACGAGACGACGCGATGGCCCGATGCGACGATGTCCGGCTTGACGATCAAATCGAAGCGCGACGGACCTTTCGAACTGTAGTTGGGCACCGTATCGTCACTGCGCGCGTCGGTCCCTTTGTTGTCGACGGCGCCGACTGCAATGATCGACGGACCGTTGGCGGGCGAGGTGATCCCGCCGGAACCGGGCTGGCCGTTGGTTGGGTTGATGCCGACGTTCCCTGCCGACGCGACAACGACGATGCCGCGGCGGACCAGGGCTTCGGCCGCCTGCACCAGCGGATCGCTCGCGGCCGGTTCGTAAATCGGGTGGCCAAGCGACATGTTGACGACGCGGATGTTGTAGGTGCGGTGGTTGGCGGCCACCCACTCGAGCGCCGCGATCACGTTGCTCGTGCTGCCGGCGCCGTTGCCGTCGAGAACCTTGAGCGCGACGATGTCGACCTCGGGGGCGGCGCCGACATACGGATCGCTGAGATGCTGGGATGCGGCACCGCTCCCCGCCGCAATACCGGCGACGTGCGTGCCGTGACCAAAGTCGTCGTAGGGTGTGGTGCGGCCGTTGACGAAGTCGACGAAGGCGCGAATCCGCCAGGCCGGCAGGTCGGCGTGCGGCCGGACACCGGAATCAATGATTGCCACCGACACGCCGCGACCATTGCGGTTGTAGCGTTGCCGCGCGTTCTTCGCGCCGCTCGAGCGCACCGACTTGCGCGGCGCCGCGACAGCACTGGACCGCACTTCTGCGTCGATTGAAATGGTGACGGTGCCCGCTTCGAGCGCCAGCAGATCAGTCGTGGCCGCGTCGATGACCACATTCAGACCGCCGACGTCGTTGAGCGCACGCGTGACCTGACCGCCACGCAGCGTGATGAGTCCGCGCGCGCGTGTGCGCGCCGCGTCGTCTTTGAAGCGGACAATCGCGCGCACCGAGCGGCCCTCGCGGACCGCCTCGCGGACGACTTCATCAAGTTTCTGGTGATGCGCGAGGTCCTGGGCGAAGACCGGCGCGCCCAAGGCTACGCTGGCGAACGCGACAAACGCCCACACAGCCCACCGCGTGGTGGAGAAAGAATGATTCATGTGCGTCACCTGAACGACTTACAAACAGCAAAAACAAAAGGGACTTACCAACCGGTCTTGCCCGCCGCACGCACCGATGCTCTTACCGACCGCCGCCGCTCTTTGCGATTCGGAGCGCATTCCCCCAGACGATGTTCTCGTCTTCGCCCCACACGATATTCTTCCCGCCGGCATTGTCGGGGCCACCATCATCGGTGTTTCCCCAGACGATGTTGTCATCGAGTGACTCGCCCCAGACGATATTGTCACCCCAGACGATATTGTCACCCCAGACGATGTTGTCGCCCCAGACGATATTGTCGCCCCAGACAATGTTGTCGCCGGTGCGAAGCGCGTCGCCCCACACCACTTGTCCGGAGGCATTCACGGATTCGCCCCAGACGATATTCAGGGCCCAGGCCGGCAAATTGTAGTGGACCGATTCGCCCCACACAATGTTCTCGCCCCAGACGATGTTCTGCGCCCAATTGAACGTCCGGCCGGCAAAGGTTGACGTACATGCACTTAATTGCACGCTGCAGGGTGCCAAAGCGCTCCACTTGATGCCTGTACCGGTCACTCTGAGGTCTAACTCGCGTGCCAGTTTGAGCGCGCCCGCGGCATTGATCCCACCTGTGCCCTGGGTCAGCACGTCATAGGCCTGGCCGTTGTCGTCCTTGAGCGGAATGGCGGTGTATTGCAACAGTGCCTTGACCAGGTGCGGCGTCAGCACATGACCGTTCTCCCGCGCCGCCTGCTGCATCAAGGCGACGACGCCGGTGGTCACTCCGGCCGCCATACTCGTCCCACTCAAGGTCAGGAATGACTTGCCCGATTTACCTCTCCTGTGCAGCGTCGGATAGCTGGCAAATAGCCCGCTCCGCACTGATGCTTCCGACGCCAGATAGTGGCCGGGCGCAACGATGTCAGGCTTCGAGCGGCCGTCGTACCACGTCGGCCCGCGCGAACTATAGTCAGTGACGCGGTCATCGTCACGCGCAACCGTCGCATTGTGGTCATAGGCGCCGGCGGTGATCGCAGAGGGCGCATTACCGGGAGAGGTGGTGCCAGCGTAACCAATCTCACCGGTCTCCGGATTGGTGCCGTAGTTGCCGGCCGAGGTGACCACGACGACGCCCTGGCGCGACGCACGCTCGACCGCCTGCACCAGCGGGTCGGTGTCTGCGGGTTCGAAGATCGGGTGGCCCAGCGACAGGTTGATGATGTCCACGCCAAGGGCCTTCTTATTGGCGACGACAAATTCGATGGCACGGATCACATCGCTGGTCTTGCCCTTGCCCTCCGCGTCGAGCACCTTGATGACGACAAAGTCGACCGCCGGTGCGACGCCTTGAAAGTCCCGGTCGGCGGTCAACTGCATGCCGCCGATCAAGCCGGCGACGTGCGTGCCGTGCCCGTAATCGTCTGACGGCTTGCGCACCAAACGTGTGGCGCCATCGGTGAAGTCGTAAAAGGTTTTGATCTGGCCGTGGAATGCTTTCGACGGGTCGAGGCCGGAGTCGATCAGCGCGACCGTGATGCCCGCGCCGCCGGTCGGATCGATACCGATGCCCAGGTTGCCCAACAGCGAATTGACCGCCGGGGTCGTGCCTTTTCTCGCCACCGGCGCCGCGGTCGGCGAGATCTCGGCGTCGGACGAGCAACTCAACACCGCCTGGCTGGCGCAAAAGCGCTCGAGCGCGGCGCCTGCGAACTGCACGGTCATCCCGTCAATCGAGGGATGCTCGGAGGTGATCTGCTCGCCGCGCGCCGCCAATTCCTGCCGCACCCACGTCGTGTACCCGGCCTTGGCGCGGACGATCACCTTGTGCTGGTCGGACGGCGCCGAGGCGTCGAGTGCCTGACGAAGCGCGCGATCGAGCTTGCGCCGACCGTCGGCATTTGCCGGATCGGCGGCCGCAAACACCGCCAAGGCAACAACGGCGGTGAAAAAGCGTGAAGCGAGGGGACGGGGCACGCCCTACGGTCAAGCAAGGCACCCGCCAAGCGCGGCTGTGCCGCGCACAACGCGTGCTAACTCCTTACAGAAACGGACTTTATGTGACAACAAAGTCGATTAAGAGTGCGTCTGAAAAAACCGCCATTTGTACCGTTTTCACCCATGATATCCGGCAAAAAGCGCGTACTGAAGACCTAACCTGTTGACTCATAAGCTGTTATGGGATGTGTTCCATCCTGCAACTGGTGTCGCGGATCAGGGCAGAACGAATATCGTCCACTAACCAGTTTAAATTCAATAGTTTACGGACGATCTCTGGCGCTGTCGCCAAACAATTGGCAAGAACTGCATGCGCTGCCTGCGCAAGAGCGTCCTGTTTTAGCGCGGAGGCAGGCCCCACCGTAGCAAGATCGCGCCAACTGTGAATCCTGCGCCGACCGACGTCAGCAGCACCAGGTCGCCGCGTTTGATCCGGCCGTCATTCACGGCGTCGTTGAGGGCGAGCGGAATGGTCGCGGCTGTGGTGTTACCGAACCGCTCGATATTGATCACCACCTTCTCCTGCGGCACTCCTAATCGCTCGGCGGCCGACATGATGATGCGGCGATTGGCCTGGTGCGAGACGAACAGATCAATGTCAGCGGCAGCGAGGTTGTTGCGCTTGAGCAGTCGCTCGCACACGTCCCCGGTTTTGGTGACTGCGAACTTGAAGACGGTCTGACCTTCTTGTTTGACGTAGTGCAGGCGCTGGTCGACGGTTTCGTGTGAAGCCGGTTGCCGGCTGCCACCCGCCGGCATGCACAACGCATGGCCGCCGCTGCCATCGACCTGATGCTCGAAGTCGAGGATGCCGAATCCCTCTTCTGCCGGTCCGACGACGACGGCGCCGGCGCCGTCGCCAAACAACACGCAGGTCGAGCGGTCGGTGTAGTCGATGATGCTCGACATCACGTCAGCGCCAATCACCAGCGCATTGCGCACCGCACCCGCTGCCACCATCTGCGCACCAACAGTGAGCGAATACGTAAACGCGGAGCACGCCGCAGACAGATCGAATCCCCACGCGCGCTTCGCGCCAATCTTGTCCTGCACCAGGCAGGCCGTGCTTGGAAACAGCATGTCCGGCGTCACGGTGCCGACGATGATCAAGTCGATGTCATTCGGCTCCATGCCGGCCCGCTCAATCGCCTTGAGCGCCGCCTCTTTCGCCAGGTCTGACGTCGCGACTCCAGGATCGACGATGTGCCTCTCACGAATGCCCGTGCGCTGCATGATCCACTCGTCAGTGGTATCGACCAGACGTTCGAGGTCGGCGTTGGTCAGCAAACGCGGCGGCACGTAGGTCGCCAGGCTCTTGATCTCTGCTCTCAAAACAATCCCCTTCCCGGCATCGGCTTCCCGAAATACTCGTAGGCCCGCTGCGTGACCAGCCGGCCGCGCGGCGTGCGTTCGAGAAACCCAATCTGAATCAGAAACGGCTCGTGAATGTCTTCGATGGCGTCTTGTTCTTCGCTCGTCGCCGCCGCCAGGCTCGACAGCCCAACCGGGCCGCCACTGAACTTGTCCATGATCGTCGACAGCAAACGCCGGTCAACTTCGTCGAGGCCGTACTGATCGACCTCGAGCAACTTCATCGCCGCAAGCGCCACCTCGGTCGTGATCTTTCCATCCGCCCGCACCTGCGCATAGTCGCGGACGCGGCGCAGCAATCGATTGACGATGCGCGGTGTGCCACGCGAACGCCGCGCGATATCGTTGGCGGCGCTGCCAATCAACTCCACGTCGAGGATCCGCGCCGAGCGCCGGACGATTTCTTCGATGTCGGCCTCGTTGTAAAAATCGAGCCGGTGGACAATGCCAAACCGCGCCCGTAACGGCGAGGTCAACAAGCCCGCACGAGTCGTCGCGCCGACCAGCGTAAACGGCTCAATCGGCACTTTTACCGAGCGCGCGCCCGGCCCCTGCCCGATGACAATGTCGAGTTCGAAGTCCTCCATCGCCGGATAAAGAATTTCTTCGATCGCCGCTGGCAGACGATGAATTTCGTCGATGAACAGCACTTCACGCGGCTGGAGGTTGGACAGAATGCCGGCCAGGTCGCCCGGTTTTTCAATCACCGGACCCGACGTGGTTCGCACCGGCACACCAAGCTCGTTGCCAATGACATACGCAAGCGTCGTCTTGCCTAACCCGGGTGGGCCGTAGAGCAACACATGATCGAGGGCCTCGCCGCGTTGCCGGGCCGCCGCAATCGAGACTTCGAGGTTTTCCCTGACACGATCCTGGCCGATGTAGTCGTCGAGACGACGCGGCCGCAACCCGGCTTCATACTGCGCGTCGTCGTCGACGGGCGCGGGTGTGACGAGACGGTCGTGGTCAGTCACGGGCAACCAGCCACAGAGGCACAGAGGTTAACCACGTGACAAGTCCTTGAGCGCAGCTCGAAGCGCGTCTTCGAAGCGCTGTGCCGCGTCAGCCGACAGCAATCTGTCGAGCGTCTTGTCGATATTTTGTCGATGGTACCCGAGGTTGGTCAGCGCCGAGATCAGATCGCTGCGCAGCTCGTCTTCCGGCTCGGGCTCCGCAGCGCCGGCGCCGGCCGCTTCAAGTGCTTTGGGCAGCCGGTCGCGCAGTTCGAGGACGATGCGTTCGGCGGTTTTCTTGCCGACGCCAGGAATGCGGGTCAATCGCGCGAGGTCGCTTCGTTGAATGGCGCCGACCAGTTCGCGAGGCTCAATCCCCGACAATACCCCCAGCGCCAGCTTCGGACCGATCCCACTGACACCAATCATCCGCTCGAAGACTGCCAGCTCGAGGGCCGTGGCGAAGCCGAACAGCGCAATCTGATCCTCGCGCACATGCGTATGGATCCGGAGCGTGATCTCGGTGCCGGGTTCACCGGCAATGTAAAAGGTTGAGAGCGGCACCGCCACGTCGTAGCCAACGCCCGCGACGTCGACGATCAGGCGATTCGGTTGTTTCTCGAGCACGCGCCCGCGCAGGAACGCGATCATGCCTTCGGTCGATAGTGCCGCCAGCTTTTGGCCGCGCCGGCCGAGCCTTCGCGCAGTATCTCGTGGCCCGGGGCCTGGGCGCCGCGTCCAGCAACTCGCAGCGGTTGGCCTTTGCCCGCGTGCAAGTGGCAGATCGCCACAGCTAAGGCGTCCGCCGCATCGTGCGGCGACGGTACCACGTCGAGACCAAGCAGCAACTTGACCATTTGCTGCACCTGTATTTTTTCTGCGCGGCCGTAGCCAACGACGGCGCGCTTCACTTCGGCAGGCGTGTATTCGATCACCGGCACGCCGGCTTCCACCGCGGCGAGCATCGCGACCCCACGGGCGTGACCGAGCTTGAGCGCACTCTGCGCATTCGCGGCATGAAACACGTTCTCGATGGCGACGCATTGCGGCCGGCACTCGGCGATGATTCGTGCCAGTTCGCGATGGATGACAGCAAGACGATCGGGAAACCCACCTGCGTCTCCGGCACGGACCGCCCCGCACAACACCATCCGGTGGCGACGGCCGTCACTGTCGACGCAACCGTAGCCGGTGCGGACCGAGCCGGGATCGATGCCGAACACTCTCACGCGAGCGACGCCTCGATCTCCTTCTCCTCGATGTCGAAGTTGGACCAGACGTTCTGGATATCGTCATGATCCTCGAGGACGCCCATCAGCTTGACCATCTGATTGGCTTCCTTGCCCGACAGCTTGACGTAATTCTGCGGCAGCATCGCCACCGACGCGGTCGCCGGCTCAATACCAAGAGCCTTGACCGCATCACGCACCGCTTCGAACGCGCTCGGCTCGCTGATCACTTCCCACGACTCGCCATCGTCGCGCACATCCTCGGCCCCGGCTTCGAGCGCAGCGTTGAGGAGTTTTTCTTCCTCGGCCGCAGTCTTGTCGATGACGATGTAGCCCTTCTTGTCGAACATCCAGGCCACCGCATTACTCGAGGCGAGATTGCCGCTGTGCTTTTCCAGCGTGTGCCGCAGTTCACCGACGGTGCGGTTCTTGTTGTCGGTCATCGTCGCCATGATGATCGCCGCGCCGCCTGGCCCATAGGCCTCGTAGGTGATCTCTTCGTAGATGATGCCGGGCAGTTCGCCGGTGCCGCGCTGGATCGCCTTCTTGATATTGTCAGCCGGCATATTGACCGCCTTGGCGTCAGCGATGATCGTGCGCAACCGCGGGTTCATCCCAGGGTCGCCACCGCCGTTACGCGCTGCAACAGTCAATTCCTTGATGATGCGCGTGAAGACCTTACCGCGCTTGGCGTCGGCAGCGCCTTTCTTGTGCTTGATCGTGTGCCACTTGGAATGGCCGGACATGCAGACTCCCTTAAGGCTAAAAGACTCTGTAGTTTACACGCGTTTGGCGAGGATAATCCACGCATCGGCGCGTGGGTCCCACGGCCCGCCGCGGTAGTCGCCGAGGAGAGCGGTGACTTCGAAGCCGGCCTTTTCCAGCCGCCGAGTCATCTGCGGCACCGAGAGTGTCCGAAACGCCAGGGTGAAGCGCCGCCGCCGCGTGTGGCGACCGGTGCGCTCGACAAATTCCTGATCGAACAAGGTCAATTTGCGCTGCGGGTCCTGCCGCACCGATTCGGTCAGCGTCACCGTCGCGCCATTGGCGCGTTTGCCCCGCAGGCTGACCCGCTTGGAGTATTCCTTCCACGACGGCAGATCGGCGACCAGTTCCAAGCCAAAGGTCGCGCCTCTACTGAGGACGCCGGCCACCGCGGCGAGGGTCGCAGCCAGATCCTTCTCACGCAACAGCGATTGCAGAATGCCATACGGCGCAATGGCCAGCGGAAAGCTGCGCGGTTCGAATGGCAGATAGCGGATGTCGCCGCGCACCAGCTGGATGGACGCCTTGGTCCGCAAGCGGCGGCGCCGGGTCGCCGCACGCGCGAGCATCGCTGCCGACCGATCGATGCCGACGACGGTGATCCCTTGCTTCGCGAGCGGAAACGTGACGCGGCCGGTGCCTGAACCAAGTTCGAGGACCGGGCCTGGTGATGCAGCCGCAAGGCGCTGCCAGAACCGCACGTCACGCCGGCCCACTGTTTGCGCGTTTTCCCAATCGTAAAACGGCGCGTAGTCGTCCCAGCCCTCCCAACCTTCAGCCATTACAGGGTGGATTGTAGACTGCCAGGTACATGGCGCATTTCTGGATTCGCAAAAAAGTGCACTGGTCGGATACCGACGCCGCGGGCATCGTCTGGTTTCCGAATTATTTCGGTTGGTTCGAGGACGCTGAAGAAGAGTTATTTGCCGCGACGCTCGGCGTGACACGGCAGTCATTGCTCGACCGCCACCGATTTGGTATGCCGCGCGTCGAAGCGCACGCCCGTTACCTGTCACCGGTGCGCGCCGGTCAGTTGATCCGGATCGGCATCAGCAGCACGCTCGAGAATCCACGCCGTCTCCGTCACGATTTCGAAATGCGCGATGACGCCGCCGCCACCGTGCTGGCCGACGGCTACGTCCGCGTCGCGTGCATCGACCTGAAGACGTTTACGCCACGTGATCTCCCAGAAGAAGTGCGACAGCTGGTGGCACAGCTCCCCGCTGCCGCTGAGCGGCAGAACACGGCAGGCGGGGACCCGCCGTGGACGTGATTAGCTGCTGCGCACGTGACCAGGCGCTGATGCCCCTGGCGCGTTGTACTTGAAGGTCGCGTAGCCGACAATCAAGCCGACGATCGCGCCTGGCAAAACAATCTCCCAGAAATACGGGCCGCCGATGGGGACCAGCGCCGCCAGTGTCGCGCCCACCACTATGCCGACGATGATTCCTGTCACCAGCGACTGCGTCCGTTGCGCGACCAGGCCGATGATCAAACCGGCAATGATGCCTTTGAACGTCGAGCCGATGACGATACTGACGATGTTCGGCGCTTCCTGCGGTGCGGACAGCAAGGCCGTCAGCCCATCGAAGACGCCGAGAATGCCACCGAGAATCATGGCGAACACGACTTTATTCACATTCAACCTCCTCTGACTGATTCAACATCGACCGGTCGAGTCTGTACCGCACTCGCCGGTCGCCGGTCGCCGGTCGCCGGTCGTCGGTCGTCGGTCGTCGGTCGTCGGTCGTCGGTCGTCCTTGAATCTGCGTAATCTGCGTAATCTGCGGATTACCACATCAGCAAAATGGTTCGGAGCACCATGTAGGTGAGCACAAGGACGATCGGCAACCGGTAACGCGTATAAACGCGCCCGAGTCTCTCGGGCAGCGACTCCCGGTAGGCGGTAACCGGCTGACCATCGCGGAACGCGCCAATGTCGCGGGCCAGTGCAGCGACCGTGGCGTAGCGATTCTCCGCACGATCGGCCCGCGCCTTCATCGCCACGGCACGCAGCGCCCGTGGTGCCGGCTCGGCCAACATTGCTCCGAGGATCACACCGAGCGCAAAGACATCCGCCCGATGGTCGACCGTCTGATCGGCAGCGGCCTGCTCGGGCGGCATATAGCCGGCAGTGCCCACCACCGCGACGGTACCGTCGTCGCGGTTGAGCAGCTTGGCGACACCCCAGTCCATCACCAGCACTTCACCAAATTCACCGCACATGACATTGGCCGGCTTGAGATCGCGATGGACGATGCCACGTGCGTGCGCGAACGACACGGCATCGCAGATGCGGACAAACAAGTCGAGGCGCTCGCCAAGGGCGCTCTGGCGCTGAAGCGCAACGTCGAGCGACGTGCCGCGAACGAGCTTCATCACGTAGAAGGCGCGGCCGTCAGGGAGCGTGCCGCTGTCGTGAACGGGAACGATGCCGGGGTGTTCGAGGCGCGCCAGGATCTTCGACTCGTCGTGCCGGCTCGGCCGAGCGGCGTCGCCGAATGCGTCGACCACTTTGATCGCGACGTCGCGGTCGAGCAGACGGTCACGCGCGGCATAGACGACAGCCATGCCGCCGCGGCCAAGCCGACCGGTCACTTCGTAGCGTTCGCCGGCGTCGGGCCACTCGGCGACATCGCGGAGATGCGCGAGCGTCGGGTCGCCCAACCACGTGGTCACTGCGTGCCCCCGAGCAGGCGTCTGGCTTCCGCTTCGAAGTCATCGTCGCTGGTCGTAAGGTCGCGCAACCGCGCCAGAACGTGGCCGCGGAACTGGCGGCGCATCGCCGCGAGATGATTGGTCACCGTCGACGTCGTCAGCGCGAGATCACCGGCCAGCTCGGCATAGGTCGGGCGTCGTTCGCTGTCGCTGAGGTCGTAGCGCTCGAACACCGTAAACATGACCTCGCGTCCAGATGCTTGCGACGCGGTACGGAGATCGGCGACGGCGTGCTGAAACAACACGCGGACCCATTCCTGATAGAAGAGATCGTCGACGTCGGCCGGCACTGACGGTTCGTGGCGCCGCAACTCACCCTCTGCGCTAACGAAATCCAGCGGCACTGTGACCACGGCGCCGCCGCGTTTGAGTCGACCTTCGGCCTTCCTGGCGTTGGCGGCAAAGCCGTCGAGACAGAGCCGCAGGTAGGTGCGGAAGCGGGCCTTGTCCGGGTCGTAACGGCCCAATACGTCTTTCTCGAGCGCGCTCGTAAAAAATTCCTGGGTCAGGTCCGATGCATCGTCGGGATTGAGCCGCCACTTCAGGCGCAGGTATTTATAGACCGGCTTCCAATACGCCTCGATCAACGTCGCGAAGGCGAGACGGCGCATCTCGTCGTTGTCGCTGCGCGTGCGGGCGACGACCGACAGCCGCGTGGGCGGGAAGTTCACCGCGGGTAGACTAACGCAGATGATCGCCAGGGAATGGAACGCGGCCTCGTATCACCGCGTCTCCGGACCGCAGACCGAGTGGGGGCGCAAAGTTCTCAACCGCCTGACCGTCCGTGGTGACGAACGGGTCGTCGACGCCGGCTGCGGGAGCGGGCGACTCACCGGAGAACTGCTGCGCAGGCTTCCCGACGGTCACGTGACGGCGGTCGATCGCTCGTGGAACATGCTGACGACGGCTCGCGACCACCTCAAGCCGGAGTTTGGCGCGCGGGTGGCGTTCTGCCAGGTCGCGTTACCGCTGCTACCCATCCGCGACTCGCTCGACCTGGTGTTCAGCACGGCCACCTTCCACTGGGTGCACGACCATCCGGCGCTGTTTCGGGAAATCTATGACGCGTTACGTGGCGGCGGCCGGCTCTTCGCGCAGTGCGGCGGCGGACCTAATCTCGCGGTCGCGCATGCGCTCGCCGAAACGGTCATGCGCAGCGACACGTTCGCGCCTTATTTCCGCGACTGGCGCAGCGTGTGGGAATTCGCGTCAGCGGAAGTCACTGCTGAACGCCTGGGCGATGCGGGATTCGTCGACGTCATCACCAGTCTCGAACCCGCGACCACGACTTTTGACGACGTTGACAGCTACCGTGAGTTCGTCACGACGGTTATCTTCAATCCGCATCTCGAGCGCATTCCAGACGGCGCGTTACGTGCGCGTTTCATCGATGAAGTGACCAGACGTGCCGCCGACGCCACGCCCGCATTGACGTTGGACTACTGGCGGCTCAACCTCGAAGGAAGCAAATCATGACATTGTCGACGGAACTCGCCCGGCGATACCGCGTCAGCAACGGCGCGCGGTTTCGTCTCACACAATTCAGCCCGTCTGATACCAGCAACCCCGGGTTGAAGGACAACGCCGAGGCGCTTCTCGACCAAGGCGTGGCGCGCATGGCCGATCTCCAGGACAAGCTCTATGCGCAGGACCACTGGGCCGTCCTGCTGATCTTTCAGGCGCTCGATGCCGCCGGCAAAGACGGCACGATCAAACACGTCACCGCCGGGCTCAATCCTCAGGGGTGCGAGGTCCACTCATTCAAGAGCCCCTCGACCGAAGAACTCGATCACGACTTCTTGTGGCGAACCAGCCGCCTGCTGCCGCGGCGTGGACACATCGGCATCTTCAATCGTTCGTATTACGAAGAGGTGCTGGTGGTGAAGGTGCACCCGGAAATTCTCAACGGTCAGCACATGCCACCTGGCTTGATTACCAAGAAGATCTGGAACGAGCGCTACCAAGACATCACGCACTTCGAGCACTATCTCAGTCGCCAGGGCGTCGCGATCCGGAAATTTTTTCTTCACGTCTCGCGCGAAGAACAGAAGCAGCGTTTCCTCAAGCGCCTCGAAGAACCGGAAAAGAACTGGAAGTTTCAGCTCTCCGACGTTCGCGAGCGCGAGCACTTTGCGGAATACATGCAGGCCTACGAGGCAGCGATCCGCGCGACGGCGTCAGAGGCGGCGCCGTGGTACGTCGTCCCTGCCGATCGCAAGTGGTACGCCCGGCTGGTCGTTGCCTCGGCGATTATCGACACGCTGGAATCGCTGCAGCCGAACTATCCCAAGGTTGACGCCGCCAAACGCAAGGAACTGTTGGCGGCGCGACAAACCCTATTGAACGAACCGGCGTTGAAAAAGGCGCCAGCTAGTCGACCCTGAGCGCGACGACGGGGTCGACGCGCGAGGCGCGACGGGCCGGCACATACGCGGCGAGCAGGACGACAAACAGCAACGCCAGGGTCGTGCCGACAAAGAGCGCCGGGTCGAAGGCGTCGACGGCGAACAGCGTGCCGCTCAGCGTGCGCGCAACCGCGAACGCGAGGGCCAGGCCAACGGCCGACCCAATCAAGCCAATCCGGCCGGCCTGGCCGACAAACAGCGCCACGACATCCTGGGGATTCGCACCGAGCGCAAGTCGCACGCCGATTTCATAGGTGCGGCGGCGCGCCGCATAGGCCAGCAACGCGTAAATGCCGAGACAGGCCAACAACAAGGCGGTGGCGGCAAAGGCGCCCATCATCGTGCCGAAAAACTCCTGCTCAAACGACGTCAGGCGGCGCACTTCGCGCATCGTCCGGATGTCATAGACCGGCAGGCCGGCGTGGACACGTCGCAGCGCATCACGTGCCGGCAGGGCGAGCAGCGACGGGTCGCCCTGCGCGCGGAGCAGGATCGCCATCGTGCGCGGCGCGCTACGGGCGTACGGCACGTAGAGATTGAGCCGCGACTGATCGGTCTGTTCGCCGATCTCTTCGTAAAGCAGGTCCGGCGCGATGCCGACGACTCGCATCCACAGGACGCCGTGCGTGCCCGGGAAGCCAATGCGCCGGCCGACCGCGGAGCCATCGGGCCACAACCGCGTCGCCAACGCCTGATTGAGGACGGTGACCGTCGCCTCGGGATCCGCCGATTCAGCCGCCGTGAACGGCCGGCCGTGCAGCATCTGCAGGCCTAAGGCGCTCAGCAAATCCGGTGAGGCGGTGATCACATGGGCGCCGAGCTCTTCACCCGCGGCCATCCCGTCTGCCACGAGCCGAACTGAATCGCCGCCGTCGTCGCCGGGGACACTGGTGGTGGCGGCGACCGCAGACACGCCCGGCAACGCTTTCAAGGAGTCGAGAACACGGGTGACAAACGCGGCGCGTGCGGGATTGGCATCGAAGGCGTCGCCCGCAAGATGCACACGCATCGTCAGCACCGGCCCGTCATCGAAGCCGATATCGGCGCGCTGCAGCGACAGAAAGCTGCGGATCATCAGGTTGGCGCCGACCAGGAGCGCCAGGCACAGCGCCACCTGCGCCGCCGCAAGCGCCGCTTGCGTGCGGTGCGCCGACCGTCCCAGCGAGCCGCCGCGGCCACCCTCTTTCAGGTCGTCGACCACGTGAGGCCGTGACGCACGCAGGGCGGGCAATAACCCGATGGCGACGGTAACCAGCGCGGTCATCGCGATGGTGAACGCAATGATGCGGGCATCGAGATCGAGCTGCACCCAATACGGCAGTCCTTCCGGCCACGACGCGCGAATCAGATCAATGGTCCAAACTGCGCCCAGCGTGCCGAGAATGGTGCCGCCAATCGCCAACACCGCGCTTTCACTCAGCAGGCCCCACATCAAACGACCCCGACTGGCGCCCATCGCCGATCGGACTGCCATTTCGCGCTGCCGCGCGGCGCCGCGCACCAGCAGCAGGTTGGCGAGATTGGCGCAGGCGATGAGTAAGACAAAGCCGACTGCAGCCATCATCGTCGCGCCGATCAGCCGTTCGTCGCGGCCCACTTGGGAATCACGAAAACTCAGGACGCGCAGGCCGAAACCGCGATTGGTGTTCGGATAGGTCGCCTCGAGACGCGAGGCGATTGCCGACACGTCGCTTTGCGCCTGAGCGACCGAGACGCCGCGCTTGAGGATCCCGATGGCAGTGACGTTTCGCGCCGTGCGCGGCGCCTGATCGAGGCGCAACGGCATGTAGAGTTCTGCACGCTCGGGGAATCGAAAACCGCGCGGCATCACCCCCACCACCGTTCGCGCACGGTCGTTAATCGTGACACTGCGCCCGATGATCGAACGATCGGCGGCAAAGCGCCGCTCCCACAGGCCGTGGGTCAGAATGACCGATGACTCCAGGCCCGGCGCCGCGCCTTCGTCGTCGGTAAAGTTTCGACCGAGCGTCGGCTCGACACCGAGCAACGGGAACAGCGCGGGCGTCACCGATAAGCCCTGCAAGCGTTCGGCATCGGTTTCGGTCGTCACTGTAAAGTTGCGCCCGATAAAGCCGCCGACCCCATCAAGCGTGTGCGACTGTTCCTGCAGGTCGATCAGGTCTCGATACGACAGCTCCGAATCATCCCAATCCTCCGCCTGCAGTCGGTGGGTTGAATGGAGGGTCACCACACGATCGCTGCGGTCGCCAAACGGCAGTGGACGCAGGAGCAACGCGTTGACCAGGCTGAACACCGTCACGTTCGCGCCAATGCCAAGGGTCAATGTCGCCAAGGCGGCACAGACAAACCCGGGACGACGACGCAGGCCGCGCAGGGCCTGTGAGAAATCCTGGAAATAGGTCGGCATGGCTAGCGATCATGCAACAAAGCGCGTGCCAGTCTCGGCAGCCGCGGATTGTCGGTTCGGCCGTTCAGACGAGGGCTAATCTGTTCGTTCGCGAACACTGGCAGTGCGCTAACGAACTACTGTTGCTCGACCTTGTAACCCTTTTTTTGCAGCAGCGCGATCACGCTATGTGGCCCGACCAGGTGGGCTGCGCCGACGACGACGAAGCAGGCGGTTTTCTGTTTGAGGCACGTTTCGACCGGTTCGATCCAATTGCGATTGCGCTCCACGAGCATCCGTTCATAGATCACCGGTGACTCGAGGAACGCCGCCAGCAATTGACGCTCGATGGTCGTCGCGTCGCCGCGCGCCCACGCGTCGGCAATCGTTTTGACGTTGCTGACTTGATTGTCGATATCGGCGATCGCCGATTTCAGCATCGCTTCCTGCACCGCGGGTGCCATCTGGTCCAGACGATCGATTTGATACGGTACGGTCTCGAGCGCACGCCGCTCGAGTCCGGCCTTCTTGGCCTTGTCGAAAAAATACTTATCGACGCCCAGTTCGGTATTGAACCCTGCTGCGCTCAGCGCCGGAACGGTCAGCGACACAGCCGCCAGCCACGGTTTCATCCGTTGCAACGCGGCCGCCGGCAGTCCGGCCTTCTCGCCACGGGTGATTACTTCTTTGTAGAGCGCCGGGGTGATGACCTGGTCGAGCGTGCGGCCGTCGGTGAACAGCGCCTTACCCATTACCGCCATCACCGTTCCCGGGGCGGTCATTTCATCGATGTCCACTTCTTCGATCAACACTTTCGACTGCGCAAACGCCTGCTCGATGCGCGCACTCAACGGATAATAATCAGGCGTCAGGATGTGGAGGGAGCCGACCAGATAGGTCGGCGGAGCGCCAGGCGCCGACACGATCCACATGAATGTCTTCTTCGGCGCTTGCGCAAGAGCACTCGCGGCACCGACCAGGACGACAACGGCGAGGCACGTGAACAATCTGCGCATCGCTCAAGCGTACTATTAAGCTTAACGCGGTGATTGAAAAGCTGACCGGTGCCGTCGTGATGGCGCCGATGACCAAGGGGTCGAACCTTCCGTATCGCCGGCTGTGCGTCGAGTTGGGCGCCACGGTCACGGTCAGCGAGATGACCGTCGCGCGGAGACTGAAACAGAAGCGCGCCAGCGAGTTCGCGCTGATTCGTCGGTTCGAAGGTGAGCCCTGCTTTGGTGTGCAGCTCGCTGCGAACAAGCCTGAGGAACTGGCCTGGGCCACCGCGTTGGTCGAGGCGCGCGGCGCCGACTTCGTCGACATTAATTTTGGTTGCCCGATCGATCACTTCACACGCAAAGGCCTTGGGGCGTCGCTTGGCCGCACGCCGAACCGGATTCGCCGGCTCGTCGAAGCAATGAAAGGTGCGGTGACGCGGATTCCCGTGACCGCAAAGATCCGGCTTGGCTGGAACGACGACGGTCGCAATTACCTGCAGCAAGCCCAGGCTGCGGTTGATGGCGGCGCCGCGGCGTTGTTCGTGCACGGCCGCACCCGCAATGCCCGCTACCGCTTTGCCGCGGATTGGGATGCGATTGGCGAAATCACTGCCGCCGTGCCGATTCCAGTGATTGGCAACGGCGATCTCTGGTTTCCGCATGAGATCGCCGCCGCCCGCGCACGCTCAGGATGCGCGGGGGTGATGGTGGCCCGTGCCGCGCTGATCAAGCCCTGGCTCTTTCGAGAAGCGCGTGACGGCTACTGGGACATCACTGCCGAGGAGCGCGTCGCGCTGTATCGGCGCTACACTGCGTTGGCGCGCGAACATTGGGGCGCCGATGATCATGGTCTCGCGCGCGTCCGCATGTTTACGCGCTGGCACGCCGACTTTTGGTGCCGTTATGTGCCACAGCAAGAGGACGGCACCTTCCCGTCGATGCAGCATCGTGTCGGCGCCCTGCCGTCGCGCTCTCCGCTGGAGGCGCTACTGTCGCGCAATGACGCGGATGCCAAAGACTATCTGACTGAGTGCCTCGTCACTGACAGTGAGATCAACCCGGCGCGGGCACCCGAGGCGCCGCCGCCATACGCGGGTGACGATCGCGATCGACGGACCGAGCTGGTCGACGTCGAAGGCTAAGCCTGACCCGCCTCGACCTAGCACGCCGCAGCACTAGCGCCCTAGCACCGATACGCGTAGGCTACCCCTGTGCAATACGGAGCCATTCCGACCTCGATCGCTGAACGCATCGCGCTGGCCGCAGGTCTGGTGCCGATTCCGATCCTCGATACGGTGTTCGCGATGATGAAGGCGCGTTGCCTCATGGCCGGCGTGCGGCTCGGCGTATTCGAAGCCTTGCAGCAGGAATCACGAACGCCCGAAAGCCTGGCTACAGCGCTCCGCCTCGACGCGTCATGTCTCGAACTGCTGCTGCGGTCGTTGGTCTACTGCCACTACCTGGTCGTCGACGGCGACCGCTTCGCTCTTTCGAGTCTCGGCCGCGCGACGATGGTCGAGGGCGCCGCCAAGGACCTGACCGGCTTCGTGCAATGGAATTACACCCAATGGGAATTCGCCGGTCATCTCGAGTCACTGGTCCGCACCGGCGAGGGTCTCGATTTTCATTCGACGCTGAACGATAGCGAGGCCTGGGGGTATTACCAGAAGGCGATGCTCGAGGCCGCCCGCTTCGACGCGCCGGTGCTCGCCAAGCACGTGCCAGTGCGGCGTGGTGCGACCCGTCTGCTCGATCTCGCCGGTTCACATGGATTGATGGGTGCCGCGCTCTGCCGGAAACACCCACCGATGCGGTCCACGGTGATCGACCTCCCCGCCGCCGTCGATCATGCCCGCGCACTCGCCGAGCGCGAAGGCATCACCGGACTCGTCGATCACCGTCCCGGCGATCTCCTCCACGAGAATCTCGGCACCGATTGGGATGTCACGCTCCTCTCGAACATCCTGCACCATTTCAAGCCAGGCGATATCGCCCAAGTGCTGGCGCGCGTCCATGCCGCGCTGACACCGTCGGGCACCGTGGCGATTTGGGAAATCGAACGGCCGAACCAGGAGGCCAAGCCGAGCGAAGGCGATGGTGTCGCGCTGTTCTTTCGGCTCACCTCGTCGGCGAGCGCCTATAGCGGTGAAGAGTACGCCGGCTGGCTGGCCAATGCCGGGTTCAGGCAAGTCAAGGTACGTCGGCCACGGCTTCGCCCAGGCACGGTGCTCCTGCACGCACGCAGATGACGCAAAAGATCCTGCGGACCGACCCTTCTGCGTAATCCTCGTGCTTTAGTGCGCGTTGACGATCGATTGCCAGCCAACCGCGCGCGGCGGCGTGACCCCCGCGCGGAGGGTCCGGGTCTCCGCGGTCGCGGTCGCGCTGCAGCTACCGGTGCGAATCACCTGCAGCGCTTCAGCCAGTGATCCTTCATCGCCCGCCCCCAGGTCGTGCTCAACGTCGTCTCCGGCAACACAGTCGGGTGGAATGCCGCCGAAGAAATCACCCTGTCCCTCCGCGTTGACCAGGGCGAACGATACGGGCGCAAGGACCTTGTCGCAGAACTCAAAACCGTATTGCCCAACCGGCTTGCCATAGGTCGCATCGCCGATCACGGTCACCGGCAGATGCGGACGGAGGCTGTTGATCAACAACTCGCTCGCCGATGCGGAGGACCGGGTCGTAATCACGAACAAACGTGACAAGCCGAGCGCCTGCGGCGGGTTGGCAAAGCGCAACGTTTCGTTGAGCTCGGTCTTCTTATCGTTATGACGGAACTCCGCGAAGACACGGCCGTCGGTCACTACGCCGCCGACCAGACTGCCGAGATGAACCGCGACGTCGACCAAACCGCCGCCGTTGTATCGCAGATCGATCACCAACTCGGTCGCGCCCGCTTCGCGCAATGCAGCAAACGCGTCATCGAGGGCCTGGTAGGACGGCTGGACGAAATTCCGGAACATCAGGTAGCCAACGGTGCGGCCCTCGACCTTGAAGGTGCGCGTCAGGGAGACCGTGGGGATGGTCACGACGCGTTTGGTCAGCGTCACATTGCGCGGCTCGCCGCCACGCGCGCGGACAGTCATGCTGACCGACACGCCCGGTTGGTTATCGCCAAAGGCCCCACCAATCGCGCCGCTGGAGACCAGTTGCGCCACGCTGCGGCCGTTGATCTCGGTAATGTGATCGCCGCGACCGATGCCGGCCTCTGCGGATGGGCTGCCAGCAAACACCTGCAGCACCCGAAGCTCGGTCGCATTGGTCTGCGTAGAGAAGCCGAGCCCGACAAACTGGCTGTCTCCATAAAACGCGTCGTTGGCGGCTCGCGACGTGATGTAGCTGAAGCTCGAATCGAGCGGCCGATACCGCGCCGCCTCGAGATACGCCTCTGGGGAGGCGTAGTTGGCCGGATTCAGCCGCGGCAGGTCGCGGTACCAGAGGTAGTACTCGTCGAGGACATCTCGGACGTATTGGTTCTGGCTGGTCCGCGTACAGTTCCGTGGCCCGGATTGGGCCTCTCCCGGCGCGGGCACCAAGAGGGCAGACACAATCACAAAGAACGCGGCAATTCGTCGCATACCTTGCCTTTGTGCAACCTTGGGACCATATCCGCCTTGGTCAAAACTACTGGATTCCATTGCCCTCCTGAACATATTCGGGGGAGTGTCGCTTTTTGGTGGCGGTTTAGCCACACCTTCTGATCTTAAACTTAGGCGCAACAACAATGAAACGCCGAATCCTGCTGCAGTTCTTGTTTGCAAGCCTCGCCGCCATACCTGTCAGGCTGCGCGGGCAGGCCGCGTCGATCAGCGCCGCGGACCAGGTGCGTCTGCGCGCGGTAGCCGAGGTCGTGTTGCCCGGTGAGATCGGCGCGCCCGGCGTCGATCGCGTGGTGACCGCGTTTATCACCTGGGCGCGCGGCTACCGCGCAGGCGCCGGGACCGACTACGGCTATGGATTTCCACGCTTGCGGAAACTGCCGCCTTCGCCACTGTCGGCATACACCGCACAGCTCGACGCCCTCGATCGGCAGGCACGAGTGCAGAATTACAGCCTCGCGGATCTGCCACTCGACCAGCGCCGCGCTCTTATCTCCGCGGCGATCGTCGACGCGAAGATAGAGCGCCTGCCCGCACGCCCGGACGGTGGTCACATTGCCACTGACCTGATGGGTTTTTATTTCCACGGAATCGAAGCCAATGACACGGCCTATCGCGTGCACATCGGCCGCGACACCTGCCGCGGCTTGGCGGGGTCCGAGAATCGGCCCGCGCCACTGACGGGAGGCAACGATGCCAACCTTTGAAGCTGACGTTTGCATCATCGGCGGTGGCATTTCCGCGGCGTTGCTCGCACAAAAGCTCGCCGAGTTGCGGCCCGGCACCTCGACGCTGGTCATCGAAGCAGGCGATCGGCTGTTCGACACCGAGAAGCGTTGGCAGGACCGGTTACGGTCGCTGGCCTACGGCGAGAATCCCTGGCCCGGTGATGTGATCCCCGATCAGTCAGCCGAGGGAGTGATCTCACGGACGATGGCCGTCGGCGGCTCGGCGTTGCATTGGGGCGGCGTGACCAATCGGTTTTCCGCAGAAGACCTGCGGTTGCAATCGCTTTACGGGCTGGCGGTAGATTGGCCCCTGTCGTGGGACGAGCTCGAGCGTTTCTATTGCGAAGCCGAGCGGCGCATCGGCGTCGCCGGTGAGCCCGGTCCCCTCGACGAAGATCGCCGGTCCGAGCCGTACCCGATGGCGGCCATGCCGTTGTCCTGGAATCTGCGGGAGCTCAAAGCGTGGGCGGAGAGCAGTGGCCTTCCGTTCTGGGCGACGCCACAAGCCAAGAACACGGTACCCTACGACGGCCGCAGCGAGTGCAGACGGTGCAACACGTGCGAAATTTGCCCTACCGGCGCGCGCTACTCGCCCGACGAAACCTTTCGGCGGCTGCTGGCGAGCAAAGCGATCACCTTACACGACCGCACCCTGGTCCGGCGGCTGGTCCCGGAACAGGCCGGCGGCGCGTCGCCTCGCCTGGCGGTCGCCGAGGCCGTGCATCGCGATCGTCCTGCAGAACCGGTCGAATATCGAGCACGCGTATTCGTCGTTGCTGCCGGGTACTGCTGGAGCCCTCACTTATTGCTGCTCTCGGCGTCGAGCCGATTCCCGCGTGGCATCGCCAACCGGTCGGGCACAGTCGGCCGCTACATGACCGGCCATGCGTTCATCGGCGCACAAATCGAACTGGATGCGGAGATCTACCCGGGCATGAACGATCAGCACAGCCTGATTTCCCGGCAGTTCTTTCGCTGCGCCCCTGACCAGCCTTACGTGCGGCACGATCTGCGGATCTGGGAGAGCAGCGTCGGGCGCGAACCCCGGCTCAAAGACTCTAACGGACGCGTCCTGATGGGCGACGCGGTGCTTGCCGACTGGCGCGCCCGCGCGAAACGTGGCGCCGCCCGCGTGCGCGCCTATTACGATGCCCACCCTGCTGCGGATAGCAGCCTCACCCTTGATCCAAACGCCACCAATCGCTTTGGTGATGCATTGCCAAGGATTGCGCACAAGCTCGATGCCGCCACCGAGGCCCGCCTTCCTGCGACGCGCCGTCACCTGCTCGATCTGTTCGCGCGGCTCGCACGCCAGCAGAACGGCAAAATCCTGTCGACGAGCGAGGGCACCTATCTCGATCATCCGGCTGGCGGGTGCCGGATGGGCACCGACCCGGCGTCGAGCGTCTGCGATAGTTTCGGCCGCACACACGATCACGCGAATCTCTTCGTCGTCGGCGCACCCACGCTCCCCACCGGCGGCTGCACCAACGGCACTTTGACCTTTGCGGCCCTGACGCTACGCTCGGCTTCTGAAGTTGCGGCAACCATCGGACGCTGATTCACCTCTTCAAGGACATCCCATTCCCATGATGCGACCGTTGATCCCTCTTCTGGTGTCGATCCTGTGTGCCGCCGCTTTCGCTCACGGTGCCGCTGCGCAGTCGCCCGTCAATCCTCTGCCCGGTACGAGGTTGACGAATGAGGAACTGCGCCAGCAGATGTTTCACGTCAGTGCCGGTCAGCGGCTGAAGCCGACATCGTGGCCCGGTGGGGCGCGAGTGGCGGTCGCGCTGTCATTCGATGTCGACAATGCCACGGCGACGTTGTCGACCGGGGTGCTCGACTATGAAGTGATTTCTCGCGGCGAATACGGCGCGGTCGACGGCCTGCCGCGGATCCTGGGGCTCCTCGACAAACATCGCACACCGGCGTCGTTTTTTATTCCGGCGGTCAGCATCGTGCTTCATCCGGGCATCGTGCCGGCGATCCAGGCGTCGGGACGTCACGAAATCGGCGTGCACGGCTGGATCCATGAGCGCCTCCCGACGTTGAACGACGAGCGCGAGGAGCAGCGCCTGCTGAATCAGTCGATCGAACTCTTGACGAACGCTACTGGCAAGCGCCCGGTCGGTTATCGTGCGCCGTCCTGGCAGTTCAGTTACTGGACCGCGAAACAGATCAAAGAGGCCGGGTTTCTCTACGACAGCAGCCTGATGGCGAGCGACGACGCGTATGAACTGCTGATTGACGGAGAACGCAGCGGCCTGATCGAGCTGCCGATCGAGCGCATTCTCGACGATTTCCCGTATTTTGGCGGTGGCGCCAATGGTTCGGATCCGTCGCTGGAGACCGTCTACGAGGTGTTCAAATCCGAGTTCGACGTCGCCTACGAAGAACGCGGACTTTACATCCTGACGATGCACCCGCACATCATGGGACATCGCTCGCGGGTGGCGCTGCTCGACCGGCTGATGCAATACATCAAAGCCAAGCCTGGGGTGTGGTTCGCGACGCATGAACAAGTGGCGCAACACGTCAAGGGGCTGGTGAAAGACACCGGCGGTCGGCGTCCTTTTTGATTACGACTTGTGCGTGCCCGCCGTAAGAACCTCACCGCCCCGGCATATCGGCACCGCCGGCTGGGCTGTTCCCAAACGTTGGTCAGAGTTGGCCCCCTCCGAGACCAAGGGACTGGCCCGCTACGCGTCGGTGCTCAACGCCGCTGAGATCAACTCCTCGTTCTATCGCCCGCACGCGCGCGAGACCTACGAGCGCTGGGCGGACGGCGTCCCAGCGCAGTTTCGGTTCGCCGTAAAGGTGCCAAAAGCGATAACGCATGAGGCTAAGCTGGCCGGGAGCGGCCCGCTGTTGGAGAAATTTCTGGGCGAAGTGACCGGCCTGGGCAGCAAGCTGGGCGCGCTGCTGGTGCAGTTGCCTGGACGGTTTGAGTTCAACGCCACACACGCATCGACATTCTTCGCGACCCTGCGCAACCTGCACAAAGGCGACGTCGTCTGCGAGCCGCGCAATCCGACGTGGTTCGAGCCACCCGCCTCAGCGATGTTTCGCAAATTTCGGATCGGACGGGTCGCCGCCGATCCGCCGAAAGGCACGACGCGGTGCGAGCCTGGCGGCTGGGACGGCATCGTCTACTTCCGGCTGCACGGTTCGCCGCGGATGTATTTTTCGGCGTATGACCAGCCGTTCATTACCGCCATTGCGCAACGGATGGCCGAGGTCTCGGTGCCGGCGTGGTGCATCTTCGACAACACCGGTGGCGGCGCCGCGTTTGAGAATGCGGTGCGGTTGTCGCAGTTGTGAGCGGACGTACAAACGAAAAGCCCGCCGGTTCAAAGAACCAACGGGCTGTGAAAAATAATCCCGGCAGCGACCTACTCTCCCACCCACCTACGCGGGCAGTACCATCGGCGGTAGTAGGCTTAACTTCCGTGTTCGGAATGGGAACGGGTGTGACCCTACTCCTATGACCACCGGGAAACTTGGTGTCTGGGATTCCATTTCCGTTGGCTCTGATATCGAGCGCAGCCGAGAAATGGGTCGTCCCAGATCATCTTGATTGTCCACCGCAGCTCCAAAGGAGCGACGGTGGATTGAATACCCCGCAATAAGGAATCTGGCGATTCGATGATTTGGTGATCTGGCGATCTAGGCAACGTGCCGGTTACGGCCACCCTGCTTTCGATCATCGGATCAACCGATCTCAAGATCTCAGATTCAAACGATAGTTTATTGATCACACACCCACAGATAGTAAGTGAATGGTCAAGCCTCACGGCTAATTAGTATCGGTTAGCTGAACGTATTGCTACGCTTACACACCCGACCTATCAACCAGGTGGTCTACCTGGAGCCTTCAGAGACCGAAGTCTAGGGAAATCTCATCTTGAGGAGGGTTTCACGCTTAGATGCATTCAGCGTTTCTCCCATCCGGACTTAGCTACCCAGCGCTACCACTGGCGTGATAACTGGTACACTAGAGGTCCGTCCAACCCGGTCCTCTCGTACTAAGGTCAGACCCTCTCAAATTTCCTGCGCCCACCGTAGATAGAGACCGAACTGTCTCGCGACGTTCTAAACCCAGCTCACGTACCGCTTTAACCGGCGAACAGCCGGACCCTTGGAACCTGCTACAGCTCCAGGATGCGATGAGCCGACATCGAGGTGCCAAACCCTAGCGTCGATGTGAACTCTTGGCTAGGATCAGCCTGTTATCCCCGGCGTACCTTTTATCCGTTGAGCGATGGCCCTTCCATGCGGAACCACCGGATCACTAAGACCTGCTTTCGCATCTGCTCGACTTGTGTGTCTCGCAGTTAAGCTCGCTTATGCCTTTGCACTCTATGGCTGATTTCCAAACAGCCTGAGCGAACCTTCGTGCGCCTCCGTTACAGTTTAGGAGGCGACCGCCCCAGTCAAACTACCCGCCTAGCAGTGTCCCGAACCCGGATAACGGGTTGCGGTTAGAACGTCGAAGTCGTAAGGGTGGTATCTCACCATTGGCTCCCCCAAGCCCGAAAGCCTGGGTTCATAGCCTCCCACCTATCCTGCGCATACGACGTCAACATTCACTACTAAGGTGCAGTAAAGGTGCACGGGGTCTTTTCGTCTTACGGCGGGCAACCGGCGTCTTCACCGGTACCACAAATTCGCAGTGTTCCACGTTGAGACAGCGCTCAAATCGTTACGCCATTCGTGCAGGTCGGAACTTACCCGACAAGGAATTTCGCTACCTTAGGACCGTTATAGTTACGGCCGCCGTTTACCGGGGCTTCAATTCAAGGCCTCGCCCTTGCGGACTAACCTCTCCTTTTAACCTTCCGGCACCGGGCAGGCGTCAGACCCTATACGTCGTTTTCGACTTAGCAGAGCCCTGTGTTTTTAGTAAACAGTCGCTTGAGCCTCTTAACTGCAACTCCCGATCGCTTCGTGACGCGAGGTCACTAACGAAAAGGAGCACCCCTTCTCCCGAAGTTACGGGGTCATTTTGCCTAGTTCCTAAACGTAGAGTCACACTTGCACCTTAGGATATTCTCCTCGCCTACCTGTGTCGGTTTGCGGTACGGGTACATGAAGTTCTCCTTAGAGGCTTTTCTCGGCAGCGTGGCGTCTGCGACTTTGCGGACCTTGCGGTCCTCGCCATAAGCCCTCAGGGAAAATGAGTCAACGGATTTGCCTGTCGACTCCCCCTACAGCTCTGAACCTGGATATCCACCACCAGGCTCGCATAGCCTCCTGCGTCCCCCCATCGTAATAACGAACTTCAAGTAGTTCCGGAATATTAACCGGATGTGCATCCGCTACGCCTTTCGGCCTCGCGTTAGCTCCCGACTAACCCTGAGCGGACGAACCTACCTCAGGAATCCTTAGGCTTTCGGTGGGGAAGATTCTCACTTCCCTTCTCGCTACTTATGCCGGCAGGGTCACTTCCCACCACTCCACCAGTCCTTGTCGGTCTGGCTTCACTGCTGTGGGAACGCTCGTCTACCAATGATGGACCTCGCAAGATCCATCAGTCATCAGCTTCGGTGCTGTGCTTAAGCCCCGTTACATTGTCGGCCCGGAGCCGCTTGACCAGTGAGCTATTACGCTTTCTTTAAAGGATGGCTGCTTCTAAGCCAACCTCCTGGTTGTCTGAGCGTCTCCAGATCCTTTCCCACTTAGCACAAACTTTGGGACCTTAGCTGGATGTCTGGGCTGTTTCCCTTTCGACAATGGAGCTTAGCCCCCACTGTCTCACTCCCGGACTACGTGTCGCTGGCATTCGAAGTTTGGTTGGATTCAGTAACCTGGTAAGGCCCCTAGTCCATCCAGTGCTCTACCACCAGCGCCGACCATCCGAGGCTGCCCCTAAAGGCATTTCGACGAGAACGGGCAATCACGGAATTTGATTAGCCTTTCACCCCTACCCTCAGCTCATCCAAACTGTTTTCAACCAATACTGGTTCGGACCTCCATACGGTGTTACCCGTACTTCATCCTGGCCAAGGGTAGATCATCCCGCTTCGCGTCTATTCCCAGCGACTCCACCGCCCTATTCGGACTCGCTTTCGCTGCGGCTCGCTTACGCTTAACCTCGCCACTGAGAATAACTAGCCGGCTCATTATGCAAAAGGCACGCGGTCAGGCATCGCCGGATTACTCCAGCTATAGCCCTCCCACTGCTTGTAGGCATACGGTTTCAGGTACTTTTTCACTCCCCTCACAGGGGTGCTTTTCACCTTTCCCTCACGGTACTGGTTCACTATCGGTCACCAACGAGTATTTAGCCTTACCAGATGGTCCTGGTGGATTCCCACGGGATTTCTCGTGTCCCGCGGTACTCAGGTACCTGTCCACCGAGCCAGATTGTTGTCGCCTACAGGACTGTCACCTTCTAT
>DATLXN010000030.1:0-130000 GCA_035575715.1 Vicinamibacterales bacterium | reverse complement strand
GTAACCGCGTTCGACTTGCATGTGTTAGGCACGCCGCCAGCGTTGATTCTGAGCCAGGATCAAACTCTCATGTTAAAGTGTTTGCCCACAACCCTTTGCGATTTGCATCGCTCCAGGCTGCGAACGGTCTTCAACAAAAGGCTTGTGGCTCTTTTGTTTCTGTCTAGTATCGACGGTCTACCAAGCGCTTACCTCCTCCACATCCCTTGCGAGACGCTTCAGTCAGCTTGCACCCGGCGCCGTCGGCTGATACTCGACGGGCTGGTTGCTGTATTTTGCTCTATCTAGTTTTCAAAGAACCAAGGCTCCGCAGACCATTTCCCAAGAGGGAAGGCCTTGCGTGATTCCCGGCCACCTTCGCTTTCGCTTCGGTAGCGCCCTTTAGGGGAACCTTACGAGTTTACCGCTCTTTTTCTACCCGCGTCAACCCTTTTTTTCGTCGGCGAAGCGGTTCGTGTAAACCGTTTGCTGTCGAAGCCATGAAGGCCGTGAGCAGTCGGCACCTTTGACCGAAGGCACCGTGTCAAGCGCGTCTTCGATATTACGATCAGGGTTCGAAGATGTCAACCCCTTCTCGCACCGGTCGAAGATTTATTCAGGTTCAGACGATGCGCACCAGGCGCCGTTCGCGCTGACCCTTTCTCAAGACTATCACACGGCCGTCGATCGCGTGATCACTCGTCACCCGGCCCCGCTCATCCGTCACGCGCTGGTCGTTGAGATAGAGACCGCCTTGCGTGATCAGGCGGGTCGCTTCACCCTTCGACGCCGCGAGACCCGCCGTCACCACCAGCTCCGTTGTCGCTACGCCGGCACTGAGCGTGGCACGCGTCATCTCCACCGACGGCACATCCTCAAACACCGTCAGAATGTCGTCGACCGACGCGTTGGCAAGCGAGCTGCCGAACAACACGCGCGACGCGCGTTCAGCATTACCAGTGTCCTGCGCGCCATGGACCAGCGTGGTGACTTCGCGCGCCAGCGTACGTTGCGCGTCGCGCTGTTCGGGCGCAGTGGCGACCGTGTTCTCGAGCGCGGCGATCGCGTCGCGATCGAGCCACGTGAAGAACTTCAAGTACTTCACGACGTCGCGATCGTCGGTGTTCAACCAGAACTGATAGAAGCGAAACGGCGATGTCAGCGCCGGATCGAGCCAGATCGCGCCGGATTCGGTCTTGCCAAACTTAGTGCCCGCCGATGTCGTCAGCAGCGGCCACACCAGGCCATGGACGTTCTTGCCGCGCACCTTACGCACCAGATCGCAGCCGGCGGTGATGTTGCCCCATTGATCAGTGCCGCCCATCTGCAAGGTGCAGCGGTCGCGATCGTGCAGAACCAGATAGTCGTACGACTGCAGCAGCTGATAACTGAACTCAGTGAAGGTGATGCCCTGCTCGCCCTCGATGCGGCGCTTCACCGACTCCTTGCTCATCATGTAGTTGACGGTGAAGTACTTGCCGACGTCGCGGAGGAAATCAAGGAACCCAATCGGGCGCAGCCATTCGACGTTGTTGCGCATTAACGCGCCGTTGGCAAGGCTTGGACTGAAATCGAGGAATCGTTCCAGTTGCCGGCGAATGCCCTGCGCATTGGCTTCGACCTGATCGAACGTCAGCAGCGATCGCTCCTGGCTCTTGCCACTGGGATCGCCGATCAGACCGGTGCCGCCACCGACCAGTGCAATCGGCCGATGGCCAAGGCGCTGCAGACGCGCCAGGCCGATCAGCGTTAATAACGAACCCGCATGAAGGCTGGCGGCGGTTGGATCGAAGCCGATATAGGCGGTCACGGACTCACGTTCGAGATGGGCGGCGAGACCATCCGTTGTCTCCGACACCATCCCGCGCCAGTGCAGCTCCGCCAATAAACTCATCAGTCCATTCTAAGTGCTGAGTGCTGGGTGCTGAGTGCGAGGTGCCAGGTGCGAAACTTTGAAGTAGCGTCCAGCCACGGAGAACCAAGCATGAGCACCGAGAACTTCGGCACTGAGCACGTCGCACTCAGCACTCAGCACTCAGCACTTTCCAGACGTTATA
The DNA here is from genome assembly GCA_035575715.1 of Vicinamibacterales bacterium. GTDB lineage: Bacteria > Acidobacteriota > Vicinamibacteria > Vicinamibacterales > UBA2999 > JACCSI01. Next base: position 127,964 of record DATLXN010000030.1, on the reverse strand, counting down.
CTGCCGTGTGATGCGCCTCACCCGCCGGGACGCGCTGCGCGCATTAGTTGCGACCAGCGTTGGGCTGGCCACGGGTCCGGTGGCGTATGGGGCCGCTTACGAGCGTCATCGTCTTGTTCGCCTCGAGCAAGACATCCCCGTCTCCGGGTTGCCTCCGGCGTTGGACGGTCTGCGCATAGGCCTGATCACGGACGTTCACCATAGCTCGACGGTCAGCGCGCAGGATGTGGCACGTGCGGTCGAGATGCTGCGTGCGGCCGAGGTCGATCTCGTGGTGCTCGGCGGCGATTACGTCACCTTTGGGAATCGGACATTCGTCGAACCGGTGGCCGAGCTGCTGGCGCCGTTAGCGAATGCGCCGAATGGTTCGTTTGCCGTGTTGGGCAATCACGATGATGACCGTGACATGGCCACCGCCCTGGTCAGACGCGGGTTCGTCGTCCTCAAGGATCAACGGACAACACTCACGATTCGAAATGAAAGCATCGACGTCGTGGGACTCCGGTTCTGGACGCGCCAGGTCCAACACATCACCCAGGTCTTGAAAGGGACCGGCGCCAATACGATTCTGCTTGCGCACGATCCGCGCCGACTCAGGCAGGCCGCTCAGCTCGATGTGCCGCTGGTGCTGTCGGGGCACACCCATGGCGGACAAATCCTATTGCCCGGGGTGGGGGCGCTTGCGGCTCGCGAGTTCCCGGTGCTCGCCGGACTGGGGCGCGAAGCGAACACCTCGCTGTTTGTCAGTCGCGGCGTCGGCACGGTCTATATCCCGGTGCGGATCAATTGCCCGCCGGAGATTGCCGTGCTGACGCTGCGGACAACGTTGGGGGTGTAGACCGGCCTTCGGCCGGCAGGAACGCTGCAGACCCTCGCTGCGCTCGGGCACGACCGGCGGCGCTTCGTGAGCGTGTCGACCCTCGCTCCGCTCGGGCGCGACCGGCGGCGCTATCGCGCGCCGGCGGGACAGTCTCGCTGCGCTCGCCAGCAGGAGGCTCGTCGTTCGGCTCGCCCTCCACCACCCGTTTCACCGGAAAGCTGAATTCCACCCATCGGTAGCCGAGCCGAACGGCGAGCCTCCTGCCGGGGCGCGTGAGCGCCACCGGTCCTGCCGCGAAGTGGTCGCGCCCGAGCGGAGCGAGGGTCGACCCGCTCACGAAGCGCCGCCGGTCGTGCCCGAGCGCAGCGAGGGTCTACTTCGCCACGCGTAGTTGGCTGGTCACGTCCAACACACCCGGCAATGTGCGCAGCGCCACTTCGGCCGTCCGTTTGTCGCCAGTGCTATTCACCATCCCCAGCAACAACACCCGTCCCGAGCTGACGATGATGTGGATCGGGTGGTAGCCACGCCCGACATCGGCACCATCGAGACCGATGCGCTTCGCGTCATCGAGTTCGCGTCGCGTGTTGTCGGACATCTGACCGCCCGGCGCGTAGCGTTCGAGTCCGGGGTTGCCATAGATCGCGCTATACGCACGGATCCGGACATCGTCATCGCTGGCGATTGCTGGGAGGACCTCGATCAGGTTGGTCACCTCTTCAATACCGCGCGTTTTTCGCGCCGTGTCTTCGGCTTCGCGTTTAAGCTGCGGCGAGCGAGCAAGGCCGCGAAGCGTCAGCACGCCTTTCGCAAACTCCGCGGTAATCCAATCAAAGGCGGTGTAGTTGCGCAGTCGTGAGACAGCGTTGAGGGCATCGGTGGGTGCGCGATCCGGCATCTGCGCGTAGGCCTGCGGCGCAGACAGCAGGACGATCGCGAGCGCACTGGTGAGTCGGAAATTCATAGTTCGCCTTTGACGATGAGACGCCGCCCCATAATGGTCCATCCACCTTGTAGGACGCGGCGAATCGCGGCGGGGTACAGGCGATGCTCCTGCTCGAGTATTCGGGCCGCGAGCGACTCTACGCTATCGTCGTCGCGGACCGCGACCGGTGTCTGCAAAACGATCGCGCCGGCGTCGAGTTGCGCATTGACGAGGTGGACCGTGACACCAGTGACCTTGACGCCGTGGTCGAAGGCCTGCCGTTGCGCGTCAAGGCCTGGAAATGCCGGCAGCAGCGACGGGTGAATATTGAGGATGGCATTTGGGAACGCGTCGATCATTGCAGGTCCCAGCAGGCGCATGAAGCCGGCGAGACAGACCAGATCGATCTGGCGCGCGTGGAGCGCGTCAGCAAGCGCGCCATCGTAGGCGGCGCGCGTCGGCGCCTCCACGTGCGGCATCACCAAGGTCTCAATACCGGCGCGTGTGGCGCGTGCGAGGCCATCGACACCGGCGATATTGGAAACCACGACCGCGATTGTCGCGTCGAGGTCACCGCTGGCGATGGCGTCGATGATCGCCTGCAGATTGGAGCCGCGCCCTGAGATCAGCACGGCCAGCCGCGGATTTTTCACCGCTGTTACCTGTAAGAGACCGTGCGGTCGCCGCGGGTAATCTCACCAATCAACACCGGCGACTCGTGACGCGTCCGCAGGTCATCGAGAATTGTCGGCAGCAACGCCGGCGTGCACACCAGCACCAGGCCGATGCCCATGTTGAAGGTCCGCAACATGTCGTCATCCGGCACGTCGCCGGATTGCTGCAGCCACTGGAACAACGGTGGCACCTGCCACGACGCCCGGGCGATCGTCGCCGCGATGCCCGGCGGCAGGATGCGCGGCAGGTTGTCAGTCAGACCGCCACCGGTGATGTGCGCCATCCCTTTGATCGCACCCTTGGCAATCAACGGATAAAGACCATGCAGATACGAGCGATGCGGTTTCAGCAGCGCGTTGCCGATGGTGTCGCCGAGTGCATCGACGTGTGTGTCGACACTGAGTCCCAAGTGCTCGAACGCAATGCGCCGCGCCAGCGAATAACCATTGGTATGCAGCCCGCTCGAAGGCAGGCCGATCAGCACGTCGCCGACCGCAATGCTGCGGCCGTCGATCAAATGTTCGGCGTCAACAGAGCCGACGATGAAACCCGCAAGATCGTACTCGCCGTCGCTGTAAAAGCCCGGCATCTCCGCGGTCTCGCCGCCGAGTAACGCACAGCCATTCTCGCGGCAACCGCGCGCCAGACCTTCGACCACCTGCTCGGCCACGTCCGGCTGCAGACGGCCGGTGGCCAGGTAATCGAGGAAAAACAATGGCCGCGCACCCTGCACCAGGATGTCGTTGACGCAGTGATTGACCAGGTCGATACCGATCGTCCGGTGCATGTTCGCCATGAAGGCGACCTTCAGTTTGGTGCCGACCCCGTCCGCGCTGGCGACCAGGATGGCGTCCTTCGACCCGGTGGCGTCGAGACGAAACAGGCCACCAAACGATCCGATCTCCGACATCACGCCACCGGTGAACGTCGACCTCGCCAGTGCCCTGATGCGCCGCACGGTTTCATTGCCGGCGTCGATATCGACGCCGGAATCCTTGTAATCCATTCAGATATCGCTAAACGACGCCTTCGGGTTCTTCGTCGTGAAGCCGAATTCGTGCAGCATCGAGCGTGAGCGTCAGCTGCAGATGGGCGTTTTCATCGCGCGGGAATGCGACCGGATAATTGCCGGTATAGCACGACGTGCAGTAGTGCTGCTTCTTCTCTCCGACTGATTCGAGCAGACCCGCGAGACTGAGGTAGCCCACCGAGTCAGCGGCAACGTACTTGCGAATCTCCTCGAGCGAATGCGTCGCCGCAATCAGCTCGCTGCGCCGCGGTGTGTCGACGCCATAGAAACAGGGCGACACCGTTGGCGGACAGCTAATGCGCAAGTGCACTTCCGCCGCGCCGGCGGCGCGCACCATCTTGACGATTTTCCGGCTGGTGGTGCCGCGCACAATCGAATCGTCGACCAGAATGACGCGCTTGCCCGCCAGGATGCTCTTGACCGGGTTCAGTTTCACCTTCACCCCGAAATGGCGAATCGATTGCGCCGGCTCGATGAACGTGCGCCCCACGTAGTGGTTCCGGATCAAACCGAAGCGCAGCGGAATCTTCGCTTCTTCGGCGTAGCCAATCGCGGCGCAGACGCCAGAGTCGGGAATCGGGACCACGACATCGGCGTCAACCGGGGTCTCGCGCGCGAGCAGGCGGCCCAGGTTGGTTCGCACTTCATTCACGCTCTGACCGAACACTTCACTGTCCGGCCGCGCGAAGTAAACATGTTCAAAGACGCAGTGCGACAGTGCCGCAGCCGGAAAGGCGCGGCGCGACCGCAGTCCGTCAGGACCGATCACCACCACTTCGCCTGGTTCAATGTCGCGAACGTAGGTCGCATTGATCAGATCGAGCGCGCAGGTCTCCGAGCAGACCACCCAGGCATCACCAAGTTTGCCGAGCGCGAGCGGGCGAAACCCGTGCGGATCACGCGCCGCGACCAGGTGGTCCTTGGTCAAAATCGCGAAGGAGAACGCCCCGGACAACTGGGCAATCGACTCGACCAGCGCATCTTCAAAACTTCCCGCGCGCGAGCGGGCGTAGAGATGCACCAGCACCTCGGTATCGCTGCTGGTCTGAAAAATCGACCCATCACGGACCAGCCGGTCACGAATCTCGTTGGCGTTGACGATGTTGCCGTTGTGGCAGACGGCGACTTGACCGTGCACGCAGTCGATGACGATGGGTTGGGCGTTGGACAGCTTGCTTTCGCCGGCCGTTGAATAGCGCGTGTGACCGATGGCGACATGACCGGGCAAAGTCGCGAGGGTGGCCTGGTCGAAGATGTCGTTGACGTAACCCATCTCGCGGACGGCGCGGATTCGGAGGCCGTCAGCCGTCGCAATACCAGCGCTTTCCTGACCGCGGTGCTGAAGCGAATAAAGCCCCAAGTACGCGAGCTTCGACGCCTCGGTATGCCCGTGGATACCAAAAACGCCGCATTCCTCGCGGAACTTGTCAAACATCTATTTACCTCGCGTTTCGGGTCGCGACATCTTCTTCTCGATTGACGTGGCCCACTCGCGTTCAGCGTCCGATTTGACGACGTCGATCGGCCTCGCGCCATCAACAGCGATGGTGATGCGATCGCCCCCCACCTTGCCAATCACCGTAGCCGGCACCTTTGCACTGTGCGCCGACGCGAGCACGGTGTTCAGATGCTCGTCTCTCACCGACACCACAATCCGCGACGCCGATTCACCAAATAGCGTGGCATTGATCGCAAACGCGGCCGGTGCGCCGGTCGCAGTCTTGACGTCGGCGCTGACACCGAAGGCCGTATCGAAGCAGCTTTCCGCGAGTGTGACGGCCAGGCCGCCTTCTGCGCAATCGTGCGCTGACTCAATCAACCCGTCTCGAATGATTCGTATCACCAGGCGCTGCAACGCCTGTTCGCGCGAAAGGTCGAGGGCGGGCGCCGGACCGGCGACGGTCTCGTGCATCAGCGCGAGGTACTCGCTGCCGCCTAACTCCCCTAGATTATCGCCTAGAAGGACGACCGACGCTCCGTCGGTTCTGAATTGCCGCGTCACCGTCCTGGTCGCATCGTCGAGCAGTCCGACCACGCCAACTACCGGCGTCGGATAAATCGCTTCGCCTTCGGTTTCGTTGTACAGACTGACGTTGCCGCCAGTGATCGGAATGTCGAGGGCGCGGCAGGCATCACCGATGCCACGAATGCTCTCGCCGAGCTGCCACATGATTTCGGGGCGCTCCGGGTTGCCGAAATTGAGATTGTTGGTGCCGCCAATCGGCTCAGCGCCCACACACGCCACGTTGCGCGACGACTCGGCAACGGCAAGCATCGCGCCGCGATATGGATCGAGATAGCAAAAACGCCCGTTGCAGTCGACCGAGACGGCCAAACCACGCGACGACCCTTTGATGCGGGTGACCCCAGCAGCGGTGCCCGGGCGCGCAATCGTGTTGGTCCCGACGGTATGGTCGTACTGCTGATAGGCCCACCGCTTGCTGGCGATGACCGGCGACGCCAGCAGGGTCATGAAGGCGACTTGCGGAGCGGCCGACGCGCCGATCGCGTCGAACGGCAACTTCTGAACCTCGCGTTGCCACGATGGCTCTGACATCGGGCGCCGATAGAGCGGCCCTTCGTCGGTCAACGCCTTGGTCGGAACCTCCGCGACCAGCACCCCGTGTTCGAACAGACGCACGCGCCCGCTGGTCGTCACCGTACCGATTTGCTCGGCGTGCAGGTCCCACTTCTCGAACACCTCCTGCACGTCGCGCTCGCGGCCCTTATCGACGACCAGCAGCATCCGTTCCTGCGACTCCGACAGCATGATCTCGTACGGGATCATGCCGGTTTCGCGTTGGGGCACGCGCGTGACTTCCACATCCATGCCGGTGCCCCCGCGCGAACTCATCTCGCTGGTCGCGCAGGTCAGTCCGGCAGCGCCCATGTCCTGGATGCCGAGCACCGCACCGGTGCGCATCACTTCAAGGCACGCTTCCATCAGGAGCTTTTCCATGAACGGATCGCCGACCTGCACTGCCGGGCGTTTCTCTGCGGACTTCTCGTCGAATTCAGCCGACGCCATGGTCGCGCCATGGATGCCGTCGCGTCCGGTCTTGGCGCCCACATAGAACACCGGGTTGCCTTCGCCGTGAGCAGCGCCTTTGATGATGTCGTCCTTGTGCGCCAGACCGAGGCAGAGCACATTGACGAGAGGATTGCCGGCGTAGCTGGCGTCGAAGTAGATCTCGCCGCCGATGGTCGGGATGCCGATGCTGTTGCCGTAGCCGCCGACGCCGGCGACAACGCCCTCGAAGATGCGACGGGCGAGCGGTGTCTCGAGCGACCCGAAGCGGAGCGCGTTGAGCAGCGCGATCGGACGCGCACCCATGGTGAAAATGTCACGAATGATCCCGCCCACCCCTGTCGCGGCGCCTTGGTAAGGCTCGATGAACGACGGGTGGTTGTGCGACTCGATCTTGAACACCGCGCACATCCCGTCACCGATATCAACGGCACCGGCATTCTCACCCGGTCCCTGGACCACGCGCCGACCCGTGGTCGGCAGGGTCTTGAGATGAAGGCGCGAGCTCTTATAGCTGCAGTGCTCGGACCACATCACCGAGAACAGGCCGAGCTCCAGCAGGTTGGGCTCACGGCCGATCAGCTCGCGGATCTTGTCGTATTCGTCCGGCTTGATGCCGTGCCGGTCGAGCACGGCCTGATCGATCACCGCGTTATCCATGATGCGTGAGGCGTTCGGTAAAGGTCTTCACCATCGACTGCAACACGACCCGGCCGTCGGCGCTGCCGAGCGCCAGTTCACAGGCGCGCTCAGGATGCGGCATCAAGCCGACGACGTTGCGGGCGCGATTGCAGATGCCGGCGATGTTGTTGAGCGACCCGTTCGGGTTGGCCGCATCACTGATGTCGCCCCCTTCCCCGGGGTCCCCGTCGCGCGATCGCGATGTGGTCGGAGTCACGTAGCGAAAGATCACCTGTCGATTGGCATCGAGCTCGGTCATCGTCGACGGATCGGCGAAGTAGTTGCCTTCGCCGTGCGCAATGGGAAGCTCGAGCACCTCGTTGGGACGGCAGGCCGCGGTGAACGGCGTGTCGCTGTGCTCGACCCGGACATGCACATGACGCGACACAAACTTGATCCCGCGGTTCCGGACCATCGCGCCTGGCAACAACCCGGCTTCGAGCAGCACCTGAAACCCATTACAGATCCCAATTACCGGTCCACCGCGCTCGGCAAAGCGCGAGACGGCCGCCATGATGGGAGAGAACCGCGCGATCGCGCCGGTTCGGAGATAGTCGCCGTAGGCAAACCCGCCAGGCAGAATGACCGCGTCAGCACCGGACAACGCGGTGTCCTTGTGCCATACGAGTTCCGCTTGCTCGCCGAGCACCTGGCTGGCCGCGTGCCATGCGTCGCGATCAGAATTGGAACCGGGAAAAACAACGACTGCGAACTTCATGCTTAAAGAATCTCTACCCGGTAACTTTCAATAACCGGATTGGCCAGCAACTTGTCGGCCATCTCGGTGACCCGCTGCCTGGCCGTCGGCGCATCGCCGCCTTCGAGCTCGACGTCGAAGAACTTGCCCTGCCGCACATCCTTGACATCGCCGTAACCGAGCGAGGTGAGCGCGTCGGCGACGACGCGGCCTTGCGGGTCGAACACCGACGGCTTCAACGTGACGTAAACACGAGCCTTCATGGATTCCCTTTTGCCGGTTGTTGCGCCGAGCCGCCGAAGACGCGCGCGAAGATCTGATCGACATTGCGCAGTTGCACGTCGAGGTCGAAGGTCTGTTCGATCGCTTCTTTGGGGAGTACTGAGACGATGTCGCGATCGGCGAGCAGCAAGGCCTTGAAATCTTTCTGCTCGTCAAACGATTTCATCGCGTTGCGCTGCACCCACAGGTAGGCCTGCTCCCGTGAAATACCGCGCCGCGCGAGCTCGAGCAGCACCTGCCCTGAAAACGTCACGCCGCGCGACCGCTCGAGATTCTGCCGCATGCGATCGGGATTCACGACCAGGCCACTGACGATGCGCGTGAATCGTCGCAGCATGTGGTCGAGGGCAATGAAGCTGTCCGGCAGGATCACCCGTTCAACCGAGGAGTGCGAGATGTCCCGCTCGTGCCACAACGCCACATTCTCCATCGCCGCCATGGCGTTGGCGCGAACCAGGCGGGCGAGTCCGACGATCTGTTCGCAGCCAATCGGGTTGCGCTTGTGCGGCATCGCCGACGAGCCCTTCTGGCCTTTGCCAAACGGCTCTTCGACCTCGCCGATCTCGGTTTTCTGCAGCCCGCGAACTTCCAGGGCGAATTTTTCGAGCGAGGCCGCAGTGATTGCCAGCGTGGCGAGCAGTTCGGCATGACGGTCGCGCTGGATCACCTGCGATGAGATGGGCGCGGCCTCGAGACCAAGCCGCGCGCAGACCGCCGCCTCGATGTCCGGATCGAGATGCGCAAAGGTACCGACCGCGCCGGAGATCTTGCCGACCCGCACCACTTCCCGGGCCCGGCGGACGCGCTGAATGTTGCGGTCGAGCTCGGCGTACCACAACGCCAGTTTCAAACCGAACGTCATCGGCTCCGCGTGGACGCCGTGGGTGCGGCCCATCATCGGGGTCTTGCGATGTTCGTGGGCGCGGGTCCTGACCGCGTCACGCAACGCGTCCAGGTCAGCGAGGATGACGTCGCACGCCTCGCGCATCTGAATCGCCTGCGCGGTATCGACCACGTCGGAGGACGTGAGGCCGAAGTGCAGCCAGCGCGCCGAGGCGCCGACTCGCTCCGCGACCGCAGTGGTAAAGGCGATGACATCGTGCTGCGTCACCTTTTCGATCTCTTCGATGCGGGCGATGTCAAAGGCGCCGTTCTCGGCCAGATCGCGGGCGGCGTCGGCCGGGACAATGCCGGCGTCGGCCATCGCCTGCGCGGCAGCGACTTCGACTTGCAGCCACGTTTCGTAGCGGTGCTGCTCGGTCCAGATGCGACCCATCTCGGGATGGGTGTAGCGTGGGATCATCAGGCCTCACGCCCCAGGACCCAGGCCGCCACACCATCGTCAAACACGGAGGCGGTCCCGTGTGAGTTCTAACCCGTTGACATCACCCAGCACGGTCGCGCCGAGCACATCGCCGTCGAAAAACGTCTGTGACAGGCGCTGCAGATCAGCAATTGAGACCTGTTCGATCGCCGCGATCATTTCGTCGAGGGTGTCAGCGCGGTCCTTGTAGATCTCCTGACGGGCGTGATGCGACATCCGGCTCGATGTGCTCTCGAGGTTGAGCATCAGCGATCCCTTCAGATGATCCTTGGCCCGACGCAGTTCGTCGTCTGGAAACGGCTCCTGCTTGAGACGACGGATCTCGCTGATCACCACGTCGATCAGTTCCCCGACCGCCTCGTTGCCGCAGCCGGCATAAATACTCAACGCGCCAACGTCCTGGTAGGAACTCATCGAGGAGAACACCGCATAGGCCAGGCCGCGCTTCTCGCGGACGTTCTGAAACAGCCGCGAACTCATCGAGCCGCCAAGCACGGTGTTGAGCGCGTAGGCCGCGTAGCGATCGGGATGGTTCTGCGGCAAGCCCACCGTGCCGAGGCAGACGTGGCTTTGCTCGAGATCTTTCTGGCGAATCTCCACCGTCGGCATCACCACCGGCACATCGTCAACAATCGCGCTGCCCTGTGAGGGCGTCGCGGTAAATGCGGCTTCGACCAGCGCCTTGACTCGGTCGTGTTCAAGGTTGCCCACTGCCACCACCACAAAATTACCGGCGACGTAGGCGTCGTGAAAATAGTGCTGCAGTGTCGGTTGATCGAGCGCCGACACACTGGCCGGCGTGCCGAGAATCGGGCGACCGAGCGGATGCCCGTTCCAGTAGGCCTCCGAAAAAATCTCGTGGACCAGGTCGTCGGGCGTGTCCTCGACCATCTTGATCTCTTCGAGGACAACCTTCTTCTCACGCTCGATGTCTTCCGGAGCAAAAATCGGGTGCGACACCAGATCAGTCAGGATGTCCATCGCCAGCGGCAGATGTTCGTCGAGCACCTTGACGTAATAGCCGGCGTACTCCTTCGAGGTGAAGGCGTCGAGCTGCCCGCCAATCGAATCGACCTGTTGCGCAATGTCTTCGGCTGAGCGGGTGGTGGTGCCTTTGAAGAGCATGTGCTCGACAAAGTGCGCGATGCCGGCGTGGTCGGCGGGTTCGTGACGCGAGCCACGGGTCAGCCACACGCCGATCGAGACCGACCGCACGTGCGGCATGGCCTCGGTGACGAGACGAAGGCCGTTCGCGAGGGTCTCGCGGCGAATACGGGGTTCGATCACTTGGATTTGCTGATTCCTGCTGACGAGTCAGCCTCCATCATTCGATGATGTGTCGCTAACTCCTTGTATTTAAAGGGATTAAAACAGAATGATATCATGGAGGGGTCATGCACGCAAGGCCGCTGGACCTCGCCGGTTTTGAGCTCGGCGAGCTCGAAGCGCTGTTCGAGGCGCGGGGGTACCGGCGCTTCCACGCGCGACAAGTCTTCCGCTGGATCTGGAAGCGCGACGTCACCGATTTCGACGCGATGACCGACCTCAGTCGCGAGATGCGAACACGACTCGCCGACCAGTTCGTCATTGCCACACCGGCCGTGTCGCGGCGCGATCAATCGGAAGACGGTACGCAGAAGTTCGTGCTCACACTCGCCGACGGCAAACAGATCGAATCGGTCTTCATTCCCGACACGCCCGCACAAACGTTTTGTGTCTCGACGCAGGTCGGCTGTGCGATGGGCTGTGCGTTCTGCCTGACCGGCAAGATGGGGCTGATTCGCAACCTCACCGCGGCCGAGATCGCCGGCCAGGTGCGGGTCCTCGCCCACGCCCTGAAACTGCACGACCAGGCGTTCAACATCGTCCTGATGGGCATGGGCGAGCCGCTCCATAACTACGACGAGACGATGAAGGCGCTGCGCATGCTCAATGACGAGCACGGCTTGAGCGTCAGCCCGCGCCGGGTGACGTTATCGACGGTCGGCCTGGTCCCGATGCTCGATAAGTTGGCGCAGGAAGAGCTGATGCCGAACCTGGCAATCTCGCTCCACGCAACGACCGAAGAACAGCGCGATGCGATTGTGCCGCCGAATAAGAAGTACTCGCTACACGACATCCTCGATGCGTGCCGGCGTTTCCCGCTGCGCAAACGCAGCCGCATCACGTTTGAATACGTGATGCTTGAAGGGGTCAACGATTCGCCGGACGATGCCCGGCGGTTGGCGCGATTGCTGTCGGACATCCGCGGCAAGGTCAATCTGATCCCGCTCAATGCCGCGGCGGGCATCCCGTTCGACCGACCCTCTGACGAACGCGTCGACACCTTCGCGCGCATCCTGGCCGAGCGCGATATCGCGGTCTCCGTGCGCAAGAGCCGGGGCCGCGACATCCGCGCGGCGTGCGGGCAGCTGATCGTCGAAGGCCAGAAGGGCACTCCTGCCCAGCGGCTCGCCGCGGCGCTATAGATGGCCCCGCCGATACCCGCGGCGTGGCGGCCCGGTTCGGCGAAGTGAGGGAGTGATGCGCCAGTGCGTGACTCGACGCGCCATCTAACGATCCTGAGCGCTCTCGCCATCGTCGCGTGGGCGCCGTTTTTACGAAGCGGTCACATTACTGACGACTTCATCCACGTCGGTAATCTCAACCGGGCCTCAGCGTGGCTTCTTGCCACCGAACCTGATGCGTTTGGATTTTTTCGCCCTACCCAGCAATTGACCTACTGGATCGAGCACCAGCTCAGTCCGACCCGACAAATGTTGCACCGGCTGGACAGCGCCGCTTTGCACATGTCGGTAGTCGCGCTCGCCTACTTACTTGCAAACAAAGTGCTGGCCAGTTCTCGCGCGGCGTTTATCGCGGCGCTTGCTTTCGTCCTGACACCTAAGGCCAGCATGATTGCGGTCTTTTGGGTTTCCGCGCGTAGCGAGATCTTGATGGCGTTATTTGGTCTCGGCGCCTTGTTGTCGTGGATTCGTTGGCTGCAGCGTGGTGAGCGCTGGGCTTTCGCCGGCACGGTTGCCTTTTACGTGCTCGCCATTTTCAGCAAGGAGGCCGCGTTGTTGTGGCCGATACTTTTTGCTGGCCTCACCGTGTATTTTGGTCGGCGCTCGGTGGGCGCCGTCGTCGCCGTCTCCGGCTTCGGTCTCGGGGCCTATCTGTTAAGGTCCTCGACCGGAGCGCTCATGCCCGACAGTGCCTCGCTGTATAACCTGGCGACACCTGTCGAGGTGTGGATGAAGAATTCGGTCAATTATTTCGGCCGGGCTATCCCTGCCCCATCGATCGTCATGGCGACGGCACTTGTGGCTTCGCTGCTTGGCAAGCGTGGGGTCAGTGCCCAGCCCCGCGATCCGCCAAACTATCTGTCGATTTGGCCCCTGATCGGGTTGAGTGTGTTGTGGTTCTTGACGCTCATTGTGCCGGTAGCTCCCATCGCCGCGCGCAGCGAGATTCGCGTGTATTTGGCCGGTCTGGGATTCTGTTTCCTGACTGGCGCCTTCGCCGCCCGTTACGAGCGGGTACGCGGGAGCCGCAATCGAACCAACATCGGGTTGGCCGTCTGTGCACTCGTGCTCTTGATGTATCAGGCGAATCGGGCTCGCGGGTTGGCGGAGACTCTGGAGTTTTCAACCGCATTTTCAAGTGCGGTGAAATCCGACTCAACTTTGCGTGAGCACCGCGGGGCAGTAGAGATGATGGCTGCTAACGCTGAGGTCAAGCAATTGCTGGGCGACTCAGTTGGCGGGTACTTCGGGCCCGTGCTCAGAATGAGTTTGGGTCGCGGCGATATCGATGGCTCTATCGCTGTATCCACCGAGCAAACCACGCCACAACGAGGCACGCTCCGGCTTCAGTGTGAATATGTGAACGGCGAGGTCGCGTTCCGTCGCGTGGACGAGATCACGTTTCGCTGACTGGGTGCCACCTTCACGCACGATGAGAGTTTCCCCACGCTGACAGTTACCAGTGGCTAGTAGGTGACAGTTCAAAGTGGCAGCGCACTGGCGGCAATGTCGCGACGGTATTGCATCCCGTCGAAGTGGATCAGGCCGGCCGCCGCGTAGGCCCGCGCGATCGCCGCGTGGTGCGTCGTGCCTTTGGCAACCACCGTCATCACGCGGCCGCCGCTGGTGACCAATCCGTCGCCTTGCGCCGTGACCCCCGCATGAAACACGCGCACATCGGGATAGTCCGCCGCGACGCGATCCAGGCCGGTAATGACGTCGCCGGTACGGACCTCGCCTGGATAGCCAGCCGCTGCAAGTACGACACCGACGTGCGGCTCGTCGCTGAAAGCGACCCGAGCCGAACGTAGGACGCCGGTCGCCGCCGCCCACAAAATCGGCGTCAGCGGTTCGGTGACCATTGGCAGCACCACCTGCGCCTCCGGGTCACCGAAGCGGACATTGAACTCGATCACTTTCGGGCCGTCCGCAGTCAGCATCAGACCGCAATACAACACGCCGCGGTACGGCGATCCCTCGATGATTAACCCGTGAAGCACGGGACGAACGATCTCCGCGAGGATGCAATCACGCATCGCCTCGTCGACCAGGCGGCTCGGCGCAAAAGCGCCCATCCCGCCTGTATTTGGACCGCGATCGCCGTCGAAGATCCGTTTGTGGTCCTGCGCCGCCACCAGCGGCACGGCGAACTCGCCATCGGCAATCACGAAGAACGACACCTCGGGACCGCTCAGGCGCTCCTCGAGGACCACTGTCGACCCGGCGTCGCCGTAATGGCGCTCGACCATGACCGTTCGGATAGCGGCCTCCGCGTCCTCGCGCGTCTCGGCGACGACGACGCCTTTACCGCCGGCCAGTCCGTCGGCTTTGACGACGAGCGTGTCGCCGAACTCGCCGGCGCGGATCGCGGTCAACGCCTGGTCTGCGTCGCTACACACGCGATAGCGAGCCGTGGGTACGCGGTGGCGCGCCATAAAGTCCTTGGCGAACGCCTTACTGGTCTCGAGCTGGGCGGCCAGCCGGCGCGGACCGAAGATCGGGCGACCACGCGCGCTGAATAAATCGGCGATTCCGCGCGCCAGCGCCGCTTCCGGGCCGACAACGGTCAAATCAATCTGCTGTTGCTCGGCGAGGGCGAGCAGCGCTTCGGGGTCGGCGGGGTCAACGGCAACGGTGGTGCACTCGCGCGCGATTCCGGCGTTGCCGGGGGCGCAGACCACGCGGTCGACCCCGGGGTCGCGCGACAGCCTCCAGCACAAGGCATGTTCGCGGGCGCCTCCGCCCACCACCAAGATTTTCATCTAACTGTATGTATTTGAAAGACTTAGAGTCTGTGACCGAAAGCCGAAAGTGTGTGATAGCCTACCATATTCAGCCCTGCGATTAAGAGCAGGCAGGGCAACCACATTGAGGGAGGGGGTGATTGACATGGCCGAGGTGAAACTCCAGGAGGGCGAATCGATTGAAAGTGCGCTTCGTCGCTTCAAACGCAAGGTGCAGCAGGAAGACATCATCAAGGACATTAAGAAACACTCCTTCTATCTGAAACCTGGTGATAAGCGCCGTGCCAAGCAGGCGCTGGCGCGCAAACGCAACCGCAAGAAGGCACGGCGCGAAGCCGAGTAGCGGTACAATTCACTCAATTTTCGAGGTTACTCGCATGGATATCGCGGAACGCATGGTGACGGATGTCACCGTGCTCGACCTCAAGGGCAAGATGACCCTTGGCGAAGGCGACGAGCTCCTGAAGGACAAGATCAATAGCCTCCTTCAGCAAGGCAAGAAGAAGCTGGTGCTCAATCTGGAAGGTGTGCCGTACATCGATTCGGCAGGGCTCGGCGAAATCGTCCGCACGTATACGACGGTCAGCCGTCAGGGCGGCAGCCTCAAGCTGCTGAACCTGACCAAGCGCATTGAAGACCTGCTGTCGATTACCAAGCTTCTCACCGTGTTCGAAACGTTCGATACGGAACAAGAGGCGGTCAGCAGCTTCAGCGGCTAAGCGTGGAGATTCGGTCCCTGCCTTCCCCGGCGCACGCGCGTCGGGAAGGCGTCGCAATATCCGGTTTGGCGCTGTCGATGCGGCCGGAACAGTGGACCAAGAATCTCATTGTGTTTGCGGCGCTCATTTTCGGGCGCCGCCTGTTCGACCCGGCCGCCGTGGGACTCTCACTGGCGGCCTTTTTTATTTTTTGCGCGCTCTCCGGCGTCGTTTATCTGCTCAACGACATCTCCGACCGGGAATCGGATCGGCAGCATCCGGTAAAGCAGCGGCGGCCGATCGCCGCGGGAAGGGTCAGTCCCACCGTGGCATTGGTCACGGCGCTGATCGTTGGCGCTGCGGCGGTGGGCGCCGCGTTTTTCGTGCGGCCGGTTTTTGGTGTGATTGCCGTGACCTACCTTGGCCTGTTCGCCGGGTACTCGCGGGTCTTGAAGCATGTCGTGATTTTGGACGTGCTGACGATCGCCATTGGCTTCGTCTTGCGTGCTGCCGCCGGGGCAGTCGTGATCGCGGTGCCGATCAGCCAATGGTTGCTCGTCTGCACCATCCTGCTTGCGTTGTTCCTGGGCCTGAGCAAGCGTCGTCACGAATTGACGATGCTGGCTAATGGCGCGGCGGGACATCGCCGGATTCTGGAGGAATACAGCCCGTATTTGCTCGATCAGATGATCGGCGTGGTCACAGCGTCAACGCTGATGGCCTACATCATTTACTGCACGAGCCCCGAGACGACCGAGAAGTTCGGCACCGATTACCTGGTGCTGACCACCCCGTTCCCGATTTACGGCATCTTCCGTTACCTCTACCTCGTGCACCAGCGCGGGTCAGGGAGCCCATCGGAAGTGTTGTTGACGGACCGCCCTCTGGTCGCCTGCATCGCACTCTGGGGCCTTGTGGTAATCGCGATCATCTATCGGCCGTTTGGCCTGTAGACGAATGACGCGTTCGAAAGTCGCCATACTCAAGACATCGCCGGGGACTGTTTTCAGGGACTACCACGCGCTGATGAACCTGGCCGGGTATCAGGACGTCCTGGCCAAGGACGCTGACACGGCACTCAAGGTCAACATCTCGTGGCACTTCTTCTTTCCCGGCTCGTCGACGACGCCGTGGCAGCTCGATAGCGTGATCCGCGCGATGACCCAGGACGGCTATGACCCGGCCCTGATCCACGCCTGTCACAACCGGACCGTGGTCATCGACGCGCACCTCGGTGAGCGCGAGAACAAGCACCTGCCCGTCGTCACCGCCCACAACCTGCGCAACATTCATCTTTATGAGGGCGACGAAGACTGGATCAACATCCGCGACGCGGTGGGCGACCTGGCCAACAAGTTTCTGTGCTTGAACGAGGTCTATCCCGAGGGGTTCATGATCCCGCGCCGCTTCATCGGCGAGAACATCCTGCACCTGCCGACCATCAAGACCCACGTGTTCACAACGACAACCGGGGCCATGAAGAATGCGTTTGGCGGGCTGCTCAATGAACGCCGCCACTGGACCCATCCGGTGATCCACGAGACGCTGGTCGACCTGCTGATGATTCAGAAGAAGATCCACCGCGGCGTGTTTGCGGTGATGGACGGCACGTTTGCCGGCGACGGGCCCGGGCCGCGCTGCATGCTGCCCTGTGTCAAGAACGTGATTCTCGCGAGCGCCGATCAGGTCGCGATCGACGCGGTCGCGGCCAAGCTGATGGGATTCGATCCGCTGAGCATCAAGTTCATCCGGCTCGCGCACGAAGCGGGACTCGGGTGCGGCGATCCGCGCGAGATCGACATCGTCGGTGACCTCGAAGCGGCCAAAGAGAACTGGCACTTCGTCGGTCCATTCAAGAAAATGACCTTCGCGTCGCGGATGCAGCACCTCATCTATTGGGGACCGCTGCGCAAACCGATCGAATGGTCGCTCAAGACGGTGCTGGCGCCGTGGGCTTATATCGCCAGCGTGATCTATCACGACAGCTTCTGGTACCCGTGGAACGTGGAGGGCAGGACCAAAGAGGTGCTGACCAGTGCATGGGGACGACTCTTTCAGAACTGGGAACGCCTGACGCCCGACGCGAATGGCTTCCCGGACGTCGGCGACGAGCCGGCGTCTGCTCCGCGCGCCGGCGCGCGGGCGTTCGCGCAATCAATCGGCATTCTGGGCACGTGCATCAAGGAAGCGCCCGAATTTGCCAGCCGCCGCCGCAGGGCGCGGCCAGCGCCACAGAAGGTGGCGTGAGGAACTTAATACATGGCTGATTTCAACATCCGCTCTGAGTCGGTCGACGTCGAGCAGATCATGAAGCAAATCCGCGGCCGCATTCAGGAGAAGCGCGGCGTGGACTACACCGAAGAGCAGGTGCGAGAACTGGCGTCCGTGCGCCTCGAGAAGTTTCTCGACCCGAAGAATCTTCGCTCCGATTTGATGGACCAGTTTCGCAAGAGCCGGCCGGCGCTGCCGCAGCCGCCTCTTGACCCGCCGCCGGTGGAGGCGCCGTTCGACTTTGACGATCAAACGTTGTTCCTGTCGCATCGCGGGTCGATGCGTTTCATTCGTAATCTGCTCAAGCCGATTCTGAAGTTGTTTTTCAACTACAACACGCTGAACAAACTTCTACATATCCAGGCGCAGTTCAACGTCGACCTCCTCAAGCGTGACGTGCGGCGGCGCGTCGAGCTGCAGCAACAGGTGCACGCCTTCGAGCGAACACGCGGTGAATGGAATGTGCTGTATTACGAAGTGCTGCATAACCTCGTGCTGGAGACGACGCGCAACGGCATCGAATTGAAGAACACCAAGATGCGCCTGGAAGCACTGGCCAGCCGGCTCGACTTCAGCGAGCGGCGCGTTCGTGCGCTCGAAGGGGTGGTGCAGTACCGGCCCGATGCAGTGCGTCCGCCGCGCGATCGGGATCGCGACCGCGATCAGAACCGGGATCGCGATCAGAATCGCGATCGGGAACAAAATCGAGATCGCGAACAGAACCGCGATCGAGAGCAGAACCGCGACGCCAATCGCGATCGCGAACGGAGCCGCGAGCCGCGCGAGCCGGAACGCGCGGCAACGCCGGGTTCCTCAGACGCGCCGGCCGACATCACCGCGCTCGGGGAGCCAACGTCACCAGCCCTTCCGAGCGCCAATGGTGCGTCGCCACCGGGGACTGGCGATCCGGGCACCCGGCGTCGCCGGCGGCGGCGGCGCGGCCGGCGTGGCGTGGGCGTCGTTCCAGGCGCGTCGCCTGAAGGCAATGCCGATCAGAGCGCGGACGGCGCCAACGGGGACGCTGGTGGTGAAGACAACGCTGACCACGGCGACAACGGCGGCGCTGGAGACGACGGCTTCGATGAGGCTGACGGTCCGGCTGACTCAGATGCCGGAACGCCCGGCGAACCTGACCAGCAGTGAAGATCGCGATCGTCGTCCAGCGCTACGGCGCCGACGTCAACGGTGGCGCCGAACTGCATGCGCGCTATGTCGCTGAACATCTCGCCAAGCACCTCCAGGTCGAGGTGTTGACGACCTGCGCGACCGACTACATCACCTGGCGGAATGCGCTCACTCCCGGCACCGACACGGTGAACGGCGTTTCGGTACGCCGATTTGCGGTGACCCGCGAGCGCGAACCCGGCGAGTTTGGACGATTGTCCGAACGCGTGTTCACCCAGCGCCACTCGATTCGGGATGAATTGACGTGGCTCGAAGCCGAGGGCCCGACCAGCCCGGCGCTGATCGATTACATCCGCCAGAACGAATCGACGTTCGATTTTTTTATTTTTTTCAGCTTCCGCTACTACCACGCCTATCACGGCATTCGTGCGGTAGCCGGCAAGTCAATTCTGGTGCCGACGGCCGAACGTGACGGTGCGCTCGGTTTATCGATCTTCGCGCCGATTTTTCGCGGTGTGCGCGCGTTCATGTACAACTCCTTTGAGGAGCGTGCCCTGATTCAAGCGGTCACCGGCAACCGCGATGTGCCCAGCGTGGTCGTCGGCATCGGCTCCGAAATTCCGGCGCACAGCAGCGCGTCGCGATTCAGGCAGAAATTCGCGATGCGCGACCGCTTCGCGATCTACGTCGGACGCATCGACGAGAACAAGGGCTGCGGCGAACTGTTTACCTACTTTCAGCGCTACACGCGAATGCTCGCCGAAGGCATGCACCTGGTCCTGATTGGCAATCCGGTCATACCGATTCCAGAGGACCCGAAGATTCATCACCTCGGCTTCGTGAGCGATCAGGACAAATTCGATGCCCTCGCGGCCGCCGAACTGCTGATCATGCCGTCGTATCTCGAAAGCCTGTCGATGGTCGCGCTCGAAGCGTGGGCTCTTGGCAAGCCAGTGCTCGCCAATGGCCGATGCGATGTGCTGCATGGGCAATGCGTGCGTAGTAACGGGGGCCTCTACTACGACAACTTCCAGGAGTTCATCGAAACCCTGCGCGCGATTGATTTCAATCCGACCCTGGCGGCCACACTCGGCCGTAATGGGCGTGAATACTTCAATCGCCACTACGCGTGGCCGATCATCGAACGCAAGTATCTGGACATGATCGAAGGGCTGGCAAAGGGACCGCGCCCGACACGGCTCGAGAGTCTGCCTGGATGGTTCGCGCGCCGCCGTAACGATCGGCCGCCGGCCAACGAAGTGGTCGCCGAATTGCCGACCGGTCCGGCCCTGAACGAACAGGAGCGCGCACCGTCAGCGGCAGCGGCGCCGGCCGTGCCAAGTGCTCACGCGGCGCTGCCGCGCCCCTCACCACCGGCCAATCGATCACGCCCGCAGCAACCATGGCGAGGGTCAGGAGACCGGCCCCGTTCGACAGGACCGCGACCGCACGCGCCACGCCCCTCGTCCGATCGCGACGCGCCCGCGGCGCCCGGGGCGCCGAAGCATGCCGGCGCGCCAAAGCAAGCCGCCCCCGCGGGGCAGCGGCAGCCTCAGTCGCGCGGGCCACAAGGACAGCGCCGCCGTCCGGGTGGCCGTCCGCAGCGACGCCCCGGAAGTAAGTAGGCATGGCCGCGGTCCATCAGGTCCTCGCCACGCTCGGCTACGGCGACGCGATCGGCCACGAGGTGCTCGGCATTCAACGGGTGTTGCAGGAGGCCGGCTACGAGTCAAAGATTTTTGTCGAGACCGCCGACCCGCGGCTCGAGGACCTGACCGTCGATTATCGCGACCTGCCCGACGCCAGCCATCCCGACAACATCCTGATTCACCATTTCTCGATCGGCTCGCGGGCGTCGCGGATCGCGTATGCGCTCCCCGATCGGATGGTCCTCGTCTACCACAACATCACCCCGCCCGAGTATTTCGTCGACGTCCATCCGTTACTGGTGCAGCAGTGCTTTCTCGGCCGACGCGAGTTGAGCCTGTATGCGACGCGCTGCGATCTCGCGCTTGGCGATTCAGAATACAACCGCGCCGAACTGGCCGCGGCCGGCTTCCCGCGCACCGACGTGCTGCCAGTGGTCCCGGATTTCTCACATCTCGACGGACCGCCCAATTACATGCAGGCCCGGGCGTTTGATGACGACTGGGTCAATCTGCTGTTTGTCGGGCGCGTGATTCCGAACAAGCGGATTGAAGACCTGGTGCGCTGGTTTTATGCCTACAAGCGATTCGTCAATCCGCGATCGCGCCTGCTGCTGGTCGGGTCATACGGCGGCTTCGAACGCTACCTGGCCATGCTGCATCAATTCATTGCCGGTCTTGGCGCAACCGACGTGCACTTTCTTGGCCACGTCTCCAACCAAGAGCTCGTCGCCTGCTACGAGCTCGCCGATGTCTTCGTGTGTGCGAGCGAGCACGAAGGTTTCTGCGTCCCGCTCATCGAGTCCTTTCACATGGGCGTTCCGGTCATCGCCTACGCCGCGGCTGCTGTTCCCGCGACGATGGACGGCGGTGGCGTGCTGATCGCCGACAAGAATCCGCTGGCGGTCGCCAATCTCATACACGAGATTGCGACCGACAGGGCGCTGCAGGATCGCATTATTGCCAGTCAGGACGCGGCGCTCGATCGGCTTGAGGCGCGCGATTTTGGCGGGACATTATTGCGATTCGTCGAGTCGGTGCAGCGGCTGCCGCGGCTGATTCACCCGCCGACGGCGTTCGACTTCTGGGATCAGGTGAAGCTCGCTGAAGAGCTCGAAGAGATCCGCGTTTACCGGCCAGCGGCGTATCAAGCGCTGCCGAAAGGCAAACATCAAGACCACCAGGCACACGAAGAGAAGATTACAAAATGATCCCTCGTCTCCTTCGTGACTTCGTGGTGCATTGTCGATGATTGTCAACCAGTGGGTCCCGGCTGCGCATCAAGGGGATGCGATTGGCGACAGCGCGCGGCGCGTCCGCACGCTGCTGCGTGGCCTGGGCCACCAGTCTGACATCTACGCGCTGACCGTCGACGACGAGTTGCGCGGGGACGTCCGACCGTTCGCCGATGACGCGGCGCGACGTGGCGACCTGACCGTGTTTCATTTCGCGGTGCCGTCGCCGATGACCGATGCCTTTGCACAGTTGCCGCGCGGGCGCGTGCTGCAATACCACAACGTGACGCCGGCGCAGTTC
Source organism: Vicinamibacterales bacterium (assembly GCA_035575715.1). GTDB lineage: Bacteria > Acidobacteriota > Vicinamibacteria > Vicinamibacterales > UBA2999 > JACCSI01. The sequence continues at coordinate 105,975 of DATLXN010000030.1, read as the reverse complement.
TTTGCACCCTACGACGCCGGCATCTTTCGCATCGCCGCGCTGGGCCGCGAGGAATTGCGGACGCTGGTCGGTCACACGGATGCGGCGCTGGGCGACTCCGAGTACAACCGCCAGGAGCTCGAAACCCTCGGCTTCACCAACACCGGCGTCTTCCCGATCGCGATCGATGTTGACCGGATCCGTCACGCGCCACGGCGGCCGGCCTTGGAACACTTGCTCTCCGATGGCCTGATGAATTTCCTGTTCGTCGGACGCATCGTCCCGAACAAGAAGATTGAGGACCACATCCGGCTGGCCGAGCATTACAAACGCTACGTCGATACCGACTACCGGTTCATCTTTGTCGGCAAGACCGACGGTGTGCCGCGCTATTACGACATGATCCGTGCCCTGATCGCCGAGTACCAGATGCCGGCGGACCGTTTTTTGTTCACCGGGCCGGTCCCCAACGAAGAGCTGGCGACTTACTACCGGACCGCGCGGGTTTATATCTCGCTATCTGAGCACGAAGGCTTCTGTGTCCCGTTGCTCGAAGCGATGGCCGCCGATGTGCCGGTGCTGGCATATGCATCGACGGCGGTGCCCGATACACTCGGTGGCGCGGGCGTGCAATTCGGCCCCAAAGATCTCGAATTCGCCGCGGAGCTCCTCGGCGAACTGACTTTCAACGAAGAGCTGCGCGCGCGCGTTGTCGCCGGCCAGCGTCGTCGGCTCGAAGATTTCGGAGAGGCGCGGCTCCAACGTGATTTGAACCGCCTGCTCTCGATGGTGCATTGATGCGGATTGGATTTGTCGTTCAGCGCTACGGCGCGGAGATCCTTGGCGGGTCGGAGTATCACTGCCGACTGATTGCGGAGCGCATTGCTGCGCGTCACGAGGTCGAGGTGATCACAACCTGCGCGCAGGACTACATCACCTGGAAGAACGAATACCCGGAAGGCACTGACCGGATTCGCGGCGTGACCGTGCGGCGATTTGCCAATGCTCAGCAGCGAGATATCCAAGCGTTCAACGAGTATTCCGAATGGATCTTCAACAATACACACTCTCGTGAAGACGAGCTCAACTGGTTGCAGATGCAGGGGCCGTGGTCACCGCCGCTGCTCGATTACCTCAACAAGAATCACAAGTCCTACGACGCGCTGATTTTCTTTACCTACCTCTATGCGCCGACGGTCCTCGGTCTCGAGATCGATCCGAGCCGCGCCATCCTGGTCCCGACCGCGCACGATGAGCCGGCGATTCATCTCGAGATCTACAAGGAGATGTTCAGGCTCCCATCGGCCGTGGCTTACAACACCGAGGCGGAGAGAAATTTCCTCAAGACGACATTCGATATTCGTGCCTTCGCCGAAGAAACCGTCGGCTGCGGCGTCGACTTGATGCAGGGGGACGGCGATGGACCGCCGGTGGCGCCGACCGGTGGCGACTCTGCACCGTCTGACGAAGACGGCGACGAAACGATCGACGTGTTTGCCCAGATGAAAGCCCGGGGCGTGTCGTTCCGCCGCCGCCATCGCCTCAACGGCCCGTTTCTTCTCTACGGTGGGCGCATCGATGCCGGCAAGGGATGCGAGGAGTTGCTCGAATATTTCACCAGCTACAAAGAACAGGGGGGTGACGCGTCACTGGTGCTGATGGGCGTCAAGCTGATGCAGATCCCGGAAGTGCCGTGGGTCCAGTTCGCCGGCCTGTTGTCGGAACGTGAGCGTCTTCAGGCCTTGGAAGCGGCGACTATCGTGGTCGTGCCTTCGCCGTTCGAGAGTCTGTCGCTGCTCGCGCTCGAAGCGATGGCGGTCGGCACGCCGATTCTCTGCAACGCACGCAGTGAAGTACTGGTCGATCACTGCGTCAAGAGCAACGCCGGCTTGTTCTACGCCGATCGTGACGAGTTTGTCGAAGCGGCCAGGCTGCTGCTCGCCGATGAACGCCTGCGTCGCTCGATGGGACGCAACGGTAAGGAATACATCAAGCGCAACTACCGATGGGACGTGATTATGTCCAAGTACGACCGCCTGATCGGCGCGCTCAAAGCACGCTAACGAGATTATTCGGTTTCGACCGGTTCCAGCTCGTCGCCGGCCTCGTCAGCCGGGACCGCGTCAATCGCCGGGCCTGCCGCCGACGCTTTCTTGCGCCGCGGCCGGATGTCATAGCGCTTGATCATCTCGTTGAGCGTCGTTGGCTTGATCCGCAGTAATTCGGCGGCGCGCTTCTGCACACCACCAGCCGATTCGAGCGCCGATTCGATCCATTGCCGTTCGTAGGCCGACGTCACTTCTTTCAGCGACACGCCTTCTACCGGCATCACGATATGCGGCGCCTTGAAATTCGGCGCGCGGCGGACCTGTTCAGGAATCAGATCAGGGCCGATGCGGGGACCCTGGGTCAGCACGGTGGCCCGTTCGATGACGTTCTCCAGTTCACGCACGTTGCCCGGCCAGTCGTAATCCATCAGCAGGTCGAGCGCTTCGGGAGCGAACTCGAGATTAGGACGACCGTTCTCTTCGCCGTACTTCTCCAAGAAGTGCTGGACCAGCAGCGGGATGTCATCCTTGCGATCGCGCAGCGACGGCAGATGAATCGCGATCACGTGCAAGCGATAAAACAGGTCCTCGCGGAAGCGGCCGTCTTCCACCTCGCGCTTCAAGTCGACGTTGGTGGCGGCGACGATCCGCACATCGACCTTGATCGTTTCCATCCCGCCCAGACGCATGAACTCGCGCTCCTGCATCACGCGCAGCAGCTTGGCTTGTGTCTCCAGCGGGATGTTGCCGATTTCGTCGAAGAAGATGCTGCCTTTGTCGGCGAGGTCGAAGAGGCCTTTCTTCGGATACACCGCGCCGGTAAAAGCACCTTTGACGTGACCAAACAGCGTCGACTCGAGCAAATCAGGCGGCAGATTGCCTGAATTGACGGTCACGAACGATTTGTCGGATCGCGCGGAATTACTGTGAATCGCCCGCGCGACGAGTTCTTTACCGGTGCCACTTTCGCCGTCGATCAGGATGGTCGAGCGGCTCGGTGCCGCCTGAATGATCAGATCGAACACTTGCCGCATGCGCGAGCTCTTGCCGATGATGCCGGAGAACTTGTGATACCTGGCCTGCAGGTTTTGCTTGAGGGCGACGTTCTCGGCCATCAGCGTCCGCCGCTCGACGGCGTTGCGCAGCACGACCAGCACTTCGTCGTTCTTGAACGGCTTGGTGATGTAATCGAAGGCGCCCTTCTTCATCGCCGAGATCGCGTTTTCCATCGACGCAAACGCCGTGATCATGATCACCGGCAGTTCTTCGTCGTGCTTTCGCAGCTCTTCAAGAACCTGCAATCCGTCCAGTCCGGGCATCATCATGTCGACGATGACCGCATCGAACGGCAGTGACCGCGCCAGGTCGAGGCCTTCACTGCCATTCGACGCGAGGCGGACCGAGTAGCCCTCGCGGACCAGTAACGTCTCGAGGATCTCGCGCATGATCTCTTCGTCGTCGACGACGAGGATCGAGGCGTGGCGGCGGAGAGGCTCTTTCACTGTCGTTACCGAGCCGCGGAGATCGGTTGGATCGCCGCGGCGCTGAACCGCAGCGTGAAGCGCGTGCCGTGTCCGGCGGCGCTATCGCAATGAATCGTTCCCTCGTGCTCGCGGACGATGCCGTAGGTGATCGATAAGCCGAGACCAGTGCCTTGGCCGGTGGCCTTGGTCGTGAAGAAGGGGTCGTAAATGCGTGCCAGGTGCTCGGCCTGAATGCCACTTCCGGTGTCAGCGACCTCGGCAACGGCTTCGCCGCCTTCGACGCGCGTGGCAATGGTCAGCCAGCCACCGCTGGGCATCGCGTCGCGGGCGTTCAACAGCAGATTGAGGAAGATCTGCTGCAGCTTGAATTCGTAGCCCTCAATCAGCACCGGCCCGGCGACCATCTCTCGACGAATCTTGATGCTGCCCTTGTCAAGTTGATGCTCCAGCAGGGCCAGCACGTCATTGATCACGGTGTTCAGGTTCACCGGCAGCTTCTCGGATGCGTCGGCGGCAGTCGGCCGCGACAACGTCAACAAGCCGTTGACGATGCGGGCGGCACGGAAAGTCTGTTTCTCGATTTTTTCGAGCACTTGCGTGCGTGGATCTGCAGGATCCGCCTGCTCCAGCAGCATCTGGGTGTAACTCGAGATGCCGGTGAGCGGCGTGTTCACCTCGTGCGCGACACCGGCGGCCAGCAGACCAAGCGAGGCCATCTTCTCGGAGATTCGTAACTGTTCCTCGAGACGCGCCCGTTCAGTCACGTCTTCGAGAATGACAATCGTGCCGGCGTGGCCAGCCGCGCCGACCACGGCCTGGAGCGGCACCATCGTGACGTTAACCAGTTTCTCGGCCACATCGCCGCGTCGCGTGGCCAAGGGCACGCGGAACAGCGACCTCCCTGACGGCGACGTACTGCGCGCTGTGCGGATAGTGTCGACAAAGTGCGCGGCGAATAATTCGTCGAGCGGCTGGCCCAGGGCATCGGCACGCGTCACGCCGTAGAGACGCTCGAGCGCCTGATTCCAGCGGATGATCCGATCGTCCAGGCCAACGACCAGCAACCCGTCGTCGAGAGATTCGAGAATGTTTTCGTTGAAGGTGCGAAGGCGATCCAGTTCGGACGCCTTCAGATGCAGCTGCCGATAAAGTCGCCCGTTCTCGATCGCGGTGGCCGCCTGCCCGGCGACCGCGCTGAGCAGGTTCATGTCCTCGCTGGTCAGCGGCTCGCCGGTTTCCCGCCGCCCGATCGCGAACACCGCATTCACGGTCTGATTCGACAGGCACGGCACCAGGTAATAAATGCCGGCATCGCGCCAGGTTTCGACTTCTTCAACGGTGAAACGGCCGGCGGCGAGCGGATCGTCGAGACGCACGGCCTGGCCCAACGCGAGGCGGCTGCCAATGCCCGAGACGTTCACCAGCTTGGGCAGCTGGTGATCGAAGCCCTCGCTGCGCAGTGATTCGAACTCGCCGGATTCACAGGCCAGCATCAGGGCGATGCGGTCGACGAGGAAGGTCTCTTTAACGCGCGACACCAAACGCTCGGACAGGCGTGTCAGATCGAGGTCGCCGTTGAGATCGCGCGCGAACGCGACCAGCGCACGGCGGTAGTCGTAGCGGTCGCGATAGAACACGCGATCGATCGCGGCCTGCACCGCGTCCTTCACCGGCTTGGCCAGCAGCACGACAATCACTGTGGCGAGAAACGCGATCAGCCAGCGATGCTCATCTTCGGTCTGAATAATGAACCCGCTCGAGGTCCGAAAGATCGTGACGTAAATCGCGGTGATCGCCGCCAGCACCGCGGTGTAGACCAGCAGGCGCTTGAGGATGACCTCGACATCCATCAGGCGGTAGCGCACGATCGCAGAGGCAAAGGCCAGCGGAATGAAGCCTAACGGGATCGCCGACAAGTCCATCGACAGCGACGGCTCGACACCAAGGGCAAAAGGAATCGCATAGCCAACCGCAAACGGCAACGCGCCCAACGCGGTGCCCCACACGATCCACCGCAGTTGCCGTGTCGAGGTCACCGACCGGACGCGATAGAGCGCGCGGACCAGGACCGCCAGGCCGGCGCCAAGGAACGCGGCCAAGTGCACGATCTCGAGCGTGTCGAGGAATTCGATCAGCCGGACGAAATAGGCCGGGTCCACACCGGCTCGGAGCAACGCCAGAATGCGCGTGGATGCAAGTACCGCGGCGGGCAGGTAAATAGTCGGCAGCCACCGCGCCAACTTCGCTGTATAGCCATCAGAATGCGGCCGTTCCGGAAAGACCAGCGCGAAGTGCAGGAACAACGGCGGCAGCAGCGCCAGGGCGACCGCGTCGGCCCAATAGAAGAACCAGTCGACGCGATCGAATCGACCGGTGAACGAGAAGGTAAACGCACCGAAGAACGCGACTGCGAGCCAGAAAAAGTGCAGCGTCGCTTGATCAAGGGGTCGGCGCGTACGCACCGCTGCGCCGACAAGCAGTGTGAAGATACCTACTGCCGCAAGCACGTAATACAGCCCGTTGGCGCCACTGGGGAGCGGTTCGAGCGCCAGGTCGGCAACCGCGCGAGACCCTTCCCGAAGCAACGTATAGCGGTGCTTGTCACCGGCCTGCGCGCGCAGTTGCACCGCGAGCACGTCGGCGTGACCGGTGACCGCCGCCCCGTCAATCGACAACAGCACGTCGCCGGCCTTAATCCCGGCGCGGTCTGCGGCGGACGCGTCGGCGACTTCCGCCGCGACGACTCCGGCACTTCGTTCGACCCACAGGACACCGTCTTCGACATCTTCGGAGGTGGCGCGCTGGGCAATGTTCGCGAGGCCCATCGTCAGGAGCAGCAACGCGGCGGCAATCGGGAAGATCGAACGCGGCCAGTCGCGCCGACTCGGGCGTGCGATCGACGGACGACGGATGGCTGACGGGTCGGGCATGGTCGCGGACAGGTTCATCGGGGACAGGGTTATGAGCCGGTCCCTGACACCGATGCCGAACTCAGCAAACGCCATACCACGCGAGGCAGCCCACTGAGGCGGCTAAGCATATGAATTAATTAGACTTACGTCCCCCAGACATAGAAGAGAGGGCCGGGTATCCAAACTCCCGGTCACGTAATCCAATTATCTGACGTTTAAAATTTTACGGTGATACCGCCGACGATGCGCTTAGGCGGGCGAGCAACGAGGAGTTCGTCGTAGACAGACGTTTCAGTAAATGTTTCTCTGAAGACATTGCGCACAGCGACCAGCATTTCCCAATCCGCGCTGGTGAATTTCATGAACGGCAGGCCCTGGCTCAGTTGAACGTCCCATCGGCCGTCCAAGCCGGGCCGGGTTTCCGAGCCATCGGCACGAATGTAGGCGCTGTTCATCTTGTAGAGGAAGAACACCTTCGTCGCACTGTAGGGAAATGCCGTTTCCACCGATGTTGTGAAATCGTGAATTCGTTCGGTGTCGCTCCGTAGCGCCGACGGCATCAGGACCCCGAGTCGACGACGGTCGATGGACCAGCCGTTGGACCAGTCGGCGTCCGCGAACGAGTAATCGAAGGAGCCGCGCACAGTTTTGCTCACGGCGTGTGTGAGGGTGATGCCGACGCCGCGGACATCCACGTCGCCCCCATTCCCGACGACGTAATGACCGAGGTCGGCGGTGGTTGCATCGGTAACGTGGCCACCGAAAATCGTGACCAGTTGGTCGTCAATGGTTTGATGAAAGGCGCGGACGCCAATTGTCGCGCCGTTAAGCACCCGTTCAACGGCGAGCTCGTAATGGCGCATGTCTTCCGGCGCGAAGCCGTCGCGGGTGAGCGGCGCAAAGGTGCGTTGCGGCGGCAGCACCTCGGCCCGCGAGGGCGGAAGAAACTCTTCGGCACCCGGGGCGGCGACGTGTCGCGCGGCAATGGCGCGGACGCGGGTCGACTCGGTCGGACGGATCGTCACGCTGAGACGCGGACTGAAATGCGCCGGCTCGCGCAGGTAATCGTAGTGCGCGTAGTGGCCGCCGTAGCCGACGGAGAACGTATCCGAGAGGCGCCATTCGTCGTGGCCGTAGACGGAACCGACGTTGCGAGCAAACTCCGGCATCGCGACGATCGCCGCGGCATTGCCGCCTTCGTAACGGTGCACCCCGTAGGACATCCCGAACTGATAACGATGGCGCGCCGGATCGCGGGCGACGTAATTACCGGCGAGGATCCAGGAGCTCAGGTCGCCCTGATTGAGCGCGGCCTTGACCGTCCAATCGCCGTGGCCCCCGACCGGCGCCCCGAGCGAAAAGAACGCGACCCCGCGCGTGCGTTCGATCTGCAACAGGTCGCCGCTGGAATCCAACGCTCCGGTGGTCAGCAGATTGACCTGACCTTGCAGCGGTGTCTGCGCAAACAACGCGCCGGCCAATCGAGCCGATGATCCCACGGCGCGGCCGAGCAACTGCAATGAGTCGGTGAGGAAAAAGTCCTCCTCTTCGATCGCCGCGAGCGTTGCTGTTTGTTTGAGAATCGATCGCTTGAGATGGCGCAGGCGCCAGCCGGTCTCGCTTTCGTCACGCGCCTTCTCGGCGCTGCCGTCACTGATCGTGGCGCCGCCCACACCCGCCGTCGTGACCAGCGGCGTTTCTATGGTGCCGGCGCGGCGCAACGTAAAAGTGGAGACGGTCCGCGAAGATGGACGCACGTTGACCATCGTGTTGCGAGCGGGAAGGAAACCATCGAGATGCGCGCGAACCAGGTACGGCCCAGGCGACAGTGACCGCAAGGTGAACTGACCGGCGCGGTCGCTCACCGCGAACGACGTGCTTCCGCCCATCGCGGACACGACGACGCCATCGAGTGGTTGGCCGCGTTCATCGAGCACCTGGCCAGCGATGACGCCAGTCGTTGCTGCGGCAATTTGCGTAATGTGGGCGGGTTGGTCGTCCGAGACCAGAATGCGAGCGGGTTGTGCGACAGCCACACCGGCAGCCAATCCACTCACGCTAATGAGGAAGGCTGACAGGACCAGGGTGCGCTGGGGGGTCCCCATTTTTTGAGACACGGGACGGGCCGTGAGGCCAGGTGCAGACCCGGCCACGAGGCCCGCCCGTCTATTACATTTTACGACGCTTTGACGCTGAAATTTACGTCCCGTGTGACGACTTTGCCCGAGTTCTTGTCGGTAATCTTGATTTCCAGCCGATAGTCGCCTTCCGGGAAGGTGCCCAGGGGCACTTCGATGCCCCCGGGGACCGGGAACTTGGCCGGGTCGAAGGTCGGCGGCAGGTTCTGGGCGTTAATCGTCTGCGGATTGGTCTTGTTGAAGAACTTCTCCACGCCGCCCTCTTTACGATGGAAGTTGTATTCCATGATCAGGTTCGGCTTGCCACTCGCGTCGAGCGAGGCGTTGTAGACCTGGAAAAAGGTCGCCAGCATTTCGTTCTTCAGGAACGTTTCGTCGGCGGCTGGAATAAGTTCTTGCGCACCGAACACGAACGGCCGTTCGCGCGCTTCTTCGGGTGAGGGCGCCGCGGTCAGGACGTTGACCTTGTCGGTGACGATGATGCTGCTGGTGGCCAGGTCCCCGGCCCAGAAATCAGGCACCACAACTTGGGTCTTGAGCACGCCCATCTTGGCGACCTGGGTTTTCGGCGCCTTTTCCGACAGCCGCTCCTTCATTGCGATGTAGACGTCGTAGGTGCCGGGCGGCGCCATGAATACGCGGTTCAACCGCACCGGCATGGTGGCGGTGGTGCCGGCGGCGAGTTGTGACGCGGGGACAAAGTGGATGTCGTCCCACGGATATTCGACCTTTTTAGTTTTCGGGTCGGGCTGCGCCGCTGGATTCACAACGCGCACATACATCGCCGTGTCGGTCGCCGGTGCACCAGCGAGACTCAGCTGGAACGGCACGAACGTGCGCTGTTCCTGCGACTTGAGGAAGAACGGCGTCAGCGAAATCTTGATATCGCCCGGAGCCGGCTGGCCCGCCATCACGCCATCAATCAGCTTCACGAGCTGATCGATCTCGGCTTGTTCCTGCTTGCTGCGCTTCTTCTCGTCCTTTTTGGCTCCGGCCTGCTGCGCGTACGCCGCAGTCGAGCCCATGAGCGCGACGGCACAGGCCGCAATCAGCGCAATAACACGACGTCTAACCATCATCAGATCTCCTGTCGAGCTGCAATAAGGAACATTGTCGATCGATCGATAATAAACCACAGATTTCACGGATTCCACCGATTTTGAACCACCGATTCCACCGCCGTTTCCGCCACGTCGCCAAATGTCCCGCTCGCCTGTCGCGGCCGGCTCCGGCCCCAGGAGCGCGTGATATCTTGCCCCGTCGATTCTGATGATTCATGACGACGTGCTCACGGTCGTGCTGGCGGGTGGCGTAGGCGAACGGCTCTTCCCCCTGACCAAGGACAGAGCCAAGCCGGCGGTCTACTTCGGCGGCCCGTACCGGATTATCGATTTCGTCCTCAGTAACTGCCTGAACTCCGGCTTCCGGCGGATTTTCATCGCCACCCAGTACAAATCGCTCTCGCTCAACCGCCACATCCGGCAGGGCTGGAGCATTGTCTCGGAAGAACTGGGCGAGTTTATCGAGATCATCCCGCCGCAAAAACGTGTCGGGGAGCAGTGGTACCAAGGCACCGCCGACGCCGTCTACCAAAACCTTTACTCCATCGTCCGTGAAAATCCTCGCTACGTGGTGATCCTCGCCGGTGATCACATCTACAAGATGGATTACCGCAAGATGTTGCAGGCGCACATCGACATGCGCGCCGAGGTCACGCTGGCGTCGATTGAGGTCCCGGTCGACGAGGGCCGCCGCTTCGGCATCGTCGCGGTTGACGACGCGCATCGGGTGATCGGCTTCCAGGAGAAGCCGGACAATCCGCCGTCGCTGCCGGGCACGCCCAACATGGCGCTGGCATCGATGGGGATCTATGTCTTCAACATCGAGGTCCTGGCGCAAGCACTCGAAGAGGACGCCGCCGACAATGACAGCCGCCACGACTTCGGCCGCAATATCATTCCGGCACTGATCGGCGGCGGCAAAGTGTTCTCGTACCAGTTTTACGACGAGAACAAGAAGTCGGCCAAGTACTGGCGGGACATCGGCACGCTCGACGCCTACTACGCGGCGAACATGGATTTGTGCCAGGTCAATCCCGAGTTCAATCTGTACGATCCGGAGTGGGCGCTGCGGACCTACCAGCCACAGTCCCCGCCGGCTAAGTTCGTCTTCGCCGAAGAGGGGCGCAAGGGCGAGGCGCTTGACTCGCTGATCTCACCAGGCTGCATCGTTTCGGGCAGCCGCATCTCCGGCAGCATCCTGTGCCCGAACGTGCGTGTTCATAGCTTCAGCAACATCGAACAGTCGATCCTGATGCCGGGCGTCCGCGTCGGACGGCATGCGCGCATTCGCAAGGCGATCATCGACCGCGACGTGTTGATTCCACGCGGCGCCTTGATCGGTCATCACCACGAGGAAGATCGCCGGCGTCACACCGTCACCGAGGACGGGGTCGTCGTCGTCACGCTCGACGACGAGCCGTTCATTGGACCGATTCCCGACCTTTCGCTGCGTCTGGAAGCCGACGCGGACCGCCGCGGCTGACCGTTATGAAAATTCTTGATGTGAAAGGTCGGGAGATCCTCGACTCGCGTGGAAATCCGACTGTGGAAGTTGACGTCGTCCTCGAGGGCGGCGCGCGCGGACGAGCAGCGGTGCCGTCCGGCGCATCGACCGGCGAGCGCGAGGCACTCGAACTGCGCGACGGCGACGCGGCGCGCTACCTGGGTAAGGGCGTATCGAAAGCCGTGGCCAACATCAACGGTGAGATCGCCAGCACGCTACGCAACCAGGAGTTGGCGCAGCGGCAACTCGACGAGGCGCTGATTGCGCTCGATGGCACGACAACCAAGAGCCGACTCGGTGCCAACGCCTTGCTCGGCGTGTCGATGGCCGCGCTCAAGGCCGACGCCATCCGCAGCGGCAGCAGTCTCTATGCGCATGTCGGGAAGCTGGCCGGCAACACCTCGGGGTTCGTGTTGCCCGTCCCGATGATGAACATCCTGAATGGCGGCGCCCACGCCGACTCGAACGTCGACTTCCAGGAGTTCATGGTGATGCCGCTTGGCGCGGCCACCTTCAGCGACGGATTACGTGTCGGCGTCGAAATTTTTCATGCGTTGCGCAGCATCCTCAGGCAGCGGGGACTCGCCACCGGAGTCGGTGACGAGGGCGGGTTTGCGCCGAGCGTGAAATCGAATCGCGCCGCGCTCGAACTGATCCTGGAAGCGGTCGGCAAGGCCGGGTTCACAGCGGGCGCCGACGTCTACTTGGCGCTCGACGTCGCGGCCAGCGAGTTCGCGGCGGGCGACGGACGCTACGAGTTCAAGAAATCGGGCGAGCCGGCGCGCGACTCGGAAGGGATGGTCGCGATGTATGTCGAATGGTGCCGCGATTACCCGATCATCTCGATCGAAGACGGGTGCGCGGAGGGCGATTGGCGCGGCTGGGCGATGTTGACCGCGGAGCTTGGGTCGCGCGTGCAGCTGGTTGGCGACGATGTCTTCGTGACCAATCCGCAGATCCTGGCGCGCGGCATTCGTGAGCACGTCGGGAATGCGTTGCTGGTCAAACTTAATCAGATCGGCACCGTCACCGAGACCCTCGATGCGATCGCGATGGCGACCCAGGCGAATTACGCGAGCGTGATCTCGCACCGCTCGGGCGAGACCGAGGACGCGACGATCGCCGACCTTGCCGTGGGCACGGCGGTCGGGCAGATCAAGACCGGTTCTGCGTCGCGCAGCGATCGCACGGCCAAGTACAACCAATTGCTCCGCATTGAAGAAGAACTCGGGTCAACCGCGAAGTACGCGGGGCGAGCCGCGATCAAACAATTGAAGTAAGCCAACCACGAAGAGACGAAGGACACGAAGATTTGTCGTGTCGCATTTGAGCACTATGCACACACTCGTTCTTCTCCGCCACGGCCAATCGACGTGGAACAAAGAGAATCGCTTCACCGGCTGGACCGATGTCGACTTGACCGAAACCGGCCGCGACGAAGCGACGCAGGCGGGACGGCTGATCAAGGCCGAGGGCCTCGGCTTCGATATCGCATACACCTCGCTGCTGACCCGCGCGATTCGCACGTGCTGGTTAGCACTCGACGAACTCGATCAGCTGTGGATTCCGACGGTGCGTCACTGGCGCCTGAACGAACGGCATTACGGCGCGCTGCAGGGCCTGAACAAGGCGGAGACGGCCGCCAAGCACGGCGACGAGCAGGTCAAGATCTGGCGCCGCAGCTACGACATTCCGCCGCCGCCGCTGGCCGCCGACGATGAACGGCATCCCGGTGGCGATCCGCGGTACGCCGGCATGCCGGCGAGCGAGCTGCCGCTGACCGAGTCCCTGAGGGACACCGTCTCGCGCTTTCTGCCCTACTGGGACGAGACCATCGCACCCTCGATTCGATCAGGCCAGCGGGTGCTGATCGCCGCGCACGGCAACTCGCTGCGCGCGCTGGTGAAATATCTGGATGGGATTTCCGATGAGGATATCGTCGAGCTCAATATCCCCACGGGCGTTCCGTTGGTCTATGAGCTCGACGACGATCTACGGGCGCGCGGGCGGCGATACCTGGGCTAGTTCGTCTCTTCGACCTTCGCATCGTCCGATGCAATGCGCAGGGACCGGAGGAAGCGCCGATCGTTGGCAGTCATCTCGGCCGTTTTTCGCGGCACCAGGGCGCGGGTGGCGGCGACTTTCGCCGCGACGGCGGTGCCCTTCTCTTTATCCTTTTCTTTCTCCTGGCCGCGCGTCACGAAGCCGACCACGGCCTCCAGCGTGACCTTCATTTCATACCCGGCGGTCCGCGCGCGTTCGCGGCACGCTTCAACCTCGGAATTTTCGGCCACTGCGGCAGCAATGGCGTCGGCCAGCTCTCGAGCGAACCGGTTCACGACGTCATCCATGGGACTCCCTTCTGCTCGCCGCCGGACCCGGAAGACCGGAGGCCATGAGCCGACAGTACTCCCCGTCCGGGCGGATGGGTCGTCGGCGCAAAGTCTGCATTTGGTGGGACTTAGAAGTGGGGACGGGGGCCATTCTAAGAAGCTGGCTGGAGTGTGTCAAGAAAGAACGCTATTAGCAGGGGATATGTGAGGATTGGAGCCTGCATATTGTGGCCGACAATCATGACCACAATATGTAGTGGTGGTTGAGCGCGATAGGCAGGTGGGCAGGTAAGCAGGTGAGGCAATTACAATTGCTGCGTGAAACCGGTCGCCCAGTCGAAACCTTTCGTTCATCCGCAGGATCTCGCGGATTTTGACGCGCGGCAGGAGTTGGCCTCGCCGGGGCAGTTCCCCTATACCCGGGGCATTCAGCCGACGATGTACCGCGGGCGGCTGTGGACGATGCGGCAATATGCGGGGTTCGGCACCGCAGCCGAATCCAATCGCCGTTACCGCTACCTGCTGTCTCAAGGAGTCAGCGGCCTGAGCGTCGCGTTCGACCTGCCGACCCAAATCGGATACGACTCCGACCATCCACTCGCGACCGGCGAAGTCGGACGAGTAGGCGTCGCGATCGATTCCATCGACGACATGGCGTCGCTGTTCGAAGGCATCCCGCTCGATCGCGTCTCGACGTCGATGACCATCAATGCCACCGCAATCATCCTCCTGGCGCTGTATGTCGCGGTGGCCAAGCGTCAGGGGATTGCCTCACGCGCGCTGTCCGGGACGATTCAGAATGATGTCCTCAAGGAGTACATCGCCCGCGGCACCTACATTTATCCGCCGGCGGCCTCGTTGCGCATCATCACCGACATTTTTGCCTTCTGCGAACGTGACGTGCCGCAGTGGAACACCATTTCGATCAGCGGCTATCACATTCGCGAAGCGGGTTCGACGGCGGTGCAGGAGGTGGCGTTCACGTTCGCCAACGCCATTGCCTACGTGCAGGCGGCGGTCGACGCCGGGCTGGACATCAACGCGTTTGGTCAGCGTCTGTCCTTCTTCTTCAACGCGCACAACGATTTTCTCGAAGAGGTCGCCAAGTTTCGCGCTGCGCGTCGTCTGTGGGCGCGGATTATGCGCGACCGCTTTGGCGCGACCAATCCGCGGGCGCATCAACTCCGCTTTCACACGCAAACCGCCGGCAGCACGCTCACCGCCCAGCAGCCCGACAACAATATTGTCCGCGTCGCGGTGCAGGCGCTGTCAGCTGTCCTTGGCGGTACCCAGTCCCTGCACACTAACAGCCGCGACGAAGCGCTGGCGCTGCCGACGGAAGAATCGGCGCGCATTGCCTTGCGAACGCAGCAAATCATTGCCGCCGAATCCGGCGTCGTCAATACCGTCGATCCGTTTGCCGGCTCGTATTACATCGAACAGCTGACCAACGACATCGAGCACGGCGCGACCGAGCTGATCGAACGCATCGATGCGATTGGCGGCACGTTGAAGGCGATCGAGAGCGGCTACATTCAACGGCAGGTGCAGGATTCGGCGTACCAGGCGCAGCTCGCCATTGATACCGATCAGGCGGTGGTGGTTGGCATCAATCGCTACGCGGCGGAAGCCTCTGGTCGCATCGATGTGTTCAGCCTCGACCCCGCGCTCGAGCGTGAGCAGACTGAGCGGGTCAAAGCGGTGCGTGCCCGACGCGACGTGGCCCGTTGGCAGGCGGCGATGGACCGTATCGCGACGGCGGCCGCCAGCACTGACAACCTGGTGCCGATGGTGATTGCCGCCGTGGAAGCAAATGCTACGGTTGGCGAGATCGCTGATACGCTGCGCGCAGTGTTTGGCGAATACAGAGAGGTCTCGCTCGACTGATGGATCCGCTGCTCTCGGTAGAGAATCTGACGACGGTGTTCGAGATACCGGGACGACCAGTCGTCGCCGTCGACGATGTGTCGTTTCAGATTCATCGCGGTGAAACGCTCGGCCTGGTTGGCGAGTCGGGCAGCGGCAAGTCGGTCACGGCGTTTTCTATTCTGCAGCTGCTGCAGTCACCGGGTCGCACGACGGCTGGCCGAGTCTTCTTCCAGGGCCGCGACCTGCTGACCTTGCCGGAGCAGGAAGTCCGCAAGGTCCGCGGCGCCGGGATCGGCCTCGTCTTCCAGGAACCAATGGCCGCGCTGAACCCGGTGATGCGGGTCGGCGCGCAGATTGGCGAGGCGCTCCGCGTCCATGGTCTGGCGAGCAAACACGAAGCGCGTGACCGGGCGATCGAATTACTTCGCGCGGTGAAAATTTCCGACCCCGACAAGCGTGTCGACGATTATCCGCATCAGTTGTCGGGTGGGATGCGGCAGCGTGTGATGATCGCCGTGGCGCTGGCCTGCCGGCCACCGCTGGTGATTGCCGACGAGCCGACTACCGCACTCGACGTCACCGTGCAGGCGCAGATCCTCGAGCTGTTGCGCGACATGAAGACCGAGTTCGACGTCTCGCTCCTGCTGATCACGCATGACCTTGGGGTGATCGCCGAGACCGCCGACCGCGTGGCGGTGATGTACGCCGGGCGGATCGTCGAACAAGGCCCGGTCCGCGACATTTTCCGCCACCCGCTCCATCCTTACACGCAAGGGCTGCTTGCGTCGATTCCGGGAGAAGCGCGCGGCGACGGCAACCGATCTCGCCTGCGCGCGATCGAAGGCGTCGTGCCTAATCTCGCCGCCTTGCCGCCCGGCTGCACGTTCGCACCGCGCTGTCCGCATCGGATGGACGTCTGCACCACCGCCGTGCCGGCGCTGGTTGAAGTCGACCCCCCGCACGCGGTTCGCTGTTACCTTCATTCGGATAAGGCCGAAGCGCGTCGCGGCCCAGCGCCAGCTGCCCATGCCACTCGTTGAAGTTCGTAATCTGGTCAAGCACTTCGAGCGGGGGGGTGGCTTTCTCCGCGCCAAGTCGGTCGTCCGCGCCGTCGACGATGTCAGTTTCGATATCGAGGAAGGCGAGACCTACGGCCTGGTCGGCGAATCCGGCAGCGGCAAAAGCACCACCGGCCGTTGCATGCTGCGGTTGATTGAGCCGACCTCCGGACAGGTGCGATTCCGCGGCGACGACGTGCTGGCCTTCGACAAATCGCGCATGCGGGCGGCGCGGCGCGACATGCAAATGGTCTTTCAGGACCCCTACTCATCGCTCAACCCGCGCATGCGCGCACGCGACATCGTCGAAGAGCCGTTGATCATCCACAACATCGGCGCGCGCGGCGAGCGCCGCGACAAGGTCACCGAATTATTCGGGCTGGTCGGTCTCGACCCGGCTCATCTCGAGCGCTACCCGCACGAATTCAGCGGCGGGCAGCGGCAGCGCATTGGCCTGGCGCGCGCACTGGCGCTCAATCCGTCGTTTGTCATCGCCGACGAGCCGGTGTCGGCGCTGGACGTGTCGATTCAGGCACAGGTCGTCAACCTGCTGCTCGATCTGCAGGAACGCCTCAACCTGACCTACCTGTTCATCGCACATGATCTTCGTCTGGTTCGACACATCTGCACCCGACTGTCGGTGATGTATCTCGGCAAGACCGTCGAGTCGGGTAATACTGCGAGCATCTTCGCCAACCCGCAACACCCTTATACCCGCGCCTTGCTGTCGGCGATTCCGGTGACCGACCCTGATGCGCCGCGGCATCGCATTGAGCTCGATCCGCAGTCAGTCAACCGCGACGCGCCACTGCGCGAAGTGGCGACGGGTCATTTCGCCGCGGTGTAGACCGCGTGCGGACGCGTAAGCTGGAGTTCGAGGTCGCCTTCTTGCGCTTGCCGGGCGGGTCGCTGTGGTTCGGCCTACGTAACGTCAAGCGTGTCGATGGCAAGGCCGCGCAGAGCAACCCGCATCAACTCGAACAGCTCTTACGTCACTTCAACCGAACCGTCGCAGCCGAGGCGTCGGCGATAATGGCCAAAAGCGCTGAGCATAATCTCGGCGGAGTACGACAGTTTGCGACGTCGACTGGGCTCGTCCCTCAGTAAGTTGTCGGTTAGAGCATCAATCGCGTGTCCAGTCGTCGTGGCACTGGCCATTGCGGTGTATCGACCGATCTTGGAGATCGGCCTGCTCGCCGACGATTTTGCACTCGCCGAGTGGGCGAGCAGTGGTGAGGTGGTGCCGCGGTCATGGCCGTATGTCAGGCCCGTGCAGCTGCTGGTTTGGTCCATCGCCGCCAGCATCACGCCGGTCACCTCGCTCGCACTCACGCTGCACGTCATCAACGTGGCGTTTCACGCAGTCAATGCAGTCCTCGCTGGGTTGTTGGTGACTCGATTCGGCATGTCGATTGGCGCGGCCACTGCGGTGGCGTTGATGATCGTCGCCTACCCGTCGTCGGTTGAAGCCGTCGTCTGGCCGTCTGCCCTCGCCGATATCTTGCTCGCCACATCGACCCTCGCCGCGCTTCTGTGTGCGGCGCGGACACGGCTTGAGCCCCGGCATCTAGCGGGAATCGGAGGATTGCTTGCGATTGGACTGCTGACCAAGGAGACGGCGGTCGGCGTCGCCGGGCTGTTTGTCGTTGCGGCGTACGTCAACCCGTTGTTCAGACGATCGCTTTCGATCGCCGCCGGTATGTCGATTGGATTCACGATCCTCTACGTGCTCGGCCGAACGGTGCTGCTCGGACGGCCAGCGCACCCAGGCGTCAACGTCGCGAACTTGTGGGTTCTGATCTACCAGCCTTTCGCGGCGTTAATTTGGCCGTTTCACGAACTGCTGGTGGGCACCCACGGTCGATTGATCATCGGTGTGTGGATGGCCCTGATGACGGCAACCATGGTCTTGGCGGTTGGGTCGCCGCGCAATCGTTTTCGCTGGTCAGGTTTGCTCGCCGTTCTCGCATGGGTGCTCGTCTCGGTCGCCCCCACGGTCGGTCTCTTTGTCATCTCTCGAGACCTTCAAGGCTCTCGATACGTCTATCTCGCCACGGTCGGCTGGGTGATCGGTCTCACCGCGATTTGGCTCCCCAGAAATGTCGCAGCGCGTGAGGAATGGCTGCGGGTTGGGGGAATAGCGCTGTTGATCATCGTGTCCGTGTCGGCGACCAGGGCCCATCAGTTGCCGTGGCGGGAGGCCGCGCAGCTTCGTGACACCGTCGTCGATGTCATTGACGGCTTACCGTCTCACTGCACTCGGGTGTTTGTATTGGCTGCCCCGGATAATGTGAACGGGGCCTATGTAGCGCGAAACGGGCTGACCGAGGCGATGAGGGCCTTGAAGGACCGGGAGATCGCATTTGTCCACGCCGCGAGTGACACCACTCCCGAGTGCCGCATTGACTTCAGTGACTTGGCGCCGCGCTGAGCTCGACTCCTGGTCCAATCGCGCGCGGCGTCGCGAAGTCCTTCTCCACGCCGCCGTCTCGAATCGCGATCACGCGATGGGCATGCGCCGCGATGTCCGCTTCGTGCGTCACCAGCACGATGGTGTTCCCGCCCTGATGCAACCGGTCGAACAGCGCCATGATCTCGATGCCGGTCTTCGAATCGAGGTTGCCGGTCGGCTCGTCGGCCAGCAGAATCGACGGGTTGTTGACCAGGGCACGGGCGATCGCGACGCGCTGGCGCTGCCCGCCCGACAGCTCGTTCGGGCGATGGTGCATGCGCGAGGTCAATTCAACTTTCTCGAGCGCCGACTTGGCTCGTTCCAGTCGATCGCGTTTCGAGACGCCGGCGTAGACCAACGGGAGTTCGACGTTATGCAGTGCGGTGGCGCGCGGCAACAAGTTGAACGTTTGAAAGACAAACCCGATCTCTTCGTTACGGATGCGCGCCAGCTCGTTGTCATTCATCAGGCTCGCCTCCTTCTCGTTGAGAAGATAGGTACCTTGCGACGGCGTATCGAGACAGCCAATCAGGTTCATCAACGTCGACTTGCCGGACCCCGACGGACCCATGATCGCAACGTATTCGCCACGTTGAATCGCGATCGACACGCCTCGCAGCGCGTGGATCAGCTCGTCGCCCATCTGGTAGGTCTTCCACAAGTCGCGAGTTTCAATCAGGGCCATGTGCTCTTCTAGTTGACGGCGGCAGCACGCGGCGGGTTCCGGTGGCCGTCAGTCGTCGGTCGTCAGGGCGTCAGGGCGTCAGGGCGTCGGGCGTCGGGCGTCGGGCGTCGGGCGTCGGGCGTCGGGCGTCGGGCGTCGGGCGCTTGAGCTGTGGTTACCCTACATAGTTTCGCAACCGCTCAACCAATCGTTTGACCGAATCGGGCGCGTTCGCGGGAATTTTCGCCGCCCAGTCCTGAGTGCTGATGGGCACCGGGAAAAGCGCGTCTTGCAGGGCCGGGTGGCGACGACGCTGTTCCTCAATCGCGCGCCCCAACTCTGCGCCCGGCGCGATCGCCTCACCTAACAACAAAATGATCAGCGGCCGTTGCGGCAACCGCAGTTTGACCGCGTCGGCCCAGGCCGCCGTGGCGACGGCCGCGTCGACCGTCGGCACCAGTCGCACCAACACGCTGGGCGGCACCTGCCGCCGAAACAGAGACAGCTTGGCATTCGACAAGCAGGCGATATCGAAGCCGCGCACCGGCGAGGTGTCGCAGTCGCCGACCGTCTGGCGCAGCACTTCACGCAGCCGCGCCATGATCGCGCGACGGACAATGTCGTCCTTGCCGGCGCGCTCCTGTGCGAAACGGTGCCCAGCAGGTTCGTATTGGGGCGCCCGTTCTGCGGTCGCTGGCGCGGGCTGGTCGCCGCTGGCCGTCCCGGCGGGGGTAGGGGTCGGTGGCGGCATCCCCGGCCGCCGCTCAGAGCCAAGCGAACTGTCATACTCCGCCCGCGCCTCGACGTCGGTCAGCGTCTTATAGGCGTCGGTCAACTGCGCCGCGCGCGACGACGCCATCTCCTGGAACTCAGCGCCGAGGTGGGCGACTTTGTCCGAGTGGTACCGCGCAATTTCGCGCCGGAACGCCTTCTTAATCGTGTCGACATCGGCCGACGGTTCGAGGCCGAGTAACTCGTAGTGGGTTTTCAGGCCTGTTGACCCTTCTTGAACTCCGCGACGTTCGAGGCCGGCAGCTCACGCCGTTCCTTCTGTTTGCCAAGCCGCTTGAGCTTACCCGGAGTGATCGTCGTGCGCGCGCAGTATGGGCAGAACTGCCATCCCGGCTGCAGTGCCCGGTTACAACCCGGGCACGCCCCACTCAGCCGCGTGCCGCAATTCGGACAGGCCACGAAATCCAGGCCGACCGGTCCGTTGCACGCCGGGCACATCGTGCGAATCTCTTTCACCTCGGTGACCACACGCAGGAGCTCTTCCGGCGTGGTCAGGCCGGCCTTGACCTTTGCCAACGCATCTTCGCCGAGGCCGATCATCCCGCTCGCCTGCGCGGCTTCGCGAATGACATCTTCCGATGCCTTTGCCGCGATCATCAGCCGCACCTTATCCGAGATGCTCATCACCTCGTAGATCCCGAGGCGGCCGCGATACCCGGTCTGATTGCAGTGATCGCAGCCCGTCGCCTTGAAGAATGGAATGGTCGCCGCGTCCTGCTCAGTCATGTTCATCGCACGCAGGACATCTGGTGGCGGCGTGTACTGACGGCGGCACGATTGGCACAAGCGGCGCACCAGGCGTTGCGCGACGACGCCAACGACCGCCGACGCAATCACATAGGACTCGACGCCAATGTCCATCAGGCGGGTCACCGACGAGGGCGCATCGTCGGTATGCAGCGTCGATAGCACCAAGTGACCCGTCTGCGCGGCCTGCATCGCGATCCGCGCCGTTTCCTGGTCGCGAATTTCGCCGACCAGGATCACGTCCGGATCCTGACGCAGGATCGAGCGCAGCGCGGCGGCGAAGGTCAGCTTGATCTTGTCGTTGATCTGCGTCTGATTGATGCCGGGGAGCTGGTACTCGATCGGGTCTTCGACGGTGATGATGTTGGTCCGCTCGGAATGGATCGAGGTCAGTGCCGAGCACAGGGTCGTCGTCTTGCCGCTGCCGGTCGGGCCGACAACCAGGATCATGCCGTGCTGGTGGCGCAGGAAGCCGCGCAGATCGTCGAGTGCGGTGGTCGAGAAGCCGAGTTCTTCGAGCTGCGGCACGCCCTTGCGATGGTCGAGCATGCGCATGACCATCTTCTCGCCGTGCAGTGTGCGTAGTGTCGAGGCGCGGAAGTCGACTTCGCGGCCTTCTTCGCTGGTGACGCGGATGCGGCCGTCCTGCGGCAACCGCTTCTCAGCAATATCCATCCCGGCCATGATCTTCATGCGCGCGATCAGGCCTTCGTGGACCCACTTGGGCAGGTCCATGACTTCTTTAAGCAAGCCGTCAAGACGATGGCGCACGAGCACGCCTTTTTCCATGGGCTCGATGTGGATGTCGCTCGCCGCGGCCTTGATCGCGCTCTTCATCACGAGGTCGACCAGGTCAATGATCGGCGCCGCTTCGCTGCGCTCCTTGAGTCCGGCAATCGGCTCGAAGACGTCGTCTTCCTGACGACGCGCCAGCGCGGTCTCACCTCCGGGCAGCGGTGCGCCCGTGCGATCGCGGCCGCCGGGTCGAAGAATTGCCGCCGGCACCGTGCCAGGGACGTTGGTGCGAACGAGCGCTTTATCAGGGTAGCCGGCGGCAATCGCTTCGAGGATGTCGGCCCCGGTGGCCACCACCTGCTTGATGCGGTAGCCGGTTTGAAACTCGAGATCCTGGACCAAGCTGAACAGCAGCGGGTCGGCCATCGCCACGGTCAGCAAATTCTTTTCGAGTCGCAACGCGACGCAGGACCGCTTGAGGGCGATGTCTTTGGAGATCAGCGTGACCACGCCGGGCTCGGGCGGGTTTTCCGAGAGATTGACGTACGGAAAACCGAGCTGATACGCCAGCGCCTTGGCAATCTGGCGCTCCGTCGCGAGGTTCATGCGCACCAGTACCGCGCCGAGACGTTCTCCGGAACGCTTGTGTTCGGCAAGCGCGACGCGGAGGTCGTCTTCGGTGATGAGACCGGCCTGGATTAAGGTCTCACCTAATTTTTTGCGCAAGCCTGCAAACCTCGCAGCTCGGTCACGGGAACGCTAATCATAGGTAGGGTGAACGCCCACTCGCAAGGTCAGAACTGTGCAGTTTCGTGAAGCCATTGCAACTTTGGTAGGCACCGCCAAGTATTTCGGCTGCCGCACGTTGCGGCGGTAGGCCGAGTTCGGGCACACTGCCCAAATGAACGACGGCCGAATCCCCTACATTTTGGCCGCGGCACGTTCAGAACGCCTAGCGGATGCCGTCCGGGGGCAGACCGCTGACCTGCTGCTCGAGCGCAGCGACGTCATCGTCGCCGATACGGTGGCCGTCTTCCCGTCCAGCGGCCCCCAGCGCCTCGAGGCCGATTTCTGCATCCGTCTGGGCGGGGCCTTCATCCGCCTGGTGGCGGACGCGATTCGCGCCGGACGCTGTGAGCCACGCAGCGGTGCGATCGTCGACCTGATCGCGCTGGGCGCGCTGCGTTCGGTATCAGTCGACCAACTCTTTACGTTTTCCTATCTGGTCTTGAGCGCTGCGGTCGACGAGCTGTCGCTCGATCAGCAACTCGGGGCGACCACCGAGCCCTGGCCGCAAGTCACTCAGACGCTGCGCCGCGCCGTGTTCGATGTCTTGGCGGCATGGACGATGCGGACCGTCGAGCTGCCATCAGCCGCTGCGATCACCGACACGTTGACCACCCTGCACACACGTCCGGTGTTCGAGGTGGCGCTCGACAAAGAATGCCAGCGCGCCGAACGGTTCGAGCATTGGCTGTCGCTGATCATGATGGACGTCGACAATCTTGCCGAGATCAACCGCGTGCACGGTTACGGCGTTGGTGATCGCGTGCTCGAGCGGATGGGCATCCTGACCCGCACCTACTTCCGGCAGCACGACTGGGTGGCGCGTTACTCGGAAGATTCGATCGCGGTGTTGTTACCGGAGACTGGGCCGGCCGACGCGGCGTTGCTGGCCGATCGGACGCGCACGATGGTGCACGACCGATTGACCTTTCGCGATTACCGCACCGATCAGCGTGCCAATGTGACGGTGAGCGTTGCCGTGGTCAGTGCCCGTGCGCTGGAGGGTGAGCCGGTCGACACCGAACAGTTCCTGGCCGAAACTGAGCGTGCCGTCGAGCGGGCGAAAACCAGCGGCCGTAATCGCGTCGAACAAGTCGAGATCCCGCCGCGCCTGATGTCCATCGACGACGCCGCCAAGGCATTGAGATTGACGCTCGAGGGCACCGATCAACTTGTCGCTGCCGGCAAACTGGAACCGATCAGCGCCGGGCGGCACGTGCGGCTCGAACGATCGGCGGTAATGCGGCTCGCAGGGCGAGCTGGCGAAATCTGATGAGATCGCGCTACGTCTCGTCCTCGTACTGATCCTTCAGTTTCTGCACCACCGCGGGGTCGGCGAGCGTCGTCGTGTCCCCCAGCGCCTTGCCTTCGGCAATATCGCGCAACAGACGTCGCATAATTTTGCCCGAGCGCGTCTTCGGCAAGTCGGCAGCGAAGATGATGTCATCGGGCCTGGCGATTGCGCCGATCTTGGTGGCG
This sequence comes from Vicinamibacterales bacterium, assembly GCA_035575715.1. Lineage (GTDB taxonomy): Bacteria > Acidobacteriota > Vicinamibacteria > Vicinamibacterales > UBA2999 > JACCSI01. Next base: position 81,934 of record DATLXN010000030.1, on the reverse strand, counting down.
ACGTGCTTCTTCAGTTCGTCGGACAGTGCGTCGGACAGGACGACGCCTTCTTTCACCGTCACGAACGCCGCCAGCGCCTGGCCTTTGATGTCGTGCGGGCGTCCGACGACTGCCGCTTCGGCGACCTTGGGATGATCGACCAGCGCACTTTCCACCTCCATCGTGCCGATGCGGTGGCCGGCCACGTTCAACACATCATCGACGCGGCCGAGCAGCCAGAAGAAGCCGTCGTCATCGCGCTTGGCGCCATCGCCGGTGAAATAGATGCCGCCAGTCCAGCGCGTCCAATACTGCGAGACGTAGCGTTCGGGGTCGCCGTAGATCCCGCGCAGCATTGACGGCCAGGGCCGGGTCAGGGCCAGCAGGCCGCCGCCCACCGGAATCACTTCACCTTTATCGCTGAGAATCTCAGCACTGATGCCGGGAAAAGTTTGCGTCGCTGACCCCGGACGGGTTGAAGTAATGCCGGGCAGCGGCGTGATCATGATGGCGCCGGTTTCAGTCTGCCACCAGGTGTCGACGACCGGGCACCGTTCGCGGCCGATGTGCAGGTGGTACCACATCCACGCTTCGGGATTGATCGGCTCGCCGACCGAACCCAGCAGTCGCAGCGACGACAGGTCGTGGTTCTTCGGCCACTCGGTGCCCCACCGCATGAAGGCGCGCACCGCGGTCGGAGCGGTGTAGAAAATCGTCACACCGTGGCGGGCGACGATCTGCCAAAAGCGATCCTTTTGCGGCCAATCGGGCGCGCCTTCATACATCACCACGGTCGCGCCGTTGGCGAGCGGACCGTACACGACATAGCTGTGGCCGGTGACCCAGCCGATATCGGCAGTGCACCAATACACGTCGTCTTCCTTGAGGTCGAACACCCACTTGGTCGTGGCGTAGGTGCCGACTAGATAGCCGCCGGTGGTGTGAACGATGCCCTTGGGTTTGCCGGTGGTTCCGGAGGTGTAGAGGATGTAGAGCAGGTCCTCGGCATCCATTGGTTCGGCGGGACAGCCGTAGGGCGACGCGGCAATCAGTTCGTGATACCAGTGATCGCGGCCTTCAACCATCGTCACCGGAATATCTGACTGACCGCGGCGAACGATGATCGCGTGCTCGATCGATGGGGTGTCGCGCAGCGCTTCGTCGGCCACTCGTTTCAAGGCGACGACGCTGCCGCGCCGAAACCCGCCGTCGGCCGTCACCAGCAATTTGCACTGCGCGTCATTGATGCGATCGCGCAACGACTCCGACGAAAACCCGCCGAAGACAACCGAGTGGACCGCGCCAATACGCGCGCACGCGAGCATGGCAATGGCCAGTTCTGGGATCAGCGGCAAGTAGAGCGCGACCCGATCACCCTTGCCGACGCCAAAGGATTTAAGGACGTTGGCAAACTGGCAGACTTCGCGATGGAGATCGAAGTAGGTCAGCGTGCGACGATCGCCAGGCTCCCCTTCCCAGATGATTGCGGCCTTGTTGCGTCGTGCGGTCCGGAGATGACGGTCGATGCAGTTGACGCTCGCGTTGAGCTTGCCACCGATGAACCATTTCGCGTGCGGCGGCTGCCAGTCGAGAATTTTCGACCACGGCGTCGACCACTCCAGCTCGCGCGCGAAGTTGGCCCAGAAGGTTTCCGGGTCACGCGCGGCGTCTTCATAAATGCGTGCGTCACGAACGTTCGCCTGCGCGCGGAAGGCGTCAGACGGCGGGAATGATCGATCTTCGCGCAGCAGCGCGTCGATCTCTGGAAAGTCTGCCCGATCGGCCATTCGGGCAGTATAGCCATAGAAAAGCTGGTCGCACCCTTACGAGACGCGCCTGGTGAACCACCGGAAGCGACGCGGGCGGGCGCGGAGTAACTGCAGAGCGGACGACGCGGCCTCGATCATCGACGGCTCGATTTTGTGCGACTGATGCGACGCGGCTTCCTGCAACGCACGTTCGCACAGCAGGTTGACCAGTCGCGGCACGCCGCCGGACACCCCGTAGAGCATGTCGATCGCGCGCGGCGTAAAACTGGGCGTCGTGCCGCCCCCTGCCAACGTCAGACGATGCGCCACATAAGCCGCGCATTCATCGCGGCCGAGCGGCAACAGGCGCACCTTGGCCGTGCTTTGTTCGTCAATCGCGCGGATGCCCAGGGCGCCTGGCTCGCCGATCGCCGACTGACCCAAGAACACCAGTTGGAGCAACTTAGGGCCACTGTCGACCCCGGCCAGCGACAAGAGATGCGCGATGATCGCGACCGGCAAGGTATGCGCTTCGTCAATCACCACGACAGCGCCGTCACGCGGCGTTTTTAGTCGGCTCAGGAAAGCGATCAATTGATCGTTGAGTTCGGCAGGTGTGGCGTCGCCGCCCTGCCCGCTGGTGTGCGTGCCGGGTGCGGCACCAAAGTCGCTGAGGAGCAGGCGAAACAGCTCACCGGGCGTCACTAGCGGATTGCTGAGCAGGCTGACCAGCCCCCTGCGCCGCAGTTGCTCGACTAACGTGCGGGCTATGAGTGTTTTGCCCACCCCGAGGTCGCCGGTCACCAGCAACAAAGGTTTGTCGGCGCGCAACCCGAAGGTCAGCGATTCGATGGCTCGGCTGTGCGAGCGGCTTTTGAAAAAATACTTCGGGTCCGGCGTCAGGCTGAACGGACGCTCGACGAGGCCGAAGAAGGACTCGTAGCCGGGGGTCATCGCCCCCACTATCGGCCCGTCGATCAACCGCGATAGCGAATACCTTACGAATCGATCGGCGGTAACGGGGGCGGGGGCGGAAGCGGCGCCGGCGACGGTAGCGGGGGCGGGGGCGGGGCACTGAACACCGGCGGCTCGAAGCCGGAGGGTGGTTGCGGCGGTGGTGGCGGGGTGGTCGAGCGGAACATCAGCGCCCCGAGCAATCCGCCGAGCATCCCAAAGATGCTGTAAATGAACAGCGTCGTCATCAGATAGACGACCATGCCAATGCCGATAACGGCGCCGCCGGCCGCGTTGTCACGCCAGCGTTCGAGAGCAACGCGGAACTCGGGCGGCATTTCGCCGGCCCCTTCCATCAGGCGTTCGAAAATCTGTGCCTGAAACGGGCCCATTGCCAACGCGATCGGTATCGTCAGCAGCGTCCCGATAATCGCGCCGATAGCCCCGGCCATCAGACCGGTCAGCGCGCCGTCGCCCGTAGAAATTGGTGCAGGCTGATTCTGCTGTGACAGATAGGCGGCCAGCGCGCCGCCAAAGATCACCCACGCGCAGCAACACAGATTGACGATGTTGACGACCGGCAGCGCAGTCAGCACGCCGATCGCGACACCGGCTAACAAGGCAGGTTGGAGTTTCGCTGTAGTCATGCTTCGCTATTGCAGGTTCGCCGGTGAGCAGGTGGCCGGCCGGCCCGCGGCCTGCCGGTTCAGTCGTAATACTCCCGCCCGAGATGGGTGATTAGTTCTTCGCCCTTCATGTAGCGCAGCGTGTTCTTCAACTTCATCAGCTGAATAAATAAATCGTGCTCCGGATACAGACCCGGCGCGTGCATCGGACTCTTGTAATAGAACGATAGCCATTCCTGAATGCCCGACATGCCGGCGCGCTTAGCCAAGTCGAGGAACAACGCAGTGTCGAGCACGATCGGGGCAGCAAGGATACTGTCACGGCAGAGGAAGTTGATCTTCAACTGCATCGGATAGCCCAGCCATCCAACGATATCGATGTTGTCCCACCCTTCCTTGTTGTCGCCGCGCGGTGGGTAATAGTTGATGCGGACGACGTGATGAAGGTTGTCGTAGAGACCCGGGTAAAGATGCGGCTGGAAGATGTAGTCGAGGACGGACTTCTTGCTTTCTTCCTTGGTCTTGAACGACTCGGGATCGTCGAGTACTTCGCCGTCACGATTACCGAGGATGTTGGTCGAATACCACCCGGCCACGCCGAGCAGCCGCGCCTTGAGACCGGGCGCCATGATGGTCTTGATCAGGGTCTGGCCCGTCTTCAGATCTTTACCGGCGAGCGGCGACTTGGTCTGTGCGGCGAGTGCCAGCAGCGCCGGAATGTCGGCGCTCAGGTTGGGCGCGGCATTCGCGTAGGGGATGCCCTCCTTGATCGCGGCGTAGGCGTAGATCATGCTCGAGGGAATGGCCGGATCGCTTGCCTCGAGGCCGCGTTCGAAGGACTCGATCGACTGGTGCACAGCCGATTCCTGAAGGAACACCTCAGTGCTGCCGCACCACACCATCACCAACCGTGCGCAACCGTTCTTTTCCTTGAACGCACGAATGTCGGCGATCAGTTGCTCGGCGAGATCCTTCTTGTTCTTGCCTTTTTTGACGTTTGGTCCGTCGAGCCGTTTGACGTAGCGCTGATCGAAGACCGCCGACATCGGTTTGACCGATTCGAGCTCGGGCCGCAGTTGATCGAGGAGCGCAGGCTCGAGGACGCCGGCGGTGCGCGCCGCGGCGTAACAATCGGCGTCGAAAATGTCCCAGCCGCCAAACACGATGTTATCCAGCGTCGGCAGATCAAAGACCTCGCGGATGCGCGGGGACCGGCCGTCGGTGCGTTTGCCGAGCCGAATCGTACCCATCTCAGTCAGCGATCCAATCGGCGGCGCGAGCTTTTTGCGAATGGCGTGCACCCCGGCGATCACCGTGGTGCTGACCGCGCCCAGCCCAACCAGCAGGATGCCTAACTTGCCCTCGGCAGGCGCGATTTCGATGGGAGGTTTCACGTTAGGGACTATATCAAACAGGGATCAGGGATCCCTGATCCCTGATCCCTGATCCCTTCTATCATCACGACATGTTCAAGTTCCGCCGGATGCGCACCATGGACCCGTTGCAGGTCGCGATGACCGGTGTGCGAATGGGCGAGAAGTATTTGCAGGTGTTTTGCCACGACGCGTCATTGACGCGCGGGCTGGCGATGAAGACCGGGCTCAGTGGCGCCGCTGCGTTGGCCGCGCCGGATGAGGCGCAAGCCAAGCGTGGCAAAAAGGCGGCCGAGCAGGCGGGCGCGTTGATCGACATCAAGGTGCTCCCAGTCTCGAATCTCGACTGGCCGGAAGCGTCGTTCGACATGGTCGTGGTCGATGAGACCGGCGGAAACTTTTCAGCCCTGGCCGTCGAAGAACGTGCCGCCATGTTGCAGTCAGCCCTGCGCGTGATGCGACCGGGTGGCCGCATCGAACTGATCGAACGGATCAGTGGCGGCCTGCTCGGCGGCGTTCCTGCGGTCCCCGCCGAATACGCCCAGGCCGGCGGCGCTGAGGGCTCGTTACGGGAGGGCGGCTTCCGGCCGGTTCGCACACTCGCCGAAAAAGATGGATTTCGATTCGTAGAAGGGCTCAAAGCATGACGACCTTCGCCAACAAGATTGCCGTCGTGACCGGCGCATCGAGCGGGATCGGTCAGGCGACCGCGCTGGCGATGGCGCAGGCTGGGGCTTCGGTCGTCGCCGTCGGTCGCGACGCCAGGATTCTGGAAACGGTGATCGCCGAGATCACCCACGGTGGCGGACACGCGATCGCGGTCGTTGCCGATCTCACGGCTGACAGCGCACCGGGAGAAATCGTCAAGAGCGCGGTGGCGCGCTTCGGCGGGATTGACCTGTTAATCAATGCCGCAGGCGTGATCGCCATGGGCGCGACCGACGACACGTCAGACGAGGTGTGGGACAACGTCATGGCGCTTAATGTGCGCGCGCCGTTTCGCCTGATGCGCGCCGCGTTTCCGTATCTCAAAGAACGCCGCGGCGCCGTCGTCAATGTTTCGAGCGTTAACGGCCAGCGAGTATTTCCGAATCTGGCGGTCTACAACACCAGCAAAGCTGCCCTCGATCAGCTGACCCGCTGCGCGGCCATCGACTGGGCGCCGCACGGCGTCCGCGTCAATGCCGTCAACCCGGGCGTGACCGTCACCAACCTGCACCGCCGCAGCGGCATGACCGAAGAGAATTACGCGGCCTTCTTGAGCCGCGCGAAGGAGACGCACCCGCTCGGCCGCCCCGGGCAAGCGTCGGAGATTGCCGCGTTGATCTTGTTCCTGGCGTCGGAACAGGCCGGCTGGGTCACCGGCGAGACGGTGGCGATCGACGGTGGCCGCCATCTGACCTGCGCTCGGTAGCAACTCCGCTGTCGTGCCGGCGCCGAGCGCCGGTGCCTGGTGACAGGCGTCACTTTCCGGAGACGGTTTGCCGGACAGGTTTAGGTCAAACCTGCCGAAATACTGAGTAGGCTGGCGATATTTCGGGGTCGCGGTTCGGCAGGGTTCTTGCGACAGAACCGAGCGTCAGCTCGACAACCATGTCTGCCAACTCGCTACCCGAAGTGTATTCGCCGCGCGAACTCGCGCAGGCCGCAGGTGTGGCCGAATCCCAGATTCGTGCCCTGTTGCAGCGCGGTGAGATCCGCTCGGTGGCGGCGTTTTTACCCGGTGCCGCCGACCGGAGATGGGACGGCTACATTCCGCATGCGGAGGCGGTCCGGGCGGTGCGCGCGTTGCGCGCCGGGGACAGCGTCACAGCGACCCACACGCCAGGCATCGGTCAGATCCTCGCCCCCGTGCAGTCGCAGGGGCGCGCGACGACGGTGCCACTGCTCGTGTCAACCTCGCTGCACGGGCTGGTCGCCGCGATGTTGCTGGTCATTGGCAGCCTCGGTCTGACCAACGCCGACGAACGCACGGACGTCATCGAAAAGGTTGAACCAGTACGTTTGGTCTTCCTGGTCCAGCCAGGCCCTGGCGGCGGCGGCGGTGGTGGCGGCATGAAGATGAAAGCCCCCCCACCGAAAGCACAGCGCCAAGGCCCACAAAAAATCAGTAGCCCGATTCCGGCGCGTCGTTTGCCTCCACCGATCCGGCCGGCGCCGCGTCCCGTCGAACCACCGCCGGTGCCGCTCGAAGCCAAGACGCTCCCGCCAGTCATGGCGCCGGTCGCGACAGTCGCCGCCGACCTCAAGAACCAGGAGGGCCTGCTGAAGGAAGCCCCGAAAGAGGCGCCCCCAAGCCAGGGCGCCGGGATCGGCGGCGGAGCGGGCAGCGGTAAGGGCACCGGTCTCGGCGAGGGCGATGGCTCCGGCATTGGTCCCGGCGAAGGTGGCGGTACCGGCGGCGGACCCTATCGACCGGGGAGCGGGGTCGACGCGCCGCGGCTGCTCAAGGAAGTCCGCGCCGACTACACCGACGAAGCCCGGCGCGCGAGCGTCACGGGTGAGGTCGTCCTGGAAATTGTCGTCAAACGCGACGGCACTGTCGGCGACGTGCGCATCTTGCAGCGATTGGGGTCGGGTCTCGATCAACGAGCGATCCAAGCCGTTCGTCAATGGCGTTTTGCTCCGGCTCGCATGAAGGGTGTGCCAGTGGATGTGATCGTCGAAGTCGCGGTCGACTTCAAGTTGCGATAAGCCATGGAAATATTGCTCCTCGCTCTCACCGTCGGGGCCGTCATCGTCGCCGTGGTCATGGGTGCGGCGGCGTGGCGCCTGTCGCACGAAGAACGCGCCCGCAGTGGCGCGCGGGTGGCGGCGCTGGCCGCTGCCGCCAGTAACGATTCGCTCAGAGAGCTGGGCAGCGCGACCGTTCAGCCGCGCGAAGACGCAGGCGTGGTGGTGGATCCACGAATCAGCGGGATCGAGCCTCGTGAACCGATCGCGGTCAACGAATCGCGGCCGGCTCCCTGGGCGCCGGCGCGTGTCTCGACATTCGGTGCCGGCCGCCCCGCGGTGAAGGTCGATTCGCAGCCGCGCCCGCGCGAAGCGGCGTTCTCCGACGGGTTTCTCGGCGGCGCCGTCAGCAGTCAGCCAAGCGGCGATCGGCAGCGTGGGCTCGCGATTGCGGCCACCGTCCTGTTCGCCCTCGCCATCGGCGGTGGATACCTGACCCTGTCTGGCGATCGCGCGACCACCGCGAATGCGGCGACAGCGGTGAGCAGTGCCTCGCCCCTGGAACTGGTGTCGCTGCGTCACGAGCGGCGCGGCCCGAAACTGGAAGTGACCGGACTGGTCCGCAATCCCGCCGCCGGGGTCAGCGTGACGGGCATCGCAGCGGTGGTGTTCTTTTTTGATCAGAGCGGCGGTTTCCTCTCGAGCGCACGCGCCGATATCGAATTCAAAACGCTCGCGGCAGGTGACGAATCACCCTTCGTCGTCGCGCTCGACGCACCGGCCAATGTCGCGCGTTATCGCGTCAGCTTCCGCAACGAAGCGGGAATGCTCCCGCACGTAGACCGGCGGGTTGGCGGGTCGGCAGGTAAGTAGGCAGGTAGGAGTGATCCCCATGAAGCGCACAGCACGTTTGATCATCGCGTCGGGTCTTGCCGGTCTGGGCATGTTGGCCGTGCTCGATCGGCCGGTTTCCGGTCAGGAAGGCTTTCGCTTCAAAAGCGGCGTTGAGCTGATTAACGTCACGGTGACCGTCACCGATCGCTCCGGCCGCTTCGCATCGGGTCTGCGGCAGGAAGACTTCGCGATCTACGAAGACAACAAACCAGTCGAAGTCACCCACTTCTCCGCCGAGCGCACGCCGGTCAGCCTTGGCATCGTCCTCGATTCCAGCGGCAGCATGGCCGGCGACAAGTGGATGGCGGCGCGTGGAGCCATCGAGCGCTTTCTCGATGCGCTCCCAGACCCGCAAGATGAATTCTTTCTCTATCGTTTCAGCGCCGATCCGGAACTGGTGCACGACTGGACCAACCTGCGCGATAACGTCAAACGCAATCTGGCCCGCGTTCATCCCAACGGAGGCACCGCGATGTATGACGCCGTCGCCGAGTCGGTGCCGATGGCCCACGGCGGCCAGAATCGCAAGAAGGCGCTGGTGATCATCTCTGATGGCAATGACACCAACAGCCGGCTTAGCTCCGGCGATGTGCGGCAAATGGTCCGCGAAACCGAAGTGCTGGTGTACGCGATCGGCATCGACGGCAACGGCGAACCGACGTTCCGGGGCGGACGTCAGTCGCCGCCGATTCGTCGGCCGTCGCCGATTCCATTCCCGTTACCCGGTGGGCGCGGCCTGCCGTTCCCGTTCCCGTTTCCAGGGTCTGGTGGCGGCGGGCGCAGCGGTGGTGGCGTTGGCAGCGTCCGGGTCGACGACCGCGTCAACGTCGCGGCGTTGCGAGAGATTACCGACGACAGCGGCGGCCGCACCGAACTGGTCCGCGACCTGCGCGACCTCGATCCGGCGACCAGCGGGATCGCTGACGAGCTGAGCCAGCAGTATTACATCGGCTACCCGAGCCCCGGCCATCACGATGGCCGCTGGCACAACATTCGGGTGGAAGTGAAAGACCGCTCGATGCGCGTCCGGTCGCGCAAAGGCTACATCGCTACGCCCTGATCCTGGGTCCTGTCAGCAAGAGACGCACTTGTTGTTGTTCTTGGCCCCAAGGCTTTCCAGCAACTTGATAGTCTCGGGGAACGGCTGGGTGCGCTGCACCGGACCATTGGCGAGGTCGACGGTCGTCTGGCCGCTGCGATTGACGCGTTTGACGTCGGCGCCTTTCGACACCAGATACAGAATCATCTCGTTATCGCCGCGTGACGCCGCGTGATGCACGGCCGTGTTGCCGTCGTCATCGACCGCGTTGACGTCGAGGCGGAGTTCCTCGACCAGGTATTTGACTGCGGCCAGCATGCCGGTTGGCGCAGCACGATGCGCGTTGCCGGCGAAGCCCTCACCAAAACCCACACCGGCCGCAGCGTGCAGTGCGGTAATCGCGGGACCGCCGGTCGGCAATGGCGGTAACGGAACGGTGACGTCCGATTCGCTGCGTGTGCCGCCTTGCTGGGGACGGTTGTTGGCGGCCGGCTTGGCTGTCGGGATGAACGGGTCGGCGCCGCGCGCGACCAACAACTTCATCGCCTCGAGGTCGCTGGCGTAGGCCGCGCGCCAGAACGGCGTGGCGCCGCCGTCATCGACCCGCAGCAGGTCGAAGTTGTACTGCGTGAACCACGTTTTTCGGTTGACCCGCGCGTTCGGGTCGGCGCCCTTGTCGAGCAGCATCGTCATCAACTCGAGATAGCCGGTGTGTTGCTGGAGGTAGGCGCGCGGCTGCGGGTAGAACGACTTCGGTGCCCACTGAAGGTTCACCGCGGCATAGAGCGGCGTGACGCCGGCGGCGTTGGCGGCTGACGCGTCGGCGCCATGCTCGAGCAGATAACGTGCGATATCGAAATGTCCGTTGATCACGGCGATCAACACCGGGCTGGTGCCGTCGCCCGCGCTCGGCAAATTGACTTTGGCGCCACCGTCGACCAGAACCTTGACGACGTCGGCCGCACCCTGTCGCGCGGCGAAGTGCAGGGCGCTCAAGCCGCCGACCTGTCCAATCAGCTCGTTGTAATTGAACGCTCGCGTGAGCCCGGGTACTTCGGCCTGTGCGGGGCGCGCGGCCGGCGCCGGCACGCCCGACGGCGGCGACTGTGTGCTGGAATCGTCGCTGGCGGTCAGTGCAGCCAGGTTGACAACTTTCGACGTGGCTGATGGATTGGCGGCGCGTGTCAGCAGCGCCTGTGTCGCCTCGGCGCGGTTGAGCGCCGCAGCGAACATCAGTGCAGTCTGACCGTTCGCGGACTCGGTCGCGTCTGTTTTCGCGCCGTTTTCGATCAGCATTGTCACCGCTTGGGCGTTGCCGGAGCTCGCGGCGTGCATCAGCGCGGTCGCACCAGTAGCGGTGGTGGCGTCGACGTTGGCACCTGAGGCAATCAAGTGCGCAATGACCCTGGCGTGACCGGCCTGACTGGCGAGATGGAGCGGCGTGAATGCGCCCAGCCGCGTCTTGGCTTCGCTGTTCGCGCCTGACACCAGCAGCGCCTGCGCAAGGTCAGGCACGCCTTTCATCGCCGCCCAATGCAGCGGCGTCATTCCGTCGGGGCTCACGGTATTGGCGTCGGCGCCTTCTTTGAGCAGCCGCTTGACGGCAGCGGTGTCGCCGGCCATCGCCGCCTCGGTGATCGCGCTATTGGCCGGTTGCCCAGCGTGCAGCCACGTCGAACTGGTCAGCGCCGCGATCGCGACGATGAGAGACAGGCGTTTCATCGTTATCGACTCGCCGCGGCGATGGTCGACGCCGCGGGATTGAGGTCCATGACTCCGGTGCTGTCACCGAAAGTCTCGGTTTCGAGCCCGAGCGCCTGCAGCGATGCGAGCATCGCGTTGGCCATCGGCGTGCCATCGGCCGCTTTCACGTGCAACTGTCCCTTCAATGCACCGCTCGCATGACCGGCCATGAACAGCGGGCAACGCTTGTGGTTGTGAACGTTGGGATTGCCCATCGGCGAGCCGTAAATCAGCAGTGATTGATCGAGCAGATTGCTCTCGCCGTCTTGCGTGCCCTTCAACTTCTCCAGGAAGTACGGCATTAAGCCGACGTGGTACTTGTTGATCTTGGCGAACTCCAGAATTCGATCATCACGGTCCTGGTGATGCGAGGCGATGTGGAATCCGGTATTCACGCCGGCGGCCTTATAGACGCGATTCGACACGTCGCGACTGAGTTTGAAGGCGACGACGCGCGTCAAATCGGAGGCGAAGGCGAGCACCTGCAAATCAAACATCAGCTTGACGTGCTCTTCGTAAGAGTCCGGCACGCCGGCCGGCGCGCCGGGTAACTCGCGCGGGTCGCCGCTCGCGTTCGATGCTTCCACTTTCTGAATCCGACGCTCGATCTCGCGGACATCGTCCAGATACCCGGTCAGGCGCGTTTGATCGGCAGCACCGAGAGTGCCCTTGAGGCTGTGTACCGATTCGGTGACCCAATCGAGAATGCTGCGATCGCGCCGGCGCCGCAACGCGCGGGCCTCGGCCGTTGCGCCGACACCAAACAGCTGATCGAAGACCAGTCGCGGATCGCGCACCATCGGCAGCGGCTGACTCGGCGATGACCAGCTGATCGAATCGGTGTAAGCGCAGGAGTAACCGTAAAAACAGCCACCGGCCTGGTCGACATTCTCGATGCACAACTGCAGCGACGGAATCGGCGTGTCACCGCCCACTTTCTGCGCGTAAATCTGGTCGAGCGAGATCCCGGCATTGAGATCTGAGCCTTGCGTCTGATGCGGATGCGACTGGGTCAAAAAGACCGCCGCTGAACGGAAGTGATCGCCGCCGATCTCGGGCGGTGTGAACGCTTCTGCATTACGCACGTCGGTGTTGCTGATGATGGTCAGGTAATCGCGGTAGGGTTCGAGCGCCGCCATGCTGGTCGGGCCCACGTCGAAGGCCGAACCTGTGAGCGCTGGGGACCATAGGTTCTTCTGCGCGCCGAACGCGGTACTACCGGCCGCCCCGTGCACCATTTCCATTGCCACGAGCCGCGTCTTACGTGGGAGGAGTCGAGACGATGCGGTGAGCGCGGGGCTCATGGCGTCGAGGAACGGCAGCGCGACGGTCACGCCCAGGCCTTTGAGCACGGCTCGCCGCGGGAGATGTGCCTTGGTGAGGTAATTCATTATCGGGTCCCCGATGTAGTGCCGGCGGTCGGCTGGTGCGAGGCGGTGGTGAGCGCCGCGCCCGCTCGACTCATTGAAAACGCCGGACTCTTGGCGACGCCCAGCACGAACGCCGACATGCGATTGCCACTGCGGCTTGCGTCGCGCACGATGCGGCGGATGGTTGGCATGTCGAAGGCTTCGACGCGCCGGCCCAGCGCGTAGGTCATCAAACTTTCGGTGAAACTGAGGACGACAGCGTCCTGGTGCTTGAGCAGCGCGGCGCGCAGACCTGCCGGGCCGTCCATCTTGGTACCGTCATACAACTCGCCGCTGGGATCGATCGGCAGGCTGGCGTCTTTAATCCGCCACTTGCCGGTGACGTCAAAATTTTCGAGCGCCAGCCCAAGCGGATCGATCACGCGATGACAGGACGTGCAGGCCGGATTTTTGCGGTGCTCTTCCATGCGGCCACGCACCGTCAACACCTTGCCGGCAATGTCGGCCTTGGTGTCTTCGAGGGCAGGCACGTTGGGCGGCGGTGGTGGCGGCGGCGACCCGAGCAGCACTTCCATCACCCATTTGCCGCGCATCACCGGCGACGTGCGATCGGCAACCGACGTCAGTACCAGCATGCTGCCGTGACCGAGAATGCCGCGGCGCTCAGGCGGCGTCTTGACGCGGCGGAACTCGCTGCCGGTGACGTTGGCAATGCCGTAGTGCGCCGCGATGCGATCGTTGGCGAAGGTATAGTCGGCGGTCAGCAGGTCGAGCAGGCTGCGATCGTCGCGGATCAAACTATCGAAGAACAGTTCGGTTTCGCGCTTGAAGGCGTCGCCCAGCCGGCGATCGAAATAGGGATACAGGATCGCGTCGGGCAGCATCTGGTCGACATCGTTCAGCCGTAGCCACTGCGAGGCGAAGCGCGTCGACAACGATTCCGAGCGCCGGTCGGCCAGCATCCGCCGCACCTGCTTCTCGAGTCCGCCGGGCAACGACAATCCGCCCTGCGCGGCGACCTTCAACAGCGCCTCGTCAGGACCGCTCCCCCAAATAAAGAATGACAGGCGAGACGCGAGTTCGAGGTCCGTAAGACGGTAGGACTGCCCCGGTCTGGCGGTGGCCGGCGCAGACTCCAGTCGAAAGAGGAATTGCGGACTCGCCAGGATCGCCTCGAGCGCAGCCGCGATCGCGTACTCGAAGTTGCCTTCGGCGCGACTCTCGGAATAGAAGCGCATCAGCCGGGCCAGATCGCGCTCCTTGACCGGCGCCCGGAACGCCTGCGAGGCGATGCGCTTGACGATCGACGTCGCACAGATGCTCTCGTCACCACTACCGGTCGGCCGGCAGGTGAAGATGCGACGACGGCTGTCGGTCGCCGATAAGCCGGTGACGCGCCGAGGGCCAAGGATCGTGAGATCTTTGACGTGCGGCAGAGTCGTAATTCCGAGCGCGACGCCAATCTGCGTGTCGGCCAGCGAATGGTCAATCGGTGCGATTAAATCGTTCACCGGACCCTCGAACCGCTGCACGAACGCCGCGCTGACACGGTGTGGCCCGGCGCGCAGCTGTACCGGCGCAGTCAGGAGCGAGAGACCGGTCGCTTCTTCGGTCATGCGCGGGTTGATGTTCAGGACCTGAACCCGCGCGCCGTCAACCGAGACTTCAATCTGCTCGCCCTCGGTCGGGCCGCCAAACAACACGCCGCAGGCGTTGCTGTGGAGCTCCACGCGGAACAGGTAATCGCCGTCAGCCGGGAAGGTGTGCATGACGGACAGGCCGCCGCGCGTGCCAAGTGGCGCGCCGTCGGCGCGACCCCACTGCGATGCCGTCTTTGGCACGCGGTAGTTCGTTTCGGTGTCAGCGGCCTTGGGATCACCGACCGCGAGCGCGACGACTTTGCCGGCCGCGCGTAAATAGCTCTCCATCAAAGTTGCAGAGAAGCTCTGTGAATCGGCGACGTTGTCGAAACCGTGGCTAATCGTGTCGGCTGGCAGTAAGCCCGTGACATCGACGTCAACGCCAAGGATCTCTTTGACCGCGCGCGCGTATTCGGCGCGGTTCAATCGCTGAAACGGGCGCGCCCCCGGGTTTGGACTCAGCGCCGCCGCGCGATCGATCCGGGTTTCGAGCGCCTCGGCTAACGACAACAGCTGGCGTCCTTCGGGGCGACGGGCGCCGGCGGGCGGCATCATCCCCGCCCGCAGCTTACGAATCATTTTTTCGGTGGTCGCGACGTGCTCGGCGCTGGCCGCGGTCGCCGTGTCATACGCCGCAAGCGAAAGGCCACCCGCTTTTCCGCGATCGCTATGACACCCGACGCAGTACTGCTTGACCAGGGCGGTCTGCGCCGCGGGACCGAACGTGGTCAGCGGCGCGACGGCCGGGCGCAACACGGATGGCGCCGGCTGCTGCTGTGTCGCAACGGTGGCAACCGCTGTTGCGAACACAGCGGCGAAGGCAAGTGCAAAAACAATTCGCGGCATGGACTTTCGATTCGGAGACGCCGAACACGGGCCAGGAAAATTGTCTCCTAGCCCGCGTTCAGATCAAAGTGCGCTGGAACTGGGCCCGATCCCTGGGGCCTGATCCCCGCCTAGAACCGCGTCGTTACGCCAAACCGCACAATGCGGGGCGCCAAGACACGCGACGGGCGGCCAAAGGTCGTCCCGACGGCCGTCGTTTGGTCCAACACATGGTTCGCATTCATCAGATTGAATACGTCAACCGTGCCTTCGAAGCGTGAGCTGCCAACGGCAAAGCGCTTGGACAGCCGCATATCCAGGAACTTGCTGACGGTCTCGGTGCGATCTTCGCCGCGTTGCTGGACCGACACCGTTTGCGTGCCCTGCGTGAGTCCGCTGGCCTGGAATGTTCGTATGAGCGGATCGCCGGCGCGCGCGGTGTACTTGCCGGAGACCTGAATCCCGTAAGCCATCAGGTAGCTGCCCGACACGTTGAACGACCACGGCAGCTCGATAAAGACAGATCCGTTGTCTTTGTTCAAGCGGTAGGTCGGGTCGTTGAAATCCGTGGTGTTGCCAGGGTTGGTGTACGTCCCGCTGTGCGCGAAGCCCTGATGTGTTTGGAGTGTCAGTCCGGCAAGCAGTTGCCACCTGTTCGACATCCGCTTGTTGACGCTGAACTGGACTCCGTCGTAGTCGCTTTCCAGCACGTCGATGTTGGTAATAACCCGATCGCGCACTGTCGCCAGTGCCGGGTCCAGGTTGAAGACGGTGATCGGCGTCTGCGTCCCGGTTGCGGGATCCAGGTAGGTGCGCTGAACGGGGGTGTATGCGGAACTCGGTCGGGCCAGGTCCACCAGGCCCAGGCCGTTGCGGTGCTGCCGACGGTGATAGCTGACCGAGGCAGCGAAGTTGGGGAAGAGTTGATGATCGAGGCCAATATTCATTTCGTCGCTGTAGGGCCGCGTCGACGCGTCATCTATACGCGGGATCACCCCCGCAAAGTTCGGTGCAACGAATTCACCCGGATCGAGCCGGAGATTGTTGTTGCGATCGGTCCACGTGACGCGGATGCTCTGGAGGCCGTTGAGGTTCAGGGTCTCGGCGAGCTCGGAACCGAACTGATTGTAGAAGCGGCCGTAGTAGGCCTTCAGCGCAGTCCGGCCGTTGCCGAATAGATCGTAAGAGAACCCCAGTCGCGGCGCGGCGTTGAAGTTGTAGTTGAACACATCCTTCTCGGGGAAGGAACGCTCGCCGACGAAGGTTCCGGCGGGGCTGGACTGCGCTGGCAGATAAGATTTCACCCCGTCGAATCGAACGCCGTAGTTAATGGTCGCCCGGCCAGCGACCCACCGGTCTTGCAGGAACGCACCCCAGGTTTCCACCCGGTGGTCCGAATTCACCGGCGTGTTGGCAATCTGTGCGCCGGAGGGTACGCCGTCACTGAGCTCCAGATAGTGGTCGCCATTGCGGATGCGGTCGTACCCCATTCGCTCCCACGACAGTTGCACGCCGGCCTTGAAATCGTGCGTCCCGGGACCGAGGTTTTCCTTGAAGTGACCAGCGTTCGCGTTGGCCTGGTAGCGGTGATTCGGGTTCAACGACTGTGTGGTCGCGGCGTTGATCTGAGTGTTACGGACGATGTCACGAATCGCGATGTCGGACGGCGTGACCTCCTTCTGATAGCGAAGGGGAAACTCACCCCACATGCGGCCGAAGCGCGCGTCGACGACCGTCGATCGCCCCCACACCGAACTGGCCTGCGCAACATAGTTCTGCGCGGGCTGGTCCTGCAGCACGGTGGCTTTGTCTTCGCTGAAATCCACTTCGCGGCGATGGAAGCGATCCTTCAGGTTACGGTTGAACATGAACGACGCGCGGGTCTGCTGGCTCAGCTGATACGTGCCCTTGCCCATGAAGTTGCGAATGCGGTTGTCGTCGATGCCCTGACTGCCGTCGGGGTTGAAGGCACCGATTTGAAACTGGTCGAGTCTCCACCACCGGACGGCGCCGAAGAACCACGCCTTGTCGCGCTTGATCGGGCCGCCGAGCGTCGAGCTCCAGTCGTATGAAATCTTGATCGGATTGCCCGCCGCACCTGATTGCTGGTCCGGACGCAGTCGGAGCCTGAGCCGCAGATCTTCGTCGATGTTGGTGGTCTGGAGGGCATCGTTCATGAAGTAGACGTTGTGGTCGCTGGTGACGCGGTTGCCGCCGGATTTGGTGACCATGTTCATATAGACGCCGCTGACATCGCTTTCAGCGGTGCCGGATGCCGTCTGCATGTTGTATTCGTCGTACATCTCGAACCCGTAGTACTGCATCGTGGCGCCGCCGCTGCCGCCGCCCCAGTTGGTCTTCAGACCATCGATGGAGAACGACTTCTGACTATCGGCCGATCCGAACGCTTCGAGGTTGTACTGCTGCATGCCCTCGGTGCCGCCGACGTCGAGCCGTCCCGTGACGACGCCGGGCACCAACCCCGCCATGACCCAGGGATTACGGCCTGTCGGGATGGCATCGTAGAGGTCCTTGCTGATGTTGGTCTGAGTCACCGTGGAACTGACATCGACCACGGGTGATTCGCCGCTCACCGTGACGCTTTCCTGCAGGGTCCCGACGGAGAGCTCAACGTCGAGCCGCAGCGTCTGTGCGACCTGGACGACCGCGTTTTCCCGCTTCAACGGAGAAAAACCGGTCAGCTCGTAACTCACGGTATAGATGCCAGGAGGCAGATTCGCGAGCTGATAATTTCCGGCGGTACCTGTGGCGACCACTCGGGGACCGATCAGCGCTGGACTGACGGCCGTGACCGTCACACCAGGGAGCACGCCGCCCTGAGCGTCGCGGACGACCCCAAGAAGAGTGCCGGTTTGCTGGGCCGACGCGCTGCTCGAGAAGAGCATGGCGCCGACCAGCATCGCTAAACCAATTCGGTACAACACGACGCGCATGTGGGCTCCTTCTGAAGTCCGCCGATGGGCGGACCGCCGTCTTACAACTGGAAAGGGATCTCGGTAACCGCGACGATACGTGGCAACCTCTGCTACGTCAAGCTATTGCCGCTACTCTGTCCGACTTAGAGGCCATCTAGCTGAACTTCAGGCCCTAATGACTGGTATCCGCGCCTACCACGTTGGCACGGGGGTGGCAAAAGAACGGTCGTCAGTCGTCAGTCGTCGGCGGTCGTTTTTCGTCGTTCGTCTTTCCTCACAAGGAGTCTCTCATGCTGAAGAATGCAGCGGCCCTGCTGTTGGCGCTCGTGCTGCTCGGAGCGTCGGCCGCTTCCGCGCAGGAGCGGAAGGATTTGCAGATCTTCCGCGACATTTCCACCCAAGTGAACCGCTACACGCAGTTCACCATCTTTGACAATATCGACGCCTCGATCACGCAGGGCCGCGTCGTCCTGAGCGGGTCGGTGACGATGCCGTTCAAGAAGGACGACATCGAGCGCCGCGTGCGTAGTGTGGCGGGCGTCACTGCCGTCGACAACACCATCGAAGTGCTGCCGGTCTCACAGTTCGACGATGAACTGCGCTACCGCATTGCGCGTGCGATCTACAGCAATTCGTCGTTCTGGAACTACGCGGCCATGGCCAATCCGCCGATCCACATCGTCGTCAATCGCGGCCATGTGACGTTGGCCGGCGTGGTCCAGAGCAATGTGGAGAAAATGCTGGCGCGTTCGCTCGCAGCGGGCTTTGGTTCGTTCGAGGTCAAGAACGACTTGAAAACCGACGCCGAGGTGCAGGCGGAGATGGAGAAAATTGGATCTTGAGATCTTTCTAGATCTCCCGTCCCCTTCGCCTCACCCACCAGATCGCCAACCCAAAGGTTGCCGCGGCGAGCGCGATCGTCACGGCAAACAACGTCAACGTGCGGAATAAGATCGATTCGGTCTCCATGTCGACTTCGATGGAAACC
Organism: Vicinamibacterales bacterium; assembly: GCA_035575715.1. GTDB lineage: Bacteria > Acidobacteriota > Vicinamibacteria > Vicinamibacterales > UBA2999 > JACCSI01. The sequence goes on along the minus strand of DATLXN010000030.1, from coordinate 63,146 downwards.
GGCTCGCCCTTCAAGCGCGCGGCCAGTGACTGTTCCCACACGATGATGTTGCCGCGCTCGATGGTGCCGGTCGGCGAATTATGAAACGGCACGCGGCTGGGCAAGTGCAGCCGGAACGCGACCAGCTCGTCCCCGTTCCAGCCGACATTGCCAATATCGCGCGCTGCTGACGCGCCGACCACCTGCCGGTAGGCCATCACGTCGTCTTTGCGGTCGAGCGCGTAGCGCGACCACGCGAATGGCGACAGCTCGCTCAATCGTCGGATATCTGCGACTTCCATCCGTAAGTGAACGTAGCGCCGATTCTCGCGGCGCGAGCCGGTCACACTGGCGACGCGCGTATTCGGCGACTGATACAGTGCCCGCACTTTGCTGAGATCGAGCCGCGCCCGCGGATCCACGTTCATCTCGACGCCACGCAGTGCGACCAAAGCCGCGACCGACGCGTTGACGTAAACCGTCGCGCTGCCGTCAAGCGCCAGATACACGTCCTCGTCGTATTCGTATTTGCGGGACAGCACCGAACGACACGATACCGAGACGAACGCGGCCAGCACGAGCAGGACGAGGATGGGGCGAAACATCAGATCATGTGATGATAGGCGAGAAGAGAACCCGACATCATGTCTCCTCCCAGTCTCTTCTTGATCGACGGCAGCAACCAGATGTATCGCGCCTACCACGCGATCCGCGGGTTGACCGGTCCCGACGGCCGTTCGACCAACGCCGTCTACGGCTTCATCACCATGCTGCGGAAGTTGATCGCCGATCATCAGCCAGCCTACGTGGCGGCGGCGTTCGACCTGCGTGGCGCGACATTCCGGTCGCAACTCGCGGCGGACTATAAAGCGACTCGCAGCGCGATGCCCGACGACCTTCAGGAGCAGATCGCGTCGGTGCATGAGGCGTGTGCGGCGCTTGGCGTGCCGGTTTACACCGCCGAAGGTTTCGAAGCCGACGACGTGATCGCGACCTTTGCGCGTCGCGCCGAGGCGCGGGGGTTTCAAGTAACCATCGTGACTGGCGATAAAGACTTCTTCCAACTGGTCGGCGATGGCATTCGCGTCTACAACCCGCGCGACGAAGGCGCGTGGTTCGACGCCGACGGGGTCAAACAAAAATTTGGCGTCGCGCCCCACCAGGTGGTCGATGTGCTCGCGTTGATGGGCGATACGAGCGACAACGTCGCCGGCGTCCCCGGCATCGGCGAAAAGGGCGCGCGCGAGCTGATTTCGACATACGGGTCGCTCGACGAGTTGCTGGCCCGCGCCAGCGAGGTCGCCCAGAAAAAATATCGCACCGCCTTGCTGACCCACGCCGATCAGGCGAGACAGAGTCGCGAACTGGTCACGTTACGCCCCGACGTCGGACTTGATGTCGATCTCGAGGCGTTTCGCTATCAGGGCGCCTCGGCTGAGCGCTGCTACGCGCTGTTCTCCAAGCTTGGGTTCCGCACGCTGGTCACCGAGTTTGCGCCGACGGCATCGTCGATCTCGAAAGACTACGCGTTGATCGCGACGATGGAAGAGGTCGAGGCGCTGGCCGTGGAGCTGCGTGGCGCGGGACGCTTCGCGCTCCGGATTGTCGCGGATGGATCGTCGTGTGTGCGCGCGTCGCTGATCGGCTTGGTGTTTGCCACTGGCCCACGGCACGCGCGTTACGTACCGCTCGGTCACGAAGGGTTTGGCGGCGGGACGCTCAATCGGGACGCGGCGCTCGCGGTGCTCACACCGGTGCTGGAGGATCCCGCGATCGGCAAGGTCGGCCACGATCTGAAGGCGGACGTGATCGTGCTGGCGCGCCATGGCATCACGCTCCAGGGGCTCGAGTTCGACACGATGCTGGCCAGTTACCTGGTCGACGCCACGAAGTCGAGTCAGGACCTCGAGCCCACCGTTCTGGAGCAACTTGGCTACAAGGCACTCAGCCAGGACGAAGTGTGCGGCAAGGGCGTCAAGCAGATGCCGTTTGCCCAGGTGCCGGTCGAAGGGTTGCTCGACTACGCCGGCGAGCGCGCCGATCTGGCGTTGCAGCTGGCCACCCATCTCAAGCCGATGCTGGCGGCGCAGGAACTGGAGAGCATTTACCGTGACCTCGAGCTGCCGCTGGTGCCGATCCTCGCCGACATCGAGCGCATTGGCATCCGCGTCGATGCGCGAGCGCTTGCCGGACAGGCGACGGTGGTCGAGAAGGAGCTGAACGATCGCAGCATCTTGATCTTCGGAATGGCCGGTGAGGAGTTCAACATCAACTCGCCCAAGCAGCTGGCCGAGATCCTGTTTGACAAATTACAGCTGCCGGTGCTCAAGCGCACTGGGACGACGCGCACCCCGTCGACCGCGATTGAAGTGCTCGAGGAACTCGCGCTGGCGCACGACATGCCGCGCCTGATCCTCGAATGGCGGGCGCTGGCGAAGCTCAAGGGCACCTACATCGACGCCCTGCCTCAACTGATCAACCCGGAGAGCGGTCGGGTCCATACCTCGTTCAACCAGGCGGTCGCCGCGACCGGGCGCCTGTCGAGCAGCGATCCCAACCTGCAGAACATTCCGATTCGCACCGACATCGGACGGGAAATCCGCCGTGCCTTCATCGCCGAACCGGGGCATCATCTGATTTCTGCAGACTACTCCCAGATTGAGCTGCGCGTCCTGGCCCACCTGTCAGGCGACGAGACGCTGACCGCGGCCTTCGCGCACGGCGAAGACATTCACGACCGCACGTCGGCGAAAGTGTTTGGGGAGAACAGCGGCCTCAGTGCGCACGAACTGCGCCGCCGCGCCAAGATCATCAACTACGCCCTGCTTTACGGCAAAACCGCGTTCACGCTGGCCAAGGACATCGGGGTCACCCAGTCAGCGGCGCAAGAGTTTATTGACGCCTACTTTGCAGGATTCCCCAGCGTGCGCGGTTTCATCGACAAGACGCTCGAGGACGCGCGCCAGACCGGGTTTGTCAAAACGATGTTTGGCCGGCGGCGGCCGGTGCCGGAGCTGACCAGCAAGAACGGGCAGATTCGCAGCGCGGCCGAACGCGTCGCAGTGAACTTACCGATCCAGGGCACCGCCGCAGACATTCTCAAGCGCGCGATGATCGACGTGCACGCGGCGTTGAAAACGACCCACCCTGCTGCACGGATGATCCTCACCGTGCATGACGAACTGTTGTTCGAAGCCCCGGCCGATCAGTCCGCCGATGTCGCCGCGGTGGTGCGTCAGCAGATGTCGGAGGCGGTCAGGCTGACTGTGCCGCTCGATGTCGATGTCGGCGTTGGCGAGAACTGGAAAGAGGCGAAGTCATGAGGCGAAGTCGTCTTATTTCCATTTCTCCTTGACCAGTTCCCAATCGGCCTTCAATTGCGATTCGGCCGCACTGCGTTGATCGAGTGGCAAATGTTTGACGCGATCGGGGACGATGCCGCGCAGGACGACACGATCGAGATCGGCGCGCAACGACGGCGAGCGCGGGCCAATCATGCCGGCACGGACCCACGCCGCGACCGCCGCATCCCACGCCCGCTCAGGGTCGCCGGCGCCACGTAGCGCGACCACCATCCAATAGCTGGCGGCCGGCGAGGCCGGGGTCCGCGCGAGTTCTTCGCGCATCCGCTCGGCAAGGCGGCCAAAGATCCGCTCGCGGCGATTCTTGTCGAGCGACTCGGCCTGACGTTCGACGGCACTGCCCCACCACTCGAGCATCGCCTCGGCCAGCTCGCGGTCAGCGGCGAGCGCACGGCCGACACCGCTTTCGAACACCTCTGCGGCCGCCCCGAAGTCGTCTTCGAGGAAGAGCGACTGGCCCAGCGCGAGCAGTAATTCAACCTGATCCCGCGGATCCAGGGCCGCGACCCGAATGCTGCCCAACGCGTGGCGCGCGGCGCTCAAATCGGACGGGTCGGCACGCTCGCGGTAACGCTCGAGATGCGCGCGGGCCAGCACGATGGCTGCGGAATCGGCCGTGCCGGGGATTCGCTGCGCGGCGGTCGCCGCCGCAATCGCATCGTCAAACTGCCGTTGATTGTAGTGACCGCGCGCGCGCGCTAACTCGGCACGTGACGCCTGCGCAGCCGGCTCAGCGCCGAGCCCCAACAGCAAGGCCGACGCGACCGCAAAAACTCGCACGCCAGTCGGGCGCAGCATGCGCCGATCGTAGCACGCGGTACAATGCCGTCTCGATGCCTGAACCGGTGCTCATCCCGCGATCGGACCACCCGATTTCCCGCCGGGACATTGATTCAGATGCGCTAAGGGTTTTGTATCGGCTTCATGAGTCCAACTACACCGCCTACCTGGTTGGCGGCAGTGTGCGTGACCTGCTGTTGCAGCGACGGCCGAAAGATTTCGACGTCGGCACCGACGCGCATCCCTACCAGATCAAAAAGTTGTTCCGCAATTGCTGGATCATCGGCCGCCGGTTTCGGCTGGCCCACGTGCGGTTCGGGCCCAAAGCGATCGAGGTTGCGACGTTCCGGCGCAATGTCCTGCCAGGCACGGAGAACGAGCCGGCGACGACCGAGCAGCCGATCGAGCAGTCCGCCGAGGATCTGCAGATTCGCCACGACAACACCTTCGGCACGCCTGAGGAAGACGCGTTTCGCCGCGACTTCACGATCAATGCGCTGTTCTATGACATCGCGACGTTCTCGATCATCGACTACGTCGGCGGGTTGCAGGATCTTCGCGACGGGCTGATCCGCTCGATCGGCGATCCCGGCCAGCGCTTTCAGGAAGATCCGGTGCGCATGTTTCGCGCCATTGCCTTCGCAGCGCGCCTCGGTTTCACCCTCGACCCGCCAGTCGTGCACGGCATCCGCGAGAACCGCCACCTCATCGCCACCGCGTCGCCGGCACGCCTGATCGAGGAGTACTACAAGGTGCTGCGCTCTGGCGCCGCCGAGAAGACGTTCCGGCTTCTCGCGCAGCACGGCCTGCTCGAGAAGATCACGCCCGAACTCCATCGCGGCGCTTCGCAGGAAGCGTTGTGGTCGGCATTGACTGACCTCGATCGCTATCGACAACGGTTCGAGGGCATGCCCGACGGGCTGACTAATTCCGTGCTGCTTGGCACATTGATCGTGCCGCTCGGCTTGATGCCTCGTCGCGCCTTCCCGGACCCGGGCGAGGACGACGGCGACGGTGACGGTGACGGTGACGGCGGGGACAACGACGCCAATCTCGTGGAAGAACCGGCGACGGCAGAGGGACCGGAGATTCAACTGCGTTCCGGCGGATGGCGCCGCGCCAGGCGGCCGCCTAAGGAGCCGCCAATGCGCATCGGCATGCTGCCGGTCGCACGCCGCGACACCGAGCGCCTACGCCAACTGCTCTCGTTGCAACGTCGCCTCGTCGACCTGGAATCGTCGCCGCGCGCCAAACGCGCGCTGATGCATCGCGGCCCCTTTCAGGAAGCAATGGTCTGGCTCGAGATCCACGGTCGCGCGCCCGATGCGCTGGAACACTGGCGCGGGTTCATCGAAGCGGTCGGTCCACTGCCGCCGCACGAAGGCGACGCGCCAACCACCGACGCACCGCCCCGGGGTCGACGCCGTCGCGGACGCCGACGACGCCGGCAGTGACCACCGAAGAAGTCACCACAGATTGCTCTAGCCGTTTTTTCTCTCAAACTCGCGCATAAACTCGACCAGCGCGTCGACGCCCTCGTCCGGAAAGGCGTTGTAGATCGATGCGCGCATCCCGCCGACCGACCGGTGACCCTTCAGGCCATCCAGTCCGGCTGCGGTGCTCTCCTTCACGAACCTCTTCTCGACGTCCTCGTTCGGCAACTTGAACGTGACGTTCATGTTCGACCGCGACGCCTTGTCTGCAGTGCCGCGGTAATAGCCGCTGCGATCGATTTCCGCGTACAGCGTCTGCGCTTTGCGCTGGTTACGCGCGCCAACGGCCGGCAGGCCGCCTTCGGCAATCGCCCACTTCGCCACCAGCCCCATCAGGTAAATGCCGAAGCACGGCGGCGTGTTGTACATCGACCCGTTCTCGACGTGGACCGCATAATTCAGCATCGTCGGCAGCGACTTCGCTGAGCGCGCCAGCAGGTCCTCACGAACGATGACCAGGGTCACGCCGGATGGGCCGAGATTCTTTTGCGCCCCAGCGTAGATCAAGCCGTACTTGGCCACGTCGATCGGCCGGCTGAACATGTCCGAAGAGGTGTCGGCGACAAGCGGCACGTCCCCGACCGAGGGCTCCGTTTTCCACTCGGTGCCGAACAAGGTGTTGTTCGTCGTGATGTGCACATAGGCGGCATCACCGGTCAGCTGCAGTTCATCCTGACGGGGAATGCGCGAGAAGCTTTCCGATTCGGTCGACCCGGCAATGTTGACCGTGCCGACACGCTGCGCTTCTTTGACCGCTTTTTGCGCCCAGCCACCGGTCACGATGTAGTCCGCGGTGCGCCCGCTGGTCAGCAGGTTCATCGGCACCATTGAAAACTGCAGTGAGGCGCCACCCTGCAGAAACAGCACCTTGTGCGTCGCCGGGATACCGCCAAGCGTGCGGATATCGGCCTCCGTCGTGCCGAGAATGTCTTCGAAGGCCTTGGAGCGGTGGCTGATCTCGAGCACGGACATGCCGACACCAGGGAGTGCGATCAGGTCGCGCTGTGCTTCTTCCAGCACAGGTTTCGGTAACACCGCGGGGCCGGCCGAAAAATTAAAAATGCGATTGGTGGCAGTTGGCATATGGCTCTCACGTACGGCACGCAAATACGGAAACACGGAAACCTTATTTTATTGTTTCCGTGACTCCGCGCTTCCGTGACTGGTGCCGTGTCAGGACAAGTGGATGAGTTGCAGATCTAGTACGTCTGTATTGCCCGATTGAATCTGGTCGAGGGTCGTCTTCGGTGGTTCGCCATCGAGATTGACTCGCGCCACCGCCGCGTGGGCGCCCTCGAAAATGATGTTCTCCGTCTCCTGCACATTGATATTAGCGGCGCGCAGCCGATCGAAGACATGCGCGAGCACGCCCGGCTTGTCACGATGACGCACCACCAGCATATGGGTGGCCGGCGTGTGCTTCGCCAGATTCACGACATTCGGCACGCCGCCTGTTTCGACAAACGTGCGGACGATGCGAACGGTTTCCGCGGCAATGGCTTCCTGCGCCTGATCGGTTGACGCGCCGATGTGATGCGTGCCGATGACGTTGGGCAGCAACAGAATCGGATCGGTCATCGCGCCTTCGGCCGTTGCTGGCTCGTGCGCGAAGACGTCAAGGCCAACGCGCAACCCACGGTCGCGAATCGCCTCGGCAAGCGCCCGGTAATCGACGACTTCACCGCGAGCGGTATTGATGAACATGGCGCCAGGCTTCGCGTGACCCAACAGGCTGGCACCGACGAACCCACGCGTCTCCTTGGTCAAGGCCAGGTGAACGCTGACGATGTCGCCACGCGCCATCACCTGCTCAGGCCCGTCCACGACCTCAATGCCTAACTCCTCGATCGCCTGCCGACGAGCGTCGGCGTTGGCGGTGAAGCGGCGGCTCCAGACCACGACCGGCATGCCGAAGGCCCGCGCACGCCGCGCGACCTCCTGGCCGATGCTGCCAAACCCGATCAACCCGAGCGTGCGGCCGAACAGGCCTTGTGCTTTTGAAAACTCTTTCTTGTTCCACTGCCCGGCGCGGAGCGCGGTGACGTTATCAGGCACCCGACGGTCCAGTGCCAGCATCAGCGCAAATGCCAGTTCGGCGACGGCGACCGCATTCTTGCCCGGGCAGTTCGAAACATAGATGCCGCGCTGCGACGCCGCAGCGACATCAATGGTATTCACGCCGGCCCCGGCGCGGACGATCAGCGACAACTGTCCCGCGTCAAGCATCGCGGCGTTCACCGGTGTCGAGCGCACCACCAGCACCTGCGCGCCGGTTGACTGCACCGCCGCGGTCAGCGCCTCGTCTTTGAGGTTGGGTTCGTAAACAACCTCGCAGCCGAGGGCCTTGAGGCCATCGACACCGGACTGTTCGAACTTATCGGCGATGAGAATCTTCATGGGTCCGCTGACTAGATCAAATGGGACAACAGTCCGTCGCGAAGTTTTGGTTCGAACCAGGTCGACTTCGGCGGCATGATCCCGCCGGCGTCGGCAATCTGCATCAGATCGTCGACGCTGACCGGATACAGCGCGAAGGCGACCGCCGCAGCACCGCTATCCACCAGTCGCTGGAGTTCGTTGGTGCCGCGGATGCCGCCGACAAAACCAATCCGCTGATCGGTGCGCACATCCTGAATCCCGAGCAGCGACGACAAAATCAGGTCCTGCAAGCGGCTGACATCGAGTCGGGCCGCGGCGTCGCCAGCGTGGCCATTGGTCCCTAAGTCCAGGCGATACCAGTGCCCCGCCACATACATCGTCGCGTGCCCTTTTTGATGTGGCGTTTCCGGCGCGCCGGCGGTGACCGGAACAGCCTTGTTTACCGACTCGAGGAACTGTGCGGCCGTCATGCCGTGGAGGTCTTTGACGACCCGGTTGTACGGGAGAATCTTCATTTGCACGTCCGGAAAGGCGACCGCTAGGACCCGTTCGTGTTCCCCGCTGCCGCGACCGCTGAGCGCGCGCCGGGTGCGCGCGGCACTGGCAGCGCGATGGTGGCCGTCAGCGATATACAGGTGCGGCACCGTGGCAAAGGCCTCGACCAGCGCTCGATGATCCTCGACGTCCACGGTCCAGATTTGATGGTGGACGCCGTCAGCCGCCGCAAAATCAAAGAGGGCGTCGCGTTCGGTGGCCCGTTCGACGATGGCGTCGATCTCAGCGGACGCCGCATAGGTTAAGAACACCGGGCCGGTCTGCGCACCGATCGCTGTCATGTGGCGTGTGCGATCGTCTTCCTTGTCAGGTCGTGTCTTCTCGTGTTTCTTAATCAGATCGTTTTCGTACTCCTCGATCGAAAAGCATGCGGCCACGCCCGTCTGCGTATGCCCGCCCAGGTGTAATCGGTAGACGTAAAAAGTCGGCGCCTCTTCCTCGACTAACGGCGCGCGTGATCGCAAGTCGCGAAAATTTTCGGTGGCGCGATCATAAACAGCATCGGCGTGGGGATCGGTGCCCGGCGGCAGATCGATCTCGGCCCGCGACACGTGCAAAAAACTCAGCGGATTCCCGGCCGCGAGTGCGCGCGCTTCGTCAGTAGTAACAACGTCGTAGGGCACCGCGGCGACGGCGGCGGCAACGGCGGGCGCCGGGCGCAGGGCGGCGAAGGGAAAGATCAAAGCCACGCCCTATTATCCGTTAGCCGGTGGCACACCTCGTGCTGTAGAGCAGGATGGAGGCTTGGAATGTTCCGATTTGCGAATCGTCGCAATACACGTGTGTCTTTTTTTCTCGGTGCGTTGATGACCGTGGCACTGCCGTCACTCGTGGCAGCCCAGGGCCCCGGTGTGCGCGCCGGGGTGTCGGTCGAGCCAGACCAGTTTTATGTCGGCGGTCACTACGAGACCAGCGCGCTGATCGAGCGCCTGCATTTCAAGCCCAATGTCGAAGTCGGGTTCGGTGACGGCCTGACCCATGTGGGCGTCAACTTCGAGGCGGTCTATAAGTTCGATACGGACAGCGACTGGGATATCTATGGCGGCGGCGGGCCGGCGTTGAACCTCTACTCGGCGGACGGCAACAGTGACACCGAAGCCGGTTTGAATTTCGTCGTCGGGGCCGAGAACAGCCGCGGGTTGTTCTTCGAAGTGAAAGTCGGCGCCATTGATTCGCCGAATCTCAAGTTCGGCGTCGGCTGGAGCTTCCGCTAACCCACCGGCGAAGCCGTCCCACTCGAGCGAAGCGAGGAGTCGGACCGATCCGCGAAGCGGATCGGTCCCAAAGAGAGCGCGGCGATTCGCCGATCGCGCTCTGCGGCGAATGCGGCGCGATGCGTCGTCGCGATCGGCTCCCCGGGCGGCATGGTGGCATGCTCGCGGACCGGATTGACGTACGCGCCGTCGCGCCGCAGCCCGTAGTGAAGGTGCGGACCCGTCACCAGGCCGGTCGCCCCGACGCGGCCGACCACATCACCCTGACTGACGCGTGCGCCTTTGCGGATGCCTGGGCCGATTGCCGAGAGGTGCAGGTAATCGCTTTCATAGCCGGTCGCGTGTCGCAGGCGGACGGTGCGCCCGCCGCCACCCATCCAACCCGCAAAGGTGACCACGCCGCTCGCTACCGCGACGACGGGAGCACCGGACGGCGCCGCGTAGTCGACGCCGTTGTGGGCGCGGGTGTAGTTCAGCACCGGGTGCCGGCGCGCCCGTGAGAACGATGAGGTGATGCGCGGTTCAAACTTCAGCGGTGATTTCAAAAAGAACCGTTTCAACGACCGCCCGTTGGCATCGTAGTAGCTGGCCCTGCCGTCCTGCGCAGTAAAACGGAGTGCCTGCAGGACTTGTCCGTCATTGACGTATTCCGCGGCCAGGACCGGGCCATAGCCTGCGAACACGCCATCCTCGCGCGTCGCTTTTTCGACGATCAGACGAAAGGTGTCACCCGGCTGGAGATCGTTGTTGAAATCCAGTTCGCCCGAAAAGACGTCGGCCAGGGCCAGCGCGAGTTCGATGCGTTCGCCAGCGGCATCAAGCGCTTGCGTCAACGACGGGGTGTCGGCGCTGATGACACCGTTGACGACGGTGTGGGCGACGCTTTTGGGGAGGGTCGCAAGTTCGACATCGAACGCGGGCTGGCCAGCCGTCTCGCGGCGTCGCACCACCAGTCGTCGATCGATGTCGACCTCGAAGTCGAATTCGCGGACGCGGCCGTCGAGAAACCGGTCCAGGCGATACGCCTGACCGGCGCGCACCCGACGCAGGTCGAACTTCGCGCCCATGCCGGCGACCAGCGCCGCCGCCTCGCGACCGAGCAGTTGATGTTGTTTGAGCAGGGAGGCGAGGGTGGTCTGCCGCGGGACCAGGGCGCGCAGGATCTCGGAGTCGCGGGCGATCCTGATGTCGCCACCCCGGGCCGGGCCACGGGGCGGTTCGGCGGAGGCTGCACGACAGGCGCTGGCGGCGGCAATGGCCACCGCGAGCAGACCAACGAGGAACAGCCTCCGCATCCGTTTATTCCTGCCCCGGCTTGCGTGGCGCCTGCGCGCGCTCAGTGGTTGGCGGCACCACACCCTTGTGGCGCATCAGGATCACCATCTGCCCGTATTCGTTCATGTTGTGGCTGATCACGCCAATCAACGCCTGGCCACGCGGGCCCTGTTGCTGACCGAGCGCAATCATTTCGGACAACGACGCATCGGTCTGTGCCGCATAGACCGCATCGCAATACGCCTGCACGGCCTTGGCCGCGGCCACCAGCGTCGCCTTCGAGGTGACCTTTTCGAGGTCTTCTTTGTTCGGGTTGGCCTCACCCTTGGCGCGCGAGCAGTTGTTGTAGGCGGAATTAATGGTGTGACCGACAAACGCACCGAACGTCCGGGTGTCCTTGGTCGCCTGGAAGGTGTAATCCGCTTCGGGCATTTTCTCGGCGGATTCGACCAGGTTACGGAACGTCCCGGCCGCACTCCGCGCCATCGCTTCAGCGAGCGCCTTCTGCGCAAGTGCGGGGATCGCCGACGACAGCACCAACACACACGACAACACAAAAATCCGCTTCATGACGTGTTCCTCCGGGAAGGCGAAATCCTAACACGTCAGGGGGCGTGGGCGCGGTGCTGAGTGCTGTGCGTCAGCGGGCCAGCGGTACGACGAGTTGACTGGTAATGCCAGGCTCGATACGCACGGTCTGGCGCACCTGTTGACCGCTGCCCTCGATGAGCACGTCGTGTTCGCCTGGCGGCAGGTCGCGCAGGACAAGCGGGCTGGTGCCGCGAAACTGCCCGTCGACGGTCACCCGCGCATTGGGGGGATTGGTGCGAACATCCAGGCCGCCGACGGTCGACACGCTTTGCAGTTCGACGTAAAACCCGTTCTGCACGCCGGCCCTGATGTGGACTGGGAGGACGCGTGGCTCGGACCGTCCGACGCGAATCTCCAGGATGTGCGCGCCCGGTGTCAGTGCAGTTGTAAACGGCGTCAAGCCGCGCTCCTCGCCGTCAATACTGACCCGCGCGGCGGCCGGGCGTGACTGGATGATTACTTCGCCCTGCCCGGTTGAGCCTGGCGCGACGTCGCTGGTCATCAGCCAGGCGATGACGCCGCCCTCGATTAAGGCGAGGACTACGAACCCGGCAAGTGCACCGGTCAGCCACTTGCGGCCACCGGTATCGACGCGAAGCCTGACCGCTTCTGGGGACGGAGGTTCCGGGGACGGAGGTCCTGGGGACGGAGGTCCGGGGGACGGAGGTGCCGAAACCAGCTTCTCCAAGCGCGACACGAACAATTCGAGTTGCGCCGGCGTCGTGACGTAGTCGCGTTGCTTCGCGAGCATCTCTTCGAACGCCAACTGCGCTTCGTGCGGTGTCTTGAAGCCGCCGTGCTCGTCAAACTGCAACGCCCGCGAAATCCAGCTGCAGAACGGAGCCGACACTTTTCGCGTCGCTCCGGCGTGTGATTCGGTCAGCGTCTCGAACGACTCGCCGAGCGACACCAGATACTCGTCCTCTCTCAGCACTCGACCGAGCAGGAGCGACACCGCGACGACACCGATGCCGACGACGTCGGCGCTCGGGGGGATGCGCGACGGACTGGCGGAATGCGGCAGCACGACCCGGAATTCGCGCCACAGTCGTTCGCGTGAATACTGCAGCGTCTCGACGCCTGGGGCGAGGACGTATTCGGTCAGGATCAAGCGGCTTTGCGGCGTCAAAATCAAGCGCTCGACGCCGATCGTACCGATCGCTGCCTCACGCTGATGGCGTGAAAACAACGCGACCGCGGGGATCAGTTGGCGCATCAGCGCCAGCACGACCCCGATGTCCAGGGTCAGCCGTTCTCGTTCGACCAGCCGCAGCACCTCGGACAGCCGCCAACCGGCGATGGCGTCCGAGGACAGCTGCAAGGCGTCGCCGGCAGGTCGATCGAGCCGCCGCGCCCGCGCGTAAAAGGTGTGCGGACGCTCGCCAACCGGGCCACGCGCTCGCCGACCGCTGTCGCAAACTCCGGCGCCGCAACCAGTGCCGGCGCGAACGACAGCACTTCGACGGGGTCGCCGGACTCGGGATCGATCGCTTGCGAGCGTACGCCAAAGCCGTCGTAAGTTGATTCCATGTATGCGGCGGGACGAGGAGTGTCTACACTCTAATAGAGTTCCGCCCTTGTTCGCAGAGTGAAAGGGTGTGAAACTTTCTGCGGCTTGGACGTGCCCTGTCTCTAAATGAATCCAGATCTGACCCTGTTCGGTACGGCGGCAGCCGCGTTTCTCGTTGGTCTGATTCTCGCGTGGACCGTGACGCGCACCGCCAGCGCCAGGGCGATGCAGGACGCGTCTCAGTCCCATCAGGGCGCGCTGCAGGCGCAGCAGACGCTGTTCAGCGAGACGGCCCGGCGTCTGGGCGATGTCCAGGAGGACCTCAAGCAGACCCGCCAGGATCTGCAGAACACGCAGCTCGCGTCGATTGCGATCCGCGAAGAGAACGCGCAACTGCGCACGGAAGTCGCACATCAACGCCAGATCATTCCAGAGAAGGTTGCGCTGGTCGAACAGGCGCAAGTGCAGCTCAAAGCCTCGTTTGATGCGCTGGCCGGTGCGGCGCTCCGCGCCACGACCGAGGAATTCCTCAAGCTCGCCGACCAGAAACTCGGTAACGTCCATAAAGATGCGCTCGGCGAGATCGGGCGCAGGCAGACGGCGCTCGACGATCTGCTGAAGCCGATTCGCGATGCGTTATCGCAAGTCGACGTGAAACTGGGCGAGGGCGAAAAGAACCGCATCCAAACCGGGACCGCCATCGCCACCCTGCTGCGTGAACTGAACCAGCAGCAGGAACGGCTGCGTGGCGAGACTCAGAATCTGGTCCGCGCCCTCCGCACGCCAAACGTCCGCGGCCGCTGGGGCGAAATGCAGCTGAAGCGGGTCGTTGAACTCGCCGGGATGCTCGATTACTGTGACTTCGTCGAGCAGCCGTCGCTGCTTGGTGAGCAGGGGCGCCAGCGTCCCGACATGGTGATCAAGCTGCCGGGTGGCCGCACGGTGGTGATCGACGCAAAAGCGCCACTCGAGGCGTATCTCAACGCGCAAGAAGCGACCGATGACGCCACCCGCGCTGCCCGGATGGCCGATCACGCCCGCCAGGTCCGCGATCACATGACTAAGTTGGGCGGGAAGAATTACTGGGAACAGGTTCAGCCCTCGCCCGAGTTCGTGGTGATGTTCCTGCCGGGCGAAGCGTTCTTCCAGTCTGCCCTGCAACAAGATCCCGAACTGATCGACTTCGGCGTCCGCTGTCAGGTGTTTCCGGCCAGTCCGATCACCTTGATCGCCCTGCTCCAGGTCGTGGCGCACGGCTGGCGTCACGAACGCCTGGCGCACAACGCCGAGGAGATTCAGGCGCTCGGCCGCGAGCTCTACACCCGCGTCGCCAAGATGACCGAGTATCTCGACACGCTGCGGATGCGTCTGGACAGCACGGTCAAGGCGTTTAATGATGCGATTGGTTCCTACGAGGGGCGCGTGCTGGTGACCGCACGCAAGTTCAAGGAACTCGGCGCGACCTCGGGCACCGAGATCGAACCGCTGCAAAGCGTCGATACGGCGCCGCGCATCTTACAAAGTGCAAATCTCCTTGGGCTCCCCGAGGATGTCATCGATGCCCAACCCGTTGAAAAGGACCGCTAACATGCGCACGTTCACGATCGCCACCTTGCTCCTCTCATTCCTGGTCGTCACTCCCGCGGCGCAGCAGCCCGAAGCGACCTCGCTGTCAGGCAAGCCGCTCTACCGCATCGAACTGCCGACGCGCGTCAAACTCGAAGCCGACCTCGCCCAGGCCGAAAAAGCTCTCGCCGCGAAGCCGGCCGACCAGGACGCGATCGTCTGGGTCGGGCGGCGCCAGGCGTACCTCTGGCGCTACCAGGATGCGATCGCCACGTTCTCGAAAGGCATCGCCCAGCATCCCAACAGCGCCAAGCTGTATCGGCACCGCGCCCATCGCTACATCACGACGCGCCAGTTCGATCGGGCGATTGCTGATTTTGAAAAGGCCGCGGCGCTGATCAAGGGCACCAAGGATGAGATCGAGCCGGATGGCGCGCCCAATCCGACCGGCACACCGCGCAGCTCGCTGCACCACAATATTTGGTACCACCTGGGCCTCGCGTATTACCTCACGGGCGACTTCGAGAAGGCGGTCAACGCCTACCGCGAGTGCATGAAGGTCTCGACCAATGACGACTCGGTGGCCGCGACCAGCGACTGGCTGTGGATGACGCTGATGCGGCTCAATCGCAAGGCTGAGGCCGACCAGGTGCTCGTCCGGATCACGCCCAAGATGGACATCCTCGAGAACGGCTCGTATCACCGCCGCTTGCTGATGTACAAGGGCGTCGAAAAACCAGAGGCACTCCTCGACCCGGCTAACGCCGACGATCTGACGATCGCCACGCAGGGGTACGGGGTTGCCAACTACTACTACGTCACCGGGAACCGCGCGCGTGCGCGGGAGATCCTCGAACGCGTCGTTGCCGGCCGGCAATGGTCCGCGTTCGGCTACATCGCGGCGGAAGCCGACTTGGCACGGGTGGGCAGGTAAGCAGGTGGGCGGGTAGGCGGGTGCGATTGCACATCTACCTGCCCACCTGCCCACCTGCTTACCTGCCCACCTGCTTACCTGCCCACCTGCCTACCCGCCTTTTCCGTCCACCTCGCCAACGCGTCGGCACGGCTTGTCGCCTCCGGGTTGTTGGCCAGTTCGTCGACCGGCCATGGCATCCGCCACGTCCAGTTTTGGTCCGTGACCTGGGCCGGCGTGTTGATTCGGTCGCGCCACCCGAAGAGGTCCTGCAGTGGCGTAATCACCAGGCGCGATTGCGCATCGAGTAGTGCCCGCAGCAGCGCGTCGTTCAACGCGCGATCCAAAGCGCTGCTGTTCTCAAACTGCTGAAGCAGGCCTTCATCCAGGTCGCGGCGCAGCGACGGAATTTGCAGCACCTGCCGCCGTTCGTCCACCGACAGATTCTCCCACCAGATCGCCATCGGTTCGGTGTCATGGGTGCCGGTTGTCGCGACCGACGTCTCCGGGTATTCGGCTGGATCGACGTACGGTTGGCCGTACGAATGCCAGTGCTTTTCCCAGCGCATCACTTTGAACCCGGGGACGGACATCCGGTGTAACGACGCCCGCACGAAATCGGGCACGGTGCCGAGATCTTCCGCGATGATCTCCGCGCCGGTGTCTTGGTAGAGGCCGATCAACCGCTCGCCGAGTTGTTGCTGCTGCCACTCCTCATCGGGCGCAAAAAACGGCGGCGTGGTTTTCTCGATCGGCCGCATGTAGGTGCGATACAACCCGACGAGATGATCGAGCCGGAAGCCGTCGAACAGCGTCGCGGTGCGTCGGGCGCGCCGCTTCATCCATTCAAAATCGTTCTGCGCCATCACGTCCCAGCGCCACGGCGGCAGACCCCAGTCCTGGCCGGTGTCGCTAAAGGCGTCGGGCGGCACGCCGACCGTGGAGTCGAAGCGAAACTCATTCTGCCGCGTCCACACATCAGGGCTATCGGCGGAGATCATGAACGGCACGTCGCCAAACACCTGCAGCGGGCGCGAGCGTTCGCGCGCGTCGTTCCACTGCTGCGCGGCAATCCATTGCACGTACTTCCGCAAGTAAATCTCGCCGCGCAGCTGCTCCCGCGCCTGCGTCATCGCGTCATCATGACGGCGGGCGAGCGGTTCGGGCCATTCCCACCAGGGGCGGAGCGCTTGACGGGCGCGGATCGAGAGGAACACCGCGTAATCGTCGAGCCACCATGCTTCGTCGCGCATGAAGGTGACAAATGCGTGCGCGCGGGCGGTGCCGGCAGGCACTTCGTTGGCCATGAAGTGTTCGTAAGCGCGCCGCAGCCAGCGCGACTTCAGCGCGCGCACGGCACGATGATCAACCCGCGTCGTGGCTTGGATGCGTGTGAGCGCGGCGCGATCATCCGCGGTAAACCGCCGTTCCCCGCCGGCCGCGTGAAAATCCTCCATCGCCGGGACCGAGATATAGATCGGGTCGAGCGCCATCGCTGTCAGCGCTGAGTACGGCGACGTGTCAGCTTCCGGAATTTCGGTGATCGGAAGAATCTGGACGAAGGCCTGGTTGGCCGACTGCAGCCACTGTGCGAACACCGGCAGGTCGAGAAACTCGCCAACGCCCCAACTGCGCGTCGAGGCCAGCGAGAACAGCGGCGCGAGGATGCCGCTGCGCCGACGCGCGTTCATGCGCGGAACCCCGGACGTGAGACGCGACGCAGCACGCGCGCCACGGCCTCGTCAAACGCGGCCGGTTCGACCAGAAGGCTCACGATCAGAAACGCTTCGCGATCGAAGTCAAAAAAATACCCGGGGTGGACGAGGACGTGATCGTTTTCAAGCAGGTCGAGGACCATCGCCTCTTCCGACTCGTAAGCCGGCACTTGCAACACCGCCGACCACCCGCCCTCGACGCGCAGCACCCGCACCTCGGGGACGGCGGCCGCCGCCGCGCGCAGGGCGACCAGGTTGCGCTCAAGCCGCGTCTGAATTTGCTGCCGTAACGGCAGTGCGTGGGTTAGAAGTTCGGGGAGCGCGGCCTGTACGGGCGTGGATACCGACAGATAGGTGTCGGCGACCACTTCATACGCATCGATCAACGTGGCGACCGGCACTGTCGGTCCGCCAAATCCAATCCAGCCGAGCTTGAGCTGCGGCAGTCCCATCGATTTCGAGAGGCCGCCAAGGCTACACGTCGGAATATCCGCTGCCTGGAGTACCGAAACTGCACGCGGTGACGCGTCGAGTGGGTAATCGGCGAACACTTCGTCGCCGATCAACACCAGGTCGTGCTGCGAACAAAGCTGTGCGACCGCCACGAGGTCGTCGCTATGCAAGAACGAGCCCGTGGGGTTGTTGGGCGAGACGATCAGCAGAGCTCGCGTGGACTGATCAACAGCGCGCTGCAGATCATCGACGTCAATGCGCCACGTGCCGTGATACTCCAGGCGGTAGGGGGTCGCCCTGACCGATTCCAGCGCGGTGAGGTGATCGAACAACGGATAACTCGGCTGCGGCACCAGTACCGCGTCGCCGGGGTCGCACAGCAGCTTGAACAGCAGCGCATAGGCCTCGCTGGTACTCGCGGTGAGGGCGATCCGTTCAGCCGCCACATCAAGGCCGCGTCGGGCGAAGTCGGACGACACAGCAGTGCGGGCCGCGAGCAATCCCAGTGGCAGCGGGTCATAGGCCAGAGCCCGAGGCGACGCGAGCGGCGTCAGCAGATCCTCCGGATAGGAAAGGCCGACGCGGGTGGGATTTGATTCCGTCAGGTCGGTGACGCGAATCCCTTGTTCGCGCAGCGTGATCAGCAGCCGGGTCGCCGCATTGGGCGACAGATCTCTGGGCAGCCTCGCTGAGGTCATCGGCTGGGCGCCGGCACAATCTCCACCCGCTCGATCACGTCACCTTCGAGAATGGTATCGACGACGTCCATCCCGCTGACCACTTCGGCGAAGACGGTATAAACGTGATCGAGCCGTGGCGAGTCGACGAGATTGATAAACAGCTGCGCATCGCCGGTATCGCGCCCGCGCGTCGAAATGCCAACCGTTCCGCGGCGGTGAGAGACGAGCCCGACTTCGTCCCGCATGAAGGGTCCCTGCCCCATATATTCGTTGGCCCCGGGACTCCCGCCTTGAATCACGAAGTTCGGGACCACGCGATGGAAGGTCAGGCCGTTGTAGTAGCCGTCACGTGCGAGGGTGGCAATGTGCAGCGCAGTGACCGGCGCTTGGTCGGGCAGCAGCTGTAAATCGAAGGTGCCCCGACCGGCCATCACGAAGCGCAACCGCTGATACGACAGCGCATCGAGACGACTGACATCGATACGGCGACCTCCCGGCGTCACAATGCTGCCAACCACACTTGGCGGAATCGTGGCGGGCTGCAACTGCTTCAGAGCGTCCAGGATGGCGGCGCGTGCGTCACGCGACGTGTCGCGGCGTTCGGCGCTGATCCGGCCCAGCGCCGCGTTAAGAGCGTTGACCGCCTCGGCCTGATCGGTGGCAGCCGACAACGCGCGCGCCGCAGTCATGACCAGTTGATAATCGCCTCGCGTCAGCGCGCTGATCGCGACGCTCTCCGCCTCCGGGCGTTTCAATGCGATCAGTTGGCCGAGTGCTGCTTCACGAACATTGGGGTGGGAATCCGCACCGAGTCGGTGCAGGTCCTCGATCGCGGCGACCGGGCCGGCCGCGCGCGCCGCATACATCCGTACCTGCCACGTCGGGTGCGACACGTAGCGCGGCAGGATCTTGCGCGCCTCGTCCGGCGCGACCTTCGCCAGCGAGACGAGAGCGTGCGCCGGTGCGTGCCAAGCGCTCGATTGCGGCGTCAGCACTTCGGCGAGTGACTGCAGCGTGGTCGTTGCCGGCTCGTGTGCCGGGCAGCCGTTGCCGAGCAGATCGATCGCCAACAGCGACACATGCGGATTGGGATCACGCACCGCCTGCAACAGCGCCGCGCACGACGTCTTCTGCGCCTGGCGGCTCCAGGTCTGCAGCGCTTCGTAGCGCACCTGCGCGTTGCGGTCACTCAAGCCTTTGGCGATCACCATCTCGCGACCGTCGATCGCCGCTCTCGCCGACACCACCGTCAGCCGTCTGACCTCGTCGTCGGCGTCGGCAATGCCCGCGTCGAGACCGGAACGCGTTACCGCGCCAGCGGCGGTGAGCGCGAGCGTGGCAAAGCAGCGGATCCGGGCCAGCTTGTCAGCGTCTTGCGCCCGCCCCTCGAGCGCAGCGGCAACACGCAACCCGTCGAGCGTTGGCGCCTTGAGTCGAGAGATCTTGCCGCTCTGCCTGGCCAGGGCTTCAAGTCCCTCGGTCGCGCCAAGCAACGCGTCAATCTGAATCGCGGTGGCGGCGCCTGATGGCAGCACGCGGGCGATGACCGCCTCAACCCGGTCGACATCGGCGGGAGCGGTGTACGGGAGGCGGCCCAGGGTTGCGGCAATTGGTCCCCACACGCGCGGCTCACCTTCCGACTTGGCCCGGGCGAGTAGACGGGCCACGGCGTCGGCCACGCCCTTGGCGCCAATGGCCAGTTGACCGATAGCGTTGACCGCTTCGATGCGCACCTCGACGTTGTCGTCGGCCAGCGAACGGGTCAGTGGCGCAATCAGATCGGGTTTCTCGAGTCGTCCAATCGCGCGTACTGACTGGCGGCGAATCTGCGGGTCGCGGTTGGTCAGTCCCTGACGCAGCGCCGCCAGATCGTCGGGCGCCTGCGCCCGGCTGTCTTCGGCGAGCAACAGCCGCTCACGCAGCGACATCGGCTGCGCCGACACTGCCGCGGTGGCCACGACCAAGCAGAAAAGGGTATGAGCGCTAACCAGTCGCATGCGCGGGATTGTACGCCGCGCGCCGTGGCGCCGAAAACTCCAACATCTGCGTCGCCAGGTCGCACGGGTAGGAAATCTCGATATCGCTGATCGCGCCCGACGCGTCGTAGACCGCGTCCAGCTTCGGCATCACGAAGCCGGTATACGACGGCAGCCGCAATCGGTCGACGCGCGCGACGATCTGGTCGCGTAAAGCGGCGTCAAAGTGGACGCCGTAGGTCTCAAACAGGGCCTTGGCGGCGGCGTAATCGCCCTCCGACTTGATCCGCTGGACTTCGGCAAGCAGCGTCGCGACTCCGGCCCGAAACGCCCCCGCGTCGACGAGCACGTAGTAGGTCTTGTCATCTCGTGTCCGAACATCAATTGCGCTGGTGTGGGCCATCAGCCAATTGACGATGGCCTGGCGGTTGCGCATGTGATCTTCCTCGAGCTGCGTCCCTTCCCGGACGCGGCGCAGCTGCACCAGCGCATTGCGCGCATAGGCTTCGTATTCAGCCTGAACGATTTCGCCGTGATGTTCGGCGGGCACCAACCCCAGCGCCGCCAGATACGGATCGGCAACGAAGTACAACGCCACCAAGTCGGCGCGCGACTCTTCGAGCGACGAATACTGCTCTTTCAGCAACTCCTGTGGCTGCGCGGTCACATCTCTGGCCATCCGCCCGGAGCCGTGACCGAGTACTTCGTGAATCTCGGTCGTCAACTCGCCGGCAAATGCGCCCCACTGCTTCGCTCTGGCGATCTCGTCGTCGCTCCATGCGAACTCGTGCCGGAAACTATCGAGCGTCGACTGTTCGTAGGCTTCGATCACGTTGGACAGTGATACCGACTTGCTGCCGTATTCCTCGCGGATGCGCTGGTCGTTCGGCAGGTTGACGCCGATCGGCGAGATCGGCCCGGAGTCTCCTGCTTCAAAGACCACTTCAATCGCACGCGCCGAGACGCCTTGCACCTGCGGTTTGCGAAAGCGCGGATCGACCGGCAGATGATCTTCGAACCACTGCGCGTTGGCCGCGAGCCGGTGAATTTTTTCGGTCTTCTCGCGGTTGACGTAATACACGACGCCTTCCCAGGCGCCTTTGATGCCGCGCGCATCGGTATAGACCTCGATGAAGCCATTCATCGTGTCGACGTCCGACTCGAGGTTCTGGACCCAGGCAATATCGAACGCCTGGCGATCGCTGTCCTCGCCGGTTTCGTACCAGCGAATCAGCGCACGCAGCGCCGCGGCAAGCGACTCGGGTGCAAACGGCAGCGCGTCGCGGAGATGGCCGACGATCGCGCGCAGTTCGGGATCGTACAAGCCGCCGACGCGGTAGACCTCTTCGACGACCGCACCGTCATCGCGCTTGCTGATCCGGGAGTTGAGCGGATAGCGCTCGACCAGCGAGGCCAGGTCGGCCATCGTCACGCCGCTGTAAAGATTGTTGGCGCTCGCCTGCAGGATGTCGCGGCCCTGCCCCGGTGTCTTGCAGGTCACCATCGGATCGACCGACAGGTCGAAGAACATCGGGGCATAGCGTGCGATCAAGGCGGCGACATCTTCGCGGGTGTCGACGCAAAATCGCGCACCATTGCGTGCGGCGATCTGTGCCGCCTCGACGAAGTCGGCCGGCGACAGATTCAGGACGAATTTGCGCGCGGTGAGATTGTTGTAAGGCCCGGTGTTGATCCAGACCAGCTTGGTGTAGCGCCAGATCTCGGCGAGCACGGGCGCCGAGATGCCGTGGCTGTGGCTGACGATCTCTTCGAGAATGTCGCGCATCGCCAGGCTGTGACGATAGCGCTGGTCGTAATAGATGTCGCGGCCGGCGCGGGCCGCGAGATACAAGTGCCAGACGAGGATGCGATTGTCGCGGGACAACTCGGTGAAGCCGTCGGCATAGAGCTGCACCACCGCCGCCTCGTCGATCTGTTCAAGGCGATACGGGCGGTCGGGGCGTGGCGATGTCGACGGGTCAGACGCGGGCATTACAGCGCTACCTCGGTTTTTTCACCGTGCTGTGGAACATGGACGGCCCAACCCAGCGATTTTTCAATCACCTGCTTTAACGCGTCCTGCGCCGGTGCCTCGCCGTGCACCAGGAACGTCCGCTGCGGCGGCGTGGCAAACGTGCGCAACCAACGCACTATCTCTTGCTGATCGGCGTGCGCGGACATGCTGTCGATCTTTTCGATCCGTGCCGCAACCGGGACACTGACGCCGTGAATTTTCACCGACTTGGCCCCGTCGACTAACGCCCGCCCGCGCGTGCCCTCCGACTGGTAGCCGACGAACAGTACCGTATTGCGCGCGTCGGGCAGGCACGCCGTCAAGTGATGTAACACCCGACCCCCCGTCGCCATTCCGCTCGCCGAGATGATAATCGCGGGGCCGGTCGACGTCGTGATCGCCCGCGATTCACGCGCCGAGCCGACGGCGATGAAGCGGCGGGTGGCGTAGGCGTGGACTTCGGCCCCGGCGGTCTGGACGTCCGGGTCCAGCTCTTTCTCATGGCGCGCGTAAAACGCCAGCGCGTTAACCGCCATCGGACTATCAAGATAGACCGGCAGCGGGTCGATTCGGCCGGCGTCCTCAAGCCGCTTCAACCAGTAGAGCACTTCCTCGGCACGACCGACCGCAAAGGCCGGAATAATCAACCGCCCGCCGCGCGCCACGGTGTCCTTGACGATCCGCTCCAGCAGCGCCTCATCGTCGGTATCGGGATGCACGCGGTTTCCGTAGGTCGACTCGACCAGCAACGTTTCCGCCTGCGGCGCCGGCATCGGATCCGGCAACACCGGACGACCGTAGCGGCCCAGATCGCCCCCGAACAAGATCCGCGAACCCTGGCCGTTACTGCGAGCGATCCGGACGTAAGCCGAGCCCAGGAGGTGACCGGCAATGGTGAACTCCGCCTGAATCCCCGGCGCCACTTCGACCGGCGTGTCGTATCTTACGGTCTCGACGTGACTCAGCGCCGCGTAGGCGTCTGCCTCGGTGAACAACGCGACGGCCGGCGAATGCCGCGAAAAGCGTTCGCGGTTCGCGAGACGAGCATCTTCTTCCTGGATGCGTCCTGCATCGGGCAGGACCAGTGAACACAAATCGGCGGTGCCTGCAGTGCAATAGATGCGGCCGTGAAACCCGCCGGCCACCAGCCGCGGCAACAGCCCCGAATGATCGAGGTGCGCGTGGGTCAGGACGACCGCATGCAAGGAGGCCGGATGGACCGGAAAAGCCGCCCAATTGCGCTGCCGTAATTCTTTCAGCCCCTGAAACTGGCCGCAGTCGACCAGGATGCGAAAGCCATCGACTTCGAGCAGATATTTCGATCCGGTCACTGTGCGCGCGGCGCCGAGAAAGGTCAGGGTGGCCATCGTTGCCACTCTACTAGAATCGGATGACCATGACTCGCGCACTCCTGACGATAATGCTGCTGCTCCTGGCAGCCGGCGGGTCGGCCCAGACCCGGACGCTTTCCCTCGACGACATCTACGACCCGGTACGCCGGATCGACTTCGCCGGCGGTGCCCCGACCGGGCTGGCGTGGGTTTCCGAAACGCACTACGTGTGGGCTCGGCCGTCGACGGCTGGACAAGTCGAGTGGGTCAAGGTTGATGCGGTCAGCGGCTCGTCCGAACCGCTGTTCGACGCGCAAAAGATGCGCGCGGCGTTTGCTGCGCTCCCGGGGTTGAAGGCAGACGATGTGGCGCGACTGCCGAACGATCGCGGGCTCGAGATGAATCCAGCCCGGACCGCGGTGCTTCTATCCATCGCCGACGATCTCTATTACTACCTGTTCGGCAGCGAGCGCGCGTTCCGGCTGACCTTCGACCCTTCGCCAGAAGAAGAGTTCTCGTTCAGTCCCGACGGACGCCAAGCCGCATTCGTTCGTCGCAACAATCTGCACGTCGTCAACGTCGAGGAGCAGCGACAGGAGCGGCAGCTCACGACGAGCGGCACCAATGAACTGCTCAACGGCAAGCTGGATTGGATTTACCAGGAAGAGATCTACGGCCGCGGCAGCTTCCGCGGGTATTGGTGGAGCCCGGACTCGACGCAGCTTGCCTTTCTGCAGCTCGATGAACGGCCAGTACCCGAGTTCACCGTCGTCGATCACATTCCTGCGCGACTAACAGTCGAGACGACCGACTATCCGAAGCCCGGCGACCCGAATCCACTGGTGAAGCTGGGCGTGATTGCCGCGGTCGGGGGTGACGTCCGCTGGGTTGATCTCGGCAAATACGGGTCGAGCGAAATTCTAATCGTCAACGTGGCGTGGACGCCTGACAGCAGCCGCGTCGTCTACCAGGTGCAGAATCGGGAGCAGTTCTGGCTTGACGTCAACATCGCCGTGACTGCAGGGCAAGCGCCGAACACGATCTTTCGCGAAACAACCAAGGCGTGGGTCGACCCGATTGGCGCGCCGGTCTGGTTGAAAGATGGTTCGTTCATCTGGATCAGCGATCGTTCTGGCTATCGCCACGTGTACCGCTACACCAGAACTGCCGATTCCGGCGAACTGAAGGTGACGCAGCTGACCAGGGGCGATTGGGATCTGCGCACGTTCCATGGCGTCGACGAATCGAACGGATGGATCTACTTCTCTGCCGCAGAACGGAGTCCGATCGGCATCGACGTCTACCGCGCCAGGCTCGATGGGACCGGGATGGCGCGGGTGTCGCAACGCGCCGGCACGCATCGCGCCAACTTCAGCCCTGGCTTGTCGCATTACATCGACAATTGGAGCGACTTGCACACACCGCCGCAGGTGCGCGTCCATCGCGCCGACGGCAGCGAGGTGCGGTTGTTGCACGAAAGCAAGATTCCTCAGCTCACCGAGTTCAAGTTATCCAAGCCGGAATTGTTGCAAGTGAAAACCCGCGACGGCTTCGTGATGGAGGCGATGCTGATTCGTCCGGTCGACTTCAATCCGTCGCGCCAATACCCGGTGATGCAATTCACCTACGGAGCTCCCGGCGCGTCGTCGGTGCGCAACGCGTGGGGCGGTCCGCTCGGCATGTATTACCAGATGCTCGCCCAACGCGGCATTGCGGTGTGGGTGTGTGACAACCGCCTGGCGAGCGGCAAAGGCGCGCAGTCGCAGTGGCCAAGCTACAAGAACTTCGGCGAGCTCGAGTTGCGCGATGTTGAAGACGGGCTGAATTATCTCAAGGCGCAGCCGTGGGTCGATGGCGCGCGGATTGGTATCGATGGCTGGAGCTTCGGCGGCTTCATGGTCACGTACGCGCTCACCCACAGCAAGAGTTTCGCGATGGGCATCGGCGGCGGCAATGTGACCGACTGGGGACTCTACGACAGCATCTACACCGAGCGCTTCATGCTGATGCCGGCCAACAACGTCGAGGGTTATCGTAAGAGTTCTGTGCTCGCTGCTGCCAAAGATCTACACGGCGACCTGCTGCTGATTCACGGCGGGATTGACGACAACGTGCATGCGCAGAACACGCTAAAGTTTGCCTACGAGCTGCAAAAAGCCGGCAAACCGTTCCGGATGATGATCTACGAGAAGTCGCGTCACGGATTCACCGACCCGGATCTGATCAAGCATCTGCGGCAGACGATGTTTGATTTCACGGTGGAAACACTGAAACCAAAATGAACGGACGATGCAGGGAGTCGCGAAACCCGCGGAATCGTTTACAAAAATTCTGTGCTTTCGTGCTTCTGTGCATCGTCGGTCAGAGATAGGCCAACACTGTGGCGATCACCTTTCCCATCGCAAACAACAGCGTCCGCGCGACGGGAAAGAATGCGCGGTCTTCGGCCACCGCACCAGCAAGCGTCGGGTCGGTGAGCAGGAACCAGAGCGACGCAGCGGCCACGGGCGCGCCGAGAAATGCGCCGAGCGCCACGACATTGAAAGTCGTTCGAATGAAAGTGCGGATGGCCATACCTGCTTGCTCAGGCTCCGTATAGCGAGGACTGTACCAACACCGCGTAACAGCAGTAAGTCCTTTCAACAGGTTAGTTAGACGGTTGTTGCGATGAACGGTTGGCTGCGATCTTGTCCGATTCCGGGACGGGGGCGTTCGCCGGTGCGGAGTGCTATGGTGCGTGGTGCGACGGTGCGAATGCGGGTGCGGGTGCGGGTGCGGGTGCGGGACCGATGATAGCGATCTTGGTCTGTGGCGGAACCTTTGACAAGCAATACGACGAAATCACCGGCCGCCTGTTCTTCAAGGACACCCACGTGCCCGAGATGCTGCGTCTCGGCCGCTCACGCGTCGCGACGAGCGTTCACCCGCTGATGATGGTTGATAGCCTCGACATGACCGACGCGGACCGCGACCGCATCGCGGCCTGGTGCGAGGCGTGTGGAGGGGACCGGATCGTCATCACCCATGGAACAGACACAATCGTCGAAACCGCGGCAGCGTTAGCCCGTCGAATCCAGACCAAGACGATTATTCTCACCGGCGCGATGATTCCGTATGCGTTCGGCAGTTCGGATGGACTGTTCAACCTGGGGAGCGCGCTTTCCTTCGCCCAGGCACTCGGTCCTGGCGTCTACGTCGCCATGAATGGGACGGCATTCGCCTGGGATCGCGTACGAAAGAATCGCACCACCGGTTTCTTCGAAAGCACTCAGCACCTAGCACTCAGCACTCAGCACTCAGCACTGGAGTCCCTTATGTATGCAGTCGTGATCGTGCGCTATCGCAAGTCCGTTGAAGAAGTCGTCAAGTTCCAGGAACCGCATCGCGCGTATCTGCGGCAGCTCAAAGCCGAGGGTATCCTGCTGGCGGCTGGGCCGCAGGAACCTCGGTTCGGCGGCATGTTCCTGCTCCGCGTGCCGGACGACAACACGCAGGCGGCGCTCGACGCCGTCCGCGACAACGACCCGTATTACCAGGCGGGCGTGGCGCAGTACGAGTTAATTGGCTGGAATGTTGTCACCGGCAAAGAGGACCTGGACCGGCTGTAATTATTTCTTCCGCTGGCGCAGCGCTTCGCCCAGTGCCCACGACACCACGAGGAGCCCGAGCACCACGACGATCACGGCGAGGAGTGGTTTCCCCACCGGCTTCACGCTGCCTTTGCGACGTCGCGCGGATCAGACGGGCGAGGCCCCGGCAGTAATGCCGAGAGGATGATCCCGACGACGAAGACCGTGACCGCGCCGATGACGTTATGCCAGAGAAACGACACGCCGGTATTGAAGGCAAACCACGCGACCGTGACCATGCCGATGATCAAGGCAATGAAGGCGGCGGTGCCATGGGCGCGTCGCCATAAGAATGCCAGCAGGAACACCCCGAGGATCGAGCCGTAGAAGAACGACCCGAAACGGTTGACCACCTCAATCAACGAGCCCAGTTCAGCGGCCCAGATCGCGACCAGGCTGGCGAACACGCCCCAGAACGCGGTGGCGTATTTCGAGACCTTCAGATAATGCGCGTCGGTGGCCTCACGCGTCACGTAGCGGCGATAGAAGTCGATCACCGTCGCCGTCGAGAGCGAGTTGAGCTCGGCAGCGATCGAGTCGGTCGCCGCCAGGATGATCGCGACCATCAGCAGGCCGATCAAGCCGATCGGCAGCTGGGTCAGGATGAATCGCGGGAAGACATAGTTGGTATCGCTGTAGTTGCGATCACCGGATACCTCGCGCGCCATGGTGGTGGCGGTCTGCCGGATACTGCGCACCTCGCCGTCCCACGCGCTGAAGCCGCTGCGGGCGAAGGCAATCGATGCGGCGTTATCGCTGCGCTCAGCCGTCGCGAGTTGCTCGGCGGCCTGGCGCCGCTGGTCGATCGCGCCGGTAAACCGTTGTTCCAGCGCCTGATATTCCGCGGCGCGGCCGCTGGCGCGCAGCCGCTCATCCTGGGTGCGGTTGAACAGCAGTGGTGGCGGCGAGAAAATGTAAAACAGGTAAATGAAAATGCCGACCATCAGGACCAGCAGCTGCAGCGGGATCTTGTAATACGCGCTCATCAGCAACGAATGCCGCGCGGCGTGCACTGACTTGGCGGTTAAGTAGCGCTGGACCTGGCTCTGGTCGGCGCCGAAATACGACAGCATCAAAAACAGGCCGCCGATCGTCCCGGACCAGAACGAATAGGTTTCGTTCGGATTCCACTTGAAGTCGATCGCCTCCAGGCGGCCGGTGGCACCGGCAATGTTGAGCGCATCGCTCAGCGCAATCTGATCGGGCAAGCCGAAGGCCAGAGTCACCAGGGTGGCGATCAAGCCGCCAATGATCAGGACCATGATCTTGACGTCGGTCCAGGTCACCGCCTGCACGCCGCCAAAGATCGTGTAGATGATCGCCGGCAGCCCAATCAGCATCGCCGTCGCGGTGATATCGAGGCCAAGAATGATCGACATCACCACGGCCGGCGCCGAAATAATCACGCCGCACGACATGCCGCGCGACACCAGGAACAGAAAGCTGGTCAGCGATCGGGTCTTGGCGTCAAAGCGCTGTTCCAGATATTCGTAGGCCGTGTAGACCTTGGCGCGATAGAAGAACGGCACGAACGCGATCGACAGGATGATCATCGCGAGGGGCAGGCCGTAATACATCTGCACGAATCGCAGACCATCGGTGTAGCCCTGGCCGGTGGTGCCGACCATGGTGATCGCGCTCAGTTGCGTGGCCATCACCGACAGGCCCGCTGCCCACCACGGGATGCTGCGCTTGGCGAGAAAATACCCTTCCAGCTCGCCGCTGTCGGTGGTCCGTTTGAGACCGTCGTAGACGATCCACACCATGACAACGATCAGGATTGTCCAGTCGACGGGATGCATGATGTCAGCGGTAGTGGGCGGCGAGCCAGGCGAGACCGAGCAGAACGATCACCTGAATGATCAGGATCAACACGTAGTGGTGCGCAATGGGCGGATCGACGGTGTCGCTCGACGGGAGGGTCGGCCTGAGGGTCATAGCGCGCGCACCCGATCTTCGAGCAGCTGCTCACTTGATTCCAAGGCCGTCCGGCGGGCCGTCCATCTGACCCCATCCTCGGCGAGCAACTGCCGGGATGCCGCCACCGCCCGTGCCGTTTCGCTGGGTGCCGGTCCACCGAGTGTCTTGCGAACATTGACAAAATGTCGCGGGCTCATGATTTGCTCGAGGCGCTCCTCGCTGTAATCGATCGCCGTGCCGAGCAGTTCGGTCGACGCGTCGGTGAGTGCACCGGAAAGCGACGCTGCCGGGTTGGCGGTGCGCGTCTTCAGCAACCGTGCGGCAATCCCGTGCGCGGTCTTGAACGGCATCCCCTGGTCGCGGACCAGCGTGTCAGCCAGTTCTGTGAGTGTCGTTCCGCCGACCCCGGCCAGCGACGCCAGTCGCTCGACATTGAAGTCGGCCGTGCGCATCGCCGCAGCGACCAGCGTCAACGTCCGCGTCGCGTCACTGAACATTGACGCGACCAGCGGTTGCAGATCGTCTTCGGTATCGACAATATCGCCGAATGGCGTGTTGTGCACGGTGGTCATGATCGCCTGCGCCTGGCCGACCGTCTTGCTGCCGATCGCCCGGGCATGTTCGAGGGCCACCGGATTGCGTTTCTGCGGCATGATGCTGCTCGACTGCACGAAGCCTTCGCTCAGCCGCAGGTAGCCAAACTCCATCGTGCACCACAGCAGGAAGTCCTGAATCACCCGACCAAGACCGACCAACAGGATCGCCGTGGCCGCCACGCTTTCGAGCAGATAGTCGACGGTCGCAATGCTGCCGTAGGTGTTGCCGGTCGGTCCGCTGAAGCCAAGCAACTCGCTGGTCCGCTCGCGGTTGATCGGGAACCCGGTACCGGTAATCGCACAGGCGCCCAAGGGATTGCGATTGGTGACCTCATACGCCGAGCCCAGACGGGTCGTGTCCCGTTCGAGCTGTTCGATCACGGCGAGCAGGTAGTGCGCGATGGTGCTGGGCTGGGCCGGCTGGGTGTGGGTGTGCGCGCCGAAGACCGTTTCACGATGGCGATCGGCGAGGTCGATCAGCGCTGCCCGGAGCTCGATGACGCGCTCGGCGAGCACAGCGACAAATTGACGCTGCACCATCCGGTAGATGGTCATATCAATGTCATTGCGGCTGCGCGCCGTGTGCAGGCGCCCGGCCGCGTCTTCGCCGGCGGCGTCGCAAATCAGCCGCTCGATCAGGAAAAACAAATCCTCGCAGCTGCCGTCGAAGCAGGTGCCGCGAACCGTGTCGAGTGAGATGCCGTCGAGCGCGCCGCGCAGCGCCTGCGCGTCAGTCGTGGAAACGATGCCCTGCTCGGTCAGCATCACCAGGTGCGCGTAATGAATCGCCATCAGCGGCGCGAGCAGCAGTTCTTTGGCGTCTTCGAAGTTCTCGTTGAGAACGTTGCTGACGTATTCCGGCGCGAAGCGCATTTGAAGCAGTATATGCCCGTGGGTTCGGGACACGACTGGCGCTTCGGCATCACCGGACCACAGGGGACACCATGAAACGTTGGTTGTTGGCCGGCATCATCGCATGCATCGCGGCACCGTCCGGATTGGCACGGCAGAACACGGCATCGCTGCGCGTGGAGGGCCTCGCCGGGGCGGTCGAAATCATTCGCGACCGATGGGGGATCAATCACATCTACGCGGAGAACGAGGCCGACCTGTTTTTTGCGCAAGGTTACGCCGCAGCCAAGGATCGCTTGTTTCAATTCGAACTGTGGCGACGACAGGCGACAGGGACCGTGGCGGCGATTCTCGGGCCACGCGAGCTCAAACGAGACATCGGGGCGCGGCTGCACATGTTCCGTGGCGACCTGACCGCGGAGTTGAATCATTACCATCCGCGGGGGAAAGCGATCGTTGAAGCCTACGTGCGTGGGGTCAACGCCTACATCGCGCAAACCGAAGTCACGCCCGCGCTGTTGCCAGTCGAGTTCACGATGCTCGGGATCACACCTGGCCGATGGACTCCAGCGGTCGTGGTGTCGCGGCACCAGGCGCTGACCTCGAATTTAACGGCCGAGGTCAGCTACATCCGGGCGATCAAGGCGTCGAGCCCGCAAGCGGTGCGGGATCTGCTGTATTTTCAGGGCGGACAACCGGTCTTTACCCCTGATCCGGCGCTCGATTTGAAGACGTTTCCCGACAATGTGCTCGATCTGTATTCGGCGTTCCGGGAACCGATCGAATTCTCGCCGACAGACGTGCTGCCCGTGTTCAGGGGGCCGGTGACAGCCACTCGGCCGCAAGGCCCGGCAGGCGGTCTGCACGACGACGCGATCGATCCGCGCGATATCGGCTCGAACAACTGGGTCATCGCCGGCGCGCGCACGCAAAGCACGTATCCAATCCTGGCGAACGATCCGCATCGCGCGATTGGCGCGCCGTCGCTGCGCTACTGGGTGCACCTGGTGGCGCCAGGGTGGAATGTCATCGGCGGTGGTGAGCCCGTGCTGCCCGGCGTGTCGATTGGACACAACGAATACGGCGCCTGGGGGCTGACCATCTTCGGCAACGACAACGAGGATCTTTACGTCTACGAAACCAACCCTGCCAATCCCAACGAGTATCGCTACCAGGGGCAGTGGCAGGCGATGCGTGTCGTGGCAGAGACGATTGCCGTCGAAGGGGCGACCTCAGAGCGCGTCGAACTCAAATACACCCGGCATGGCCCGGTCATTTATGAGGACCGCGCACATCGCCGCGCCTACGCAGTCCGCGCCGCGTGGATGGAGCCCGGCGCAGCACCGTATCTGGCCAGTCTGCGCATGAACCAGGCAAAGAACTGGCAGGAGTTCCGAGAGGCCAGCAGCTATAGCCTCATGCCGGCAGAAAACATGGTGTGGGCCGACCGTCACGGCACCATCGGCTGGCAGGCGGCAGGCATTCAGCCGCTGCGTCGCAACTGGAGTGGTCTGTTGCCGGTGCCCGGTGATGGTCGCTACGAGTGGGAAGGATATCTACCGATCACCGAGTTGCCGCACGAGGTCAATCCTCCGCGCGGGTTCGTGGCCACGGCGAACAATTATCTTTTTCCCAACGATTACCCGAACGCACAAGCGATGCATTACACGTGGGCTGATCCGTTCCGCGCGGCGCGGATTTCGGAACTTCTCGGATCTGGCCGACTCTTCAGCGTGGCCGAAACCGCGCGCATCCAGAACGATGACCTCTCGCTGCCGGCGCGTGCGCTGGTCCAGTTGCTGCGCGACATCGATGTCCCGGCCGGCCCGGCGGCGGCCGCGCGCGAGTTGCTGGTCCGTTGGGATTTCGTGCTCGACAAAGACTCGGTCGCGGCAGGCATTTATGCGATGTGGCAGCGCCGGCTGATCACCAACACTCGTGCACGTGTCGTTCCGGCCGCGATCCGCGAAACCGGCGCCAACCTGGTGACGATCAAACGCCTGATCGATTGGTTGCACGCGCCCGATGGCCGGTTCGGTGCTCACCCGACCCAGGCCCGCGATGCGCTCCTGGCGCTCAGTCTGGATCAGGCGGTCGGCGAGTTGGCGACGCGCTACGGAGCCGATATGCAGGGCTGGAAATACGGCCAGGATCGCTATCACCACGCGCTCGTTCGTCATCCGCTTGGTCTTGCGGTGAATGCGCCAACACGCGCGAAGTTGAATATCGGCCCCCTACCCCGCGGCGGAGACGGCTCGACGATCAGCGCGACCGGCAACGGCGACAACCAGACGGCCGGCGGTTCGCTCAAAATGATTGCCGACACCGAGGACTGGGACAACTCGATCGGCATCAACACACCGGGACAGAGCGGCAACCCAGACGACCCGCACTATCGCGACCTGTTCGAGCTATGGGCGCGCGGCAAGTACTTCACGCTGGCCTACTCGCGGGACAAAGTGGACTCGGTCAAGGAGAGCGTCCTGCGTCTCGAGCCGGCGCGCCGGACGACGCCACGGTAACGTCACAGCTCGATACCATAGCGGTCACGCAGGATCTTCACGTGGTGCGCGAAGTGGCCGGCGATGATGAACACCAGGCCGCGCGCACTCAGCGGCCAGTTGTTGACGACACTCCGCTCGGCCAGCGCTGAGTGGTCGAGCGAGCGCACCAGCGTCAGGGTGGCCTGGCGCACCGACACCAGTTCGTCGACCAGATCCGTAAGCCCTCGTTGTTCGGCGCGGGCGGCACTCACAAACGCGTTTTCGTCGAAGCCCGGCAGCGGAGTCTTGTCACCGCGCGCAACACGTAACAGCCGATACGCCATCACCCGCTCGGCATCGGCGAGGTGGCCGACCATCTCGCGCACCGTCCACTTCCCCTCCGCGTAGCGGTAACTGGATTGGCTCGCGCTCAGGCGGCGCAGGGCCTCGAGCGAAGGATGCTGACGCTCCAGCGCAGCCAAGCCGTCGGGCTCGTGTGCAACGGCGGCGACATACCCCTTATGGAACTCGGCGTACTCGTCCGGCCCGGGCGGCGTGATCGAAACTGGCATGGGGGCATCCTATACGTGCCCTGCACGGAACCAAAGGGAAGGTTCACGCCATCAAATGCCCGCCGATGCGCTCCAGCGATTCAATCCCGTAAACGTCAGATTCGAACTGCGGAATACGCACCATCGGATGCGCGGCAAAGCGCGACGCGATTTCATCGAGATAGACCCGTTCCTGTTTACGACGCGCCGTCATAAACGGATCGGTAGTCGTCTCCGGCAGCACGCGATTGACGACCAGGCGGCTCACGTTGACGCCGGCGTCGTCCAGCTGCTCGATCGCACGGGCCGTCTCTTCAATCGGCAAACGCTCCGGGATCAACACCAGGACAAAGCCGGTGGTCCGGCCGGTGACCAGGCGGGCGCGCAACTCGCGCAGGCGATCGAGACGGCCGTTCAGCGACAACATGATTGGATCGGTGCGGTCGTCCTGATCGATCCCGAGCATCGCGCGACGTGATCGCGAGAGCGCTTTGATCCACGCCTCCATCAATTCCGGCATGCGGATCAGGCGCAGCGTGTGGCCGGTCGGCGCGGTGTCAAAAACGATCAGATCGAAGCGCTCGTCCTCGCCGCGGATCAACGACGCCATCCGGTCGAATAACGCGACTTCTTCCGCGCCCGGCATCGTCGCAGCGAGATCGATCTGGCGGCTGGCTTCTTTGAGGATCTCGTGACCGAACAACTGCGCGATCTGCGTCTTGACATTCTTGACGTAGCTGGCCGATTCAGCCGCGGCGTCGATCTCCATGGCAAAGAACGACGGCTGGAGCTGGGTCGGCTGCGCGCCGATCTGCTGCTGAAAAATGTCGGAGGTCGAGTGGGCCGGGTCGGTTGAGACCAGCAGCACGCGCTTGCCAAGCCGGCTTGCGGCCAGTGCCGACGCCGCGGCGCAGGTCGTCTTGCCGACACCGCCCTTGCCACCGAAGAACAGGACCTCGCGGTCGAACAGGCCGCGCATCAGCAGCAGGGCAGATTGCCGAGCGGCGACCGATCCATGCCCATCCGGCGATGCCAGAGGTGAAATTGATCGAGGAGGTAGGGATAGACGTCGAGCAGGTACAGCGTCGCCGGATTCGGCAATCCGACGATCTCCATGTAGCACAGCAGGAGGAAGAGGTCGTTGAGGTGATTGGCCTGCATCCGCAGCTCACGCTCGTAGCGCCCGTACGCCACGCCGTGCAGGAAGTCCCGGATGTTGTCGCCGATGCCCACAGGGTGATCGTATCAGGAGGGGGCGGGTAGGCGGGTAGGCGGGTAGGGAGCAAAAACCTTTACCTGCTTACCCGCCTACCCGCCTACCTGCCCACCTGCCCACCTGCCTACCCGCCTACCTGCCCACCCGCCTACCTGCCCACCCTCACATATTCAACCAGTACGACAGTTTCACGAGAAACACATTGTGCGCTGGAGCGGAGAACACGCCGCTGAAGTCACGCCCGAATCTGAAATCGCCGAGCTCGCCGTTGCCGGAACGGCCTTGCTGCCACACCACGAACAGCGATGAGCCTGGCCGGTATTCCCAACGCAGGACATTAGTCGTGCGGAAGGATCGGATGTTGAAGTCGGCGTTGCCACTGTAGGCGTATGGCTCGTAGCGGTTGGAGTATTCGGGCGCGCGGCCGGCGACCAGTGTCTTGTAGTTGCCGAACCGACCGGCGGACACAAATGGCTCACCGTAGGTTTGAATCGAGAGGTTTGGAGTCAAGGTGTAGTTGACGCGAAGCGTGACCGCGGCGGTGCGTTGTTCCAGCCGGCCGAATACATAGCGGGTACCGCCGTTCTCCTGCCGGTTGGTCACCCACTGGGCGTCGTCATTATTCATGTTGTAGCGCAAGCCGGTGGTCACCGAGGTCGCGGTGCTCGGCCGCCAGGTCAGCGACGGCCCCATGTTCCAGCGCCTGGTGCCTGCACCGTCCGCTTCGCTATAGCCGCCGAAAAAAAATGACAGCGGCTTCCGCCCATCCGTGCCGACGTGGTACCACCCGCCGATCGATCGATTGCCGAGCACTGCCGGACCGCCGCGCGTGATGCGATCGCGCACCGGCGCGCCGTTGTAGTTCAGCCCGAAGCTGGTCGAGTAGTAATTCTTCCAGGTCCAGTGCATGTTGACGTTGGCGCCACTCCATAGCCGGTCACCGTCAAAATTCCAGGCGGCGTACTGATTCAAATTCCAGATAAACGAACGGGTGAATCGGCCCGGGACGTTGTCGCGCATCTGGAACCAATGGCTGACGTAGCGTTCGTCGGCGCGCCGCTGGAAGCCAAGGTCATTCATATCGAACCCAGGGCTTTTGAATCCGTAGTTCGCGCTGAATCGCGTTTTCTCGCCGGCGATCTTCCCGAAGTTCAGCGCACCGGAGTGGCCGGACAATTCCGTGTCGGATTCGTCGACATCGACGTGCTCGGCGTCCGGCCGCTGGAACGCGTGGACGTTATTGCGTTGCAGCCGCGTCACCGCCTCGGTGGAACCCCGCACGCTCGACCCAGCCCAGAAACCAGAGATGTTGTAACGCGGACTCAAACGAATGTCGTAGTCGACGCCGCCGGTGTAGGCATCCTTCGGGAGGAAACTGAGCGCACTGGTCAGCTGGCGATTGGTCGACGTCATCATGAAGCCGACATTCGACTGATTGGCGAATTCGCGACGTGCGCGAATCACGCTGTATCCCGACAGCGGCTCAATTGTTTGCGCCCGCCGCCGCAAGCCCGACGCGATGCTCGCTTCTTCTTCGCCAGTCACTGCGGTCAGCGCACCGATCGAGAACTTGCCAAGGCGCCCGGTCAGTTTGCCAGCGCCCAGAATGGTCGCCGCCGACGGCGCCGACGCATACTCGCCCGCGGAGGTCGTCGCAAATCCCTGCGGCGCGCGGCCGATGCGGCGCGAATAGAACAGCCCGGTGCATGCGCCGTCGTTGCAATCGACGTTGAACTGGAAGGTGCCGGAGCCTTCGACAAAGAACGGGCGGCGTTCCTGAAAAAACGTCTCGAACGCATCAAGGTTCACTACCGCGGGGTCGGCTTCGACTTGACCAAAGTCCGGGTTGGCAGTCGCGGTCAGCGTCACACCGGGTCGCAACGCGTACTTCACATCGACGCCGACCGAGCCCGCGGGATCGCGGCGTTTGGCAAACGGGTTGTCGCTCGCCTGGTCGAGAGACAAGCTGCCGACCGTATAAGGCAGCAACTCGAGCCGCTTCGGCGTCCCACCGACCCGCAGGCCGCGCACTTCAGCAAACTGCGACACAAACCCATTCGCGTTGCGCGACAGTAGCGGCCAGGACGAGGTTTCTGCCAGTCGGCCGACTTCGCGAATCACCGCAAAGCCGACCGTGCCGCCGGTGGCATTATTGAAACGCAGCTGGGAAAACGGGATGCGGAACTCCGCTGTCCAACCGCTGCTGTCACGCGCCACTTCGACGTCCCACACCGCGTCCCAGCTATCGTCGCTGGCCCCGTCGTTGAAGTAGTAGCGATCGAGCTTGACGCCGGCGGGATTGACCCCGAACTCATACGCCGATCGGTGGTCGAAGAACGAATCGACGACGACTTTGATCCAGTCCGACGGCGAGCGCTGATCGCGACGGGTCAGCATCCCGACAATTTTTTCGGGTTGCGCATCGTGGGCACGAATGCCGACATAGAGCGCGTTGTCGTCGTAGGCAATGCGCGCGTCAGTGCGTTGCGAGGGCGCGTCGCCTTCCGCCGGTTCGCGCTGCACAAACTCATTGATACTGGGCGCCTGCTCCCACACCGCTTCGGTGAGCTTGCCGTCGACCACGATCGGCGTCGTGGTGGGAATGGCGACAGCATCGATCACCGGGCGCGTCGGGCGCGCGGCGGGCGGCGCCGCGAGGGCCGGCGCACTGATCGCGAGTGTGACCAGTAGTGGGACGAGTAGTGGGACGACTGTCGAGCGGATGTTCTGGAATGGCACGAGGTTCTCCGCAGCCCTGACGCCAGGGCCACGAAGAATAGACGGGAGATCGCGGCGATTGGTTGGTCGGTAGGCAGGCAGGTAGGTAGGCAGGTAGGCAGGTAAGAACGCTTTACCCGCCCACCTGCTTACCTGCCCACCCGCCTGCCCTTACTGCCCGATCCAAGCCGCCAGTCGCTGCTTCTGCACCACGGTTGCCGTGGGCAACACTTCCAGTCGCCAGGCGCGGCCCGGCTCCGGGAGCAGCGCGACATCCAGCTTGGTCAAGCGATCTCGACGCGCCACCAGGACGGAAATCTTGTCGCCCGGCTTGTATTGGTCGAGACGGGCGGCCAGTCCGTCCGCACGCACGCGGACATCGTCGATGGCCAGAATTTCGTCGTCGACGTTGATACCGGTCCAGAACGCCGGCGCCTCGCGGCGTACGCCTGAGACGAGCAAGCGGCCGCCGTCAACGCGGGTGGTCATGCCCAAATAGGGACGCGCGGTTGCCGCGTCCACCGCGCGGAATCGCAGGCCGTACCAATCGAGCGCCTCGGCATAATCGAGTTCCGCGGTGCTTTCCACGGTCGCGCCAAAGAAGCCGCGGAGGTCAGTACCCGCCGCCTCACTCATCGTCTTGAA
Source organism: Vicinamibacterales bacterium (assembly GCA_035575715.1). Lineage (GTDB taxonomy): Bacteria > Acidobacteriota > Vicinamibacteria > Vicinamibacterales > UBA2999 > JACCSI01. The sequence continues at coordinate 24,750 of DATLXN010000030.1, read as the reverse complement.
GAACTCTTCGAGCGTATAGCCCTTGGCCCCTGAATAGCGCTCGTAGGCCAGGCGCATCGCGTCGTCGAGCGATTTTGTCCCACCGGTCGCACGGCGAATCTTGGCGTCGAGCAGGAACCCAATCAGCGCACCCTTCGGGTAGTAATTGACGGTGGTGTTCCCCGTATTCTCGTCGGGCCGATATTGCTTGACCCAGGTGTCGAACGACGCCTGAGCCACCGAGGTGATCAGCCGGCCGGGCGTGGTCTGGACCGTTTCAATGTTGTCCGACAACGCATCGAGGAACTCGGCCTGCGTCGACAAGCCGGCGCGCCGGACGATGACGTCGGCGTAATAGTCGGTAAACCCTTCAGCGATCCACAAGCTGCGGCTATACGTTTCGTCTTCATAATTGAAGGGCCCGAGTTCAACCGGCCGGAGACGCTTCACGTTCCAGTTGTGGAAATATTCGTGCGCCGTGAGGCCCAGCCAGCCGAGGTAGGCGCGGTGGTTGCGGGTGGTGTAGCGCCCGGCTAAGCCGAGAAAACTGTTCTTGTGCTCGAGGCCGCCACCGGCGTCGGTCAGCACATACATCACGTGGTAGTGCGGGTAATCGAACCGTCCCATGATCTGGCCGGACGTCTCGACGATCTTTTGCAGGTCCTTCACCGCGCGGTCGGCATCGAAAAACGACAGATCGCCTTCGACGACCAGCGCATGTTTTTTGCCGCCCACGGTGAATTCTTTGATCAACGGATTGCCGGCGATGATCGGACTGTCGACCAGCGTATCGAAGTCCTCGGCGCGGTAGGCGTTGGGCTGCCCGGCGATGCGCACCATCGGTGACGAGGTGGTCTTCCACCATGTCGGCAGCTCCAGTCGAACCTCATGCGCGCGTGGACGGGTCCCGTGTGCCGGCCCGTCAGGACCTTCCACCAATGACAGAAAGGTTGGCGCGCCATTGAGCATGGCAAATGCCCCTTCAATCCAGTTAGTGCGAACCGTCATCTCGCGTCCGTAGACGCGGTAATTGACCGTCACGCTTGGCGCGCCGCCGGTGTCAATCTGCCAGCGATTCTTCGCGACCTTGTAGGACAGCAGCGGCTTCTTGTTGGCGGTCGCAACGACGCCTTCGACGTGACGTTCGTACTCGCGAACCAGGTAGGAGCCGGGCGTCCACACGGCCATGAACAACTGAATATTCGGCGCCCCCCCAGTCGGATAGACGGCCTCCACGTCCACATAATGGGTATGCGGAGCCGGGAAGCGGAGGGTGTAACGAATCGGTTCCGGGGCCTGAGCAGAAAGCGACACGGATGCGGTCATAAGGGCAATCGCACAGGCGAGGGCTGCGAGGGGTGTGCGGGTCATAGTGGGTATTCTAAGGGAAGTGCTGAGTGCTGAGTGCTAAGTGCGGAGTGCGGAGTGCTGAGTGCTGAGTGCCGTGACCCGTGCTGACTAATCACAGAACTGTCGGGCTGCAGTACGCCTTTACGGCGCTGGGCTTCCTGTTCGTTGGGTTTCTCCTGATGCTACTGATCAGGTGGCAGTTGGCGTGGCCGACAGCCGCACTGCCTCCCGCCGTCGCCTCGATGGTCGGCGAAGCGAACGCCCCCGGCGGCTACATGCTGCCGGAGTTCTATAACCAGCTCGTCGCGATGCACGGCACGGTGATGATTTTTCTCGCCGTCGTCCCACTGCTGACCGGGGCCTTCGCGAACTATCTCGTCCCGCTGCAGATCGGCGCCCCCGACATGGCGTTTCCGCGGCTGAACGCGGCGAGCTACTGGATCTTTCTGATCAGCGGCCTGTTGATGCTCGCCAGCTTCTTCGTCACCGGCGGCGCCGCGAATTCCGGCTGGACCTCTTACCCACCCCTGGCAGTGATGGCGACCCGCGGCCAGGATTTCTGGCTGGTCGGCGTGTTTCTGCTCGGCCTCTCGTCGATGCTCAACGCGATCAATGTGATCACGACGATCGTGCAACTGCGCGTACAGATGCCCTTCATGCGCCTGCCGTTTTTTGTCTGGTCGCAATTGGTCGCGGCGCTGCTCTTGTTGCTCGCGTTCCCTTCTCTGCAAGCCGCAGCAATTTTTCAACTGATGGATCGTTTGGCCGGGACCAGTTTCTTTCTGCCGACCGGGCTGGTGGTCAGCGGCGCACCGGTCACTGGGCTGTCGGGCGGCGGCAATCCGCTGCTATGGCAGCACCTGTTCTGGTTTCTCGGCCATCCAGAAGTTTACGTATTGGTGCTGCCCGCTATCGGCATCGTCTCAGAAGTCATCACCGTGAATACGCGCCGGCCGCTGTGGGGCTACCGCGGCATGGTCATGTCGGTGTTGTTTCTCAGCGTGATGTCGATGCTGGTCTGGGCCCATCACATGTTCCTGACCGGCATGGGCACCACCGTTGGCGCGTTTTTTCAGGTGACGACGATGATCGTGTCGATCCCGTCGGTGGTCCTGATTACGTCCCTCATGGTGTCGCTGTGGGGCGGCTCGATTCGCTTCACGACGCCGATGTTGTTTGCGCTCGCGTTCCTGCCGATGTTCGGGATTGGCGGGTTATCGGGACTGCCGCTGGGGCTGGCGGCCAGTGACGTCGCGCTGCACGACACCTGGTATGTCGTCGGTCATTTTCATTACCTCGTCGCCCCCGGCACGTTGTTCGCGATCTTTGCCGGCATCTATCACTGGTTTCCCAAAGTCACGGGTCGCGCCATGCACCGCGGGCTGGGCCTGGTTCATTTCTGGGGTACGTTCATCGCGATGAACGGCATCTTCCTGCCGATGTTTACCCTCGGTTTGCGCGGTATCAACCGTCGCTTGTACGACGGCGGGCTGCACTACGCGCATGCGCAATCGGCCGGACCGGTCAACGAATACATGACCATCGCCGCGCTGGCACTGGCCGTGTTCCAGCTGCCGTTCCTCATCAACCTGGTCGTCAGTGCCAGGCGCGGTGCCCGCACCGGCGACAATCCGTGGGACGCGACGACCCGCGAGTGGCAGGTGAGCGAGCCGCACACCGGGGCCATCCCGTTTGCCTACCAGCCGCATGCCGACACGCGGGTGTCGAATGCACGAATGGGAATGTGGCTGTTTCTGGCCTCGGAGGTGATGTTTTTCGGCTCGCTGTTCAGCGCCTACGTCCTGCTGCGCGTCGGATCGACGAGCTGGCCTGCTGACAGCGGGTTGGGTCTGACGACGGCGGTCTCGCACAGCGTGTTACTCGCGCTCGCGACGATCACTGCGCTGCGCGGACGGTGGGCCGCCTCGTCGCTATTCGCTGCCTCGTTTGTGGCCTGGAAGCTGGCCGGATACATCGAGATGTTCAACGCCGGCCTGACGCCGGCAAGCAATTTAATGGTGGCGTGCTGGTTCGCCCTGACCGCGGCGCATGCGCTTCACGTCGCAGGCGGGGTGATCGCCAATTGGTGGGTGGCACGTGGTGCCAGCGCGAAGTCAGCCGCACAGCGTTCAGAACAGCGCCAGGCGTTGCGCCTTTACTGGTATTTCGTTGATGGTGTATGGCTCGCAATTCTGATCGGCTTTTATTTCATTTGAGCGTCTGCCCGATCTGTTTTGATCAGAGCGGTGCACTGACCGACGGGGCTCGTGCGGGCGCCGCGGTGCTCGCGCTGATCGTCACGGTCGTGATTACCGCGATTGTGCGCTTCGCCTGGCGGTTGCGATGATCGAGCGCCTGCTGCCGATCGCGGGATCCGAGCATGCCAGCGCCCTCGATGCGGTCCTGTATTCGGTCCATCTGCACATGGCGGTGCAGGCGATCGCCTGGGGCGCGTTCCTGGTCTACTGCCTGATCCGATTCCGCGCCGGAAAGCATCCCCAGCCGTCGGCAGCCGGCGCCTCGCCACTCTTACCGGGGCTGGCGATTGGGCTGGTGATTGTCGCGGATGCCGTGCTGTTGGCCAGCGCCGCGTTACCGGCGTGGTACCAGCGCACGTCGATGCCGTCATTTGCCGTCGCACCGCTCGAAGTGCGCGTCATCGCCGAGCAGTTCGCCTGGAACATTCACTACCCCGGACCGGACGGCAGGTTCGGCCTCACGCGCGATGCGCTGATCGGCCCGAGCAACCCGCTCGGCATCGACCGCGGCACGGCGAACGCCAGCGACGACATCGGCATCCTCAATATTCTCACCGTGCCGCTGGGCCGCGCGGTGATCGTCCACCTGACCAGCCGCGACGTCGTCCATTCGTTTACGCTGAATGAGATGCGGGTGAAACAAGATGCGGTTCCTGGCCTGACCGCGCGCACCTGGTTCACGCCCACGGTCGCAGGCCGATGGGAGATCGCCTGTTCGCAGCTATGCGGACTTGGTCATTACCGCATGCGTGGCGACTTTGCGGTCATGCCGCTGGCGCAGTGGGATGAGTGGCAGCAGTCGGAGCTGGCGCTTATCGACCGCTCGATTCGACGGTAATCGTCTGCGCGATACGGCGCAGGCCGTCGTTGCGATAGCGAATTTCGACACGACGACCGGTTTGCAGCACCAGGTCGCGCAGCGACAGCGGCCGGTCGTCGCGTCTGATGCTGCCGTCCTTGTCAAGGAACAGCTCGATGAAACAATGGTCACCTGCGCGTCAACAGGGACGCGGGCGGCTGCAAAGTAAAATGCCAGCACAACCGGAAGGATCCACGGGCGGATCGAACGCGTCACGTTATCCTTCAATCTATCAAGACGCATGCCACCTCGACCGTGATTGAAAGACGCCGCCTCTCATCTCTCCGACTGCGACTGGCGTTGGTCATTGCCGTGTCTGTCGGTGTGACCAGCATCGGCGCCAGCTATGTCGCCCTGCAATTGGCGCGTGAGGCAGGACGCGAAGACATGAGAGTGGTCGCCGGATTTGCCGCCTTGTCGGTTGTCGCGCTGGTGCTGCTGGTTGATGTCGTGGCATGGCCGCTGGTGCACAAACCGGTTGACCAGCTGCGCGCCACGATCGCGCGGGTCGCCAGTGGCGACTTTTCCGCGCGCGCTCCAGTCGCGCGTCGAGACGAGCTCGGGGAGATCGCCGAAGGCTTGAACGAGATGCTGGTGACCCTCGAGCACCTGAACGACTCCCTCCACTCGCAGGTGCGCGAAGCAACTGACGCGGTGCAACAGCGCAACCAGCAACTCGTCGAGTCATACCATCGGTCATTTGGCCTGCGCGAACAGCTCGCCAGTGCCGAGCAGCTCGCGTCGGTCGGTCAGACGGCGGCCAATGTCGCGCACCAGGTCGGGACGCCGCTGAATCTCATCTCGGGCTACGTCCAATTGCTGAAAGAGGAGCTTGGTGCCGGTTCGCCGCACGCGCCACGGCTGGCGATCATCGAAGAGCAGATCGCCAAGGTCACGTCGACTGTGCGCACCTTGCTTGATCGCTCGCGCCAAATGGGTCGAAAGACGCGCGGCGCCGCCTCGACACTGGTGCGCCGTGTCTGCGAAGTGATGAACCCGAGCTTTAACGCCGCGAGCGTGACGGTGAAGCTCGATACACCGGCCGGCGACACCCCGATTCTGGTCGATGCCACCAATCTGGAACTCGCCCTGCTCAATCTGATGACCAACGCCGTGGACGCGATGCCGTCGGGCGGCACGCTGACGGTCGTCGTGGCGACCGCGCCGCCAAACAAAGTGCGCATCGAGGTGTCTGACACCGGCCATGGCATCCCCGACGACCTGATGCCGCGCATCTTTGAACCGTGGGTCAGTACGAAAAAGGCCGGCCGCGGCACTGGCCTCGGGCTGGCTATCGCCCGCGACGTGATTACCGCGCACACCGGCACGATTTCGGTCGCCTCCACCGTCGGCAAGGGAACGACGTTTACAATCGACCTGCCCTCAGATTCCGACCGGGATGTCGGACGCACAGCCTCATGAGCGTAGTCACCACTTCCCGCATTCTCGTGCTCGACGATGACCAGGGCACCTGCCGGTTCATGCAGGAGTTGCTGACCCGCCCCGATCGGGAGATCGAGACGACAACCGATCCGGAGCAGGCGCTGGCGCGCTGCCGGGCCAAGCCCTTCGATTTGGTGATCAGCGATCTCAAATTGAACGCCCGCCTCGACGGGATCGACATTCTCAAGGCGGTCCGCGAGGCAACGCCCTCGACTCCGGTGATTATCGTCACCGGCTTTGGTGAACTCGAGAAAGCCGTCGAGGCGGTCCGCGAGGGCGCGTTCGACTTTGTCAGCAAGCCGTTCAACATCACCGAGCTCAAGGCGCTGGTCGAGCGCGCGCTGCAGAAGGCGGCCGCCGCGGCGTTACCGTCGGCGTCGGTCCGCGACAGTGTTCCGCCCGCCTTGCTGGGCCGCACGCCGGCGATGACCGCGGTCTACAAGCACATTGCGCACGCCGCCTCCGCCGATGCGCCGGTGCTGATTATTGGTGAAAGCGGCACCGGCAAGGAGCTGGTGGCGCGGGCCATTCACCAACACGGCAACCGATCGGCTCGCCCGTTCATCCCGATCAACTGCGGGGCGCTGACCGAAACGCTGCTCGAGTCCGAGTTGTTCGGTCACATCAAAGGGTCGTTCACCGGGGCGGTGTCCGACTCGAAGGGCGTGTTTCAGACCGCGCACACCGGGACGGTGTTTCTCGACGAAGTCGGCGAAATGTCTCCGGCGTTGCAGGTCAAGCTCCTGCGCGTGCTGCAAGAAGGCGAAGTGCGTTCGGTCGGGTCGGCCCGCGCCGTCAAAGTCGATGTCCGGATCGTCGCGGCAACCAACGTCGATGTCGAACGGGCGGTCGCGGACGGCAAGTTTCGACAGGACCTGTTCTATCGCCTTGGCGTGGTGATTATCAATCTGCCGGCGCTGCGTGAGCGGCGCGAAGATATTCCGTTGCTGATCGAGCGCTTCCTGAAGGCAGCCTGCGGCAAAGCCGGCAAACAAGTCGAACTGACGCCGGCGGCGATGGACGGCCTGGCCTCGTATCAGTGGCCCGGCAACGTCCGCGAGCTCGAGAATCTGATCGAACGGCTGGTAGTCTTCAGTCGCGGCAGCCGGATCGACGTCGGCGACCTGCCGCCGACTGTGACCCCACGCGCCCCGGCGTTGGAGAAACGGCTGTTTGACGATCTGCCGACGCTGGAAGAGATCGAGCGGCGCTATTTGCTGCACGTGCTCGAGAATGTCGGCAACAATCGCACCCGCGCCGCGGAAGTGATGGGCATCGATCGACGCACGCTCTACCGCATGGCGGAACGGTTTGGCATCCCGCTCGCTGAGCAACCGGAGTAATCCATGCCTACACGACGAGAGTTCCTCAGCGCGACGTCGCTAGCAGCCGTCGGTTCTTCCCTACCTGCCTTACCCGCTTACCAGCCCGCCAGCCTACCTGCCCGTGTCAAGCCCGCGCGTCTCAAACCGGGCGATCAGATCGGCCTGATCAATCCCGCCGGCGCGACCTTCAATCCCATCGATCTCGATGTCATTCGCGAGACGATGACTGCGCTCGGCTTGCGCGCACGGGTCGGCAAGAGTGTGCTCAATCGCTACGGCTATCTCGCCGGCCGAGACGAGGAGCGCGCCGCCGACGTCAATGAGATGTTTCGCGATGCCGAGGTGCGCGCCATCTTGTGCGTGCGCGGCGGCTGGGGCTGCGCGCGCATTCTGCCGTTGCTCGATTACGGCGCGATCCAGCGTCAGCCCAAAATTCTGCTTGGTTACAGCGACATCACCGCGCTCCATGCGGCGATTCAGGTGCGCAGCGGGGTCGTCACGTTTCACGGGCCGGTCGGCATCTCCCGGTGGAATAAGTTCAACGTCGATTGGATTCGCCGCATCCTGTTCAACGGCGAAGCGGTGACGTTACAGAACGACAGCTCATTCGATGCCGACGATTCTCTGGTGCAAACCCAGAATCGCATCCGCACAATCACACCGGGCGTGGCGCGCGGCCGGCTGGTCGGCGGCAATCTGACGGTCCTCACGGCCATCCTGGGCTCGCCGTACGTCCCCGAGTGGAAGGGTCGCGTCTTATTTCTCGAAGATGTTCAGGAAGCGCCGTATCGAATCGACCGGATGTTGACGCAATTGCAGCTGGCTGGAGTATTGAGTCAGGTCAGCGCGGTGGTATTCGGCACCTGCGATGAGTGCAATCCGGGCCAGGGATTCGGGTCACTGACCCTCGATGATATTTTTCTCGATCACCTCAAGCCGCTCGGCATCCCGGCATGGTACGGCGCGATGATCGGGCACGTCGAGAAACAGTTTACGATTCCGCTGGGGATTGAAGCGGAGGTGGATGCGACGAAAGGAACAATTAAACTGCTGGAACCAGCCGTTCTTTGATCCCTGATCCCTGATCCCTGATCCCTGATCCCTACTTCTTCGTCTCAACTTTCTCTTTCCGCTGAATCCACTCGTTCCATCCGCCAAGCAGGGTCTTCACGTTGGTCAATCCGAAGGCGTTCATATCAAGCGCCGCACGGGCGCTGGTGGCTTCGGCCACTCAAGCACAGTAGGTGACAATCAGCCGCTTGTCTTTCTTGAGCGCCGCCACGTGATCGGGGATGTGGTCGAACGGAATATTGATCGCGCCGGGCATGTGGCCGTCAGCAAACGACTGCGGGTCGCGAACATCGACGAGGATGACCTGTTTCTTGGCCATCAGCGCCTTCACCTCATCGATCGAAATGCGCGCCACATTGCGAACCGCTTGCGCCGACAGGCCAACGCTTAACGCACTTACTATCAACACCGCCGCTGCGAACTTCGTTTTCATGTTGTTTCCTGCGGCCTGATCCCTGATCCCTGATCCCTGATCCCCGGCGACCGACGACCGACGACTGGCTACTGCCGATTCCCCAGCCACTCATCTCGGAATTTTTTCTGCGCTGCACTCAGCGTAGCACCGGCCTGCTCGACCGGGACAATTTCCATTCGCCGGTTTTCTTCCAGGGTGAGCGTGGTGTTGACGGTCTCGCCGCTGCGCCGAACGAAGTGAATCGGGATGCGGTCGCCGGCGCGGTGCTTGCGCAGCATATCGTCGAGCACCTGCTGCGACGACAGTGCGACGCCGTCGAGCGAGACGATCATGTCGTCGCGCTCAACCCCCGCGCGATACAGCGCGGATTCAAATGGCACCGCAGCCGTGACACGCGCACCGCCGCCACCGGTGAAGTTGAGGCCCTGGCTGCCGTTGAAGGCGGCGAGGTCGCCGCCGCGGGCGCGCAGCATCAAGCCGGCTCTGGCGAGCAGCGGGGCGTAATCGACGACGTCATGACCTTGGATATAACGCGCGAAGTAGGTCTGCGCGAACTGTCGATCGCCGCTCACCTCGGCGAGGACAGTTTTCAGATCGTCCATGGTGTACGGCGTCGACACCAGACCTGGTTCTTGCTGACCGGGCCGGCCATGCCTGGCCCACAGCGCGCGCATGTAGGTATCGAGCGTGGTGCGGCCGTCCGATCGATCGCGTAATGACAGATCCAACCCCAGCCCGATCGCCGCGCCAAAGGTGTAATACGAAATGAACGTGTTATCCCACGTCGTCCGGTCGATGGCCGCAGCGGCATCAACGAAGGGCGCAAGGCGGCTCATCTCCTCCGCCGACCGAATCAACCGCCCCGGGCTGTTGCTCACGGTGTTGATCGCGCTGGCAAAGCTGCCCAGCGTCTGCTCGCGTGGCGTCAGGCCGGTGCGGCGCATGATCAAGTCGTCGTAGTAGCTGGTGAATCCTTCGCCAAACCACAATTCGCCCGACACGTCGGCCTCCTCAAAATTGAACGGCTCGATGTCGCGCGCGCGGATCCGCTCCATGTTCCAGGCGTGAAAGAACTCATGGGCCACCGTGCCAAGGAGGCCACCGCGTTGAGCCGGATTGCGCAAGGCGCCGGCGCCTGACAGCACGGTGCTGTTGCGGTGTTCCATGCCATCCCCGCTGGCCCACGGCAGGTAGTCAGAGAGAAACGTGTAGGTGTTGTTCTCGAACTGCGGAAACTCGCCAAACACCGCCATCGTCTCTCGGACAATCCGCTCGGTGTCCTTGGCAAAGGCATCAGCGTCGGCATCGGTGCCGTCGTGGTGCAACGCAATCCGGAATGTCGGCGCCGCGCCAGGCACCGCTGCGTTCGGCACAGTAAAGCTGCGCAGCGCATGCGCGCTGAACTCGGTCGGGCTGTCCATCAGGTAATGAAAGTTTGGCGCGGTGAAGACCAGCGGGTCGCTCGTCGCATACAACTGCGTCGCGACGCGCCACTGACGTCCAGCCGGTTGCTCGAACCGAATGCGAGCCGGGCGATTCTCGAATCCGCGCGCCCACATCAGCGTCGCTGGCATGTTCATATGCGCGTGCGTCGAATCGACGCTGAGATAGGTGCCGTCGACACGATCGCCGAAGACGCGATAGCTGATGACGACGGTGCCGTCATGTCCCGCGACATTCCACTGATGCAGATCAGGACGCGTCGGCGTCAGCGCCCCGCCCTTGCCGTCGCGCACCTGCACGTCAAAGACGTTCTTGGCGAACTCATGCAGCGCGTAACGCCCTGGCGACGTCCGGCTCATGCGCACCTGCAGCGGTCCTGTAGGGACCTCGCTGAATGTCACCTCCACGTGCATCCACCGATGCTCTGGCGCGGGAAATGAAAGACGGTAGCTGACCGGTGCCTGCGCTAGCGCGACCACCGACGTGGATAAGAGCAGTATGACCGAGAGGAGTATTTGCATAACCACAGAGTCCAGGCAGAACTAACAACCACAGATTACACAAGTTACACAGAAAAGGACTGATCCCTGATCCCTGATCCCTACTTCTCGACAGGCACATCCCGCACGACCCGCAGACCCACACTGTCCCCTTTGTCCTCCGGTCTGTGGTGGTAACGCAGCGCACAGCGCGCACTATCGGCATTGAATCGCCAACTCCCACCGCGAATCACCTTGCGGTCGTCGTCGAAGCCTTCACTGGTCCATTCCCACACGTTGCCGTGCATATCGTGCAGACCCCAGGCGTTTGGCGCGAACGAGCCGATCGGCATCAGCGCGCCACGATTCTTCCCCGCCGATTGGCCGGGCAGCGGGAAGTCGCCGTTGTAGTTGGCAGCGTCGGTCGAGAGCGCCGCGCCGGTCGAGTAGGCCGTGGTTGTCCCGGCGCGACAGGCGTATTCCCACTCGATCTCAGTCGGCAGGCGGAAGCGTCCTTGATTGGTTCGACTGAGACGATCGACGAAGTCGAGCGCGTCGGTCCAGGTGATGTCGACCACCGGCAACGCCGCGCCATCCGCGGGCGGGGCGCCGGGGAACATCACTGCGGCCCACTGACCGCGCGACACCTCGCGCGTCGACATGTAGATCGACCGCGCAATGCGCAGGGATAGAGTTTTTCGTCGGGTTGATGGCCGGCTTCGGAATCGGGCGAGCCGGCGACGAAATCGCCGGCCGGCAGCAGCGCAAACTCGATCTTCGTCGCCGGTTCGGTCCACCGCGCCGGGGGGTCTTTCGAGCACGCTGCGAGAGTGATCAGAAGCGCGCTGACGATGAGGCTACGAGCCAAGCCGTGCGTATTCCTTGCCCTTGTAGGCCGCTGCGTGCGCCTTCGTAGACGACGCCCATGCCACCGCTGCCGAGTTCGCTCAGGATGCGGTAATGGGACAGGGTGCGACCGATCAACTTACTCCTCCTCGGCGTCGAGCACTTCACGGATCTTCGCCGCGAGATCGCGAGGCGTGAACGGTTTCTGTAAGAACGGGTGGCCCTCATCGAGCACCCCGGTGCGCACAATCGCCTCGTCAGCGTAACCCGACATGTAGAGCACGCGTACCGATGGCCGCAACGCGCGGAGTGCTTCGTAGACGGCCGGCCCGCTCATGTCACCAAGTATGACGTCGCACAGCGCGAGGTCGAAATGGCGCGTGTCGTCGCTGCCCAGTGCCAACCCGGCGCGACCTGAAGCCGCCTCGGTGACGCTGTAGCCCAGACGGATTAACAATTCGCGACTCAAGCGCCGGACCGACGGATCGTCTTCGACCAGTAACACGTGTTCGGTGCCCGTCGGCATTGTTGCTTCGGCGGTGTTGGCGATCACCGCCGCGTCGGAATTCGATCGCGGCAGGTAGATGCGGAACGTGGTGCCGAGGCCCGGCTCGCTGTAGACGTGGATGAAGCCGTCGCTCTGGCGCACGATGCCGTAAGCCGTCGACAACCCTAGGCCGGTGCCCTTACCGACTTCCTTCGTCGTGTAGTAGGGCTCGAAGATGCGCGCGCGCACGTCCGCGGACATCCCGATGCCGGTATCAGAGACGGCCAGCATCGCGTAAGCGCCCGGTTTGGCGTCGGGTGGCAGTGACGACGCGTCGAGAGCTGCATCGGCGGTTTCCACGGTGAGCCGTCCGCCGTGCGGCATGGCGTCGCGGGCGTTGACCACCAGGTTCATGATCACTTGCTCGATCTGTCCGGGGTCGACGCGCACGCTGCCGCGCACCGCTTTGGGAGCGATCGTCATGACGATGTCTTCGCCGAGCACTCGCCGCAGCATCGGCTCAACTTTCGAGAGGGTGATGTTGAGATCGATAATTTTCGGCTGCAGAATCTGTTCGCGGCTGAACGTGAGCATCTGACGCGTGAGATCCGCGGCACGCATCGCGGCGCGCGAGATTTCTTCGGCATCGGCGCGTCGGGGGTCCGCCGGCTCGAGGCCGTACATCACGATCTCGGTGTAGCCAATGATGGCGGTCAGCAGATTATTGAAATCGTGGGCGATGCCGCCGGCCAGACGTCCGACCGCTTCCATCTTTTGCGAGTGGCGCAGTTGTTCTTCGAGCGCCATGCGGCGCTGCATGGCGTCTTCACGTTCGGCTGTCACGGCAGCGAGAGTCAGCCCGCTCAACGAGCCAAACAGCAGCAGGGTGTGCAACAGCAGGTGGGTCAGGACGATCGGGAAGGCCGCGAAGGGTCCGATCCCCAGCGCGGCGATCGGCAGCGTGAAGATTGCGACCACGGCGACGACAGTTGACGCGCCGAGCGGACCGAAACGCAGACCGGCATAGCCGACGAGCGGAAAGAAGAGGAACGCCAGCGGTACATGCTGCCCAGGAAAGATCGCCCACAACCCGAACATCAGTTGGCTGACACGCGACCGCGAGCGCCAGCGCCTCGACGCCGCGCGGCCATGGCCATCGTCTCTCGCGCGCGCCGCGCCAGGTCAGGATCAGCGGCAGGAAGATCTGTACGCCGAGCCAGTCGCGGAGCCACCACAGGAACCATCCGTAGACGGTCGGCTGCTCGCCGGGTGAGGCGACCACATACATGGCCGTCGCGCCCAAGCCCGCGTCCACCGCCGCGCCGACCGTGGCGACCGCGCAGAGGATCAACGGATCGCGCACGCGCTCGAGGCGAAGGTCGAACTTGAATCGACGCAGCAAATACACGTCGATGACCGCCTCGAGTGCGACCCCGACCGCGACCACGATGGCGGCGGCGAACGGCACGCGGCCTGCCATCAACGCAACCGACCCGAAAATGATTCCGGGCAGGAGGCGATTGCCGCCGAGCAGCACCGCCGCGACGGCAATGCCGGCAGCGGGCCACATCGGCGTGACCCGCCCGGCGGCCGTGGTTGGGATCAGGGTGAGTTCGGCAACCAGCCAGTAGGCGGCCGCGACGATGACATTGAGGCCGATATCGCGGACCAGGGGCGACGCCCACCACGGTGCGGGGTCGGTCGCTGCAGCGCCCTCACGCGCGCGGGGAGGCAGCCGCTCGGGAACGCGGATTTCTGGGGTAGAACTGGCCGTCCGTTCCAGCACGCGATGCAAGCCTAACAGGGGTTCGGATTCTGCGTACGTCCAGTCGTCAAACCGCGCAGAAACGTCGAACAGTTGTATTCAAAAAAGGGCCTGCCCCTTTTCGGCGACCGAAATGTTCCACAAGTGGCCTGACCGTCACACACCTCCGTCCCCCTTCGGCGGCAGAGACGTTAAACAGGTCCGACCCCTTTGTGCAAAAGTGGCAGCGGGCGGCCGGACTGGTAGCGGCGGACGGCACTCAGGCAGACATCCGCCATCATGTCGAGGAAGCGCGGGTCGGCGTTGACCGCCGCCGCGCGCGCGAAGGGCAGGTCGATCTCGCGCGCGATGGCAGCCGCCTCGGTATCGAGGTCGTAGAGCACCTCGATGTGATCGCAGACGAACCCGATTGGACACAGCACCGCGGCACTGACCCCTTCGGCCTTCGACGTGCGCAAATAGTCGCCGATGTCGGGCTCCAGCCATGGATCCTGCGGCCGGCCACTGCGACTCTGATAGACCAGCGCCCAGTCCGCAATGCCGACGCGCTCAGCAACCAGCCGCGACGACTCGTGCAACTGCTCGCGATACATCGAGCGTTCAGCCATTGACGTGGGAATGCTGTGCGCCGTGAAGACCAGCCGCGCCCGCTCGCGCGCGTCGTCCGGTAGCTGGGCGATCGCGTCACGCACGTGCGCGGCGTTGGCCTCGATAAACCCCTCGTGCGCATTCCAGCCGGCAACATAAGTCACCGTGATGTCCGTCAGGCCTGCGCCACGCACCACCTCGCGCGCCGCAAGCACGTTCTCCTTGTACTGCTGGCAACTCGAATAGCTCGCCTGCGCCGCGAGGATACATCCGAGCGCGCGTCGCACACCGGCGCGGGACATCTCGCTCAAGGTGTCAGCGAGAAACGGATGCCAGTTTCGCATGCCGACAAATACCGGTAAGGCTTCGCCAGCCGCTGCCAGGCGGGTCTGCAGGCCGTCGGCCTGCTGCTGCGTGAACATGGTGATCGGCGACACGCCGCCGAACAATTCGTAATGGTGTGCGACATCCTCGATCCGCGACGCGGGCACATTCCTGCCGCGCAGCACGTTGCCGAGAAACGGACGGATGTCGTCCATCCCCTGCGGGCCGCCAAATGAAATCAGCAGAACCGCATCGAACGGCCGCACGTTACTGGAGGGCACGACGGACGCGCCAGGCTTGCCACAGGTGTCGGCGTTCATGAGCGGGGATGACATGCAGACCGGTGGCGAGGCTGAAACGCACCCCGCGCGCGAAGGGATTGGGAAAGCGCACGCCAGCGAGGTCGATGTCGGCGTAACGCTTGAGAAAGGTACGGGCCTGATGCTGCGACTCGACGAACTGACTGAACGCATCGGCGAGCGGCGGCGAGGTGCGCGGCTTGATCGCCTGCGGCGCTTTGCCCTTGAGCCACGGGTTGACCGGCGGCTCGAGCAAGCGCACGAACCAGCGGCCGATCACCCCTGAGGTTGCCGGCCCGCGCCGATGGCGATTCTGCTGCAGCGCCTGCGCCGCAGCCGCGTCCATGGCCGTAAGGTAGACGGTATTCGCGGTAGCCAGATGGTCGAGGCATTCGGCGATACTCCAGGCCGCAGGCTCCGGCCGCCACACCCCTTGCTCGGGTCTGACACCAGCAACTAACGATTCCGCATCGCGTTGGGCGGCGTCGAGTTGGTCGGCAATGTGCTGGAGCTCGGGATGCATGGTGGTGCCTGCGAGGCCCTCTGGGAGTGGAACGCGGACCATCGGAATGGCGGTGAGGCAGGGATTCGAACCCTGGGTAGGGTTTTAACCCCTACAACGATTTAGCAAACCGCCGCCTTCAGCCTCTCGGCCACCTCACCGCAAGCGGACATTGTGACATACGGACGCGCCGATGTCAGGTTTGGGCGTCCAGCACCTTTTTCAGCGTCGCCATCTGTCCGGCATGCCGCAGCGCGTGCTCGGCGGCGTGCACAATCAAACCGAGCGTTGTCGACGGCAGCATTTTGCGGCCGACGAATCGCTCGATCAGCAATGCATCAGCGGGTGTGGCGCGGATCTGCTGCAGCGCGACGTCAATGGCACCGTCGACCCGCGCCGTCAGGTCATGTGCAGCGAGACCGGTCATCGTCGGCTCGCCACCAAGCGCGTGCATCTGGGCGTCAGTCAGCTGTTCACCACGCGCGTAGGTCATCAGCCGCTCGATCGATCCCGCGATGTGCAGCGCGTGAAAACCGATCGGCGCCGACGCGCCGACCGGGCGCCACAGTTGCTCGCTCGGCAGCTCACCTAACAGACTGGTGACGTCGTGCCGCACCTGAACCAGGGTATGCGCCGGCGGCATCAATAGAGGCGGAACGCCGTCGATCGGACCCGACAACCACACTTCACTCATCGCTGAATTATGCGCTGGTGCACGCAGTAAGATACGGCGCCATGACCCTCACACAGACCGCCCGCGCTCTGGTCATCAGCACAGCGTGCGTCCTCTTTACGACCACCGCCACCCACGCCCAGGCACTCGGCGACTTCGCCGCCGCCAAGCCCGTCCCCGGCGATCCCGGCATGACGTTTATGGTCGTGATCGACGACGCGCATGTGCGCGTCCTGCGCGATTACGCCGAGCCCGGCGCGACCCGCCGGATGCACGCGCACGCCGACGCGACCTATCACGTGTTTACACTGCTCACCGGCCAGCTCCGCCTGACCGTGGAAGGACAGCCACCCGTCGATGTCACAGCGGGCCAGATCCTCACCCTGAAAGCCGGCGTCAACCATACGTTCATCAACACCAGCACAGTGATTGCGACCATCGTCGAGGTCTTCGGTAAGGCGCCGAAGACGCCGTAAGCGACACGTCCCCATGGCCCGCGCCACGCTCTGCGTTCTGCTGCTGTTCTCCGTCGCACTCGTCGCGCAGGACGCGCGCGTGCCGACGACGGCGTGGGCGCTGAAGCCGAGCAAGCCGGCTCCCTATCCTGAGGGACATCAGCCGTGGGTCACGCTTGCCGATCTCAAGGCCAAGCATCGCGGCGCCGGATCATGGCGTGAAGTCGTCATCAACGACAGTCGCCTGACCGGCGAATACATTGCCGCCGCGCCGGGCACCGTCGTCACGCCACGATTTCATCCGGATACGCGTGAGTGGTTTGCCGTCGTCGAAGGCAGCGTGCGCGTGATGATCGAAGGCCAACCACCGTTCGACGCGACGCGCGGATCGCTGGTCAACATTCCCAAGCAGACGCTGTTCTCCGTCGAGACGATCGGATCAGCGCCGAGCCTGCGCTGGGTGGTCAACGTCGCAGGCGCCAAGACGATGTATCCACAAGCCGGCGCGCCGCCCCCGTCCGCTCGCGGGTCGGAGTGGACCAGCGTGACCATCACGCGCACGCCGGGCCGTTATGACGAATTTAATCAGCCGCATCTGAACATCCACGACGCCGCAACGAAGAACCCGAAGTACGCCGGCGGCCGCTTCGTCCGCGACGACAAGTCCGAGATGCTCGTCCTCTACGGTCACGAAAAGAACCTGCCGCCGCTCGATGTCGCGGATAAAGGCCACTTCCACGCGGAGAGCGCTGAATTCTGGTTGGTGTTGGCGGGGAAGATTCGCTACGCGTTCGAAGGACAGGCGCCGTTTGTCGCATCGGAAGGCGACATCGTCTACGTGCCGGCAAACACCTGGCACGCGACGCGATTCGTTGGCGACGATGCGTGTCGGCTGTCGATCACCGAGTATGTCGGAAACGCGCTGTTGCTCGAGCCGCGCAAGCCTTAGGTAGCTATCGAAGATGAAGTCATCACACACCTCCGCCAGGAAGCGGTTGCTCTTTCTCTGCGTCGCCAACTCGGCGCGCAGCCAGATGGCCGAAGGCCTGGCGCGCCATCTGCTCGGGCCGGGTATGACCGTAATGAGCGCGGGCTCGGCCCCGTCGCGGGTCAACCCGCTGGCGATTGCGGCGATGCAGGAGATCGGCATCGACATCTCGACGCAGGTGTCGAAGTCGGTCGACACGATCGATCCAAACAACGTCGATACGGTGATTACGCTGTGCGCCGAAGAGGTCTGTCCCCTCTTCCTCGGCAGCGCCGAGCGTCTGCATTGGCCGCTTCCAGACCCCGCGGCCGCGGCGCCGGAGCACGCGCTCGACCGCTTCCGCACTGTTCGCGATGAACTGGCGCGGCGCATCCGCGCCCTTGATCACTTGCCGAGTGCGTAGAGTGTGTCGTCGGAGCGAATGAACAATCGGCCACCGGCGATCGCCGGCGAGGCCAGTTGTCGTGCGGCGAGGCGATTGCGCGCCAGCACTTTCGGCGCGCGGCCGGCCGCCGCACTCGGGTTCGCGCCGGGCGCGCTGCACTACGGACTGATGGCCTCGTCTCGATTACCGCCGTGGGGGCGTTCGACGCCGTGGGCTCCATCCTCGTCGTCGCGCTGATGATTGCTCCACCGGCAGCCGCTTACCTGCTGACCGATCGGCTATTCACGATGATCTGGCTGAGTGTGGCGCTTGGTATCGGCAGCGCAATCAGCGGTTACTGGCTGGCCAACCGGCTCGATGCGTCGATCGCGGGGTCGATGGCCACGATGGCCGGCGTCTGTTTCGCGGCAATCTGGTTGCTGGCGCCACAGCGGGCCTGCTCGCCGTCTTCAGGCGCCGGGCCAGCCAGCGTTGGCTCTTCGCGCAGCACATGTTGGCCATTCACCTGCTGCACCATGAGGGATCGCCGGAGGCGGCGCGTGAATCGCGGGCCGAACATCTCGAAGAGCATTTGCGATGGCAGCCCGCGTTTGCTGCGCGCGTGATGCGGCTCGCAGAAAAGGAGGGCCTGATCACTCGGCGGGGCGAGGAGCTTGCACTCACCGACCGGGGCGCGCGCTGGCTCGTCAGGTGATGGTGGCATAACGCGGCTGGCGCGCTGATTGCTGGGAAGGTCGTGGGCGACTCCGTAGTTGAGCGCCACGGCGAATAACAGGCGATCGAACGGCGCGGCGAACCCGGCCGAGGGAGTTCCAGACAATGATGAAGAACACACTGATTAGAGACACGGCGATCCGGCTCGGCTGCCTGATCGTGCCGTTGATGTTGACGGCGTGCCAACAGGAATCGACACGTAATGCGCCGGTGACCACCACATCCGCTGCGGGTCAGAGCACCGCGCCTACGGCTGCCGCGGCTGAGGCGCGTGACACCGCACTGATTCGAGTCGTCCACGCGATCCCGGCCGGCTCCACCGTTGATGTCTTCGCCGAAGACAATCGTGTTTTCGATAACCTGGCTTTCAAGACCATCACGCCTTACCGCGAGCTCGACGGTAAACGGACGACCTTTCGCCTTCGGCCGGCCGGCATGAACCAGGCTGACGCGCTGGCGACTAACACTGAAGGACTGGACGGTGGCGAGCACTACACGATGTTTGCGGTTCCTGGCGACGGCGATGCGGCGTTCCTTCGGGTGGTGAAAGACAACCATTCGTTGCCTGGCACCGGTAAAGCCCGGGTGCGCGTGGTCCATGCGTCGGGCGACGCCGGCGAGGTTGACGTGTACGTTGTCGGTCGCACCGACAAGCTGTTCGAGGGCGTCGACTTCCAGTCGGTGACCGACTATCAGGAGATCGACCCGGTGTCCGGCTCGCTGGAAGTTCGGCCCGAGGGTGAGGCCAATGCGATGTTGACGGTCCCCAACGTCCGCCTCGAGGCGGGGAAGACCTACACCGTGGTGGTGATTGGGCGCGTGAAGACTGCGCCGAAGCTCGAAGCGCTGGTTATCGCGGATCAGGCCATGGCCGCGACGCCTCGGTAAGCGCTTGACCCCGCCGCGGCTCCGCTTCGCTCCTTCGCCGACCGGCTATCTCCACGTCGGCGGCGCACGCACGGCACTATTCAACTGGCTCTACGCCCGTCGTCATCACGGCGTCTTCGTTCTGCGGGTCGAAGACACGGATGTGCAGCGGTCGTCAGATGAAATGGTCACTGGCATTCTCGACGGCTTGCGCTGGCTTGGCCTGGATTGGGATGAAGGCCCCGAGGTCGAGGGCCCGCATGCGCCGTACTTTCAATCGCAGCGGCTGGAGAAGTATCGCGCCGCGGCGGAACAGCTCCTTGCGTCCGGACACGCGGTGCAGGACGAGGGCGCGGTGCGCTTCAACGTGCAGCCGGGCAAGACCACCTTTGCCGATCTCGTGCACGGCCCGATCGAGTTCGACAACGAGCACATTGAGTCGTTTGTCATCCTGCGCTCGGATGGCCATCCCACTTATCACCTCTCGGTTGTCGTCGATGACATCGACATGGCGATCACGCATGTGGTGCGCGGCGACGATCACATTTCGAACACGCCCAAGCAGGTGCTGCTCTATCACGCCCTTGGCGCCTCGCCGCCGCAGTTCGCGCATGTGCCGCTGATCATGGGCCCTGACAAGAAGCGGTTGAGCAAGCGGCACGGGGCCACCTCGGTGATGGAATACGAGCGCCAGGGCTACACCGCTGAGGGCATGACCAATTTCCTCGCCTTGCTCGGCTGGTCGCCGGGCGGCGATGAAGAACTGTTCACGGCGCGCCAGTTGATCGATCGCTTCACGCTCGAAGGGATAAGCGGCGGCAATGCCGTGTTCAACACCGAGAAGCTCGACTGGTTCAACCATCAGCATCTGCTGGGTTTGCCGGACGAGGAGCTGCTGACCCGACTCGTGCCGCTTCTGCAGCAAGCAGGTCTCTGGCGTCAATCACTGACCTCGACAGAGTTCGGCTGGATGCAGCGGGTGCTGGCGCTGCTCAAGCCGCGCGCGAAGAAGCTGACGGAGTACGTCGACGGGTTGCGCCCGTTTCTCAGTGATCCGACTGACTACGATGCGGATGCGGTGGCGAAACATTTGCGCGCGCCCGAGACCCGAGGTCATCTCGAGGCGCTTCGCGAGATGTATACCGCTGCGCTGTTCGACGCGTCGGCGCTCGAGACGCAGCTGCGGCTGCTCGCCGACCGACGTGGCGTCAAGGCAGGCGCGCTGATTCATGCGACGCGGATCGCGACGACCGGGCGGATGGTCAGCCCGGGGCTGTTCGAGATGCTGGTGCTGCTTGGACGCGATCGCGTCGTGACGCGGCTCGAGCACCTGGTGAGTTTTCTCGCCCGCGCCTAGTGGGTAGGACCCTTGGGTGGGACCCTTTGGGTAGGACCCTTCGGGTAGGACCCTTGGGTAGGACCCTTCGGGTGGGACCACTCCGGGTGGGACGCTTCGTGGTCAGGGGCGCGTCACGCGTAACGTCGCACGATATTCGTCCGGGGCGATCGTGCGCGAACTGAACGGATACGGGGACAACTGCACGAGTGTGATGGTGAAGTCGTTGTGCCGCACCGGCTGCATGTTGCCGGTGTGCAGTTCGTACTGGCGCGCGGCACCATCTGTGGTTGCGGTGATGTGGACGATGGCGTCGCCGCCCAGGATGCAGACGGCATCGGCGGGACACCGCGAATCGCCGCTCACCCGATCGAACCGGACACTCAGCGACGCCCCTTCGATCTGCGTCACCCTCCCAGGGGCGAGTACGAACTCGGTGTTCAACGGAGCGGACGGTCCTGTCGGCGTCTGGTCACAGGACGTCACCAAGAAAAGACAAAAGACGAAAGAAGAAAGGCCCCCCACAACGCGAAGCGTTGTCCTACCGCCGAGCGGTCCCACCGCGGAGCGGTCCGTCAAAGAGCGCGAGCTATTCATGCGCGACCCGCGAATAATGTTCGCGCAACAGATCGCGTCCGAAGTCGCCATTGAACTCACGCCACACCGAGTGGATGTGATTGGCGTTGTTCTGCACGTTGTCGTATTCGATCAGGAAGGTCGGCCCCTGCACGCGGTAATAATGCGGTCCGCCGACGTCGAGCGTGCCGGCCCACCCGAAGGTGAGCTTGTCCATGCCGGCCTTGTGCAACGCCTCAAGGCGTGATTTGGCCAGTTCCGGCGCGACGCGACCGAGGTAGGCGTCGAGCACTTTCTCAAACAGACGTTGCTGCGCTGGCGTCATCGCGCCGTATTCAATCCCCGTCGCATCGAGCATCTTCGCCTCGCGGTTTTCAGCCGTCAGCATTTCACGCGGCGCGGTGACGTCGAAGATCACCTTCGCGCGCTGCGCTTCGGTGAACGACGCCATCAGCGCACGGCCTGATTCTTCTTCGTCACGCAGGGCGCGCTTGCCGGCGTTCGGGCCGTCTTTGATCAACGCGGGGTTGGAGCCGAAAAACGATGGCGCGAAGACGATCGGCTTGTTATCGACCAGGGTGAAGTTGACCGAGATGTGATGGCCTTCGAACTTCCAGCTCCAGGGATCCTGGCCGCCGGGCGTCCCATAGATCGAGAAGAAATACATTTCCGGGTCGCGAACGATGGCGTTTGGGCCGGTGCGGGGGGGTTCAATCGCGCGCAGCACATTCTCGAGCTCGATGATGGCCGTCGCGTTGGTGTAGCCACGCATGCTCAAGCCGCTCTTGAGCAGCGCATGGGCCTTGGCCCGCTGCACTTCGGTCATGTCTTTCAAGGGCAGACCGGTGCGGGCGCGCGGGGTGAAGCGGAATTCGAACCGCGAGTCGTCGTCAAGCTTGAAGGTCGCTTTCGAGGTCTGGTCCGGATTGAGGTCCTTCAGGAACGCCTGGGCCGCATCGGCCATCGCCCGGCCGGTCGCCGTCGGGGCGCCGTTGAGCGGGGTGACCGCGACGACGGAGGCCAGAATCAGGGTGACGACAGAGGGGCGGACCATGGGAACTCCTGGAAAGTGCCGGGTGCCTGGTGCCGGTGCCTCAAACGTGCCGAGTGCCGGTGCCAAGTGCTTGGCGCGATAGTATAATCAGAAGTTCCTGCCCGCTCCGCGGCCGATACTGGGAGGTCGTTCAACGGTAGGACAGCAGACTCTGACTCTGCTTATCGGGGTTCGAATCCCTGCCTCCCAGCCATCTATCTCGTTCTAGGACTTCAACTTCCTATCGCGGCCTTCAGCCGTCTCCAGTATTTCTCCACGCCCGGATTCGGCCGTTCTCGATTCCAGCAACCGAATCGTGTCGACTAACGCGGCCGGACTCAGATGCGAAACCGCAGGGTCATCGTCAGATCCTGATGGCCCACCAGTTCCTGCACCGCCCGCATCGCTGCTCCCCGCATTACCAGGTGCGAGCAGAACGTGTGACGCAGGATGTGTACGCCGGTCGGCACATTCGCCCGGTGCGCCGCGTAACGAACCCGCGACTAGGCGCCCTGCCGGGTGATCGGCTTGCCATCGTCCAGGCACAGCACCCGGGCGCTGCGAAGGTGACGATGCTTGCGAAGAGCCGATGCCACACCGGGCAATTGGCGGGACCAGAAGCCGTAGAATGGGAGGTGTTCAACCTCGGAGGACGACAGCGAACGTGCCTGCCCCAACGGATACGCGAACATTCAAAGCCCTGCTCCATCGCCTAACGAAGGCGGGATTCAGCAAGGACTTTGTCTACTCGGCCCTCCTGCCCGACTGGTGGAACGAGGCGTGCTCCGACGATCCTGCACTGGTACAGGATTTCGAGTTTCGAGTCGCGCGTTTTCTCGGAATTCCTCTGACGGCAGTCTCTGATCCTGCCGCGGTGCTGTCGCCGCCTAGCTACCCCGGCGCTCAACTCAGGCGTGTCCGCGACATCGGACGGGATCGCTTGGCGGCCGCGATTCATGTCGCGATTCAGGTTGCATCGGCAACTGTTCGCAACCTGCAAACGGCGCCACCAGTTCAGCCGCTGCCACTCGATGGCTTGGCATGGCGAGAGCAGGTCATTCGGCCAAACGATGCCCTGCAACTCGGCGATGTTCTGCGCGACCTCTGGACACGAGGCATCCCAGTCATTCCGCTGGACGTGCTTCCGTCTCCATCATTTCAAGGAATGGCCTGCGTCGTTGAAGGGCGTCCAGCGATCGTGATCGGGTACAAGCACGATGAGCCCGGAAGGGTCGCGTTTCTGATCGCACATGAAGCCGCGCACATCGCGGTTGGTGATTGCGCCCCGGGGCAACCCGTCGTTGACGAGGAAGACGAAATCAGTGACGATGCCGACCTCGAAGGGCGTGCTGACACCTATGCCACTCGCGTCCTCGTCGGCGATACGGCGGTACCGGACGTCAACACGTCAGCTTCCCGAGATTTCAAAGATCTGGCGCGCCAGGCTAGTCGCATCGAGCGCGATAGTAGTGCCGACGCGAGCGCCGTCATTTTTGCCTGGGCCAGAAGGACAGGGGACTATGCGACCGCGACGATGGCAGTGAAGGCGCTCTACCGCAACGTCGGTGCCCGCCGTCAGCTGCGCGAGCTCTTCGCGCAGCACGTCGAAGTCGCTGACGCTGGCGAGACTGACCGTGCTCTATTACTGCTCTGCGCCCCTGCTACGTTGGCGGTCAATGAAGGTCCTCGTTGACACCGACGCGTTCTGCAAGCTCGGGCTGGCCGGGCTGCTGACAGACGCCGTGACCAACCTGGGAGCGCAGATCGCCGATTGCGAGCGGCTACCCGCCCTCCCGCACATGCTGCGTCGCGGCAGTCTCCCGAGACGGTTCGGCAAGGAGACCTGTGAGTCGCTCCTCGGAACCGCAGACTCGATTCTACCGCTCCAGCCGTTTAGCAGCGATTGGCTCGAACGATTCCTGCCCGTGCCTGGCATCGATCCAGGAGAGGCCCAGCTCTTCGCCGCGGCCGCAGACCGGAGGCTATTCGTGCTCTCTGGCGATAAACGGGCACTCCGCGCGGTCGTCAACGTCGAGGGGGCCGCGCAAGCACTCTCAGGGCTGATCGTTACTCTCGAAGCAGTGCTCATAGCACTCCATGATTCCGTCGGAGTCACCACCCTGCGTACCCGCATCGCTCCCCTTCGGCCGTTCGATACAACCGTTGGAATCTGTTTCTCTGACGGCAACACCGACCCGCTCTCAGCTGCATGGTCGTACTACAACAGCCTCGCATCGGAGGTTGCACCGCTTGAGCTCTGGCGACCGCCATCGAGGACGACATGAGATTC
>DATLXN010000029.1:0-80463 GCA_035575715.1 Vicinamibacterales bacterium | reverse complement strand
ACGGCGTATTCCGCACCGGTTTGACTTCGTATGAATTCCGATCGGTTTAGCCCGCAGTCCGTTCATTTCCCCGCCGTTCGTCGCGTAGCGGGCAACCTGGAGGCTTTTTTGAGCACCATTCCCCGATTCCAGTTCAAAAACTTATGAAAGCACCGGCGCGTGTGTTGTCCTGCGACACGGTTTCCCGGCTCGGATCAATGCAGGGATCAACTGGCCCCCGGCCGTCTCCGCTCTCAGATCTCACGGCAGCACACCTGCCCATCGACTCGGCGCCTTATTCGCCGGCCGCGGCGCCACCATCCGCGCGCGCGCCACCGGCTCAAGGGCGAACAGCGCCAGGAATGGCCTCAGCGCGGCCGCGGTGGCGCGTTCGGCTCGTAGCGTGCGTCGACCTTCATCCGACGCGAGATCGAAGCCTTGCGCGTCTTTCTGCGCACTCACCGCCTGCCGCGTTGCTTCCAGTTCGCAGAGCCCGCCGAAGGCTGTGACGTCAGAGGGCTGCAAGGTACCCAACGACTGCGCGATCGGCGCGAGCTCGGCCCACACCACGCCGGCCCCACCGGACAGCCACCGCGGTTTCGCGATGGGCGCATCATCCACCGCGGCCGGTGCCGGCGCGTCGACCGCACCATGCCGATCGGCGCGATAAGTGCCGGCCTGCCGATGCAGCTCCAGAGGTTTCCGGTTCCATCCACCTGCCATGGTTACTCCAAGAAAAATGCTTGTACTGACACCATTCGCGTCTCACCGGGGCACGGTTTCCCGACTCGGTGATATGCAGCTATTTCGACTGCCGCCGGGACCCTCCTTGGTGCCAGGCTCATGACACCGATCCTGCCGGGTAGTCGTAGTCGTCGAGTAGGCGGGTAGCCTTGAGCTCAGCGAACGAGGGCACAGAGCCGTCTGGAATCGCTGGATAGGGTTCAGCAGCCAAGAGCGACAAGACGTCGCCCTGTAGGCACTCCTCGCAGATACTGCCCGAGTCACGGCCGTCAAAGCTGCCGTCTGGCAATTGGTCGAAGACACCCACGTAGGTGCCGTCCTTCCGACCCTCGCCGCTGCAACACACACACTGGCGTCGCCGAATGCTTTGATGGCAAACGATGGCGACGCGGACGATCCGTGGTTCTGTCATGAGCGCTTCCCTTTCAGCACACGTGGCCCGGTGTCGGCGCGACGAGTAGTTCGAGCGCCTGGACGAGACGAGCACACTCAGCCCTGGCCTCTGTGCTCTCGGACGATTCGCCGTTCATCAAAGACCCGAGGACTTCGGTGAGCGAGTGCAGCAAGATGCGTGCGCCCACGCCGTTCCGCGCGTGAACCGTGAGCGCCTGCCGTAAGTCGTGCTGGACTGCGTCGATCTGGCTGCGTAGGTATTGCTCGTGCGACGTCCCTGCGTCCATCATTTGTGTTCCTCCAAGCGGCACATCGGTTAGTTACTGCCAAACTGCCAACCCCTATACCGCCCTTAATGGCGGCAGTAGTGGCACCACCGTGGCAGTGCGTGGCACCTTTGCTGTTTTCGGGCTTAAATCGATGGCACTGACATGGCAGTGCGTGGCAGTGCCGAAAGTAGGTGCCAAAGTCGTTTTGGCAGCGCATTATCGAGGCACCGCGCGGAAGTGCGAGCCGACCGTTTTGACGTGCCCCGACTCAATCAGGACCTTGCATGCCCGATGGAACGTGCGCTCCGGAACATCAGGACACGACCGCTGCCACTCACTTTTGGACGCGCCATCCTCGGTGAACGAATCGCGGAGGACGGCGTACACCTTGGCTTGCGCCAGCGTCAATTCAGTAGACGGCAACACGTCGGCGGCGAGGCGCATCACGCAACCTTCGCCGCCCGCTGCCGGGATCAACTTCAGCGTCATTTTGTCGAACGGCGCCGCATTGCGCTGTTTCGAACACTCGACGTGAATCGCGTCGTCAACGGGTGTCACAGAAATCATGAAGTCCGCGGCGCCACGCATCGATGTATGCCCGCGCTCGCGCGTGCCGCCGGCGTTCGTGTGATGCACCAGCACGACGGTGACTCCGAGCGCATCGCGCAGGTGTTGCGCGTGAACCATCGCCGTCGTGGTGTCCTCGCTGCTGTTCTCGGCCGCGCCAGGCGTGACCGCTGCGTAGGTGTCGATCACGATCTGGCGCAAGGGAGCGCAGTATTCAACTTGCGCGAGAAACGCACGGAACCGATGGAAGCTGACGGCGTCGAGCATGTTGATTGACTCAGGAAACGTGTAGACGCCAATCGGTTGGTCAAGGGGCAGTTGTGCGGCCCGCTTCGCCGCGCGCAATCGCTGCTTGAACCCAGACACGTCTTCTGCGGCGGCGTAGACCGTCGCGCCACGATGGCGAATCGAGTGTCCGAACCATTCGCGCCCCGTCGCCTGTGCCACTGTCATGCCCGCCAGCAGCGTCGTCTTGCCCGAAGCGCTCGGCCCGTAGACTACGCCCACACCCTGAAGCGGAATCACGCCATCGATCAGAAACTCGGGATCGTTCAGGTCCATCAATTCGACGTCATCGAGCAATCGCCACGAGCTCGGGAAGACCACCGGCTCCGATGTCGCAGGAGCGGCAGGCGGCTCGTCCCATCGGTCGTGATTCGGTTCTTGGATCGCCGCAACGGCGCTACTGCGGCCCCCGCGCAGTCTGTTATTCACGATGACGGGGAACGGTGGAACGGACGTATTCACGCCGCACGCCCCTTCCGCGCCAACACCCGCTCAAGGCGATGAATGCGCTCCGTCGCCCATTCCAGTTCGCAGACCAACCCCGTGACGGAGTCATATCGCACCACGCGCTGCCGCCGTTGCCGGCACCAGATCAGCGTGGCAACATGCTGACGCAAGAGCACGAGTTCGGCCCATGCGATTTCAGGTTCGATCGTTGGCAGGTCGCGATGATGCGCGCGCTCCGCCTGATCAGAGGACGATGTTTCCTCCGGGATAAGCCCGTCCGCGCAGCCCAAGGGTTCGCCCATGGCTACGCACTCCGCCGCGATGCTACTGCCACCGGCGAGGCCTGGTCGGTAACGTACTGGTCGCACCATTCGCCCCGCGTGAGAATCTCGCCACGGCCGCCGATGCGAGCCGCCCGCAATCGGCCGGCGTGAACCTCGCGCAAGACGAAGCGTCGGCCGCGCTTCAGGTATTCGGCCGCTTCGCTGGCAGTGAGCCAAGGCGACGGTTGCACAGAGTTCATTGCGCCGCTCCCCCGCTTGGGTCCTCGGCCGTATCTTCGCGATACTGCCGGCCGGTCTTCTGTTCGATGTCTTCGACGATCGCGCCGATGTCGATCACGACAACGGTGCGCTTCGTCTGTCGCAGCCACTCCCTGGCTTCATGCGCGGTTGTCAGGTACACCTGACCGCCGCTGTCTCGGTTCGGGCCGAGCGCGCCGATGATCAGCACCAAACAAGCACCGTCGCGGATCGCTTCGAGACGACGGATGCGCGGCCAGTCCTTCTCGATGGATTCGAACAAGCCGTGGATGCTGGCGACTTGTACGCCGACCTTCAGCAGCTCTTTCGCCACCCGGATGCGTACGACGTCGTCCATGCTGTATCCCAGGTAGTTGCCCGTCCCTTCGCCCTTCTTGTTCAGCAATGCTCGCGACAGTTTCTTCACCACAGGGGCGGAGGCATTGGCCAGCATCGCCGCTTCACTGCGGGTGAACGGATGGGTGGATTCGCGGGTTGGTCGGGGTGTCATTAGTTTGGTATCTCGCGTAAGAGACTGATAGGTATCTTACATGAAAAGCAAACAACGTCAAGTCCGGGCGCTGGACGCGCGTCAGCAATACGTCAACGATACGTCAGTACAAAGCAAACGGGCCGACCCCTGTTGAAGGAATCGGCCCGTAATCTTTGGTCGGGGCAGCGGGATTCGAACCCACGACCTCTTGACCCCCAGTCAAGCGCGCTACCAGGCTACGCTATGCCCCGACTTCTTTGCTTCGGCTTCCGTACCGTGCTTTTTTCACCATCGAGCAAATGCAGAATGGCTTCGAGCCCACTGCGCACTTGCCGCAACTGCGTTCTTGCCATGTCGTCCAGCACCCCGTCCAATCCGACAGCGGCGACGGGCAGTTCGTCCGGTAATTCCCCGCGCTGGTCTTCTTCGAGCCGGCGTCGCGCTCCTGCGAGCGTGAGGCCTTCGCCGAAGACCATCTGTTTGATGCGGAGCACGAGCTCCACGTCGGCGCGGCGATAAATGCGACCTGCGCCAGCCGCTGCGGGTTGACCGAGGCCGGGAAACTCGGCTTCCCACGAGCGCAGCACGTAGGGCTGCAATTGCGCCATCTCGCAGACCTCGGGGGATTTGAACAGCTCGCGCTTGGCCGACGCCATTACTTCACGACCCGATCCATTGAGTATATCACGCGAAAATCACTGTTTCCGCGTGTCGGATCGCGCTCGCGAGCGCTTCCGGACCGCGATCTTGATGGGCGTGCCCTCGAAACCGAATTCTTCCCGTAATTGATTCTCGAGGAAGCGCTCGTACGAAAAATGAAACTTGGTCGCGACGTTGGTAAAGAACACAAACATCGGCGGCGCGACCCCGGTCTGCGCTGCGTACAGAATGCGCACGTTGTTATGACCGGGACTGACCGGCCGCTGCCCTGCGGTGATCCGCTCGATAAATCGATTCAGCTCGGGGGTCGGGACCCGCTTGCGGCGCGCCGCTGACACGCGGTCGATCGCTTCGAGCAACTTCGGGGTGCGTTCACCGCTCTTCGCGGAAATGTGCAGGATCGGCGCGTACTCGAGAAACTTGAGCTGGTAGCGGGTCCGCTCATCGAACACTTTGTAGCCGTCGGGGCCCTGGTCTTTCATCAGGTCCCACTTGTTGGCGGCGATGATCACCGCTCGCCCGGCCTTATGCGCATCGCCGCCGATTGCCGCATCCTGATCGGTGGCGCCCGCCGTCGCATCGAGCACGAGGACCACCACATCAGCGCGCTCGATGGCGCGACGCGCCAGCATCACGCTGACCTGTTCCACCTGGCCGCCACTATGGACGCGGCCGGCCCGGCGAATCCCGGCGGTGTCCACGATCCGGAACTGCTTGCGGTGCCAGCGCAACATCGTGTCGACCGAATCGCGGGTCGTCCCCGGCACATCCGACACGATCATCCGCTCTTCCTTGAGCAAGCGATTGACCAGCGAGGACTTGCCGGCATTGGGACGCCCGACAATCGCCACGGCGGTTTCGGCGGCGTGGCCGCCCGCGGTGTCCGACGCGCGATCGCCTTCCTCACGTTCCTCGTCTTCGTCCGCGTCCTTGCTGCGCAGACGCACCGTACGCGGTAAGCGCTTGGCGATCTCGTCGAGTAACTCGCCGACGCCGTGACCGTGCTCAGCGCTCACCTCATGGATCGGATCGAACCCGAGTCGATAGAGCTCCAGCGCCCCGGCCTGCGCGCGTTTATCGTCGGTTTTGTTCACCGCGAGAATCACGGGAACGTTTGCTCCGCGCACCGCATGTGCGATGTCCTCATCGCCCGGCACCAACCCCTCCCGGCCGTCTACGACGAACACAATGACGTCAGCGGTGGCGATGGCGCGTTGCCCACGTTCGAAGACCAGCTGATGCAACGGGTCGTGGGAGGCGCCAAACATGCCTCCCGTGTCGGTCAGCTCGAGGCCCATGTCCTCCCAGACCACCGGGTAGGTCAGCACGTCGCGAGTCGTCCCCGGGATCGCCGTCACAATGGCGCGGCGCGTCCCGGTCAGGCGGTTGAACAAGGTCGATTTGCCCACATTGGGGCGACCGACGAGGACGACAGAGGGCAGGCGCTTGACTGACACGGCAGCGTTCGCCCTATCTTACAGTCTCACAAGGGCTTGTGGGTTTCAGCGGGGTGTAGCCTCTACTGGCAGCGGCCGATAACTCCCTGTAACGCAAGTACTTGTGGGTTTGACAGCGTAAGTGACTCGAAATAAGATAGTTAGACGCTCTCGGAGCGTTTCCGCCATTCATGATCAAGGTCGATATCGTCAACGAAGTCTCCCGGGTGGCGGAAATCACCAAGGTCAAGGCAGAGCTGGCTGTCGATGCCGTTTTCGAGGCCATGCGCCACTCGATGCAGCGGGGCGAACGGATCGAATTGCGCGGTTTCGGCGTCTTTCAGGTGAAGCCGCGCAAGCGCGGCATTGGGCGCAATCCCCGCACCGGCAAAGAGGTGCGCATCCCCCCCGGTCGCACTATTCGTTTCAAGCCCGGTAAAGAACTGCAGAATATCGGATAGCCGTGTCCGACTCGCTCGACCGGGCGATGCCGCCGCTTGAACCCGGCGACCTCGAGCCCTATTACGTTGCTCCCCCGCTGCCCCGCCAGGATCGCGTCTGGCTCCACATCGTCTTGTTCCTGATGACCGTGGTGACGACGACGTTGGTGGGCGCGCTGCATTATTGGGGCTTCACGCAAGGCTTCAACGCCGACGCCGTCGTCTTCCCTGATTTTCGTGACCCGTCGCTCTACCTCAATGGCCTCTGGTACAGCGCGACCGTCCTGGGCATCCTTGGCTGCCACGAGATGGGGCACTACGTGGCGTGCCGGTACTATCGCGTTGACGCGTCACTCCCGTTTTTCCTGCCGGCGCCTCTGCCGCTGACTGGCACGCTGGGCGCGTTCATTCGGATTCGCGATCGCATCCCCTCGAAAGTCGCGTTGTTTGATATCGGTCTGTCGGGTCCGATCGCCGGTTTCCTCGTGGCGGTGCCGGCCCTGGTGATGGGGCTGACCCTGTCGGCGACCGAGCAGCTGCCGGCCGATTTCACCGGACTCGAACTCGGCGAGCCGCTGCTCTTTCGCTTCGCCTCGTGGCTGGTGTGGGGCGACCTGCCGGATGGGGTCTCGATCAACATGCATCCGATGGCCTTTGCCGCATGGTTTGGCCTGCTCGCCACCGCGCTCAACCTGTTTCCCATCGGCCAACTCGATGGCGGCCACGTCGCCTATGCCGTGCTCGGTCGCGGCTCGGCGCTGCTCACGCTGCTGATGGTGTGCGTGGCGATCGGTCTGACTATCTTCTCAATGAGCTGGCTGATCTGGACGATCCTGATGGTCGTCATGCTGGCCGTCATGGGGCCGCATCATCCGCCGACGCTCGACGACGACATGCAGATGGATCGGACGCGACTGATTCTCGCCGTGGTGGGCTTGGTCATGCTGATCATCTGCTTCACGCCGGCGCCGATCGAACCGTTTGTGACTGGTCAGTGAGGACTCGCGCGCGCCCTCGCGCATCATCGAAGGGCGCACGCGAGCAGGACGGGCGCCGGTTCACTGGCTTCGCAGACTCACGGCGCCCGCGGGACACGCTCGGGGACTCGCGTGCAGGAGCGAGGCGCGAAGCCGCCGAGCTCCTGCAGCCGAGCGAAGCGACGGCTGTCCGGCGAGCGGCGTGAGGATGCGAAGCCAGTGAACTGCCGCGCGTCCTGCTCGCGGCCGACGGCCGCGAGTCTACAGCACGCTCAACGGATCGACATCAACAGCAGTCTTGCGCGCGATTTCGGGGACCTCGCTGAGCGCCTGTCTCAGCGCCGCGCGCATCGCCGCACGCGAGGTGCCCTTCAGAAAAAACTGCGCGCGGTTTTCGCCACGTAATCGCGTCAACGGCGCCGGGGCAGGTCCGAGCAGGACGAACCCACCGGTCGGCTTGGAGATTTCGCTGACGCGGCGGGCCAGGTCGGCCGCGGCCGCCATCGAGGTGTCGTAGGTCGGCCCTTTGACCACAACGTTGATCATCGCAATGAGAGGCGGATAACGCATGGCACGGCGGAACTCGATTTCCTTGTCGTAAAACGCCGGATAGTCCTGTGCGGTCGCGAACCGAATGCTGTAATGCCCGGGGAAGAGAGTCTGAATCATCGCCTCGCCCGCCTGCTCGCCGCGGCCGGCGCGGCCGGCGACTTGAGTCAACAGCTGGAACGTACGCTCAGCGGCGCGGAAATCAGCCATCCCCAGCCCCACATCCGCCGAGATCACGCCGACTAGTGTGACCTGCGGAAAGTCATGGCCCTTGGCAATCATCTGCGTACCGACCAGCACGTCGAGCTCACGGCGCGCGAAGCGATTGAGCAGGTCGGCGAGACTGCCCCGCTTGCGGATCGTGTCGCGGTCAACGCGCCCGATGCGCGCGTGTGGAAACAAAGCGGCCACTTCCGCTTCGACCCGTTCGGTCCCAAACCCAACATGTTCCAGATACGGCGCCGCGCAGTTCAGGCACTGGCGCGGCACCAGCCGCGAGTAGTTGCAGTAATGGCAGCGCGCCCGCCAGGCATTTCGTCCGGTATGGACGGTTAACGACACACTGCAGTTCGGACAATCCATCGTGCTGCCGCATTGGCGGCAAAACACCGACGCCGCGTAGCCGCGGCGATTGAGCAGGATCAAAATCTGTTCGTGCTTGTCGAGCCTGGCCTGCATCGCCTCGCGCAACGGTCGCGACAGGATGACGTCCGGTCCCTCTTCGGCGAACTCGTCGCGCATGTTGATGATCCGAACCGCAGCCAGCGGACGGTCGAGGACGCGTCGCTTGAGCGAAATCAGCGTGTAACGCGACTGCTGCGCATTGGCGTACGACTCCATTGATGGCGTCGCAGAACCGAGCACGACCAGGGCATCGGCAAACTTGCCGCGCATCACCGCCACGTCACGCCCGTGGTAGCGCGGCATCTCTTCTTGCTTGTAGGAGGTGTCGTGTTCTTCATCGACGATGATCAGGCCGGGGCGGGCCAACGGGGCAAAGATCGCCGAACGCGTGCCGATCACCACGTCGACATCGCCGCGTCGAATGCGGTGCCATTGATCGTGCCGCTCGCCTTCTGAGAGGCCGCTATGCTGAATCGCGACGCCGGTGCCAAACCGCGCGCGGAAAACGGCCGCGACCGCCGGGGTCAGCGCGATCTCCGGCACCAGCATCAGGACGCCGCGACCGCTGCGTCGCACCTGCTCGGCCAGATGCAGGTAGACCTCGGTCTTCCCGCTCCCGGTGACGCCGTGGACCAGGGCGACGTGGAATTTTCTGGTCGCAGCGAGCGTCCCTAGCGTCGCAACGGCGGTGCGCTGCTCATCGGTCAGCACCCGCGCCCCCTCGCCGCCGCGGGTCTCCAGCGCCGCGCCGGACGCAAACGGATCGCGATCGACACGCTCCTTGCGCACGGTCACCAGACCCAGGGCGTGAAGCCGGTTGACGACTGCAGCAGAAATGCCGGCCGCCGCAAGCTGTCCGGCGCTCAGGCCATCGGGCGCGGCCTTCAGCGCCGCGACAGCGTCTTTCTGCCGCAGCCCCCGTCCGGCATCGACGCCTGCGTCGTGTCCTTCGGCGGAGAGCGACACGATCCGCATGGTGCGGAACCGGTCGACGCGTCCGGTCAGGGCATGGGGCGGCATTGCCGCGGCCAATGTCGAACCGGGACCGGCGAGATAAAAGTCTCCCACCCATTCAGTGAGTTGAAGCACGTCGGCGGGAATAAACGCGGCGTCGTCGAGGACCTCGACAACGTCACGCAGCGAGAAGTCGCCTGAGGGCGTCGGCGCGGCGCCAACAACGACCCCGGTCAAGGTCCGTCGACCGAGCGGGACCACCACCCTCGCGCCGGCCACCGGCAACGCGATCGTGTCAGGTATGCGATAGGTCAGCAGGTCGAGCGCGGGGACCGGCACCGCGACCGCGATCAGCCGGGGCACGCGCGGCTACTCGTCGCCTTGTAAGATCGCGCGGGCCTTTTTCATGTCATCCCACACGTCGCGCTTCGCGGTGGGATTGCGCAGCAGGTAGGCCGGGTGAAAAGTCGGGATCAACGACGCGCCCCGATAATTGAAGACGCGGCCGCGTAAGCGCGTGATCGGCTCGCCGGTCTTCAGCAACGATTGAGTCGCGAACTTTCCCAGCGCGATGACTACCTTTGGTTTGATCGCGTCGACCTGACGAAACAGGAAAGGCTCACACTGATCGACTTCATCAGGCTCCGGGTTGCGATTCCCCGGCGGCCGGCACTTGATGACGTTGGCAATATAGACATCGTCACGACGCAGGCCGATGGCTTCGATGATCTTGGTCAACAGCTGCCCGGCGCGGCCGACGAAGGGCTCGCCTTGTTCATCCTCGTCGGCGCCCGGCGCTTCGCCGACGAACATCAGGTCAGCGTTCGGGTTGCCGATGCCAAACACCACCTGCTTCCGTCCCAGGGTGGCGAGTTTGCAGCGCATGCACAGCGGCCCGATCTCCTCGCGCAAGAGCGTCAATAACTGCGAGGGCGTCGCAACTTTTGCAGTGGCGACGGAGGTCATTGCAGTGGGGACGGAGGTCAGCAAGGCCTCTGGGGACGGAGGTGCCGACGCGGCCGGGGACGGAGGTGGCTCGGCAGCCGGGGCCACCATGGGGATTTTGGCGCGGCGTGCCCGCCACGCCTGGTCGCGGCTGATCCCGGTGACCCCGAGGTCCTCAAAAAAGCGCAGATGTTCAGCGAGATCGTGAGACATGAACCTCGAGCAGTTGTTCGACACGGTCGAGTAAGCGGGCGGCGACCGCGGATTTTTGCTGAAGCGGGATATCTTCTGCGCCGTCGCGCGACACCAACGTCACGGCGTTGGTCGACGTGTCAAAGCCGACACCGGGTAAGGACACGTCGTTGGCGACGATCAGATCAGCCCCTTTGCGATCCAGTTTCTGCCGCGCGTGCGCAAGCACGTCATGGGTTTCCGCGGCAAAGCCGACGAGTACGGGCCGCCCGGCCGCAAGCCGCGACGGCAGCCGGCCCAGTTCGCCGAGAATATCGCGGGTGCGGGTCAGGGTCAGCGTCAGCGGTTCGTCACGCTTGGCGATCTTGTGCGGGTCCGGCGTGGCGATGGTGTAATCGGCCACTGCCGCTGCCATTACCACGACATCGGCGTGCTCCGCGCGCGAGAGCACCGCCTCGTGCATCTGCGCGGCGCTGCGCACCTGAATGATCTCCTCGGCGCGCGGCGCCGCGAGTTTTGTCGGCCCTGAAATCAACGTGACGCGCGCGCCGCGCCGCGACGCTTCGGCGGCAATCGCGTAACCCATCAGTCCGCTCGATCGATTGCCGACAAACCGCACGGGGTCGATGTCCTCGAGCGTCGGCCCGGCCGTGATCAGCAGCCGCTTGCCGGATAACGGTCCGTTCGGTCGCAACACCGCGATCGCCGCGTCGACCACCTCGGCTGGTTCAGCCAACCGGCCTTTGCCGATCCAGCCGCACGCCAGGTAGCCGTCGCCCGGATCGACAAACAGCACCCCCCGTGCCGCAAGCGTGTCGAGGTTTCGCACCACCGCTGGATGCGCGAACATGTTGGTGTTCATCGCCGGGGCGATCAGCACCGGTGCGGTCGTCGCCAGGTACAGCGATGACAAGAAGTCGTCGGCGATGCCGTTGGCGAACTTGCCGATCACGTTGGCGGTCGCCGGCGCGACCAGCAGCAGGTCCGCGGACGACGCGAGCGCGATATGCTCGATGTCAGCATTGGCGCCCGGCTTCCACTGGTCGGTAATCACTTCGCGGCGCGTGATCGCCTCGAACGTCACCGGGCCGACAAACTGCGTCGCCGACCGGGTCATGATGGTGGCGACGTCATGCCCCTGCTTCTGCAGGCCACGCGCAATTTCGACGGCCTTGTAAGCGCCAATCCCGCCGCACACGCCGAGCGCAATTAAGGCCATGTCAGTGGTCTGCCTGGAAAGTCCCGATGATCGATTCTGCCACCGATTTCATCCGGTGCGTGCGGGATCGTTCGGCCGCGATGATCTCCTGCAGCCGCACCACGGTCGGCTCGAGGTCGTCGTTGACCACGACGTAGTCGTAGTCGACGTAGCTGGATGCCTCGGCTCGGGCTGTCGTCAGCCGCCGCTGCATCTGCTCTTCCGAATCCTTGCTGCGGCCTCGCAGACGCTGCTCAAGTACTTCGAATGACGGCGGCAGGATGAAAATCGCGGTGTGGTCGAAGCCGCGGGCTTTGACTTGCTGCGCGCCCTGCACGTCGATGACCAGGACCACGTCCTGTCCGTCGATGATCAGCCGCTCGACGTCGGCTGCCGCTGTGCCGTAGTAATTGCCGAAGACATCCGCCCACTCGAGAAACCCGTGGTCACGAACGCGCTGCTCGAACGATTCCCGGCTGATGAAGTGGTAGTCGACCCCGTCGCGCTCACCAGCACGCGCGTGCCGCGAGGTGTACGAGCGCGACATCCGCAAATTCGGCAGCATTTGCACCAGGCGCTCGACCAACGTCGTCTTGCCGGTGCCCGACGGCGCCGAAACGATGAACAACAGGCCTCGCCTACTCGACATTCTGGACCTGCTCCCGCATCCGCTCGAGTTCGGCCTTTGCTTGGATGATTAATTCGGAGACCTGCAAGCCGTCGGCCTTTGAACCGATGGTGTTGACCTCGCGGTTCATCTCCTGCAGCAGAAAGTCCAGTTTGCGGCCGCATGGCTCCGGCGACGCCGACAGCGCCTGCCAGTGTGCCAAATGCCCACGAAATCGCGTCACCTCTTCGGTGATGTCCGAGCGTTGCGCGACCCGCACGATCTCCTGCGCGATGGCGGCGGCTTCGGCGGAACCGGGAACAGGTTTGAAACCGGTCCCCGCCGCAAGCTCCTTGACGCGGTCGGTCAGCCGCGCCTCGAGCGCCAGGCGGCCGGCCTCAGCCGCGCGCGCCACGTCCTCGATGAACCCACCAAGCGCGTCCTTCCGTGCGTCGAGATCGGTAGCCAGGTGCTGCCCTTCACGCACCCGCATCTCCTCGAGTTGATCGATCGCGCTGTGCACGGCCGCCTCGACCGCATCGCCCAGCACGTTACCGAGCACCTCGGTATCCGCCGCGCGGTCGCGGATGATAAAGGCCTGCGGCATCCGGAGCAGGTCGCCGGGCGTCAGGTCGCCCTTGACCAGACCACGTTCGCGCGCGACGTCGATCGCCGTCGCCACCGCACGCGCAAATTCCTCTTGCAGCTCGATGTGGGGCGACGCTGCCTGCCGCAGCTGTAACGACAACGCCAGTTCAATCCGCCCGCGCGCCAGTCGCTTCTGGAGGACGCCCCGCACCCGCGATTCGATGTCGGCGAGTGATGACGGCAAACGCAGCTGGATGTCGAGGAAGCGGTGATTGACCGCCCGAATCGTCAGGCCGATGCTGCCGCGCTCATCGTCGCGGGTCAGCGAAGCAAAGCCGGTCATGCTCTTGATCATGGGGTGCTTTCAGCCTTCGAACCGGTCGCGACGGCAGTCACGCCCGATCGTGACTTGCCCTCGATTAACTGCATCTGGTGGAGCCGCGCATACACGCCCCCGGGGCGCGCCACCAGCTCATCGTGCCGGCCGATCTCGGCGATCCGGCCGCGCTCGAGCACGATGATCGCATCTGCACGGCGAACCGTCGAGAGGCGATGCGCAATGACGAACGACGTGCGGTTGAGCATCAGCGTCATCAGTGCGTCCTGGACCAGCCGCTCCGATTCTGAATCGAGCGACGAGGTGGCCTCGTCAAGAATGAGAATCGGCGAATTCTTCAGCAGCGCGCGCGCAATGGCGAGGCGCTGCCGCTGGCCGCCTGACAGCCGCTGGCCGCGCTCACCGATGGCTGTGTCGTAGCCATCCGGAAGAGTGGCAATAAAGTCGTGCGCATGGGCGGCGCGCGCCGCCGCCTCTATCTGTTCACGCGTGGCTCCGGGCACACCGTAGGCGATGTTGGTCGCAATGGTGTCATCGAACAGCACGGTGTCCTGGGTGACGATGCCGATTTGATCGCGCAGTGACTGCACGGTGACGTCGCGCGTGTCAACGCCGTCGATCATGATCGCTCCGGAGGTGACGTCGTAAAACCGCGGAATCAAGTTGACCAGTGTCGTTTTGCCGGCGCCGCTGCGACCGACAATCGCGATCATCTGGCCGGCACGGACGGTAAACGAGACGCCCTTCAGCGTGTTGCGGCCATGGCCGTCCTCGTAGCCAAAGCAGACGTCGCGAAACTCGAACGCGTCCCGAAAGGCGGGCAGCGGCCGGGCGTCCGGCTGGTCGGTGACCTCGGTATGGACGTCGAGCAGTTCGAAGATCCGTTCGGATGCCGCCACCGCTTGCTGCAGGTTGGCGTTGACCCGGCTGAGTTTTTTGACCGGACCGTACATCAGTAGCAACGCCGCCACAAACGAGGTGAACTCACCCGCCGTCAACCGCCCCATGGCGATCTCGCGGCTGCCGTACCACAGCGCACCGGCGATGGCCACGCCACCCAGGAACTCCATCATCGGCGGCAACACCGAGAGCACGCCGGTGACCTTGAGATTGGTGCGATACAGCGCCTGTGATGCGCGGTCGAACTTGGCCGCCTCGCGGCCCTCGGCGCCAAAGGCCTTGACGATGCGGTGACCGGTGAACGCTTCGGCGGCCACGTGCGACATGTATTCCAGCCGCTCCTGGCTCCACCGGGTCACCGTTCGCAATCGTTTGCCGAGGCGGACCAGCGGATAGATCGCAAGGGGCGCACCGGTCATGCACAGCAGCGCCAAACCGGCGTCGTAATAAAACAGCAGGCCGGCAAAACCAATCAGCGCCAACGATTCTCGTGACAGGTCGCCGACCGTTTCGGCAATCGCCCGGTGCACCTGTCCGACATCATTGTTGATGCGTGACAACAGCTGGCCGGTGGTGCGACGCGCAAAAAACGCCGCCGACTGATCGAGCAAGTGGGCGAATAGCTGATTGCGCAGCCGCATCACCACCCGATGACCGAGATCGTCCATCAGGTAGCTCGAAAAGTAGCCGCCAACGCCCTTGAGGAAGTACGACACCAGGATCCCGGTCGCCACAAAGCGCAGTCGCGACTGATTGGGCAACACCTCGTCGATGATCGGCTTGATCAGCCACGCCTGCCATGCCGACGCCGCCCCGTAGACCAGCATCGCCAGCGTCGCGCCGGCGATCAGCATGCGGTGCGGGGCCGCGTAACGGAGAAGCCGAAGGAGCACGTCCATCAGGGCGTCGCGTAGCCACGTGGGTGGCGCCGATGCCACTGCCAGGCGTGCTCCACGATCTGTTCGAGCTCAGGATATCTGGGTTGCCAACCAAGTTCGTGTTGGAGGCGGTCGCTCGCCGCGTAGAGCGTCGCCGGGTCGCCGGGCCGGCGTGGCGCCGCGGTCCACCGGACCGGCTGGCCGACCACCCGGCTCACGGTATCGATCACCGCCCGAACCGAGTGGGGACGGCCAGTGCCTGCATTGAATCCGCCGGACGGCGCATCACCGTCCAGCGCACGTAACGCGGCCAGATGGGCGTCGGCGAGGTCGCAGACGTGGATGTAGTCGCGCAGGCAGGTGCCATCGGGCGTCGGATAATCCTCGCCGAATACCTGCAGCGGTTCGCCACCGCTCGCCGCCTCAATCGCGCGTGGAACGAGGTGAATCTCCGGCGCATGATCTTCGCCGATGGTGCCGTCGGGATGGGCGCCGGCGGCATTGAAATAGCGCAACGCGATCCAGCGCAATCCAGACGCGCGCTCGACGTGGGCCAGGGCGTGTTCGATGGCCAGCTTGGTCTCGCCGTAGGCGTTGATCGGTCGTTGCTCGGCGCTTTCGGTGATCGGGACGACCGACGGCTCTCCGTAGATCGCGCAGGTCGAGGAGAACACCAGGCGGCTGACACCGGCTTCCTCCATCGCGGCGAGCAGCGCCAGGCTGCCGACGACATTGTTCTCGTAATAGGCGAGCGGCACGCGCACCGATTCGCCGACCGACAGCCACGCCGCAAAATGCATCACCGCGTCGATGTCGTGCTCGCGCAGCGTCGCAACGACGCAGGCGCCATCGTGAATCCGGCTG
Source organism: Vicinamibacterales bacterium (assembly GCA_035575715.1). GTDB lineage: Bacteria > Acidobacteriota > Vicinamibacteria > Vicinamibacterales > UBA2999 > JACCSI01. The sequence goes on along the minus strand of DATLXN010000029.1, from coordinate 64,616 downwards.
CGGACCAGCGGCACACCGCGCGGCACGGCTTCGGGATGCCCAGCGGACAAGTCATCGAGGACCACGACATGGTGGCCGTCTTCGACCAGCGCGCGAACCGCGTGACTGCCGATGTAGCCCGCCCCGCCGGTGACGAGGACGCGGCCCACAGTTAACGTCCGATCGAGTGGTAGGTGAAGCCGTGGGCTTTCATGTGTTGCGGCTGGTAGATGTTGCGGCCGTCGAAAATCACCGGCGTCTTCATCAGCTTGCGCATGCGCGGGAAGTCGGGCTCGCGAAACTCGTGCCACTCGGTGATGATGGCGAGCGCATCCGCGCCGCGCAGCGCGTCGTAGCTTTTGGTCGCGTAGTGCACTGTCGTTCCGAAAATCAGCTTCGCTGCTTTGGTCGCCTCAGGGTCATAGACCTGGACCTTGGCGCCCTTCTTGACCAACGCCTGGATGATCGGGATCGCCGGCGCCTCACGCATGTCGTCGGTCTTCGGCTTGAAGGCGAGGCCCCACACCGCAATGGTTTTTCCCTTCAGCGACCCCAAATGCGCCTCCATCTTGGTGACCAGGACGCGCTTTTGCGACTCGTTGACCGCTTCGACCGCCTTCAGCACCTTGAAGTCATATTGGCGATCGGCCGAAAAGCGCACCAGCGCTTTGACATCCTTGGGGAAGCAGCTGCCGCCGTAGCCGACGCCAGGAAACAGAAACGACGTCCCGATCCGGCGATCCGAACCAACCGCCTGGCGGACGCGATCGACATCGGCGCCAAACACCTCGCAGACATTCGCAATCTCATTCATGAATGAAATGCGCGTCGCCAGCAGCGCGTTCGCGGCGTACTTCGACAATTCGGCGCTGGCGCAGTCCATCACCATGATCGGGGCGCCGGTCCGCGTGAAGGGTTGATACAGCGCGACCATCATCTCGGCACCGCGCGGATCTTCTGCGCCGATGACCACGCGATCGGGTTTCATGAAATCATCGACGGCGGCGCCCTGCTTCAGGAACTCGGGGTTACTGACCACGCTGAACGGGTGCGTGGTTTCGCGGCGAATGACCGCCCGCACTTTCTCTGCCGTACCGACCGGGACAGTGCTCTTGTTGACGATGACCTGGTAGCCATCCATCGCTTGGCCGATTTGTTTGGCGACCGCCATCACGTGCTGCAGGTCGGCCGATCCGTCCTCGCCTTGCGGGGTCCCCACCGCAATGAACACGACCTGTGCGCCCTTGATCGCTTTGGGTAACTGCGTGGTGAAGGTCAGGCGACCTTCTGCAGTGTTCTTGCCGACCAGTTCGGTCAGGCCGGGTTCGTAGATCGGCACGCGCGCTTTGCGCAGCAAGCGAACCTTGGCGTCGTCCTTGTCGACGCACGTCACATCGTTGCCGGTCTCGGCGAGACAGGCGCCGACGACTAGACCCACATACCCCGTGCCGACCACCGCAATCTTCATTTGCTCGGATTACCCCTGGCGCCGACGTCTACAGACGGCCAAAACATGGCAGGTTATCATCCGCTCCTGATGCTGTCAACATACTGACCCACAAGGACTTGTTGTCATTTGTGGTACCCTTCGCGGCGGTGCGGATCCTGCTCGACTACCGTCCCGCGCTGCGCGATCGGACCGGCGTGGGTGAGTATGTGCATGAGCTGGCCCGCGCCTTGGCGGCGCCGACTGCGTCGGCCGCCACCGACGAGATCGCGGTCTTCACTGCGTCCTGGAAGGACCGACCCTCACCGCAACTCGCGACCGACCTACCCGGTGTGTCTGTGATCGATCGTCGTTTCCCGGTGCGGGGATTGACCTGGACATGGAATCGACTGCAATGGCCACCAGTCGAATGGATCGCGGGCGCGGCTGACGTGGTGCATGCGCAATCACCGCTGCTCATTCCCAGCAGCCGCGCGGCTCAGGTGATCACGATTCACGATCTGCACTTCCTCTCGCATCCCGATCGCACTGAAGCCGAAATGCGTCGCGACTTCCCTGCTTTAGTCCGCACGCACGCGCATCGCGCCGATCACATCGTGGTGCCGTCACACTATGCGGCGGCCGAAGTGGTGCGCGTGTTGAATGTGACGCGTGACCGGGTGACGGTGTGCTCACCCGGGGCGCCGGGTTGGGCGAGCGCTGTTGCCACCGATCGCGCGGTCAGCGGCGGTGGCGGTGGCGGTGGCGGGTCGATCCTGTTTGTCGGCACCCTGGATGCACGCAAAAATATCGGCGGATTGCTTCGTGCGTATACCCGCCTGCGCGTCTGCCGCCGGGATGCGCCCCCGCTCCTGCTTGCCGGGCGAGTCGCCGATGCCGGTCGCGCGGAGGTGGCGCGTCTGAAAAGCAAGCCCCTGGGGAGTGACATCAAAGTACTGGGCTATGTGAGCAACGACGAACGTCGCGACCTGTATCGCACGGCCCGAATGCTGGTGCTACCGTCGTTCGACGAGGGCTTTGGGCTGCCAGTCCTCGAGGCGATGGCCTGCGGCGTTCCGGTGGTGGTCTCCAATCGCGGGTCGTTGCCTGAAGTGGCGGGGGCGGCAGCGATACCTGTCGATCCGGAAGACGTCGAGGGGATCGCCGACGAGATGGAGCGGCTGTTGGACCAGGATGCCGCGACAGCAGCCGTCTCGCAGGGCCTGGCACAAGCCGCGCGTTACACCTGGGCCGGCAGCGCATGCTCCGCGCGAGAGGCGTATCGTGCGGCGATCGCGGTCCACGCGGCGCGGCGGTCATGAGCGTCGACGATTCGTCGCTGGCGATCGTCATCGTCAGCTACAACGTGCGCGATGAGATCGATGCCTGCCTGCGCTCACTGGTCGGGCACACCGCTCCGTTCGACACAATGATTACCGTCGTTGATAACGCATCCACCGACGATACCGTGGCGATGGTCCGGCGCAACTGGCCGCAGGTCGAAGTGATCGAGGCCGGCGCCAATCTCGGGTTCGCCCGCGCCAATAACCTCGGCATCCGCGCGACGCGCAGCGAGTTCGTCCTGCTGCTCAATCCCGATACCATCGTGCCGCCCGGCGCGCTGCCGTCGTTGATCCGCGGCCTCGCGGCGCACCCCGAAGCGGCCGCGGCCGGACCGCGGCTGGTCGATGCGGCCGGTTTTCCCGAGTTGTCGTTCGGCTGGACGCTCGGACCGTGGGGGGAACTGCGCCAGAAACTGATCGGCGATCTGTATCGCCGACGGGTCCGCGCGGTGGTCCGGCGCGTCGATGGCTGGTCGCGCCTGGCAGGCGAACGCGAATGGGTCAGCGGCGCCTGCCTGGTGGCCCGTCGCGCAGACCTCGAAGCGGTCGGCCTGCTCGACGAACGTTTCTTCATGTACACCGAGGATGTTGATCTGTGTGTGCAGTTGCGCAAGCGCGGGCGCAGCATCCTGTTCATCCCGCAATCGGAGGTGCTGCACCTGCGCGGCCGATCCGCATCACGCAATCCGCACACCGAACGGCTGCGCCGTCAGAGTCAGATGGCCTACTACCAGAAACATCATCCGCAATGGGTCGCGCTGCTGAAGATGTATTTGCGCGTCACCGGCAAAGACCGCCCGACCGGCCAGCCGGCCACCAAGTCGCGCTGACGCGCGACTCAGGGCGTGGCCATGCCGACGCCGGTCATGGGCAGCAATCGTGGTCGCGCCACGGCGTTGCCGAGATCCCAACTGGTCTGGTAGACCAGCCGCGCGATCTTCAGCATCTTGGGGTAATTAATCTTCTCGGGCCGGTCGTAGATGGTGTGGTAATCGGGGTGCAACCCGGTGTGCACCCAGACGGCGGGCACGCCGCGCTGAATGAAGGGCCAGTGGTCACTGCGTCGCATCAGGTTCGACGCGTTGTTGTCGTAGCGAAAGCGTAAGTCGACGCCGATGCCGGCATTGGCACCCTCAACGGCGGCGCGCAGGTCAGGACTGCGCACGGTGCCGATCACGTTGGTCGCATTGGCATTGGACTCCGCGGTTTGCAGCTCGAGACCGCGAAACCGTGCACCGCCACCCACCTGCACTTCTTCGTTGCGGCCGATCATGTCCATGTTGATCACCGCGACTATCTTGTTGAGCGGCACGATCGGATCTTCGGTGTAGGCCCACGCCCCGAGCAATCCGCGTTCTTCCGAGTTCCAGGCGGCGAAGATGATCGATCGTTTGGGACGCTGTCCTGCCGCCGCCGCGAGGGCATAGGCTTCAGCGATCTCGATCAACGCGACAGTGCCTGAGCCATCGTCATCGGCGCCGTTGAATACGCGTGGACCATCCGCGCCTTCGTGGTCGAAATGGCCACTGACCAGGACGTACTCATCCTTCAGTTTCGGATCGCCCCCTTCGATCATCGCGACGATCGAACGGTCGGGCACCGTCTGATGGGCAACGGCCGTCGTCAGCGACACGCGCGCGTTCAAGGCGACCGGGACACTGCCACCGCGGGTCTCGGCGGATTTCGCCAGGTCGAGTAGCGACCGCTTCGAACCCGCGACCAATTGTTCAGCGACCGCACGCGACACCTGCACGACCGGGATGCGGACCCGATCGGCCCAGGCGGACAATGTATAGCGCTCGACGCGCGGCGGCGTCGCCGGCCAGTAGGTCGTCGCCTGGGCCTGGAAATCAGGCGGCGGCCCGGCGGCGTTGTGCACATCTTCGACGAAGATCACGCCAAGCGCGCCCTTCTCCTGGGCGGCGAGCACTTTCCTGATCGGCTGCGCCACTTCCGCGGTCACCACGCCGTCAAAGATGCTGTCGGGATCGGCGACGCCCGGTTCCCGATCGAGCAACAACACGACTTTGCCGGCGATCGCCGCAGGGTCGCCTCCGTAGTCGGTGTAGCCGCGCTCAGGCGACGAGATGCCGAAGCCGGCAAATGCCACCGGGGCATCAACCGTGGCGTTGGCGCTGAACCGGTGTGGGTAGAAACCGGTGCCGACCGTTACACTCGGTCGCAGGTAGGCGTCGGGGGGACCGATCCGCATGACGTTGCCGTCGCGCAAGGTCGCGGCCATCAGTGCGTAACGATGCTCGAATCCGCCGCCGTGCCCGGCGGCACGCAGGCCCGCCGCTTGAAGCTGCGAGACCACCCAGTCGCCGGCCAGCAGGTTGGCCGGGGTGTTGGTCAGTCGCCCCTGCATCCGATCAGAGGCAAGAAAGAACAGATCGGCGCGCAGCTCGTGGTCGGTGATTGACTCGGCGAACGGCGCCCGTGCCGACTGCGCGGCCGGGTGAGTCAAGACCGTCATCACGCCAAGAAGCGAGAGAACCATGCGTTGCATGGACGCATCTTACAGGGATGCCGCGTTTGTGCTGTGTAATCCCGGGAATCTGTGGTTAATTCGGTGGTCGATGCGGATCGCGATTGACGCGCGTAAGCTTCACGATTTTGGCATCGGGACGTATATCCGCAATACGCTCCGAGGCCTCGCGCTGCTTGATCCGCACACCGACTACGTCATTTTGTGCCGCCCCGACGATGCCGGCACGGTCGGCGGGCTGGGACCGAACTTTCGCGCCGTGCCCGAGTCCGCCAAGCCGTACTCACTCGGCGAACAAGTGCGCATTCCGATCAGCCTGGTCCGCGAGCGCGCCCACCTGCTGCACGAACCGCACTACGTCCTGCCGCCGCTCACGCGCTGCCGCAGCGTCGTGACCATCCACGACTGCATCCATTTGATGTTTCCGCAATACCTGCCAAGCCGGCTCGCGCATCTCTACGCACGTGCGTCGATGTGGAGCGCGGCCCGGATCTCCGATCGCATTCTCACCGTGTCGGAGGCCTCGAAGCGCGACATCCTGCGCTTCTTCGACATCCCGGCCGACAAGGTGGAAGTCATCTACAACGCCATCGACGAGCGATTTCTCGCCCCGCCGGACGAACCGCGCATGGACCTGATCCGGCAGCGCTATCAACTCGATCACCCGTTCGTGCTGTATGTCGGCAACATCAAGCCGCATAAAAATCTCGAGCGGTTAATCGATGCCTTCGCGCGGACACGCGCGGCCGGGCTCGACGATCTCCGACTGGTCATCATTGGCGACGAACTGTCGAAGTATCCGCCGCTGCGGCAGGCGGTCCATCGCCATCGGGTCGATAAGTACGTCCGCTTTCTCGGGTTCCAGCCGTACGAGACGCTGGCGGCGTTTTACCGGCTGGCCCGCGCGTTCGCGTTCCCGTCGCTATACGAAGGGTTTGGCTTACCGCCGCTCGAGGCGATGGCGTGTGGCACGCCGGTGGTCACATCGAACGTGTCGTCGCTGCCCGAGATTGCCGGCGGCGCGGCGGTGCTCGTCGATCCGTATGAACCCTCGTCGATTGCTGACGGCCTGATTAAAGCAGTGACCGACGACAGCCTGCGCCGCGATCTGATCGCCCGCGGCCTGGCCCGCGCGCGCGACTTTTCGTGGACCCTCTCGGCGGCGGCGACCCATCGTAATTACATGGAAGTGCTCGAGCGGTGAAAGTCGCCCTGATCCACGATTGGCTGACAGGGATGCGCGGCGGCGAGCGCGCGCTACTGGCGTTCTGCGAAATGTTTCCCGACGCCGATCTGTTCACCTTGGTGCAGGTGCCGGGCGCGACCGACCCGATCATCGAACAGCGACGCGTCCGCACCTCGATGATCCAGAAACTGCCTTTCCCGGGCCGTCTCTACCGGCACTACCTGCCGCTGTTCCCGATCGCCATTGAACAGTTCGACCTCGACGGCTACGATCTGGTGCTCAGCACCAGTCACTGTGCGGCAAAGTCCGTCGTTGTGCCGGGGCGTACTCGTCACCTGTGCTATTGCCTGACACCGATGCGCTACGCCTGGGACCAGTTCGATGCCTATTTCGGACCCGAGCGGGTCGGCAAGACCGCCAGCCAGCTGATGCGTCCGGTGATGGCGGCGATGGCCCGCTGGGACCGTGCCACTGAAGGCCGCGTACACCGCTATCTCGCTATTTCCCAATATGTTGCGAAGAGAATCTCGCTGTACTATAATCGCCGATCGAGCATTGTGTATCCCCCCGTCGAAACGACGTTCTACACGCCGTCGCCCGCGCCGGCGCAACCTTCTTTTTTGGTGGTGTCCGCTTTAGTGCCCTACAAACGCGTCGACCTTGCGATTCACGCCGCCCGCCTCGCCAACGTCCCGCTGACCATCGTCGGCGATGGACCGGAGCGCGCACGGCTGGAAGCGATGAGCGGCGGAACGGCGCGATTTCTCGGCTGGTCGACCAACGAAGAGATTCGCGACCTCTATCGATCGACGACCGCGACCATTCTTCCTGGTGAAGAGGACTTCGGGATCGTCCCACTCGAGGCGCAGGCCTGCGGTCGTCCCGTGGTGGCCCTCGGTCGCGGCGGCGCCCGCGAGACGGTGCTCGACAACGAAACCGGCATCCTGGTCGAACCGGGCGAGGCCGCGCTCGCCGAGGGCTTGCTGCAGGCGGCGGCCACGACCTGGGATGCGACGCGGATTCGCACCCACGCCGAGCGCTTCAGCCGCGAGCGCTTCGCGCATGAGATTGCCGCAGTGATCGAGGACACCATGGCGGCACCACTCGGGTATCGATGGTAAAGCGCCACAACCGGTTGCTGGTCGCGTTTCACGTCGCTACCGATGCCCTGTTGGGCATGGTGGCGTTCATCCTCGCCTACTTCTCTCGCTTCGAAACCGGGTTGATTCCTGCGCCGAAAGGTCAACCGCCGTTCGAGCAGTATCTCGACATCCTGCCCTTCATCGCGGTGATCGTGCCGTTGGCGTTTCACCTGCAAGGGCTGTATCGACTACGGCGCGGCCGCTCGCGCATCGACGACTTCTTCAACGTCCTGGTCGGCAGCATCATCGCGGTGGTGTTTGGTGTCGTGCTCACGCTGTATATCGGCACCTACTACGTCACCGACGAGCTCAAAGCCCAAGGCGCCTATGAGTTCTCGCGCGCGGTGTGGGGCATTTTCCTGTTTTTCAACATCGCGCTGGGCTATCTGTCGCGCAAACTCGTGCGCGAAGCGCTCGAGCGTCGATGGGTGGCCGGTGTTGGTCTGCGGCGCATACTCATCGCGGGCGCTGGCGAACTGGGCCGGCTGGTCGCGGACAAGGTGCTGGAGCACCGCGAGTTGGGGTTCCAGATCATCGGCTTTGTCGATGACCGCGCCGGCGGCGATCATCTGGGCTATCGCGGCCTGCCGCTGCTCGGCCGCCTGAGTGAAGCGGCGGAAATCGTCCGTAGCGAGCGCGTCGACCATCTCTACGTCGCGTTGCCGCTCGAGGAGCACATGAAGCTTCTCGATCTGGTCGAATCAACCAGCCGTGAAGGCGTCGACGTCAAAGTCGTCCCGGACCTGTTGCAGTTCATCGCGCTGCGCGCGCGACTCGAGGATCTCGACGGCGTTCCAGTCATCAACCTCAACGACGTCCCGCTGCAGGGAGTCAATGCCGCGGTCAAGCGGGCGCTCGATATCGCCATTTCTTTGGCGGCGTTGATCGCGGTGTCGATTCCGACCTTCATCATTGCCTGGTTGATCAAGCGCGACTCGCCGGGTCCGGTGTTCTACCACCAGGAGCGGATGGGCCTCGACGGCAAGCAGTTCATCGTCTACAAGTTCCGCACGATGCCGATGGATGCCGAAGAGGAAGGCCCGGTGTGGTCGGACCAGGACGACCCGCGCGCCACCGCGATCGGGCACTGGCTGCGCAAACGCGATCTCGATGAGTGGCCGCAGTTCTGGAACGTTCTCAAGGGTGACATGTCGATTGTCGGACCACGGCCGGAACGGCCGTTCTTCGTCGAGCAGTTCAAGCACCGCATTCCGCAGTACATGCTGCGTCACAAGGTCAAGGCCGGGATCACCGGATGGGCACAGGTTAACGGCTGGCGTGGCAATACGTCGCTGGAGAAACGTATCGAGTACGACTTGTATTACATCGAAAACTGGTCGGTGTCGCTGGACCTGAAGATCATGTGGCTGACGCTGTTTCGGGGTCTGTTTCCGCACCGGCACGCCGCGTGAGCGCCCAACAAACCGTCGTCATTACCGGCGCCGCCGGGTTCATTGGCTCGCATCTGGCGGAAGCCTTGCTCGATCGCGGCTACGCGGTGATTGGCATCGATAACCTGCTGACCGGCGACATTGCCAACATCGCGCACCTGCGTAATCGCCAGTTCGAGTTCATCAAGCACGACGTCACCAACTACATCTATATCGAGGGACCGGTGCATTACGTCCTGCACTGGGCCAGTCCGGCCAGCCCGATCGATTACCTCGAACTGCCGATTCCGACGCTGAAGGTGGGCGCGCTGGGGACGCACAAAGCGCTCGGGTTGGCCAAAGCCAAAGGCGCCACGTTCGTGATCGCCTCGACCTCCGAGGTCTACGGCGACCCGCTCGAGCATCCGCAGAAAGAAACCTACTGGGGTAATGTCAATCCGATCGGCCCGCGCGGCGTTTACGACGAAGCCAAACGCTTTGCCGAAGCGATGACCGTTGCATATCACCGCTTCCACGGGCTCGACACCAAGATCGTTCGCATCTTCAACACCTACGGGCCACGCATGCGGATCCGTGACGGCCGCGCGGTCCCGGCGTTCATCTCGCAGGCGCTGCGCAACGAAGACGTCACCGTGTTCGGTGACGGCAGCCAGACGCGCAGTTTCTGTTACATCAGCGATCTTGTGGACGGGATCATCCGTCTGATGTTGTCGGCTGAGAACGATCCGGTGAACATTGGCAACCCGTCGGAAATGTCCATCGCAGAGATCGCGAAGGTGATTATCGAGATGACCGGGTCGTCCAGCCGGATCGTGTATCGACCATTACCCGAGGACGACCCGAAGGTGCGCAAGCCAGACATCACGCGGGCGCGCACGCTGCTTGGCTGGGAACCGAAAGTGGCGCTACGCGAAGGGTTGACCAGCACAATCGATTACTTCCGCACCAAAGTCTGATAGCCACGCGAAGCGGTCCTATTCATTCAAGATCTTCGCAATCCGGAACACGTAATCAATCCCCGACAGCAGCGTCACCGCCAGTGCCGACCAGATGAACGCGTCGACGACCCAAGACGTGTGCCCGAGGTAGTTGAACAACATCACCACGATGCAGGTGACCATGAATAGTGCGGTGGCGGTCTTGCCCAGCATCGTCGGTTTAAAGGTCCGCGGCCCGAGCGCGAGGCTGACGATCGCGACGGTGAGGACGATGCCGACGTCGCGGCTGATGATCGTGACGGTCAGCCAGATCGGGATGCGATTGATCAACCCGATGTTCGGCAGCGTGAGCACGATGAACGTCGTGACCAGGAGGAGCTTGTCGGCCATCGGGTCGAGCCACGCACCAAGGGCGGTGCTCTGATTGCTGTAGCGTGCAGCGAGGCCATCGAGCGCGTCGGTCGCACCCGCGACCGTGAACACGATCAACGCCCACCCGGAATACCCGTAGACCAGCAGCAACACGAACGCCGGAATCAGCAACATGCGCAAAAGCGTCAGCTGATTGGCGAGCGTGAAGATCGGGCCGGTCACGGCTTGGCGAGTGCTTCGAGGCGGCTGACGATGTCGATCACTTCGTTGCCGGTCACCGGCCGAAGCAGTTGAAACCCGCCGGTCTCGGTCAGCGGCATGACACCTGAGGCGACCGCTTGCGAGACCGCGGGATAACTAAGATGACCCGGCGAGACGTCGGCGATCTTCGGCTTGGTGCCTTGCCACGCCTTCGCCGCCGCCGGCCGGTTCGCCGCAATCAGGTTCAACACGCGGGCAACGGTCTGGGCCATGTCCCCGCGGCGGACGCGGCCGTTCGGCTGAAACGTGTAGTTGGGCTGGGTGTCCATCACACCGGCGCGGACCACCGCCTGAATCCACTGTTGCGCCCAATGCCCGCGACCGTCAGTCACGACGACCTGCCGCGGACGGGTCCTGGCCAGGAGCGGCGCCAGACGCACGCCCAGGAGCGACGCGACTTCGCCGCGCGTGACGACGGTCAGCGCAGGGATGACGCGATATTCTTCGGGCAGTTTCGCGAGCGCGACTGCGTCACGTAGTTTCACCAGTCGCTCGGCGGCGACTTCACCGGGGTCGATCGCTCGCGCCTTCTCGTAGGCGTCAAGCGCGCCGGTCACGTCACCTTGCGCTTCGAGAAGGGCGCCGATCTGCGCGATCGAGCGCGAGTCAGACCCGTCAAGTGACACGGCCTTGCGAAAATTCTCCAGCGCCAGCGTCGGCTCATTGGCCTTCTGTTCGACGAGCGCGAGTTCCCGGTAGAGAAACGCAGATTCGGGCGAGGCGACAATTGCCTGCGCGTAGGCCATCCGCGCGTCCGCCCAGCGCCCGGCGTCACTCGCCGCTTTGGCCCGCGCCAGGTTGTCCTGCACGGCGCGAAAGCGCAGCACCTCGATCCGTCCCGTCAAATCGGTCAGCGACGGGTCGGTTTTCAAAGCGGTTTCGAAACTGCCCAGCGCTTCGCCGTCGCGTCCCAGTTCGAGCAACGCGCGGCCGCGCCCGACCAGTGCTGACACGTAGCTGGGCTCAGCCTGCAGTGCCCGATCAAAGCGGGCGACCGCATCCTTGGCATCCTTACGGGCGAGCTCGAGATAGCCGAACACGGCCTCGGCCGGATGAAAGTCCGGCTGCTGTTTGATCGCCGCCTGCAGTTCGCGCTCGGCGGCGCGGAAGTTGTCCGCTTGGAGGTACTCCCACGCGCGATCGATACGCGCGGCCTGCACCGGTGAGGCGCCTTGCGGCACCATGGGAAACATGAAGTCCGGATGCCGCGGCGCCATCACGACCGGCGGGGGGACGGTGCGTGCCGCACACGACGCGATCACCATCGTCAGCAGCATGACCGTCAGCAGCCTACGCACGTTTGCCTCTGGACCTTTTCTTGGTCGCGCTAATCGGTTGAACGCGATCGAGGAGACGACGAGGGACTTCGGCCTCGAGCACGGCGTGGTCACCACGCATCACCTGGCTGTGCACCTGGCCGTGGCGATAGAGCCACGACAGTCGTTCTTTGTCCTGGTCGGACGACAAATCGAACTCGAGTGTGACCTTCTGCTGATCAAGAGCGACCTTGGCAGCAATCATCTCAATCAGGTCGCCACAGCCAGCGCCGGTGGCGGCCGAGATCAACACCGCTGACGGGTCGGCTTCGCGCAGCCGGCGCTTCTCGTCGGTCGACAGCCGGTCAATCTTGTTGAACACGTCGACGCGCGCTACTTCGGTCGCGCCGACTTCTTCCAGCACGCGGGTCACGGCTGCCATCTGCCGTTCTCTCTCGGGCGACGAGGCGTCGATGACGTGTAAGACAAGGTCCGCTTCGGCCGTCTCTTCGAGTGTGGCGCGAAACGCCGCGACCAGTGCGTGCGGTAATCGATCGACAAATCCGACGGTGTCCGACAGCAGGAGTTCGCGCTTATCCGGCAGGTGAACGCGCCGGACCAGCGGGTCCAACGTCACGAACAACGCGTCGGAGGCCAGGGCGTCAGACTTGGTCAGCCGATTAAACAGCGTCGTCTTGCCGGCGTTGGTGTAGCCGACCAGTGCCACCGTCGGGACCGCCGTCTTCTGACGGCGGTCGCGCAGTTGCCCGCGCCGACGCCGCACCACATCAATGTCTTCTGCAAGCGCATGAATCCGGGTGCGGATGCGTCGCCGGTCCGCTTCGAGCTTGGTCTCGCCGGGACCGCGGGTGCCGATGCCGCCGCCCAGTCGCGACAATGCGAGACTGGAACCGACCAGTCTCGGCAACAGGTATTTCAACTGCGCGAGCTCAACTTGCAGCTTGCCTTCGCGCGTGCGGGCGCGCCGCGCAAAGATGTCCAGAATCAGTTGTGTCCGATCGACGACGTTGATCTCGAGTCGCTTCTGTAACTCGCGCAGTTGTGCCGGGGACAACTCGTTGTCAAAGATGACGATGTCGACATCCGCTTCGGCGATCGCGCGGCCAAGCAGTTCGACCTTGCCGGATCCGAGAAAGGTCGCCGAGTCTGGTTTGGGACGCTCCTGCAGCACCCGAAGCACGACGTGAGCGCCGGCAGCGTCGGCAAGACCGGCCAGCTCTTCCAATGAATGTTCGGCATCGACGCGGCGCGAGGTGCCGGTCACCAGACCGACCAGCGCCGCGCGCTCTTCGGCGGGCATGTTCGCTTTGATTTTATCACGCGTCCTTCGCCGGCCGGTCACACGACGCGCCTGTGATCGCGGGGCGATGCGGTAGTTCGGTGGATTCTCCGGATTCTGTGTAATCTGTCTGGTCTGTGGACCTGCCGTTACCGCTGGACGCCTACCCGCCGTCTCAGCCCTCCCTGATCGCGACCCTGCTCGACCGCGTCGCGATCAATCCGTTCAATGCGGTGGCGACGACCATCTTTGCCCTCGCCATCATCCACACCTTCGCGGCGCCGTACTTCGTCGCTTGGGCACACCGCGTCCAGGAGCGTCACGACGCAAGGCGTCGCACGGCAGGCGGGGCACCATCGCCGAGTGTGACGGCCGAGTCCCTGCACTTCCTCGGCGAGATCGAAGTTGTCTTCGGGCTGTGGGCCATTGTCCTTTTAATCGCGGCCACATTGGGCGAAGGATGGGAGGCCGCGAAGCACTACGTCAACGACGTGGTCAATTACACCGAGCCGCTGTTTGTCGTGGTGATCATGGCGTTGGCCTCGACCAGGCCGATCGTGCTCTTTGCCGAAGCCGCCTTACGGCGTGTCGCGGTCGTTGGCGGCGCCACGCCGGTGGCGTGGTGGCTGGCCATCCTGACGGCCGGGCCGCTCCTGGGGTCGTTCATTACCGAACCGGCTGCGATGACCATCTGTGCGTTGCTCCTGGCGCGCCAGTTCTATGACCTGCAACCGAGTCCCCGGCTCAAGTACGCGACGCTCGGACTGCTGTTTGTGAACGTCTCGATTGGCGGGACGCTGACGCATTTCGCGGCGCCGCCGGTCCTGATGGTGGCGCGCACGTGGGGATGGGATACGCCGTTCATGCTCGGACATTTCGGCCTCCGGGCCGCGGCCGCCATCGTCGTCTCCAACCTGGTTTACTGCCTCTACTTCAAGAAGGAATTGACGACGCTGAAAAAGCGCCTGCCCATGCTCGATGCGGACGTCGCCGATGGCGAGTTCAGCACCGGTACCGGTGCGCTGTTACCGGTGCCGGCCTGGCTCACTGCGGTCCACATCTTGTTCATGGCCTGGACGGTCTTCACCGCGCATTACCCGGCGCTGTTTGTCGGCGGCTTCCTGATTTTTCTCGGCGTGGCGAAAGCGACGGCCGTCTACCAGAGCGAGATCGCGCTCAAAGGCCCGCTACTGGTCGGCTTCTTCCTCGCCGGCCTGGTGATCCACGGCGGGTTGCAGGGGTGGTGGATTGCACCGGTCCTCGCCAGCTTGAGCGAGGAGCCGTTGTTTTTCGCCGCGACGGGCTTGACCGCCTTCAACGATAACGCCCTGATCACCTACCTGGCGACGCTGGTGCCTGACTTGAGCGATCCGTTGAAGGTGGCGGTGGTGGAAGGCGCCGTGACCGGTGGCGGCTTGACGGTGATCGCGAATGCGCCGAATCCCGCCGGTCAATCGCTGCTCAGCCGCTTCTTCGACGGAAGCGTATCTCCGGTGCGCCTGTTTCTCAGCGCGCTGGTTCCGACGTTGGTAGCAGTGGCGATGTTTCGCGCCTTCTAGTCATCCGCGTCGCGACGGCGACCGCCACGCCGATCAACAGCAACACATCGACGACAAACACCACACGCAACCCCGACGAACCGACCAGGCCGGCCAGCACCGGGCTGAAGGCCAGGCCGATCAGCGACGCCGTGGTCATGATCCCGAAGCCCGTCACATGCGCATCGGCCGGCAGCAACGCACCGGCGACGCTGTAGGCGGCGGTCATCGCAATGCCGATCCCGAGACTTGCCACGATCAGCGCAATGGTCAGCGTCGCCATGGAGGGCAGCCAGACGATGGCCACTAACGCCGACGCGGTCGTCACGGCCACGGCGGTGATCAACGCGCGCGGGGACCACCGCGCCATGAACCACGCCGCAGCCTTGTGGCCGACCGCGGCGCAGACGGCAACCATCGAGAACAACACCCCCGAAATCGTCGCGACGCGATCGCTTGCGACGCCGAGTTGTTCGACGAATAACGGAAGAATCGGACTGAAGCTGCGATCGACGGTCTGGAGCGTGAAGATCACCGACAGCACCAGCAGGAAGCCGGGCGTCGCAATCAACTGTCGAAAGACCGACGACAGGCTGCGCGACGCTTCGCGCGTGTGCCGTTCGCGCGGCTCCTTGTAAAAGATGGAGACCATCAGCAGCGCCGCCAGGTAGAACGCCGCGGTGACCAGAAACGCGCGACGCAAGCCGACGACCGGCGCCAGCAGGCCGCCGACGATCGGGCCGAGCGCAGGCCCCAGGCGCTGCCCCATCTGCACCAAGCCGATGGCCCGCGGCATCTCGTCACGCGGCACCGATTCGGCCGCCATCGACATCGTCAACGCGCCGTACCCGGCAAAGACGCCCAACAGCCCGCGCAGGGCGACCAGCTGCCACGGCGCGGTGACGAACGCCATCGCGCCCTTGGTCAGGACGAAGGCGCCGAGCGAGCGGATGACCAGCAGTTTGCTGCCGTAGCGATCGCCGACCCGCCCCCACAGCGGCGCGCTGATTGCGGTGATGGCTGGCGTCGCGCCGAGGGTCAGACCGCTCCACAGCGCGATCTCACCGACGTCCTTGACGCCAAGCTCGCTGATGTAGAGCGGGAGGAACGGCATCACGACGGTGAAGCCGGCGAAGCCGAGGAACCCGGTCGCCGCCGAAACGACAACGTTACGCCGACTCTGCGTGTCCGACAGCAACTTCAGAAACGAATCTTAACCGCCGGACCCGGGTAGACCTGGATGCTGTCGATGAAGCGAATGCGATGCGGATTGGTCTGCATGATGATCGAGCTGGTCCTGGTGCCTTCGCCGAAGAACCGGATGCCTTTCATCAGCGTGCCGTCGGTGACACCGGCCGCCGCAAAAATGATGTCGCGACCCGACGCGAGGTCGGCCGATTTGAGTACGCGCTTGGTGTCGGTGATCCCCATCGCGCGGCAGCGCTCTTCGTGTTCCGGCTTGGACACGACCAGGCGCGCAAAGATTTCGCCGTTCAAGCAGCGCATCGCCGCCGCGCAGAGCACCCCTTCCGGTGCGCCCCCGGTCCCCATCACCGCGTGCACGCCACTGCCGGCGACGGCCGCGGCAATACCAGCGGACAGATCGCCGTCTCCGATCAGGCGAATGCGCGCGCCAGTGGCGCGGATATCCGCGATCAGCTGTTCGTGGCGCGGGCGATCGAGGACGACGATGGTGAGCTCGTCGATCTGGCGGCCGAGACTGCGTGCGATGGCGCGAAGGTTCTCGCGCACCGGCGCATCGAGATCGACCACGTGCTTGGAGCTGGGTCCGACCACCAGCTTCTCCATGTAGACGTCGGGGGCGTGCAGCAAACCGCCACGCTCCGACGTCGCCAGGACGGCAATCGCATTCGGTTCGCCGGTCGCGCACAGATTGGTGCCTTCCAGCGGATCGACCGCGATGTCGACTTCGTCGAACTGCCGCATGGTGCCGTTCGGCTTCTGCGCCATGCCGACTTTTTCGCCGATGTAGAGCATCGGCGCTTCATCACGCTCGCCCTCGCCGATGACGATGGTCCCATCGATCGGGACGGTGTCGAGTTCTTTGCGCATCGCCTCGACCGCGGCCTGGTCGGAGAGATGCCGGTCGCCTTGCCCCATGGTATGGGCGCAGGCCACGGCGGCCTGCTCCACGACTCGCAGGAACTCCAGCGAGAGATCCGATTCCATCGTCTTGCGATCCACCGTCTTCGCCGGCGAGGTTTGCGTCTGCATAATTGTCCAGCGCGGAGTTTCAGCTCCGCGAATTAATCGCGCGCGTAGGGCGGCAGCTCACACCGCAAGCCCTTGTCCTGACGGTAGCCCAGCACGTAGTCGGCCTGCATCAGCGTGTGAATCTCGCGGGTGCCTTCGTAAATCACCGCCCCCTTGCAATTGCGATAGAAGCGGCCGACTGGATACTCGTCGGAATACCCGTTGGCCCCGTGCACTTGTACCGCGTTGCCGGCGGCGGTTTCTGACGCGACTGTCGAGTACCACTTCGCCAGACTGGTCTCGCGTGTGTTCCGTTGACCGGCGTTCTTCATCCAGCCCGACTTCATCCACAACAGGCGGGAGATCTGATAGTCCGCCTCCATGCGCGCGATCATTTCCTTGACCAACTGAAACTCGGCGATCGGCTGGCCGAACGCCTTTCGGTCGAGCGCGTACTTACTGCTCGCGTCCCGGCAGGCCCGAATCAACCCGGTGGCGCCAGCGGCCACCGTGTAACGACCTTGATCGAGCGCGGTCATCGCAATCTTGAATCCCTCGCCCTCACGGCCGAGCAGGTTCTCGGCGGGGACTTCCATGTCGTCCATTTTGAAGAAGCCGGTATTGCCGGCGAGGATGCCCCACTTCTCCTTGAGTGTTCCGCTCGAGAAGCCTTTGAAGCCCCGCTCGACGATGAAGCAGCTGATCCCGCCGACATCACGCTGTTTCTTCTTCTCGGCATCTGACCAGGCGAACACCAGATAGTGGTCGGCCACATCGGCCAGCGAGATCCACATCTTCTCGCCGTTGAGGATGTAGCGGTCACCCTTCTTGACGGCCGTAGTCTGAATCCCGCGCGCGTCGCTGCCGGCCGACGGCTCGGTCAGACCGTAGGTGGCGAGCTTGTCGCCCTGGGCCTGTGGCACGAGATACTTCTTCTTCTGCTCCTCGTTGCCCCAGGTCAGCAGCGACAAACAGTTCAGCCCGGCGTGCACCGACATGATCACGCGCAGTGAGGTATCGATGTATTCGAGCTCTTCGCTGGCGAGGCCGAGGGCGATGTAATCCATCCCCGCGCCGCCGTATTCCTGAGGCACCGACACGCCCAGCAAACCGAGACGTTTCATGCCGCCGAGAATCAGTTCCTTATCGAAGCGGTGTTGCCGATCGAGATCGCGAATCTTGGGCGCCACTTCGCGGGCACCCCACTCGCGCACGCTCTGTTCGAGCAGGCGCTGTTCTTCGGTTAAGTCGAAATTAAGCATGGCAACCGCGGATGGTACCAAACATTGGGCGATTTGGCGATTGAGCGATTAGCGATTGAATTGGGGATGAATTGGGTGATTGGTCAATGCCCGCCGTCTGTCGCGCCGACGGTTACCGAAGCGCCGCGACCAGCGCCGAGCAGCGCTGCGGCGCTGCCGCCGTTGACCGCGACCTCGAGGTGCTCGGTGCTGCCAAAGAGTGCACACAGCTCACCGGGGGTGGCCTCCGCGTAGGTCGCCACCACCCGATCCACAGTGCGGTCGTTGATGCGGACCACGATCGGGCCGCCTCTGGCGAGGTGGTCGAAGGCCGCACGATCGATGTTCGAAATCAGGTTACCGAAGCGGTCGACCCGAAGGATCGACCCCGCAATGCTGTCGTCCCCAAGTGACGCGCGCGGGATCACGAGGCGATGATAATCAGCGATGGCGCGGCCGAACGCGGCGACCGTGGTCCCTTTGGCGAGCCACCCGGCGGCGGGTGCGAACCGGTCACGGCCTTCGAACGTCCGACTGACGGCGGCACGCGCGTATTTCCGCTCAGTCAGTTCGACCACGCGGGACGGCGGTGTGTCGCTGAAGACGCCGGTCAACACGCCATTGTCGGGGGCGACGAATCGGTAATCGCGGGTCTCTGCGACCAGCCCGCGTCGGCTCGAACCGACGCCGGGATCCACGACGACGAGAAACACCGTGCCGGCCGGAAAGTAGCGATAGCAGGCGGCCAGTTCGAGGGCCCCGCCCAGGACGTCATGCGGGTCGATGTCGTGACCGATATCGACCAGCGTCGCGTCGGGACACACGCTCAACACCACCGCCTTGAGGGTCCCCGCATAGTGATCGCGAGTGCCAAAATCGGTGAGTAACGCGACGACGGGGTTCCTCACGTTGCCCTTCGACCCTTGCGCTGTGACCAGGGTCAGCGGCCGGCGAGGTATGCGGGTTTGCGGAAGAGAATTTCGCGGACGTTGTTCTTCATCAGGAACGAATCGGTGACCCGCAATCCGTCGAACATCTTGATGATGTCGCGATTGAGCAGGCTCTTTTGCCGCGAGACCGATGACGGATAGGTCCGATACCGCAGGCTGACTTCGTCGACGACCAAGTACTTGGTGTAGACCTGCGCGCGGCCTTCGGCGGTGCTGAAGAAGCCAAGCAGGGCGCCATCGGGACGCAGCAGGCGTGACAATGCGCTCGCCAACGCGAGCGCGGCGGGGCGTTCGAGGAAGTCGAGCACATCCCAACACAGAATGCCGTCGATGCTTTCGGACTCCTGTGGAAACCGTGATTTGAAGAACGTCGCAAGCTCGTTGAGATTGCCGGCCTTGTGATGCCGCTCGATATCGGCCGCGACGTCTTCAACGCGGATGCGGCAGCCGAGGTGCTCGCCGAAAAACGTGACGTTGCTGCCGACCACTGGACCGAGATCGATGAGCGTCGGCTTGTCGCGAGACTGCAGCACCTTGAAAAAGGTTGCCAGCGCTTTGGTGGGATACAGCGGTTCCTGCGGTGATGCCGGCGCATCGGCCGTCGCATCACCTTCGGGGGCACGACGGCCCCCGAAGATGGAAAAGAGATCGGTCAGTGACCGAGCAGCACCGGCCATCGCGCGCTACGCGCCGACCTTCTGACCGGTCTGCGTACCAACCGGCGGCTGTGGTGACCCACCCTGCCCAGCGGGCTTGGCGGGAGTGGACTGGCCCGGCTTGGCGCCGCCAGCACCGGCCCGCTGCATGTCGACGCTGCCACGGAAGTGGGCGCCCTCGGCAATCGCGACGCGCGGCGAGATGATATCGCCATCGACCGAACCGTTGTCGCGGATGTCGACCTTCTCTGACGCGGTGACGTTGCCGGTCACTTCGCCGAGGACGATCACCGCTTTGGCAAACACCTCTGCGCGGATCTTGCCGTTGGGACCAATCGTGAGGACGTTGTCGCGCAGTTCGATCTTGCCTTCGACATGACCTTCGATCGTCAAGTCTTCGCTGCCGCTGAGTTCGCCTTTAATGACGACCGACTTGCCGATATTCACCTTGTCCCTCTCAATCTGCGAGCGTATGTCACTGGTTGCCTGAGGAGTTTGCGGCGCCGCAGCCGGAGCTGGTACTGGCGCCGCTGCCACGGGCGCCGCGGGGGCCGATGGCTGGGGGGTAGTCGGCTTCACCGACTCGTCACGCTTCCACATCTGAAATCCTCCCCCTCGGGGTGTCGCGTGTTGTGCCACGTGCCCAGTGCCGCACTGCCACGTTCAGTGGCCCTTTGGCAGTTTGGAACCCGGCACTACAAGAATCACTAGAGGGTCGCTTATGAAACCCGGGGAAGTTGGGCTTCGGTTCTGAAGCAAAATTAGTATACGGACCACCGGCGAGCGTTGTCTAGTCCTTTTATTGCTGAGGGTTAGGAGGAATGCTACGATCGCTGGACGGTGAGCCGCATCTATCTCGATCACAACGCGACAACACCGGTCGCGCCCGAGGTGGCTGACCGCATGGACCGCGCGCTTCGCGAGTTATGGGGCAACGCGTCGAGCGTCCATCATTTTGGTCAGCAAGCCAAAGCCGGCGTCGACGATGCGCGGAGCCACGTCGCAGCGATGCTCGGTGCGGAGCCCTCGGAAGTCATCTTCACCGGCGGGGGGACCGAGAGCGACAACTTTGCGGTGCGCGGCGTTGCTGAAGCGCTCGAGGCGACCGGCCGTCGACATCTGATCGCCAGCGCCATCGAACACGAAGCCGTGCTCAACACCGTGAAAGCGCTCGCCAAGCGCGGCTGGCGTGTGTCACTGCTCCCGGTCTCCGCAACTGGCGTGATCGATCCCGATGCGTTGCGCGATGTGATCACCGACGACACCGCCCTGGTCTCGGTGATGCACGCCAATAACGAGATCGGGACCATCCAGCCGATCGCCGAGATCGCCGCGATCGCGAAAGCCAGCGGCGCCATGGTCCACACCGATGCGGTGCAGACCGCCGGCAAGATTCCGATCGACGTCAAGGCGCTCGGGGTCGATCTCGTGTCGATCTCCGCGCATAAGTTTTACGGGCCGAAAGGCATTGGCGCCCTGTGGTTGCGCAAAGGTGTGCGCCTGCTGCCCTTCGTCACCGGCGGGCGCCAGGAACGCAATCGCCGTGCGGGCACCGAGAACGTGCCCGGGATTGTCGGCCTTGGGGCCGCGGCGCAACTGGCGCTCACCAAGATGGCCGGTGAATCGGCACGGCTTCGGGTGTTGCGGGACCGTCTCGAAGACGGCGTGCTCAACGCTATCGATGGCGCGCAACGCAATGGCGCTGCCGAGCCGCGCGTCCCGAACACCAGCAACATCAGTTTCGAACGGATTGAATCAGAGTCGCTGCTGATCGGGCTGGATCTGGCAGGCATTGCCGTGTCATCCGGTTCGGCGTGTTCGTCAGGCACGCTCGAGCCGTCGCACGTCCTGAAAGCGATGGGACTACCCCACGCGCGCACGCTCAGCTCGATCCGCTTCAGCCTCGGCGCGAGCAACACCAACAGCGACATTGATCGGGTGATCGAGGCGCTGCCGGCGCTGATTGAGAAACTTCGACGTCTCTCCACAGTGGGGGGAAGAAAGTAAACGTTCCGTGCAACGTCGTTGTCTATGAAAATTGTGGTCGCGATGTCGGGCGGTGTCGACTCATCGGTCGCCGCGGCGCTGCTCGCCGAGCAGGGCCACGAGGTGATCGGGGTGTCGATGCAGCTCTACGATCAGAGCGAAGGCGAAACGCGCTCTGGGCAGTCGTTTGGCACCTGCTGCACGATCGACGATCTCTATGACGCGCGCCGGGTCGCTGCAGCGATCGGCATTCCGCACTATATCGTCAACTTCGAGAGCCGGTTCGACGAGCAGGTCGTGTCGAATTTCATCAATGAATACAGCGCCGGCCGGACGCCGATCCCGTGCGCGCACTGCAACGCCGATCTGAAATTCTCCACCCTGCTCGAACGAGCGCTCGGTTACGGGGCCGAGGCACTGGCGACCGGCCACTACGCCCGGATCGAACAGCAGGTCGATGGCAGCTATCGGCTGCGCCGCGGTGTTGATCACTCCAAGGACCAGACCTACTTTCTTTTTTCTCTGACCCAGGAACAGTTATCGCGTGCGGCATTTCCGATCGGCCATCTCGACAAGCCAACCGTGCGCGACCACGCACGCCGGCTGAACCTGCGCGTCGCCGAAAAAAAAGATAGCCAGGAGATTTGTTTCGTTCCCGACGGTGACTACGCGGCGTTCATCGAACGCGCCGCGCCTGAACTGCGCCGACCAGGCAGTCTCATCGATCAGGGTGGCGAAGTGGTTGGCGCGCACGCTGGTGTGCACAGGTTCACGATCGGACAGCGCAAAGGTCTCGGGCTGTCGTCCAGAGACCCCCTGTATGTGCTCGAGATTAAACCGGCCACGGCGCAAGTGGTGGTCGGCCCGCGCGACGCGTTAAGCCGCCGCACGCTCAGCGCATCGCAGGTGAATTGGGTGTCGGGACGTCCGGCACTGGATTGGCAACCGGTGACGGCGCAGATCCGCCATCGGCACGCACCCGCCACCGCGCGTGTGCGCGCCATCGACGTAACGCGCCTCGAGCTGGAATTCGAAGAACCGCAATCCGCCGTGACCCCGGGCCAGGCCGTCGTGCTGTATGAGGGCGATGTGGTGCTGGGTGGCGGCTGGATTGACTGAGCGTAGGGACGGCGGCAGTGCAGCGGTCCCACCGCGAAGCGGCCTACTCGATGCCTGACAGAAACCGCTCCGCGTCGATCGCGGCCATACAGCCCGATCCCGCGGCGGTGACCGCCTGCCGGTAAATGTGATCCTGCACGTCGCCGGCGGCGAATACCCCCGGCACATTGGTGCGCGTTCCGCCGTGCGTGACGATGTAGCCGTTCTCGTCGAGTGTGAGCTGCCCAGCGAGCATTTTGGTGTTCGGGATATGGCCGATGGCAATGAAAATCCCGGCAATCGGTAGATCGCTGACCACGCCGGTCTGCAGGTTGCGCAGCACCAGGCCGGTCACTTCACCCTTGGTCACATCCTTGATGTCGATGACTTCGGTGTGCCAAATCCATTTGATGTTGGCCGTGGACTTGGCTTTGTCCTGCATCACCTTCGACGCCCGCAAGGTGTCGCGACGGTGGATCACGGTCACCGTCGAACAGAGCTTCGACAGATAGATTGCTTCTTCCATCGCGGTGTCGCCGCCGCCGACGATGGCCACGTCGCGTCCCTTGAAGAAGAACCCGTCACAGGTCGCGCAGGTGGACACGCCGCGGCCGGACAGCTGTTTATCGACCCCCAGGTCGAGCCACTTGGCCGAGGCGCCGGTCGCGAGAATCAACGTATCGGTGGTGTAGTCGGTCTTGTCAACCGTGAAACGGAACGGCCGCTGCGTCAGGTCAATCGCCGCCACGTCGCCTTGGAGAAACGTCGCGCCAAAGCGCTCGGCCTGGACGCGCATGTCTTCCATCAGGTCCGGCCCCATGATGCCGTCGCGGAAGCCAGGATAGTTTTCAACCGTCGTGGTGAGCATCAGCTGACCGCCGCGTTCGATACCTTCGATGACCAGCGGACGGAGGTTGGCGCGCCCGACATAGAGCGCCGCGGTCAGACCCGCGGGACCTGTCCCGATGATCGTGACCTCTCGGTGCGTCATTGGCTTAGGCCAGGTGCTTGTCGATCACGCGGACCAGATCGTCCTTGGCCGCGAGTCCGACGATGGTTTCTTTGAGGTCGCCGTTCTTGAACAGCAGCAAGGTGGGAATGCCGCGAATGAAAAACCGATTCGGCGTCGCCGGATTCTCGTCGATGTTGACTTTGGCGACCGTCACTCGGCCGTTGTAATCATCAGCCAGCTGATCCACCGTCGGCGCCAGGCGACGGCACGGGGCGCACCATTCCGCCCAGAAGTCGACCAGAACCACGCCGTCTTTCACCGACTGGTCAAAGTCGGCATCTGTGAGGGTCTTAACCTTTTCGGAAGCCATGTATGAGTGCCTCAATCCTTAGATGTCACGCCGGCCGATCCGTTCCTGCGTGCCGGTGCCCGCTGTTTTACCGCTGCCGGATTTCCGGCGCGCGGCGATCACTCTTTTATACACCTTCACATACTCCGCTGCCGAACGCTGCCATGAGAAATCCTTCTTCATGCCGTTGGCCTGCAGCCGCGCCCACTGGCCCGGTTGGCGATACGCGCCCAGGGCGAGTGCTAACGCTTCCAGTAACGCAGCGGGGGTGTAGTCGTTGAACAGAAAGCCGGTGCCCTGACCGCTTTTTGCATTGAACGGGCGCACCGTGTCGATCAGCCCGCCGACCGCGCGGACGACCGGGACCGTGCCGTAACGTTGGCTGTACATCTGATTCAATCCGCACGGCTCGAAGCGCGACGGCATCAGGAAGATATCGGCGCCGCCTTCAACCAGATGCGCGCGGCGTTCATCAAAGCCGATGAAGGTGCCGATCCGTGATGGATTCGCGGCCGCCAGTGCCCGCCACATCCCTTCGAACCGTGGGTCGCCGGTGCCGACGACGACAAACGTCGCATCGAGCGACGGGAGATGGCTGGCGAGCGCTTCGATCAGATCGAAGCCCTTCTGCTCCACCATCCGCGAGACCATCCCAACCACCGGCCGTTGCAGCGCCTCATCGTCTGCCGCCAGGCCAAAGGCCACGAGTAGCGCGCGCTTGGCCTCGCGCTTACCGCTCATCTCGGTCGCATCAAAGGCCGCCGGCAAGTAGCGATCACTGGCCGGGTTCCACTCGTCACCATCAATGCCATTCACGATCCCGCTGAGTGCCGCGCCACGGGCACGCATGATCCCCTCGAAGCCGTAGCCATATTCCGGCCGTTGAATTTCCTCGGCGTAGGCCGGGCTCACCGTGGTCAGCGCGTCACTGAACATGACGCCGGACTTCAAAAAGCTGACGTGATCCCAGAACTCAAAGCCGGCCACCGTGAAGTCCTCCCAGCGCAGTCCGAGCCGCGGCACCCACGTCTTCGCGAAGATGCCCTGATAGGCGAGGTTGTGAATGGTGAATACGGTCGGCACATCGCGCAGGCTGACGGTTCGACCGGCGGCCTGGTGTGCGTCGAGCCGCCGGGCATACGCCGGCAGAAGCCCCGCTTGCCAGTCGTGGGTGTGGATCACCGACGGGGCGACCGGTTGGGAGGCCGCCCAATCGAGCGCGGCAATCGACAGAAAGGCAAACCGTGCCGCGTTGTCGGGATAGTCGACGTTCTGTTCCCCGTATAAACCGGAGCGATCGTAGAGGGGCGGGCAATCGATCAGTAGAGCGCGGGCGCCGGGACCGAGAGGCACTTCCAGTAAGGTCGCCTCCAGCCAGCGCTCGGCGACATACGCGCGGACAGCATCGATTGGTTTGCCCCCCGCCACGCCGCGGTAGCGCGGCGTGACGAGCGTGACGTCGTGCCCGAGACGCCCCAATGCGCGTGAGAGAGCGGTCGCCACGTCTGCCAGGCCGCCGGTCTTGGAGAAGGGGTGAGCCTCGGACGCGACCATCAGGATTCGCAGGGCGGCCGTCACCTTCGCCGGTGCCGCCTTCACGCGTGCGGATGCCTTTGGGGGTGCCGCGGCCTTCACCAGTGCGGGGGCCGCCGCGGGTGGCGGCGGCGGCGCGTCCGGTGGCAGAGACTTGGGTGCGGGCTTGCTGATGCCTGATGCCTGACGCCTGATGGCGGGCTTGGATTTGGGGAGCGATTTACGTGTGGCGCACATGCCTTCACATTATGGCGGCGCCGCGCGTCTGAAAGGTGACAGCCGTCAAAGCCGGTGTTTCTTGTACAATCTCGACTGTGTCGCGCCCTGCCCCTGGTGCACGCCACGACCCTCGAGAAGTTGCGGAACTCCGAGCGCTGGCCGAGCGCCAGCCCGAGTTGTCGGCGGCCGCGTCGCTTCAGATCGAGCTCGTTGCGGCTCTTCGTCGAATTCAGACACGCGTGGCGACGGCCTCGGTGATGTTGTCGGCCGAAGAAATTGCCACGCGTCTGTCGAGTGGGCAGCCTCTGCTCACGTTTGATCGGTTACCGATCGACTGGAACGAAGCGCGCCTCCTATTTCGCCAGATCACCGACATTCTTCGACGGCACGAGGCCGTTGATGCCGCCGCGATGGCACGTCTCCACGACGTCGGCCGCAGCCCTAACCTCCCTGAACTCGCCTGCCAATGGTTCGACCGCGGCACCAGCGATCCGTCGATTGAAATGCTCGACGAAGTGCTGGCGTGGGCGATGCGGCCGTTTCTGGTGCGCAGTGCCGACGTGCTGCAGCAGCGTGGCGCGTTCGGCGCCTGGAAACGCGGCGTGTGCCCGGTCTGCGGCGGCGAACCGGACTTCGCGTGCATCACGTCAACCAGCGAGCGACTGCTCGTGTGCGGCCGGTGTCAGACGCGTTGGCCGACCGAACCGATTGCCTGCCCGTTTTGTGGTGAGAGCGATAAGAAGATGATCACCAGCTTCGCCACACCAGACGGCACCTATCGCGTCACCGCCTGCCAGTCGTGCCGACGGTATATCAAGACGCTTGATGGCCGGCGCGCCGGACGCGCGGTCATGCCGGCGCTCGATTCGATCGCGACGCTCCCGCTCGACGCGGTGGTGATGCAAAAAGGGTTTAACAACGGATAAGGGCGACGAGAGTTTCCACTTACCCGTTGTCAGTGCCAAAGGCGGATTACCCGAACAGAAATAAAAAAGCCGCCCATGAGTGGGCGGCCCCTTTGAACTGGCAACTGGGAACTGGAAACGAGCGTTATTGCGGTGCCGCGTCGTTCTCCCGCGGCTGGGGCTGGGGCTGCGCGCCCATATTCAACAGCTTCTGTGTATGAGTGCTCATCCAGTTGAACAGATGCCGCGTCTCCCAGAAGCGTCCTTGATTCGACCGGGCGCCGAGCACGACGACCGCGACTTTCTGGCCGGTCCGGGGCAAGCGAAGCATCGTCGCCAGGCAATACCCAGAACGGCTGATGAAACCGGTCTTGCCGCCGACCACATCGAATTCACCGCTGCGCACCAGATGATTGGTGCTCGATACGTTGATCTGGCGGTTACCCGCGTACACGGTGTGCTTGGCTTTGCGCATCACGCTGCCCATCCGTTCGTCCGCAGAGACGAACGCGATGAGGCGGGCCATGTCGTAGGCCGACGACACGTTTGACGCGAGCAGCCCGGACGGGTCGGCATAGTGGGTGCGCTCGAGTCCGAGTTCGGCGGCCTTCTGATTCATCCGGTCGACGAAGCCCGACGCACCATAGGGCGACACCCGCGCTAGCGCGCGCGCCGCCGCGTTGTCCGACCCGATCAACAACAGATTCAACAGATCGTCGGCAGTGACTTCGTAGCCGACGCGGATATACGTCGTCGAGGCACGATAAACGTCGCTGCGCTGCACGTTGACTCGGGTCGACAGCGGCATCCCCGATTCGAGGAACACCAGCGCCGTCATCACCTTGGTGATGCTGGCGATCGAAAGCTGATCCTGTGAGTTCGATTCCCACAACACCTGATTGGTCTCGGGGTTGTAGATGATCGCAGCCGCGGCGCGAACGTCCGGCACCTGCTCGCCGAGGTCATCCAGCTTGAACCGGGGGGTCTGCGTCTCGCGTGTGCGGGCGACGGCTGCTGCACGCGCTGACGCGACGCGGGCCGCCCGTGCACGCGAAGCCGCCGCCGAATAGCGCCGGGTTGCCCTGCTGGCGACCGGTTTTCTGGCGCCAGACCTTTTTCTCGCCGCGGGTCGCTTTCCAGCCTGGGCCACCTTGGCGACCGACGGACGGGAGGAGCGTCGCGACTGGGCTGCCGCAAGCGGCTCAGCGGGTGTACCCAGCACAAGCGCAACCGTCACGGCAACGGCGAGGCGCATCATTTTCCGAACGGCACCGGATTGCATCAATATCTCGCTTCTGGAGCCAGGGAGAAGGGCCGAAGGCTGGGAACCTCAGACCTCTCAGTCAATCGCAGAGAAGTGTTTCTATAATGTCTAGTCGGCATTGTAACATCTTCCCTGTAGAGCGCAAGTGTATCTCCAGATGTCACAGGCACTTAGCGAGATCACTCGGGTCGGCGTGTAAATATTACCAATGACTGATCTGGTCGGGCTGGAATACGCCGCGCTCCGAGAAACGATTCGCTCGCGCAGCAATGCTCGACCGGTCATGGCGCTCGCCGGTATCTCCGTGTGGGCTGCTGTGCTCGTCTGCATCCTCATCTGGCTGCCGAATCCAATTGCAGCGACTGTGCCGTTATTGGTGTTGCTCACGACCTTCGAAGTGATTCGCTCAATGCACCTCGGCGTGGAACGGATTGGCCGTTATTTGCAGGCGTTTTTTGAAGAATCGGACGAGGGCGAGGCTTCGCGCCTCGCTCCGCCGGCTTGGGAGCGGAGCGCAATGCTGTTCGGACCGGCGCTTCCTGGGGCAGGCGTGCACCCGCTCTTCCTGCCGATCTTCCTCCTCGCCACACTCCTGAACTTTCTCGCCGTGATTTTTCCGGCGCCGATTCAGCTCGAACTGATCGTGCTGGCGCTGCCGCACGCTGCTTTCATCGTCTGGCTCCTCTACTGCGACCGCGGCATGCGCAAGCAGCGAGGCGTGGAGTTGGCGCGCTATCGAGAGCTACTGCTGAGCAAGCACGATCGCAAGCAGTAACGCACGCTGCGAGCCCTGCCATGAATTTGTCGAATCAAACGACTCATCGAGCGCGTGCGCGCCGCTGCCTCGCCCGCCGCCATCGATGGTGATCGCCGGGATGCCCATGTTCATCGGGATGTTCGAGTCGGTTGACCCCTCATCGAGCGTCACTGCAAAACCCAGCGCCTGGGTCGCCGACACAGCGGCTAAGACGATCGCTGAGTCGGCCGGGGTTCGACCGGCAGGGCGATTGCCGACGACGGTCTTCTCCACGGTTAACTGACGGCTGCCCCATCGCGCGTTTTCGTCAGCGACCGCATCATCCACCGCTTTGTGAAATTTCGCGTCGATCGACTGCAGCGAGGCCTGGTCGGCCGAACGCATGTCGACTTCGGCCCATGCCTCGAACGGAATCGCGTTGACCGACGTACCACCGCCGATCCGGCCGACGTTGAACGTCGTTTTCGGTTCGCGCGGCACCTCGAAATCGGAGACCCGTGCCATCGCGCGGCCGAGCGCGTGAATTGGGTTGACCATCCCGAACGCGCCGTAGCTGTGACCGCCCGGCCCTTTGAAGGTCACGCGGTAGCGCAAGCTGCCGACAGCGATGTGCGTCATGCCGAGGCCGGTGCCGTCGATCGACACGAAGCGATCGATTTGTCCCTTCATGCCTTCGCGAAATAAAAATTTCACGCCGCGCAGATCGCCGAGGCCTTCTTCGCCGACGGTCCCGACAAAGGTGATCGTCCCCGGCGTCTGGATGTTGCCCTTGACCATCGCACGCGCGACGGCGAGCACGACGGCGAGCCCGCGACAATCGTCGCCAATGCCCGGCGCGCGGAACATCGTCCCATCGCGTTTGACGGTGACATTGGTGCCTTCGGGAAACACGGTATCGAGGTGGGCGCTGAAGACCAGATGCGGACGCGCCTGCGTGCCGCGTTTTTCGCCAAGGACATTGCCCTCCTTGTCGATGCGGACATTGGTCAGCCCGATCTCTTTGAACATCTGCGCGTACAGTTGCGCGCGCTTGGTTTCCTTGAACGGCGGCGCTTCGACTTCACAAAGCCGGACTTGATCCTCCAGGGTTTGCGGTTCGGCGGCGCGGATGGCCTCGACCGCGTTCTTGACGGCCGCCTCCTGGAGCAGCTTGGCGCCGAGTTGCGCCGCGTCCTGTTGCGCAAAAGCCGGCGAGGCAAGGGCGAGAACAATGAGTCCAAAGACGATTCGCATGGCCGAGAGTATCTACCAAGTCTTCCCCACCGGCGCACCGTCGTCACAGCGCCCCCCTCCCCGCGGAACCGCACGACGGTTCCGCGTCACTCGCAACAGCCACGTCCGGACAGTTCGGCATAAACCCAGCCGTGGGAATTTTCGTGTAAGATCGACGTTTCCAGTCAGAGATTCGTCGCGCGTCCCATTTGGCTATGGTCGTGCGTCGTCGTGTGTTTTGAACTTCGGAGGAACCCCATGAGGCTGAGCAAGAAATTTGCGGTGAGCCTGTGTCTGGTGCTGCTTACGGCAGTGGCGTCCACCAGCGCACAGGACTTCCGTGGCCGTGTCAACGGCACGGTGACGGATAACAGCGGTGCGATCATGCCGGGCGTCACGGTCACGGTCAGCAGCCCGGCGCTGATCCAGCCGCAGGTGCAAGTCACCGGCGACGACGGCTCCTTCCGTTTTCTGGCGCTTCCGCCCGGCACCTACGTGGTCGGGTTCGAACTAGCCGGCTTTCAGAGCGTGAAACGCGAAGGCATTCGCGTGGTGATTAACCAGACCTTGACGGTTGACCAGAAACTGGAACTGGCAACGCTGCAGGAAACCGTGACGGTCACCGGTGAATCGCCAGTCGTTGACACCTCGACGACCACACTGGGCACCAACTTTACCAAGGAACTGCTCACCGACATCCCTAACGCTCGCGATATCTGGGCAGCCATGTCACAGGCGCCGGGACTGCAGATGACCTCCTACGACGTTGGTGGCTCGCGCACCGGCGTTCAGACTGGTTATCGCACCTACGGCTTCGACGATCAGAACCAGACCAAGCTCGAGGGCATTGACACGACCGAGGGCACAAACGGCAACGCCGGCTATTTCGATTTCGGGTCGTTCGAGGAAATGTCGGTCGGCGGCGCTGGCGCGGACGCCTCGGCGTTTGCCGGCGGCGCGGTGCTGAGTCTGAGCGTCAAGTCTGGCGGCGACCGCTTCACTGGCAGCTACTACAGCGACTGGGAAGGCGACGCGACCATTGACAACAACGTCCCAGGCTTCCTCAGCGTGGGCAAGCCGCAGGGCGACGGCGGGAATTTCTTTGTGCGAAATGCACTGACCCGGGGCAATCCCATCGATCGGCAATACGACATCAACTTCAACGTCGGTGGGCCCCTATGGAAGCAGAAGGCGTGGTTCTTTACCAGCTGGCGTCTCAATGATCAGTACAAGTTCACCTTGGGCTCGGACTTAATCGAGCGGTCGAAACTTTCCAACAAGTACACCTTCAAGGGCACCTTCCAGCTCAACCGCAACAATCAGGTGATCGGCTTTCTCAACAAGCGCGAAAAGCTTCAGGACAAGCGCGGGCTTGGCCCATCGACGCCGCTGTCTGCCGCGCAGTACCAGGCCTCACGCAACTATCCGATGAAAGTCGAATGGACCAGTGTCCTTGGCAGCCGGGCCTTCCTCGATGTGCTGGCCGGCCAGTGGTACAACTTCTTCCCGCTGCGGCCGACCCGCGACTTCGGCCTCTACGACGGACCGTGGGGTCCCGGCCGACGCGACGAGGCCACGCTCATCCGCTTTGACGGCGGCGGCAACGACAGCTATCAGGACCAAAAGCGGTACAAGCCGCAGTTCTATACCACCCTGAGCTACTTCCAGGACGGCTGGGCGGGCAGCCACGACTTCAAGGTCGGTTATGACTGGAAACGCGACCGTCGCAACCTGTTCCGCGACCAGCCCTTCGACATCTTCTATCGAGACAACAACGGCTTGGTGAACCAGGTGGACCTCTACAACACCCCCACCTCACCGGTCAACGACGTGGAATACAACTCCCTGTGGGTGAACGATACGTGGAAGCTGACCAATCGGCTCACTGCCACCCTCGGGTTGCGCTTTGAGACCTACCGCGACGGCTGGCCGGAGCAGCAGTTCACGCCTAATGGCCTGCCACAGCTCTCGGGCTTTAACGATGCGCGCTACCAGTCGTTCATCGCGCCGCAAACGGTCGCGGCGCGCGATGTCGCCAACACCAAGACGTTGTCGCCGCGCGTCGGGATGGCCTATGACCTGACCGGCGATAACCGGACGGTGCTGAAGGTCTACTTCGGGCAATCCCGCTGGAACTCGGCCGACGAACTAGCTGACCTCGAAAACCCGGTCGGCCGCGCCCAGTTGCGCTATCAGTTCCTGCCGTGCACGGCGGAGCGCACCACCAACTGCGACCTGAACAGCAATCGTTTGCTTGACGGTCCGCAGGAGCTCGGCAATTTCGTTTCCACACAGGGCGGCGGCGGCTTCGTCCGGATCGATCGCGACTTTGTCCGCCCGACTAGTAACGAGCTGTCGACCAACGTCGAACGCGAAATCGTCCAAGGGTTGTCTGGACGCGCATCGTATGTTTACAAGAACATGCGGAACATCTGGGGGGAAGAGGATGCCATCCGTACGCCAGCCTACACGGTTCCGTTCACGATCAGAGACCCGGGTCCGGACAATATCGCCGGCAACGGCGATGATCAGACCTTCAACACCTTCGACCGACCGGCCACCATTGGCACCGACCGTGTCTTCACTAATCCGGAGGGGGCCGACGCTGATTACCACACTGTAGAACTGGCCGTGAATCGCCGGTTCTCCGGCAAGTGGATGTTGCTCAGCTCGGCCGGCTACACCTGGTCGACAATGCAACACGACACAACCGGCTACACCCGCTTCTTCTCGTATCGACCGGCCCGTCGCCTGTTTGGCGACGAGTTTGGACGGGAAACGTCGACGACGTGGAACTACAAGGTCATCGGCCGCTATCTGTTGCCCTTCGATCTCGGCGTGTCAGGCTCGTGGAAGGTCCAGAGCGGCCAGAACTACGGTCGCACCATCAGCGTCGCGTTTCCTGGCGACAGCACGCAGACCGTGCGGGTGGAACCGATCACCGCAAACCGGTATCCGACGGTGAGCATCCTCGACTTCCGTCTGGACAAGACGTTCAAGTTCGGTCGGGCCGCCCGGGTGACGGGCATGATCGACGCCTTCAACGTCGGCAACGCCGCACCGGTCACGGCCTTCAGGCAGACGACCGCTGGGGCGCGCGCGACAGCCACGTCGCCGGCAATCGACTCGTTGTATCGGGAAGTGACGGGCATTCTCGACCCGCGCATCGTCCGCTTCGGCGTCCGCTTCGACTTTTAAGGACCGCTTCGCGGTGGGACCAGCCTTCGGGCTGGTCGGACCGCGTCGCGGGAGGGCGACAAAAGGCCGGCACCTTCGGGTGTCCGGCCTTTTCTTTTTGGGGTTCGGTCCTCTTAAGGACCGCTTCGCGGTGGGACCAGCCTTCGGCCGGTAGGACAGCTTCGCGGTAGGGTAACAAAAAATCAGGCACCTTCGGGCGTCCGGTTAACGGCTACCGGCTACCGGCCACCGGCTACCGGACACCGATCACCGACCACCGACCACCGACCACTGGCTACCGACGACCGGCGACCGACGACCGACGACCGACGTCTGGGGCCCTGCTTTACGTCCGTTAAATCACCCTCGTTTACCCGTTCGTCCCACCATTGCACACAAGCGTGATACAGTTCGCGCCCTGCTAATGCTGCGGCGTACATCCCCCCGGATCGCCGTCGTCCTCGGATACGTCCTTGTCGCGCTCGCTTTCACTTGGCCGCTGGCTCTCCAGATGGGCACAGCGCTGACCGGTGATCCAGGCGGAGATACTGGCGTCTACATCTGGAACCAATGGGTATTCCAGCATGAAGCGCTGGTGCGCGGACGCAATCCGTTCACGACCGAACAAGTGTTGTCCTTGACCCGACCGGTCGATTTGTCCCAGCACAACTACACCGTCTTTCTTAATGTTCTGGCGTTGCCGCTGATCCCGATCCTCGGCGTGGTGGCGACCTTCAACGTCGTCTTGCTGACCGTTTCGGTGATGACTGCGCTGGCTACCTACGCGCTGGTGCGTCATGTCACCGACGCGAGTCGGCCCGAGGCGTGGCTCGCCGGCGTCGCGTTTGCCTGGTCGCCGGTGCTGGTGGCGCGATCGACCGCCCACTTCAGCCTGGTGGCGGCGGCGCCGCTCGCGGTCTTCGTGTTGTTCCTAAGCAAGGCTCACCAGTCACGCAAAGCAAGTCACGCGGCTCTCGCCGGCGCGTGTATGGCGTGGGCCGGCTTCTGTGACGCTTACTATGCGGTCTTCTGCCTCTTGATTGCGTCAGCCTACTTGACGGCGCGATGGGCAAAGGTGCGATTTGATGCGAGGACATCGCCGTGGCGATGGAGGTGGACACTGGATAGTGCCATCGGCGCCGTGGCCCTCGGCATCGTAGCCATCGTTGTTACCGGTGGCGGCGTGATCACCATCGCCGGCGTGGAAATCCGCGCGCACGGGCTCTACACACCGGTGTTGCTCTTGACGGTGCTCGTGCTGGCACGGCTCACGATCCAGGCACGCCCGTACCTCCTCATGCCCACCGGCCGCTGGTCGCCAGCCGCGGTCCGCGTGTTGCTGATTGGGGTGTTCGCGTGTGCGGTGCCCCTTTCACCGGTGCTGTATGGGCTCGGTCAACGCGTTGCCGACGGCCGCTACGTGTCGCCGCCAACGCTCTGGCGCAGTAGTCCGCGCGGCGTCGACCTCCTGGGGCTGTTCACCTTCAATCCCAACCATCCAGTGGCGCGCTGGTTCAACGACCAGCAAACGGCGCAGCCCACAGTGTTCGTTGAATACACCGCGTCGCTCAGTCTTGTGGCGCTCGTGATTTTCGCGTTCGCCGTGTGGCGCGGCGGCTATCGGCCGCGCGCCGCCTGGATTTGGCTGGCTGCCGGTTTCGCGGCGTTGTCGTTAGGGCCGTTCATTTACCTGGCCGGCTTCAACACGCACGTTCCTGGGCCGTGGGCATTGTTGCGCTATGTGCCGCTCATTGGCACGGCCCGGACGCCGACGCGATTTGCGGTCGTCGCGGCACTCGGCGTCGCGATCTTGTTTGCCGGCGCGCTCGCGGCGCTGGGACGACGATATCCTGAGAAGCGGCGCCTGATCGTCTCCTTGGCCGGCGTCGCCTTGCTGTTGGAGCTGCTGCCCGCACCGCGCACGCTGTATTCCGCCGAGATGCCACGTATCTACGACATCGTGGCCGCCGACCCGCAGCCGGTTCGGATTATCGAACTGCCGATCGGTGTGCGTGATGGCACCTTTGCCGCTGGCGACTTCAGTTCGCGCTATCTGTATTACCAGACGCGGCATGGCAAGCGCCTGATCGGCGGCTACCTCTCGCGCATTTCGCAGAAACGTGTCCGCGAGGTCCGCTCGCAAGCCACCGTCGATGCGCTTCTGACGTTGAGCGAAGGGCGCAGCTTGACCCCGGCGCAGGAAGACCGCGTGCGGGCGAAAGGTCCGTCCTTCATCCGCCGCTCCCGAGTCGGCTACGTCGTCATCAACCACGCGCGTGCTCCGCAGGCGTTGATCGATTTCGCCGCCGACGCCTGGAACCTCCACGAAATCGCGCGCGAAGGCCCGATGGTGCTGTATCGTCCGGTCGTCCGCGAGTTGACCGCCAACGAACTGATCCCTGATCCCTGATCCCTGATCCCTGATCCCTGATCCTTGGTTTGATAAGCTCGTCACAATGCGTGGCGCGTTTGCTTTGATTTTTGCGGCCTCTGGAGCCGCGGCGCTGATTTACGAGGTGACCTGGACGCGGCTGTTGACCCTGCAACTGGGGCACGGCGTGGCAGCGGCCAGTACGGTGTTGGCGGCGTTCATGGGTGGTCTCGCCGCTGGATCCGCGATCGGCGGGCGGCGCGGGGCGGCACTCGAACCGGTGCGGGCGCTCCGCGTTTACGCGGGGTTGGAGATTGGCGTCGCGGTGCTCGCGTTGATCTTGCCCTTTGAGCTTCGCGGGCTCGATCCGCTGCTGGCATCCACCTACGCCGATGGTGCAGGCGGCACGGCATTCGCCGTCCTGCGGCTGGTCACCAGTTTGCTGTTGCTGTCGATCCCGGCGGCGGCGATGGGCGCGACCTTCCCAATCGCCTCGCGTTGGTTCGTGCAGCATGCCGGGACTGCCGCCCGTGATGCCGGACGGCTCTATGCCGCGAACACGATCGGCGCGGCGATCGGTGCGCTGCTTGCGGGATTCTTGCTCCTGCCTTTTCTTGGCCTCGCCGGAGCCACGTGGGTCGGCGTCGCGCTCAACGTGATCGCCGCAGCCGGCGCGTGGTCGATCGCTCGATCCGCCGTTCCTGCGAGCGCCGCGAATCTTGCGAGAGTCGCCGTGGGAGACCCGCAGGGCGGCGCGAGTCCTGCGAGAAAGCGCAGCCCGCGAGTCGCGCGCGGGGAGCGCGTCCTGGACGCTGGCGAACCAAGGCCAGCCCAGCGAGCCCTCGCCGCCACAGCGCTCGGTATTTCCGGATTCGCCTCACTCACCCTACAGGTGGTGTGGACGCGCCTGCTGGCGCTGATGCTCGGTCCGACCACCTACGCGTTCAGCACGATGGTCGCGGTGTTTATCGGCGGCCTCGCCGTCGGAGCCGCGATCGCGTCGCGACTCGCGGCGCGCAGCCGTCAACCACTCACCGGGCTGTCGCTGTGTCTCGCGCTGTCGGTCGGATGTGCGGCGGGTTCGGTCCTGCTGGTCGATCGCGGCTTTCTCTCGGTGGCGGAGGTGGTGTCTCGTGCCGACGCCACATTCGTCAGCGTGTTGACGCGACAGGCGCTGATCGCGATCGTGCTCCTGGCGCCGATGACCATTGCGTTTGGCGCCGCGTTTCCATTTGCGGTTGCCGTCGCGACCCGTCGCGACGACCGCGTCAGTGCCGATCTGGGCTTCATCTATGCCATTAACACGGCCGGTGCGATTGTCGGCGCACTGCTTGCGGGCTTCGTCCTGATTCCGACGGTCGGCCTTCACGGGACGATTCGGGTCGTTACCATCGTCGGTGCGATCGGATCGCTGGTGATTCTGCTGCTCGGGCATGTCAACGGCCGCGCGCGCCTCGTTGCCGGAACCACCGCCGTGGCAGTGCTGCTGCTCGGCGCGTTCCTTCCGACCTGGGATCGACTGCTGCTATCAAGTGGTGCTTACAAGTACGCCTCGGTGATGGAAGGACAGGACCTGCGCACGGGGCTGACAGCCGGCGAGGTCCTCTACTACGGCGAAGGCCCGAGCGGCACCGTGGCGGTGCGCAAAGTCGGTGGCACGACCTCGCTCTCGATCGACGGCAAGGTCGATGCGTCGAACGCGGGCGACATGCTGACCCAGCGGCTCCTCGCACATATGCCCATGCTGCTGCATCCTGATCCCAAGCGCATTGCCATCCTCGGTCTGGGCAGCGGTGTCACGCTCGGCTCGGCGCTGACCCATCCGATTGCGCATGCCGACGTCCTGGAAATCTCGCCTGAAGTGGTCGAGGCGTCCCGCTACTTCGATGCCGAAAATCATCGCGCCGCAGTCGACCCGCGCACCAACATCATCGTCGGTGACGGCCGCACCCACCTGCTACTGACCCGACAGACCTACGACGTCATCGTGTCGGAGCCGTCCAATCCATGGATGGCGGGCATTGCCTCGCTGTTCACGCGCGAGTTTTTCCAAGCCGCACGCGATCGTCTAGCCCCCGGCGGCGTGCTGTGCCAGTGGGCTCACACCTACGACATCAGCACGCGCGATCTGCAATCGATTGCCGCGACCTTCGTGTCGGTGTTTCCCGACGGCACTTTATGGCTGGTCGGTGACGGCGACGTGTTGCTGATCGGTTCGAACGCCCCGCTAGGGCCAAGGATGGACGGCATGGCGCAAGCCTGGCATCGGCCGGGCGTCGCCGCGGACCTGGCTTCGGTCGGAGCCCGTGAGCCGTTTCAATTGCTGTCGATGTTTGTCGCCGAGGGCCAGGCATTGGCGGCGTGGGCCGCGAATGCGCCGGTACAGTCGGATGACCGGGCCGCGCTGGAGTTCTCTGGACCGCAGAGTGCGTTTGGTCGCAACGCCGCCGACAATGCGGCCTTACTTCGCACACTGGCCGCGACCACGCCGACGCGTCCGGCGGCCGTGGCCAACGCGCTGGCGGGCGCGACGCCCGCAGCGCTCCGCGACCGCGGCCTGATGCTCAGTCGCGCCGACGCCGTCCGCCCCGCCTACGACGATTTCGTTCGCGCACTGGAGCGTGACCCGCATGACGCGCAGGCGCTCGAGGGGCTGATCAGGACCGCCGGGCCGCAACAGCGCGGGTCCGAGGCGCGTCTCTTTTTGACACGCCTCGCCGCCGACCCGGCGCACCAGGAGGCCAAGCTGGCGCTGTCCCGGCTGCTGGCATCGGCAGGCGTGATCGACGACGCGGTCCGGATCCCGTTGGCGATGCTGCAGACCAACGCCGGCAATGTCGCCGCGCTCGAGCAGCTCGCGTCGGTGCTCTCGGACGTCGGCGACACCGAACGCATGAAGCCGGTGGTGGCTCGCTTGCGCCTCGAAGCACCGTCGAGCGAGGCCGCGCATTACTACAGCGCGGCGTTGCTGTTCATGGAAAACCGGACGCCATTGGCGCTGACCGAAGCGCGCCGCGTCATTGCGCTCAACCCGCGGCATGCCAAGGCGCACAACCTGATTGGCGCGTGCCTGGCCAGCCTCGGCCAGCATGAGGAGTCACGGACGGCGTTCAAGGCCTCGCTCGCGGCCGATCCGCGTGACCCGGCGACTTACGCCAACCTCGGAACACTCGAGATGCAGACCGGTCATCGTGCACAGGCCGCGAAGTATTTCGCGGAGGCACTCAGCATCGATCCGACATCCGAGGCGGCGCGCCGGGGATGGGCCGACGCGACGAAGTGATCGCGGGACTGGGCTCCGCCGCAAATTCAAAGTGACGAAGATTGATCCAAAACGTCCACGCTTTGTCACGTCGAGCGTCCACAATCTCCTTGGTGCCCGTCTGACCGAACGTTCATGCGCCCGAGCGGGTGTGAATTTAGGGCAGGAATTTCATCAAGTCGGCTGTCCAGTCATGCGGGTCGTCGCAAACGATACACGCGCACGCTGCGGCACTGAACTTGCTTAGTGAGCGGCACGGAGATTCCCATGAGTGTTGTTCGCCTTCTTGGCTTTGCCACTCTCGACTGCGGCTGCGTCGTCGGTCGCTACCGCGACGTTGGTAGCACGAGAGAAATCGTTTACGTCGAAGAAAAGGGCACCGGCTGCGGCAGCCACGCCCATCGGCGTAATCACACGGTCTCGGCGCAGCGCGAACGCTTCGAGTCCGCCGGGAGCGCGGTCGCGCTGAACGCGTAGGACCCGGTCGTCTCCCCGGTGCTGCGCCGCAGTGCCGGCCGCTCTGCCTTGTACTTCCCGCCCCGGCTCGGTACAATCCACCCCGTTGCGTTTACCTACACCGTACGCCTTGTTATCTCGCGGTTCGCGAGCCCTCCGCTTTTATCTTGGCGATTGCGTCGAAGTGCTGGGCCAACTGCCACGCGCGCATGCCAACGTCGTGGTGACGTCGCCGCCGTATAACCTGGGGATTCGCTATCGCTCCTACGATGATCAGCGGCCTCGCGCCGAGTATCTGGCCTGGACTGGCGAGTGGATTGCGGCGGTCGCGGGTGTCTTGGCGCCGCACGGGTCGTTATTTCTCAACGTCGGCGCCAAGCCGACCGACCCGTGGACGGCGCTTGACGTGGCCCAGGCCGCTCGTGCGCACCTGCAGCTGCAGAACACCATCCATTGGATCAAGTCGATCGCCATCGATAAGGACGCGGCCGGCGTGCGCGCGGGGCTGACTGACGACCTCGCAGTGGGCCATTACAAGCCAATCAATTCGAGCCGGTTCCTGCACGACTGCCAGGAATTTATCTTCCACTTCTCATCGGACGCGCACACCCCGATCGACCGGCTGGCGCTTGGCGTGAAGTATCAGGACAAGTCAAACGTCACGCGCTGGCAGGGGGGCGGCGCCGATGTCCGCTGCCGCGGGAATGCGTGGTTCATCCCCTACCAAACCATCCAGAGCCGCGATCGCGACCGCCCGCACCCGGCCACCTTCCCGCCCAAATTGCCTGAGAACTGCATTCGCCTCCACGGCGTGGACCGCGCGCAGGTGGTGATGGATCCGTTTCTCGGCCTGGGCAGCACGGCGGTCGCCGCCGCCCGCCTGAAAGTCGGTTTCATCGGCATCGAACTCGATGAGCACTACCTGAAAGAGGCGATCGCGCGCACGAAGAACGCCCTTCGCTGACGCCGCGACGAGGGGCGGCGTCGGTACCCGTGTAGTATTTGACTCATGAAATGCGCTCTCACGGTGTTGGGCGTCTGCGCGATTAGCTTGTTGGCTCTGGCACCGGTTGCCGCAGCCGCTCAAGCCCCCGCGACGCCCCCGGCGCAAGCTGCTCCGCCCCCACCGCCACCAACGGTGAAGGTCGGCGAGCCGATGCCGGACTTCTCGCTGTCCTATCTCGAGCCGGCGGCCCCCGGCGCCCGACCCACGTCGAAGACCGCCAAGCTCTCCGACTTGAAGGGCAAGGTCGTCGTCCTCGCTTTCTTCCCGGCCGCTTTCTCGCCGGGTTGAACAACCGAGATGTCCCGGTATCGGGACAACTACGCCCAGTTCAACGCCAACGACGCCATGGTGTTCGGTGTCAGCGTTGATTCGACCTGGGCCAACCTGGCCTTCCGCGAATCGATGAAACTCGATTTCCCATTGCTCAGCGACTCTAAACGCGACTACACCCGGAAGCTCGGCATCCTCGACGAGAATTCCGGGATGGCCCGTCGATACACGTTTGTCATCGATGACGCCGGCATCCTGCGGCATATCGATGCCGCGCAAGCCGCGATGGATCCCGCCGGCGCGATCGGCGCCTGCGCCCTGGTCAAAAAGAAGCCCTAGGGGACGCCAACCGTGTCGACTGAGGGCGGACGCAGCGTGCTGCGTCCGCCCTTTGTCTTTCTGATCCCTGATCCCTGATCCCTGATCCCCGATCCCTGATCCTGGCATCCATAAAACGACTGATCCACATTGCATCCATCTCCGGCCCGCATGTAAGCTGCGGCTACCTGGGGGACACTTTGGATCTTCGTCAGCTGGAAATCATTCGCGCCATCGCCGAAACCGGCTCGTTCACCGCCGCCGGTCACAAACTCCACGTTTCGCAATCGGCAATCAGCCGGCAGATTCTGCTGCTCGAGGACGAGCTGAAAGAGCCGATCTTTCTGCGCGTCGGGCGACGCGTTCGGATTACCCCCGCTGGCGATTCGCTGCTGCAGCTGTCGCATCGGGTCTTTCAGGACCTGAAAGACACCATTGCCGGCATCACCGATAGCCAGGAATCGCTGCGCGGGCAGGTGCGCCTGATGGGCGGCATGACCGTCTGCCTCTACGTCTTTCCCCCACTCCTCCAAGAGTTGAAGCGCCAGCACCCGGCGATCGACTTGAAGCTGGTGACCGGCAGCTCGGAACGGTGCATCGCGCACCTGCGCAGCGGCACCGGCGACCTGGCGCTTCTGACGATTCCAGTCGACCAGCCCGATCTGGTGACCGTTCCGGTGATGCAAGAGGAGCTGCTGCTGGTGACGGCCGCGAAGCACCCGCTGTCTCGCAAGCGCAAGATCCTGCCCCAGGAC
The DNA here is from genome assembly GCA_035575715.1 of Vicinamibacterales bacterium. Lineage (GTDB taxonomy): Bacteria > Acidobacteriota > Vicinamibacteria > Vicinamibacterales > UBA2999 > JACCSI01. The sequence continues at coordinate 23,045 of DATLXN010000029.1, read as the reverse complement.
CTCGTCCGCCAGCCGTTCGTGCTGTTTGAATCCGGGTCCAATTCGCGGCGGGTGGTCGATGAATTCTTCATGACCTCGCGGATTGAACCGCAAATCGTCATGGAAACCGAGAATGTCGAGATCATCAAGGCGATGGTCCGCAACGGCATCGGCATCACCATCATCCCGTTTCAAGCCGTGTCGCGCGACGTGGCCAGTGGCCACTTGTTCTGCGCCCGGATTGAAGGCCGGTCGTTGGTGCGCGAAACCGGGTGGGTCTACCCGAAGATGAGTCGCACGCCGCGGACGGTTCAGGAAGTGATTCGGGCATTTGAGCGCGTCCGCCCCAAGCTGCGGCTCACACCGTCATGATCGATTCACATCGATCCGATTCGATCATTCTATTTTTGAATACCAGGGCACGTGACTAGGATCGTCGGCACCATGTACGACCATCGCGAACACGTGATCTCCGTCGTTCTCAACCATGACGAATGGAAAGAATTCGTCACGCTGCAGCCACAGCCGGTCGACTGGCTGCGCGAACGGATTCAGGAGACGATCGCCGCAGCGCGGCGCGACCGGCCACCGACGGTCCAAGCCCCGGCGCGCCTCGCGTAACGACTACTTGCTCTGCACCGCTGGCTTCAGCGAATACGACGTGCGTGAGATGACGCGCATCTCTGGACGCTTGACCTTCACTTCGATCTTGCGCGTCCGCTTCAGCGGGTCGGGATTGGTCGATGAATAACCCAGCACGTAGTAATCGCTGGTCTCCGCATCAATCCGCTTCAAGGCCTTATCGAAATCGTTCTGGTTGACGACGGCAATCCCGCCAGTTTCGTCGGCTAAAACGCGCAAACTGTCTTGCGTCTTTCGGACATGCTCGCCAAACTCCATCGGATCGAGCTGCTCGTCGAGGTCGGCGCCGGCCACCAGCCCGCGCGGGTCAATGGTGTAAATCGTCGCGTTGGCGCGATTGGCTGATCGGGTCAGCTCGCCGAGCTCGCGGGCGAGGTCGGCATCCGCAAACGTTTGACCGCGATTGAACTGATCACGCTGCTCGCGGCCTTCTTCTCGACTCTGGCCAAAGCGGCCGCCGAACACCGGGTCTTCACCGAGCCGGGATTCAGCAAACGGATTGAAGTCAAAGCCGTTGCTCACCCAGACCACCGCCTTGCGGCGATTGGTGACCTTCTCGAGTTGCCGAACAATGTCGGTCGCGGTTGAAAACGCGACGTGGGCGCGGTAGCGCACTTCTGACGGGCCCTCAGCGCCCTCGGCGCCTTGAATCACGTCGGACGGCTTCAGGCCATTGCCGGTGATCTTCTTGATCGCGTCGTCCAGAATCTTGCGGTCGTAGGTCAAGTCGATGGCTAATGACGATGGGCCGGTCGAGACGATCCCGAACATATCGCCTTCGTGGATCAGCGTGCGCGAGATGCGCTTGAACAGGTCGCGGATCCGCCCGGTGTTGCGGAAATCGAGATGCAGGTCGTCGACGATGATCAAAAAGATGCGGCCGGCCGCATCGTTGCGCGGGCGCGACGGCGGCAGGATGATCCCCTCCTGGGCCGGCGGAGGCGGCGCGGCCATCAGGTTATGCACGCGCCCGCCGTGGACCAGCGTAAAGGACGAGACGTCCTGCTTGACGCCGTCCTCGAACACTTCGAAGTCATCACGGGTGAGGTCGGCGACAAACTGGTCTTTGCCGTTGCGGACGATGGCGTCCATCGTCACGTAATCGACCGCGCTGCGGAAGTCGGGCTGGCGCGGCGCCTGGACGGCGGGCACCCCGGGTGGCGCGGCCTGTCCAGCGGGCGCTTGCGCACCCACACTAACGCCGGCGGTCAGGGCTAACGCCAGGCCCATCCAGAGACGGGATCGCTTGTATTGCATAGCAACATTATAAGACGGGCGACCCGGCGATCCGGTCGTCAGCCTCCGGGTTGTCGGCCTCCGGGTTGTCGACCTCCGGGTTGTCGACCTCCGTCCCCGCCCCGGGCCAGTGGGCCGACCTCCTAGGCCGACCTCCGTCCCCGCCTCACAGCGAAGGGCGACCTCCGTCCCCGTCCCAGGGAAATGGCGCGGATCTGGACCCGACCTCCGTCCCCGTCCCACGGCGAACGGCGACCTCCGTCCCCGCCCCCGGGCCAAGGGGCGACCTCCGTCCCCACGCCGTGATCTGTGCCCGACCTCCGTCCCCAAGGTATCCACTCCGCCCCCAAGGTATCCGTCCCCAGGTGTCGTCGGCCGCCACCCAAGGTATAGTCGCCCGCCATGAGCTCCTATCTTCGAGTTTCAGCCGTGATCGCATTTCTGGCCCTCGCTCTCACCAGCGGCGGCAACCCTATCGATGCCCAGGCGCAGAGCGCAGCCCCGCGCGCCTATGACCTCATCCTTCGCGGGGGGAGGATTGTCGATGGCACGGCGAGCCCGTGGTATCGCGGTGACATTGCCATCGTCGGCGACACCATCGTCCAGATCGCCCCGCGCATCGAGGCGCCCGCCGGGCGGGTCATCGACGTCAGCGGGATGGTGGTCGCGCCGGGCTTCATCGACATCCACACCCATGCGCGACGCGGCATTTTTGAAGTGCCGACGGCTGACAACTATGTCCGCCAAGGCGTCACCACGCTGGTCGAAGGCCCAGACGGCGGGTCCGACGTCCCGCTCGGGCCCTTTCTCGCGACCGTGGCGGCGACGCGGTTTACACCCAACTTCGCCAGCTTCATCGGTCAGGGTTCGGTGCGCAGTGCCGTGATGGGCGCCGTCGATCGAGTGGCCACTCCGGAGGAAGTCGAGCGGATGGGCGGCCTGGTCCGGCAAGGAATGGAACAGGGCGCGTTTGGTTTGAGTTCCGGGTTGTTCTACGTGCCCGGCACGTTCTCCACGACCGCGGAAGTGGTGGAACTGGCGAAAGTCGCTGGCGCGATGGGAGGCATTTACATCTCACATATGCGCGACGAAGCGTCGAAGGTCGTCGACAGTGTTCGCGAAACGATTGCGATTGGCGAACAAGGGGGCCTGCCGACCCAGCTGACCCATCACAAGGTCGTCGGCAAGAAATACTGGGGGCGATCGGTCGAGACGTTGCGGCTGGTCGACCAAGCGCGGGCGCGCGGCGTCGACGCGACGATCGATCAGTATCCCTACACGGCGTCGGCGACCAGCATCGGATCGGCGCTGCTGCCGGCGTGGGCGCTTGAAGGCGGCAACGAGGCGACGCTGAAGCGACTGAAGGACCCGGCGACACGCGCCAAGATCAAAGGCGAGACCGTCGCGATCATTCGTGATGAGCGCGGCGGCGGTGATCCGAAGAACGTGGTGGTGTCCAGTGCGCAGTTCGACCCGACTTTGGCGGGTATGAATCTCGCCGAGATCACGTCAAAGAAACGCGGACAACCAGTGACCCTCGAGAACGCGGCCGAGGCCGCGCTGTGGATCGTTGAACAAGGCGGCGCGCAAGGAATTTTCCACGCGATCAACGAAGAGGATCTGCAGCGCATCATGGTGCACCCGGCGACCATGATCGGGTCGGATGGGGAGATTCCGGTGTTTGGCCGCAATCATCCGCACCCGCGTAGCTACGGCACCTTCGCCCGCGTCCTCGGCGTGTATGCGCGCGACAAACAGCTGATCTCGCTGGAGACAGCAGTGCAGAAGATGTCCTCGCTGCCGGCGCAGCGGCTCGGTCTCAGCGATCGCGGCGTGCTGCGCACCGGGATGAAGGCCGACATCGCGGTCTTCGATGCCGCGCGCGTCCGCGATACGGCGACCTTCGAGAAACCGCATAGCTACGCGGAAGGCGTCACGCATGTGATTGTCAATGGCCAAGTGGCCTTCGAGAATGGCGCGATGACCGCCGCGCGGCCGGGGCGTGTGCTCTACGGACCGTCGTATCGCGCACCGGCGACATCGACCGCGCGCACGTTGGTCAGCCCGAGCGGCGTCTCGATGCGGGTCTTAGTCGACCAGACCGATGTCCGTGGCAGCGAAGTGGAAATTGTCGAACTGACCTTCCCCGCCAACAGTGATTCCGGCGAGCATCGTCATGCCGTCACCGAAACGTTCTATGTGCTCGACGGCGAGATCGATCAGGTGATCAACGGCACCCCGGTGAAGTTGACCAGAGGGATGTCGGCGAGCATCCGCGCCACCGACCAGGTGCGTCACAAGAGTGGCCCGAACGGCGCCAAAGTTCTGGTGACGTGGGCGCCGGGTGGTGAAATCGCGAGGGTTAGTGCCCGGTGGAAGGCCACACCTTAGTTATGATGAGGCGATGAGGGTCGCTGTCGGTGCCGATCATGCAGGCTTTGAGATGAAACGCGATTTGGCAGGCGTGTTGGCGCAACAGGGCCATGAGATTCTCGATCTGGGTACCCATTCGAGTGCCGCGGTCGATTATCCGGACATCGCCGAAGCCGTCGCCACTGCGATTCGCAATGGCCAGGTCGATCGCGGCGTCATCGTCTGCGGCAGCGGCGCGGGAGTGGCGGTCGCGGCGAGCAAATTCCCAGGCGTCCGTGCCACCGTCTGCCACGACACCTATTCCGCGCGCCAGGCCGTCGAACATGACGACATCAATGTGATGTGTCTTGGCGCCCGGGTGGTCGGCCCGGCGTTGGCGCGCGTGCTCGTCGAGGCCTTCCTTGGCGCGACGTTTTCGGCAGAAGAACGCCACCTGCGCCGGCTGGCAAAAGTCGACGCCATCGAGTCCAAGTTCGCACGCGAGTAAGCAGCCTGGCTAAAGCTGCGATCGCGATCTGTGGGCTGATCGCCTTGCTGTTGTTTGGGCGTGAGGCGGCCGCGCGCCTGCCCGCCTACGCCGCCTGGGTGCAATCGCTGGGCGTGTGGGGCCCCGCCGCCTTCATCGGCGGCTACGGCATCGCCGCTGTGCTGTTGATCCCCGGCGTCTGGTTGACCATCGCCGCCGGCGCTCTGTGGGGTGTGGCCTACGGGGTCATCTACGCGATGCTCGGCGCGTCACTCGGCGCGATGCTGGCGTTCTGGACGGCGCGCTATGCCGTGCGGCGCTTTGTCGAGTCGTACGTCGCGCGACACCCGCGTCTCGCCGCCGTCGACCGCGCGGTGGAGTCCGAGGGCGTGCGGCTGATGTTCCTGTTGCGGTTGTCCCCCGCCGTCCCCTATATCCTGCTCAATTACATCCTCGGGATCACTCGCGTGCGCACACGGGACTATGCCCTTGCGCTGATCGGCATGGCGCCGGCGATCACGATGTACGTTTACGCGGGCAAGGTCGCCGGCGATGTGGCGGCGCTGGCGAGGGGCGCCACAGCGCCACGCGGACCAATCTACTGGGTGCTGATCGCGGTCGGTTTAGTGACGACGGTGATTGCCAGCGTGCTGATCGCGCGAGCCGCAGCCCGCGCGATCAGGCTGGAGACACCTAAAACACCGTGACGGTGACCTCGTTCGAGGCGCCGCTCGTGCCACAGTCGTTGTGGCCACGGATGCGGACAAAGTACCGACCAGGCAGCGCCGACACCGAGAGCGACCGCAGGCCGCCATCGATACTGATCATCGCCAGGTTGGCCGCGCCACTCGCACTGCCCGCTTCGATACTAAAACTCGTGGGTCCACTCGCCGTCGATGAGACCTGCCAGGTGAGCGTCACCTCTCGGCCATTGACCGTCGAGGCGAAGTCTGTTGGCGCAGGCGGAGCGGCGCCGCAGCCGCCACCACCCACAACAATCGTGACCTCGTTCGACGCCACGCTGGCGCCGCCGCCGGTGATACTACGAACTCGCACGAAATAGGTGCCGGCGGGAATTCCGGGAAACGTCAGCGAGGTCTCGGGGCCGGCGGTGCTCACGATCCCGAGATCTGATGCGCCCGACACCGAGCCTGCTTCGAGGCGGTACGATGACGGCACCGCGCCCGCAGCGGGCGCGGTCCACGAGACCGTCACCGTCGAACCTGAGACAACGGCACGCACATCCTGGGGCGCTGAGGGCGCCGGACCGGCGTCGGCGACGATTTTCACGACGCGTCCGGCGAAGGTCACGACGTACAACTCGCCCGACAAGTCGCGACCAAACGACGCAATGCCTCCCGTGATTCCGGAACCCAACTCGGTGGTGTGTTCGATCACGTCGGTTGCAGTCGCTTCGCCTGAGGCGCTGACCGCCAGTCCTAGGGACCAGACGCGCGCCCTGACAAAGTCGGCGTAGAAATAGCGCCCGCGATAACTCGCGCCAAGGCCCGTTCCTCGGTAGATGTAGCCTCCAGTGATCGATCGTCCGTCGGTATGCGAGTAATCGAAAATCGGGTCGACCAGCGGGCCGAAGGCCGGCGACGTCGGCGGAACATTAGGTGTCGCAATGCGACCTTCGCGGATGCGCCATCCGTAATTCCGCCCGCCGGCGTTGCGCGGCTCGTAATTGATTTCTTCGCGCTGCCCTTGGCCAACGTCCGCGATGATCAGTGCCCCGGTCGCATCAGGGCCGAGGTCGTCGAAGGTATAGCGCCAGGGGTTTCGGAACCCGACCGCCCAGATCTCCGGCATCGCGACGATCGGTTGCCCGTCCACGAAAGGGTTATCCGCAGGCACGCGGTACCCGACGTCATCGCCGTCCGCGACATTGACATCGAGCCGCAGCATCTTTCCCAACAGCGACGTGGGATCCTGGGCCTTGTTGGTCGGGTCATTACCGCTCCCGCCATCGCCGAGACCGATGTACAGGTACCCATCCGGGCCGAAGATCAGGTGGCCGCCGTTGTGGTTCGAGAACGGCTGTGACAGCACCCGCCCACCGGTTGGCCAACGGATATCGAAGCGGGTGGACGGATCGAGCCGCAGCGGCGAGCCCGCCGACCGGCGATAGCGTGACACCACGTGGTCGCCGTTGACGTCGGTGTAATGAAAAAACACGCGGCCACTGGCGACGTCGGGGGCAAAGGCCATCCCCAATAGACCTTGCTCCCCGCCACTCAGGCGAGCGATCCCGGTCAGGTCGATAAACGGTGCCGATTGCAGTTGCCCATCGCGCAGGACACGCACCAGACCGGCTTGTTGAACGATGTAATGGACGTTCGCAAACGCCGGGTCTGGAATAAATCCGAGCGGTTTCGACAGTCCACTTGCGACGACTTCCGATTTGATTTGCGCCTGCGCGTTCATCGGCAATGCACAGACTGCCGCCACGAAGGCTGCCACCCATAATTTCATGACAACCAACTCCTTCAATTGGGGGAGACCCCAGTCTAGTGCAGAGCGCTAGCGAGCCGGTGGGCGCATCGCAACGTCACGACGCAGCTCATCGAAGAGCGGGTCGGCGTGCTGGATGCCGCGCAGGATGTCTTCCGGCGTCAGCCAGCGATCAGGATCAATCGCGACGGCACGGGCGCGCCATGACGAACGCACCGCGTCATCCGCCTCGTGCTCAATGCGAGCGGCAAGCTCCGCGTAGCGCGACCGGAGCCGGGTCGCGATTTCGCGGCCGACCAGTTCGCTCAAGCTGTCCGGGCCGGTGCGCGGAGCCGTGGGCGGCGTGACCGGGGTGACTGGCGCGACAGGCGGCGGTGTGGGGGCGACCGACGCGGTGCCTGACGCAGCCTCGTCAACCGCGGGCGCAGGCGGGGCGGCCTCACGACGACGCTCCGGCTTCCGTCGCACGCGTTCCTGATCGGCGCCGCGTCGCTGCGGGACATGATCGTTACGGGCGTCGAAGTCGGCAACCATCGCGGCGCCCACTTCGAGGATCTGCGGCCAATCGAATTCGACGTCGGGGTGCTGCTCTTCGATCGCGCGGATGGCGTCTTCGTCAAGCGCCTTGCGCCCAATCTTCACTTCTGGCGCGCTCCGGTACCAGTACAGCACGCGCGGCTGTTCGCCCGGATGAAAGGAGTGAACCAGGAAGGTCGTTTCGTACCCGCGCTGATCGCGAGCGATGCGCAGGAACGGCACGCGCGGTCCTAGCGGCGCTTGCCGGGCCGAGCGGACTTCTTGGTCTTACTCGACGTGGTTTTCTGAGCGCCCTTGGTGGTCGCCTTCTTGGTGGCGCTCTTCCTGACAATCGTCTTTTTGGCTGCGGGCTTCTTCGCCAGCGGCTTCTTCGCCAGCGGCTTCTTTGCCAGCGGCTTCTTTGAGACCGGCTTGGCCGGTGCAGCCGTCTTTACTGGGCCTGGCTTGGCGATGACAGTGGCCGCCGGCTTGTGGTCGGCCTTCAGGGGGGCGGCGGCGAGCGGCTTGGCCTTCATGGCCGGCACCATCGGCTCGTCGCTCTCCATCGCGCGCATCGCGGCAGACTGCCGAGGCGCGTCGGGACCGCGATAAACCATCGTGAAACGGATCTGATCGACCGCGGTGTGATAGGTCCAGATTTCCGCAAACGGCACCTGGTGCTCTGTACACAAGCGCCGCACCGTGTCGACCATGTTGGGCGGGACGTAGAGGTAGAACGGCGTGCCGCGCAGTTTGCTGAACTGCACCCATTCGGCCATCGCCTCGAGGGTATTGATCGATTCGACGGTTTCGACCTCGATCGTCGCCTGTACTTTACGACCGCGATCCTGGCTATACAGGATCAGGTCAGGGTACATGGGGAGTTCGCCAACCGTGACCGACGCGTTTTGCTCCGCCCCAGGGTTGATTGCGACCTCGAACTTCCGCTGATAACGCGTCTGCAGAACTCGAATGACGCGATCGTGCTCGAACTGCTCGCGAACCGGCCTCACGAGGATCGGGCTCACCTAGACCTCCGGAATCGAAACAAAACTCGATAATATAGCATGCATGCTGACTGCGCCGGATGTGCGCGAGAGCCGGTTTCTCCGCGCGTGCCGGCGCCAACCTGTCGACAAGACGCCCGTCTGGTTCATGCGGCAAGCCGGCCGCTACATGGCCGAATACCGCGCGTTGCGCCAGAACTACACACTTTTGCAGCTGTGTCGGGCCCCCGAGCTTGCCACCCAGGTCACCCTCCAGCCCGTGCAGCGCATCGAGGTCGACGCCGCGATTCTGTTCTCCGACTTACTGCTGCCGCTCGAGCCGATGGGGATCCCGTTCGACTTTGTCAAAGGCGAAGGGCCGTCGATTGAGCGACCGATTCGTTCGGCAGCAGACGTCGACGCGGTGCGGAGCACCGAACCACGTGAGACGCTGGCCTACACCCTCGACGCCATCCGCATGGTTCAGCATGAACTTGCCGGGCGCGTGCCGCTGATCGGCTTTGCCGGTGCGCCGTTCACGTTGGCGTCCTACGCCATCGAGGGCGGTCCGTCCAAGGACTTCGCCCGCACCAAGAGCCTGATGTACGGCGACCCGGCCACCTGGCACCGCTTCGCCGATCGTCTCGCCACCGTCGTTGGCGACTATCTGGTGGCACAAATCGAGGCCGGCGTCGATGCGGTGCAGGTGTTCGATTCGTGGGTCGGTGCGCTCAACGAAAACGACTATCGCGAGTTTGCGCTGCCGCACACGCAGAAGATCTTTGCCGCCATCGGCGGGCGCGTGCCGACGATTCATTTCGGCGTGTCGACCGGATCGATTCTGCAGGTCATGCGCGAAGCCGGCGGTGATGTCATTGGCGCCGACTGGCGGATTCCGCTCGATGACGCGTGGACCCGGATCGGGCCCGACCGCGGCATTCAAGGCAATCTCGATCCGACGTTACTGCTCGGACCGCGCGAGCGGTTGCTCGCCGGTGCCCGGCAGGTGCTCGACCGCGCTGCCGGGCGCCCGGGCCACATCTTCAACCTCGGGCACGGCATTCTGCCCTCGACGCCGCTCGAAAACGTTCAGGCCCTTGCTCGCTTCGTGCATGCATGACGTCATCATCATCGGCGCGGGCATTGCCGGCCTCGCCGCTGCCTACGAGTTGCAGCAACGCGGCCTCGCGCCGCTGATCGTCGAAGAACGCAGCCGCGCGGGCGGGGTCATTGTCACCGAGCGCGTCGATGGCTATGTCATCGATGGCGGACCGGATTCGTTGCTGGTGCAGAAACCGGCGGCGCTGGCGTTGTGCAACGAACTGGGCATTGCTGACCGGTTGATCCCCACGTTGCCGCCGCGAACGGCATACGTTCTTCGCGGCGGCCAGCTCCTGGCGCTGCCGGAGGGATCGTTTCTCGGCTTGCCGACCCGTCTGCAGCCGCTGATTACCGCCAAGCTCTTTTCATGGCCGGCCAAGGCGCGCATGGCGGCAGAGCTCGCGATTGCCGTCGAGCGCGACGCACCCGACGAATCGATCGGCAGCTTCATGCGACGACGCTTCGGTCAGGAGGCGGTGGACTATCTCGGCGATCCGCTGCTCGCGGGGATCCACGCCGGGGACGTCAACGCGCTGTCAATCCACGCGTTGTTTCCGCGATTCGTGGAGTTGGAGCGTACTCACGGCAGCGTCTTGCGCGCCTTGTTCGCCCTGCAGACGCAACGTCGCGGCGGCAGCGCGTTCGTGTCGTTTCCTGACGGCATCGACGTGCTCACCGAGACGCTCGTCGAGCGACTGGGGCCCGGCACGATCCGTTCGGGCGCCACGGTCGCAGAAGTCGCCGGCACTGGTCCGTATGTCCTGACCCTGTCCGGCGGCGAGTCATTTACCAGCCGAGCGATCATTGCCGCGATCCCGGCGTGGCGAGCCGCGACGGCACTCCGCGCTGTTGATGCCGAGTTAGCGGCGCTCTGCGATTCCATCCCTTACACATCGTCGGCGACCGTCGCCCTGGCCGTGCGGCGAGAGCAGGTTGCCCATCCAATGGCGGGGACTGGCTTTGTCGTGCCGCGGCGCGAACGGCGCTCGTTGATGGCCGGTACATGGGTCACCGCAAAATGGCCGCATCGCGCGCCCGACGGACAGGTGCTCCTCCGCGGTTTTCTAGGCGGCGCGCACGACCCGCAGGTGCTCGACAAGTCCGATGCGGAATTGATCGCCTTGGCGTGGAGCGATCTGGCCGACGTGCTGGGCATGAGCGGCTCGCCACACCTGACGCGCGTGTTTCGCTGGCCGCGTGCGAGCGCGCAGTACAACGTCGGCCATCTCGCCACGGTGCGCGCCATCGACGCACGCCTAGGCGCGTTACCCGGACTGTACGTCACTGGCAGCGCGTACCGCGGCACCGGCATTCCTGACTGTGTCGCGGATGCGCGGGCCACCGCAACCGCCGCCGCGACCTTCCTGCGATAAGATCGATATCCCGATGAAATGCTCTGTAGGTCGCCTCTGTACGTTCGCTTGCGCGGTCGCTGTGACGGTCTGCGTCACCACCGGCCAGGCCGCTCCTGACGTCCCCGCCCCGATTGATCAACTGCTCAAGAGCATTCGCGCCGCCGACAAGGGTCAGCTGGCCGTCTCTGAAGAAGACGGCCGCTTTCTGCGTGTGCTGATTGGCTCGACCGGCGCAAAGCGCGTGCTGGAAATCGGTGCGGCCAGCGGCTATAGCGCAATTTGGATGGGCCTCGGACTGCGCGAAACCGGTGGCACGCTCGTGACGATTGAGTACGACCCGGTGCGAGCCAAAGAGGCAGCGGCGAATGTTTCGCGTGCCGGACTTCAGGACGTGGTGCAAGTGATCGCCGGCGACGCGTTCAAGGAAGTGCCAAAGGTGCAAGGCACGTTCGACCTGGTGTTTCTCGATGCGTGGAAGCCTGACTACAAGAAGTTCTTTGACATGATCTTCCCGCGCGTCAATCCGGGCGGCCTGTTTCTGGCGCATAACGTCATCAACAAGAAGAACGACATGAAAGATTTTCTCGCGATCATTGCCTCCCATCCCCAGGCCTATACAACGACGGTATCGCCGGGTCATGAAGGGATTTCGATGACCTATAAAAAACGCCGGTGACCGGGTGCTGACCAAGCCTGTTCACATCATCGGCGTGCCGTTGGACCTTGGCGGCAATCGCCGCGGCACCGACATGGGCCCGTCGGCCTTTCGGATTGCCGGGATCGGCGAGCACCTGACCCGCCTCGGCCTCACCGTCGTCGACAAAGGCGACATCGTGACGCCCATCCCCGAAGTGAAAGGCCCGGGCGACACCCACAAGCGCTACGTCAAAGCGATCGCGCGCGTGTGTCAGAAACTGTTTCAAACCGCGCTCGCGTCACTCGATGAGGGCGCCCTGCCGTTGGTCCTCGGCGGTGACCACAGCCTCGGCGCCGGCTCGGTCGCGGCCGCCGCCGCGTATCAGCGCAAGCAGGGCAAGCTGCTGGGGGTCATTTGGGTTGACGCGCACGGTGATATGAACCGCCCCGACACCAGTGATTCAGGCAATGTCCACGGTATGCCGTTATCCGCGCTCCTCGGCGCCGAGCCGTTCGAACTGGCTCGACTGGGTGGCGAGAGCCCGGCGATTCTGGCCGAGCACACCGTGCTGGTGGGCATCCGCAATCTCGACGAAACCGAGAAACAGATCGTGCGGGCGTCGAAGGTCCATGTCTTCACGATGAAGGAAATCGACCGTATCGGGATCGCACAGGTCATGGAACGCGCGCTCGCGTTGGCGAGTACCGGCACCGGCGGGATTCACGTCTCGTTCGATATGGATGTCTGCGATCCGCTGGTCGCCCCCGGTGTCGGGACGGCGGTCAAAGGCGGGCTCGATTACCGCGAAGCGCACGTAGTGATGGAAATGGTCGCGGAATCGGGGTTTCTGACTTCGCTGGATCTGGTCGAGGTCAATCCGACGTTGGATTTGCGGAACACAACGGCGGAGTTCGGGACGGAACTAGCGTTGTCCGCAATGGGTAAACAAATCCTGTAATCCCCCTACCGGCCGGAGGCCGGTCCCACCCGACGCGAAGCGAGGGTCCCACCGGCGAAGCCGGTCCCACCCCACGCGAAGCGAGGGTCCTACCGGCGAAGCCGGTCCCACCCAAGCGAAGCGAGGGTCCCACCGGCGAAGCCGGTCCCACCCGCCGAAGGCGGGTCCTACGAAGGCCGCGGGCCCGAGTCCTGTTTACACTGCTCGAGCATGTCTTCGAGCGTGTCCATCAGCATGATCAGCGAGTAAGGTTTTTCGACCAGCCGCGTCCGTGGGCGGATCACTTCGAGATCGGCAGATTCCGACCGCAATCCCGAAAAAATAATGACCGGGATTTCAGGCGGCATCGAGACGACGACTTCGCGGCCCGAGCCGCGTTTCAATCGCAAATCGATAATCGCGGCGGCGGGATGATGCTGCCGAATCGCATCCAGCCCCTCATCAGCCGTTTCTGCAGTGACGACGCTGTACTGCCGCATCTGGAGAAACTTGACGAGCGGTTGGCGGACGGCGGAATCGTCCTCGACGACAAGTACGACGGGCGAAGGTTCACGGACCACGTCGTGATTATCGTCCACAGACCGCTTGACCCATAGGGGCAAAGTCGAGGCTTGCCTGCCGCGATAGGTCACCAACGGACCCCTGCGACACGCCGGCGAGAGTTTACACGCCGTCCCGGACACTCCACGTCGGCCCGCCCCGGTCCGGGACGTCGAGGCCGGTGTAGAACCCCAGGGGAATGATCGAGTCACAGAACTGGTCCCGACGCTCCTCGAGCGTGCGCATGTCGGTGACGAAGCTTTTACGGTGGCGCTCGTAGACCACCATTTCGCTCCAATATTCAACCAGTAGATAGCTTGTGTCGTTGGCCTGGTCGCGCAAGAACGAGCTGCCCAGGAATGACCGGCTGCGGCGGCCCAATTGCGACCACTCGCCATCCGCGCCATAAAACTTTTCAAACTCTTCTTGCTGCCCTTTTTTCACTTCAAACTGCCACACGACCGCAATCACGTAAACCTCCGCTCGCTGAGATCATACCAGTCCGGGCCGCGGCTCCTATAGAATTGGCAACAGGGCCGATAGCTCAGTGGTAGAGCATCTGACTTTTAATCAGAGGGTCGTGGGTTCGACCCCCACTCGGCTCACCAGTTTGTGGTGACGTGACTGACAAACGACTGACCCCAAATCTCGACTGCCCCACAAGGGATGGCGCCGGCCTGTTGCACACCTACGGGACGTGAGCGAGAACGTCCCCGTGCGGGACGACAACCCGGCCACATGACCGGCGTAAGCCGGATGGGCCGGGAGGAACCTACAGGCTGATAAATGCGGCGTCGTCGCGTCATCGCCGATGCGCCGTCAGTGTGACCTTGCCCGGCTGCCCGTAGATCCAGACCTCGCCGCCCGACACCGTCACTCGGGGCTGAGGGTCTGGCGAGATCGGGTGCCCCAATTCCGGCCCAACCACCAGTCCGACCTTCTGCCCTTCGTCGGGCATGACCTCGATGTCCATTGCCTCACCGGATGGCGAGTCGACGTGGAACCGGCGACAGGTCCACCCTTCAAAACCGCAGGAGTAAGTCTTGAAAAACACGCGCGTCTTAATCGATTCTCCGGAACGGATGGTGATCCTCGGGAGCAGCGTCAGGACGGCGGTCGTCGCCTCGGCGGGAGTAACGTGAACTCGGGTGAGCTCGTATCCGTCCCTGGTGACGTCTAGGAGCAACAACTCCCAACCCACCGGGAGGTTCGCAGTGAGAAGGAAGATTCCCTGATCGTCGGCGGTCGCATTGGGGGCAGGCAGCTCCGCTAACGCCCGGCAGGCCCCAGGCGCGCAAAAACTAACGGCGGTCACAACCGCGCCCCGCACCGGCCCCTCGCGATCGCCGTCGATGACCCGTCCTTCTACGCGTACGGCGACGCTGGGCGACGCGACAGGTACGGGCGCAGTCGGCCCGGTCGGGATGGCGGCGGTTCTGTTGCCCTCACAGCCGGCGGCCGAGAGAGTCAGCAGAATGAGCACCGTCGAACCGTGTGCTTTGAGCCGCATAGTCCCCCCTGTGTTCCGAACGAGTCCCGCGTGCCGATCATACGCGCGTCGAGTTGAAGGGCGGGTCGAGGTACACCAGATCGACGGAGGCACCTCGACGTGACTGGGCGATCATCAGCGTATAACCGTCTGGATCAGTTGTCCTGAACTCCCCGTCCGGCAGATATTCCGGGTAGGAAATGTCGCTGGCTTGCACGCCGTTCGCCAGCAACGTGGCCCTCAGCGCTTCCAGATCATTGGCATAGAGATAAATCAGGACGTCCTGGGCGCCGGCGTCGATCGGTCGCGCACTCCCGTCAACATCAGGTTCGGCCCGCATTTCCAGTCGGCAACCTTCGGGGCATACAACCATGCCCAATGCATGAGCCCGGTGCGCGGCACGTAATTCCCAATTTCAAAACCGAGGAGCCGGTAAAACTCGGCCGAGCGTTCGACACTTGCTACATGAATCATCGGGACGAGACCGGTCGTCGGTGCCCCTTCAACCTTTGACTTGCTTTCGTGTAGCTCGGTCATCGTTCCTCCTTCGCGCCGGCCCCGTGGGGGCCGGTCCGGCTGGCCCCGACATCACCGCGTTAGCAAAGCCCGAGTCGCTGCGTGTTGCGGATTGCGCAAGACATCGGTCGGCTTTCCCGCTTCGACCACGCGGCCTTCAGCAAGAATCACCACCCGCGTGGCGTATGCCGCCACGAACTCATCGTCGTGCGAGGTCATCGTCAGCGTCCGCCCTTCCGCAGCGAGCGTGCGCAGTGTCTCACCGAGTTCCTGACAGCGTGCCGGATCGAGCGAGGCGGTGGGCTCATCGAGCAACAGCAACGGCGGATCGACCGCGAGTGCACGGGCGATTGCCACGCGCTGCGCTTCGCCGCCTGACAGCTCGCGCGGAAACGCCGTGCTGCGATGGCCAACACCCAGATGCGCGAGCAACGATTGCGCACGCGCCTCGGCCGCGGCTCGCGTCTGCTGCTGCACGTGGACTGGAGCAAGGCAGACGTTATCGAGCGCCGAGAGATGCTCGAACAGATAATGAAACTGGAAGACCATGCCGACCTTCTGATGCAAGGCACGCCGGGATGCGCGCGGATCCGTCTTCGCTCGCAGGGTCACATCGTCGACCGCAATCTCTCCGGCATCGAATCGTTCCAGCGCGGCGATCGAGCGAAGAATCGTCGTTTTGCCCGAGCCAGAGAGTCCCATCAGCGCGACGATCTCGCCACGTGACACGGCAAGGTCAACACCCGCGAGAATGGTGCGGGCGCCGCGAGCCAACTGCAGGCCTCGTACTTGAAGCAGCGGCATCAGGAGGCCGCCTTCCATCGCTCCTCCAGGCGGCGCGCCAACCGCGCCAGCGGCAGGGACATGGCCAGGTACAAACCCGCGCACAGCAGTCCAGGGATCACCCAACTGCCAATATTGGTCGCGAATATCTGGGTCTGCTTGGTGAGCTCGACCACCGTAATGACCGAGACGAGCGACGAGTCCTTGAGCAGCGCCACGAAATCGTTGGTCATTGGCGCCAACGCCAAGCGGAATGCCTGCGGGCCCCGCACCAGCCGCAGAATCTGTTGCTCGGAAAAGCCGAGAATGCGCGCCGCCTCGAGTTGCCCACGCGGCACCGCTTCGAGGGCGCTGCGGTAGATCTCGCTCTCATAGGCGGCGTAGTTCAAGCCCAGCCCGATCAGTGCCGCCAGAAACGCGGGTAATCGGACAACACCAGACAGCCCGTAGTAAATGACAAACAGCTGCAGGAGGACTGGCGTGCCACGCATGACCTCGACGTAGACGGTCAGCAGATTGCGCAGGAGCGAGTTGCCATAGACACGTCCGATCGCGATCGACGCCCCGAGCGCGACCGCGAGCGCCATCGCCAGACAGGACAACGCCAGCGTGATCGCAGCAGCACGGAACAGCGCCGGGAGATACCGCCTCGTTGCATCAATGACCGACGGCCGGTCCGCACCGGGCGCCAGCGTCTGTTCCGACGACGCCGCATTGAGGACTTCGTCATACAACGCACGCTGCTCATCGGTCCACACCGCCCACTTCCTGAAGATCGCCTCGAGCCGCCCGTCGCGCATGGCAGCGCGAAGCACGTGGTCGACTTGGTCACGCAACGCCGCGTTTTGTGGGGCGGTGATCACGATGTAGTGGCCGGTCGCAACCGGATCGGGTTGGGTGTGAAGGCCGGTATTGCGGGTCAGCGCGCGATCGGCCAGCACGTTATCGAGCAGCACCGCATCGACCCGACCAATCACGGTATCGGTGTAGGGATGCACATCGTCGTCATACGACACCGCGATGAGGCCGTGGTCACGTTCTGCCGCCAGCAGCAACTCGTAGGCGATGGTGCCGCCCAGCGTGGCTACGCGGCGGCCGCGCAGATCGGCGAGCGTACGAAAGCGGCTGCGGTCGCTCTCTCGAACCGTCAGCATTTCCTGAAAGCGGTAGTACGGTATGCTGGCTGCGACCGCGGATCGACGCCCCGCCGTGTCTTCGATACCACTCAGACCGATGTCAAAATCGCCGCGCGCCGCGGACTGGTCGAGCGAGGCAAACGCGACCTGCACAAACTGCGGCGTGCGACCGAGGTCGCGGGCGATTAGCTCGGCAATTTCGACATCGAATCCGACCAGCCGGTTGGGATCGCGCGGATCGGCTTCGACAAACGGCGCCCCGCCTTCGGCATCGCCGCCCCACCGGAGCGGCGACTGCGCGTGCACGCCGACACTGGCCACAAGGAGGGCGCAGGCGAGCAACTTACCGAAGTTCAGTCCAGACCTCGCGCCGGACCAGTTCGCGGAGCGGCGCGGACCGCTCGCTGTTCGCCTTACGTTGCGCCTCGTCGGGCACGACGCGCAGCGTCGCCGCATCAAGGCCGGCGCTCAGGCCGTCCACGGCCGCCAAGTTCTTGAGTCGAAAGATGCGAAGGTGCGTCCACTCCGACGGGCCGGCGTCGGGCGCGGTGACGGGCAGCACGGTACGCACTTCCTCGAAGACACCGGCGACGCGAGCGGACTCATCGATCCGCTCGGCGACCGTGCGAATGTAGTCGTTGTATTCCTGCGCCCGGCCTGGCTTGGCTTTCCAGTAATAGGCGACAAACGCCGCTGCGTCCGTCGCCGGCGGTAACTGCCGCAGCCGTACTGCGCCGGTGGCCTGTGAGGCAGTGACCAACACGCAGCCAAGTAACAACAGCATTCGTAGACTCGCACTCATAAGCCCTCCCGCATTAGTGTCCTGGGTGAGTATACGTGGGCGAACTATCGTATTGTTGTCGGGTGAAGGTTCTGCTCATCGTGATCGACGCGGCCACGCCGCGCGTCGTCTCGCCGGCGATCCAGACCGGGCGGCTCCCGACTATGCAGCGGTTGATGAACGCTGGTCAGCTGCACCAGTCGATCACCATGTTCCCGTCGATCACGCCAGCGGCGACGACGACGATCATCACCGGCTGCTATCCCGCGGAAAGCGGCATCATTGGCGCGTCGTGGTACGACGACGACCATCAGAACGTGGCCTATTTTGGCGACGACTTCTGGGTCATGGTGCGCGAAGGGTTTCGCGCCTTTCTGACCGACTTCCTGGTCGGGCTCAACGGCAGCAGAATGACGGCCCCGACCTTGTTCGAAAAGGTCGAGCGCGCGGGTCAGACCGCCATGTGTCTGAACTATCTGATTTTCAAAGGTGCGGTCGAACACAAGGTCCACATTCCCAAACTGCTGGCGTTACTGCCGGGCGTTCCGCTCACCGAAACGATCAAGGGGCCGTCGGTGCTCTGCCTCGGCGACTTTGTCGCGACGCGGACCATGCGCGGTAAACGGCTGGTGGACAAAGGTGGTGTCCTGCACCGGTTCGGAATGGACGACGCGTCAACGGGAAAACTGCTCTTAGAGGTGGCGGAAGACGGCGCCTTCGCTGACTTTTCAGTCGCCTATTTCGCCGATAACGACTATCGCAGTCATGACATCGGGCCAACCGCGGCCCTGCCGGTGATCGAACGCATCGATGCGGCGTTAGGCAAAATGTTCGATGCAGCCGGCGGGCTCGAGACCTTCCTCAAAGAGACCTGCGTGATCATCACGTCCGACCATGGGCATTGCGAGATCCTCGACGACCGCGATCGCGCGGTGATTCGCCTGCATGATGTCCTCGCCGAGTTTCAACAAGCCAAGTTGGGGAAACCCTGGGGACGGGGCGACGAGATCATGATCTGCCCCAACATGCGCGCGACGCAGGTCTACCTGCGTGACGATGCCGATCCCAGGCTCGAACGGATGGTCCGGTTGTGTGTCGCCGATCCACGTGTCGACCATGCGATGTGGTGCGAGGGTGAAACCAGCGGCGGCGGCAATCGCTTCGTCGTGGAATCACAGCGCGGACGACTGGCGTTCTGGCGCGGCAGCCAGGGTGGCGACGCGCACGCCGAAGACGCCTACGGCCGCACCTGGAGTTGGCGCGGGGATCTCGTCGTGCTGAACGGCGTGGTCGAGGACGGCCAGCTGCGATGGTGCGACTATCCGAATGCGTTCGAACGATTGGCCGGCGCGCTCGACGCGAAGAATGCGGCGCGCTTGTGGGTGACGGCCCGTCCCGGCTGCGAATTCGAGGTACCCGGTGGCGAAGCGCATGTCGGCGGCGCCTCGCATGGTGGATTGCATGCGCTCGAGTCGCTATCGCTATTGCTCATTGCAGGTCCCGAAAAATTGACACTGCCGGAGCAGTTTCGGTCGGTCGATATTGCGCCGCTCTGCCTGAACCTGCTGGACATCCCCTCCTCGGTGCGCGTCGGCGATCCGCGCTGAGCGCGGTCGGTGATCGGTCGTCGGTCGTCGGTCGTCGGTCGTCAGCACCAGCTTCCGTGTGCGTTAAATTTTCTGCCGGCTCTGCATGCGATGCCGGGGGCGACTGGCTGACGGCCCGGCGATAGTGCCATGTTATAGTTCAATGTTCTCTCGACGTCCCCATCGTCCAGAGGCCTAGGACGCCGGCCTTTCACGCCGGTAACGAGGGTTCGAATCCCTCTGGGGACGCCACCCTTTTCCCGCGATTGTGGCTCGCCTGGTTTAGCAACCTTCCGTAGTCACCCTCAAACGTGTCATCACGCGCGATGTCACTGCAGCCGTAGTGCGGTCCTGCAAGACCTTTCAGCGCCGCCGGAACGCGAACCGCCACGCCCTCGAACAACTTGTCAAACCGCGTCGGCGCCGCGAAGTCGTAGCCCTCGCCGCGCAGCTCGTTGTTGAACGGCGTGAGCACGATCCGACCGTCGAGCACACGCTGGAGGACCGTCCGCCCTTGCGTAGTCGATTGCCGCAGCAACCGACGCCACTCCGCTAGCCGGTCTTCGATGACAGCGGGAGCAAGACGCGGGACCGGGTGCAGGCTGGCCTGTTCGATATGTATTGCCGCCTTGCGCGCTTCCAATTCGCGCAGCTTGGATATGAGCGACGGCGCGTCGCTGCCCGTGGCAATAGCGTCGACCAGCCGACCGATCCGCCTCTCGATGTCCCTGAGCTCCTTCGACAGCTTGCCTTGCTCGTCGGCCAGGTCCTTCCGTTCGCTCAGATGAATCACCTGCTCGATGGCCTCCGGCGTCAATGCGTGTTCCTCTATCGCCTGGAGTACGGCTTCGTTGACGTCCGCCACGGGAACACGTAAGGCGTTGGCGCAGCTGCCATTGCTGCGATGTCGGCTGCATAGGTATTCGTTCACGCGGCCGCGCTTTCGAGAACTGGCCTCGACGATGATTCCGCCGCCGCACAACGCGCACGTCGCCAAGCCCGCGAGCAGATTTTGGGTCGGCGTTTTCGGCGGTCGACCCGAGAGGCGGCCGCTAGCAAACCGAACCGCGCGCCCCTCCGTCTCTTTGCGCCGAGACACGACGCGGCGGTAGACCACGTCATCGATGATGCGCAAATGCTCGGCCGGGGTACGAATCCACTCGGACTCGGGACGGTCTCGCTGGTCCTGCTGCCCCCAGTTGTCGCGCTTGCGCGACTTGTTCCACACGATGACCCCGTGGTAAATCTCGCGCCCGAGAACCGCGCGAACCGTCGACGGCGACCATCCGGCGACATCACTCAGACCATCCTTGCGCTGGAATGGTTTGGGGGATGGGGCTTGTTCGGTGGTCAGAATTTTGGCGATGCGCTTCAATCCCTCGCCACCGTCATACAGCTCAAAGATGCGTCGGACCACAGCGGCCTCGACCGGATTGATCACCCGCTCGACGTGGGAGCGCAGCGGTCGGCCGTGTGCGTCGGTGCCATTGAACACGTCCTGATTCGTGTATCCAAACACGCGTCCACCGACCACGTGGCCCGCCTTGGCCAATCGGGCATGAGCTTCATGCACACGGTCGCTGGACTGCTCGCGGTGCGCCTCGTCCGCCGCCGACTGCACGGCCGACATCGCTTTATCTAGCCAGTTCTTTGGCGTCAGCGACCGACCACGCATGTATTCGTAAATTTCAACGCCTGCCTGCGCGAGCTGCTTGATGACATAGCCGGTCTCCGAGGCTTCCCGGCCTATAGATTTTTGCTCGCTCACGACCAGCACGCCAAAGGGTGGGCGGCGCGTCAGCGCTGCCGCCATCAGACGCTGGAAGCCAGGGCGCTTCTTGAACTCGGCGCCGCTGATCCCGTCGTCGACGTAGACGTAGTTGTCGGCAACCTGCCAGCCCTGTTTTGCGGCATAGGCCTTGGCATTCTCGACTTGGCGAACGACCGACTTCTGGTCATCCGCAACGCCCACCTGCTCTGTGGACTTTCGCGCGTAGATTGCTGCCATCATGATTTCACTCTCGTTTTCGTTGTTTCGGCGCCCGCTACTGCGGCTTCGAGCTCCAGCACCCGGCCTTACGCGCTGCCTCAAACTTGAACGCAGCCCTCGCCGCCGGTGTCATGGCGGCGAGTTCTGCCTTGCGCTGCTCCGCGGTTGGTTTCGCGCCGGGACCGTCAATCTTTCGCTCGCGATCTCAAAAAGGCAAGCCAAATTTTTAGCATGGATGGTAGCGCTACTACCAATCACCGCCAATTCGCTTCGTCAGCCCGTTGTCCCCGCATCCCGCTGTGCCCGACGTGCCATCCACCACACGCCGGACACTTGTAAACGTGTAAGCGAGAATCATGCGCACGAGTGCTGTCCCGAAGACGATCAACGTGCGCTTGTGCATGACGCTTCGCAGGATGTCTTTGCTTGCCTGTGCAGCCGCGATACTTCCACAGCTCCACGCTCACAGCCATCTAGACAACCGCCTCGAATCGATCCGCGAACGCTTCTAACTGGGAGCGAGTCAAGACAACCTCCTCCCCCAACTTGACGCGGCGACCGTTGTAGTAGTGGGAGACTAGGCGCCGCAATCGGCATGGGACCAATTCGTCTGGGTCCATGCCAATCTTTCCCGCCCACTGGTCGCGCTCCGTCTGGAGCTCGCCCACTTGGCGTTGCACATGAAGCAGACCCGCAGCCGTGTACAGCGCACCCAGACTGTTCACCTTAAGCATGCCGTCGTCGATATCCGCGATGGCGTTGGTCAGATCGCGAAGCCGCAGCCGCTCGGTTCCAGTGGGATGACGCCCCGCCACTTCGGCCAGCACCGCCACTCTCTCCGCCTCAAGGGGTTCACGCGCAGCCGCGAAAACTTCAATTCGTCGATGCAGCACCGCTAACTGTTCGTCACAGCGGGCGACCTGCGCTTCGGCTCCATTTACGCTTCGCGGGCGGCCAGTTTGCACAGTGCATTGCCCCGTTTGCACAGTGCATTGCAGCCCCTCCACAGAAACGACCGCGGATTGACTGGTACTCATCGCACACCGCCTTGCAGCGCGCCGTGTGCAGCACGAATCTGTGCGAAAAGATCCGGCACTTCCGGCACTCCGTTTGCCGCGTCGCGGGGTGGCGTTTGAGGAAGGGGCGCGCTACGCAGGGCGCGGATGTGCGCGTACACGTCGGTGATTGAGTCGAGTGGAACGGTGTCGTTCTTCATGATGTTCTTCTCCTGTAGGGCAATGGGGGTCGGCAGGTGGGCGATATCGACAGTTCGCGCCTTGCACATCCCACAAGTCGGGGTGGTGCGTCGGTCACTGGCGCAGCAGCGGGAACCGTCGGCGGCATAGAACTCATAGCGATAGGCACTGGTCGACGCTACTGTTGTGGTGTCCATCGAATTCCTCGATTCATGTGGAGCAGGTGTCGCGAGGCGCGCTGCTCCATTAGGTGCGCCTCGCGAGCGGATATCTCCCCGCGTAAAATCCTTTGGGCGTGTTCATCACCAAGGGCGTGCGTCACGAC
>DATLXN010000028.1:0-84869 GCA_035575715.1 Vicinamibacterales bacterium | reverse complement strand
ATTCGTAATCAGCAGGTCAGCGGTTCGAGCCCGCTTGCCGGCTCCAGTTTTCCTTAATAATTTCGAAACGGTCGTGCCTGCGCTATAGCGTCGCCGCAGATTCCGACGTGCCATCGCGCATCGGTTCTAAAAACGGGCCGCTCGCGCACTTGCAAAAGAACGAAAACGACAATATTATTTCAGTAGAAGCACCACCGTATGCCCCCTCCCCTCCCACGTACGCACGTGGGCGACCAAGCCGCCGTCGTCACCAAAGCGGTCTTGCGCGCCGCGGCGCAGCTCGAATTGCCCAACCGCATACTCGCCGCGGTCATCGGCGTATCGGAAGCGACCGTCTCCCGCATGGGATCCGGCAGCTATCAACTCACCGCCGGCGACAAGCCGTTCGACTTGGCGCTGCTCTTCCTGCGGTTGTTTCGCTCACTGGATGCCATCCTCGGCGGCGACACCCACGCGGCGCGCGCCTGGCTACGTCACGACAACACGGTCCTCGGCGCCGCACCGATCGACGTGATCGCGTCGGTCTCAGGTTTGGTTCACGTCGTTGGCTACCTGGACGCCCGCCGCGCTCTCGTCTGAGCTGCGCCGCCTCGCCGGCCAGTGCTGGCGCGTCGTCGAAGCCCAGCACATCGTCTCGACGATGACGTTGGTGGACACCTTGGCGGAGCAGCAACTGCTGGAGCAACTGCTCGATGAGAGCAAACCACCGGTGCCACCTGAATGCCGCCACCTCCACTACCTGCTCTCGACGCCGTTTCGCTACGGCGCGCCGTACCCGAGCGGCTCGCGCTTTCGACGCGCCGGGTTGACCCTCGGAGTCTTCTATGCGTCGCAGCAGGTGACGACCGCGGTCGCGGAGATGGCGTTCCGACGGTTACTGTTTTTCGCCGAGTCGCCGGACACCCCGTGGCCGGCGAATGCCAGCGAATACACCGCCTTCGTCGTGAAATTCCGGACCAGCCACGGGCTCGACCTGGGTCGGGCGCCATTCGATAAGACGGCGCGGGAGCTGTCACATCCGACCGATTACGCCGCCGGCCATTCGCTCGCCGATGCCGCGCGTACCGCCGGAGCCCAGGTGTTGCGTTACCCGTCCGCACGTGCCGACGGCAACAACCTGGCGTTGTTGACCTGTGCGGCGTTCGCCTCGCGTGAACCGAACGAACGGCAGGTGTGGCGGCTGCACATCAGTAGCGTTGGCGTCCGCGCGATTTGCGCGTTTCCCGAGCAACGCCTCGCCTTTGGTCACGCGGCGTTCGCCGGCGATCCGCGAGTCGCGGCGATGCGCTGGGACCGGGCACCGCGTTCAGCCACCCGCTAGCTGTCCCGGCCCAATCTAGGCCATCATCAACGTTTGCCGGAACGGCACTTTAAGGAGTCTTGCGTGACGAAGATTAAGGTCAAGAACCCCGTCGTCGAAATGGACGGGGACGAAATGACGCGGATTATCTGGCAGCGGATCCGCGAGCAACTGATCCTGCCCTATCTCGATATCGACCTGAAATACTTCGACCTCGGCGTCGAGTCGCGCGATCGCACGGGTGATCAGATCACCATCGATTCCGCCAACGCGACGCGCCAGTACGGCGTCGCCGTGAAATGCGCGACGATCACGCCCGACGAGGCGCGGGTCAAGGAGTTCGGCCTTAAACAAATGTGGCGGTCGCCCAACGGCACCATCCGCAACATCCTCGACGGCACGATCTTCCGCGAGCCGATCATCTGCCGCAACGTGCCGCGGCTGGTCGCGCACTGGGACAAGCCGGTGGTCGTCGCGCGCCACGGCTTCGGCGATCAATATCGCGCCCAGGACTTCCACTTTCCCGGCGCCGGCACGCTGACCCTCAGCTGGACGCCGTCGGGCGGCGGCGAGGCGATTTCGCGCGAGGTGATCAAGACCACCGGGAGCGGTGTCGCCCTCGGGATGTTCAACCTCGACGCGTCAATCGAGGGTTTCGCGCGTGCCTGTTTCACCTACGCACTCGGCCGCAGCTACCCGGTCTACCTCTCGACCAAGAACACCATCCTCAAGGTCTACGACGGCACGTTCAAGAACACGTTTCAGCGGGTCCTTGACGCCGAGTTCCGCAGCGCATTCGAGGCGAAAGGCCTGACCTACGAGCATCGCCTGATCGACGACATGGTCGCCGCCAACCTGAAATGGAACGGCGGCTATCTGTGGGCGTGCAAGAACTACGACGGCGACGTGCAGTCCGACACCGTAGCGCAAGGCTACGGGTCACTCGGCTTGATGACCTCGGTGCTGATGTCCCCCGACGGCAAGGCGATCGAAGCGGAAGCGGCGCACGGCACGGTGACCCGACACTACCGGATGCATCAGCAGGGCAAGCCCACCTCGACCAACCCGATCGCCTCGATTTACGCGTGGACACGCGGCCTTCAATACCGCGGCCGGTTCGATCAGACGCCAGACGTCGTCGCCTTCGCGGAAACGCTCGAAAAAGTCTGCGTCGATGTCGTCGAGTCCGGTCGCATGACCAAGGACCTGGCCATCCTGATTCGGCCGGATCATCCGTATCTGACGACCGAAGAGTTCCTCGGCGCCATTGAGAGCGAACTGCAGGCGCGGACCGGTGCCGCGTGAAGACTGTCTTCGAGCAACGTGACCGACGATGGGTCTACGCGGCAGCATTCCTGCCGTAGGGCGACAGACGCGTGACTCTCGATGATCATGACGGGCATGCATGATCGCCGTACCGTGGCAGGGGTGAGTGTCGCACTACTCACGAGTGTCCTCCACGCCCACGCCCAGACACCGGTGCCGCCACCGATGGCGGTGCCCATGAATGCTGTCGATGGCACCTCGAGAGGTTCAAGTCGCACGCTGTGGTGGCGCTCGGCGAGGGACCACACGTCAGGTCAGTTTATGAAGGGGCGATAGGCAGCACGAAGACGATCGAGAACGACCACGGGCTCGCGTTGTCCAGGAAACGAACCCCATCAATGTGGTCGCCCTTTCTGGGCCGTCCGGAGGCCACGTAGTCCAGAGAGCCTTCCAGTTCAACCCCGCGAAGCCAGCGGCCCTCCGGGAGCCAGTTGAACACCGACACGCTCGTATCCAGTTCGAGATTGAGCTTGTGCGTGTACGCGCGGAGATCGGTCGGCCGCTCAGCCGCGCTGAATTTGTCCACGACGTCGAAGTGTGAGCTGACCCACCCGCGCGTGCGCTCCGCTGGCAGCCAGTTGAAGTTGGTCTCGAACTCGAGCTCGGGCGTGCTGTGGCGGTCGAACGGAAGGAAGATGGCTTCGACCGTGAACTCGAGCCACGACACGCGCGTGGGCAACCCGAGGGAAAGAATGACCTCGAACTCCGTTTCGCGCCGTTCACGCGTGGGCGTCCCGTCCTCTCCCACGATTCGGGGCGAGCCGAACAGGTTGGTAAACGTCACCGTTGGTTCCAGCTTGAACTCTGGAGCGCACAGGATTCGACAAGCTGGCGGCTCGTGCGCCATCGTCCGAGGTGTGGCGAGCAGAACGATCGCGAATACCAACAGCGACCCTTTCACTCGCGTTCCTCCTTCCTCTTCGTGTCGCTGACAGATGCGATGCGACCCGCGCGCATCTCGACGACGCAATCGGCCAGGACGGCAGCGTCGTCACGGTCGTGAGTGACATACACCGTCGTCACATGGAGTGCGCGCTGGAGCCGAGCAAGCTCGGCACGCAGCGTTGCGCGCAACTCTTGGTCGAGGCTCGAGAGCGGCTCGTCGAGGAGGAGCAGGCGTGGCTGACCAACCACCGCGCGGGCAAGCGCGACCCGCTGCTGCTCGCCACCCGAGAGCTCGTGAGGGTACCGAGTCGACAGTGTCTCGATGCGAACGAGCTTGAGGGCCTCATCGACTCTCCGCACCCGCTCGGCGCGTGGCGTCTTCACAGACTCCAAGACGAAACCCAGGTTCTTTTCAACCGTGAGGTGCGGCCAGAGAGCCAGATCCTGAAACACGAACCCGATCCCGCGCTGATGAGACGCCACCATGCTGCGGCGAGGGCCGGCCACTTGCGTGCCACTAAGCCAGATCTCGCCGCTGTCCGGTACCTCGAGGCCCGCAATCAGGCGCAGCAGCGTCGTCTTGCCGCAGCCGCTGGGTCCCAGGATGACAACGGCGTCGCCGGTTGCGACGTCGAGAGAGACACCGTCGAGCGCGTGATGTGACCCGAAGCGCTTCGTCACGTTCGTGACGGCGAGTGCTGCTGTGCTCACCGGCCCTCCCGTCCCTCGATGACGCTCGGGACGCTCTGAGTACAAGTCGCAGGGC
Organism: Vicinamibacterales bacterium; assembly: GCA_035575715.1. Taxonomy (GTDB): domain Bacteria; phylum Acidobacteriota; class Vicinamibacteria; order Vicinamibacterales; family UBA2999; genus JACCSI01. The sequence continues at coordinate 80,592 of DATLXN010000028.1, read as the reverse complement.
GGAGGGAGACAGCCGCACCGAGTGCTGCCAGAGCCAGAGGAGTGAAGATGACAAGTGTCTGTAACAGCGCCAGCACGGCGACATGCGATGAGGGCGTATTCGCGATGATCGTGTAGATGCGGATTGGCAGGGTCGCCTCACCAGGCGGCGCGACGAGGATGCTGACGCCGAGCTCGCCGAAGGCGAGGACAAACGAGATCACCCACGCGGCAACCAGACCGAGTCGAATCTGTGGCAGGACAATGCGGAACATCGTGCGGAGCCATCCCGCGCCGCTGACGGCGGCGGCCTCCTCGTGCGACAGGGGCACGTATCGCGTACTGGCGGCGAGTGCCAGCGCCGCGACTGGGACGAATCGTGCCAGATACGCCAGGAGAAACATGAAGTCCGTTCCGTAGACGGTGCCAAGCACGCCCGGCCGGTTCCACAGCCCGATCAGGCCGACGCCGACGATGGTGGTCGGCACCGCGAACACCACGACGAAGAGGACGTCCGCGACTTGCCCAATTCGGCCGCGGGCTCTCGCCCTGGAGTAGCCGAGCCAGACGGCCACGCTCAGCACGGCCGTCGCACCCACCGTCGCCAGCAGGAGGCTGTTCGCGATGGCCTCACCGGATCCCTCGAGCACGGCAGACAAAGACGTGGCGCCCAGCGCCTCACGCACGAGGACGGCCAGCGGGAGTCCGAGGGCAACGGCGAGCACGACAAGTGCGCCCGTAACGGCCGGTCGTCGCCATGCGTCAAGGAAGGCCGGACGCGTCCCGGCACTCCGGCGCGTGATCACGAGACGCTCTCCGAGCAGGGCGGCAGCCACGGCGGCCACCGCGAGACAGAGCAGCAGAAGCGGCACCGCCACAAGCATGGCGCGGCTGAAGTCGTAGAGCGCCGCGAAGGCGGTGAAGACCTCCGTCGTGTACACGCGGACCCGCAGCAGTCCAGGGACGCCGAAATCCGATACGGCAATCACGAAGATCACTAGTGCGGCGCCGACGATGCTTGGTGCCGCAAGCGGTAGTGTGATGCGCCAGAGCACGCGGCCCGGTGGTGCGACCATCAAGGCGGCCTCTTCGAGGCGCCCGTCGATTCGGCGCATCGCCACTTCCGTTGCGAGCATCGACAGTGGGTAGAGCACCAAACCCAACACGAGAATGGCCGCCGGCAGGCTATACGTCCAATCCGAGACCAGGTCGCGACCGAGAAGTGTCGCGACGAGTCCGCGGCTACTTCCGAAATAAATCCAGGCTAATCCCACCACGTACGGCGGCAGAAGGACCGGCGCGCCAAGCGCCAGACGAAAGAGCGCCTTTCGAGGGAGGGTAATACGAGCGAGCGCCACACCTAAAGGGGCGCCGATCGCCGTGGCGAGGAGTGCCGTACCCGTGCCGAGGAGCACCGTGTTATACAACAAGCCCCGCTGCCGCGCATCGAGCAGCACCGCCGCGTACGGTCCGTCCGCGCCAGTCAGCGACATCGTCAGCAAGTAGCCGACCGGCAACAGGCAGCACACGCCGAACACGACGATCGCGACGCCCACCACCGCCGTTCGACTGGACTGCCATCGCCACATGCTCGTTCGCGCGGCTCAGAGACCCAGAATTGTGGCGAGACGGCTGGTGACGTCTTCCACTCGGCTCGCGGCTTTCGCGTAGTCGAGCGTCATCGGTTTGAAGGTCTCGATCGCCGGAATGTTCTTCGGGCCTGGCACGCCAACGTGCAGCGGAATCTGCACCGCCTCCGACTGTGCGAGCGCACGCTCCACGTCCTTTGAGAGCAAGTAATCGATCAGCTTGCGTCCTTCCTCGGGATGCGGCGCGTTTGCGATTAACGACACCATGTTCGGCATCACCGGCACGCCGAGTCCCTCCTTGTCCGGCAGCACCATCCCGATTGGTTGTCCGTCCTCGATCGCGACATTCACATCGTCGGTATCCGTCAACCCTACCTTCACCTCTCCGCGTGCGACCAGGTCGCGGACAACCGAGTTGCCATCGACGACGCGCACGCCGTTGGCCTTCAACCGACGGAAGAACTCGTCCATCTTCTCGTCGCCCGCCAGTGCGTAGAGCGCCGCGACGTGAAAGGAAGTGGAACCAAATCGCGGGTCCGCGATCGCTACTTGCCCGCGCCATCGTGGGTCGGCCAGATCGAACACCGACTGCGGCGCCGCTTCCGGCTTCACAAGCGTCGTGTTGTAGGCGATCACCCGGATGCGGGCCGAGAAACCCGTCCAATAACCGTCAGGATCAACAAGCGCCGCGGGAATGCCCTCGGCGCTCGGGGAGCGGTACGACGTAAGCACCTCCCGCGCCTTCAACACAAGCGTTCGGACTGGTTCGTTCGACCAGAAGACATCGGCCTGCGGTCGTGGCTTCTCGGCGATCAGGCGATTGGCGAGGCCCGTCGACTTGGTTTCCTCCGTGTCGTAGACGGCGTTGACCTTGACGCCCGATCGCCGCTCGTACTCCCGCAGCACCGGCTCAGAGAAGACCCGATCGGTCGACACATAGACCGTCACCGTGCGGTCCCCGGTCTGCGCTTGTTCAGGTGACCGACACCCGACACATCCGATGAGGGCGACCGTGGCGACAAAGCGAAGGACGGCTCCGCGATTGAGTGAGGCCATGGGCTTACTTGGTCACGATCGTCAGATCGTCGAACAGGGTCACGGAGTCGGCCTTGGTCCACACCCCAACTTTGCCCGCGCGCGGGAATGTCTTGTCCTCCACTTCGAACAGTTTTCCGCCGTTGAGGTGCACTTCGAACAACGCGCCGACGGCGACCACGCGGAGGCTGCTCCACTGGCCGGCCGGCACCTGTGCTTTCTTCCCGTAGGTACGCCCCTCGCCCTTCACCGGCAAATCGGTGCGTTTGCCGTTTTCAACTTTGTACAGCACCACGTTGTTCTCGAGCGCGTTCGCCCGGACGATGTAGTAGTTATCTGCATTCTGGAAGCGCCAGACGAGCCCCGCGGCCTGATCGACACGACCCGAGACCGGCTTGAACCGAACCGAGAGATCGACATCAGCCGCGCTGAACTCCGTGAACACGGCCACCGGAAAGCGTGCGCGTGTGGAGTCGGCGTCGGTCTGCGCGAGGTACTTGTTCGACCCTTCTGCCTGGACCACCCATTTGCCGGGCGCGCCAACCTTTGCGGTGTGGCCGAACTCGAACCCCTTTGGCGGCTGTCCGACCGCATCGTCAGAGAAATCGACCTTCCGAGTTGCGCCGTGGACGAGCATCGTTGCGCCGAAGACGACGAATGCGATGAGGAAGCTGGCCATCCGCATGAGAGTGCTCCTTTCCGAGCTGCCGTTATTGAGTCACGGTTGTGACTGTCGGTGAACCGTCACCTAGGCTGCACGATGAACACTCGCACTGTCACAGGGCGCAGTCGACTCACGTCAAGTATCGTTTGGAGCCGGTCCGCATCGCCAACCTCAAAGCGACTAGATCAACCCGCGTCGAGCTCTTCTGTGCTTGGCAGATATCTCTTCGTCTCGAGCGGCTGCGCCGGGTCGAGGGCCTGACCTGCGACCACCCCGGCCGCGGCGCAGGCGTCGAACGACGCATCAAACGACACCGCTTGACATGAAACGGGCACAGACTTAGACTCTGCTCAATGTTTATTTTGAGTAATCAAAATTCTTTTCGGTGGCCGTTCACGCGTGCTCGTTGGCCGGTTGGGCCGACGCGATGGAGCAATGTTTTCGCTCTGGTGTTCATCATCCTTGGGGCGCTCGCCGCCACACCAGTCGAGGCGCAGACCATCGCTCTGCTGCGCGGAGAGGTCACCGACCCCCAAGGTGCATCCATTCCTGGCGCGACGGTCTCGCTACGCCAGGGTGCGAGCGGCCTGGAGCGCGCCACGCTGACCGACAACCGCGGACACTTCGAGATTGGGAATCTCCCGCTCGGGACCTACGACCTGCGCCTCGAGTTGTCGGGCTTCGCTCCCGAAGCTCGGCGCATCGACGTGGCCTCCAGTGTGCCCGTGAACCTGGCGTTCACGCTGCGTCTGGCCGACGTGACCGACACCATCACCGTCACTCCTGAAGCCCCAGTGGTCGACACGACCTCCGCCGGGACCCGTCACGTGATCAGCGAGACGCGCATCGAGCGCCTGCCCGTCGCCGCGTCAAGCCGCGGCCTCGAAGCCGTGCTGGTAAGCTTTCCCGGCTTCGCCCAGAACGCCAATGGAGCGATTCACCCGCGCGGCGCACACAATCAGATGACCTTCGTGGTCGACGGATTGCCGATCAGCGACCAGTTGACCGGCGCCTTCGCCAATTCGCTCGACGTCGGCGTCGTGCAGACCGTCGAGCTCATCACCGGCCATGTTCCGGCCGAGTTCGGCAGCAAGGTGTCGGGCGTGGCAGTGCTCAACAGCCGCAGCGGCCTCGGGACCGGACGCCCGATCGCCGGGACGGTGTCGGGATCACTTGGAGGGTTCGGCACGCGTCACGGTGTGGCGCAACTTGGGGGCGAACGCAGCCGCGTGGGCTATTTCGGCTCGGTGACGGCGATGCACACTGATCGGTTTCTCGACCAGGTATCTCTGGACAATCTGCACAATACCGGTGGCTACGCGCGTGGCTTCGGCCGGGTGGACCTCCGCCTCACCGATCGCGATACGCTGCGCCTTCACGCGATGGGAGGCCGTTCAAGCTTCGAGCTGGCCAACCTCCGCTCGCAACAGGCCGCGGGTCAAGATCAGCGGCAGACGCTCGCCGACGCGTCCTTGTGGGCTTCCTACGTGCGCCCGCTCGACACGCAGTCGACACTCGAAGCGACCGTGGGCTATCGCGCGACCACCGCCGTGCTCACCTCCAGTCCCGGAGATACCCCGGTCACCGCCACGCAGGATCGCCGTCTATCGACGTTCACCGCGAACACGCGGTACACGCGGTCGTTCGGCGCACAAACGGTGCGCGCCGGCGTCGATCTCCAACGCTTTCCTGTCGACGAGCTCTTTACGATGGGGTTGACATCGCGGGCTTTCAACGCTCCCGATGCGGAAGGCTACAACGCGGCGCTCCTCCCGTACGATCTCACGCGTGGCGGCGTGCCGTTCGTCTTCGCGGATGCGCAGACCGGCACCCAGGTGAGCGCCTTCGTGCAGTCGACGATTCGCTTCGGAAACGTGTCGTTGGCACTCGGACTCCGCCACGACGAGTACCGCTTTCTCGTGGACGGTCGGCACCTGCAGCCGCGCGTGGGTGTGGCCTATCGGATCCCCGGCCACGATCTCGTCCTGCGCGCGTCCTACAATCGCAACTATCAGACACCCCCCAACGAGAACCTGTTGCTGTCGAGCTCGGAAGCGGCCAGCCGGCTCGCGCCGGACAGCGTGCGCGAGGCCTTGGGTGGGGCCTACCAGCCGATCCGCCCGGAGCGGCAAGACGTCTACGAGGTGGGCGGACAACTGTCCGTGGGGCGGTTCGCCACGCTCGACGGGTCGGTCTACCGGAAAAACTCCGTCGACCAGCAGGACAACAACAATTTCTTCGACACCGGCATCATCTTTCCGACGACGCTGAAGAGCATTCGCGTGACGGGCGCCGAAGCGCGCCTGTCGTTCGCCGAACGGCGTGGTCTCATGGGAGCCCTGAGCGCCACGATGGGGCGCGCAATCTCGTCTCCGCCGTTCACGGGCGGCTTGTTCCTCGGACAGGATGCCGTGGACCTGCTGTCAGCCGGACCCTTTGTCATTGACCACGACCAGCGGCTCGGGATCCACGGCACCGCGTCCTACAACGCACCGGGTCCGTTGTGGTTGGGCGCATCGATTCGGTATGACAGCGGACTCGTGTCGAATCCGTCGAATCCGGCGATAGTGGCCGCTGATTCCGACTTTGCGGACCTGCTGCCCTTGGTCAACCTCGAGGCCGAGGTCCCCCGCGTGCGCCCGCGCACCATCGTCGATCTGGCGGCAGGGTTCGACGTCAACAACAGCCGTGGCCGCCGCGCGTGGACCCTGCAGGCGCAAGTGACCAACGCGACCAATCAGACCGCCCTCTACAACTTTCAGTCTGTCTTCGTCGGCACACGGCTGGTGCAGCCGCGGACGGTGGCCGTGCGGGTCGCGCGGCATTTCTAAACCCAGCTTCACCGGCCTGACCTTTACTCTCGAACGATGTCGTGATCTCGATGCAGGCCGACGGCATAGCCGCCAACCAGGAGGTATCCAACGCGGTTCGCGTTGAGTAATCGCAACAACTCTTTGAGTCGTCCGTGGACTATTTGATCACTGCGACGCCGGCCTTGGAAATCTGCTCGTCCTCGATCGCGCGCACGCCGCTGGTCCCGACCGCGCCAATCAACTCTGCGCCGCGCATGATCGGTACGCCGCCGGCAAACGTAATCCCGTTGGGCACTTCCTTGACCCCACCGGCCTTGAGCTGTTCGCCGTATGCGGAGGTGGCCATCTTGCTGGCCACGACGGTGGCTGCTTTGCGCATGGCAATGTCGTAGGGGCGGGCGCCCGCGCCGTCAAGACGACGAAGCATGACGGGAATGCCGGCCGCATCCGTGACCACGATCGCCACGTTCCACTTGTTGCGCCGCGCCTCGGCCTCGGCGGCGTCAATCACCTGCTTGGCCATCTCGTAAGTGAGCGTGGGAGCGGCGGGCGCGGGTGCGGTGGCCGCAGGTTGGGCGGGCGCCGGCGCAGCAGGCGTCTGCGGCGCCTGAGCGCCTGGCCGATCAATCGCGACGAAAACGGCGGCCAGTGTAATCATCAGGGCCACTGGGGTCGATAGATGACGTTGCATGTCTGCTCCTCGGAGTCTGTTCAAAGAACCGACTCCAGTTTACGAACCGGCATAATCTGAAGGAAACCGTGAAGACACTGCTGATCCTGCGCCACGCCAAGTCCAGTTGGGCGACCTCGATGCACGACCGGCAGCGGCCGCTCAACGCCCGGGGCGAGCGCGACGCACCGCACATGGGGGATCTGCTGCGCGACGAAGACCTTATTCCGGATGTCATTATCACCTCCGACGCGGTCCGGGCGCACACGACCGCGCTGGCGGTGGCGGAAGCGGCGGGCTATGCGCGAGAAGTCATCGTCGATCCGCGGCTCTATCTTGCCCGTCCACAAGACATTCTCGCGGTCCTCGAGGAGGTGTTAGACCCGGACGTTTCCACAGCGCTCATCGTCGGACACAATCCCGGCCTCGAGGAGTTGGTGGAACAACTGACCGGCGAGCGGCATGACCTGCCGACAGCCGCGCTGGTGCAGCTGGCCTTGCCGATCGACGCGTGGACCGAGCTTGAGGGCACAACAGGCGCGCCGATCGTGAATCTCTGGGGGCCGACCGGTCCCTAATTTCGTCCCCACTACGGCAACCGGTGCACAATGGCCGCGGCGATGCCTACTGGCCGCCAGGACCCTTCTTATAGCTCGCCACCGGTGGCAGATACGACCCGGTGCCGACTGGCGGTGCGGGCGCCGCTTCCACCTTGTGACGCAGCGTCCCGATCTTGTCGATCGACCCGGTAATCTCGTCGCCGGCAACCAGCCACAGCTGTGAGCCGCGCACCGAGGTGCCCATGCCGACGCCGCCGGACGTGCCGGCGCCGAGCACGTCACCGGGCTGCAGGGTGACCAGCGACGAGGCGTACTCGATCACTTCCCATACCGAGTGGATCATGTCGGACGAGTCCGACTGCTGCCGCTGATCCGTCCCGACCAGCAGCGTCTGCTTCAGGTCGGTCATCGGGTTTCCGTAAAACTCTTTCGGGATGATGAACGGCCCCATCGGGCCGAACGTCTCCTGCCCTTTCATCACGAACCAGTCGGTGCCGCTGCTGAAACCGCCGGGCGGCCGACCGCCGCGATCCGAGATGTCGAGCATCACCGTGTAGCCGAACACGTGCTCCTCCGCCTTTTGTGCGTTGACGTAGCGGGCGGCACGGCCGATCACCGTGGCGAGCTCGATCTCCCAGTCCAGTTCGGTGCGGCCATGCGGGATCCGAATCGTCTCTCCGGTGCCGATGATCGACGAAGGCGCCTTGAGAAACATGTAGGGGACGCCGCGGTTGGCTTTGCGTGCGGCGATCGCCTTCGCGCGGACGTCCGCGGCCGCGTTCTCCGCGATATGGCTGTAGAAATTGACCGCCGTCATCATGACCTGGCGAGGACGTGGGATCGGCGCCAGCGTCTGAACCTCGGTCAACTTGCGCACGTAGGCCGGAGCGTTGCCGTCCAGCGCCTTGCTCTGCACCAGTTCATTGACGATGGCGTAGGCGCGGCCTTTCAGACCGTTCTCGTAGTCGGCGATGAACCCGACCATGTCCGATGGCATGCGGCGCATCGGGAATGATCGCGATTTCTCCATGGCGGCATTGGCCTGGACGAGATCGACGACGACGGTGTCGCGCAACACGAGCCCGATCGTTTCAGTGGTGCCGATGCGGAAGGTGCCGACCTTGAAGGGCTCGGCGCTCTTGGCGGCGGTGCCGGTCTGGGCGTAGCCGGCCCAGGGTAAAGCGAGGGCGAAAGTGAAGACGGCGACAAAAATGCGGTGCATGGGTCCTCCGGTGAATGACGGAGAGTAGCGCGTTTTGATGAGGTGATGCCAGCCTTCCCATGGCTTGGCGATGCGCTTGCAATCGGTTTTCCGGCCTCAATACCGTAGGCCTCAAGGAGGCATCACATGTCGAATCTGGGTCGTTCAGTGTCAACTCTCGCCCTCACGGTGCTCATCGCACTCGTGCTTGGGCACTTCGCGCCGGTCACAGCCCGACAGACCGGAACCATCAAGGATGGCTGGCTGGTGATGAAGGTCCATTCGGAGTTCGTGAATGAAGACGTGCTCGACGGCAGCAACATCGACGTCGACGTCAAGGGCGGTGTGGTGACCCTGCAGGGCACGGTGCCCAGTGCCGCGGCGCGCGCCCGCGCTCTCGAGCTGGCTAAAAAGAACGACGGTGTGAAAAGCGTGGTGGATCAACTGAAGATCGCCCCTGCGCGCGCCGGCAATATGGAAGGCAAGGCGGATCGCGCCGGTGAGAAAGCCGAGCGGGCCGGAGAAAAAGCCGGCGACAAGACCGCGAGCGCGACACGAAACACCGGGCGCGGTGTCGATGATGGCTGGATCAAGTCGAAGATCTACGCGCAGTACATGGCCGACTGGAACACCGTGCTCGACGACAGCGACATCGACATCGACGTGGCCCGCGGCATGGTCACGCTGACCGGCACCGTGAAGTCACGGGAAGCGAAGACCAAGGCCGTCGCCATCGCGAAAGCGACCGACGGCGTCAAGCGGGTGCGCGACAGTCTCAAGGTGGCCGCGACTCGCTAAACCCACTCTCGCTCCGCACTCAAGCCGCAGCAGCAGCTTGGGTGCGGAGTTGCGTTCAGCGGTTCGATCATTTCACCGAATACTTGGTAAACGCGCCGCCGGCCTGGCTGAGCGAGTTCGGCCCTTCGGCCGCGTAGACGTTGCCGTCCGCATCCACCGCCACGCCTTCTCCCGCCGTGCCTTGATAGACGCGGTCCTCGCGATCGAACCCCGGAATGAACGCAGTGATGCGGTCTTCGTCAAGCGGACCGACGCGGACGCCGTTGCGCCAGTTCGGGTGATTTAACGGACTCGACTCCGAGTCGATCGCGTAGACCATGTTGTTCCGGATGAAGATGCCGCTGATGCGCCCATACGTGTAACGCGACTCGAGGTAATTGCCGTCCTGATCGAAGAGTTCGAGACGGTGGTTGCCGCGGTCGACGACCCACAGACGGCCCTTGGCGTCAAACGCCATCGCGTGCGGCGTGCGGAATTCGCCATGACGGACGCCGATCGTGCCCCACGACTTGATGAACTTGCCATCCGCCGAGAACTTGCTGATCCGCGACGTCGCGCCGCGCTTGAGTCCGTCGGCGATCGCCTGGTTGGTAATCATGCCCTGCGCGTCGTGCCCGTCGGACACGTAGATGCTGCCGTCGGGCCCGGTGACGACGTCATTGGGCTGGTTGAATTGCCCGTCCGCGTTACCCGGCTTGCCGGCCTCGCCGAGGCTAAGGAGTAACTGGCCTGTCTGGCTGAACTTGTGGACCTGGTGGCCCTTGGTGCCTGCTTTGTTTCCCGCGAAGTCGGCGATCCACACATTGTCATCACGGTCGACGTGGATGCCGTGCGGCGTCACCATCACACCTTTGCCGATGTTGGCGAGCACCTTGCCGCTATGGCGATCGAACTTGAACACCGGATCGACAGGGTTGTTGTCGCAATCGACCGGTCCGCCGCCGGCGGTGCCTGCGCCGCACCGTTCGTAGGCCCAGATGTGGCCGTCCTTCGGATCGATGTCGACGCCGGCCGACGTGCCCCACTTCCGGCCGTCGGGAAGCTGACCCCAGTTGCGGGTCACCTTGGGCGCTGGGTTCGATAGCCCCTCACCGGTAATGAAATTGCCGGTTGCAGCGGCCCTGGGCGCCTGCGCCGCCACGGAGGTGTGCACGCCGGTAGTGGCGTTCCATGCAGCGAGCAGCAGCGTCGCGCAAGCGCCGATGGTTGGAAGGAGGATGTGCGGCTTAGTCATGGCGCGCGATTATCGCTCAATTGCTTGTTGGGACGGATAATCGGGTCATGACCTTTGGCCGCGCGATGCTCCCCCACTGGACGTTGGACCCAGGCTCCACGTATCTCAATCACGGCACCGTCGGTGTCGTGCCGCGACGGGTGTTGCAGCGCCAGCAGGCGCTGCGCGACGAAATCGAGCGGCATCCGTCGCGCTTCGTGCTGCGCGAACTGAGCCTCGAGCAGCCGGCGCCGTGGCGTTCGGTGTCGCGGCTCCGCGAAGCAATCGTGCCGGTGGCGCAGTTTGTCGGCGCCACGCCCGACGATCTCGTTTTCGTCTCGAACGTCACCACGGGAATGAACGCCGTCCTCGGCTCCGTGCCGTTGACGCGTGGCGACGAAGTGGTGATGACCGATCTCGCGTACGGCGCGGTCAAGATCGCCGCCAACGCCGTGTGCGAGCGCGCCGGCGCCATCGTGCGCACAGCACACGTCGAGTATCCGTTTCGCCAAGCCCAAATCATCGACGCGATCGTCGGCACACTCACGCCACACACCAAACTCGTCGTCGTCGACCACATCACCGCACAGACCGCCCTGATCTTGCCCGTCGCCGCGATCGCCAGGGAATGTCATGCGCGTGGCGTCCCGGTGCTCGTCGACGGCGCGCATGTGCCCGGCGCCATCCCGCTCGATATCAGCGGGCTCGGCGTGGACTGGTATGCGGCAAACCTGCACAAGTGGGCGCACGCGCCGCGCGGGTGCGGCATGCTCTGGGCCGCGCCGGAGCGCCAGCCGATCCTGCGTCACCCGATCATTTCGTGGGGCCGCGACCGCGGCTTCCTCCATGAATTCGAGCACACCCCGACCGCGGATCCGACCAGTTATCTCGCAGCACCCGAAGGCATTGCGTTGCTGCAGGAGTGGGACTCTGCCGCGTGCGCGGCTTACATGCACGACCTTGCCTGGACGGCCGGCGAGCTGCTCGCCGACGCGTGGGGCACCGAGTTCACCACGCCGCGCGAAATGATCGGCGCGATGGTGACCGTGCCGTTGCCGCATTCGGCTGGGACCACCGATGGCGAGGCCGCACGTTTGCGCGTGGCGCTGCTCGTCGACGACCACATCGAAGTGCAACTGCACGCATGGCGAGAGCGGCTGTGGGTGAGAGTGTCGGCGCAGGTCTACAACGATCGCAGCGACATCGAACGCCTGGCGCAGGCGGTCGCGCGCCGCCGCCCAAGGAGCACCCCATGAGAGCACGCGCCGCAGTCGTTGGTTCGCTCGCGCTCCAGGATCAGGCGGGGTGATGGCGAAATACGGCAAGTCCGCATTCAAAACGGTCGCTTCGGCAGTGCGCCGCAAGAAAACGGGAACGCTCAACACGGGTTCCGGAAAACGGTGCGCAGCCGGAAGCAGGCGATTGTGATCGGCTTGAGCGAAGCGCGCGCAAAAGGCGCGAAGGTGCCGGCACCAAAATCCGCCGCCAAGAAGTCGCGCAAGACGACGGCAAAGCGGACCCGCAAAACGCGCGAAGAGCAGATCAGCGAGCCAGCGCCTTATAGAAAAACACCGTGTCGCACATCGTCCGCCCATCCGGGTGTAAGGCGAAGTTTGGAATGACGCCGACGCGCTGCCAACCCATCGACGTATAGAGCGCTTCGGCGGGATCACCGCGCACGGTGTCGAGCACAAGCAGCGTGAAGCCGCGGGTCGCAGCCTCGCGCTCGAGCATCGTCATCAGCGCGCGCGAGACACCCTGACCCCGGGCGCGGGGATGAACCATTAATTTCGCCACATCCGCGCGGTGCGGCTGATTCGGCGCCCACGACGGCTGCAACTGCACGGTCCCGACGATCGCATCGCCTTCGCGCGCGACCAGAATCACACCCCGTGACGTCTGGTGGCTCAGCGTCAGGCGCCACCAGCCGTCCGCTTGTTTAATCGGCAGCGGCGCGACGAAACTGACGCTGCCGCCAGCCTCAACCGTGTCAATCAGCAGCTGCGCCAGTTGATCGACATCGCTCGCCGGCGCACTCCCATCTAGTAGTTCAATTCGCATGGCAGTGGCATTAGTGGAGCCTCCGCGGAGGTTGATATCACACTGCGTGGTTCCGCGGCTGCGTCTTCCACTAAAATCACAAGAGTCCGATGAGCAAAACATTCTTATTAGTGGCCGTCTTGTGTTCCATCCTCTCAGCGACGGCGTCGGGCCAACGCGCCCGCGCAAGTGCCCCGGCACCGGCCCAGCCAGCGCCAGTCCGGCTGGCTGACGCCCCACCCCCGCGGGTTGAGCGGGGCGAATTGCAGCGTGGCGACAAGACGCTCGAGAGCGGCGAGTTCGTCGACAGCTATACCTTCCGCGCCACCCCCAATCAGCGCGTCTCGATCAACTTGTCGTCGCCGACCTTTGACGGCTACCTGGTGCTGGTGCCGCCCAAAGGCGAACAAGTCGAGAACGACGACACCGATAGCCCGAATCACAGCGCGATCGAAGCGGACCTGGACCAGTTTGGTACCTACCGCATCCTGGTGACGTCCTACGAAGAGGGCGAGACAGGGGCCTACGACCTTCGCATCACGCTCGAGGACCGCGCCGCAGGCGCCAGCCCGGTCGCCGCGCGCCGGACGGAGGCCGCGAGCATCGCCTACGGTCAAACCAAAGAAGACCGTCTGGAACGCAGTGACCCGCTCGACGGCAACAATTACATCGACAGTTACGCGTTCGAGGGCCGAACCGGCGAGCGGATCGCTGTCGACCTCGCCTCGGAAGACTTCGACACCTACCTGACGGTCATTCCGCCGGACGGTGGCGAGATTGCCAATGACGATGTCGACGGGAGCCAGGATCTGTCTCGCGTTGAGCTGACCCTGCAGGCCACGGGGCGCTATCGCGTCATCGTCTCGTCGTACGATCCGCGTGAGACCGGCGACTACCAGCTGACCCTGCGGCGCACCGCGGTGACCGCGACGCGCGAGTCACGCACCTTGACCAGTGCGACCGGCCGGGGCCGCATCTTCGGCATCTTTGTCGGCATCTCCGACTACGCCGGTGACGACAACGATCTCGAATACACCGCCGACGACGCCCGCGCGCTCCAGGACGCCATGACCCGCGGCGTCGGGTTGCGGCCGGAAGATTCGGTCCTCTTGACCGATCGTGCGGCCACGGTGTCACGCGTCAGGAGTGCCATCCAGGACGCCGCGCGGAAAGCCGGACCAGACGATCTCGTGGTGTTTTTCTTCTCGGGCCACGGCGACCAGGCGGCGCACGACACGACGCAAGCGGCGGACCCCGACGGCTTCGACGAAACGCTCACCTTTTATGACGACGATCTGACCGACGACGAAATGAACAGCCTGCTGGCGGGCATTCGCGGCCGCGTGCTGCTGGTGTTGGATTCGTGCTTCAGCGGCGGCTTTTCGAAGGACGTGATCTCCTCGCCGCGCCGGATGGGACTGTTTTCGTCCGAGGAGGATGTGACGTCAGGGGTGGCGGACAAATTTCGCGCCGGCGGCTACCTCGCCAAGTTCATGGCCGAAGCGGTCGGCGACCGTCGCGCTGACAAGAATCGCAACGGCGAGATCACGGCGATCGAGCTCAGCCAGTACGTCCATGAGCGCTATCGCTCGGACGTCAAGTCGTCGAGCGCCAACGAGAACTTCGTGCGCACCAGTGGACCGCAGACCGGCTACCAGCACCTGGTCGTCGACCGCGGCAGCATTGGGCCCTACGACATCTTGTTTCGGCGCGAGCAGTAATGTCCGGGGAACTTTCGGACCTGTTCGCCAACAATCGGCGTTGGGCGGCAGAGCGCGTCGCCCAGGACCCGCGCTTTTTCGCCCGCCTCACCGAGCAGCAGAATCCCGCGTACTTGTGGATTGGCTGTTCGGATAGTCGCGTGCCCGCCAATGAGATCGTCGGATTGCTACCCGGCGAACTGTTCGTGCACCGCAACGTGGCGAACGTCGTCGTGCACACCGATCTGAACTGCCTGTCGGTGCTGCAATATGCCGTTGACGTGCTTCGGGTTCGCCATGTGATTGTCTGCGGCCACTACGGCTGCGGCGGCGTCCGTGCCGCGTGTGAAGGCGCAAAGTTTGGGCTGATCGACAACTGGCTTCGCCATGTTCAGGATGTGCGAGCCAAACACGCATCGACGTTGTCAACGGCGGATATGGACGCTCACGTGGAGCGGGTGTGCGACTTGAACGTCCTCGAGCAGGCAATGCACGTGTGTGAGACGACGATCGTGCAGGATGCGTGGGGGCGCGGCCAGGATCTGACCGTGCACGCATTGGTGTATCGCCTCACGAACGGATTACTGCGAGATCTGCGTCTGAACGCGTCGTCGGTGGATGAGGCGAACGAGAACTATCAGATGGCTGTGGGTCTTGTCACTGCGGATCCACTGATCGGGTGACACCGGCTTGACCAGGTGACGGTCGAACCCGGCGTCGCGCGACTTCGTGACCGTCGGCTTCAGCGCGTTATCGCTGTGCCGCCGCGCGCTCGACGCGGCCATACATATGACCGCCGGCGCTGCCGACATGAGCCCAGGTGCCGGCGTAATAGTCGCCGTAAAAGAACACGCGCGCAGTGAACGCACCCATTCCTGGCAGCGTCGCGTTGGTGAGCAGGATGAACGGCGTGTCGTCGACGAACTTCATGGTGACGACGACTGGGAGGGTGACGCCGGTTTCACCGATTCGCGCATTGAAGCGCCACTGGTCATCACCGATCTTATCGACGCTATAAATATCGTAGCGATCGGGTGTGGCGTCGCGATCGTCACGGCCGGCGGTGGTGAATTGTCCGACCATCGCCGCGCCGCGCATCTTGTCGATGAACGCACGTTCGACCTGCGGCAAGGTGGTGGGGTCGAACCCTTGACCCAGACCCGCCTTCGCGACCAGCCATCCGGCGGCGAAGACGAGGAACAACACCAGGAGGACGACGACCGCACGCACGGCCCTACGCATCGTCGGCGCCGTTATTCGTCGGCTTCGTCGGCCTCGGCTTCCTCAGCCTCGGCTTCGGGTTCGGGCTCCACGACCTTCTTCGCACGCGGCGCGCGGCGCACGCCCGACGCCGTCTTCGCGGCACCGGTGCGACGGGTCGTCGAGACGACGCCAGCGGCACGAGCCTCCGCGGCAGACACTTTCTCTAGAAATGGGGTCGCGATTGAGAGTTTGAGCGGCACCAGGCCGTGCGCGAACTGCACGTCGATGCGGTCGTTGGCGCGTGCCAAAACCTGCCCAATACCCCATTCAGCGCGTGCGCGATGTCGTACGAAGTCGCCTTGATCCACCGTATCTCCTTAATCCTCAACAATATAGCGACGACGCCGCTGCCGTCAAGCAGGGCGACAGGTCAACGCACTAGTCTATGCGGGGATGGCGCGTGTTGCGTTTACCCCGCATTTGCAGCGATTCCTCGACGCTCCCCCGCGCACCGTGACGGCAGCCACGGTAGCTGCGGCCCTCGAGCAGGTGTTCGCCGAGAATCCCCGGCTGCGCGGCTATGTGTTGGATGAACATGGCGTCGTGCGGCAACACGTCACGGTCTTTGTTGGCGACACGCCTGTCCGCAATCGGCAGCGGTTCAGATGGAACAGCCTTTGCTCCAATGCCGACTATGACGAAGACTTCTCAGGCCGTTCAGTATGGACAACGTCGGATCGTGCGTAAGCTGTTGCGCGCGGTGCCGTGGGTAGGGGGTGTGGTGGCGTTGGTCACGCTCGGTCGAGCGGTCCGGCGCAAAGGTCTGGTCGGCGGCTCGGTGGATACCGCCTTGGACATGATTCCGTTTGTCGGTGGGGCGAAAGGTCTGGCTGAGGTAGCGCGAGGGCGTGACTTCATTCGCGATCGTGAGATGGCGACGCGAGATGTGTCGGGCTACGTATAAATGGAAACGGGGTGGCCATCGCCACCCCGTTCCAATGATTTCGCAGTCGAGTTAGGCGCCGTCGTTACGACCTTGGCGCGCACGTCCGGCGGCGTTTTCACGAGCGCCTTTGTTTTCCATGCTCTTGTCGTCGATCATGTCGCCGACTTCTTCCTTGATCTTGCCCTTGACGCGCTGGCCGAGTGCCGAGGCTTCTTCGGCTACCGAATCCGGCTTGTGGCGGTTGGCTGCCGAGTCGTCCGGACGATCCGTATCATGACCCATGGGTCGCTCCTTTTTTGCGCGACCTCATCCATAAGGCCGCGTTACGGTCTGACTTAAGCAACCGGCCTGCCATTTTCAGGGACACGCCAACGGGTCAGCGAGACCGCGCAGCACCTCTGCCGTGAGGCGGCGGCGGAAAAAAATGACGTAGTGGGCTGATGACCACGACGCGTGGCAAAATCAGCGCGTGTCGCTCTCAGCATCTGACCTCAACACCCTGCTCGACTACCACTACTGGGCTCGCGATCGCGCCCTCGATGCCGTCGACCGGTTAACCGCCGACGACTTCATCGCGGCGCGCGGTAACAGCTTCTCCTCCATCCGAGACACGCTCGCGCATACCTATTTCGCGGAGTGGGCCTGGTATTCGCGCTGGCAAGGCCATTCGCCTACCGCGTTCCCCGACCCGGCGCAGTTCGCCACTGCCAGCGAGCTGCGCGAGGCGTGGCGGGCGCTCGAACGCGAGATCCGCGCCTATCTCGAGCCGATGGCCGACCAACACGTCCAGCAGGTGATCAGCTATCGGCTGCTGACCGGGGCCGAAGCGTCAACGCCGCTCTGGCAGATGGTCCAACATGTCGTCAACCACGCCAGCTACCATCGCGGCCAGATCACGACGATGCTCCGGCAAGCGGGCAAAGAAGCGGGCAAGAGCATGGACTTGATTGCGTTCTATCGTGAACGCGCCGCGGGCAAAGCATGAGCGCGTGGCCCCCGCTCCCCTACGCCGAATGGCGCGACACGCTCGACACGCTTCATCGCTGGACGCAGGTGATTGGCAAGATGAAATCGGCTCGCCGGTGCGTATTCACGGTCGGCCCAACGAAATGGCCGACGCCACGCCGTTTGTCGACGACCACGACCACCGGGGCTACGACCCCGTTCAAGCCCGGAGGCTCGCCACGGTGTTGGCGCAATCCGATCGCGTCTTCAAACAGTTTCGCAGCGAGTTTGTCGGCAAGGCCAGCCCCTCGCATTTTTTCTGGGGCAGTTTCGACTTGGCGGTGACCCGCTTCTCTGGACGTGAGGCGCCGCCGCATCCGGGCGGGATCCCCAATCTCCCCGACGCGGTGGCGCGTGAGGCGTATTCACACGAGGTCAGTAGCGCTGGATTTTGGCCGGGTGGCGAGATGCTGCCCGAACCGGTGTTTTATTCGTATGCCTATCCTGAGCCCGCCGGCTTTGCGACGGCGACCGTCACGCCGTCCGACGCCTACTATCACCCGACCATGCGGGAGTTCGTGCTGCCCTACGAAGCGGTCCGCGCCACGTCACGACCCGATGATTTGCTGCTGTCGTTCTTGCGCTCGACCTACGATGCCGCGGCCAGCCTCGGGCATTGGCAGCGCACGGCGCTCGAGCGCCCGCTCCGCGGCGCGTGACGGCCCGTTCAATTTGAGCTCGCCGTTGCGAAACACCTGGGCCGCGCCCTGGTAATAGATCACCGCCTCGTCGACCGCCCGGCTGGTCGCCGGTTTTTCATACGATAAATCGCCGCGGATATCGTAGGCGACAGCCCGCTCCTGCGGCTGCAACACCGTCAACTCACCGCCGCGCAGTAATCCCAACGCGTTATAGGTGCCCAGGAAGGCCCGCTCCTCGCCCGGGCCGAGCATGTCCTGCCCGAAGAAGGTGCTGTTGTAACTGAAGCCGAGCAGATTGAGCAGTGTCGGCGCGAGGTCGATCTGCGACACCAGCTTGGTCACCCGTTGCGGCGCGATGTGGGCGGGGGCGTAAATAAACAGCGGGATGCGGAAATTGTCGACCGGCAATTCCGTCCGTCCGCCACTGCGCGCGCAGTGGTCGGCGACGATCACGAAGATGGTGCTCTCGAACCACGGTCGCTGCCGCGCTTGTTCGAGAAAATGCCCGATCGCCCAGTCGGTGTACTTGACCGCCGCGTCGCGGGTCCGTTGCGGCAGATCGATGCGGCCTTCAGGGAAGGTGTACGGCCGATGATTCGACCCGGTCAAGTTCAGAAACATGAACGGTCGGCCCGCCGCATGACTGCGATCCGCCTCTTTCAGCACCCGCGCGAATTGATCCTCGTCGGCGATCCCCCACGCGTTGCTGAACGTGACTTCATCGCGGCCATACGACAACCGATCGACGATGCGGAAACCGGCGCCGCTGAAAAAGCCGTTCATGTTATCGAAATAGCCAAACGCGCCGGTGAAGAACGTCGTGTCGTAACCACGATCGATAAACGGTGCGCCTAACGTGCGCAAGCCATCGCTGCTGCCCGGACGTTTCAGGATCGAATGGCCGGGCGTCGGTGGGATCGACAACGACAACGCTTCCAGCCCGCGCACGGTGCGGGTGCCCGTCGCGTAGACATTGGAAAACCACAGCGACTGACCGGCGAGAGCATCGAGCGCCGGGGTCAGGCCTTTGGCTGACCCGTAGACGCCGAGGAACGACGCGCTGAGACTCTCCACTGCGATCATCATCACGTTGAGGCGCCGCTCCGATCGCGTCGCCGTGACCTGGCGCGCGATGCCGGTCGTGCCGGAGGCGGGCGGCAACAGCCGCTCGCGCAACGCCGCCATCACTGCCTCTGACGGCCGCGTGATGTAAAACTCGCCGTAGTCGATCTCGTTGACGCGAAAGGCTGAGATAAATTGGTAGACGCCGTTGCGCGACAGCTCACGGATGCGTGCGTCGCGGCCTAACTCGGGCTCGCCGATGACACTGGCCAGGGTCGCGGCCGTCACCGCACCCGCCACGACCAGCGCGCGTTGGCGCAGCGGCGAATCGCCGCGCAGCGCGGTGGCCAACGGCCGGCGCAGCAGCCACCACACGAGCGCCGCCACCACGCACAGCGCGCCGGTCATCGGCCCGACCGAATACGACTCGAGGATGTTCTTGGCGACCTCGTCGCGGTAGATGAGATATTCGACCGCCAGAAAATTGAACCGGGTGTGGAACTCTGCCCAGAACAGCGCTTCGGCGACCGCTTCGAGTAACGCCAGCGCGAGGATCACCGTGGACGCGACGACGACGGCGGCGCGGCACCATCGCGAGCGCCACAGGCGCGACGGAATGATCGCGAACAGGCCCGCCCCGATGCCGCAGGCAATTGCCAGCGGATAGAAGTCGGACAGCAGTCCGACCAGGACGATTAAGAGCGATTCGACAATCGTCGGGCCGGCGCTGCCGACCGAGACCAGCAGGGCGACGCGGAGCACTGTATGAATCGCGAGGAATAGCCCGGCGAGCAGGACCACGACACCGAAGCGCGTGTGTAAAACGTGACGAATCGGCACAGGAACTATTTAGTGTAACGGCAAGTTACTGTGCTACCAACTTCCGGCACTGCACCCGCAAATCACTCCGCGTCGCTTGCGGAAATCAGCGGGTATAGTGTCAACGCCATGCAAGACCTCACGACCGGGTCGATCTCACGTCATTTGATGAAGACCAGCAGCTTCATGCTGGTCACGATGATCTTTCAGACCATGTACTTCCTCGTCGACTTGTATTGGGTCGGTCGATTAGGCAGTCAGGCCGTCGCCGGTGTGGGCGTCGCCGGCAATCTGACGTTTGTCGTCCTCGCGATCACGCAGATGCTGGGCGTCGGCACGACCACGCTGGTGTCGCACGCCGCCGGTCAGAAGGATCACGATCGCGCGCTGCTGGTGTTCAACCAGTCGCAGGTCTTGTCGATCGTCGTCGGCGTGATCTTTGTGATCGTTGCGATGATTCTGCGCGTCCCATACGCGAACGCGCTGAGTGCGGATGCCGCGACCGCCGCGCTCGCGGCCGATTACCTGCTGTGGTTTCTGCCGGCAATGGGCCTGCAGTTCGGGCTGGTGGCGATGAGTTCGGCGCTGCGTGGCGTCGGCAACTTCAAACCGGGCATGGTCGTGCAGACCACGACCGTGGTGATCAACATCGTGCTCGCGCCAATCCTGATCTTCGGCTGGGGCATCGTCGAGCCGATGGGCGTCGGCGGCGCGGCGGTGGCGACATTAGTCGCCGTGGCCGTCGGCGTCGCATGGCTGGCCACCTACTTCGTCGGCAAGCACGCGTATCTCACGTTCGTCCGCCGCGATCTGAAACCGCAATTCAAGTTATGGGGTGACCTGCTGAAGATCGGACTGCCCGCAGGAGCGGAATTCGGCCTGATGGCTGTCTACCTGATGATTGTCTACGTCATCGCGCGCCCCTTCGGCGCGGCGGCGCAGGCTGGATTCGGCATCGGGATGCGCGTCGTGCAGGCGCTGTTCATGCCGGTCGTCGCACTCGGCTTTGCGGTGGCGCCGGTGGCCGGGCAGAATTTTGGGGCCGGTCACCCCGAACGCGTCAAAGACGTCTTTCGGACGGCGAGCATGATGGTCGCAATCACCATGCTGCTGGCCGCCATCGTCTGCAACATTGCTCCGGCTGCCCTGGTCGGCCTGTTCACCGACGATCCGGCCGTCGTCAGCGTCGGCGTTAACTACCTGCGGGTGGTGTCTTGGAACTTCATCGCGTCAGGTCTGGTCTTTGTGACCTCGAGCATGTTCCAGGCCATCGGCAATACGCTGCCCTCGCTCCTGGCGTCGTTCACCCGCATTGTGATCATTGCGGTGCCGGCACTCTTCCTGGCGCGGCTGCCCGGGTTTCAACTGGTCTGGGTCTGGTATCTGTCGGCAGTCGCCATCTTTATTCAGCTCGCAATGAGCATGCTGCTGCTGCGCCGCGAATTCCGGATCAGATTCGCTGGGATGGCGCGCCCGGCCGGGTCAGTTCTGCCTGCGTGAACGCCTCCAGGATCTGCTGTTCCGGCGGCGGCGCCAACACGCTAGCTGACGCAAACTGCTCGGCCTGCGGGTAGCCCGTCGCACGGATCCGCGCCGCGGCCGCCTCGAGATCGTAGGCCGTGCGTTGGAGATGGATGGCGCCATCAATCAGCAGCCAGTACGCACCCGGTTCGCCGAACGGCATCCCGACGCTTCCCGCGTTGACAATCCGAGTCCTGCCGACTGTCCGATCGAATTGCATATGGGTATGCCCGCAGACGACCAGCGGCGCGGACACATCGGCAAAGACCGGCATCAGCACTTCGTCTGCAGTCCGCTGAGTGAAGATATCGATGTCGTTGTGCGGCGTCGCGTGGCAGAACATTACGTCGCCGACAGCGGCGAGCGTTAGGGTGATGGTGGCGGGCCACCCAGCGATCGCTGCG
The DNA here is from genome assembly GCA_035575715.1 of Vicinamibacterales bacterium. Classification (GTDB taxonomy): domain Bacteria; phylum Acidobacteriota; class Vicinamibacteria; order Vicinamibacterales; family UBA2999; genus JACCSI01. Next base: position 58,730 of record DATLXN010000028.1, on the reverse strand, counting down.
GCGTCGTGATCACTGAGCTGCGACGCGTTCCAGCGCATCGACTCGCGAAATGGTTCGGGCACGGCATCGGATTCCTGTCCATTGCGATAGGACACCACTTCGCGGTCGCCATTGCCCATGACGAAACGGATCGGGACTTCGACGCCCGACAGCCGCGCGAGCACTTCGCGCGGCATCGGGCCTGGCAGCACATCCCCACCAATAACGATCACGTCGACGCCAGCGCGATGCACCTCATTGAGTACCGCTTCGAGCGCCGGTAGATTGCCGTGGATGTCGTAGAGCGCCGCGACACGCATGGGTGGGGCTAGGTCGTGGCGACGCGGCTGCTAGTTGGCGCAGCTGAGAAACTTCGACGTCTCGAGCCACTTCGCATCAGGGTAATAGGAGAACACGAGATTGCCACCCTTGACGGTGTCGATCAGTTCGCGGGCGACGGGCTCGCGGACGGCGGGGCAACCGTGGCTTCGGCCGAGACGGCCAAGGCCCTTAGTGATGCTGGTGTTCACATACGGCGCGCCGTGCATGACGATGGCACGCTCGCGGGCCCGGTCGTTGAAACCGGCTTCCAGACCGTTCAAGCGCAGCGAGTAGCCGTTGCGGCCGACGTAGGTGTCGTCGGTGACAAACAGGCCGATGCTGGTCTGATGCGAATCGGGGGTGTTCGAGAAGGCGTTGGCCATGTTGCCGCCGCTGCCCTGACCGTGGGCGACGAGCTCTTCGTAAAGAAGAGCGCGGTTGTTCAGGTCGAGCACCCACATGCGCGGCTCGGTCGAGGGCTTCGAGTAGTCGATGATCGTGAGGGTCCCGGGGTTCGACACGTGACCGTTGGAGGTCGCGCAGCGCGACGCACCGAGCGCGAGCTTCAGGACCTGGGGGTTGATTGAACCGACTGCGTCGCCTGACCAGGCGCCCGCTTCAAACGATTCCGACGCGCCTTTGCGTTCGACGACAGCGACTGCCGATCCCTTCGTGCTGATTTCATTCGATTCGGACGCCGTCGAAACCATCGTTGCCGTCTCAATCGCCGCGGCGCCACGCACGCCCGACGTCAGACCAGCGGCCACAACCATCACGACAACCACACGCAAACGAACAAACGGCACACGAAGAGACACGTTTGACAAATTCAAATCCTGGTTTTGTGTTGTTAGGGAATCGCGACCTGCAGGTCGAAACCCGCGCCCGCGACGACTCAGCAATTATACAGAGAAATGCCCGGAATTCAAGTCTTTACCGAATTCCGGGCCCCGAACAGGCGAGAAATGACACGACGATTACAAAGCCCTGGACCGGCTCTGCTTTACGTAATAGCCGTTGACGTCGTGCTCGAAGGTGGCCGAAGGCGCGGCCGATCCGGCTCAACAGCGCGTCAGCCGGCGTGTCGTGGATATAGGAGCGCATACCTGAGGTAGCCCAAGGTTTATGCCCGACAGTGGGGGTCATCACCGGCCTCGTTCCACAGCCATGCGGCGCCCCGCACGCCGCTCGAATCGCCATGTGTGGCGCGCACCAGGCGGGTCGCGACGACATCGGAAAAGATATAGGCCGCCCATCGCGCTGGGATGGTGGTGTAGAGGCGTTCGATGTTGGAGAGTCCGCCGCCCAGCACGATAACGGCAGGATCGAGCAGGTTGATCACGCTTGCGAGCGCGCGGGCGAAGCGGTCCTCATAGCGATCGAGACACAGTTCCGCATGGAGATCGCCAGTCGCCGCACGCGTGACGATCTCCGCCGCGTCAACCGGAGGCGCGTCACTCCAACCGGCCGTGCCTTTGGAGAAATCACGCGACAGTGCCGGGCCCGACAGAAACTGTTCGATGCAGCCCGCGCGTCCGCAGTAGCACGGCGGCCCCGGCCACTCCCCGGCGCGCGGCCAGGGCAACGGGTTGTGCCCCCACTCACCGGCGATCGCGTTGGCGCCCACGAGCACCTTGCCGTCGATGACGACTCCGCCGCCAGTGCCGGTCCCGACAATCACACCAAAGACGCTGCGTGCGCCCTGCGCTGCGCCGTCGGTGGTTTCCGACAACGCGAAACAATTGGCATCGTTGGCAAAGCGTACCGGACGGGCGAGTCGCGCGGTAACGTCCTGCCCAAGGGGACGGCCGTTCAACCAAGTCGAATTGGAATTCTTGACGAGCCCGGTGGCTGCCGAGATCGTCCCGGGGATGCCGATACCCACGCTCCCTCGGCCCGCCGTTTCGGCTTCGATGGCGGTCACCAGTTCGGCGATCGCCTGGATCGTTGCGTGGTAATCGCCGCGCGGGGCGGCGATGCGCCGGCGGACGCGCGTCTCGCCCGCCGGGCCTAACGCAATGCCTTCGATCTTGGTGCCGCCGACGTCAATCCCAATACGCACGGTCGTCATTATGCCGGGCAGATCGCAAACAGACGGAAAAGGGCCTGCCCCTTTTTACGGTTTACGTAAAAAGGGGCAGGCCCTTTTCCGGGGGGCGGGGGTATTCGTGGTCAGGCAGGCGGCGGTTGGAGGGTTCAGCAAAAACCGTATGCGGTAAACGAAGACGGCGCACGAGGTTCACGCACGTTCGCCAGTCCATTCACACATCGCTGCGGTTTCGTCACGGCCGGGCTGGCATCCGACTTGAAGAGTCGCGCCCGAGGCTCATTGCAATGCTCGTCGAAGGCGGCTATCTGGATAGCATGAAGCGGATTATCGAACAGGCGGCGTCAGAGCCGCCACCGACGCCTAAGCGGACGCTTGCACAAATGGTGGGCGCTGCCGTGGCGTCGGTGGCACGCGTATTCGGCCGCTACTGATTCTTGCTGCCCTCGGTATCGCGCCGTTTATCTGCCGCCATCTCGGCGGGCTCTTTGCCGAACGCGCCCGCCACTTTGCGGCTCGCGGGCATCGACTGATCCGGGTAGCGCGCGGTATCTTCCTTCTGCGCCACTGAACGGCTGCCCGCCTTGTGCGAGGTCTGGCCGTTCAACACTTCGGTCATTGGCTCTTCGCCGACTCGACCCGAAGCGTCCTGGGGCGCTGGGCGGCCAGCTTCAATGCGCGGGTTTTCTTCCCGCTCTTTCTCTTCCTGCTCGGGCGTTTCACGATTACTGATTCCAGTTCGCTGACCGTTCATGATGGCTCCTTGCGTGTTTTCGGTGATCGACGTTTGGGTGCTGGAGTTCTGGGACTGTCTGACTGCCCGATCGCATCAGGTGATGGCTCGCTCGCATCGGCGACTTGACTGCTCGGCGACGGCAATGGTCCGCCGCCGAGGATGGCATGATCGCTCGCTTCCAGATCGAAGCGCGGCGTGTCCCGGGCGTCGTCGATGACGTCGAGCAGCTCGGTGACGCGGCCGGGCAAGTCGAGATCAATCAGACTGCGTGAAAGTAAGGCCGCACCGAGAGCCGCGCCGAGGCCCGCAGCCACGGTACGCTGGCGGATCCCGTAGGCGACGAGTCCAGCGCCGGCGATCACAAACAGCGCGCGCACCGCCGGCGACCATTCGCCGGATGCGGTGCGCATTGCACCATCGCCTTGCAGCCCAGGCACGCTGCCCGCCTGTTCGTGTTGCGTCAACTGATCGATCACCTCACCGACGCCACGCACGCGGCCGACAGCGCGGCAGATGGCCGCATGCTCAGCAGCTAGCACCGGACCGGTCAGCGTGACCATGCCATCGATGCTTGCGACGCCGACCGTTCCAGGATGACTCGTGACGCGACCCAGACTGCTCCGCACCCGCGCTTCGATCACCACGTCGTCGACCCTGGTGTCCGCCCGATCCCACCGGGCCGCAAGCCCGGACGCGCGATTGCGCCAATCGCGCGACAGCATCGTTGATCCCTCACTAGTCCGATTTGCGAGATGCGTTAGTTGATCGCGAAGCTGAGCGCGTCGCGGACGGCCGCCGATCGGATCAGACAAATACATGACGGCCGCACCCAAGCTGAGCGGCCATATCCATGAGAGCGCGTCGTTCCTCATCAGTGACCTCGCTCGATAGGAAGCAAGCGCAGTGCCTAGTCCAGCGTGAGCCTCGCTTGACACACTTACGGCGCGGCCTTGCGCGCAGCAACTCGCGCGTCAGCACTAGTCCCGACGATTTTCGCGGCCCGTGTCTTGCAACCCCGACCCCGATGGCGCGCCGCTTTGGCGCCCGTGACATGAGGCTCGGTCACGACCATCGAGACTTCGGCGAGTTGGAACGGTAACAGCGCATGCACTCAAGCCTGCGGTGATTGGCGACGTTGTTGCCCAGTCGCTGCGGGCTGACGAGGCGCCCTCAGAGGACACACATGACACTGCACGAGTTGCTCGTAGACGAGATCAAAGACCTGTACCACGCAGAGAAGCAATTGACCAAAGCGCTGCCGAAGATGGCCAAGGCAGCGTCGCACGAAGACCTCCGCGAAGCGTTCAAGTCGCACCTGGAAGAAACGCGCGGCCAGATCGGCCGTCTGGAAGAGGTGTTTGCCGCTCTCGACGAAAAAGTCAAGGCCAAGCCGTGCGCCGGCATGGCCGGGATTCTCGAAGAAGGCAGCAACATGATGGAAGAGGACGCAGAAGCGTCGGTCATGGACGCCGGTCTGATCGCAGCCGCGCAGCGTGCCGAGCACTACGAAATCACCGCCTACGGCACCTGCGTCGCATGGGCTCGGCTGCTCGGCCTTGATGAAGTCGCCGAACTGCTCGAGCAGAATCTCGAAGAAGAAAAAGCGGCGGACCAGAAACTGTCGGCACTGGCAGAGTCGGAGATCAATGCTGCCGCAGTTGCCGAAGGCCAGCCTGAAGAAGGCGATGACGAGGATGAGGAAGCAGGCGGCGGCGGACGCTCGAGCGGCCGAAGCGGCGGCGGCCGCAAGGCGGCGGCGAAGAAGAGCGGCGGTGCCAGCAAATCCAGCGGCGGCGCTCGCAAGTCATCTGGCGGACGCGGGCGCTAGAACGGCCGTCTGACTGTTGGTATCGAACTTGGATCAATGTGCGGTAGGAGAAACCGTATGACTGAGAAACGAAACGACGAAGAGAACGATCAGTCGGGCGAGGAACAGCGCAGCTCAGGCGGCCAGCAGAACGAGCGGTCCACCGGTAGTGATCGCGGGCGCTCGAGTGGCAGCGGCAGTAGCCGCGGCAGCAACGTCGTCGAATCCAGTGTCGGTGGCGATCAGGCCGGAGTGGCCGGCGGCGCAATCGATTCCAAGGTGACTGGTCGTGGCGGTGGCGCATAGTCACGCCTGCAGATGACCTGGCAGAGGGCCGCGCCACCAGGTGCGGCCCCCTTTTTTTACCCCGCGGTACTCCTAGACTTGGCGGTAGTGCCGCGGCAGCGGCGGCACCGTGGCTACACAGAGTGCGGACATGCGCGTCGTCGTAACCGGGGGCGCCGGATATATCGGCAGCGTCGTAACCGATCGGCTGATCGCCGAAGGTCATGACGTGCTGGTGATTGATAATCTCGCGAAGGGTCACCTCGATGCGGTCCACGACTCGGCCCAGTTTGCCGAAATCGATCTGATCGAAGGCGACCACCTTAGCAATGCGCTTGGCGAGTTTGGCGCCGACGCGGTGATCCACATGGCCGCGGCATCGTTAGTCGGCGAGTCGGTCACCAACCCGTCGAAGTACTACCACGAGAATGTCGTTGCGGGGTTGTCGTTGCTCGACGCGATGCGCGACGCGTCAGTCAGTCGCTTGGTGTTTTCTTCAACGGCTGCGGTTTACGGCGACCCGGTGAAGCAGCCGATCGAGGAAACCGACGCGACCACGCCGACCAATCCGTACGGCGCGGCAAAACTCGCTTTCGAACATGCGCTGCGCTGGTACGGCAGTGCCTATGGCCTGTCATCGATCAGCCTGCGTTACTTCAACGCCGCCGGCGCCACCAAGCTGCGCCGCGAGCGCCATGATCCCGAAACGCATTTGATTCCGCTCGTGCTCGACGTTGCGGCCGGCCGTCGAGAGGAAATCCTGGTATTTGGCGATGACTACGACACGCCAGACGGCACCTGTGTCCGGGACTACATTCACGTCGAGGATCTCGCGGCGGCGCACACCCTCGCGGTTCACGCGCTCACCAACCCTGGCGAGGCGCGGGCCTATAACCTCGGATGTGGCGGTGATGGCTATTCGGTCCGGCAGGTAATCGACGCGGCGGAACGCATCGCCGGCAGACCGATCCGCTCCCGCGTTGTCGCCCGCCGCGTCGGCGATCCGCCGGTGCTCGTTGCCAGCTCGCAACGCATCACCGACCAGCTCGGCTGGGCGCCGACGCGCCAAGCGCTCGACGACATCGTCGCGACCGCGTGGGCGCACGAAGGAAGAATTGCCGCCGCGGATTAGGACGGTTTCAGCACGATCTTCGTGCATGCATCCGCCTTCTCCAGGAACATTGCATATCCCTCGGGTGCATCGTCGAGACGGAGCGTGTGACTGATCACGAAGGTCGGATCAATGCGGCCCTCTTCAATATGGTCGAGCAGCGTCGGCAAGTAGCGATGCACGTGCGTCTGCCCCATCTTCATGGTCAGGCCTTTGGCGAACGCGGCACCGAGCGGCACTTTATCGAGCAAGCCGCCATAGACGCCTGGAATCGAGACGGTCCCGCCCTTGCCGCAGGCGACGATGGCCTGGCGCAAGGCCGTGAGTCGATCCGTGGCGAGCATCAACATCGCCTTGGTTTTGTCATAAACCGCGCCGATCGACCCATGACCGTGCGCTTCGAGGCCGACCGCGTCGATGCACGAGTTCGGGCCGCGTCCGCCGGTCAGCTCTCTAAGCCGATCGTAGACATCGGTGTCGAGGAAGTTGATTGTTTCCGCATTGGCGCGTTCGCGTGCCAGGCGGAGGCGATCCTCGACGCAGTCGATACCAATGACTTTGCCTGCGCCCAGCAGGTAGGCGCATTGAATGGCGAACAGGCCGACCGGACCGCAGCCCCAGACCGCGACGACATCGCCGGGCTTGATGCTGCAGTTCTCCGCCGCCATGTAACCGGTCGGCAAAATGTCGGTCATGAAAAGGACATGTTCGTCACTGAGGTAATCCGGTACTTTGAACGGCCCGACATCAGCGAACGGCACACGCACATATTCCGCTTGCCCGCCGGCATAGCCGCCATAGAGATGCGAATAGCCGAACAATCCTGAGCCGCCGTAGCCGTAGACCTTTTCCAGCGCGCCAACATTCGGGTTGCTGTTGTCGCAGAGCGAGTAATTCCCTTGCAGGCACTGCACGCAGGAACCACAGGCGATGGTGAACGGCACGATCACGCGGTCGCCGCGTGCGAGGTTGCGAACGTTGCTGCCAACCTCGACGATTTCGCCCATGAACTCATGACCAAGAATGTCGCCGGGCGCCATGCCGGGAATGAACCCGTCATAGAGGTGCAAGTCAGATCCGCAAATCGCCGTCGACGTCACGCGGACGATCGCGTCGCGAGGATTGAGAATCTCCGGGTCGGGAACACGCTCGACGCGGACGTCGTGCCGGCCGTACCAACACAGCGCTTTCAAACCGGCACTCCGACTGCTCGAGCCGTGCGCCGCGAGCCCGAAGGGCCCGCCGGTTGACCAACAATACTCGGCGCCTCGCCGGTTTCGAGCAGGGCCTTCAGTTTGCGCAAGTCGGCGCGGATCTGTTGTGACGGTTCCTCTCCGAACAAGCTCGCGATCCAGCCGCCGACTTTGCCGGCGGGCGGCTCATACTGCAGGTGCACAATGATCTCGGTGCCACCGCGCGGGGCAGGCACGAAGCGCACCGAGCCCGCAGTCGCAACGTCGGCGTTGTCGGTGGATTGCCAACCGATCAGTTCACCTTCGATCTCGTTGATCACGTCGGCTTCCCACTTGATGGTCAATCCCGCCGGCGCCTTCGCCGTCCAGACCGAGCGCGTCGGACTGATGATGCGGACATCCTCGAGGTGGTCCATGAAGCGCGGCAGATTCGAGAAGTCGCGCCAGAAGCGGAACAGTTCAGGAGCCGGCCGTCCGATGGTGACGCTCTCGTGGACGTGCAAGCCGCGGCTGCCCCCGAGCGCTGCCCTGGTGTCGCCGCCACGGCTGTTGCGGCCGACCGTTGCGCTGAGCGGACAAAACCCGCTTAACCCGCGTGCGATCAAGCCGGTCGCCGTCGTGGCGGTCATCGGCGAGATGCCCTGCCCGCGTGTCCGCGATAGGGCGTAGGCGAACAACGCCCCACCGGCCGCGAGCGAAATGGCGCGCTCCCAATCACTGATATTTCTCTGCATGCGATCTCCTATTAGTCAGTCGTCAGTCGTCAGTCGTCAGTCGTCGGTCGTCGGTCGTCGGTCGTCAGTCGTCAGTCGTCGTTCGCCGGTCGTCGGTCGTCAAGACCAGGAATCTGTGGCGATGTGTTCGCGCGGGGTCACACCCCGTAGTGCGGGGCTTCAACCCCGCGGCGGCGAAGGAAGCAAGCAGGATGCCGCCTGGCGGCTGAGGTTATGAAACGCGAACCAGAGGCGGGAGTTTCGGCGGGCGGGCGCCGTGACGAGTGACTGGTGGGCCGAGCGGCACATATTCCAGCTCGTCGCCAGAGCCGACGCAGCGCAGCAATAATCCGCCGCGACTCATGTCGCCGCGACCGACGAACACGACGGGATAATGCAACCGATTCCCAAACACGGCAGTGAGCGCATCGGTGTACTTCCCGGTGGCAATACTCCCGAGCAGCACGACCCGCGCGTCGCCGGGCAGCTCCTCAGCGAGGCGATTGAGATCGCCATCGAGGGGCTGCCGGTAACGGCGGTCGTCGGACTTCACATCGACGGTGGCGAACTCACGCAGCAGGTCGGCGGACACGAGCAGGTCCGGCGGCTGCAGCCCACGCGTCGGGGTAATGACGTAGGCGCGCTGCCCGGCCGGTGTAAACCGATTGGCGTAGGCCAGCTTGCCGCGAAAGTACAGGCCGCTCATGAACGAGAACGCTTCGCCCAGCGTCAACGTGCCGTCAAGCAGCCGCTGCGCCAATGCCATCTTCGAACCGTCACGGAGGAGAAAGGTGGCGCGGCGCCCGCCGCAGTAGGCCGGTGATAACAGGAACACGTGCACGCGTCGTCAGGATAGCCCAGGTGTGAGAAGATTCGCGCCCATGCGTATCTTCTGTTTCGTCACGCTCGCGTGCAGCCTGTCGATCACTCCGGTGTTCGGCCAGGGCACCACGCATCAATACAAAGCCACCGCCGGCGTGCAGACGTTCGCGGTGCGCCCACCGGTGTTACGCGTCAAGCCGGGCGACACCGTGGAAACGGCAACGTTCTCGCGCCCCGGCGATTATTACGATCCCAAGACGGCCGGTCCCTGGCCTGGCGAAGTGGGACCCTTTTATATCGAGGGCGCTGTACCCGGTGACACGCTGCTGGTGCGCATTCTCAAGCTGACGCCGAATCGCGACGTCGCAATCTCCAACGTCACGCCCAATGGGATCAGTGGCGTCTCCGGCGATAGCCGCACGCGACTGCTCAACGACCCGCTGCCCGCGCGCCGTTTTGTCTGGCAGGTCGATCGCCAGCGGATGATCGGCACTCTCGATTTGCCCAACTCACGCAGCAAGCGCATCGAGGTGGCACTGCGACCGATGCTTGGGCGAGTCGCCGTGGCGCCGGCTGGCGAAGAGGCGTGGGGCGGTTTGTGGCCAGGCGATTTCGGCGGCAATCTGGATGCGTCCGACGTCGCACAAGGCGCCACGATTCACTTGCCGGTCTTTCATCCCGGGGCGCTGTTTTACTTTGGCGACTTTCATGCGCTGCAGGGGGATGGCGAAATCGTCGGCTCTGGCCTCGAGTCCACCGCCGACGTGACGTTCCAGTTTGATCTGATCAAAGGCAAGCGCATCCGCTGGCCGCGCATCGAGAACGACGACTACATCATGGTCGCCGGTAGCGTGCGTCCGCTGATCGACGCGATGCGTATCGCCTATGTCGAGCTGATTGACTGGCTGGTTGCGGACTACGGCTTCGAGAAAATGGAGGCGTATCAAGTGGTGTCACAGGTCGGGGTGGTGCGGGTCGCCAACGTGGTGGACCCGAATTACACAGTGGTGGCTAAATTCCCCAAGAAGTTGCTGCCCGTGCGGCCTTGATGCCTGACGTTTGACGGTGCAAATTGGCCTTGCGCGGTCCTCCCTGAACCTCCGCCTGACGCGTGTGCCCCGAACCGCCGCCCGATTCGCCCGTAATCCGTATTAGACACGGGGCAATTTCCGAAAATGGACTGTCTATTAGACAGATTCGTAATGACGCTGTCGGACTCGAGATGACGGTTGGGTCGGTTATAATGGCTGGGCTCATCGTAGAGATAGCGTAAGCTGCTTGGGCGCGGGGCCGAGCTGGCTCTCTCGCCGCGAGTGTTCCGAAGAGAAAAATTTATGCGTTTATGTGCCACGCGGCTAGGTTTTTCGCGGGTGGTTCTGGGGCTGCTTTGCACCATTCCGGCGTTTGTCGCATCGGTCAATGCACAGGTCGCCGGCCGCAATGTCAACATGGTCACTGGCGGGACCTTCCCGGGTGGCGATCCGTTCCTCCAGAAGCAGAACGAACCGTCTATTGCCCTGTCGACGCGCAACCCGTGTCACCTGCTCGCGGGGGCGAATGATTATCGAGCCGTGAATCTGCAGTTTCCCGCGGGATCGGCCGACGACAAAGAGCTTGGCGACGCCTGGCTGGGATGGTACGAATCCACCGACTGCGGGGCGACGTGGTATAGCACGCTGGTTCCGGGTTACAGGCAGGATACGTCGATTGAAGGCACTAGCTCGCCCGTCTACGGCCTGAGCGCCGGCGCGGATCCTGTGGTGCGGTCTGGTGCGGCGGGAACATTCTATTACCTGTTCATCGCGTTCAATCGCGGCTCTAATGTGGGCAAACTGGCGCTGGCCCGGGCCATCGATCACAACGATCGCGATGCGTTCATCAACCCGGATAAGGTCCTTATCGATCCGGACGGCAAAAACAATCGACGGCGTGCCCTCAGCCCCATCCAATACGCCGGCACCACCGAAATCGCGCGCGGCAGCTCCGGACAGTTCGTCGATAAGCCAAGCCTGACCGTCTTTCCGGCGGCAACCGGCACCTGCACGATAGACGGAGAAACGGTACCGGCCACTAATGTCTACACGGCCTGGACAGAATTCGTCGGCAACAGCCCCGACAACTTTCGCAGCAAGGTGTATTTTGCGCGCTCCGCCGATTGCGGCAAGACGCTCGCGGGTCCGGCGAGCAAGCTGAGTGAAGGCTACCCAATCGGGCAGGGCACTGCAATCGCGGTCAATCCCAATAACCCCGACGACATCTACGTGGTGTGGCGGCAAATTCGCAACGACCGCGGCAAAGACGCGCTGCTCTTTGCGCGATCGATCGATGGCGGACGCAGCTTCTCCAGGGCCGCCTTCGTGCCCGGCTTCGGTGAAGGACAATTCGCGCCATTCGATCAGAACACCACGTCCACGGCGCGCGGGTCATCGACCACCACCTTCCGAACCGTGGCATACCCGTCGCTCGCGTTTGCCGACGACGGCTTCCTCTATTTGGCGGTGTCACAGGTGCCGGCCCCCTGGAGCGGAGGGCTGGGCGGGGCGCAGGCGCGGATCACCATGACACGGACCGCGGGCGAATTCTGGGAAACACCGACCAATGTCGTGACGCTCGACGCAAACGGGCAGCAGTTCATGCCGGCGCTCGCGTACTCAGCAGGCAGGTTGCAATTGGTCTGGTATGACGTTCGTTTCGACGAAGCGAAATTGAACGCGTCGGCCCTCATCAACGAGAAGGAGGCCTTGGGGCCGGCCGCCCCTAACTCTCCTCCGCCGCCAAAAATTCGGCGCACGATCGATCTTCTTGGAGCGCAAGCGACGATCCAGGCAGGCGGCGTGTTCGCCTGGCCGCTGGAGTTCCAGCCGTACGGCGTGTCGCAACCCGACTACAACGACATCTCGAACGGCGCCAGAGTACAGCGCGGGCCGAGGATATCGCAGTACTTGATCGGAGATCCGGCGCCGCCGTCCAAACCTCAGGACCCGCAGTATGACGGGATCGGGCCGCGCCAGATGGCGTTCAACCGAGCCAACCTGCTGCTCTACGGCGGTGGAACCATTCCGTTCATGGGCGACTACATCGACGTCGGCGGCATCCCGTGGGTGCTTCAAAATGGACGTTGGGTTCTCAATGGCAAAGCCAACCTGAACAACCCCGCGCTCGGCACGTTTCACGCCGCGTGGACTGACAATCGCGACGCGGGCGTCGGCAAGGCCACGACGACGGCTTTGCCTGATGGGTCATCACGCGTGGACTACCTACCGCCGCTTCCGCTCCCACCCGGTTCGACGCTCGAGAATACGCAGTGCCCCGCGCCAGGTGTCGACAACACCCGGACCCGCGATGCCAACGTCTATACGTCGCGGATTACGCAGGATTTTTCGTTGACCGTGCCGGTCAACGCCAGGCAGACAAACACTCCGGGAGTCGTGCGCGCGTTCGCTGTGCAGTTGGCGAACAATCTGCCCTTAGTGCCAGGTCCTGACCAGACGCCGGCGTCGTTTCGGTTGACAGTGACACACAACGGCGCGTCCTTCTCTCGCGGCACGTTCCTTGGCATGCCGCAAAGCGGCAACAACGGATGTGTCCTTGCGAGTCCAACCGTGCACCAGATCGACGTCGACATCTATCCGCGATCCTCGGTGACGCGCACGGTGTACGTAACGTGTGGTTCGGCGGGTGGCGGCCCTGTTGTTGTCACGGCAACGCGAATGGCGCCGGGCAATCCACCAACGCCAGGACCGGCGGCGTCGGTTGTGATCAACGTTGATCCAACCAATCCCTCAGCCAAGGGTGCGGATGGCCAACTACTGGGTCCGGAAACTCGTAATCCCGACGCGGAAAATCCCGACGCGGAAAATCCGGATGCGGAAAATCCAGACGCGGAAAACCCCGATGCGGAAAACCCGGACGCGGAAAATCCGGACGCCGAGAACCCGGACGCCGAGAACCCGGACGCGGAAAATTCAAATTTCCAGGACGTCACGACCGATATCACCAACACCGGCAACACCACGTCAGGCTATCAGGTCGTCGTCAACACCGGAGACTCAACGGCAGGATATGCATTCCAGTTGCTGGCCAACCGCGTCTACTCGACGCCGACCTCGATCAATTGCCATCTGGTCAAACAGAACAGCAATCAGCAACTGTTCGCGATTCCCCTTTCCGGTGACGATCTGGATGGGACGTTTTTCGACGAGAACAGCGGCGACGTACGGAATGCAACCGTCCTGATCCGACCCGGCGAAACCGTTCGGGTGAAGCTGCGCATCGTTTGGGACTCCAACGTGATTACCAAGCCCTTCTGCGAGCCCGGTAAGTGTCACGACAAGCTGCAATTCCGCACTCGCGCCCTGGCGCCGAATACCGGGGCTACGACACCCGAAGAGGATTCGCTCGGTAACGTGAACAACGCGTTCCTTTCTTTCGTGTCAGAGCCAACCAATTCGTCAACGACATCAACGCTCGGTGGGAACGAAGGCCCGATCAGGGTGAGGGCCGTCGACGCCACCGGTGCCGCCATATCAGGCTTGCAAATCACCATGGCGCTCGGAAGCAACCCTGGCGCCACCGAACTTGGGGGCACGGTCACGCAGCTGACCGATACGGCTGGCAACGCAGTCTTTAATACCCTCACTCTTGATACATCAGGTGTTGCATACACCTTGGTCGCATCAGCTCCTGGCGCTGGCTCGGTGGACAGCAACGCATTTGATGTCTTTGCCTCGGTCGGCACCGTGTCGGACGCGTCCGGCGACGCAGGGGGCGGGCCGGACTTGACGTCCGCGACGCTCACGGTGGATCAGGGCGACCTGAGGATCAGCGTGCGCTACGCCACGGGAACATTCAGTTCAACTTCTACGATCGTCAATCTCGTGCTCGATATTGACGAGAACCCTGCGACGGGAAGCCCGGGGGTTGATTCAGGCTGTTCAAATGATTCGTCGATCATGGGAACCGACTTCATCATCAATAGCGGGGGCGCCATCTACGGCTCGAATGTGTTCGTCTTCCCGTACGTCAACCAAGCGGCGGAGGGGCAGAGTTGCAACACCTACGCGGCCAGTTCGAACGTCGGGACCAGTACCGTTGTGACCAACGGTGTCGATTTTGTCATCTCACTGTCGGCGCTTGGCAACGACTCCGGCAGGCTCAAATTCAAAGTGCTGAGCGCGACAAGTATTCCCAACCCTCAGTGTCCAACGTGCTCGACATCAGTGCAGGACTACATGCCCAACGTCGGATTCGCGCCGGGGCAGGTGCCGACGCCGATCATTTTCTAGCCCGTCACTAGTTATTTGGCGTTCCGGGCCTCGGCATCTTTTGCCAGCGCATCGGTCGCGGGTGAGCGACGAGAAAGGTAGGCGCGCAGATGCCGCTGGGCGGCATCGCGCGCGCCTAGCCCATCGTGCGCCCGGCCCAGCCAGTAGCTCAGCGGCACCATGTAGCGATAGCTGGGGATATCGTCGAGAAACACCGCGGTGGCTTCGCCGCGGCGTTTCTCGCACAGCTCCAATTCCGATAACGCCTCGGCGTAGGCCCGCGCTTCAACATAGGCCACACCCTTCAAAAAGCGGATGATCCATAAGTCAGCGAGCCGCTGCGCCTCCTTCAATTCGTCGAGCGCCTGTGCGGGACGGCCGCGTTCGAGCAACGTCGTGGCTTTCACAACGCGCGCATAGGCCCTCGATCGAGGGGCGAGTGCCGAGGCGAGCTGCTCGGCAATGCGGTCGGCGTCGACGCTGCGCCCTGAGGCAGCAAGCACACGGGCGGCGGGAACGAGGACCGACGGGTCGCTGCTCAACTGCCGGGCGCGTTGTACGGCCGTGGCTGCCGCGCCGGAATCAGCGCGGGCATGATGCGCCTCCGCCAGGGCCATCGCCTTGGCTGCAGCGCCGGCAAGGTTCTTGGCCGCGTCGTCTTCTTTGAGTCCCTGTTCCAGGATGGGCACAGCCTCGTCGAACCGGCCCTGATACATCGCGAGATCCGCCAGCCCGATCGCGGCCAGAGAGGCGCCGCGTGGTCCTGCGCCGCGGGCGTTTTCGTAAGCGGACTTTGCCTCGTCGACGTTGCCTGCCGCAAGTGCCGCCATGGCAATCGCGAGGTGCGCCTTCGGAAGGTTCGCGTTGATCTCTAACGCTGTGCGCGCCTCGCTGGCGGCGGTCGGAAAATTGCCGGCGTACATGGCGTACAGCGCATAGTTGTAGCGGTACAGCGCGCTGCGCGGGTAGATCCCGAGGACGCGCTGTCCCTGCTCCAGCGCCTGGGTGAACTGCAGCAAATTGAAATTGGCGAGCGCGAGGTTGTTGTGCGCGGCGCCGTCGGCGGGGTATTTCGCGACCAGCGATTGGTACTGTTCTACGGCCTTCTCGTAGTTGCGCGTGATGTTCAGGTAGTAGGTGCCAAACGTCCTGAACTTCTCGCGCTCCGTCATCCGATCGACCAGCGCGAAAGCCTTCTGATACAACTCCTCGGCCTCGCGCGTTCGTCCGAGCTTGAAGGCGCTGGCAGCCCATCCCGCATACGCGCGGCCGAGGCGGGGGTCGTCGGCGAGCGCCCGTTGGTACGCCGCAATTGCTTCCTCGTCGCGATTGGCATTCGCCAGCGCCTGCCCCTCCGCATATTCGCGCGCGGACACGAGCGACGACGTCGTGAATGTCTCGTGCTGTGCGGCCATCGTGTTTTGCGGCGTCGCATCACCGAGGGCGCTACGGACTTTTGCTGACAAGGCACCGACCGCTTCCAGCACGCGACTCTTGTCCGCGGCGCTCTCGGTGACCTCCGCGAGAACAGTGCCCGGCACCGGATCGATCGCTCGCACGGATACGGTGTAGCCCGCGCCGGCCGCTGCGATACTTCCCACCAACAGTGTGCGAATGCCCTCGCTCTGGCAGACCAGCCGGGCCGTCGTTTCATCGAGGCGCGCGTCGGGCCGAATCCGCGCGGCGGCCGCGAAGGCCTCCCGCCGTGGGAACGCGTTGATGAACGACGCCCCCTCAATACCAAGGCTCAACACGTTTTCAAGCGATCCGGTGAACAGCGGATCGCCGGTGCCGTTGACAAAATCGCTCACCAGTACCAACATCGGCTCGCGTTGCGCCATCGGTGGCGACTGCTGTCCGCGCGACAACAGCCACCACCCGCCCGCGAACAGGACCGCGAGCGCCAAGACTGACGCAAGTACAACGTAGCGACGAGGCACCGCGCCGCTGGCGATCGGCGTCGTGGCAGTGGCCTGCCGCGCGAACCCTTCGGCATCCAGGCCGTCCAGTGCTGCGATCAGGTCTTGCGTCGTGGCAAACCGGCGATCACGATTCGGATCGACCGATCGCGTAATCAGAGCCTCGAGTGCTTGCGGAACGTGAGGCTCCAGGGTGCGGATCGGTCGCGGCGCCTCCTGCATTCGAGCGAACAGTTCCGACATCGCGTCGCGATGCTGTCCGACGCGCCGGCGTCCCGCCACCATGTCATACAGCATCAGGCCCCACGCGTAGATATCGACGCGCTGATCGACGGCCTCGCCGCGGGCATGCTCCGGCGCCATGTAGGCGAGTGTGCCCATGACCGCGCCGGCCATCGTCAAATTCGCGCCGTCGTTGGTCCGGGCGAGCCCGAAGTCCATGATGACAGCCGTATCGTCGGCATCAAGCATCACGTTTTCCGGCTTCAAATCGCGATGGACGATGCCGACCTCATGAGCGGCGGCAAGCCCTGTGGCAACTTGCCGCGCGATGCGCAGGGCCCGTGCCACTGACAGCTTGCCTTCGCGGCCGATCACCGCACTGAGGTCCTGTCCCTCGATGAACGGCATCGTGAAATACTTGATCGTGTCCAGCTCGCCCAGGTCGTGGATGCGGACCACGTTCTTGTGAGTGACCTGGCGGGCGAGCACGAGTTCGCGCTTGAAGCGCCGTTCCATTTGAAGCGCCGCGTCGGCATCGGTCATCGCCTCAGGCCGAATCAGCTTCAACGCCACGGGGATGCTCAGTTCTTCATCCCACGCCTTGTAGACGATGCCCATCCCGCCTTCGCCGAGCCGCTGCAGGATGCGATAGCGCCGCCCGAACGCCGACCCCGCCTGCAGGCGTGCCGTGATGCTGCCCGGGACGAAGGAGGTCGGCGCGGCGGCGGCGATGGTTGGGGCGGAGTCGGTGCGGGTTGCGTCGACCGGCAGCAGGGTGTCGTGGTCAGCGGGGCCGGGCATCACGGCCACGCGCTGGCCGCACTTCGGACAGAAAGCCGAACCAGCCGAAATCGTCAATCCGCAGCCGGTACACACCATGCCGGTTCGACTATAGACCGATCGGGCGGTTAAATTACTGCCCACATTGACCCTCGTGTCATGCCGTTCTCGACGGGACCGCATGTGGAGTTCCCAGACTTTAGTGGATAGAAACTAGCCTCCGATTAACGGAGGGATGCCGATGTCCACACGACTGCCCACGAAGAGTCCGCTCGACGTACGAGTTCACTACTTGGCGGTGGTGATGGATCTGTTCTCGCGCAAAGATCGTCGGCCGGTCCGCTGGCCCGACGACACCGCGAGCTCGTGCTCGACGCGGTGCTCATGGCCGTCCGGCGACGACGACCGCGGGGGCGCTGGTCAGTACGGTCGGCGCCGGGAATGCCCGCCCGCAGGAGTCGCAATTGACGCGAGAGGCTCGGTCGGTCGTCCGCAGTGCGGGCACGGGACGGGGCGAGATCCCATGTACCGCTAGATTGTAGCCGCCTTTATTTCTTGTCGATCTTTATGCCCTTCATCGCGTCAGCAGAGCCTTTGAGCTCGACCTGCCCAGCGGGAAATTTATTCAACCGCAGAAAGTAGGCCAGGACATCGGCATACTGCTGCGGTTTCAGACTGCCCGGGTTGTCCTCCGGCATCGTGGTGGACATCACCTCGAACAGCGAATGCATCGGCTTGCCGTACCAGGCAGTCATGAAATCGGCGCCGGTAAAGCGCGTCGTCTCATGGCAGCCGGTGCAGCTTTGTTTAAAGATGGTTTGGCCACGATCGGCCTGCGCCGCGGTATAGACGCTGTTGGCCGGCGCTGCCGCGGCAACCGCCGGTTTCGCCGCCGCAGCCTTCGGCGGTGCTGCCTGACCGTTCGCTGTAACGCCGTTGAAGGCCACTACCCAACCGCCGAGAATAACTGCCGCCACGAAATGAATTTTCATGATTGTCCATCCCACCCGAAGGGTCCCACCCGAAGGGTCCCACCCGAAGGGTCCCACCCGAAGGGTCCCACCCGAAGGGTCCCACCCGAAGGGTCCCTCTTAAGGTAACGCGATTCTGACCCCTGCACGCACCGTTCGCGGCCAGCCGATGGTCCGTAACGGCGTCCGGCCTGTATCGTAATCCTCGTCGAACACATTCTCGACTGAGACGAAGCCCTGCAGCACCCGGGCGATTTGTCGAGACACCGACACATCAACGATGGCGTACGGCTTGAGCTCGAACGCGGCGCTGTTGGTGTCGTCATCGTACTGGTTGCCGCTCCCGCGCGTCTGCAACGCCGCTGTAAACCAGGGCGGGGTGACAGTGAGACCCGCCCCGTACTGCGCGCGCGGCACTTGCGGCACACGATTGCCCTCGAGCGCAGGCGTCGCGATCGAGCCGCGGAAGTGGCTCGAGGTCAAGGTCGTCTGCGCCGTGAGGGTGACCATTCGATGCAGCCGGATATCAGCCTCAACTTCAGCACCGGTGGCGCGAATCTCGTCCGAGTTCTGTCGGATGCGGACGTTCGGGGCGACCGTGACATTGGCGATCGCGCCTTCAAGCGTGTTCGCGAATCCGGTGACCCGGAGCGACACGCCGCCACGCGAAAAGAGCGCGCCGCCTTCGACGCCGGTTAACTCTTCCGCTTCGAGCAGGACATTCGGATTGGTGACGATTGCGCCGACGCGGAAGCCGCGATGCAGTTCGTTCAAGGTCGGCGTGCGATGCGCGCGATACGCGGCGGCTTGCAAGGTGACGTTACCGAGGCGGTAGCCAACGCCGACGCGCGGGCTGACAAACGTCAGCGATTTGGGTTGCAGCGTCGCCAGCAGCGGTTCTGACCGCCAGGTGTCGCCGCGCAGACCAAGCGACACGGTCATGCGATCGCCGAGTGCAAGTCCCATCCGGCCATAGACCGCAGCGCCGCGTTCTTTGCCACCGACCAGGAACGGCCCAGAGCGAAGATTCTGTCCGGCGACCAGCGTGTAGCGAAATTCTTCAACCGTAGAATCGGTCTGGTGGCCTTCGGCGCCAACCATCACCGAGTGCCGACCCAGCGGGCGGGACCACTGACCCGACACCGAGACGAATTCGGTCGGCGTCGTCTGCTCAGTGGTCAGACGCTCGGTGCGGCGATCGCCGGCGACCGCCGAGAAGGTCTGGTAGTAGTCCTGGCTGCCGCCCGCGACGTGCACGTCCCAGGCACTCATCCCGATAACGCCGGCCAGCTCTCCCGACAACTGCCGCCAATCGGTGTTGTTCACCTGCACCGGTGTGCCGTTGTTGCGGTCTTCTGAATACCCGCTCAGTCGCGCCGAGGCGCGCCAGGCGTTGCGCTGGGTACCAAAGCTCGCGAAGCCTGTCTTGTAATCGCTGTCGGCGCGAAGATCGACCGGGCCGGCGACCGCTGGATCGAGCGTCGGCGCACCGTCGGTGCCCACCCACTCCCCAGCCGCGGTCGCGGTCCATGCACCGAACGTCGTGCCGCCGAACACCGATCCGCGTCCGGTCTGATGAGAACCGCCATCCACCACCGCGCGCATTCGCGGGCGTCCGGGCGTAAAAGTCAGCACCTGGATGACCCCGCCGAGCGCGTCCGCGCCGTAGAGATCGCCGGAGCCGCCGCGGACGATCTCGACGCGATCGATCGCGGCGAGTGGGACACGGTTCCAATAGACCCAGCTGCCGAACGGGTCGTTGAGGGGCACCCCATCGGCCAGAACAAGCGTCCGGCTGGCGCCCGACCCGGACACGCCGCGCAGGGTCACACCCTGCGTCGTGGGATTGGCCGTGCGCGAGGACGAGCGGCGGAACAACGTGAAACCTGGCGTCACGCGCAGCACATCGTCCAACGCACCCGCCGCTGAATTGACGAGTTCGGCGGATGACAGGACGGTGGCGCTTGCCGCGCTCGGCAGCCGGGTTGCGCCGCGGTCGGCGGTGACCACGATCGACGAAGCAAACGACGCCGGGTGCAACACGATGCGCAGCGGTCCACGCGCGCTGGCGGCGACAGTGATCTCAGCGGGTTCGAATCCCCCGGCGCGCACCCGCAGGACTCCACCGCCCGGCGGGATGACAAACGTCCCGTCGTTGCCGACTGGTACAGGCGTTTCGCGCCCGTCGACGATGAGCGTGACGGTGGCGTCGGGGACTGCGGCGCCGGAGAAATCCACGAGGCTGCCACGCAGATCGCCGGCAGCTTGTGCGGCGCTGAGTAACAGGGCAAGGGTGACGGTAACCACGCTGGGCATAGCTGTAAACGTTGGAGTTTTTCTCGAAACCTGAGGATAGGACTTTACCTCAAAAACCCCGCTCGTCCGGCGCGATGCCGACCCGCTATAACATCGACAAGTGCCAGACCCCGTCGCTACGCCCGGACCTGACGTCCCCGAGGTCGTCCAACCATCCGAAGACGATCGCTATTTTCTCGAAGGCCCACACGGCCGGGCCAAAGAACTGCTGATCCTGGTCCGCGCGGCGCGCGATTTCATCCGCGGCTTTCGCGGGCTGCACTTTGTCGGCCCGTGCGTCACGGTCTTCGGGTCGGCGCGCTTTCCGGCCGGGCATCAGTATTACGAACTCGGACGCGAGGTGGGCGGCGCCCTGGTCAGTCTCGGGTTCACGGTGATGACCGGCGGCGGCCCCGGCGTGATGGAGGCGGCGAATCGTGGGGCGCGCGAAGCGGGCGGCCGCTCGGTCGGCTGCAACATCACGTTGTCGCATGAGCAGTTCCCGAATCAGTATCTCGATCGCTACGTCACCTGCCACTACTTCTTCGTGCGCAAGGTACTGCTGTTCAAGTACTCGTACGCGTTCGTCGTCCTGCCGGGCGGCTTGGGCACGCTGGACGAATTGACCGAGGCGCTGACGCTGATCCAGACCGGAAAAATTCAACAGTTTCCGGTCGTCCTGATGGGTCTGTCTTACTGGAAGCCGTTCACTGACCTGCTCAAAGAAATGGTCGCGCTCGGCACCGTGTCGGCGACCGATCTCGATCTGTTCCTGATCACCGACAGTATTCCCGAGGCGATGGCGCACATCGATCATCACGCGATCAAGCGCTTTGGACTGACGCGACGGAAAGGGCCGCCGCCCAGTCGATTGCTGTGGGAAGAGGCGCTCCGTGAACGGTCGAAAGCGATCGTCAAGTAGTCCGCGACTTACGCCCGTTGGCCAGTGCCGATTGGACAGCTCACGCCGGTCCCACCATGCCCGCAATAGCCGTTCGGATTCTTGGCGAGATACTGCTGGTGATAGGCCTCTGCGTAAAAATACGTCGGCGACGGCGTGATCTCGGTGGTGATCTCACCGTAGCCGGCCCTGCGCAGCTGTTGTTGATAGGCGTCACGTGACGCTTCGGCGGCGGCGCGCTGCTCATCGCTGAGGTAGTAGATGGCGGAGCGATACTGCGTCCCGACATCGCCACCCTGGCGCATGCCCTGCGTCGGATCATGCCCCTCCCAGAAGACGCGCAACAAGTCGTCGTAACGGACCTGCGCCGGATCGAAGAACACGCGGACGACTTCGGTGTGTCCGGTCGCGCCGCTGCAGACTTCCTCGTAGGTCGGGTTCGGCGTCGGACCGCCGGCATATCCAACACTGGTGCTGGTTACCCCCGGCGTCTGCCAGAACATTTTTTCCGCGCCCCAGAAACAGCCGAGCCCGAAGACGGCTTGTTCGAGGTTCGACTGATGCGGCTCGAGCGGGCCGCCGGTGACGTGATGGGTGGCCGGCACCGGCATCGACTGCGAACGGCCGGGGAGCGCTTGCTGTGCGCCCGGTAACTTGGTCTTGAACGGCTTGCCAAACATATGTTCACCACGACACGCCGGCAGTGATGCCGAGCGATTGGATATCCGGATTGCGGCCGCTGCCTTCGCGGCCATTGTTCGACACGTGCAGCCAGCGCAGGCCGAGGTCGACGGTCATCGCGCGGACCGGGAGCTCGACACCAGCGCCTCCCACTATTAGATAGTTAAACGTGGTGCCACGTTTCGGAACCGCTACCGTCGAGTCCGACAACCCGACGGCCAGATCGATCACCGGCCGGAAATGCGGTCGTCGCCAGCGGCCCCGTGCGCCCATCGTGAACCCCCGCAGCCAGCCGTGGTCGGGCTGCTCCACCCTGAGCGCCATCACCTCCCCGCGGAGAGCCACGAACTTCCACACCTGTCGATCGAGCCCGGCCGTCAACCCAGCGAACCATTCGTGCGTCTCGTTGCGATCCCACGCTTCCGTCAGCACCGTTGCCGCCACACCAAGCCGCAGCCGGTGGTCTTGTCCGCGCGCGTCGGCGGCGCTGGCCAGCACCAGTGCGACAATGACTGCCACCACCCGCATGGCTCATCGTAGCGCCCTCATCGTCCTCATGTTGTGCGGCTTCAGCGAAAGCACCGGTGCGCAGACCTACACTGCGGCGGGCGACCTGCTGTTTTACGGCGACAACACCGAGTTCGCCAATCCGTTCCGCGAAGGCGAGACGCTTCTCGGCGCCTCGGGGCGGATCACTCTCGACGTCGCGTTGAATAAAATCGTCACGCTGCGCGGCGGGATCTTTGGCCTTGGCCGATTCGGCGCCCATACCTTTCTCGAACAGGGCGAACCGGTGCTTGCCCTCGCCATTGGCGACGCGTCCTCGCGCTTCATCTTTGGTTCACTCGAAACGGCAGCCACGCGCACGGCGGTCGCCGGACCCGATGTCGAAACGTTGCACGGGCTCCTGCCGCCGCTGCAACGCGAACAGCTGACCTTTAGCCGTGGTCAGGAGATGGGGCTGCAATGGCTCGTCGATCGGCCGCGCCTGAATCACGACCTGTGGATTAACTGGCAGCGCCTTAACACCGACCAGCACCGTGAGCGGTTCGACACCGGGTATCGTGGGGCGATCACCGTGGCGCGCGCACTCGCCCTGCACGGCCAGTGGCACCTGGTCCACGAGGGCGGCCAACAGTTCGACAGCGGCGCTGTCAGCGACAGTCAGGCCGCTGCGCTTGGCATCGAATGGACCGGCGCGGCAGGCGCCGGGCAGGTCAGCCTCGAGAGTCACGTGGTGGCGACTCGGCACGTGCCGGATCGCGCCCAGCCGCTATTGACCGACGCAGGTCTGGGCAGCTTCACGCGAGTCGCCTGGACACGTTCCAGATGGCGAGCCCACGGGGTGGTCTGGCGCAGCCGCGACACGCTCAAGGCGGAAGGCGATCCCAACTACCTCTCCGCACGGCGCGATGGGACGATGTTCAGGCGCGTGCGCGACTATGGCGAACTGGGGCTGACCCGCCATTTCTCACCCGCCCCCGGCTTGCACATGTTTGCAGCCGCCCGTCTGCACCGGGTCGAGTCGCACTATGAGTACTCGTATCGGATTGTCGCCAGGGTGAGGTGGCTGCGACCGCTGTAGAGTACGCAGATTAGATATTTAAGGGTCTTGCAGGACGCCCGGAGGTATTGGCCGGATCGGCGCCAACCACGATCTCAGTCTAAATCTGCGTAATCTGCGTAATCTGCGGACACCCCCCTCTGCGTAATCCCCTGTGTGCGTAATACTTGAATCGTGCGTCTAGCGAGAGTGGCCGTGGCGAGTACCAGTCCGACCGTGGGGGCGGTGCGCTCCAACGTGTCGCAATTGATCACGCTGGCACGCGAGATGGCTGAAGCTGACGTCACGCTCGCGGCCTTTCCCGAGCAGGCGGTTGGCGGCTACCCCTCGGAAGACCTGGTCCAGTGGCGTGGCTTTCTCGATGGACAGCGTCGTGAACTGGAGCGCTTCGCCTCTGAAACCGCTGATGCCGCGACCGTTTTCTGTGTCGGTCTGGCCGTCGCGGTCGGCGGGCAATTGTTCAACTGCTCGGCGGTCGTCCATCGCGGACGCATTCTGGCGTTCGTGCCGAAGGAAAAACTCCCGACCTACAACGTCTTCTACGAAGCACGAACGTTCTCGCATGGCGGATCCAAACTGGCGCTCGATGCCGGCGGGATCCCCCTTGGCGACTACATTTTCAAGTTTGACTTCGGGTTGGTGGCAACCGAGGTCTGTGAAGACGCGTGGTCGCCCGACGGTCCGATGAGACGACGCTGCTACTCGGGGGCTGAACTGGTCGTCAATGTCTCGGCGTCACCGTACCGAATGGGCGTCGAGAACACGCGTCGCGAAATGCTGGCAACGCGCGCCGCCGACAATCAGACGGTCCTGATCTATGCGAACGCCGTCGGCGGCCAGGACGGTTTGATTTACGACGGCGGCGGCCTCGTCTTCCAGAACGGCCGGCTGGTCCTCGACGCGCCGCGCTTTACCCACGGCTGGGCTTCGGCGGTGGTCGACCTCGATCGCACCAGCCGTTTGCGCATGGAACAAACCACCTGGCGGACGGACTGCGAAGATTTCCGCTTGCAGCGTCTTGACGTCCCGGTGATCGACTGCGACGGCGCCACCGCGGATCGGTCTCGACTCGCTTACCCTGCGCCCCCAGGCGGCAGTTTCTTTTTGCCGGCGTCGGCGCCGGCCAGCGTCGATCCGCGCGACCAGGCGCTGGACGACCTGTTCGAGGCGCTCGCCGTCGGGGTCAGGAGCTACTACCAAAAAACCGGTGCGTTCAAATCGCTGGGCATCGCGCTGTCGGGCGGTCGCGACTCGATGTTGACGTTGCTGGTCGCGTGGCGAGCCGCGCAGCTGCTCGACCAGGTCGCCATCACCGCGTTCTACATGCCGAGCCGTCACTCGCAAGAAGGGACGCGGACTGCCGCGCACACGCTGGCCGAAGAACTTGGTGTCGAGCTGCGCACCATCTCGATCGACGAGGCGACCGACCGTGAAATGCAAGCGACGCGGACGATGCTGCAGGGCGAGGAGCCGACCGAATTGACCCGGCAGAACGTGCAGGCGCGGCTGCGCGGGCAGCGCATGTGGAATTGGTCGAACTCCTCGGGCGCGCTGTTCCTGCAAACCGGCGACATGAGCGAGAAGGCCGTCGGCTATACGACGATGGGCGGGGATCTCGAGGGGGCGCTGTCAGTGATCGCCAATGTCCCGAAGACCGTGGTGATCGCGCTGCTCGAGCGCCTTCATCACCGCTTCGGCTTCAAGGGCGTGGCCGAGACGCTGGCCACCGACCCCGGTCCCGAACTGGCTGACGCACAGGTCGCAGAAAACGAACTGATGCCGTTCCCGGTCCTTGATGCCTGTCTGCATCTCTACGCCGCCGAAAAAATGTCGCCCGACGAAGTGGAACAGGCGTTACTCAGTCTTTTTCCCGAGACCGGCCCGGCGCAGGCTCGTGCGTGGGCGACGCGCTTTACCAAACTGTTCACCCAATCGATTTACAAATGGGTGCAGTCGCCGCTGTCGCTGCATGTCGGCTCGCTCGATCTGGATCGCGAGCGGGCGCTGCAAATGCCGGTCGTGCAAAAGACCGAGTGGACATAGCAGCCACCGGCTGTCGGCAATCAGCCTTCACCAGTCCTTCCGAAAGTCGAAAGCCGACCGCTGAAAGCGGCGCATGATTCAGATCGCGTCGCTCGACGACCCGCGCATCGCCGACTATCGATCGCTCGCCGATCCCGACAGCATCCGCCGCGCCAATCTGATCGTCATCGAGGGGCGCGCCAACGTGCAGCGCCTGCTCGCGCTGCCCCACCATCGCGTCCGCTCCGTCTTAGTCACCCCCGTGGCGTATCAGGCACTCGGCGGCTCAGGCGAGTTCTTCGTCGTCGATCAGGCGCTGATCAACGCCATCGCCGGCTACAACATTCATCGTGGCTGCGTGGCGTTGGCCGTGCGGCCGACCCCGCGGACGCTTGCCGACCTGAACCTGCAATCAGCGCGGCGTCTGTTGATACTCGAGGGCGTGAACAATCCCGATAACATCGGTGGACTGTTTCGCAGCGCCGCCGCATTCGGCGTCGACGCCGTCGTCCTCGGTCCCGGTTGCAGTGATCCCTACTACCGCAAGGCGATCCGGACGTCGATGAGCGCCACTTTGGCGCTGCCTTTTGGCTTCGCGTCGACGTGGCCCGCAGATCTGGCCACTTTGTCCGCGCACGGCTTCCGCGTCATCGCGCTGACGCCTGATGCGAACGCCGCCGCGCTCGAAACGGTGCCGCGCGCGCTGGCAAAAGTGGCGGTTATGGTTGGTGCGGAGGGTGCCGGCCTGTCCGACGAAGCGCTCAGCCTCTCGGACCAACGCGTTCGCATTGCAATGGTGGCGGGCGTCGACTCATTGAACGTCACGGTCGCGGCCTCGATCGCCCTCAGTCATCTCTTCGTGGCGTGAAACCTTCCGGCGCCAATGTCGTCTGGGATCTCGGTAGATATGTAACTTTTTGTCACAACGGTGCCAGGTCCCTCCCCCGGGTTTCGGGTCCCAGCCACAGCATGGTCAGGACCAAAACGCCCGCCACCACAATGCACCCAAGCATCGCAGTAGCCAGCGGTGTGCCGGAGTCCTTCAGTGCGCCGATCAGGAGCGGGGTCACGGCGCCGATGCCGGCTCCGACGTGGTAGGCGAAGCCGGTGCCGACGGCGCGGGCCTCGGTGGGAAACCGTTCGGACAGATAGCCCGGAACAATGCCCCAGGCACCCGAACAACCTAGTCCGATGAGCAACGCACCGAGTAATAAGAGGTCCGGGTTGGATGCCCACAGGTACAACGGTGCCGATGCCACGCCCACAGTCATGCCGAGGGTCGGTGCGCCGCGGCGGCCGAGCCGCGTTTCAGATAATTGGCCAAGAATGACCGAGCCGATCAGGCCGCCGGCATTGAGTGCGATGAGATAGCGCAACGGCTGGAGTTCAAACTCCCGTAGCAGCGTCGGATACCAGAACGTGATCGAATGATAGGAAAAGATAAACGTCGCCATCAGCAACGACGTGTGCACGGTTACCCAGCGCAAATCCGGATGGAAGAGGCGCGCAATCGAGAAGCGCGCTGGCGGCAGGCCCGACTCTCGGTGCAGTCGTTGCTGCTCCAGCCACACCGGGCTCTCTTTGACGGTGAACATCACGGCCAGAATCACGAACGCCGGCAGCACCCCTGACCACAACATCAGGCGCCAGCCCCAATCGGGGTTGCCGCCGACGATCGGCCAGCCAAACTGGTAGACCAGCGACGACAGCATGAAGCCAAACGAAAAGCCGCCTTGCAGTAATCCGGAGGCGACCCCACGAAACTGTTTCGGCCAGTGTTCCAGAGCCAGCGGCACTCCGGCCGCCCACATCCCGCCCATCCCGATGCCAAACAGGCCGCGAAATGCGAACAGCATGACGTAGGAGGTCGAGAGGCCGCTCAGGAACGCGAACAGGGTGAACCAGGCGATCGAAAAAATGATCGGCGGCTTGCGTCCCCAGCGATCCGCTGCGGTGCCGGCGCCGATCCCGCCAGCAACCCGGAACATCAGCGTCACCGTCCCGAGCAGGCCAGCAAGCGCGTTGTTGATCGAAAAGCTCTGCTGGATGTTGATCAGCACGAAGGTCAGGATCGTGAAGTCGAAGGCGTCGAGCACCCATGCGGCGAACGTGGCGAGAAACGCTTTCCACTGTTCACGCGATACCTGCCGGTACCATGGCCCGGTCGTGGCCACTGCAGGCAGCGGCACTGCCACCTCTATTCTTCCCAGGCCAGCGAGCGAGTCACCGCTTTTTTCCAGCCGGCATAGAGGCGGTCGCTGTCGCTCCGCGGGCGCTGCGGCGCAAACTCACGATCGAGCGCCCAGTTCCGTCGCACGTCATCCAGGCCGTTCCAGTAGCCAACTGCGAGTCCAGCCAGATATGCCGCACCGAGGGCCGTGGTTTCCTGCACCACCGGACGACGCACCGGCACGCCGAGGAGGTCGGCTTGAAACTGCAGAAGCATCGCGTTAGCGGCTGCTCCGCCATCGACCTTGAGCGTCGATAACGACAAGCCGGCCTCGTCCTGCATCACCTCGAGTACGTCGCGCGTTTGATACGCCATCGCATCAACGGCCGCGCGCGCCACGTGGGCGATGGTGGAATTGCGCGTCAGCCCGACGATCGCGCCGCGTGCCCGCGGATCCCAATAGGGGGCGCCAAGACCGACAAAGGCCGGCACCAGGTAGACGCCGTCGGTATCGGGGACCTCGCGCATCAACTTCTCAACATCGGCCGAGGACTGGATCGCCTTCAATCCATCCCGTAGCCATTGCACCGCAGCGCCGGCGACAAACACCGAGCCTTCGAGCGCGTAGGTGGTTTCCCCGCCTATGCGCCATCCGACGGTGGTGAGCAGGCCTTTGTGCGACGGCACCGGCGTTTTGCCAGTGTTGAGCAACATGAAACAGCCCGTGCCGTAGGTGTTCTTTGCCGTGCCGGGCTCGAAACAGGCCTGGCCGAACAGCGCCGCCTGCTGGTCGCCGGCACAACCAGCGACGGGAATCGCTGACCCGAAGATCGACGGGTCGGTGTGGCCATAGACCTCGCTCGACGACTTGACGGTCGGCAGCATCGCCCGTGGCACGTCGAGGATTTTGAGCAGCTGATCATCCCAATCCATCGTATGAATGTTGAACAGCAGCGTGCGACTGGCATTGCTGACATCAGTGACATGGCACTTGCCACCGGTCAGCCGCCAAATCAGGAACGAGTCGATCGTCCCGAACAGGACCTCGCCGCGCGCCGCACGCGCGCGCAGCCCGTCGTGCGAATCGAGCAGGTGCTTGATCTTGGTGCCGGAAAAATATGCATCGACGACGAGTCCAGTCTTACTGCGGAAGGTTTCCTCGTGCCCCGCTTCCTTGAGCCGATCGCAAATCGGCGCAGTGATCCGGCTTTGCCAGACGATGGCATTCGCCACCGGTCGTCCCGAGTCGCGTTCCCACAACACCGTCGTCTCGCGCTGATTGGTAATGCCGATCGCCGCCAGGTCGGCCGGTGTCGCGCCGGCCTGGGCAATGGCTTGCTTGGCGGTCTCGATCTGCGAGCTCCAGATCGCTTCCGGGTCGTGCTCGACGTGGCCGGGTCCTGGAAACAGCTGCGGGAACTCTTGCTGCGCCATCGAGATGACCGATCCCGAACGGTCGAACACGATGGCGCGACTCGACGTCGTGCCTTGATCCAGCGCGAGAACGAACTTGCTCACTGAGCCTCCACTGCCGACGGCGGATGATTACGGAAAATCAAGAGGTCATAGGCCAGGCCGCCAAGCACCGCGCCAATGCACGGGCCGACGACGGGTACCCACCACCAGCCGTTCGCCGCGGTGAACACGCCCCCGCCCCACCCCGCCACCGCGGTAAATATCCGTGGGCTGAGATCGCGGGCCGGATTGATCGCATAGCCGGCGTTGAAGCCGAAGGCAACGCCGACGGCAACGACGATGCCGCCGACGATGATCGGCGTCAACCAGCTGGGCGTGGCGTTGTTGCGCTGGTCGGTAATCGCAAAAATCGATGCCATCAAGAGCGCCGTGCCCAGCACCTGATCGACCAGGCCGCCGATGTTGGACAGGAACGGTTGCGGATAGGTCGCGAAGATGCCCGCGGTCCCTTGCGGCCCCGCAATCTGCCGCAGGCCCGCGTCGAAGGCGTCGAAGGCTTCGCGATACGCGAAGTAGACGACCGCGGAGGCGGCAAAGGCACCCGCCATCTGGGCGAGGATGTAGGGGAGGACTTTGACCCACGGAAAGCCCCGCAACAGCGCCAGCGCGATGGTGACCGCCGGATTGAGATGAGCGCCCGACACGCCACCTGAGACATAGACGCCCAGCATTACGGCGAGCCCCCAGCCGATGTTGATGCCGAGATAGGAGCCGTTGACCTGCCCACTGAGAACGGTCTGGGCCACGACCCCGATGCCGAACGCGATCAAAACAAAGGTGCCGAGAAATTCTGCGGCTGCCTCACGACTCGTCCCTTGAAGCATCGATGCCTCTCTTTCCGTCGGGGATTATACGTGCCGGCGAGGCAGCCCCATTACAATGATGCGGTCGCATGCCCTTTTTCGCGCGCGTGGCCTCGCCCGACGACGCCGCTGACATCACCCGCATCTATAACCAGGGGATCGTCGATCGCGTCGGTACCTTTGAGACGCGCGAGCGAACGCCAGAAGAGGTCCGCCGCTGGTTCGAGGTCCGCCACCCGATCGTGGTCGTCACCGACGACGACGCCGCGATCGTCGCGTTTGCCTCGACCTCCCCCTACCGGCCCCGCGAATGCTACGCGGGCATCGCTGAGTTTTCGGTCTATGTGTCGCGCAGCGCCCGCGGGCAGGGCGCCGGCCGGGTCGCCATGGAGGCGCTGATCGACGCGGCTCGCCGGGCCGGGTTCTGGAAATTGGTCTCGCGAGTGTTGGTCGAGAACGCCGCGAGCCGCTCGCTGATGCAATCGGTCGGATTCCGTGAAGTCGGCATCTACGAGAAACACGCCCGCCTCGACGGGCGCTGGCGCGACGCCGTCATCGTCGAACGGCTGATT
The DNA here is from genome assembly GCA_035575715.1 of Vicinamibacterales bacterium. Classification (GTDB taxonomy): domain Bacteria; phylum Acidobacteriota; class Vicinamibacteria; order Vicinamibacterales; family UBA2999; genus JACCSI01. The sequence goes on along the minus strand of DATLXN010000028.1, from coordinate 28,076 downwards.
CCAGAGAATCAACCGGAATGAGGCGGTCGATCCCCGCGTGGATCTCGCGCGTCGCCATTCTGGCCGGCCTCGCGCTGTTTGGTGTGACCCTGCTTTACGTCGACCGTGACGAAACGCTCCGCGAGTCGCGCCGCCTCGGTCTGCTGCTGCCGGTGGTCCTGCTGCCGAGCGGCGTCTGGCATGCGCTGCGCACGCTGGGCTGGTATTGGTGTTTCCCTACTGAGGTGCGGCCGAGTTACGGCCGGTTATTTCGCATTCGACTCGCCGCCGATGCAGTGTCCTACTTCACGATTCGCGGCCTCGCCAGCGAGCCGCTGCGCGTCGTGCTGCTACTCGACCGCGTGCCGCCGGCCGCGTCGACCGCATCGACGATCCTCGAACGCACGGCGATGGGCGTGATCAGTGTCGTACTGGTCGCCGTGACCGCGCTGGCCGCGATGACTTCCGACGTGGTGCCCGACGGCTGGCAGCGCATCTTTCGCGGCATTGCGGCGGTTGCCGTCGCCGTCGTCATCCTGACGGCGATCTTTCTCACCCGTCGCGGGCGCTACATCGGGCCGCTGCTCGAGGGCATGTATCGCCGCACGGGGTGGGGATGGACGGAAGGTCGTGTCGCGCGCTTTATTCGGGACGTCGAGGCGATCTTTCTGCAGCTGGCGCGCTCGGATCGCACACGGCTAGCCAAACTCGCGGCGCTGGCGATCGCGTGCTACGCGGTGATGGCGTTTGAAGTCTGGGTGGTGTTCTGGGCCATTGGTCAACCGATCAGCGTGTGGAGCAGCATGATCGTCGAGACATTCACCCGTTCCGCGAGCGTGGCCGGTGCACTGATCCCGGCCAACCTCGGCGCGCTCGAGGCTTCGAATGTCGCCGTCGTCCGCGCGCTCGGCCTGGCCGGCGGCGGTTCGTTGGCCCTGGCTCGCCGCGTCCGAGGCATGCTCTGGGCCGGTTTGGGACTGCTCTTTTACCCGCGCGACACTCTGCGTACCCAACCACGGGCCGAACGCTAGTGTCGCTACTCGCCTCTATTCAGGAATGGGCAGAAGGCCTCGGCGGCCGCGGAATGTTCGTCGTCGCGGCCCTCGACTCGTCGTTCTTGTCGTTTCCGCAGGTCAACGATCTGTTGATCATCTTTCTCAGCGCGGCCAACCCGGCGCTGATGCCCTATTACGCCGCCATGACCACGGCCGGGTCATTAGTGGGCTGCACGGTGCTCTACGTCTTCGCGCATCGCGGCGGCGAGGTCTTCCTGCGCAAGCGGTTCAGTGGCCCGCGCGTCGAACGCGGCCTCGCGCTGTATCAGCGGCATGGTTTGCTCGCGGTGATTGTCCCGGCGCTGCTGCCGCCGCCGACGCCCTTCAAGATGTTCGTGCTGCTCGCCGGTGCGGCGAGAGTGTCGCCGTGGAAGTTCGTGGTCGCGATCACCATTGGTCGCAGCATCCGATACTTCGGTCAGGGCTACCTGGCGGTGATGTATGGCGAGAGCGCGGTGGCGATGGTGCAGAAGAACGGTGCCGCAGTGGGCATCGGTCTGGCTTCACTCGCGCTTGTGTTGGGGACCGGCTATTACTACTTCAACCGAAGCAAGCGTGTGCAATGACCGACATGGATAAGGTGCTGGTGTGGACTGCTCGCACCGAGGCACGCGAGGTGCAGGACCGGTTGCCCTCCTATCAACGTCTGCTGACCGACGATGAGAAGCAGCGCGCCCAGCGTTTTGCGCAACGTGACGATGCGACGCGTTTTATCGTGGGACGCGCCCTCGCCCGCACCATGCTGTCGCGGTTTGCGGATGTCTCGCCGGAGGCCTGGGAGTTCGTCATTGGCGAGCATGGCCGGCCGGAGCTCGCGCGACGCCCGCCGGGCGCGCCGGACTTACGCTTCAACCTGACCCACACCACCGGAATGGTCGCGTGCGCCCTGACCATCGGTCGCGAGGTCGGGGTCGACATCGAACACATTAACCGCCGTCTCAGCTACGAGGTCCCCGAGCGCTTTTTTTCGCCGCAGGAAGTCGCTGACTTACGAGCATTGCCCGAAGCCGATCAGCCGACGGTGTTCTTCGATTACTGGACCTTGAAAGAGGCCTACATCAAGGCACGCGGTCTCGGGCTGGCACTGCCGCTGCGCCAGTTCACTTTCATGCGTAGCGATGGGCACGCGCCGTCGATCGCCTTCGCACCGGAGTTGCATGACGATGCAGACAGTTGGCAGTTCGCGCAGTTCTGGCCGAGCGCCGACCATCGCATGGCGGTGGCGGTGCGGCGGACGGGCGCCGACTTGCCAATCGACGTCGAAGAAACCGTGCCCGAGGTTCCCGCGTGAACCTATGGGCAATCAGCGACCTTCACGTCGGCTACGAGGAGAACCGCCGCGCTGTCGACGCGTTGCCGGCGATGCCGGACGACTGGTTGATTCTTGCCGGGGACACCGGCGAGACCCCCGCCCATCTCGACTTCGTCTTACGCACGCTGCAGCCGCGATTTGCGCAGGTGATCTGGACGGTCGGCAATCACGATCTCTGGACGCCGCAGTCGCTCGATGATGCGCGGCGCGGCGACGCGCACTATCGGCGGCTGGTGCGGCTGTGCCAAACCTACGGCGTGCTGACCCCGGAAGATCCCTATGCGGTGTGGCCCGGCGACGGCCCGCGCACGGCGATTGTCCCGACGTTTGCGCTCTACAATTACACCTTCCGGCCGGACCGGATTGCCACGGCCGATGCCGCTGTTGCGTGGGCCGCGGCGGCAGGCGTGCGCTGCGCGGATGAAGATCTCCTGAGCCCGGCGCCTTACGAATCGCGCCAGGCATGGAGCGCGGCGCGCGTCACCGAAACAGAGGCGCGCCTGAGCGCGATTCCCAGCGACACGCGCATCATTCTGATTAACCACTGGCCGTTGCGCCGCGAGCACGCCGTGCTGCCGCGCATTCCGCGCTTCTCGATCTGGTGCGGGACCCGCGCCACCGAGGACTGGCACACCCGCTACCCGATCGACACGGTGGTCTATGGCCACCTGCACATGCGCGCGACTCGCGAGCGCGACGGGGTGCGATTCGAAGAAGTGTCGCTGGGGTATCCGAAGCAGTGGAACCCTGCTAGAGGTTTACAGGATTACCTGCGGTTGATTCGGTAACGCGGTTTCGATCTGGCAATACGCCTGGGCGCTCACATGCTGATGGGCGCACACCACGATCGACAACGGATCGGTGTCATCTGTGGAATCTGCGTGGAGTTTGGCACGCGCGAGATCCGGCAACACGGCCTAGTGCCGCGACCGCGGATAGGCGCACACCGCGATCAAAACCTTATCTGTGTAATCTGCGAAATCTGCGTGAAGTATTTCTCTGCGAAATCTGCGTGTCAGACGCCGCGCAAGCGTTCTGCCGCCGCCCGCAGCGTGTCATCTTTTTTCGCAAAACAGAACCGCAACACCGGTCCACCAGGATCCTTATAGAGAAACGCCGAACAGGCGATTGAGGCGACGCCGTGTTCCGTGATCAGCCGCATCGCCATCTCTTTATCTGATTCGCCCGAAATGTCCGAGTAGTCGAGCAACTGGAAATAGGTGCCTTCGCAGGCGAGTGGCGTGAAGCGAGAGTCCTTGACCAGGTCGAGGAACAGATCGCGCTTTTGTTGATAAAACGCCGCCAGCGCAGTCGCGCCGGGGTCCCGCGTCGCAAATTCGGCGAACGCGATCTGCGACGGCGTGTGCACGGTGAAGGTCATGAACTGGTGGACGCGCTGCACTTCGGCCAGGATCGCGCTGGGTGCGAGGCAGTAGCCGACTTTCCATCCGGTGGTATGGAAGGTCTTGCCAAACGAGCTGATCACGCAGGCGCGCGACCGCAAGTCGGGATAGCGCAACAGGCTTTCATGCCGACGGCCGTCGAAAATAATGTGCTCGTAGACCTCATCGCCAATCAGCAAGATGTCGGTGCCGTCGACCAGCGCCGTTAGTTCGCGCATGTCATCAGCGGTCCACATCACACCAGTCGGGTTGTGCGGCGTATTGACGAGGATGGCGCGGGTACGCGGCGTGATCGCGCGGTTCACTTCCGACCAGTCGACGCGATAATCCGGATAGCGCAGGCTGACGAAGACCGGCACGCCGCCGCTCAGGCGGATCACCGGGACGTAGGAGTCGTAGCACGGCTCGAACAGGATCACTTCGTCGCCGGAATGCACAAACGCCGTCAGCGTGGCGTAGAGCCCGGCGGTGGCGCCGGAGACAATCTGGATCTCGGTTTGCGGATCGTAGAGCGCGCCGTAGCAGTGTTGCACCTTGTCCGCAAGCGCCTCGCGCAAGGCCAGCACGCCGGGCATCGGCGCATATTGATTGTGCCCATCGCGCATCGCCTGCGCGACGCGCTCGACGAGCGCCGGGTCACAGTCGAAATCTGGAAAACCCTGCGACAGGTTGATCGCGCCATGCTCGTTGGCGAGCCGGGTCATCACCGCAAAGATCGACACACCGACGTCAGGCAACTTGGATTCGATAACCACAAACCACAGATTACACAGAATTCACAGATTGGTTGGTCCCTGATCTGATCCCTGTCACCCTTCTCGCGCCCGAAACCACGCCCACGACCCGCGCCGTTTCTGCAACAGCAGTTCGTTATGTTCCTCGACGACAAACCCCTTGAGTGTGCCGACCACCTCGTAACCGAGGCGGCGGTACAGGCGTTGTGCATCGGGATTGAACGACGACACGCACATGAAGACGTTGGGACTGTCGCGGAAGATGCGTTCTTCGGCCCACGCAATGACGCGCGAGCCCAGGCCCTGGCCGCGCGCCTGCGGCGCCAGGCAAATCGTCTGGATGTAGCCGGGGAAGGGGCCGGTCATATCGAGGATCAGCAGGCCGGCGCGGTCGCCATGGTCGCGAACGACGTAGCGCTCCTTGACGGGATTGCTGAGGATGGTGTGGCACGCGTCGAAGTCACGTTTGAAGGTGACCCAGGGGTCGGTCGTCGACAGCAACCGCGCGCACCAGTCGCGGTCGGCGGGCGTCTCGATCGGGGTGATCGTCATCACGTGACGCGTCCACTATAATCAGCCAATGCTGTTCCTCGCCATCGTTCTTGCGGCGCAAGCCGGATTCGCGCGCCCGGAAATGCTCGTCGATACCAACTGGCTGGCGGCCCATTTGTCCGATCCCACTGTGCGGATCGTCGACATGCGGCAGCGCGGTTATGCCGACGGGCATATCCCGGGCGCGGTCCTGCTCGACAACAATGCCATTCGGGTCGCCGATCGCCCGCCGACCTTCCTGCCAACGGCCGCGGAGTTCGAAGACTTGATGGCAAGGCTCGGCATCTCGAGCAACACGCGGGTGATCGCCTACGACGAGCGCGGGGGCATCTACGCGGCGCGTTTGTGGTGGATTCTTCATCACTACGGCCACAAGAACGTCGCCCTGCTCGACGGCGGCTGGGTGAAATGGGCCGCCGATGAGAAGCCGACCAGCACCGCTGTGCCGGCCTATACCCGGGGCTCATTCAAGGTCGCCCCGGGAACGGTCAAGGTCGCCACGTCGCAGGACGTGATCAGCGCGATCAATAAGCCCGGCACCAAGCTGGTCGATGCCCGCACGCAGGGCGAGATCGACGGCAAAGATTTACGTAACATCAAGCGCGGCGGATTCATCGAATCGTCGGTGCCGGTGTATTGGGAAGACACCCTCGACCCGACGACCAGGACGTTTCGCAGCGCCGCCGAGATTCAAAAAATCTATCGCGATCGCGGCGTGCTCGCGACCGACAACGTCATCGTCTACTGCCAGGTCGGGATGCGCGCGTCGCACGACCTCTTCACGCTCGCGTTGATCGGCCACGACCTGACCAAGCTGCACAATTACTACGGCGCCTGGGAAGAGTGGGGCAACCGGGACGACACGCCGATTAAGATCAAACAGTAGACTCGCGCGCCGTTCGGCGCGCCTCGGAATCCATGCTCGCGGCCGGGCCGAACGGCTCCGCTCCCGCGCGCCGCCGAAGGCCGGCGCGTCCTGCCGGCGGCGTGACGCCGGTCCGCCCGAGGGTCCTCCACGTATAATCCGTCCCGGAGGCCCTGATGACTCGCCGCACTTTTGTTTTCCTGGTTGCCCTCGTCGTCTCGTCGCTGTCGCTGGAAGCCGGCTCGACACCGTTTCGTGCCAAGCGCGGCATGGTCGTCAGCCAAAGTGACATCGCCTCCCAAATCGGGTTTCAGGTCATTCGCGACGGCGGCAATGCGGTGGACGCCGCGGTCGCCACCGCCTTTGCGATGGCGGTGACCCATCCGACCGCCGGCAACATTGGCGGCGGCGGGTTCCTGGTCTTCCGCGCCGCCAACGGCGACGCGACGACGTTTGACTTCCGCGAAGCGGCGCCCGCTGGGTCGAACCCGGAGATGTGGCTGGTCGACGGGAAGTACGACGTCCAGTTGCACCACAACAGTCATCGCGCCGTCGGGGTACCGGGCACCGTTGCCGGCTTGCACCTCGCATGGAAAACGCTCGGCAGTAAGCCCTGGAAGGATCTTGTCGCGCCATCGGTGAAACTCGCGCGCGACGGTTTCGAGTTGACTGACGGATTAGCCGGCTCACTGGAACGCACGTTGACGTCGTTCAAGCGCTATCCCGCCTCGTTGGCGCAGTTCTCCAAGAACGGCACGCCGTATCAAGCCGGTGAGATGTTCAGGCAGGCCGACCTGGGTCGCACGCTGCAGCGCATTGCCGACCAGGGTCCCGCCGGCTTCTATGAAGGCGAGACGGCAATGCTCCTCGAAAAGGAGATGAAGGCCAACAACGGCCTGATCACCCGCGACGATCTCAAGAACTACCAGGCCAAGCAGCGCGCCGCGATCAAGGGCACCTACCGCGGCTACGACGTGATCGGCATGCCGCCGCCAAGCTCCGGTGGCATCTCGGTGCAGTTGATGCTGAACATGCTCGAGGGCTACGACCTCAAATCGGCGGGCGCAGGCTCGGCACAAAACCTTCATCTGATTGCTGAATCGATGCGGCGCGCCTTTACGGACCGCGCACAACATCTCGGCGATCCGGATTTCGTCAAGAACATGCCGATCGATCGGCTGCTGTCGAAAGACTACGCCGCGCAACTGCGCAAGACGATCAATCCCGGGACTGCGTCGAAGTCGTCACCGACGACCTTCACCTGGACGTCTGAATCAGAGGAGACCACCCACTTCTCCGTCGTCGACGGCCAGCGCAACGCGGTGTCAATGACCTACACCCTCGAGGCCGGCTACGGATCGAAGATCGTCGTCCCCGGCGCCGGCTTCCTACTCAATAACGAGATGGGCGACTTCAACGCCGGTCCCGGACTGACCAACGACACCGGATTGATTGGCACCGAGCCGAATCTCGCCCGGCCCGGCAAGCGCATGCTGTCGAGCATGGCGCCGTCGATTCTTGCCAAGGACGGCAAGCTATTCATGGTCACCGGCACGCCCGGCGGCCGCACGATCATCAACACCGTGCTGATGACCATCCTCAACGTCGTCGACTTCGGGATGAACGCGCAGGAGTCAGTCGACGCGGGCCGCATCCATCATCAGTGGCTGCCCGATCGGATCAGTCATGAAGAATTTGGTTTCTCGCCGGACACCCTCGCGCTGCTGAAGAAGATGGGCCACACCCTGCAGCAGGGCGGCAACCAGGGCACCGCGCAGGTGATTGTCTACAACCAGAAGGACGACATGCTCGAAGGCGGGCTGGATCGTCGGAGCCCTGATGGGGGCGCGGCTGGCAAGTAGCCGCTAACGACGCGCATACATCAGCACGCCTAGCGGCGGGGCGTGCGATTGGCGGATGGTGAGTCGGTGGATGGGTGATTGCAATCGCCAGTCGCCACATCACTCAATCACCACTTTTCTCGACGTGCACGTACTCGAAGCCGAAGCGTCCTTTGACGCAGAGATTGCCCTGAGTGACGTCGTTGTCCAACGGCGACGTCACTTTGACGATCTGGTTGTCCTGCACGTGTACGGTCAGCGTGCAGCCGACGCCACAGTAGGGGCACACGGTATCGGTCACGCTCTGCTGCTCGGGCGCCCACTGCCCCGCCTGCCGCAGCAGGAACTCGGGCTTCGCCATCAGCGCGCCGGTCGGGCAGACTGCAATGCAGTTGCCGCAGTAGACGCACGCCGATTCCGGCAGCGGCACGTCCAGCTCGGTTGAGATGTGCGCATCGAAGCCACGGCCGGCGACGGCGATCGCGAAGGTGTTCTGCGCATCGGCGCCGCACGCTTCGACGCATTTGTAGCAGAGGACGCACTTGGCGTAGTCGCGGATATACAGATCGTTGTCGTCCTTGACCGGTTGCGCCACCGTCGCGCCCGCGAACCGTTCCGGGTCCGCGCCGTACTCGCGCAGCCGGTCCTGCAGTTCTGGCGCGGTCGAGAGATCGACTGACGACGCGAGTAACTCGAGGACGACTTTGCGCGAGGTGCGCACGCGAGCCGAGTTGGTGTGGACCTTCATCTCGGCATCGACTTTGCGCGAGCACGCCGGCGCCAGCACACGGGCGCCCTCGACCTCGACGACACAAACGCGACACGCATTGATCGGCGTCAGCGTCTCGAGATAGCACAACGTCGGGATGTCCTTGCCTGCCGCGCGACAGGCGTCGAGCAGCGTCGCCCCTTCTTCAACGCTGACGACGGCGCCGTCAACGGTGAGATCAACCGTCGGCCGTCGTGGACGGATCGGCGGTTCCGGGATCACCGTCGAGGCTGGCGGCAGCCGAAACCAGATCGCGTCAGCTGTCATGCCGCTCCTCCCTGACGAAACACCTGCAGCCGGGACACCGCGGATTCAATAGCAGAGGACGCCGTCTGTCCGAGGCCGCAAATCGATGCGTCGCGCATCGCCTGCCCAAGTTCAGTCAGCAACAGCAGGTCCTCGCGAGTGGCTGCGCCGCGACGTGCCCCGTCGCGCAACCGCTCGAGCAGTTCGGTCTGCCGCACCGTGCCGACGCGGCAGGGCACGCACTGGCCACACGACTCGTCCTGCATGAACTGGGCGATGCGGAGCAGCGTGTCCGTCAGATCGGCGGTGTCGTCGAACACCATGACCACGCCAGACCCCAGCGTCGTGCCTGCCGCGCGCGCATCCTCGAACGTCAGGGGCATCGCCAGCGCATCGGGTCCGACAAAGCTCCCGGCCGCGCCGCCGAGCAGAATGGCCTGCAGCGCGCGGCCGTTGGCAACGCCGCCGGCGCGTTGCAGCAGTTCGCCGAGCGTGATGCCGAACGGTGCCTCATACAAACCCGGCCGCGTGACGTGCCCGGAGAGACAAAACAGCCGCGTGCCTGTGGACGCTTTGGTGCCGACCTGCGCCCAGGCCTCGCCGCCTTCGAGCACGATGTCGATCACATTGAAGAGCGTCTCGACGTTATTGACCACAGTCGGCTTGCCGAACAGCCCGACTTGCGCCGGGAACGGCGGCTTCGATCGCGGCTCGCCGCGCTTGCCTTCGAGTGAATTGAACAACGCGGTCTCTTCGCCGCAAATGTAGGCACCCGCGCCGCGGCGGATCTCGAGATCAAAGGCAACCGCGTGCTCCATCACCCGCGCGCCAAGAAGTCCGGCGGCCCGTGCCGTATCGATGGCCTGCTGGACACGCTGCCGGGCCAGTGGGTACTCGCCGCGGATATAGATGAAGCCGTGTTCGCAACCGGTCGCAAACGCCGCGATGGTCATCGCCTCGATCAAGGCGAACGGGTCGTCTTCGAGCAGGATGCGGTCTTTGAACGTGCCGGGCTCTGATTCGTCGGCGTTGCAGACGATGAAATGCGGTTGCGCCGCTTCGCGCGCCACCGCCTCCCATTTGCGGCCGGTCGGGAACGCGGCTCCGCCGCGACCGAGCAGATTGGCCGTGACGACTTGTTGAATCACGCCGGCCGGGCCGAGCGCAAACGCGCGAGCCAGGGCGCGATAGCCACCATGTGTGCGGTACGACTCGAGCGAAGTGGGATCGACAACGCCGACCCGACGCAGCAGTTTGATCGGGCCTGTCTCGTCGCTTGCTCGACTGAAACTGCGTGCCGTCGTTCCAGCGCCCTGGATCGCCGTCGTGATCTCAGCCGCACTCGCAATCGAGGTGACTACATCCGCGCTCGGCGTTGCGCCGGCGCGGACGATCAACGCCGCGGGCGCGTGATCGCACAGCCCTAAACACGGTGAGCGGTGCCAGGCGGCGGGAGCCGCGTGCCTGGTGCTTGGTGCCGGGTGCGAACCCGCAGGTGCCAGGTGCTCGGCAAAGAGCGACTCGGCCCCTCGGAGACGACACGCTATGTCATCGCAGACGTGAATCGCTATTGGGTCGTGCGGCTCGGTCTCGAACAGGTGATAGAAGGTGACAACGCCCCACGCCTCCGCCGGCGGCACGACCAGGCGGCGGCAGATGTAGTTGAGCGCGCCGCGGCTGATCCACCCGATGCGGTCCTGGGCGGCGTGCAGCGCCGGCAGCAGCAAGTCGCGCCGGTCCGTGACCGTTTGCAGGCCTCCGTAGGACGTCCGGCCATCGGCCACCGCGTTGCGCCGCCCACCAAACCAACCCGATTCAGGCGGCCCCAGCAACGCGTCGACCGCCGCGCGTTCCTCGTCGCTGGGTTCGGCGCCGACGATGTGCAGGTCCATTTAGCGTTCGGCTCTCAACAGCCGGCTCTCAGGATAGCCGCTCAATCGCCACTGCGGCCGCCTTGAATTCCGCCGTGCCTGATTTTGCATCCTGCGCGTCGATGGTCAGCAGATTGGTGGCCACATCATCGGGGAAATGAAACGTCATGAAGGTCAGCCCGGGCCGCAACGACTGGTCAACGTGCACGGGGACAATCACTTCGCCACGGCGGGAACGGACACGCACTTGCTCACCCTCGGCGAGCTGCAAGCGATCGACGTCTTCCGGCGACATGTCGATCCGTTCGCCGCGACGCGTCGGCGACACGTAGGCGCCGGTCTGCACGCCGGTGTTGTACTCGGCCAGGCGGCGCCCGGTGGTCAATCGATACGGGAACTCATCGTTCAGCCGATCAACGGGCAGTTGATGTTCAACCACCGTAAACGGCGCGCGCGGGCCAACCACTGGTCGCTCCCATAGACGGCTATGCAGAAACGCTTCGCCCGGATGCCCCTCGTCATAACAGGGCCATTGCACGCCGCCGGCTTCGATGCGGGCGTAACTCATCCCGCCGTGCACCGGCGAGAGCGTGCGCACCTCATTCCAGACGCGCTCAGCGTCGGGCGCGCCCCAGTCCGCACCCATGGCACGGGCCATATTGAAAATGATCGCCAGATCGTCGCGTGATTGTCCCTCTGGCTGGCGGGTGGGACGGACACGCTGCACGCGCCGTTCGCTCGAGGTGACTGTGCCGTCCGCTTCAAACGCGGCGGCCGCGGCCGGAAAGACGACGTCGGCGATGCGCGCGGTCCCGGTCAGGAACAGGTCCTGGACAATCAAGAGGTCGAGGCCTTCGAGGACCTTGGTCGCGTGATGCTGATCGGCTTCTGACTGGACCGGGTTTTCGCCAATCACATAGAGCGCGCGCAAGTCGCCGCGCTCCATGGCGTCGAACATCTGCGACAGATGCCACCCCTTGCGTGGCGGGACCGCGACGCCCCACGCGCGGTCAAACTTCGCCCGCGCGTCGTCGTTCTCAACATGCTGGAAGCCGGGTAAGCGATCGGGCAACGCGCCCATGTCGCCGCCGCCCTGAACATTGTTCTGGCCACGCAAGGGATTAATGCCGGCTCCCCATCGTCCGACATGGCCGGTCAGCAAGGCGAGGTTGATCAGCGAGAGTACGTTGTCGACCGCGGTGTGGTGTTCAGTGATGCCGAGCGTCCAGCAGATCATGCCGCGTGGCGCCGTCGCAAACGCGTGAGCGATCTCGCGAATCGCGGCGGCCGGCACGCCGGTTTCGTCGGCACCGCGCGCGAGCGTCCACTCCTCCACCGACTCGCGGTAGGCGTCAAAACCGGCCGTCGCGTGTTCGACAAAGTCGTGGTTGATTAACCCGGCGTGAATGATTTCGCGCGCAATGGTGTTGGACAGGGCGATATCGGTGCCGACATCGAGTCCGGCCCACAGGTCGGCCCATTGGGCTGATGCGGTGCGACGCGGATCGATCGCGATGAGGCGCGCGCCTCGCCTGATCCCCTTCAGCAAGTGATGGAAAAAGATCGGATGTGTCTCGCGGGCATTCGAGCCCCACAGCAACACACAATCGGTCTCTTCGATCTCCCGGTAGGAGCTCGTGCCGCCACCCATGCCGAACACCGTCGCCAGACCGGCGACGCTGGGCGCATGTCAGGTGCGGTTGCAGCTATCGATGTTGTTCGAGCCGATCACCGCGCGCGCGAATTTCTGGGCCGCGTAATTCATCTCGTTGGTGCTTTTCGAACAGCTGAACAGTCCAAAGGACTGTGGGCCGTATGCACCAACGATCGATTTCAGTCCAGACGCCGCACGATTGATCGCTTCGTCCCAGGTTGCCGGTCGAAGCGGTCCACCCTTGCGGTCGCGCACCATCGGCTCGGTCACCCGAGCGAGACGTGCCATACGGGAAGTCTACAGAAAACTCCGGGCGTCCGGGCGGCGGTCGTCGGTCGCCAGTCGTCAGTCGTCAGTCGTCAGTCGTCAGTCGTCGGATGCTGAGAAGGCCGGCGGCGGCTAGACATCGCGTTTCAGTTCGACAGCCGATCTGTCCACTGATCCATCGGTATCGAAAGCAACACATAACGCTTACGCAGCTCGATCACATGCCCTGGCAGCTCGCGGGTGCTGAACTCGCCAGCCCGGCAGCGATCACGCAGCCGGCGGATCTCGATCAGATATAAATCGTTGATCTGCTCGCGCAGCTTCGTCGGCACGGTGTCCGGCTTGGGGCACAGGCCGTGGCGCGCCAGTTCGTCCAGGATGTCCGATTTGTAGCGAATCACGGGCAGCCGCTGAGATAACGGCGCGACTCGAGTTCCCACGCGTCGTTCGCGCCTTTGACGTGGCGATAGGCGTCACAGGCCGCACTGTGATTGCCGAGGCGGACATTGGCGCGCGCGAGGCCGATAGCGGCAATCGGCTCGCCCGCCGAGGCCAACGCGCGGGTGAAGGCCATGCGCGCCTGGTCGTAGCGATCCACTTCCAGCCAGAGCTCGCCGGCCAGCACATTGAAGGAGCGCGGCCACACCGCGTCGCGGCCACGCGCGTGGAGCCGTTCGGCTAGGTCGCGCGCGTGGTCGAGCAGGAGTTCGAGTTCGCCGCGCTCTTCTTGCGCCGCGGCGACTGCCGCGCGAATGGCGGTTTGCGCGTATTCGACTTCCAGCGCCACGCCAGGGTCGTCCCTGAGTTGCTCGAGTTCGTTGAGCGAACTCCGCACCGGCGCCAGCAGGTCCGGCGCGCCGCCCTGCGACGCCACTCGCCGCGCCGCCAACCAGCCAAGCCGCGCCGCCCGTGCGAGGTGAATCAGTGTGCAGCGTTCAGATGGGCCACGGAGTTCTGTGTCGGCAAGGTCATCGACCGCTGCCTCGTTCCCGCGCGCGATCATCTTCAGATTGAAGCTGATCGCTTGCCGGTCAGCCGGCGTGCAGCCCACGTCGCTGATCGCCGCGCTCGAAACCTGCACCGTCAACACCAGGGCGGCGACCACGCGTCTACCCCGCTACTGTGGCGCGGTTGGCGGCGCGGGTGGTTGCGCACCGCGCATCTGGTAGTTCGCCGGCGGCTCGGCACCGAGCAGATGTCTGACGAAGTAATCCCAACGGCGGCGGACCATATAGGGTTCGCCGCCGAACCCGTGGCCACGGTTGGGGAACATGATCAAATCAAAATCCTTGTTGGCTTTGATCAGTTCATCGACGACCAGCAGCGTGCTATAGAACGGCACGTTGGTGTCCATCGTGCCGTGCGCCAGCAGCAGCTTGCCTTTGAGATTCTTGGCGTGCGTCTGGTTGGCCTGGTCGTCGTAGTTGCTGGTGCCGTCGGCCTTCTTGACCAGGAGCCCCTGCCACTTCTCCGCCCAGTCGTCTTCGTAGACGCGATTGTCATGATTCCCGGCCTGCGACACGCCGACCTTGAAGAAGTCGGGGTAACGGAACATCGCGCCGGCCGTGGCATAACCCCCGCCCGAGTGGCCATAGATCCCCGCTCGCTCGAGATCGATCCAGGGATAACGTGACGCAAGCTCCTTCATCCCGGCAACCTGATCCGGCAGGGTGTTGTCGCCCATGTCGCCGTAGTACGCCTCGTGGAAGGTGTGCGACCGCCACGGGGTCCCCATCCCGTCGATTTGTACGACGATGAAGCCGAGTTCGGCGATCGCCTGCGCGTCGCCGCGCGCGGCCGAAAAGGTGCGGCCACCGACACTGCCCGTCTGAGGTCCGGGATAGATATTGTTGATGATCGGGTAACGCTGGCTGGCGTCGAATTTGGTGGGGCGGAACATCAGTCCGTGCAGGTCGGTCGTCCCGTCGCGGCCTTTGACCGTGAACGGCATCGGGGGCTTCCAACCGGCAGCCGTAAGCTGTGAGATGTCCGCCGTCTCGAGCGCCACGACAATCTTTCCGTCCGCGTCGCGCAACACCGCCACCGACGGTGCGTCAGGCTTGGAAAAGGAGTCGACGAAATACTTCCCCGACGGCGACAGCTCGACATTGTGGTCGCCAGCTTCTGGGGTCAGCAGGGTCTGGCCCTTGCCGTCGAAACCAATCTTGTAGAACTGCCTGAAATAGGGATCGCGGCCGGCTTCTTTGCCGACCCCTTGGAAAAAAATCGTCCGCGCTGTTTCATCGACACGCAGCACTTGGGTGACGTTCCCGTCACCGGTGGTGATCCGGTTCTTTTGGAAGCCGGTGCCGGCGTCATGCAGATAGAGGTGACCCCAGTCATCCTTGCGCGAGAACCACAGCACCTCGTTGCTCTGCGGCAGGTAGCGCCAGTTGACGCGGCCTTGACCGGATTCGAAGAAGGTCTCGGCGCGCTCGGCCAGCACGTTGCGCACCGCGCCGGTTGACGCATCGGCGACCCGCAAATCCTCGCGCTTGTGATCGCGCGATGTCGACACGAACGCGACCTCCTTGCCGTCAGCACTCCACTGGACATCGGACCAGGTGCCGCCGCAGACGATGTGGTCGCACAACGTCGAGCGGTGCGGATCGATCGGCAGGTCGAGTTTGACGACCTTTTTCTGATCGACGTCGATGACGACGCGCTCGATCATGAAGATCTTGTCGTCGCCCGGCAGCGGATACTTGAGCGTGGTCAGTGTCGGATGCCCGGCGACGGTGTTGACCAGGTACATCTCGCCAACGCCGCGCGAGTCGTGACGGAACGTCGCGATCTTTTTCGAGTCGGGCGACCACACCACCACCGGCGTGTCGCTGCGCGTCCAGCCCGCGTCATTGGTCGCATACGCGAAATCCTTGACGCCGTCGGTGGTCAGCTGGGTTTCCCGACCACTGGCGACATCCCGCACCCAGACGTTGTGCTCGCGAACCAGCGCCGCGCGTAGGCCATCAGGTGACAGCACCTGATCACGCGCCCCCGTTGCCGCGCCCGGCGTTCCCCCGGCGGGCCGTGTTGCTTCCGCGACGGCACCCAGCGCGCTGCACGCGGCGCCGGCACGATCGCACCGCCACCGGCGTTTGGCGGCGACGAATTCCATCGATAAGTTGTCGACGGATAGGGTCAGCTCGGTGAACGGCAAAGCCGCGGCGGTATAGGTCCCACCCGCCGCCGTCGACAGCGTGGTGGCAAGTCTCGCGTGGTCGAAGAGTAATTCGCGCGAGGCGCGCAACGGGTCGACCAGGATGAATTCGGCGCCGCCAGGAATGGTGTTGCGATACCAGAAGCGGTCGCCGGAGAGCCAGTTCGGGCGCACGGTGGCGCGGAATACCAGCGGATTGGTGTTGTAGCCCATGAAGCGCTCCGCGCGGGCGTAGTCGTCCGCGGTCACTCGGGCTGGCGCACCGGACTGGGCCAGCAGAGGCAGCGCTCCCGCTAAGGCAAACGCGAGAGTCAGGGCGGACAGCCAGCGACGAGATTGGACGTTCGACATGGGTAGACGTTAACTCAGTTCGGCGCCCCCCTAGCTACCCACCGGCTCACCTGCCCGCCCTGCCTGACCTGCCCACTCCTGCGCACCTTCGCACCCTTGCACACGCTCCTCGCATTTCGCACCGCCGCGCCGCGCACCTCAGTGTTATGCTCCGATTCCCCCCAGCCCCCTTAATCGGAGGGCCCTTTGCGCTCGTTATCCCGAGCCGTTCAGTTCTGCCTTGCGACGGCCGTCGCGGCAACCGTTGTCACTCCTGTGTTCGCAGGCGCCGAGCGCGAGGTGATCGTGTTACGCGCTATTCCGGATCTGGCCCTGCACCGCCTGACCATTGGTGGCGTGAACTTCGGTGAGCGGCGCCCGTTCGTGACGCTCAACGGCCAACCGGTCGAGGTGATCACGCACTCGCCGAATGAAATCGTCACTGCCATTCCGTCATCGGTTTCGACGCGTCCTGGTTCGTACCTCCTGACCGTGTATCGCACAAGCGGACGGCGCAGCGACGACCACGACGAGCGGTTTGCCGTGTTCGAGGTTGTGATCGGCCCAGCGCCTGAAAACGGCGAGCCGGCCGCAAAGGGTGATCCCGGACCGCGCGGCGAGCCAGGTCCGCAGGGAGTTCCCGGGCCGCAAGGTGTTCCCGGGCCTCAAGGAGATGCGGGTGCGCAGGGGCAACCAGGGGCGCAGGGCCAGCCGGGGGCGCCCGGACAGGCAGGCCCGCAGGGTGAGCCGGGTGCACCAGGGCCGCAAGGCCCCCCTGGGGCAAATGGTGCGTCCGGGCCGCAGGGCGCGTCAGGGCCACAAGGTCCGCAAGGTGCGCAAGGGCCGCAAGGACCGCAGGGACCAAGCGGCAGTTTTACGCCGCCGGCCCCAACCGTGGCGACGTCGCCGACCTATGCGAATCGGGCGACGCACTACAGCGGCAATGGCTGGGTGCTCGAAAGCACGGGCCCTGGGTCATTGTCACTGCGATCGACCGAGGCGGTTCCGCTCGCCTTTGGGATGAGGTTCCCATCCGCCTGTAATGGGAATGCGACTGGCGCCACGGCGACGATGTTGTCGACGCACCGCTCCACGACCACGGCGGACATCGCACTGACGGCGCTGTTCTGCACCGACGGCAGCACCATCGACGTGACTGTGTTCGAGTCGGCGGTGACGCAGATGACGACGCTGCGATGCCAACGCGTGTCGCCCACGACCAACGCGTGCCAACGGTCTTATTAGGACCGGCTGCGCCGGTAGGACCGCTTCGCGGTCGGACCGGGTAGGACCGCTTCGCGGTCCCACCGGCGCAGCCGGTCCCGAAACGGCCACCACAGCTGGCGCAGCCACCCATCCGGCACGCGTGGGCCGCCGCCGATGCCGTAGGCGCGCGGCCAGTCGCTCGGCAAATGCATCGTGCCGAACACCGCATCGAGAATCGGCAGGTGGACAGCGAAATTCTTGTCGATCGCTTCCGGATGCGCGGCGTGATGCCAATGGTGGAACTGCGGCGTGGCCACCACCCACTTGAGCGCACCGAATTCGAATCGCACATTCGCGTGGATGAACGTGGCCTGTGCGCTGACTACGACCAGGTACGCGAACAGCGGTCCCTCCGCGAAGCCAAGCAGGTAAATCGGCACGTAGGTCAGCCCTCGTGTGATCGCGACATCGACCAGATGCAGACGCGACCCCGCGAGCCAGTCCATTTCCTCGGCCGAATGATGGACGGCGTGGAAACGCCACAACGCCGGTACCGTGTGAAAGGTGCGATGCACCCAGTACTGCGTGAAGTCGGCGACAAACAGCAGCGCCCCAAATTGCACAATCCCAGGCCACGCGCGCACCCATGATTGAAGCCCCGAATGCACCGCCCAGTCGAACAGCACCATCGCCGGCTTAAGCGTCAGGATCGTCGTGACCTGAACCAGCAAAGCGCTGACGAAGAAATAGGTCAAATCAGTACGCCAGCCGCGCCGGAAAATCGCCTGGTCCGGCCGTCTGGCAAACAACCGTTCGAGTGGAATGAACACCAGCGAGTAAACGATCAGGTTGAGCAGGAACCAATCGACACCCAGAAACGGTCCCGCCACTAGTTCGTCATCGGCGGGCACGCCCGAACCGCCGAGCACTGCGGCGACCAACGTGGCGACGACACCGACGGTGCCAAGGGCTTTATTGCGGCGCAGCGACACGCTGATCGAACCCAGGACAAATGCGGCGACCAGCACCAAATGCAGTAGCGCCCGCACATACGGCAGCGGGTAGATCGCACGTGCTTCTGGAGTCGTCAGGAATTGCGGGAATTGGAAACACAACACGGCGCCCAGCCCGATCAACCCGAGGGCTGCGGACAGGACGCCGCTGATCCATCCCGAGCCGAACCGGGTCGGCTCAATCGTACGCAGAGTGAAGGTCGCCAACTTTGCCGTCGTATCTTCCCAGTCCGTCTACTTCGCGCGCCCCTTGAACCCAGACGTCTGCAGTTCGACCTTGGACGCCGATCCGCGCCCGACGATGTAGAGCGTCTTCTTATCCGGCCCGGCAAACGCAATATTCTGCGGCGCGCGCGAGACCGGGATCGTCCCGAGGTGATTGCCCTTCTCGCTGAACACTTCGACACCTGCTGATGTGGCGGCATAGACACGCCCGTCGTTATCAATCGCCAGGCCATCGGCGCCACTGGTGACGCCGCTCGGCCCGGTCGTCGCCCCCTGATACCTGGCGAAGTTGCGCCGATTGGTCAGCGTGCCGTTACTCGCGACATTAAAGGCCAGCAGGTATTCGCCCTGCGTGTCGTTGACATACAACGTCTTCTCATCGCGACTGAGGACGATGCCGTTAGGACGACGGATGCCATCGGCCACTTTCATCGCTGTACCGCCGGGCGCCACGTAATAAACCGCAGGCGGCAGCGGCGGTGTCGCGGGGGCCGGCGCACCGGGCTGCACATTCGGTCCTGGCTCGGTGAAATACACCGCGCCCTTGGTGCTGACGACGAGATCGTTCGGACGCCCGAAACCTTGACCTTCGAAGCGGTCGGCAATCACCGCTTCGCTGCCCTTCGGATAGATCACACCGATCTTGGTTTGCCCCGGCGTGGTCTGCACCGAGATCAAGCGGCCTTTCGCATCCCACGCCAGACCGTTGGAGCCGTTGGTGTTTTCGAGGAAGGTTGACGTCGTGCCGTCGGGCGCGATCCGCGTGATGCGGTTGGCGTTGGTCTCGGTGAAGATCACGCTGCCGTCCGGCATTCCGATCGGGCCTTCCGTGCCCTGGAATCCTGATTTGATAACCGACACCGTGGTGCCTGCGGCCACCACGCCTGGAATCGCCGGCGTCACCGTGTCGGTGGGCGGCGGTTGCTGTGGCTGTCCGGCTGCCTCGCCACGCTCGGCGGTCATCGCCTTCTTCAATGCGGCGACTGCGACGTCGGTGCGGAACTGGACGATGCGTTTGCCGTTGGCGATCGTCTTCTCGATTGGGCCGAGCTCGACGCCGTTGATCGCGAACTTGCCGGCCTGGATGCGCTCGGGCATGCGGATGCCGTTGGTGTCGATGGTCGCAATGATCGACGAAATGTAATAGTCGTCGTGGTAGCCCTCGAGCTTCTCGTGGATGCCGAGGACATCCTCTTCGAACTTCTCGACATCCGCGTAGTTGTAAAACTCGGGGATGAAATACGCAATCGCGCCCTGCTTCTTCCACTCGGCGTTGAGCGCCGCCGCGGCTTCCTTCATGCCGTTGGCATTGCCGCCGCTGTCGCCCATGTAGACGATGTCGGTGAAGCCCTGCGAGCGCAGGCTATTACCGATGTCCGTCAGCACCGCGCGAAAAGTGGCCTGCGAGAGGACGATGGTGCCTGGCGAGAGGTTGGGCCGCGTTGGATTCCCTGGTTCGAGCGTCACGATCGGTACCACCAGTGCATTACCGAGCGCACGTGCGATCGACTCACCCATCGCCTTGAGCACATTGTTGTGTTTACCGGTCGTCAGGTATGGACCGTTCTCTTCGATCCCGCCGGTCAACACCAACGCGGTGGTCTTGCCGGCCCGAATCTGGTCACGTACTTCGAGCATCGTCAGGTTTTCAATCCAGACGCTGTCGTGCATCGCGATCGGCCGCGCCATCTCGCGGACATCGATGCGCGGGCCGCTGTTGACGGAGGCGGTGCGTGGCGGCTGTCCCGCCTGCGGCGCCGGCGGGGCCTGGGCAGACACGCCAACCGAACCAGCAACGACCAGGGCGAGCGCAAACTTCGACGTCATTAGGTCCTCCGCAAGTGGACCGGCCTGCGGCCGGTAAGGCCGGACATGGTCCGGCGGGACCGGCTCCGCCGGTAGGGGGCGGGCTTCGCCCGCCGGATCTTACCCGACCCTCGCCCGGAGCAGCCGAGGTCCCCTTCGCCGCAGGGTTCAAGTGCAGCGATCCGTTCGAAGTATCCAGCGGCCGAAATGACATCTACAGACAAATCGCCGCACGGCACGAATACAATGCGCCGATGGAAGCGAAGCACTATCTCCAGGGCCTGGCGCTCGCCGCCGGCCTCACGATCGCAGTTGTGTCGGCTGGCGCACTGGCGGCTCAGATGCCGGCACAACCGGCAGCGAACACTCCACCGGCGGGACCCGCCCCACGCGGCGGGGCACCCGCAGGTGCACCGCCGGCCGCTCCGCCCGCCAAACCGCTGGTGCCGGTCGCCGCCAGTAGCGTGGCGGCACGCCCGGAGAAGTATTTCGGCGAGCGCGTCTCGATCTTCGGCACCGTGGAACAGAGCGTCGGGCCGACCGCGTTCACCGTCGATCAGGACAAGACCAAAGTGTCCGAGAAGGCCGTTCTCGTCGTCGCGCCGCGACTGCATGAAGCGGTAGAGCCCAACGCTTACATCACCGTGATCGGCGAGGTCGTCCGAGCCGATCTGGCGGAGATCGCCAAGGTCAACAAGCTGGCCGCCGCGGGGCTGACCGCTGATCTTCTGAACCAACATGCCGGCCGCGCCGTGATTGTCGCCAGTGCGGTTGTCACCGGAGCGCTCACGGATTTGGCGCGGTTCATCCCGCCGCCGATGACGCCGGAAGAAGCCCTGCTCGACAAGGCGATGAAGGCGGTCGGGGCCGCTAATGGCGCCCTGCGTAAAGGCGTCGACGCGGCGAATGCGGAATTGGTCAAAACCAATACCACTATTTTGACCAAGGCGTTCACCGAGACTGAAGCGTTCTGGAAGGCGCGCGGCAAGGCCGACGCGGTCAAGATGGCGCAGGAGGCGCGCCGGGCGGCGCAGTCGATCGAGACGGCTGCCGGGATGGGCAACTGGAACGATGCGAAAACGCACAACACCACGCTCGGCCAGCAGTGCGCGAGCTGCCACGGCGTCTATCGCGAACGAGGCGAAGACGGATCCTTTTTCATCAAACCGGGCATGAAGTAGGGCGGCGCTCTAGCGCCGCGATGACAAAACAAAAGACAACAGACAAAAGACGAAAGACACAACCATGATCAAGACAACACTCGCGCTCGGTGCGCTCGTTCTCTTCTCAGGCTCGGTGGCCACCGCTCAAACCGCGCCCGCGCCGGCCGGCGGCGCCGCGCCCCAGGCTCAGCGCCAGGAGCGCGAACGCGACCCGCGCACCATGGGTGGCGGCGAATGCAGCGCCAACCCCTACAACTGCAAGGACACACCAAATCCGTTGCCGAAGAATCCGTCCGTGTTCATCGAAGAGATGACCTGGATGGACGTGCGCGACGCGCTGGCCGAAGGCAAGACCACGGTCATCATCACCAGCGGCGGCATCGAGCCCAATGGCCCATGGCTGGTCACCGGCAAACACAACTACGTCAATCGCGTGAATTGTGAAGCCATTGCCCGCAAGCTCGGCAACGCACTCTGCGCGCCGAACATTGAATACGTGCCCGAAGGCGCCATCGATCCGCCGTCGGGGCATATGACCAGCCCGGGCACGATCAGCATGCGCGAGGACACCTTCCGAGCCGTCTTGACCGACGTCGCCCACAGTCTGAAGATGCACGGTTTCAAGAACATCATCTTCATCGGCGACAGCGGCGGTAACCAATCCGGTGGGCGGGCGGTGGCCGAAGCGCTGAACAAACAGTTTGCCGGGTCAGCGGTCGTCGCCCAGGTTGACGATTACTACACCTACGGCGTGGTCTCGACGTTCATGGAAGGCAAGGGCATCAAGGAAGGCAAGAGCGATAGCCTCCACGACGACCCGATCATCACCCTCAACATGATGGCCGCCGACCCCAAGTCGATCCGCTATGACGAACGCGTCAAGGCGGGTAAGGCGATGATTAACGGCTTTGACATCTCGGACCGCGCCAAGGCCACGGCGTTGGCCAAAGAGATCGTCGAATTCCGCGCCCAGCACACTGCCGAGGCGATCAAGAAGGCGATTGCCAACAAGGGCACGCTGCCGGCGGCGCCACGCACACGGCCGCAGGACAACTAATGGCTCTTGGCTGTCGGCTTTCGGCTTTCGAACATTCTAGATAGCTGAAAGCCGATAGCTGCCAGCGACGAGGACGCCGACATGCGCGAGTTCATTCTCACCATCGCCACAGCAGTCCTGCTCACCAGCACGGCGGCGGCGTCTCAGGGTCAACGCCCCGCGCCGGATCCGCGGTCCATGGGCGGTGGCGACTGCGCCGCCAATCCGTATAACTGCACAGACACCGTCAATCCCCTAGCTGCCGCCAACACGGTGTGGATCGAGGAGATGACGTGGATCGACGTCCGCGACGCGTTGAGGGCGGGCAAAACCACGGCAATCATCGCCACCGGCGGGATCGAGCCGAACGGCCCGTGGCTGGTCACGGGTAAACACAATTACGTGCTGCGCACCAATTGCGACGTCATCGCGCGCAAGTTGGGCAACGCGTTGTGCGCACCGATCGTCAAGCTCGTTCCCGAAGGCCGCATCGACCCGCCAAGCGGTCACATGCTCAGCCCCGGCACGATCAGCCTGCGTGAAGAAACGTATCAGGCACTGCTCACCGATATTGCGTCGAGCCTCAAGATGCACGGCTTCAAGCACGTCATCTTCATCGGCGACAGCGGTGGTAACCAGAAAGGTCAGGAAGCGGTCGCCGCCGCACTGACCGCCAAGTGGGCCGGCTCGGCGCTCGCGGCGAGCATTCCCGAGTACTACACGGCGCCCCCCGGTACGCCGAACGTGCTGCGTCAATTGGGCGTGACCAAGGATGGAATGCCAGACGACGGCCTGCACGACAGCCCGGGGATCACGTTGAACATGATGCTGACCGACCCGAAATCGATTCGTTACGAGGAGCGGGTCAAGGCGGGTAAGGCGACAATCAACGGCGTGTCGCTCGCGGACAAGGCCAAGTCGCTCGAATGGGCCAAGGCCATCGTCGAAGCGCGCGCGACGCGGACAGTCGAGTTGATCAAGAACGCGATTGCGAAGGGTAGCAAGTAGCTTCAGCGATCGCTCTCGGCAGTAAAAAAAGGCGGCTCCTCCGAAGAGAGGCCGCCCTTGGTATGACTGATCCCTAATCCCTGTCCCTGATTAGTAGCGGTAGTGCTCCGGCTTGTACGGTCCTTCAACAGGCACGCCGATGTATTCCGCCTGGTCCTTCGACAGTTCGGTCAAGCGCACACCGAGATGTTCGAGGTGCAATCGCGCGACTTCCTCGTCGAGCTTCTTCGGCAGCATCAACACCTGAAGACCAATCTTCTCGGCATTGGCGTGCAGTTCGAGCTGCGCCAGTACCTGGTTGGTGAATGACGCCGACATCACAAAGCTCGGGTGACCAGTCGCGCAACCGAGGTTGAGCAGACGGCCTTCCGCCAGAATCAGCACCGAATGGCCATCGGGGAAGACCCACTCGTCGTACTGCGGCTTGATATTGATCTTGGTAATGCCCTTGATCTTCTTCAGGCCGGCCATGTCGATCTCGTTATCAAAGTGGCCGATGTTGCCGACGATGGCGTTGTGCTTCATCTTGGCCATGTGCGCGGCGGTGATGATGTCGTAGTTACCGGTCGCGGTGATGAAGATATCGGCCTTGTCGACGACATCCTCAATCCGCACCACCTCGAAACCCTCCATCGCCGCCTGCAGCGCGCAAATCGGATCGATTTCGGTCACGACGACGCGGCAGCCCTGGCCCTTGAGGGACTGGGCGCAACCCTTGCCGACTTCGCCGTAGCCGAACACCACCGCCATCTTGCCGCCGAGCATGACGTCGGTCGCCCGCGCGAGACCATCCGGCAGCGAGTGACGGCAACCGTAGATATTGTCGAACTTGCTCTTGGTCACTGAGTCGTTGACGTTGATCGCCGGGAACAGCAGCGTACCGGCCTTCATCATTTCGTAGAGGCGATGCACACCGGTCGTCGTCTCTTCCGACACGCCGCGGATGCCCTTGGCAATCTTCGACCACACGCCCGGACGCGCCTTGAGCTCGTGGCGCAGCGTCTTCAGAATGACGCCCCACTCTTCGGGGTCCTTCTCGTCGTTGAACGCAGGAATGCTGCCCGCCTTCTCGTACTCGTAGGCCTTGTGCACAAACAGCGTCGCGTCGCCGCCGTCGTCGACAATCAGCGTCGGGCCCTGGCCGTCTGGCCAGACCAGCGCTTCCACCGTGCACCACCAATATTCGTCGAGCGTCTCGCCCTTCCACGCAAACACCGGGATGCCGCGCGGATTCTCGACAGTGCCGCCGGTTTCGGGACGACCGACGACGACCGCCGCTGCCGCGTGATCCTGCGTCGAAAAAATGTTGCACGAGACCCAGCGCACGTCGGCGCCGAGTTCGGCGAGCGTCTCGATCAGGACCGCGGTTTGAATGGTCATGTGCAGACTGCCCATGACGCGCGCGCCGGCCAGCGGCTGGCTGCCCTTGTAGCGATCGCGCACCGCCATCAGCCCGGGCATTTCATGCTCGGCGAGACGCATTTCCTTGCGGCCCCATTCGGCGAGCGACAGATCGGCCACCTTGAACAGTTCGCGGCCTTCCTGTTTGGCGGTTTCAAACGCGTGCATTTCTTTCACTGCTGTGGTCATCTGTCTCTCCTCTTATTTCGTGGCGATTGCGGCAAAGAGCGCCGGGCCCTTTGCGTCGGGATTAATGGGCAGCGCGCGGACCCGCACATGTGCGAGCCCGGCTGCCGTCAGAAGCTTGCGCATCTGACGCTCGGGAAAACCCAGCCAGACGTGGCCCATCTGCTGCTGATACTCGGCGCGATCGTGCGGCAGCATGTCGATGATCAGTGCACGGCCGCCCGGCTTCAGCACACGCGCGCATTCGGCAAGCACACGGGCTGGGTCAGGCAGGTGATGCAGCACCAGTGCGATCACCGCGACGTCGAGCTGCGCGTCATCGATCGGCATCGCCTCGAGACTGCCAAGGCGGGCGTCGATGCCGTCGCCGTCCTTGAGACGCCGCCGCGCCGCCTGCAACATGTCGGGCGAGCTATCTATGGCAACCACTTTCGCGACATGCGGGGCCAACAATTCGCTGACCTGTCCGGTGCCGCACCCGAGATCACCGACCACCCACGACGGATCAAGTAATCCCAGAAAGGCGTACAGGTGAAAGGACTCACCGAACAGTTCCTCGCGCAAGTGATCCCACTGGCCGGAGGCGGAGGAAAAAAACTCCTCTGACTTCGAACGCCGACGCGCGAGGACGCTCTTCAGCCGCCGGTCGTCGTGATCGGCGCCGCTGGTCTCCGACACCTGTTCGCGGACCAACGGCCACAACCGTTGTGCGCTGCTGTCGAGTTCGTCGATCGACATGCTGTAGTAGCGGCTGGTGCCGTCCCGCCGCGACAACACCCATGCCGCGTCGAGCAGCATTTTCAGGTGACGGCTGACCGTTGACTGCGGCAGTTGCAGCACCACGCAGAGCTCTGAGACGGTGAGCTCGTGCCGTTCCAGCACCAGCACCATGCGGCAGCGCAGCGGGTCAGCCAGGACCCCCATGTGGTCGAGGATCGAGCCGTGCGCGTCGCGGGCGAATGGGACAACTTTCGCGGACTTCATCCGTATATCCGGATGTTAGAATGAATGGTTGGTCTTGTCAATCCCTGGCAATAAATTACTTGACTCAGGTGACTATGAAAACTGAAGATCCGTTCCGCAGGGTTTGGAGCCTGCTGGACATCATGAATCCATTCCACTCGGTAGTGTTTGTGGCAGTAGCTAGGCAGTTACAGTCCCTAGCGAGCTTGCCGGACGTGTCCGATCAAGTTCCGGAATCAATTAAAAGTGCCGACAGTGGCACTCTTAAGATTTTTATAGACCACTGCATAGCGGCTGGTTTAACCACCTCCGCGATCACAGTAGGCAAATTGCAGGCTGAGTACGCCAAGGACCATTGCGAAATGCGGAAAATACGCGCCTTGGCTAAAGAACTACACGAGCGATTGATTGATGAAATGCAGGGGAAACTGTTTTTCTCTCTAGATATGAGGGAGGCCGAACTTTACAGTAAGCCAATACAAGGATGGGAAGGTGTTCTTCGTCGGTTCCCTAACGCACTCATTGATGTAGAAGAGGCAGGAAAATGTCTGGCGCTGGGCCGCTATACCGCCGCCGTATTTCACCTGATGAGGGTCGCCGAAAGCGCAGTGCTGGAGTTTCAGTGCTTTCTCGACTCAGCGCCAGACCCTAAAGCGTATTTCGGGTCGGTGTTGAAAAAACTTGAACACGTACGCCAGCGGACTGGTTACCAGCATTTACCCGCGCACCTGAAAGGCTACGTCGGATTCCTGGATGAAATACTGCCGCAACTGCACGCCGTGAAAGACTCATGGCGCAACAAGGTGACCCACGTCGATGGCCAGATCGTGATCGCCGACGTGTTCACCGAAGAAATGGCACTCGGAATACGAAGCGCGACATTACTACTGATGAAAAAGCTAGCTGCGGGACTGCCAGCACCTAGCGTTTAGGGCGCTGTTTCGGTGCGCGCCATTGCTGTTCTCGTTTGTCAACCTCATCTTTGGAGACGTTTATGACGCGAGAAGCGAAGTCGGCGAAGCGTTCGTGCGGTTCTCTCGTGTCCTCATCGGACGGCTTCGGCTGTTCGGGAAAGAGTTTTTGTTTAGCCATGACAAAAGATCCTAATGTGATGGTTCTTCGGGTGCAGGCTCTTGTTGTGCCTGAAGGCGTGTCATTTTCTGCATCTCATACGAATGCTTCTGAAGGCAATTCAGGCATTGCACCTCCAGCCGAAAGGACTTCACCTCGATCGGAACGTTCGGTGCAGCCAAAAGCATTACGGGAATCGGCTTCTGACAATCAACGCAGATCGCGCAGAGGTACCAGCGGCCGGGGAGAACGACCTTAGGCAGCCACGAGAGTTCAAGTTCGTTTTTTTCGTCCACGTCGTTTCCAAGGATGCGACCTATCAACACGTTTGATCGGCGGCAGTTAACTGCTTGAAGGTCAGCCGCTTTCCGACGACGGACGCGGCAGTCAGCGCGAAACGGATGTGATCTTTTACGCGGCGGCTGTTGAATCGGAAACATTCCTCATCGAGGTAGCGAAACAGGTGGAACGGCTCAACGGATACGTAGGTGCCCTTCAACATGCGCTTGACGAGGCTCCAGAAGTTCTCCATCCCGTTGGTGTGGACGTTGCCGATGGCGTACGCCTCGGCGTGGTCGATGACCTTGTGGATGTAGTTGATGGACGGCCCCCACTGCCACGAGGGCAGATACGCTTTGTGCGCGTCAGTGTAGAGGGTGGTTTCCCCGTCCATTTCTACGCGCTCGCGGATGGTCGATTGGAGCGCGTAGCGGCGGGTATTGGGGACAACCTTCGCGATGACGCGGCTCTGTCCGCCGTCTGGATGCCGTTCCAACAGGCCCATTACGGCGACTTTGCCGCTTGCGGTAGAGCGGCCCTTTGGAGTTGATCCGATCTCGTGGACGGGTTAACTACGCCGCCTGAGTCACGGCTCGTCGCTCGAACTCGGCCGGACTGATCTGGCCGAGGGTGGAGTGACGCCGCCGCTGGTTATAGAACACTTCGATGAAGTCGAACAAG
>DATLXN010000027.1:0-12541 GCA_035575715.1 Vicinamibacterales bacterium | reverse complement strand
TGCCCCAATCGCCAAGAACGCGCCCAACGCAGGCCACGGTGGCAACATCGCCACCCGCACAGCGCCAGCGCCGGTGATGATCTCGTCGAGCACGCCCCGCGACACATAGATCGCGAGGCCAGTAATCAGCACCGCCACGGCCGGCGCAAATCGCATCGGCAGACAGTGTATCTCCACAGGGATCAGGCCCCGCGCGCGGAGCAATTGGCATCTGTGCCAAGCAAACTATTGGATGGTAACCGTTGGCCAACGGCTGGACGAAGGAACGCAAGAAGTCGGCATAGGCGAATTCCTGCGGGGATGCTTGGCCAGCGCATGAGGCACCGAACGAAGGGACAGGGACACGCTGATGGACCTGCCGCAGACGCACTGTAGGCGCCAATCTATTCTATCTATTGGTAGCAACCGTGGCACGGCCTAAGGGGCTCCCCAAACCGGCGGCAAGCGCCGGGGCTACAAGAGTCCTGGCACGCTGACCAAGGAGTCCACCCCGCTCCGCCCCTGCGCGAACTCGGCATGGCCGACATCGAGGCATGACTCGGTGGAAATGGCCCACTCCGGACGCATGGCCATCGTCCACGAACGGCCCGACTACGACGAACCTGACGTCAGACCCCCTGGACCGAGGTGACCTCATGGACCTTTCGATGTATCTGCAGCCGTGTAGCGCCAAGAGCAATACGACCGGCGTGCGCTGTCGGCGGACCGCGATTCCCGGCGGAACTGTCTGCTACTACCATGGGGGCGCGGCGCCACAGGTGAAGCGCGCCGCAAAGGAACGCCTCAGAGAACTGCTGTTCCCGGCACTGGACAAGCTCGAGAAGCTGATGGAACAGGACCAGTTTCCCTCGACGGCGATGACCGCGGTGAGCAAGATCATTGAACTGAACGAGATGATTCCCGAGACCAAGCACAAGCATTCTGGGCGGGTGACAATGGCGAACGAGGACTTGCCGACTGATCTCATCGCCTTGGTGGCGCTGGTGAACGAGATCATGGCTGCCGCGCCGGTCACGGTGATTCCTGCGAAAGTGAAAAAATAGGCAACCGGTAGTCAAGCGTTACGCGGAACGACGCTCCACGGGAGACGAACGCACTCTGACGGATTACTGCCCGTAACAGCTTGCCGGCTTCGAGAAGCTCTCTTGGACTGTTAATCCCTCTGCGGCTCCGTCGGGCTTCCGACGCGGACGTCGGCGACGGCGGTGTCGGCACACAAAATTCCTGGCGGGACCCAGCACACTCGGCCAGTTGTTCCTGTGACCAATCGCGCGCCGTTCCTGCCCGCTGAATATCGCGCGTCTCGCAGAGCGCGCGCTGAACGTTTCGTTGGCGGAATTGTTCGCAGTGTTCTCAAAGTCGCGAGCCTCAACACGCTCTCCGAGAACGGCATTGGCTCGCCAGAAGCCGCCTTCGGCCGCGGAGGCGGGCGGACACCGCACCCGATGGCACCCTACTTAGGCTGCCAGTTCATCAGCAGCGTGATCGGCGTAGCCACGGCGTCGTTCAGGACGGTGTTGATCAGAAAGCGGCCGTCGCGCGTGACGTCATACTGCGGCCCTTGGCCGCCCTCCCAGCCGACGCCGACGATCCGCGTCGGAAAGAGCGCCACCGGGGTGCCCGGCGCCAGCGCGGTCCCGCGCGTGGTGACGGGCGCGGCCATCAGCGCGCCATCTGGGCCGAGGTAGTACAGGGCCTGGCCATCCGCGCGCCACACGGGCGTGATGCCGCCCGCCGTCGAGACTTGCCACTGGCCACTCGGCGCCGGGGCAGCGGCGCCCGCCGCCGCCGCCGGGGGCGTCCACGGCCGGACATAGATCTCCGTCCGCCCCGACTCGTTCGACTGGTAGGCGACCCAGCGACCATCCGGCGAGAACCGGCCCCAGCGCTCAGTGAAGGGGGTCCTGAGGACGGTCCCCGGCGCGCCTCCCGCGCGCGCCGCGCCGGTCGACGGGTCCATCTCCTGCGCCCAGAGGTCCCCGCCCGTCTGCAGGTCGGCGCTGTGGTACAGGAGGAAGCGGCCATCCGCCGACCAGTCAGTGGCGGTCTTCGTTTGGGCGGAGGCCACGAGCCGGGCCTCCACGCCCGCGCCGCTGGCGTCCTTGCCATACAGGTCGCGCACGCCCGTCCGCTCCGAGTCGAACACGAGCCAGCGGCCGTCGGGGGACCAGATCGGGAAGCGGTCACGGCCCGCATCAAACGTCACCCGGCTGGTGCGCGCGCCGTCGAGCAGCCAGAGATCGGTGTTGCCCTGCACCGTGCGCTGCACGGCCACGCGGCGGCCGTCCGGGGCCACACGGGGGGTGAGGAGGTTGCCCTCATCCGGCGCGCCCAGGGTGCCCAGGACCTTTCCGGTCCGGTCGACCCAGGTCAGCTGCCGCTGGCTGGCGCGGCCGCCGCGGTAGGCCACCACGCCCGTCGCTGAGACCGCCACCGCGCTGCGGTTGAAATTCTCGTCGGACGCGACTGCATCGGCCAGCGGGACCGGGTCGCCGGTGAGCGCCCGGCGGGAGAGGTCGAGGCGCTGGGCCTGGAGGGTGCCGGCGCGGGTCCACAGCAGCCCACCCGCCGTCGCGCCCCGCTCCGGCGGGCAGGTAGGTGCCGGCGGTGTCGGCCGCGGTCAGCCGGGTCGAGGCGCCCGCGTCGAGCGTCCCCAGATGGATGCCGCGCGTGTCCGGTCCGCCTTGCGCGTAGAACACGAAGTGCCGGCCGTCGGGCAGGAAGACCGGCCACCGATGGCTGGCCTGCCGGTCGAGCGTGGTCACGGGGGCGGCGTTGCCCCCGGCGGCCGCGACCCGGAACAGCGGGCTACCGGAGTTGGGCGCAAACAGAACGACGCCGTCCGTATTCCAACTCCCGCTCCTCCCATCAGGGGCGGCGGCCAACGCGCGGGGCGCCCCGCCGCCCAGGTCGAGGCGTTTGAGCTGGCCATCGGCAAAGAAGGCGACCGACCGGCTGTCGGGCGACCAGAAGGGATACGCCGCGCCCTCGGTACCCGCCAGCGGCTGCGCCGTGGTCGTACTGAGAGAGCGCAGCCAGAGCCGGGGGGCGCCGTCGCCGGCGGCGACGAACACGATCTGCGTCCCGTCGGGCGAGAGGGCAAACGACAGGGGGTCGCCGCCGACGGGGGTGGTGATCTCGGTGCGCGTCGCGGGCGGCGCGGCTGGGGGTGCTTCGCGCAGATACCGCACGGCGGGAACGGCGAGCCCCGCCGCGGCGAGCAGCGCGACGGCCGCGACCACCCACGCGAGCCGGGTGCCGCGCGAGGACGATGGGGTTGCGGTGGCTCTCGTGGGCAAGGCCTCATCCGCTCCTGGATCGCGCGCGCCGCTGACCAAATCGCCCAGGTGAATGCGGGCCTCACCGATGGCCTGCAGCCGTCGCTTCACATCTTTTTCAAGGCAGCGGCGAATCAATCCGCGCACGCGCGATGGCGTGCCGGCGGGCAGGCGCCCCCAGTCGGGCTCCTTGCTCATCACCGCGACGATGGTGTCGGTGATGTCCTCGCCCGCAAAGGCACGCGCGCCGGTGAGCATCTCGTACAACACCGCTCCAAACGCCCACACGTCCGCGCGCTTGTCGACCGGCCTGCCGCGCGCCTGCTCCGGCGCCATGTACGCCGCCGTGCCGAGAATCATGCCGGCCTGCGTCGCGTGCAGCGAGAGGGTGGGCGAGTTGGCGGCGGTGGCGCTGGACGCGGCAGTCGGCTCCAGCGCTTTCGCGAGGCCGAAGTCGAGCACCTTGACCGTGCCGTCAGGCCGCACCTTGATGTTGGCGGGTTTCAGATCGCGATGGATGATCCCTTGCTCATGCGCGGCTTCGACGGCTTCGGCGATCTGGCGCGCGATCGGCCATGCCTCGTCGAGCGGAATCGCACCGCGCGCGATGCGTTGTGACAGATCTTCACCTTCGACGAGCTCCATCACGAGCGCCGTCACACCACTCGATTCCTCAATCCCGTGAATGTGGGCGATGTTGGGGTGATTGAGCGACGCGAGCACTTGCGCTTCCAGTGAGAAGCGCGCGAGGCGATCCGGATCGTTCGCAACCGCGGGCAGCAGCACCTTGATCGCGACATCACGATTCAGCTTCGTGTCGCGTGCGCGATAGACCTCGCCCATGCCACCCGCGCCGAGCGGCGCGACGATTTCGTACGGGCCGAGTCTTGTTCCAGTGTTCAACACGCGCGAATCCCTAATCCCAAACCCCTAATTCCTACCGCGAAGGCACGTGCGCCTTCAGTTCCTCGAACCAGTTGAGGACGGCATTGATCTGGTGCGTGGACGGCCTGGTTGCATCGGGGGACGCGCCGTCGGCGGATGTGGCGACGACGAACCGCTTGCCGTCGGGGGTCACGTCGTAATTCCTGCCGCGCCCGGTGGTATTGAACCGGGCAACGATTTTCAGCACGACGACGTTCCCTGTATTGAACGTGGGCTGCGTTTGCACATCGACGGCGACGATATGCTGGCTCAGTTGGGCCCAGTAGTAGAGGTGCGTCCCGTCGGGCGACCACAGTGGCGCACGGCCACCTTCTGTCGAGATCTGGTATTTCGCGCTAGTAGGGGGAAACGGCTGTACGAAAATTTCTTCTCGATTCCCAACCTCGGTCGAGGTGTACGCGAGCCACTTGCCGTCGGGGGCGAACGCCGCATGTCGGGCCGGAAGGTTTGCCGCGAATGGGGTGAGGCGCAGTCCGTCGAGCGACAGCGTAAAAATACGGGAACCGACTGGTGGAGTGACCGCCAGCGCCAGCGCCAGCGCCAGCGCCTTGCCGTCGGGGCTCCACGCTTCGGGCTGATGCTCTACCAAGGAGTCGGGCTTCGACAGACGTTCCGCGGGTCGCGTTCCGTCGGCCAGTTGCCAGAAGATGGCGCGATCACCGTCGCGATCGGATTGGAACGTGACGTGGCGCCCATCGGGGGTCCAAACGGGGTACCTGTTGCGGCCCTCGAACGTGAGGCGCCGAGGAGGTCCTCCGCGCTTCAGATCATGAATATAAATGATCGCCTCATTCCCCTGTTCGGTCTGCACGGCGAGTTGACTGCCATCAGGCGAAATCCGCGGGTTCAGATACAGGTGCGGCGGCAGGTTCAGGCGCTGCAATGTGCCGTCAGGTGTGGCGAGGGCAATCGTTCCTTGCAGGCTCCCGGCGGTCACGCCGGAAATGTAGACCAGCGATCCCGTCGGCGAAAATACGACGCTCGCGGCGGGCGATCCGACATTGGCCGTGAAGCGCCTGACGCCCTCGATGATCGGGACCGGACCGCCTCGTACCTGCAGCGTCCGGCTATCGAACGGCACGCCAAGCAACGTTCCGCCCTGCATATAGACCAGATGTCCCGTCGGCACGTAATGGCCTTCGCTGCCTCCGCGTAGAATCACTGTCCGTTCGGGCGAGCCGATCCGCTGCACGACGATCTGGGCGGAATCCCAGCGGTCTGCCCCTTCCGCAGACGCGACCGTGAACA
Source organism: Vicinamibacterales bacterium (assembly GCA_035575715.1). GTDB lineage: Bacteria > Acidobacteriota > Vicinamibacteria > Vicinamibacterales > UBA2999 > JACCSI01. The sequence continues at coordinate 7,070 of DATLXN010000027.1, read as the reverse complement.
GCACCGACCGGCCGTTGTCGAGCATTTGCGGCGCAGCGAACACCTCACCGGGCCCGACAGCCGCCAGCACTTCCGGTTCGCCGCCATTCGGTGACACGCGCAGAAGGCCCTTTGTTCCCTGGTCAGCGAACACAATCCAATCGCCCTCCCATACCACGCCGTACGGGGGATCGGATTTGCAGATCGTCAATGCCGCTCCACCAGTGACGGCAATCTTCTTCAAGGTCGAGTCCTGAAACGAGTAAAAGCCGATCCACTGCCCATCGGGCGAGAAGAACGGGCTCATCACGTTGAGACCCGTGCCGGCGATCGGATGCGCGTCCATGTCCGCCATGGCGCGCAGATAGAGCTGACCCTCCCCGCCAACGTAGACGACGCGTTCCCCATCGGGAGACACCGCCAGCACGTGAGACCGTTGGGCAAACTCCTGATGTTCCGGCAGCACCATCTGGAATCGCACGATCGGTTTGACCGAGGCCGGTCGGACGTTCCACAGGACGGCGGCGGTGACCCCTGCGACCACGACTGCGGTTATGGCGACCGAAATGGCGAGCGCTCGTCTCCCTGTCCCCTGAGATGTGGCGATCGGCGTCGTGCCCTCGGCCGGCGACGTGCGTGCGTCGTCTATCTCGAGGCGCATATCCGCCGCGTCGGGAAGGCGCCGCTTGCGATCTTTCTCCAGACAGCGCCGCAGCAGCCGACGGATCGCCGCCGGCGTGTCGGCAGGGAGTTTGGTCCAATCGGGTTCCGCTCTCAGGACTGCGGCCAGCGTATCCGAGATAGTGGAGCCCTCGAAGGGGCGCGTCCCCGCGAGCATTTCATACAGCACGACACCGAAGGCCCAGAGATCAGCACGGCGATCGACGGGCGATCCTCGCGCTTGTTCGGGACTCATGTAGGCAGCGGTGCCGAGAATGATCCCCGCCTGCGTGGCGTGAAGGGAGAGCGTCGGAGAGTTCATCGCGTTCGCAGACGAGGTCCCGGTAGAATCCATCGCTTTCGCGAGGCCGAAGTCGAGCACCTTTACCGTGCCGTCTCCACGAACCTTGATGTTGCCGGGCTTCAGATCGCGATGGATGATCCCTTGCTCGTGCGCGGCTTCAAGTGCTTCCGCGATCTGCCGCGCGATCGGTAGTGCTTCGTCGATCGGCATTGGTCCGCGCGCGATGCGTTGTGACAGATCCTCACCTTCGACGAGCTCCATTACCAGCGCGGTGATGCCATTCGATTCTTCGATGCCGTGGATGTGCGCGATGTTCGAATGATTGAGCGATGCCAGCACCTGCGCTTCGCGTGAGAAGCGCGCGAGGCGATCCGGATCGTCCGCAACCGCGGGCAGGAGCACTTTGATCGCCACATCGCGATTCAGCTTCGCGTCGCGCGCGCGATACACCTCGCCCATCCCTCCGGCGCCGAGAGTGGAAAGGATTTCGTAGGGGCCGAGGCGCGTGCCGGGGAGTAAGGGGATGCGGGGAGTATAGCGGGTTGGAAACTCAATCGCCGCCGTTGTCACTTGCTCGACGATGTTCGACCCATCAACGAAGACAGCACCGCCGTTCCGTTCGAACGCCAGTCGGCGCTGGCGACATCCACTCCGAGGACTCGTCGCGTCATTCGTTATCTTCCAGTTGCTCTCGGATGGTAGCCATTGCGCCCTTCAGGGGCGCGGCGCTGCGCGTGAAGAGATGATCGAAAAGCTCGAGGCCGGTGCTCACTTGCCATCGCTCAAGGGGGATCATGGACTCTCGCGACGGGCTTAAACGAATCGCCGGCAGGTTGATGCTGTCGATCGCAGCAGGAACAGCACACCGGCGATGGTCATGGTTCGGCGTTCTGGCGGTCTGTTCTTCGCTCATCAAACAGCGCCGCCATTCACCCTTGTGCGAGTCGCCACCAGTGGTGACCGACGATGGGACAAACCCCTCGCAAGGTGCACGGACTTTCGCCCAATCTTTCCGCCCCTTCGCTTCGCTAAAAAGGATGAGGGACAAAGACTCGATTGTCCCTCCGACGACAACGCCGATGGTTGTCCGACGCCAGCAAGTCGCGGGGGGCACGAATGGCTTTTGCTGAAGTGCGAGGTCGGTAGGTTATCTTTTGTCCGTCGGATGCGGATGCGCAAGGGCAGTCGCGTGGAGGCCGGGCGATGGGTTTATCGACGTCAGTAGTCGAGGCGACACCGGGCTGGCGGACGGTGGCATAGCGGTCCGACGTGGCGAGGTGATGCTGGCTATGATGACGAAACCGAATTTCGAGAAGGTTTGGCGAGGACCGCGCGGTATGCGTTCGGGGATCAAGGCCTGCGAACGAGCTAAGTGCGTGGTATCTACCCTAACGCTGATATACAGCGCGATTGACGCCCTTGCTGCACTCACTCGGGAATCACAGAACACCCGTGCGACACGGAAGGAGTTCCTCGACTGGGTGAACTCCTACCTACTTCCTGAATTGGACAGTGATCTCACAGCGATGGACATTTACGGTGCTCGGTGCGGGGTGGTGCATACCTACGCGCCCACATCTGATTTGTCCCGAGACGGGAAGGTGAAACTCGTCGTTTACAAATGGCGCGAAGGCCACCGCCCAGACGATCCAATCCTCGCTGAGCGCGCGCGCTCGGCGACCGTGATCGAGATCGAAGAGGTCATCGACGGTCTTAACCGAGCAGTCCAGGCTTTTGAACGTCACATTGATGCTGACGTAGCGCTTGGACGCCGCGTCGAGCGAAACATCGTCGATCTTCTTTGCTACGAACCTTGGAACCCCATCGCGATTACGGTCGCGGCGTGAACGCAGGACGAGGGCCGGGGAACATTCGCTGCAGCCGGCAGCAGCCGGGCGGATGATGAACGTCGGTCGACTAGGTGTCCGAAGTGTTCTCAACCTTCGTAAGCCGGCCTGGGCTGACCTCCATGGAGCAGGTAAGAACCGCCTAGCAAGGTTCACCGTTGGCCAGCGGCACCCACCACGGCCTCTGCTACCGTGGGCAACGCCATGCTGATCTCCTGGGGCGCGAGCGCTCGCCGGCGCCTCGCCCGTGCGCGACGTCAGCCGCTTTTGCCATTCGGCCATTCCTCCTTCAATGAGCTCCTCGAGGCGACGAGAAGGACCCGGCTGCCAGAGATTCATCATTCCCTTGAAGCTTGGTTTGTCGCCGACGGACCACTGGCTTGTATCGGCACGCCTAGCGAAGGGAAAGCTGTGATCTTGATTCATGACTTGCTCAACGATCCCGGCACGCCTGCAGTCGTCTGGGAGTTGATCGCGCTTCATGAGCTCCTCCATCTTGCGGTTCCTCCACGGGAACTCAACGGGCGGGTTAGCGATCACCCGCCGGAGTTCTTCGAGCGCGAGGCGCAGTTGAACCCTACGCGACAGGAGGCGTGGGATTGGATTTGGGAGCGGTTCGGCACCGTTCTCCGAGTGGACAAAGAACGCGAAGGCGTCATGGTCCGACGTGACTGGCGGGCCGTGCGGAGAGCGCAGACCCGTTGCATAGAGTCCATCCGCCGGAGGCGCGAAGCGTACTAATCGCACCCAGTCCGTCCGCAAGCTCTAGTCGGGGTCCGCTTGCTGCCGATCTGGGCCTCACCTTCATAGTCCGCCGTGAGTTGAGGCCCCTTGATCGGGTCACTACGCGATAGCACTGGACCACTCGGCCTAGCGCACCCACATCGACCGCGGTGCAGACTCGTGGCGTTCCTGAACGAGATCCTGGCGGGGTCGGCGGGACAATCAAGTGATTTCAAGCGCACACCGAAAGACATGCGACCAAGAGAACAGCCGCAACGACTGCGAGCGGTGGACGATTCCGAGGACGATTCCTCTTGAACCTGCACGATCCAGCCATTCCGCTGAACGGCCCGTATTGCGGCGAGTCCGGCGTCTACGAGCGCACCGAAGGCGAGACGCACTTCTACCGTTGCTCCACATGCGACAGCCGGATCGAGGTCGTCGCGTCTCCGTCTCCGTCGCCGGGCGGCGGTGTCGAGTTCGCGGTCACCGATACGGGCCGCGGGATTGCGCCGGAGTTCCTGCCCTTCATTTTCGACCGCTTTCGTCAAGCCGACAGCAGCGCCGGCCGCGAACACGGCGGGCTCGGCCTCTCCATCGTCCGCAGCATCGTCGAAATGCACGGCGGGACGATCGAGGCGAAGAGCGGCGGCAACGGGCAGGGAGCGACGTTTTTCGTCCGTCTGCCGGCCCCTTGACCACGGCCAGGTCGCTATTGTGCTAACATCTGTCTGTTCGCATGTCGCGCTATTCCTGTTGTTGTCCCTGCGTCTGTTGCTGCTCCCGATACGGGAGAGGGGGACAGGAGTCCGCGCTGTGACGGCGAGCCACTAGCGAATCAACCAGACTCCAAGGCTTTTTCGAGGCCCCTTTCCCACGCGGGAGAGGGGCCTTTTTTGTTTTCCGGAGCCGTTCATGTCAACCGCGATCACAATTTCGGGCAGTCCGTCGCGGCAGTCGAAGTCGAGGCGGCTGCTCGTCCACGCGGTGGAACGCCTTTCGGGGCACGGGCAGATCATCGACCTCTGCGACCTGCCGGCCGACGACCTGCTCGGCCGGACCCGGACGCCGGCGATCGATCGGGCGCTGGAGTCGGCCGCCGCGGCGCGCCTGCTCGTCGTCGCGACACCTGTGTACCGGGCCTCGTACAGCGGCCTGCTGAAGTGTTTCTTCGACCTGCTGCCGCAGGACGCGCTCGCCGGGAGCGTGGCGATCCCCATCGCGACGGGCGGCAGCCCGGCTCATTCACTGGTCGTCGACCACACGCTCCGCCCGCTGCTCGCCAGCGTCGGCGCGCTGGTGGTATCGGCCGGCATCTACGGAACGGACGCGCAATTCGGCGCGAACGGCCCCGACGCGGCGCTGCTCGCCGCCGTCGATCGGGCCGTGAAGGAAGCGCAGGAGGTGATGGCACATGGTGTACCTTGAATCGCGACTCGGCATCTACTACGAGCACCCTGACTGGTATCGGCCGCTGTTCGATGAGCTCGATCGGCGCGGGGTGCCGTACGACGCCCTGCACGCGGACGCGCACCGATTCGATCCGTCGGACCCGAGGCCGTCCCACGCGGTCGTCCTCAACCGCATGAGCCCGTCGGCGTATATCCGCGGCCGTGGCCATCTGACGTTCTACACCCTTCAGTACCTCGCGCATCTCGATCGCCTCGGCGTGCGGGTGATCAACGGGTACGAGGCATGGCGCACGGAGATCTCGAAGGCCTATCAGTTGACGCTGCTCGAGAGCCTCGGGCTACCCTATCCACGGGCCCGCGTCATCCATCACGCGTCGCAGGCGCCCGCCGCCGCCGAAGGGCTGCGTTTCCCGGTCGTGGTCAAGCCGAACATCGGCGGCAGCGGCGCCGGCATCGTCCGCTTCGACACTGCCGCGGCGCTCGAGCGATCTTCTCAGAAGGGGCTCGACCTCGGGATCGATCAGACGGCGCTGGTGCAGGAGTACGTTACGCCGGCGGAAGGGCGGATCGTGCGGGTCGAGGTGCTCGACGGCAAGTTCCTCTATGCGATCCGGATCTACACCACCGGAGACACGTTCAACCTGTGCCCGGCCGACGTGTGCCAGGACGTCGACGGCGCCGAACTGGCCCGCGCCGCCTGCCCGGCCGACGCGCCGAAGAACAACCTCCGGGTCGAGGCCTACACGCCGCCGCCGGAGATCATCGACGCGGTCGAGCGGATCATGAAGGCGTCGGGCATCGAGCTGGGCGGCGTCGAGTACATGGTCGACGCGCGCGACGGCCGTCCGTATTTCTACGACATCAATGCCCTGTCGAACTTCGTCGCCGACGCCCCGCGCGTCCTCGGCTTCGATCCCTTCGCGCGCCTCGCCGACTGGCTGGAGCGCGAGCTGCGGTCCGCGAAACCCATCGATGCGGCGGAACGCCTCGAGGCCCAGGTCGTGCTGTCGTGAGGTTCGGTTACTGGCTCCCGGTCTTCGGCGGCTGGCTGCGCAACGTCGACGAGGAAGAAGGGATGTCGGCGACCTGGGAGTACGCCAGCCGGCTGGCCCGGCGCAGCGAGGCGATCGGGTTCGACCTCACGCTCGTGGCGGAGCTCAACCTGAACGACATCAAGGGAGTCGAGGCGCCGTCGCTCGACGCGTGGAGCACGGCCGCGGCGCTGGCCGCGGTGACCGAGCGGCTCGAGATCATGGTCGCTGTGCGGCCGACCTTCCATGCACCGGCGCTGCTGGCCAAGCAGGCCGCCAACATCGATCGGATCAGCGGCGGGCGCCTGTCGCTGAACGTCGTGTCGTCGTGGTGGGCGTCCGAGGCGCGCATGTACGGCGTCCCGTTCGATCGGCACGACGAACGGTACGCGCGGACGGCCGAGTGGCTCGAGATCGTCGACGGCCTCTGGCGCTCGCCGGTGTATTCACACCAGGGCGCGTTCTATTCGGTCGACGCGACGGTGCTCGAGCCCAAGCCGCTGCGCTCGCCGCGGCCGACAATTTATGCGGGAGGGGAGTCGGCGGCCGCCAAGGCGCTGATTTCGGAGAAGTGCGACGCGTGGCTGACCCACGGCGATCCTCCGGACGTCATCGGCCGCAAGATCGACGACATGCGCGCGCGGCGCGACAAGCTGGCGCTCGCGCCGATGTCGTTCGGCAGCGCCGGCTACGCCGTCGTCCGTTCGACCGAAGCGGAGGTGGCGCGCGAGGTGGCGCGAATTACCGACGTGAAACAGAGCGCGCGCGGCTACGCCAACTACCAGGAGTGGATCGCCAACACACAGCTGGAACAGCGGGTCAGTCTCGAGGACTACTCCGTCTCGAACCGCGGCCTGCGCGCGGGACTGATCGGCACGCCGGAGCAGGTCGCCGAGAGAATTCTGGAGTTCGAGGACGCCGGCGTCGATCTGCTGTTGCTGCAGTTCAGTCCGCAGTACGAGGAGATGGAACGTTTCGCCGCCGAGGTGATGCCGCTGGTGGCTAGTGGTTCTCGCTCGCCTGCGCCTCTGCCAGGAGCGCCGTTTGCTACTACCATGGGGGCGCGGCGCCACAGGTCAAGCGGGCCGCGAAAGAGCGTCTGATGGAAATGCTG
>DATLXN010000026.1:0-122442 GCA_035575715.1 Vicinamibacterales bacterium | reverse complement strand
GACCCGGCCGATCCGTTGCCCGAGCCGAAGGCGTGAGCCGTCCGCCTGCATCCGTTCCTGTGGGTGTCAGTTAGGGTGTCAAACGGAAACGGCGGAAGGCGAAAGGTCGAGAGTTTGTTCGGGAATATTGGAGCCGGCAAGTGGGCTCGAACCGCTGACCTGCTGATTACGAATCAGCCACTCGTTCGCCTCCATCCAGGTCCGAGATGGTTGGCGGGCAGATCCACGACGAACCTCCTACTACCGGCCAATCGAGGGCGACAGCGGCACCGGCAAAGAACTAGTGGCGCGTCAGATTCACGAATTGAGCCGGCGGCGCCAGGGACCATTTGTCGCGATCAACTGTGCCGCACTTGTCGAGACGCTGATCGAGGCAGAACTCTTCGGCATCGAGGAGCGCACCGCGACAGGCGTCAGAGGCCGGCGCGGCAAGTTCGAGCATGCCGACGGCGGCACTTTGTTTCTCGATGAAGTCTCCGAGCTGTCGATGGCTGCGCAGGCCAAGTTGCTCAGAGCGATTCAGGACCTGATGGTCGAACGCGTGGGCGGCTTCGGGAGCAAGCGTGTCGACACCCGCATTGTCGTTGCGACCAATCGCCCACTGGCTTCACTCGCCGAGCGCGGACTGTTTCGTTCCGACCTGTTCTATCGGCTGAGCGGGGTCGATGTGCGGGTGCCAGCACTCCGGCAGCGCAAGGAGGACATCCTCGAATTGGCGCATTACTTTCTCTCGCGTCACGGCGGTCGCGGGCGGCTGGCGTTCAGCCCATCCGCGATTGATGCGCTGATGGCCTACGAGTGGCCCGGTAATGTGCGCGAACTGGAGCGGATGATCGAAGGAGCGATTGCGACCTGTGAATCGCAGCAGATCACCTTGGACGATCTGCCGATTGCGTTGCGCGGCGCCTACGGCGAAGTGCTGATGCCGTCGGTCCAGGATCAGGACACCATGCGCGCGTGGGGCAGTCGGTATGCGCGGTTGGTGCTCGAGCGGTGTGAACGGAATAAGCGCCAGGCCTGCAAGGTTCTCGGCATTTCGTACCACACGCTCAATGCCTACCTGACTTATCGCCCGGGCACGAAGAACGCGGGCAAGAGACCTGCATCCGTCGGCATGGTCCCGGCGAATGCGACGGCGCCGGTCGGGTGACGGCGCTTGGTGCACCGGACAGCGTTTGGCATACAGAGAGTGAAAGGCCGGGTGCCTCCGGCAGAACTACGCGGCGAGGCGGGGCTGAGGTCCCGAGGTCACGCGCCGCTCGATGACTCGCTGCGCCGCAGCGGGGTCGAGGAGGCGGTTATTACACGTTCAGCGATGGTGATGGCAATGGCTATGGCAGGGGCGATCGGCGCAACACCCCAACTGGTATCGGCGCAGGTGGCGCGCCCGCAGATCTCGGTGCAACGAGATAACGACGTGGCCAGATCCGTGCTGGTCGATGCGGGCGAGCTGAAGCTGCGGCACCAACTCATGCCCGATGCGTTTGTGCTGACGCTGCTTACCGGCGCCGACCGGCTGACGATCGCCGGCGCGCAGGATGGGCCGTTGGTGGTCGAACATGGCTCCGTCCAGATGAAAGTGACAATGCGATCTGCGCTGCCCGAGCAACTCTCGCGGCTCCGTCGCACCCTCGAGTCGTCATCGGCGTTGGTCGCCTTCGATCGGCTGATGGCGAGCCCCTGGGCGAAGGAGCAGATGCCGGCGGCAACGATTGGGCCGGTGCATGCGCTCCTAGAAACGCTGCGAGGTCGCTCGGCAGGCGTGGCCGCGGTCGCTGCGATGGGCAGCCCCCGCGCAACAAGCACGGTTGCGATCCGGTTGGCTCGGGAAACGCAGACGCCGAGCGAGTGCTGGAACATCTACAGCCGCGATGTCCTGCTGTTCACCTACGACTACCAGACGTGTGTGAAGAGCGCCGACGACACCTGGAATCCACTCCACGTCGCAGGCTGCGCCTATGAATACAATGCGAAGGCGATCTTCGCGGCATACTGGTACGCCAGCTGCAACGGGGTGTAACGCCGAGATGAGTCGGGCGAGGGAAGCCTCGGCTTCCCTCGCTCTCGCTTCAGCCACGGCTTGGACAAGAGGAGGCGATGATGCGCATTCGTGTGGTTTCAGCGCTGTTGTTGTTCGTTGCCGCAGTGGCGGCCTTCGGTGTCCTGCTGGGGCTCACTGTCTTTGTCGCCAGCCGCGCCGGGCTCGACCTCGAGTGGTGGTTTCCGCCACTCCTCGCCTTACCGTGCTTTGTCGCCATTTTCTTCCTCGGCCGCGAACATGTGTTGCCTCGCGAACACCTCGCGCCCGCGCGCGCCATTGCGGTCCTCACCGCGGCGCTCGGCGCCACGATGGCTCTCGCGCTCCTGATGGCTTTGGCGCTGCGGCCAGTGGCGCAGCTGGTTGGCGTCGGACCCTCGGCGTTCACCCTGTGGTTTGCGCTCGTGCTGGTCCTGGCGATCATCGTCGACCGCCGAACTGCTGTGCCGAAACCTTGACCTGCCTGGGGGCGCATAGTACCGTGAGGCGGCTGTACGCCCCTCCATTTTGATGACCGAGTCTGCTGCTCCCCTCAAGAAAACCTCGCTCCACGCGACCCACGTCGCCCTCGGCGCGCGGATGGTGCCGTTTGCCGGGTGGGATATGCCAGTCGAGTACTCGGGCATCAGCGCAGAACATCTCGCAGTGCGCGCCGCGGCAGGTCTGTTTGACGTGTCGCACATGGGCGAGATCGAGATCGCCGGCAAAGATGCCCTGAAGGCGGTCCAGCACATCTCCAGCAACGACGCCTCGCGGCTCGCAGTTAATCAGGCGCATTACGCGGCGCTGACCACACCCGAAGGCACGTTCGTCGACGACATGCTGGTCTACCGCTTTGGCCCGAGCCACTTTCTGCTGGTCGTCAATGGCAGCAATGTCGACAAGGACTACGCCTGGATCGCCAAGCGCGCGCCGGAAGCCGGTGACGTCGCGATTGTCAATTCCAGCGATCGCTACGCGCTGATCGCCATCCAGGGCCCGAAGGCTCGCCAGATTCTGCAGAGCCTGACCGCCATCGACCTCGCTGACATCAAGTACTACTGGTTCGCCCACGGCGAGATCGCCGGCGTCCGCGGCACCGTCTCCCGCACCGGTTACACCGGCGAAGACGGGTTTGAAGTGTTTTGCCCGCCGGCGCAAGCGCCACGCGTGTGGGATGCGATCATGACGGCCGGGCAGGGCGATGGCTTGATCCCCTGCGGTCTCGGCGCGCGCGACACGTTACGTCTCGAAGCGGCGATGCGCCTCTACGGCAACGACATCGACGACACGACCAGCGTCCTCGAAGCCGATCTGGGCTGGATCGTCGGCTGGAAAAAAGAGTCATTTATCGGCGACGCGCCTCTGCGTAAGCAGAAGGAGAGCGGCGTCACCCGCAAGATCGTCGGCTTCGCGATGGTCGACCGCGCCATCGCTCGTCACGGTCATCCGGTGATGCAAGGCGACGAGCAGGTCGGCTATGTCACCAGCGGCACACAGACGCCGTTTTTGAAAAAGGCGATCGGCATGGCCTACGTGCCGCTGCATCTGGCCAGCGCGGGCAGCGAACTCGACATCGACATCCGCGGCCGCCGCGCCAAGGCGATCGTCGTCGAACTCCCGTTTTATAAGCGCCCGAAACCCACTTAGCACTGAGCACTCGAGCACTTAGCACTCACTTAGCACTGAACACTTAGCACTTCACCGAAGGACCGCCCATGTATCCCGCCGACCTCAAATACACGAAAGACCACGAGTGGATTCGCCTCGAAGGCGATACCGGCACGGTCGGCATCACCAACTTTGCCCAGCTCCAGCTGGGCGACGTCGTCTACGTTGACCTCCCCGAAGTGGGGGCCAAGTTCAGCGCCGGGCAGTCTTTTGGGACGATTGAATCGGTGAAGGCGGTCTCCGAGCTCTACGCGCCGGTCAGCGGGGAAGTGCTCGAAGTCAACACCGCGCTCAAGGACGGCCCGGAAAAGGTCAACAGCCATCCGCACGATTCGTGGATGGTCAAGTTTCGTCTCGATACCCCAGCCGAAACCAACGACCTGCTCGACTCGTCCGCTTATCAGTCATTGACCGAATAAAGGGCCTGCCCCTTTTCCGCCAGACATGAACCTGAATCCGATCGACCATTTTGCGCCCCGTCACATCGGTCCCTCACCAGAAGAGACCACGGCCATGCTCGGTGCGGTCGGCGCCGCGTCGCTCGATGCGCTGATTGATGAAGCGATTCCCGCCGGCATCCGGTTAGCGAAGCCACTCTCGCTGCCAGATGCCGAAACCGAATCGCAGTACCTGTCGCGCCTGAAGACCATCGCGCGCAAGAACCAGGTGCGGCGCAGCTTCATCGGCCTTGGCTATCACGACACGCTGACGCCCAGCGTGGTCCGTCGCTGCCTCTTCGAAAACCCGAGCTGGTACACGCCCTACACCCCCTACCAGGCGGAAATCGCCCAAGGCCGCCTCGAGTCGCTGCTCAACTTTCAAACAGTGATCAGCGACCTCACCGGCATGGAAGTCGCCAACGCGTCGCTGCTCGACGAGGGCACCGCCGCGGGCGAAGCCATGACGCTGCTGCATCGACTGCAGTCGAGGAAGCTGGGAGACGATGGCGGGATCTTTCTGGTGTCGGACCGCTGTTTCCCGCAGACGATCGAAGTGTTACGCAGTCGCGCCGAACCGATTGGCATCGAACTGCGCGTCGGGCCCGTCGCCGAGATGACCTTTGACGCGCGCACGTTTGGCGTGCTGCTGCAGTATCCCGACGAGCGCGGCCGTCTCGACGACATCGGTCCGTTCATCACCAAGGCGCACGCCGCGGGCGCGATGGTGGCGGTGGGCACCGATCTGCTGGCCCTGGCGCTGGTCACGCCGCCCGGGGAACTTGGCGCCGATGTGGTGTTCGGCAACTCGCAGCGATTCGGCGTGCCACTCGGCTTCGGCGGGCCGCACGCGGCATTTTTTGCAGCCAAGCAGGACGCCGTCCGCCATATGCCCGGCCGCATCATCGGCGTGTCGATCGACGCGCACGGCAAATCGGCGTATCGCATGACGCTGCAGACGCGCGAGCAGCACATCCGCCGCGAGAAGGCGACCTCGAACATCTGTACGGCGCAGGCGCTGTTGGCCAACATGGCCGCGATGTACGCGGTCTATCACGGGCCGAAGGGCATCCGCGCCATCGCCGAACGCGTCCACAACCTGACCCGCGTGCTGGATGTGGCGCTGCGCAGCGTCGGTTACACGCAGCAGAACGACGCGTTCTTCGACACGCTGGCGATCACCGTTCCCAACAAATCGGTCGCCACGCTAAAGACCAAGGCCGCCGAGGCCGGCTACAACTTCCGCTTCATCGGCGACGCGGTGGATATCGCGTTGAACGAGACGGCGACGCTCGACGACATTCGCGCGATCACCGAGATCTTTGCCGGTGCCGCGGGCAAGAAGGCGCCCGAGAAGATTGAAACGCTCGGCAACGGCGCGCGCGAGATCGTGACCGGGTCGCTGCGTCGCAGCAGTGACTACCTGACCCACCCGGTGTTCAACACGCATCACTCGGAGACCGAGATGATGCGCTACATGAAGAGCCTGGAGCGCAAGGATATCGGGCTCGACACGTCGATGATTCCGCTCGGCTCGTGCACGATGAAACTGAACGCGGCGAGTGAGATGTACCCGGTCTCGTGGGAGGAGTTCTCGCGCATTCATCCGTTTGCGCCGGCCGATCAGGTCGAAGGCTATCTGCAGGTGTGTCGCGAGCTCGAGGAGGCGTTGTGCGAGATCACGGGCTTTGCCGCGGTCTCGCTGCAGCCCAACTCCGGTGCGCAGGGTGAGTTCGCCGGGCTGCATGTGATCCGGGCCTATCACCACTCGCGCGGCGACAGCGCGCGGGATGTGGTGCTGATCCCGGCATCCGCGCATGGCACCAATCCGGCCAGCGCGATCATGGCCGGCTACCGTGTCGTCGTCGTCGCCACCGATACGCACGGCAATGTCGACGTCGCCGATTTGCATGCCAAGGCCAAGCAGCATGCCGACAAGTTAGCGGCGTTGATGGTCACCTATCCCTCGACGCACGGCGTGTTCGAGGACGACATTCGCGACATCTGCGCGACCGTGCACCAGCACGGCGGCCAGGTCTACATGGACGGCGCGAACATGAACGCGCAGGTCGGCTTGACCAGTCCGGCGACCATCGGCGCTGACGTCTGTCACTTGAATCTGCACAAGACATTTGCCATCCCGCACGGCGGCGGCGGCCCCGGCATGGGCCCGATTGGTGTCGCGGCACACCTGGCGCCGTATCTGCCTGGTCACCCGCTGGTCAAGGTCGGCGGCGCACAGGCGATCCCGCCGATCTCGGCGGCGCCGTGGGGCAGCGCCAGCATTCTGCTGATTTCGTACGGCTATATCCGGATGCTCGGCGCCGCAGGCGTCACCGACGCGACGCGCTACGCCATCCTCAACGCGAACTATCTGAAGTCGCGTCTCGAACAGCATTACGACGTCCTCTACGCGCGCAAGAACGGACGTGTCGCGCACGAGATGATTTTCGATCTGCGCAAGTTCAAGGCAAAGGGTGTTGAAGAAGGGGACGTCGCCAAGCGCCTGATGGACTACGGCTTCCACGCGCCGACCGTGTCATTCCCGGTGCCCGGCACGATCATGGTCGAGCCGACCGAAAGCGAATCGAAAGCCGAACTCGATCGGTTCTGCGACGCGCTGATCGCGATCCGTCAGGAGATCGAGGATGTCGTCACCGGAAAAGCTGACGCCAAGGATAACGTGCTGAAGAATGCGCCGCACACCGCAGCGGCGGTGATGGCCGACGACTGGAAACACCCGTACTCACGAGAGCAGGCGGCGTTCCCGCTCCCGTGGGTGCGCTCGAATAAGTTCTGGCCGTCGGTCGCGCGCATCGACAATCCGTATGGCGATCGCAACCTGATGTGCGTCTGCCCGCCGATGGAAACCTACGCCTAGCCTGAGCCGCGCTTAAAACGTCAGCTTCAATCCCAGCTGTCCCTGGAACGCATCAAAGGCCTGGCGCGGCTGGCCAAAGCCGGTGGGAATACCGATGCTGGTGACCCCGGGCGTCGATAACTGGTTGCCCTGATAGTTGTTGAAGTTCACCGTGTTGAACACGTTGAACATCTCCCAAAGCAGCTCGCCGGTGATGCGGCCAAGCGTCAGCTTCTTCGAGACCCGCATGTCGGTCTGAAAGTACGAATCGCCGCGCGCCGAGTTGAAGCCTTCTCCGGCAGGTCGGTCGTTGTTCACCCCGTCGCGGTTGGCGTCAGTCCCCGTAGTGACGTTGTAGGGCGGGGCGGTATTGGCCGTGACAATGCCGCCAATCTGAATCTGGAACGGCAACTCATAGATGACATTGCTGACAAAGCGATGGCGGACATCGTTGCTGGTCGGGCCCCAGTCGGCCATCAAATTGTAGTTGTCGGTCGGGGTGCCGTTGTTGGCGATGGTCTCGGCGCTGCCCAGCGTGTAGCCGACCAGGAAGCCAAGCCGGTTCGCGAAACGCTTCTGCAAGCGAATCTGCGTCTGGTGAATGCGGATCGGCGCCACATCGTTGTACAGCACCAGGCGGGTGCCGGCCGCAATCAGCGGGAAGGTGCCGTCGGCGCGCCGCGCGTTGGGGTTGGTGGTCAGGGGAAAGTGCTCGCCGCGCATGTAGATATAGTCCCCGGACAGGGCGTAGTCCGAACCGAGCTGCTGGGTGAACCCGCCAGTCATCTGGTGGGTGTAGGGGGACTCAGCGTCCCGGCTGGCGACGTTGAACGCGGTGCCGATTGATTCGGGCAGCGCCTGGGTCGGCAGGTTGGGGAAGAAGCTGTTCGGAATGCGCGCGCCGGACCGCGAGTCGTTGGCAATCTGTGAGGTGATGAACCCGGGATAGCCGGCGACCACCGAGCGGAGTGTGGTCGTGGTGATCTGGTCGTAATAGATCCCATAGCCGCCGCGGAGCACGAGCTGCGCGTTTCGGCGCGGGTCCCAGATCACGCCCAGCCGCGGCGCGATGTTGTTTTTGTCGTTGGGCGCGGCCTTGAAGTTTTGTCCACGCAAGTCACCGGTGACCTGCCGAATCCAGAAGTCCGCTAGCGGCACGTCAGATGGAATGTCCTGACCATTGAGATCACCGCGCCACAACTGCCAGTCGTAGCGGAGGCCAAGATTGACGGTGAGATTGCTGGCCGGCTGCCACTGATTGTTGACGAACGCCGAATAGATGTTGACGTCACGGGTCAGCGCCGCCAGTTGGCCACGCACCTCGATCCCCTGGGTGAAGCGGAAGGGGAGCGTCGAAGGATCGCCGGGGATCACCGGCCGGTCGGCGAGAAATTCAAACAGGCCATTGAACGACTGGTTAATCCGACTCGTCGTCGGCACGATGTTCACTTCGAAGCCGAACTTGAGGTCGTGAGAGCCCTTGCCGACAAAATGCAGGCTGGTGGCATTGGTCAGGATGTAATTGTCCTGCGTTCGCGATTGCGGCACGTTGCTGGCGCGGCCGAATTGCACGGTCGGGAAGCGCATTTCCGGTTTCGATGTCGAGCCCGCCGGCAGGACGCGATCCAGCGCCTGATGCGACGCGCTCAGGCGGAGTTCGTTGACCAGGTTGGTGCGCAGCACGGAGGTGAGGTTGGCCACCCCGAACCACGCGCTGCGTTCGTCGTCATAGCCGTGGTCACCTGCGCTGTTGCCGCCGATCTGCTGATTGAACAGCGAGCGGCGGTCGTACATATAGGTGCCATTCACGGTGTGATTGGTGTGCGCGAGGTAAGTGCCCTTGACGAAATAATTGTTCTCGTTGGTCGTGACCGGCACGTCGGTGCGCGTGTCGTAGCCGAGTGATTGCGCGAAGCTGAGCACGGAGACCGGGATGTTGACCTGCACGGAACGGTTGTTCCGGCGGCGCTCCCACGATCCGAAGTAAAACAGCTTGTCCCGTTGAACCGGCCCGCCGATCGTGGTGCCGTATTGTTCAATCCCAAAGGGCGGGACAATCTCTGAAAAGTAGTTGGGCTTTTCGAACGCGTCGTCGCGGCGGAAGTAGAAGCCACTGCCGCGCAGTGCGTTACCACCGGATTTGGTGACGATATTGATCGCACCGGAGGCGGAGCGGCCAAATTCCGCGGAGTAGGAGTTGGCCATCACCTGGAACTCCTGGATCGCCTCCGAGGCGAGCGCGATCCGGGTCGCCGATGACAACGAGGTGCCGCCGCCGGTGACCTCGTCGTTGAAGTCGACGCCTTCGAGCCAGACCGACTTATAGCCTTCGCTCATGCCGCCAAACGAAATCGAGTCGGTCTGCCCGCCGGAGGCGGAACCCTGATCGCTCACCACGCCGGGCGCGAGCAGCGTCAGATCAAGGAAGTCGCGGGTTTTGAGTGGCAGTGATTCAATCTGCCTGGTATCCACGAGGGTGCGCACCACCTGCTCCGTGGTGTCGACCAATGGAGCGACTTCGGTCACGGTGACGCTTTCGGCCAGACCGGCCAGTTCCATGGATATCGGCACGGCGACCTGCGAGTTGATCGGCAGACGCACGTCCGCGCGGGTCACCTCACGAAAACCGCCCAGTGTGGCCGTGACCGTGTATTGACCCGGGGGCATCGCACTGAACCGGTAGGACCCCAGCTCGTCGGTCACGACCTCACGCTTGGCGCCATTGGCCTGGTTGACGGCGACGACGGTCACTCCGGGTAGCGCGCCACCCGTGGAATCTCGAATCTCGCCCAGAATGGTGCCGCTGGTGGTCTGGGCGGACGTCGCGAGTCCGGCCGCAAGCCAACAGATCAGAGTGATAACGACCATGCGTCCGCGGTTCATGCCCTGCCTCCGGTTTACGTGCGTTTGGTAGTGCCACCTTACTCTGCCTGTCAAGCCATCACGTTGGCTTGCAACCGTTTGTCACCAACAAATGACGTCTTGCAGGCGGCCGACCCTCTTATAATTGCGGCCTACCGCATTTCTTAAATTTTCGGGGGTGGCATGAAGAAGTTTCTGATAGCCCTCACGGCGCCGGCGCTGCTTGGGCTGGGACTGGCTGCGCAGACACTCAGCGCACCTTCGTCGGCGGTGACGCGTCCCGTCACGGCCCCGAGTCCCGCGTCGCAGCGGCCGGCCGCAATGGCGGCACACCAGGTCGCGCACACATCGACCCCCATGTCGCTCGCGGAGCAGACAGCGGTGGTCAAGACCTATTGTGTGACGTGCCACAGCGAGGCCCGCAAAGTTGGCGGGCTGTCGCTGGCCGCGTTTGACCCAGCCGAGGCCGGGCGCGCACCGGACGTTGCCGAAAAAATCATTCGCAAGTTGACGGCGGGGATGATGCCACCGGCCGGCGCCAGGCGCCCGGATGAGGCGACGCTCGTGTCGCTGCGCGACGCGCTCATCACTCGCATCGACACGGCCGCAGCGCTTCGCCCCAATCCAGGCTGGCGCCCGTTTCAGCGACTGACCCGGGCTGAATATGTCCGATCGATCAGGGACCTGCTCGATCTCGAGGTCGACGTCGCCTCCTACCTTCCGCCCGACACGATCACCGATGGCTTCGATACCGTCGCCGACGGACAGACGTTTTCACCCGCACTGCTCGACGGCTACCTGCGGGCCGCGAGTCAGATCAGCCGACTCGCACTTGGCGATCGATCGGCCTCAGCGACCACGGCGAGCTATACCGTCTCCGGCTTCCAGTCGCAGATGGGATATATCGACGGGACGCCGTTTGGTTCGCGTGGCGGCCTCGCGGCGACGCACGTGTTTCCTGCCGACGGCACCTATCGGTTCACCGCCAAACTGGTGCGGACGGTGAGTGGCGAGTTGTTCGGTAACACCGCTGTCGCCATGGCCGCGAGTAAGGAACTGCTGGAAGTCACCCTCAACGGCGATCGCGTCGCCGTCCTCGAGGTTCATCAGGGTATGAGCGACGCGGACAAGGGCGGGCTGACCATTGTCACCCCGCCGATCCACGTCAAGGCGGGGCCGCAGCAACTGGCAGTCGCCTTCGTCGCCAGGCAGTCAGGCCCGCTCGACGACTTGATGACGCCGATTCAGAACACGCTGATCGACACGCGCTACGGCACCGGCTTCGGCATTACGTCGGCGCCGCACCTCCAGGACGTCGCCATTGGCGGCCCGTTCGAAGTGACTGGCGTGTCCGAGACGCCGAGCCGCCGCCGCATCTTCACCTGCCGCCCAACCACGGCGAGCCAGGAAGAAACCTGCGCCGCCACGATCGTGCGCACGATCGCAACCCAGGCATTCCGCGGCACCGTGCGCCCCGAGGACTTCGGCGACCTGATGCGGGTCTATTACCAGGGGCGCAAGCAAGATAACTTCGAAGGCGGCCTCCGTCTGGCGTTGCAGGCGACGCTTGCTCATCCCCGATTCCTGTTCCGGGTGGAGCAGCGCGCACCGACCGCCGGCACGACTCGTATTGCTGATGTCGAACTGGCGTCCCGCCTCTCCTACTTCATATGGGGCACCGCGCCCGACTCTGCGTTACTCGACACCGCGCGTGCGGGCCGCTTGGCGACTCCGGCGTTAGTCGCGCGTGAAGTGCGGCGCATGTTGGCGGATCCCAAGGCTGAAGCGCTGACCTCACGCTTCTGGTCGCAATGGCTGCGCCTGCAGGACGTCGCCAAAATGCGGCCCGACGGCCTCGCCTTTCCCTACTGGGACGTCGCCCTGTCCGAAGGGTTTACGCGTGAGACGCAGCTGTTTTTCGAACACCTGGTGCGTGAAGATCGCAGCCTTCTCGAGATGCTCACCGCCGACTATTCCTTTGTCAACGAGCGCGTCGCGCGCCATTACGGCATCCCGAACGTGGTCGGGCCGGACTTTCGCAAAGTGCAGATGCCTGAGACACGCCGGGCCGGCATCCTGACCCAGGGCAGCACGCTGCTCCTGACCTCGGTGGCCGATCGCACGTCGCCGGTGCAGCGCGGCAAGTGGGTGATGCAGGTCCTGCTCGCATCGCCGCCGCCGCCACCGCCGCCGAATATTCCGGCGTTCGAAGCCACCAAGGCGGTGGCTGCAGGCCGGCTGCTCACGGTGCGCGAGCGCATGGAGCAGCATCGCAACAACCCCGCCTGTAATTCGTGCCACCGGGTCATTGACCCGATTGGCCTGGCCCTCGAGAACTTCGACGTCACGGGGCGCTATCGCATCAAGGACAGTGGCAGCCCGATTGACGTGACCGGTGAGTTGTACGACGGCACGAAAGTGGACGGTCCGATCGGGCTGCGCGATGCGCTGCTGCGACGGAAGGAGTCGATCATGCTGAGCTTTACCGAAAGTCTGATGACCTATGCGCTGGGGCGTCGGATCGAAGATTTCGATATGCCAACCGTTCGAAAGGTCATTCGCGATGCCGCCGCCAACGATTATAAAGTGTCCAGTTTCATCACTGGCGTCGCCACCAGCCCCGCGTTTCGCATGAGCGCGGCAGCCCCCACTGAAACCGCAGACTCGAGGAGATAGCACGCGATGTTCATTACCGGTAAGCATCTCTCTCGTCGAACCGCACTGAAGGGGCTCGGGGTCACCGTCGCGCTGCCCCTGCTCGAGGCGATGGTGCCGGCCGGCGCCGCGGCGCAGGCGCTCAAAGGCAAGCCTCGGCTGGTGTGCATCGAGAACGTGCACGGGGCGGCGGGCAGTACCAATTTCGGGATTGAGAAGAACCTCTGGTCCCCGGCCGCGGTCGGCCGCGATTTCGATCTGTCAGCCGGCAGCTTGCAGTCGCTTGAACCCTTTCGCGACTATCTGACGATCGTCAGCAACACCGACGTCGCAAAGGCCGAGGCGTATTCAACCGCGGAGATCGGCGGCGATCACTTCCGCGCCAGCGCGGTGTTCCTGACCCAGTCCCATCCGAAGCAGACGCAGGGCTCGGATGTGCGCGCCGGCGTCTCGATTGACCAGCTCTTCGCCGGGCGGTTCGGTCAGGACACACCAGTGCCGTCGATGCAGTTGTGCATCGAGAACGTCGACCAGTCGGGCGGCTGCGAATACGGCTACTCGTGCGTCTACATGGACATGATCAGTTGGGCGTCGCCCGACCAGCCGCTGCCGATGATCCAGGATCCGCGCGCGGTGTTCGATCAGTTGTTCGGACTTGGCGCGACGCCTGAGGATCGGCGCCGCCGCCGCCGCGAGGATCGCAGCGTGCTCGACACCATTACCGCCGCCGTCGATCGGTTGAAGCGGGAACTCGGCGTCGCCGACAAGGCGCGACTGGCCGATTACCTTGATGACGTTCGCGAGATCGAGCGGCGCATTCAGAAAGTCGAGGCGGCCAATTCCTCGGGTGAGGAGCGTCAGCTCCCGAATTCGCCGGTCGGCGTGCCTGATTCCTTCGACGACCACGTCAAGCTGATGTTCGACCTGCAGGCGCTCGCCTTTGCATCGGACATCACGCGCGTGTTCTCGTTTAAACTGTCGCGCGACGTGAGCGGCCGGGTGTTTCCCGGGACCGGGGTCAACACCGGCTTCCACAATGCGTCGCACCACAACGAAAACGAAGAGCGCATCAAACAGTTCGAGAAGATCAACCGCCACCACGTCAGCCTGATTCCGTACTTCCTCGATCGCCTCAAACGAACCGCCGATGGCGACGCGACGCTGCTCGATAATACCGTTGTCATGTACGGCTCACCGATGGGCAATCCCAACCTCCATAATCACAAGCGCTGCCCATTGTTTTTTGCGGGCAAGGGCGCAGGGGCGCTGCGCGGCGGCATGCACGTCAAGGCGGCGGCTGGCACCCCGATGGCCAACGCCTTCTTGACCCTGTTGCATGGCTTTGGTCTCGATGACCTGGCCTCGTTCGGCGACAGCACCGGCGAACTCAGTTTGACCAGCGCGGGCGCGACCACTATGGCGGCCGGCATATGAACAGAGAGGCATTGACGATGCGCGCGAGACGACTTTGCAATGGACTGGCGATGGGCGTGTTGGGTGCCTGTTGCCTCGCCGTCACGCTGCACGGCGCCGCCACTCGTGTCGCCGAAGCGGCCCGCGACGGCGACCGTGATGGCGTGCGCACGCTGCTCAAACAAGGCGCCGACGTCAACGAGGCGCTCGGTGACGGCGTCACCGCGCTGCACTGGGCGGCGCGGCATGGCGATGCCGAAATGGCCCGGCTCCTGCTGCTGGCAGGCGGCAGTGCCCTGGCGACGACGCGCTCTGGCCGATTCACGCCGCTGCACCTGGCCGCCGAACGTGGCAGTGCGCCGGTCATTGTCGGCCTCCTCGGCGCCGGTGCCGATGCCAATGCGCGCACGTCCACCGGGGCGACGCCGCTGATGCTCGCCTCGGGGACCGGGGAGGTGGCGGCACTGGGCGCTCTGCTCGACGCCGGCGCCGACCCGAACGCCGCCGAAACATTCCGCGGCCAGACCGCGCTGATGTGGGCCGCCGCGGCAAACCACGTCGCTGCGGTCAAGCTGCTCATCGCCAAGGGCGCCGATCCGAACAAGGCAACCAAGGTGCTGGATTTCGCCGCGCTCAGTCGCGACGGGTCCAATCCCGACGGCCGCAACCTGCCCACGCAGGCCGCTGGCCGTGACGCCACGCCGACGACGGGGCTCGGCGCCGGACCTGCGCAAGCACCGGCCGCACGCCGCGTCGCCATGCCCGGCGTCGATCGGACCTATCTGATCAACGAACTGGTCTATGCGCAGGGCGGGTTTGCCCCCATTCATTACGCGGTCCGCGATGGTCATGCCGGTGTCGTCAGCGCCCTGCTCGCCGCCGGGGTCAATGTCAACACGGTGACTGGCGGGGATCGCACCAGCCCACTGCTGGTGGCAACCGTCAATGGGCATTTCGATATCGGCAAAATGCTGCTCGAACAGGGCGCCGACCCGAACCTCGCCGGTGAAAACGGCGCGACACCGCTCTACGCCGCGATCAACGTGCAGTGGGCAGCCAAGGCGGCGTATCCGCAGCCGACGGCGCAGCTGAATCAACACACCGGCTACCTGGATTACATGCGGCTGTTGCTGGACAAGGGCGCCGACCCGAATCAGCGCGTCAATAAAAAGGTCTGGTACTCGGAGTACAACTTCGATCAGTCCGGCGTCGACGAAGTCGGCGCCACGGCGTTCTGGCGCGCCGCCTATGCGGCTGACGTCGATGCGATGAAATTGCTCGTCAGCTACGGCGCCGACCCCAACATCCCGTCGATCAAGCCACCAGGCCGGCCGCAGACCGGAGACGCCGGGGCGCGAGATTTCAAAGATGTCTCGGGCCTGCCCCCGATCGTCATGGGTGGCCCGGCCGTGCCCGCCATCATCGCGGCCGCGGGCGCTGGCTATGGGGAGGGTTTTGCCGCGAACTCGCGTCGGCATGCGCCGCACGGCATGCTGGCCGCCGTGAAGTATCTGGTCGAGGAACTCCACGCCGATCCGAACGCTCGCGACCACGAAGGGAACAGCGTCCTGCACAACGCCGCGGCGCGCGGGGACAACGAGATGATTCTCTTTCTCGTGTCGAAAGGCGCCGACGTCACTGTGGTCAATCGCGAGGGACAGACCACGGCAGACATGGCCAACGGCCCGGTCCAGCGCACCCAGCCTTTTCCAGAGACGCTGGCCTTGCTGGCCAAGCTGGGCGCGCGGAACAACAACAAGTGCCTGTCGTGCTGATCGCTAGTCGTCGGTCTTCGGGACCGGCGGCTTGGGCGCTTCGGCTTGATCCTTGACGGCGGCGGGGACGATCGGGGATCGACCGTCGCCGGCCGGGACCTCGGGTCCGCGCACCTGACTTTCGGGCAGGTTGTCTTTGCGAAAGGCAGCGTCTTCTTTAATGCCGAGCTCGAGCTTGTCTTTCCACGTCATCGTAATCTCCTGGTCTTAGCGTAACGCGGCACGGCCTGATGTTCCAACGTCAGATCTTGTATGCGCTGGTCGCTGGCTGTGCCGTGACCGCGCAGAGCCCTGGCACCGATCGACTGACAGTGGCCGAGCGCGTGGTGGCGCTCACGCGAGAGTCGAAGTGGTCGCGCGCCGGCACCATTCCGATCGCGTTCCCGACCCATCATCCGCAGGGGCTGGTGAAAATCGGCGACACCTTCTTCGTGTCCTCGGTCGAAGTACGTACGCGCACCACGCGATACGACACGCCGGTTGACGGTCACGACCGAACGGTCGGCGACGGCGTCGGCCATCTGTTCAAGTTTGACGGGGCCGGCAAGCTGCTGGCCGATCTCAGGCTCGGCCAGGGCACGATGTATCACCCGGGCGGGATCGACTTTGATGGCACCTCCATCTGGGTAGCCGTCGCGGAGTATCGACCGAACAGCCGCTCGATCATCTATCGCGTCAACCCCCACACGATGACCGCCACGGAAGTCTTCACGGTCAACGATCACATCGGCGCCATCGTGCACAACACCGACGACGACACGCTGCACGGCGTCAGTTGGGGTTCGCGACGGTTCTATCGATGGCTGCTGGATGCTAACGGCCGGCGTCGCGCGGGGAGTCCGCCGCCGATTTCCAATCCGTCGCACTACGTCGATTACCAGGATTGCAAATACGTGGGGCAGCGCCGGATGCTGTGCAGTGGCGTCACCGAGCTCCGCCAGACGCCCGATGCGCCGGTCTTTAGACTCGGCGGCTTGGACCTCGTTGATCTCACCGATGGTCGGCCACTTCATCAAGCGCCGGTCCCGCTGTGGACCGCGACTGGCTTCGCCATGACACAGAACCCGGTTTGGGTCGAGCCGTCCGGCTCTGGCCTGCGGGCCTATTTCATGCCCGAGGACGACCAGTCGACGATCTATATATACGAGGTGCCGCTGCCTGCGCGGGTGCCGGGCGCGCTGAATCAGCGCGCGGCGACCCGGCCCGTCGTCAGCTCGTTGGCGCGGCGGCGGAATGTCTCGAGTAGGGTTTGTGTCACCGCTCCCGGCTTGCCACGGCCGATGGTGCGGTCATCGACTTCGACAATCGGCATCAGCTCCTTGGTCGAACTCGTGAAAAAGGCTTCATCGGCGCGGAACAGATCGTCATCGTGGAGCATCGCTTCCTCGACTTTGACGCCTGCTTCAGCGCCGATCTCGAAGACGAACGCGCGGGTGATCCCGGCGAGCAGCCCGGCATCGAGCGGCGGAGTCCGCACGACGCCGTTTTTGACGATGAACAGGTTGGATTGCGAGCATTCTGACAACTCGCCGCGATAATTCCTGAACACCCCTTCGATGCCGCCTTTACGCATCGCCTGTTGCATGCACAGTGCGTTATTGAGCAGGTTATTGCTCTTGATCAACGGGTTCACCGACTTCGGGTGATTCCGGATGATGTCGACCATGCACACCTTGACGCCGTGTTGGTAGTGCTCGTCGGGTGTCACCGGCAGCGATTTGACGATGACCACCACCGACGGCTGCGGCGTGGCGGCGGGGTCGTAGGTCAGGTCGCCGATGCCGCGCGTGTGGAGAATGCGGACATACGCTTCCTGGATCGAGCCGTCCGAATTGCGGCCGAGTCCGGCGGCTTTCATCGTCTCGAGCGACCGCTGGAGGTACTGTTCATCCGATAACGGCACATCGAGCATGATCATCGCGGCCGACGCCCGTAGCCGCGTCATGTGACGGTCGAACAGAAACGGTTCGGCGTTGTAAGTGCGCACCGTTTCGTAGACGCCTTCGCCGTAGAGAAATCCATGATCGAACACCGAGATCGCGGCGTGCGCGCCATCGGCGATCTGCCCGTTGACATTAACGAAGACGCTCATATCTGGGCAGCGTAACCCGTGTGCTAGACTGCGTGCAACCAGACACGGAATCACGGAAAACTGTTGAACGTTTCCGTGCTGCGACGCTTCAGTGCGACGACTGGCGACCGACCCCAGACCACCAACCCATGCGTATCCTCACCGCCGATCAGATGCGCGAAGCCGATCGCCGCACCATCGAAGACATCGGCATTCCTTCTCTCGTGCTGATGGAAAACGCCGGCCGCCAGGTGGTGGCGGCGATGGAATCATTCTTCCCGGATCTTGGCGACCGCCGCGTCGCGGTGATCGGCGGCAAAGGTAATAACGGCGGCGACGGCTTTGTCGTGGCCCGCACGCTGTACCAGCGCGGCATCGACGTGTCGGTGTTCGTCGTCGGCCAGATTGCCGAAGTGAAGGGCGACGCACGGGTCAACCTCGAGATCCTCGGTCGGTTGGCGATCACCGTGGTCGAGATCGCCGACGAAGGCCAGTGGGATCTGCACCTCTCAGAAATCTCGGAGCACGATCTGATCGTCGACGCGCTGTTCGGCACCGGGCTGAAGTCAGCGCTCTCAGGGATCTACGAGACGGTGATCGCCGACATCAACGCATCGGCGATCCCGGTCGTCTCGGTCGACTTGCCGTCCGGCATGTCGGCCGATACCTCGGACCTCATCGGCGACAGCATCGACGCGACGGTGACCGTGACGCTCGGTGCGCCGAAATTGCCGCTGATTCTGCCGCCGGCTGAACAGAATTCCGGCGAGGTGGTGATCGCCGATATCGGCATCCCGGCGGGCATCATCGAAGCGCTCGAAGGCCCACGGGTCGAGTTGCTGACCCGCGACCAGATCCGCGCGTTGATCACCCCGCGTGCACCCGAAGCCCACAAAGGGGACTTTGGTCGCGTGTTAATCGTGGCCGGTTCGCGCGGCAAGACCGGCGCGGCGATCCTCGCGGCTGAGGGCGCGCTGCGATCCGGCGCCGGACTCGTCACTGTGGCCTCTCCGCACTCCTGTGTCTCGATCGTCGCCATGCACACCCCGGAGTACATGACTGAAGGCCTCGACGAAACTGCCGGCGGCAGCGTCGATTTTTCAGCCGCGGAACAAGTGCTAGCCCTGACTGCTGATGTCACCGCGGTGGGCCCGGGGCTCGGCCGCGGCGAAGCCGTAACGACCTTCGTCCGCGAGTTGCTCGACAAGGCGGAAGGCCCCCTGGTCCTCGATGCCGACGCGCTCAACGCCTTCATCGACGACCCGGCGGCGCTCGCCGGACGCGAGGGGCGCGACGTGGTGATCACGCCGCATCCGGGCGAAATGGCTCGACTCGTCGGCTGCTCGGTGGATGACGTGCAAGCGGACCGGATGAATATTGCCCGGGACTTTGCGTCGACGCATCAGGTCTACGTCGTCCTCAAGGGGTATCGCACGTTGATCGCGACGCCGGACGGCAAGATCTTCGTCAATCCAACCGGAAGTCCGGGGATGGCAACCGGTGGGACCGGTGATGTCCTGGCCGGCATGCTCGCGGCGTGGCTGGCGCAGCTTCTCGACGCCGAGGCCGCGTGTCGCGTTGCCGTTTATCTGCACGGCGCGGCCGGCGAGCTCGCCGATGCCGACGTCGGGGAGGTGTCGATGACTGCCGGCGACCTGGCCAGCCATATCGGCGACGCGATTCTCGAACTCACGGCCCGCAAACGCGTCGTTCAGAAAGAGGATTAGCTGCGGGGCGTCAGCCCCGCGAGCCCACCGCTGATGACGCGCCAGTTCACGACTCACTCCGAAGACGAAACGCGCGCCGTCGCGCGAGCCCTGGCCAGGGAACTGGCGGCAGGGGCGGTGCTGCTCCTGTCGGGAGATCTCGGAGCGGGGAAGACCGCCTTCGTCCGCGGCCTGGCTGAGGGGCTGGGCCTGGATCCCGGTGATGTGACCAGTCCGACATTTACGCTGGTTCACGAATATCGCGGTGGCCGGCTACCACTGGTGCATGTCGATCTCTATCGACTCGACCGCGCCGACCTCGATGACATTGGTCTCGATCCGGACTTGGCCGAACACGGTGTGCTCGCCGTCGAGTGGGCCGAACGCTTGTCGCACCCCATTGCCGGCGCGATGACTGTGACGATCGCCGACGCCGGCGGCGACCGGCGTGTTATCGAAGTGACGACGACTGACCACCGACGACCGACGACCGACGACTGACGACTATTCCATCCGGTAGTTTGGCGCTTCCTTAGTGATGGTCACGTCGTGCACGTGACTCTCGCGGAAGCCGGCCTGGGTGATCCGAATCATCTGCGCATCACGCTGCAGCGCCGGGATCGTCGACGCCCCGCAGTAGCCCATCCCGGCACGCAGCCCGCCAACCATCTGGTGGATGACCATCGCCATGCTGCCTTTGTGCTGGACGCGTCCCTCGATACCTTCCGGGACCAGCTTCTCGGGAATGCCCTTACTCATGGCCACGCTCGGGCTCTCGAGTTCGAAATCGTCCTGGAAGTAGCGATCGCGGCTGCCGCGGCGCATGGCACCGATCGAGCCCATGCCGCGATATTCCTTGAACGTGCGGCCCTGATACAGAATCACTTCGCCCGGGCTTTCGTCGGTGCCGGCGAACAGGTTGCCGATCATCACCGAGCTCGCGCCCACGGCTAACGCCTTGACCACGTCGCCGGAGTTGCGAATGCCGCCGTCGGCGATCACCGGCACTTCATGCCGCGCCGCCGCCTGCGCACACTCATGAATCGCCGTAATCATCGGCACGCCGATGCCGGCGACGATGCGGGTGGTGCAGATCGAACCCGCGCCGATACCGACCTTGACCGCGTCCACGCCGCGGTCGATCAACGCTTCGGTCGCCTCTGGCGTCGCGACATTGCCGGCAATGATCTCGACATCTTTGAACGCGCGACGCAGCGACTGCACCATGTCGAGCACGCCTTGCGAGTGGCCGTGGGCGGTATCCACGACCAGGACATCGACGTGCGCGGCGACCAGGGCGTGCGCGCGCTCGAGCGTGTCGCGGGCGATGCCGACCGCGGCCCCGACGCGCAGCCGACCGAGTGAGTCCTTGCACGCGTTGGGATACTTGATCGCTTTTTGAATGTCCTTGACGGTGATCAGCCCCTTCAGGCGATAGTCGTGGTCGACGACCAGCAGCTTCTCGACCTTCTTCTGGTGCAGGATCTCGCGCGCCTCGTCGAGCGTCGTGCCAACCGGCACGGTGATCAGATTGTGCTTGGTCATCACATCGGTGACCGGGCGATCCAATTTGGTCTCGAAGCGGAGATCACGGTTGGTCAGGATGCCGACCAGGCGTCCTTCTTTGCTGCCACCCTCGGTAATCGGCACGCCAGAGATGCGATATTTCCGCATCAACTCGAGGGCCTCGCTAATCTTGCGATCCGGCGACAGCGTGATCGGATTGACGATCATTCCGCTCTCGGACCGTTTGACGCGGTCGACTTCGGAGGCCTGCTCGTCAATCGCGAGATTCTTGTGGATCACGCCAAGGCCGCCGTGCTGCGCCATCGCAATCGCCATCTCCGACTCGGTGACGGTATCCATCGCCGCGCTCAGGAACGGCACGTTCAGGGCGATGTTGCGGGTGAGCCTGGTGCTGACCTCGACCTGCGCCGGGAGCACCGTCGAGTGCCGGGGGACGAGGAGAATGTCGTCGAAGGTGAGCGCCGTGCGGAGGCCGGCCTCGAGAGACTTGATGGTTTCGAGAGGAGCGAACTGTGGCTGAGCCATCTGGAATTATACAGCTACGACATTGGCGATTGAGTGTTGGTCATTGTAAAGATTGAATTGGGCGAATTAGCGAATGACGGATCGCGCTGGTGGGCCAATCACTGATTTACCGCCAATCACCAATTCAATCGCCAATCGCCAATTGCCATTCACTCAAGGCGCGCAGTTGCGCGCTAAGCCCCGTGACATTTCTTGAATTTGTTACCGCTGCCGCACCAGCACGGATCGTTGCGGCCAATCTTGGGTTCGTCGCGCCGCACCGTTTTAACCGGCGCATCGTCGCCGCCGACGCGCGGCGGCGCCTGATTCCGCACCGGGTCACCGCCACCAGCGGTCGCCGCGGCCCCGTCCCCGACAAATGCCGGGGCACGCGCGGCGCTGGGGTCGTTGTAGGTGAGCGGCAGCTCTTTGCGAACCGCGGGCTTCGGCGTGCGGACCACCGGCGTCGGCACCGGTTCGCCGTTGTCGCCCTCGAGCACCGGCTTCAGTGACCACAGATAGCGGACGACTTCTTCCTCGATCCGCCGCCGCATGTCCTGAAACAGCTGGAAGCTTTCTTTCTTGTATTCGACCAGCGGATCGCGCTGACCATAGCCGCGCAGGCCGATGCCTTCCTTGAGGTGGTCCAGCGAGTAGAGGTGATCTTTCCACTGGCCGTCGACGATCTGCAGCATCAGGTCGCGCTCAACCCGCCGCATCAATTCGGCCGGGACGATCTTTTCTTTGTCTTCGTAGTGACTGCGGATGCGGTCCCACAGCGCTTCGTGCAGTTCCACCGAACTCTTGTTGTCGATGCCGATCTCTTCGTAGTCCTGCTCGGACAGATTAAAGACCTGCGTAATA
The DNA here is from genome assembly GCA_035575715.1 of Vicinamibacterales bacterium. GTDB lineage: Bacteria > Acidobacteriota > Vicinamibacteria > Vicinamibacterales > UBA2999 > JACCSI01. Next base: position 100,080 of record DATLXN010000026.1, on the reverse strand, counting down.
TCCCGCTTTAACCCCTCGAGATCCCAGGCCTCTTCATCCATCGTCTTGCCGGCGTGGAGGTCAACCTTGTCTTCGACAATTTCTTCCGCCGTGGCCAGCACATAGCCGCGGGTGTCGCTTTCCTCGTCCTCGCTCAGATGAATCTTGCCTTCGAGAATTTCGCGGCGCAGCGTGTAGACACTCTCGCGCTGCTTGTTCATGACATCGTCGTACTCGAGGAGGTGTTTGCGCACTGAGAAGTTCTGCGCTTCGACCTGCTTCTGCGCCCGTTCGATCGCACGGCTGACCATGCCGTGTTCGATCGGCACGTTTTCTTCCATGCCCAGCCGCTGCATCAGGCCGGAAATACGGTCTGAGCCGAAAATGCGCATCAGGTCGTCTTCGAGCGAGAGGTAGAACCGGGATGAACCCGGGTCGCCCTGACGGCCGGCGCGGCCGCGCAACTGGTGATCGATGCGGCGTGCTTCGTGCCGCTCGGTGCCGAGAATATGCAAGCCGCCGAGCGCCACCACTTCCTGGTGTTCGTCGCCGGTTTGCTTCTTGAAATGCGTGAAGATGCGATCCCAATCCGCGCGTTTCACGCGGTAAAAGGAATCGACCATGAAGAAATAGACCCACTCGTCGTCGTCGACAAACTTCTCTTCGCCGCGTCCGAGTTTCTCTGCGACTTCTTCGGCGAGGCACTGCTGACGGGCCATGTGTTCGGCGTTGCCGCCGAGCAAAATGTCGGTGCCGCGCCCGGCCATGTTGGTGGCGATCGTGATTGCGCCCTTACGACCGGCCTGGGCGACGATCTCGGCTTCCTGCGCGTGATATTTCGCGTTCAGGACGATGTGCTTGATGCCCTTACGCTTGAGCATCCCCGAGATGCGCTCGGACTTCTCGATCGACACGGTACCCACGAGCACTGGGCGTCCGGCGATCTGTTGATTGGTGATGTCTTCGACAATCGCCGCCCACTTCTCGCCTTCGGTCCGGTAGACGAGATCGGGCTCTTCGATACGGGTCAGCGGACGATTGGTCGGAATGACGTTGACGTCGAGGTTGTAGATCTTGCCGAACTCAGGCGCTTCGGTTTCCGCGGTGCCGGTCATCCCGGACAACTTCTTGTACTTGCGGAAATAGTTCTGAAAGGTGATCGTCGCCAGCGTCTGATTCTCGCGCTCGATCTTGACGCCCTCTTTGGCTTCGACGGCCTGGTGCAACCCGTCGCTCCAGCGTCGTCCCGGCATCAGGCGGCCGGTGAACTCGTCGACGATGACGACCTGGCCGTCCTTGATCATGTACTCGACATCGAGTTTGTAATGCACGTGCGCGCGCAGACCCTGATGAATGTGGTGGAGCAGCGGCATGTTCGCGGGGTCGTAGAGTCCGCCCGGCTCCATGCGGTGGACCAGCAGCTGCTCCGCCTTGGCCATCCCCGTTTCGGTCAGGGTCACCGTCTTGTGTTTTTCGTCGACGGTGTAGTCGCCTGATTCCTCGAGCCGATCGCGATCCTCGGTCTTGACCTGACCTTGGTGCACTTCGCCCTTTTTCAACTTCGGGATGATCTTGTCGACTTCGTAGTAGAGGTCGGTCGAGACTTCCGCCGGCCCTGAGATAATCAACGGTGTCCGCGCTTCGTCGATCAGGATCGAGTCGACTTCGTCGACGATCGCGAAGTGATGTCCGCGTTGCACCATGCTGGTCAACTCGAACTTCATGTTGTCGCGCAGGTAATCGAACCCGAACTCGTTGTTGGTGCCGTAGGTGATGTCGGCGGCGTAGGCGACGTGCCGCTGCTGGTCGTTCAGTTCGTGCTGGATGACGCCGACCGAGAGACCGAGGAAGCGATAGACGCGCCCCATCCACTCTGAGTCGCGACGCGCGAGATAGTCGTTGACGGTAACGACGTGGACGCCCTTGCCGCCAATCGCGTTGAGATAGGCGGGGAGCGTGGCGACCAGCGTTTTCCCTTCGCCGGTTTTCATCTCGGCGATTTTGCCGGTGTGCAGAATCATCCCGCCGATCAACTGCACGTCGTAATGGCGCATGTTGAGGACGCGGCGTCCCGCCTCGCGCACGACGGCGAAGGCCTCGGGCAGGATGTCGTCGAGCGTCTCGCCGCCGGCCACGCGCTGCTGAAATTCAGCCGTCTTGCCGCGCAGCTGCTCGTCGGACAGGCGCTGGGTGTCCGCCTCTAGGGCGTTGATCTGCGTCACCAGCGGCGTCAGCCGTTTCAGTTCGCGATCGTTCTGGGTGCCGAGGACTTTGGCGAGGAGCTGACCAAGCATGTGTGGCTATCTCACGTGAGATATCTGCTGATTATATCGGGACTCGCCGGGAACGATGGGCGAGCAGGACGCCGGAGCTGCCGGCGCAGGACGCGCGGCCCTGACAGGCGCGCGGGGGAGCTCAGCGGTAAACCGCCTCGCTCGAAGAAGATTTAGCGGCGGTAATTGAGGAGTAGCTGCAGGGGATTGAGCAGCCGGCCGTTGACGCGCACTTCGTAGTGGAGATGGGCGCCGGTCGAGCGACCGGTGGAACCGACCAGCCCGAGCACGTCGCCGCGCCGGATTTTTTCGCCGCTGCGCACTTTGTAGCGCGACAGGTGGCCGTAGCGGGTCTCGAGGCCGTAGCCGTGATCGACGACGATCAGGTTGCCGTAGCCGCCTTCAACCGCCGCCTGGGCAACGGTGCCGTCGGCCGTGGCGTAGACCGGCGTGCCGTGATCGGCCGAGATGTCGAGGCCTTCGTGGAAGTCGCGGCTGCCGTTAATCGGGTCGCGGCGTGCGCCGACGCCAGAGGAGATCCATCCGTGGGCGGGCCAAATCGATGGCGTGGCCGCGGCCAGCGCGTTGCGCTTGTCGACGTCTGAGCGCACCGAGCGGAGGCGGCTCTCGATGCCTTGCAGCAGATCGTGGAGTAGCCCGAAGGTGTTTTCGGGCGACCGCAGCGCCGGCAGGGCGGCGAGTGTCGACCCGGACGACGCGGTGGGCGCTCCGCCCATGGCGCGGCTTTTCACGACCGCCGGCAAGTTGTCCATTGCGGCAGCCAGCGCGGGGTCGAGGGCGGCTTTTGCCCCTAACTCGGTGATCGCGGCCTGGAGGCCCGTAATCTGTCCCGCCAGCGCTTCGGTCGCGACGCGGAAGTTGGCGTTTTCAATCTCGAGCGCGGAGGCCGTCGCGTAGAGCGCGACCACATCTTCCTTGGCCTTGAGCGCGGCGCCCATCCCGATGAGTACGGGCAGCGCCAGCACGCCGCTGACCGTCGCTACTGCCGGCCACAGTGGCAGGGTAAAACGACGGACGACGCCAGTGCGGCGGTCGGCCAGTACGAGGGTGTAGCGTCTCGAAAACATCATCAACTGGTTGTGTCGGCGGTGGAGAGCGAGAACTATACCATCTGGTCCGTCTAACTCTGCACGCGAAAATGCTTGCTGGCGCGGGCTTTCGTCTTGTGTTCGCCACCACAATCGCGCGGGCCACTCAGGACTGTGGCGGTTTGACCCCCCGAGTCGCGGACGATGACCAACCAAAGGGGGGCGGACGTAGCGGTGTCGGGCGAGCAGGCGCCCGTACTACCCAGCCTCCCAGATGTACCGCATCGTGCGCGATGACGACGGGTTGGAACTGGATTTCATGTCGCGAATCCACGGCATGCGCAGTTACGAAGGCCTCCGTGATCGAGCCAGCCATATCGTCATCGATGGCGAATCGTTACTGGTCGCCGATCTGGCTGATATCTCAAGACCAAACGCGCCGCCGGCCGACCGCGTGATCGGGCGGTGCTCGATGCGTGGGAACGTTCCCATGAAGCCGAAGCCGGCAGGCGTTGCCGCCCGAGAAGCGAGCGAATTTTCTCCGCAAGCGGATCGAATTGCGCGGCTCGGTGCTCTAACGCGCCGACCAGCGACGCAGCAATCCCGAGTCCGCAATCACCGCATCTTTGGTCACAATGCGCAGGCCGTGGACGCGGCCGGTCGAGACGATCAACCGGTCCGCCGGATCGCGCGTCAGCGCTTCAGGAAGGTGCGCGACGTCGGCGGCGATTTGCGGCGTGATCGGCAACGTGCGAACCGTCAGCGGATGCGCGGCCTTCTCGAGCCACGCCTCCAACGTGCAATCAAAAGCGACCCGTCCGCGGCTGACCAGCATCGCCACCTCCCACAAGCTGATCGCACTGATCGATGGCCGGTGCGCGGCGTCGAGTTGATCGAGCGCCGCAAGCGTGGCGCGCCCAAGCCGCGCATCGCCGTGGATCCACCAGATCCACGCATGCGTGTCGAGGAGCGGGCCGTTCATCGCAGCGCGTCAACCTCGTCCTCGGACAGCACCGGCGCGAACGGATCGCCGGTCCACGCAGCCGCCGAGCCCCGCAGCTCGCGCCAGGGCTGCGCCGGGGTGGAGGCGGCACCAATCAACTGCGCCACTACCCGGCCCCGCTTGGTGATGGTGATGACTTCGCCCGTCGCGTGCGCAAGGTCGATGAGAGCCAGACACTTAGCTTTGAATTGACTAGCGTTTACGTCCATGTGACCATTTTATATGACCATTGTCTCCTGTGGTTAGTCGACGAGTCGGTATTGCAGGGATTCGGCGAGATGTTCTGGGGCGATTGCGTCGGCGGCCGCCAGGTCGGCGATCGTGCGCGCGACCTTGAGCACGCGATGAAAACCGCGCGCGGACAGATGCAGCCGTTCCGCCGATCGCTCGAGCAGGCGACGGCCGGTGGCGTCGAGCGCGCACAGGCGATCGAGGGTGCGGCCCTGGAGCGCGGCGTTGATCCGGGCGCCGCGGCCGGGGCGTGCGGCCTGCCGATCCCGTGCGCCGAGGACCCGTGCGCGAACCGCCGCTGATGGTTCGCCCTCGGCCGTGCTGGTCAAATCGCTAATCGCTACCGGCTGGACGTCAACGATCAAATCGATGCGATCGAGGAGCGGTCCGGACAACCGGCCGCGGTACTTCGCGACCTGTTGCGGCGTACACCGGCACGCGCGTTTCGGATCGCCGCGATAACCACACGGACATGGATTCATCGCTGCGACGAGCACAAAGCGGGCGGGAAAGGTGACGGTCCGCGCCGCACGCGCCACGCTGATCCGTCCTTCTTCAAGAGGCTGCCGCAACACGTCAAGCACATGGCGGCTGAACTCCGGCATCTCGTCGAGGAACAGCACGCCGTGGTGCGCGAGGCTGATTTCCCCGGGCCGTGGATTGGCCCCGCCGCCGACCAGCGCGACGTCAGAGATGGTGTGGTGCGGCGCGCGGAAGGGACGATCGACGACCAGTCCGACGCCGGGCGTGAGGGTGCCCGCTACCGAGTGGATCGCGGTGCACTCGAGCGCCTCCTCGAACGACAGCGGCGGAAGGACGCCGGCAAGCCGGCGGGCGAGCATCGTCTTTCCCGACCCAGGCGAGCCAATCATCAGTAGGTTGTGGCCACCCGCGGCGGCAATCTCCAGCGCCCGGCGCGCCACCAGCTGGCCGCGGAGGTCTCGCAGGTCGAGACCCGTGTCAGGCGGAACTTGACGAGGCACCGTGCCACTGACATCCTCGACCGGCCACTCGCTGGGCGACTGGTTCAATAATCCGACCGCCTCACTGAGCGTACTGACCGGCAATAAACGAAGACCACCGACAACCGCAGCCTCGGGGGCATTCGGCGCCGGCAGCAACAGCGCCAGCGCGCCATTCCGCCGGGCAGCAGCCGCGATCGGCAAGACACCGCGCGCCCCATGAATACTGCCATCGAGCGACAGCTCCCCGACCAGCACGATGTTGGACAGGTCGCGCGTCTTCAGGACGCCTTCGGCGGCCAGGATACCCAGCGCAATCGGCAAGTCGAACGACGACCCGGCTTTCCGCACATCGGCCGCCGCCAGGTTAATGGTGATCCGGTGACTCGGGAATTCGAACCCGGAATTGCGAATCGCCGCACGGACCCGGTCGCGGCTTTCGCGGACGCTGGCGTCGGGCAATCCGACCATGCGGAAGAAGGGCAGACCGAGGCCGACGTCGACTTCGACGTGCACTGGATACGCATCCACTCCGAAGACCGCGGCGCTTTCCAGACGGGCGAGCATGACTGGGGCAGTGCAAAGCGACCGCCCGACCCACCAAACCGGTAAGTGGTGCGTTCTCAATGGCTTAATTTTGCGGGCGCTCTGGGTATCGCAGAAGCTGCGAAGGAGCGACGACATCTATATCGCAGCCTTTTCGATCCGATAAGTGATGTGTCCCATATACTTATGCGGGTTTGTCTGGCGAGTCTGGCGGGCGCATCATCGACCTGCCCCCTGCGACCAGACCACTGGAGACTTCCATGCTCGACTCGTTCAAGACACTGACAGGCGGCGGCGGCAATAATTCGCGCAAACAAGCGGATGAGCTGCAGGTCCTCATTGCGTCGGCCAAGGAAGAGCGCGGCGCCTTGAGCGCGATGCTGACGCAGATCTCTGTCCGCAGCTCGAAGCTCGCCCAGATGGGCAAGACGCTCGAGCAGGTGGGCGAGAAGGCAGATGCCGCGACCGCAACCCTCGACGCCCTGACATCGAAGGTGTCAGGCCTCGATGACCGCCTCAAAACGCTCGACGGCTTTGAGCAGCGGATGGAATCGCTGGTTGGACAGGTCAACGACGCGCAGAAGCTGACCGAACGACTGACTGCGCACGACGGCGATTTGCAGAAGCATCGCCAGACGGTCAACCAGCTCGCCTCGCAGGCGCTCGAGACGCAGGCGACGATCGACACGCTCCGCAAAGAGCGCGCAACACTGGAAGACCTCCGCGGACAGCTGCGTCAGGCGACCACCGATGTGAAGCAATCGGCGGAGGGTACGGCCTCCCTCAAGGGTGAACTCGACACGGTGCGCTCGATTGCCGCGACGTTGACCCAGGAATTTCAGAAGATCCGCGACACCTCCCGTGAGGCGCGCGAAGACGCGACGGCCGCCACCGAGTCGGTCAAAGAGATCGACAAAAAGCTCGGCCCGCTGGTGCAGCTCCAGGAATTGAGCAAGAGCACCGAAGAGCGGCTCGGGTGACTGAACGCACTCGCCGAGCACGTCTCGCACAAAGTCAAAGCACTCGAAGCGCACAAGCACGCCGTCGACCACGCGGCGGTGCAAGCCAATCGGCTCAACGAAATGGTCTGGGCGATGGACGTCCAGATCAGCAAGTTGAACGAAGGCGGCAAGCAGGTGCAGCGCGCCGAAGAAACACTCTCCAAGATGGAGAAGCTGGCGCAGGAAACCGAGACGCACCTCGAAACCGCAACCGCCTCGCGCGAAGATTTCAGCCGCGAGTTCGGCCGCCTCGAAAAGGAAAGCCGCTCACTGGCCGAATACCTCAAGGCGAACGTCGAGCGCCTGTCGTTCGAGAAAAAGGAATTCGACGCGTTCGACCAAACGCCTCAAGGGGCTGCAGGGCGCCGTCGGCGAAGCCGAAGGCCGCATGGACGGTCTGCTGGCCAAGGACAAAGCTGTCTCGGCCCTGACCCAGCGCGCCGACACCCTGAACAAAGACTTTCAGACGCTCGGCACGCAGGCCGACGAACTTGCCCGCAAGCAGAACGCGCTCGAGGCTTTGGCCGACCGCCTCGCGCAGGTTGACGAGATCGGCAAACGCACCGCGGCCCAGCACGACAGCCTGCTCAAGAGCCGGCAGGATGTCGAACTGCTGCGCAAGGACATGCAGGACTTTCACAAGTCACTGGCCGAAGCGACGCAGCTGCGCGACAAGCTGTCGCAGGACCGCTCCGCGCTCGAAGCATTTGGTGAGCGCGCGACCTCGCTCCTGGTCAAGACGCCGGAACTCGAATCGCGCATGGACGCCGTGCTCGGCAAGATGAACCTGGTCGAAGAAGGCACCAAGTCGGCCACCAGACTCGGCGAGCTTGCGTCGGAACTCGACTCGCAGCTGACCCGGGTCGGCGCGCGGCTGCAGTTCGTCGAGAAGCTGGAAGGCCGGATCAATAACCTGCACGTGCTCACGTCAGAAGTCGACCGCAAACTGGGCGAGCAGCTCTCCCGGCGCTCGGAACTGGAGTCGCTCAAGAGCGTCCTCGATACCGTCGGCACGCAGGTCGTGGACGCCCAACAGAAACTCGATGGCGTCGCGGCGCTGCAACACGAACTGGTGCCGCTGGCATCGGAAGTCGGCCGCCTTGCCGAAAGCGTCACGCATACCCAGCAGCAGGTCAAATCGGTTCAGCAGGACGAGCACGTCGTCATGGACCAGCGCACGCGCCTGGCCGAACTCGTCGAGCAGAGCCGCGCTCTCGCCGGCGACGTCTCCGATCGGCTCAAGCAGGTGCAAACGGTCAACGACGAACTCGGCCGCGCCGGCACGGTCAAGGACGAATTGCTCGAAGAGCTGACCCGCGTGCAGACGCGCCAGCGCGACGCGGTCAATCAAACCGAAGCCGCCGAAGATCAGCTCAAGCGCGCCGAGACGATGGTCAAGCAATTGGAGCAGCGCCGCTCGCAGTTGGCTTTCTCCGAGAAGAAGATCAGCGTCTTCGAACAGCGCCTCAGCGATCTCGGTAACCATGCCGAGACTATCGACCACAAGATCAAGGCGATCGTCGAGCGCGAAGCGTTGGTTCAGGCGGTCAAAGCAGAAGTCGACAGCGTGCATCAGATCAGCAGCCGCAGCCGTGCCGATCTGCAGTTTGTCGTTGACCACCGCAACGACGTCAGCTCGCTCCGCACCCAGGTCGAAGACCTGCTCGGACGGGTCAGCGACACCGATCAGAAGATTGCCAGCATCGAAGCGCGCCGCAAGATTGTCGAGGAAGTGCAGACGCGCACCAACTCGATTACCAATCTGCTCGACGACATCAACGTCAACCTCGAGATGCTCGGCGAACAGAAGGCGGTGATCGACCACGTCGGCGAGAAGCTGGCGCGACTGGACTTCATGGTTCAGGAAGCGCAGAACACGCTCCGCGCCTTACAACGTGAGCGCGAAGTCGCCGAACGCATCGAACACAGCATCAAGACGCTGCGTTCACGCGCGACGGGGGCAGGCGCCGGGGAAACGAAGAGCGCCTGAGTCAGGGATCAGGGATCAGGGATCAGGGATCAGAAAAGCGAAGGGCGGCACTCCCCAGGGAGGCCGCCCTTTTTCTTGCCTTGAGCACTCAGCACCTAGCACTTAGCACCTAGCGCCTAGCACTCAGCACTTTCTATTGCTGCTGTGTCGCGACCGAGCGTCCGGTCTGGATCGTCAGCCGCGTGCCGACCTTGAGCGCGCTGCGGCGCAGGTTGTTGACGCTCTTCACGCTCTCGACCGTCGTCTGATACTTGCGGGCGATGGAGTACAGCGTCTCGCCCGCTTTCACGCGATGGACGAGGCGAGCGGTGTCTTCGGACTGGGTGTCGGCGGTGGTGTCGTCCGCGACCGCGCCAGCCGGAATGGCAGTGCCGCCACGTGCAAGCAGCGCGGCTGACGGCATGCGCGGAATCAGCAGACGCTGCCCGGAGGTCACCTTAGACGCCATGCGCAGGTAATTCGCCTCCGCCAAATCCGTGCGGTTGACGCGCAGTTTGCGGGCGATGGTGGCAAGCGTTTCGCCGCGCTTGACGACGTGCCACTGCAGGGCGTTGAGCTCGCGCGTATTGGCTTCGTGCAGTTCATCGCGTACCCGATCCGCGCTCGCAGCCGGGATTTTCAGGTCGTAGCTCTGACCGCGAATCGGCGTCGTCCAACGGCGCAGTTCGGGGTTGAGTTTCTGGATGTCGTCCGCCGCGACGCCAGCCCATTCTGCGACGCGGCGCAGGTCGACGGCAGCGGGGACCGACACCGATGCAGTCGCCGGCGCTTCGGTCGGGATGATGTCGAAGCCGTACTTAACCGGGTTCTTCGCGATGATCACCGCAGCGAGAATCATCGGCACATAATCGCGAGTTTCGCGCGGCAGATAATCAGACGTCTCGGTCAGCGACCAGAAGTCGTCGAGCCCGCTCTTGTTGATCGCGCGTTGCATCCGGCCCGGGCCGCCGTTGTAGGACGCCATCGCCAGGTGCCAGTCGTCAAACATCCGATACAGCGACTTGAAATACTTGGCCGCTGCGATCGTGGCCTTCGCGGGGTCCGACCGCTCGTCGATATACCAGTCCTGTTTGAGGCCGTATTCGCGGCCGGTGGGCGGCATGAATTGCCAGACGCCCTTGGCTTTGGCGCGGGATAACGCGGTCGGCTTGAACGCGCTTTCGATCAACGGCACGTAGGCCAGGTCGAGCGGGAGGCCTTCGGCGCGGAAGACATCCTGAATCATCGGCAGGTACTGAGCACCGCGTGACAATCCTGCAGTCAGATAGTCGCGCAGACGACCCTGGAACAATTCCACGTAGCGCAACACCCGGTCGTTCAGCGGAATCGGAATATCGTGCTCCGTTTCCTCGAGGTCGGCCTGCACGCTGTCGGCGGTGGCCGCCGTGGGAGGGGTGGTGTCGAAGGTGTTGATGGCCAGCAATTCGTCAATCGACGCCGGCTCCGCTTTTTGTTCGGTGAAGCCGTCGCCAGTGGCCAGCGCACTTAATTCGAGAGCGGCGATCCGATCAACGAGGCGGTCGAAATGGTCACGGAGCCGGGGTTCGCCGCGGGCGCCCTGTGGGGATTCCAGCAGCACCTCGAGTGCCGTGTTAAATGCGGCTTTGGCGCGGGCGAAGTGGCCAAGCGAGAGTTCGCTACGCCCCACGTCGAAGTGGCGATCGGCGAGGGTCAACAGCTCCTGGACCGGGTCAGCCGTCGTCGCCAGCGGCGCGGCGGAAACCTGAGCGGCAGGCGGGGTCGGCGGCACCACTTGGGCGACGCGCGCACCTGAGCCAGAGGAACAGGCGACGCTTACCGACGAGATCACGACCACTGTCGCAAAGAGTCTTATGTGTTTTTGCATGGTCCCTGGTTTTGGGGAAGCGGCAGAGTAACATGCGATCGGTTGAGCGTCAACCTATTGATTATTAAAAGTTTAGGGTCGATCTGCTGTGTCGGAATTGTCGCTGGTGTGTCGAAATTGTCGGTTGGCTGAGGTGGGGGAATTGCCGGTCGCGCTCGATCAAGCAGGGTAGGACTGCCAGATAAAAACCTTGGCGGCCTCGCCCGCATCGCGCCCAGAAGGCGTAATTATGGTCTTTTCCCCTACGACGATTTTTTGACCCTGCTTCACAGCAGTGCGCACATCGTCTTCACAGACGAAGGCCGCTACTGGCTGCGCTGGCGGCGTTAGCAGGTGGGCAGGTGGGCCGGGTAGCGCCGGCGGGTTAACGGCGGATGTGGCGGGAGTCGCAGAAGGCGGGGACGGCGCCCCCGCAAGGCCGCGCGACGACAGAAACGCGTCGATCCGTCGCGTCAGATTATCGGCCGCAATGGGTTCGGGAACGGGCTTCGCCGGAGCCTGAGGCAACTTCGGTTCCCCTACCTGCCCACCTGCCGTTACCTGCCCACCCGCCATGACCTGCCTACCTGGCCCTGCTCCTGCCTGCCCGCCTGCCGCATTTACTGGTCGGATCTCATACGCCAGCCTTTTGATATTCAGCAGATGCCTTGGCGTGATGTTGTCCGAGGTGATGTTGCCGCCGAAGCCTCCGCATCCCAGCGTCATTGCCGGATCGAGGCCGGTGGTCAGACCGATCGCGCCGAGCGTTGACGGCGTGTTGACGCAGATTCGGTAGGCTGGTTTGTGAAGACCAAATTCGAGAATCACCTGCTCATTGCGTGAGTGGATCGACATCGTGTGACCCATACCGCCGTAACGGAGAATCTGCTTGCAGCGCTCGCACGCTTCCTTCCAGTCCTGCACGACGTAATACGACAGGACCGGGCAGAGCTTTTCGATCGACAGCGGGTGATCGCGGCCGACCCCTTTCAGTTCGGCGATCAGCGCGCGTGTCCCCGGTGGCACAGAGATGCCGATCTTTTCCGCGATATAGATCGCTGACTTGCCGACCAGCGCCGGATTCGGCAGGCGCTGCGGCGTCACCAGGATGGCAGCGAGCGTGTCCGCTTCACTCGCAGACAGGAAGTGTCCGCCCTGCGCCTGGAACTGGCGCCGCACCTCGCCGTCAACCGCCGCATCAACGACCACTGAATTGGGCGACGAGCAGAGCACGCCATTGTCGAATGCCTTGCCGGTGAGGATATCCGCGGCGGCTTTCGTCAGGTCCGCCGACTGCTCGATGTAACAGGGCGCGTTGCCCGGCCCGACACCGTAGGCCGGTTTGCCGGCGCTATAGGCCGCGCGCACCAGGCCCATCCCGCCGGTCGCGAGGATCACCGAGATCTCGCGCTGCTTCATCAACTCCTGTGTCCCCTCGAGCGTGACCGTCGTCAGCCAGCCAATGGCGCCCTCGGGTAACCCGGCTTTGCGCGCGGCGTCGTACATGATTTCCGCCGTGCGGATGATCGAGCGCGCCGCGGAGGGATGCGGACTGATCACGATGGCGCAGCGCGCTTTGATCGAGATGAGGATTTTGTAAATCGTGGTCGACGTGGGATTGGTCGACGGGACGATCGCCGCGACCACGCCGAACGGCTCGGCGATCTCGACGATTTTCTTGTCCTCGATGCGATTGATCACGCCGACCGTTTTCATCGGCCGGATGAACTCGTACACCTGTTTCGATCCGAACAGGTTTTTCTGAATCTTGTCTGCGACGACGCCGTAGGTGGTTTCCTCGACGGCGAGGCGAGCGAGGGACTCTGCGAACGGGGTGACCGCCGCGGCCATGGCGTCGATGATGGCGTCGATTTGCTGTTGGGAAAACTCCGCGAGGATCAGTTGCGCCTGGCGGGCCCGGCGGGCGAGCGTGCGCGCCTCACTGATCGACGCCAGATCGCGATCGGTTTGCGCGGCGCTCGGCACGGACGGCTGACCACTCCCCACTGACGACCGATGTTATCCCTTAGGAAGGACTCGTTCGACTTCGCTGTGCGGGCGCGCGATGACGTGGACCGAAATTAACTCGCCGACCCGCCTTGCTGCAGCCGCGCCCGCGTCAGTCGCGGCCTTAACCGCGCCGACATCGCCGCGCACCATGACGGTGACGTAGCCGGCGCCGATATATTCCGACCCGATCAGGGCCACGTTGGCGGCTTTGACCATTGCATCCGCGGCTTCAACCGAGCCAATAAAGCCACGCGTCTCGACCATACCTAAAGCGCCCTGTTGAGCTTCCATCTTGTTGACTGGGATGATATTATGGGGCCTCTCAACATGCAACGAACCGTCGTAAGGGGCGGGCTGCCGCGCAGCCTGCGCCTGGTGCTGTTGGTGTCTGCGGCCGGCTCTCTGATGGCCTCTTGTTCAACGGAGGTCGATACCAGCCCGGCCGTGGCTACCGCCGAAGTCGCGTTATCTCGAGCGCAGGTCGCGCAAGGAAGCCCCGTCGACATGACGTATCGCTTCCAGATCGCAGCCGCCGCTCCCGCGACCGGTCATTACCGCGTGTTCGTCCACGTGGTCGACGCCGACGAAGAACGAATGTGGACCGACGATCACGAGTTGCCGACGCAACCAAACTCGTGGAAGGCGGGTCAAAAGATCGAATACACACGCACGATGTTTGTCCCGATGTATCCATACGTCGGGAACGCCAAAATCGTAATGGGTGTGTATGACATCTCGACTAATGCACGCCTGAAGCTGGGCAATTCGGATCGCGGAGACCATTCGTATCAGGTTGCCGCCTTTGACTTGCTGCCGCAGACGGAAAATGTCTACCTCATCTACAAGGATGGGTGGCATCCCGCCGAGGTGGCACCGGAGAATCCGCGCGTCGAGTGGAAGTGGACCAAGAAGGAAGCGACCGTCGCGTTCCGGAATCCTCGTAAGGATGCGACCTTTGTGCTGCAACTGGATAATCCCAGTGGCGCCGCAGGGGCTGCGACTGAGGTGGATGTCAGACTCGGTGATCAATCGATCGGCGTTGTGCCGGTCGCCGCCGACGATGCGCCGGTCCGGAAGTTCGCCGTGTCAGCCGAGCAATTCGGGTCGGGGGATATGGTAGAACTTAAACTCGTCGCCAACCGGACCTTTGTCCCGGCGCTCGAGACCGCAGCTAAAAGTGGCGACACGCGAGAACTCGGCGTTCGAGTCTTTCACGCATTCGTTCAGCCCGGGTCCTGACGGACACGCACGGTAACCATTCGCCAGGAGGTGTAAATGCGAGAGGCACGTACTAAGAGGATTTTCTGGAGCCTTTTGCTTTCCGTGATCGTGCTGGGCTCAGTCAGCCAGTTGAATGCGGAAATGATCTTTTTCGCCAACGGGCGCTCGATGTCCGTCAAGGATTATCTGGTGTCCGGCGATATCATCACCGTGACCTTGCGTCACGGCGGCGAAGCCAGCTTCGACAAATCGGTCATCGCGCGCATCGCGCCCGATGAAGTGGCCGATGTCGAGCCGGAGATGATGGCGCATGCAACCTCTGTTGCACTAAACGCGCCAACCGTGATCGACGCCCGTCCCTTTGCGGAATTGATTCACACCGTGTCGCTCAAGCACGGCGTCGATCCCGCGTTGGTGCACGCCGTCGTACAAGCGGAATCCAATTACCAGCCACAAGCGAAATCGCCCGTCGGCGCCCGCGGCCTGATGCAGGTGATGCCCACGACCGGGGCTGACTTCGGGATTCGTAACCTCTACGACCCGGCGTCGAATCTGGAAGCCGGCGTGCAGTATCTGAAGTTCCTGCTGGCCCGGTTCGACATGAACCGCGCCATTGCCGCCTATAACGCCGGGCCCGGTGCGGTGCGGAAGTATCGCGGCATCCCGCCCTTTCCGGAAACGCAGAATTACGTCAAGAAGGTTCTGGCCAACTTTCAGCGATAGCGACCGGAAACGGTCGTCCGCGGTCTAAGCAAGGGACAGTCTCACCAATGTGAGCCTGTCCCTTTTTGCGTCCGGCGCCGAAAGGGCAGGGGACCCGGGCTGTATAATCAAACAGCCGATAATCTGCTGTAGGACAACTCTTTACATGGAATTCCGTTGCCGTCTTGGCACCCCGTCCGGCGAGATTGTCGAAGGCGTCTACGTCGCCCAAAGCGAAGCTCATCTACGGCACGAACTCGAGGATAAGGGCCTGCACGTGTTGGCACTGCGGCCGCGCGGTGGTCTCGGGCTGGCAGGGATCTCATTCGGCCAGCGAAAGCCAAAAATTGCCCGGCGGGAATTCCTGGTTTTCAACCAGGAACTTGCCACCCTGCTCAAGGCCGGCATGCCGCTGGTCCAATCGCTCGACATCTTGCGCCTGCGCCTGTCCAACCCCGTTTTCAAAGCCGTTCTCGACGACGTCCACAAAAAAGTGCGGTCGGGCACGGCCCTTTCTGACGCCTTCGGCGCGCACGGCGAACTGTTTCCGAGTGTCTACACCGCCTCGCTGATGGCGGGCGAGCGTGCCGGCAATCTGGATGCGGTGCTCCGCCGGTTCGTCGCCTACGCGAAGGTCGTCGACACCGTTCGCAAGAGAACCATCTCGGCGCTTATTTATCCGGCCATCCTGATCGGTCTCGCCCTGGTGCTGGTCTCGATCATCGTCATCAAGGTCGTGCCGACCTTTGCCGAGTTCTACACCAGCTTCGAGGCGCAGTTGCCGCTGTCGACGCGGATCATTGTCGCCTTCTCCAATTTCGTCCGCTCCAACCTCCTGCTCATCGTCGTCAGTCTGCTGGCGGCGGGCGCGGCATTTTACGCGTGGATCAAGCAGCCCGGGCAGGGCGCACGGTTTGACCAAATCATCCTGGGCCTGCCGATCCTCGGCCCCGCGGTGCACAAGTTCGCCACCTCACAACTGGCGCGCACGCTGGCGACGCTGCTGGGTGGCGGTATTCCGTTGGTCAACGCGGTCGAGATTGCCGCGCGGTCGACCGGTAACCGGCACATGGGCCGCGAAATGACGATCGTCGCGCAGCGCGTCCGCGAAGGCCAGGGGTTTGCCGCGACCTTGCTCGACCGCAAACTGGTGCCCGATGTTGCGATCAAGATGATCGAGGTCGGCGAGTCGACCGGCGCCTTACAGGAGATGCTCAACAGCCTCGCCGATTTCTACGACGAAGAAATAGAAACGGAAGTCGGTCGCTTCGTCACGGTCATCGAGCCGGCGTTGTTGATCGTCATGGGAATCGTCATTGCTGTCATCGTGCTGGCGCTCTACCTGCCGCTGTTCGAACTGACGACGGTAATTGGAGCGTAACCACATGGCCCAACCACACCTGCCGGAAGACATGCTGGACCTTGATCCGACCGCTCTCGTCGAAGATCCGGCGGAGTTGGTCGACGACCCGGCGCTCGAAGCGTCGGCCGAGGAGAAACGGACGCAGGAGGCGCACGCGCGCCGCCTCGCCGATCGCTATCGCCTCGAATTCCTCGACATGAACCAGTTCCGGATCGATCAGGAACTGTTCCGCTCGATCCCGGCCGATCTGATGCTGCGTTACGGATTTGTCCCGTATCGCCGCGACGGCAAGGCGATTGTCATTGTCGTCTCTGACCCCACCGATCTGCCGATGATCGACGAGCTCCGCGTGCTGCTGGGCACGCCGGTTCGGGTGATGGTCGGCGCGCGCGCGGCGATTGAATCGATCCTCAAGAAGAGTGAGAGCTCGCAGCGGGTACTCGACGATGCCACCGAGGAATTTCAGATTCAGCTGCTCAAGGACGATGACACCGGCGAAGACAGTCTGACCGTCGAGCGTCTGACCAGTGACATCAGTCCGATCATTCGCCTCGTCGACTCGACCATCTTCACCGCCATTCAGCGGCGGGCCAGCGACATCCACATCGAAACGCAGGACGATGCGGTGTATGTGAAGTACCGCATCGACGGGGTGCTGCAACCGGCGATGCGCCCGATCGCCAAGCGCTTCCACAGCTCGATCCTGTCGCGCATCAAGGTCATGGCGGAACTCGACATTGCCGAGAAGCGCGTGCCGCAGGACGGCCGGTTCAAGTTGCGCGTGCCGGGAAAGACGATCGATTTCCGTGTCTCGGTGATGCCCAGTGCGCACGGCGAAGACGCGGTCATCCGTATTCTCGACAAGCAGTCGATCAGCGAACAGTTCACCGAATTGCGGCTCGAGATTCTCGGCTTTCCGGAACTGGAGTTACGCCGCTTCCGCAAATACATTCGCGAGCCCTACGGCATGGTGCTGGTGACCGGACCGACCGGTAGCGGGAAGACCACCACGCTCTACGCCGGCCTCGCCGAGATCCGCAGCGTCGAAGACAAGATCATCACCATCGAGGATCCGGTCGAATATCAGCTCAAGGGCATCACTCAGATCCCGATCAATGAGAAGAAGGGGCTGACCTTTGCGCGCGGATTGCGATCGATCCTGCGCCACGACCCCGACAAGATCATGGTCGGCGAAATCCGCGACCCGGAGACCGCGCAGATCGCCATTCAGTCGGCGCTGACCGGTCACCTGGTCTTTACCACCGTCCACGCCAACAACGTGTTCGACGTGCTCGGGCGGTTTCTGAATATGGGCGTTGAGCCCTACCAATTCGTCTCGGCCCTGAACTGCGTGCTGGCACAACGGCTGGTGCGAAAAATCTGTCAGGCGTGTCGCACACCTGTTCACGTTTCTCGCGAGCACCTCGTCGAATCGGCGATGGATCCGACGCTCGCCGACAGCTACACCTTTTACGAAGGCAAGGGCTGCATCGAGTGTGGCGGCACCGGCTTCAAGGGCCGCATGGCGATCTGTGAGCTGCTCGACCTCACCGACCACATGCGCGAGCTGATTCTCGAGAAGCGCCCGATCTCGGAACTGAAGCGTGCGGCGAAGGAACAGGGCATGCGCTTCCTTCGCGAATCGGCGGTTGAACGGGTCATGGAAGGCTCGACGACGCTACGCGAGGTCAATAAGGTGACATTCGTCGAATGAGTGCTCCAGAATATTTGCGGTCGGCGCCGCCGGATGTGGCGATTGAAATTGATGCCGGGCATGTGGCCGGCGCGCGTTTGACCTGGCGTGGCGACGATGCCGTGGTGGCCGCGCACAGTGTCGCGCCGTTACCGCCCGGGCTGGTGGCGCCGTCGCTGGGTGCGCCCAACCTTTCCGACGTCCCGGCCGTCGCGCGCGCGATCACCGCCGTGCTCGCCCAACTCGGCGTCAAGGCGCGTCGTGCGGCGCTGGTGATTCCTGACACCGTCGCGAAAGTGTCGCTGGTGCGTTTTGAAAAGGTCCCGCCACAGGCCGATGATCTGCTCGAGTTGGTGCGCTGGCAGATTCGCAAGAGCGCACCGTTCCCACTCGAGCAGGCGGTTGTGAGTTTTACACCGGGGATCAAGACCGACGACGGCGGACAGGAATTTGTCGTCACTGTGGCCCGCACCGACGTCCTGATGCAGTATGAAGAGGCGTGCACCCTGGCGGGGGTTCACGCCGGTCTGATCGACCTCGCCAGCTTCAGCATCATCAACGGCGTGCTGGCCGGAAAAGCGGCGCCGGCCGGGGACTGGCTGCTGGTACACGCGACGCCGACCTACATGACGCTGATGGTGCTGCGCGGCGGTGACCTGATTTTCTTCCGCAAGGCCGAAGAGTCGGAGGGCACGCTCGCCGATGTCGTCCATCAGACCGCGATGTACTACGAAGATCGCTTACAGGGGCTCGGGTTCACACGGGTGCTGCTGGCCGGCGGCGCGGTGATTCCCGGTGGCCCGGACGCGCTCCGGCGCAATCTCGAGGAGCGTCTCGGCCTGACGGTGGAGAGCGTCGATCCGCGGGCCTCGGCGGCTCTCCTGGATCACATCACTGCCTCGCCTGATCTCCTTGACGCGCTGGCGCCGCTGGTCGGCATCCTGGTGCGCGAACGGAAGGTGGCGTAAGCCGTGTTGCGCACCAATCTTTCGACCCGGCCGTTCTACAACGAGCGAGCCGTACGGGTCGCAATCGGGACCCTGATCGTGATCGTGTCGGCACTGACCCTGTTCAACGCCGCCCAGATTTTCACCTTGAACGATCGCAACGCGGCGTTCGCCACCCGCGCCGAAACGGCGGAGGGGCAGGCCCAGGCGCTGCGTGAACAGGCGCGGATCACTCGCGACACGCTCGACAAAGCGGAAGTCGGCGTGGTCCAGGCTGCGGCGCGTGAAGCCAACTTGTTGATCGAACGCCGTGCCTTTTCGTGGACCGACCTGTTCAATCGTTTCGAGCAGACCCTGCCGGCCGATGTGCGGGTGGCGGCGATCGAACCGCAAATTGATAACGACGGCCGGATGCTGATCGCGGCCACCGTGGTGTCGCGCCGAGTCGAGGATGTCGACACGTTCATCGACGAGCTCGAAGCGACCGGCGCGTTCCGGGCGGTGCTGGCGCGACAAGAAGCCTTCCAGGACGATGGCACGCTGCGATCGACGCTGCAGGGATATTACGGCCCCGAGCTCGCCAAGCCGTCGAGCAATCTACCCGGCACCGCAGCTGCAACCGGTACGCCTTCCGGCACTTCGTCCGGCAACGGCACGCCGCGTCATGCGACGCCGCCGACGCGCCGGAGTGGCCGCTCGCGGGGGCCGCAATGAAAGCCTTGTACACCAACGGCGGACACGTGCGTCTCGCGCGCGTGCTGCGCGAGTATCGAACGGCACTGCTTCCGCTCGCCATTGTGCTCGCGATCAATATCGCGTTGTTGATCGTGGTGGTGTTGCCGCTGTCGCGCAGCGTCGAGGCGAACGAGCAACGCGCGGTGCGGGCCGAACGCGAGCAGGCCGCCGCTGAACTCGAATTCAAGCAGGCGGAGGATCTCCGCGAAGGACAGGCGCGGGCGACGACTGACCTCGAGACGTTCTACCAGAACGTTCTGCCGGCAGACGCCGCGGCAGCGCGCCGGATCATGCGTTTGAAGCTGCAGCAAAAGGCCCGCGAATACAACGTGCAGTTCGAACGTGCGGCGACGACCGACGAACCAATCGACGACTCGGTACTGGAACGCCAGGTGGTGGTGACCAACTTGTCCGGCAATTGGCAGGACATTCGCGGCTTCATCTATGCGCTGGAAACGTCGCCTGATTTTTTGATTATCGACAACGTGGTGATCGCGGAGGGTACCGTCGGCGGCGCGCTGTCGCTCTCGCTCGAGCTGTCGACCTACTACCGCTCGCCCCCGTCAGCGGAAATTCGCACGGGGCGGGATGGCCGATAATCGCCGCACGCAGCTCCTCGCCGCGACGGTGGTCGTAGTCCTGGTTGCGGTGATCGTGACGCGCACGACCGAGGACCAGGCGCCGGCGTCGGCCAGGGCGGCGCGGCGTCCGGCGGTGGCTGCACAGGCGGGCAAAGACGCCGCTGGCAGTGCCCCTCCCGTCGATGTCAATCTCGAAGCACTGAAGCGTCCGCGCGGCGTGTTGGGCGGCCAGGGCCGTAACCCGTTCCGGTTTCGCGCGCGGCCGTTACCGCCGCCGCCGGTAGTTGCGCCATCGGCGCCCCGCCCGGCGGATCAGAGTCCGGGTCCGGTGCTGCCGCCAGTGCCGACCGGTCCGCCGCCGCCGCCGCCGATTCAGTTGAAACTGATTGGGATGCTTGAAAAAGCCGATGGCACCAAGATCGCGGTACTCAGCGACGGCCGGGGACCGCTCTACGGCGTCGAAGGACAAGAGGTCGCTGGCCGGTACAAGATTCTGCGGATCGGGGCTGAGTCGGTGGAGATGGCCTACATCGATGGCCGCGGGCGGCAGACCATTAGACTGTCAGGGCAATAGCGAGATCGGCGAATTCACTGAGTGGGTGATTGGGCACTGCGTCATCGGATGAGTAGGTAATTAGGGTGATGAGGCGAGTGGGTGGTTGGGTGGGAGATTTCGTGAATCAGCGAGCGTTGATACGGTTCGGCCAGGTCGTGACCATCGTGGTTGTCGCGGTGATGTTGGGCGCCTGCGGCGCGACCCGATCGTTTACGCGTGGCGAACGAGCTGCGCGGGCCGGCGACTGGGACTCGGCGGTCGAGTATTACCGCCAGGCCGTCCAGAACGATCCCGACCGCGCTGAATACAAGATCGCGCTCGAGCGAGCGACCTTTGCCGCCGCGGCCGGTCACATCGACCGTGCCCGACGGGCCGAGGAGGAAGGCCGGCTCGACGAGGCGCTGCGCGAATTCCGTCGTGCGTCTGACCTCGATCCGACCAACCGCCAGTCCGCGGCCAAAGCATCAGAACTCGAACGAACCATCCGCGAGCGGGTCGAGGCGTCACGGCCGCGACCGCAGATCGAACGGCTGCGCGAAGAAGCACGGCGCTCATCGCCTGAGCCGCTGCTGACACCGAGCTCGCCGCTCGGTCCGGTCCGCTTCACCAACGCCAGCGCCAGGGACGTCCTCGCCTTCATTGGGCAGTCGACCGGCATCAACGTCATCTTCGATCGCGACTTCGTCGACCGACAGATTTCCATCGACGTCGAAGGCGTGACGCTCGAACAGGCCTTGCAGCAAATCATGGTGACCAACCAGATGTTCTACAAGGTGCTGAACGACCGCACCATCCTGGTGGTCGCGGACACGACGGCCAAGCGTACCCAGTTTGAAGAGCAGGTCGTGCGCACGTTCTTCCTGTCACACGCCGACGCGACCGAAATGCAGGCGCTGCTCACTGGCATCATCCGCATTGCCGGCATGCCGGTGCAGCCGCAGTTTGTCGCCAACAAGACCAGCAACACGTTGACCGCTCGCGCGTCGACGGCGGTGATGGGCATCATCGAGCGGATGCTGCTGGCCAACGATACCCCGCGCGCCGAAGTGGTCATTGACGTGCAGATTCTCGAGGTCAGCCGCGAGCGTGCCAAGCAGTTCGGTCTCAACCTCAGTCAGTACGCGCTCGGTGGCATCTTCTCGCCGGAACTCTCGCCCTCGGGCACCGGTGGCTCCGGCACTGGGTCGCCGCCGCCATTCAATGTCAATACGATTTCGCAGGGCATCAGCACCGCCGATTTCTATTTATCGGTGCCGACCGCGGTACTGCGCTTTCTCGAGAGCGATTCGCGCACCAAGGTGTTGGCCAAACCGCAGCTACGCGGCACCGAAGGGCAGAAGGTCAGCCTCAATCTTGGCGAAGAAGTACCGGTCCCGTCGACGACATTCACGCCAATCGCCACTGGCGGCGCCGCGACCAATCCACTCACGTCGTTCGCCTACCGGCCGATCGGCATCATCGTTGACATGACCCCACGAGTCACCTACGACGGCGATGTCATTCTCGACGTGACGTTGGAGAGCAGTGCACGGGGAGTCCCGTCGACGGTTGGCGATCAGGTGCTGCCGTCGTTTACGACCAGGAAAGTGGCGACCAAGCTGCGCCTCAGGGATGGGGAGTCGAACCTGCTTGCCGGATTGCTGCTCGAGGACGAGCGACGCTCGCTCCAGGGTTTTCCCGGCCTTCTCCGATTCCCGCTTCTGCGCCAACTCTTCGGCGGGAACGATTCCACCATCCGGCAGACCGACATTGTCATGCTGCTGACGCCGCGCGTCGTCCGCTCGCACGAGCTGAGCGCGAGCGACCTGGCGCCGATCTATATCGGACCGCAAAGCAACCTCTCGCTCGGTGGTGGACCACCGCCGCTCATCGACGTCAGCGGAGTCGAGCCGCCGCCCGAGGCGCCGATCATCATTGGTGGGACACCCCCGCCGCCGGCTGTTCTCACGCCGCAGATTCCACCAGGCAGCTCGCCGATCCCGGGAACGACAACGCTGCCGCCGGCCCCGGCGGCGTCTGTCACCCCGCCGCTGGTACCGCCCCCGCCGGCCACGGCCCCTGGCACCCCTGGGACCCCGGGCATCACGGCGCCGGTTGTGCCGCCGAATGTCCAGGTCCAGCCAGGGCCACCGACGACGGCGGTGCCGACACCGCCGCGCGATCCGCAACCGGCGCCTGCTGCGCCGGGCGTCCAAACGCCGCCAACCGCGGGTGGCGGCGGGCGTATTACGCTTGCCGCGCCGCCTGAGATGCGCGTCGGCGCCGGTCCGTACACCGTGCCGGTATCGATCAGCGGCGCGTCACGTGTGTCGACCCTGTCGGTGTCGATCAGTTACAACCCGTCGGTGCTTCGAATGCGTAGCGTGCAGGAAGGGACCTTCATGCGGCAAGGCGGGATCACCGCCGCGTTCACCAGCGATGTCTCGAGCCCGGGGCGCATCGATATCGCGATCACCAGGCCTGGCGATCAAACCGGGGCCGTCGGCACCGGCCTGATCGCCGCCGTGTTGTTCGAGCCGATCGGCGCAGGCCAGTCGGCGCTGACCGTCACCGGCGTCGGCACCGTGGCCGGCGGGGGACAAGCCGTGTTGCAGTTCGGCTCGTCGTCGGTGGTTGTGAAATAGGCGATGGAGGACCCGACTATTCCGTGCAATGTTCGTGATTCGCGCGGCTACACCTTCGTCGAACTGATTATCGTGACCACGATTATCTTGATCCTCGCCTCAGCGGTGCAGCCGCTGGCGAAGGTGGTGATCACGCGCCAGAAAGAGTCGGAGCTGCGCCGCGTGCTCCGCGAGATGCGGACGGCGATCGACAAGTACAAGGATGCGGCCGACGCGCAGATGATTCCGCCGAGCGAACTCAAACTCGGTGCCGAGGGCTACCCGCCAACGCTGGAGACCCTCGTCGAGGGCGTGGCCGTCGCCAACGACGCCACCGGCCGCAAGCTGAAGTTCTTGCGCCGCGTGCCGATCGACCCGATGACCGGGTCCGACGAGTGGGGCATGCGCTCCTACCAAGACAAACCCGACGTGACGCGATGGGGCGGCCAGAACGTGTACGACGTGTTCAGCCAGTCCGGAGGCACGGGGCTTGATGGATCGAAATATCGTGACTGGTGAACTCGCACTTTGCACTCAGCACTTAGCACCTAGCACTTAGCACTTTCCGGAGGCCTCATGATTCGTCCAACTCGCAACGGTTTCACGCTAATCGAAGTGCTGATCGTGCTGACGCTGATTGTCGTGCTGGCGAGTGTCGGGCTGGCCAGCTATACCAACAGCGTCCAACGTGCGCGCGAGGCGGTGCTCAAGGAGGACTTGTTCAGGATGAACGACGCGATAGATCAGTTTTACGCGGACAAGAACAAGTACCCGCAGTCATTGCAGGACCTGGTCAGCGAAGGCTATATGCGCGAGGTCCCGAAAGATCCGATGACCAATTCGGCTGAGACCTGGACCACTGAGCCGGCACCCACGACCCCCACTGACACTACCGCTGAACCCGGGATTTATCGAGTCCGCAGCGGTGCGGAAGGGCAGTCGCTTGATGGCAGCAATTATACGGACTGGTGATCACTCGTCGGTCCGCTCGAGAAACACCGCGATACCTCGCTGAGTAACCGAAGAAACGAGGCGGGATGTTGGCGTCGAACAGTGCGCTGGGCTGGGCGGCGAGTTGATGGTGGTGTCGCGCCCCCCTGTCGAGAGTCACGTGTTACTGCACGATGAGCGTGACCCGCCCGTTGCCGGTAGAGCCTGCTGCTGTCGTTACCGTGACGGTGACCACGTAAGTGCGATTGCGCTGAAAGACGTGGTCGGTAGTTCGGTTCATCGTCGTTTCAGTTGTGCCGTCATCGAAGTTCCATGTATAGCGAACGATATTGTCAGGTGACACGACACCGGTCGTTGCTGCGCGAAAAGCGACGCGTAACGGCGCGGTGGGAGGGGGTGGCTGGACGAGACTGAAGCCAGTAGCGGTGCATGTCTTCGGGAAGGTTGTAGTGTCCCTCGGAAAACAGTCGACCACGACGGCCGGGTCATTCGAAAACGCCTCGAGGTTGACCTCCAGGGCGGCGCGCTCGCGAATAATCACGCTCGTCGTCCCATCCGACGACACGGTGCCGGCTTGATCTGTCGCACGGGCGCGCACCACATAGGTGCCCGGGGCGCCGAAGCTGCGCACCAGGGTCTGACTGCCGGGTCCGACGGTCACGGATTGGCCGTCTGGAAACGTCACCTGCACCGACTGGATCGCCGGGCCGTTGGCGCCAGCCGTCGAATTGATGGTAAAGGTCACCGGGTCGCCGACATTTGCCGTCGACGGGCTCGCCGTAACGGTGGCGGTCGGCTGCGACCGCTGCGCGGTGATCGTTGCCGTGCCGACTCCTCGGTTGCCGGCGTTGTCGGTGATGGTCGCGGTGGCCGTAAACGTGCCGGCCGACGTATAAGTGTGCGAGAACGACGTTGTTCCGGTCCCCAAAGTCCGCACCGGCGAACCGTCGCCTGGGTCGAACGTCACGCTTTGCACCGGATTGCCGTTGGTGACCGTGCCCGGAGTGATCGTGAACGTCACCGGCACGCCGACCGCAGGTGTATTGGTCGAGGCCGTCAGGCCGACATTCGGCAGGTTGACCAAATTGATGGTCGCCTGGCCTTCTTTGCCTGCGACTGACGCTCGGACAACAGTTTGTCGGCTGGTCGCCAGGGTAGTGCGTGCTTCGCCATTGGCGTCGGTCGTCGCGCCGTTGGAGCCCAGGGTGCCGTTATCGGCGGTAAAGACCACTTGCGCGCCGGGCAGCGGATTGCCGCTGACGTCACGGACCGTGGCGATCACATTGACCGTGCCACCGTTGGGAGTAACCGAGGCCGGGTCGGTGCGCACGACCACCGTCGATGCGGCGGCGCCACCGACCAGGAGTTCCACATCCGTGGCTCGCGCGGCACCGGAGAACGCGCTGATCTTTGCGGTGCCCGAGGTGGTACCGGCGCGGAAGGTGGTGCGCGCGATGCCACCCTCAGTTCTTGCCACCCGTGGTTCCAGGGTCCCAACCGACGACGTGAAGGTGACTTCGGTGCCGTTATGGACCGCAGTGCCGGCCTGTTCGATGACAGTGGCCGTGACTTCAACCGTCCCATTGGCCGCAACCGACGTCGAATTAACCGAGAGGGTGATGGTGGATTGGGTCGGCGCGAGCAGGGCGACTTTATCGCATCCCACAGCAATGCTGACCACGACCAACACGGCGAGTACGGCGGTAATGCGTGACTTCACTGAAACCTCTAAGTATA
Organism: Vicinamibacterales bacterium; assembly: GCA_035575715.1. Taxonomy (GTDB): domain Bacteria; phylum Acidobacteriota; class Vicinamibacteria; order Vicinamibacterales; family UBA2999; genus JACCSI01. Next base: position 74,122 of record DATLXN010000026.1, on the reverse strand, counting down.
GTAGACACATGGGGTTAGGTCAAGGCGACAGAGGCTACGCCATGGCCGCGCTACTGGTCGGGATGAGCGTCATGGCCGTTCTGATGAGCGCCGCGATGCCCGTGTGGAGCCACTTCGCCAAACGCGAGAAAGAAGAAGAGTTGCTCTGGCGGGGGCAGCAGTACGCCCGCGCCGTCGGTTTGTTCCAGCGGAAATACGCCAATACCTTCCCGCCGACCCTTGATGTGCTCGTTGAACAGCGTTTTCTTCGCAAAAAATTCAAAGACCCAATAACTAACGACGATTTCCAGCTCATTCCGGCCGGGGGCGGCCCCGCGGCGCCCGGATTTCTTCCGCCGGGGGGCCCCCTGCAGCAATTACCAGGCACCACCGGCGCTGGGCAGCCACCGGCCCAGCTACCGCCGGGCGGCCGTCCAGCCGCGCCGACTCTTTCCGGCGTGCCCGGCGGAAGTTCGGCGGGGTCGATTGGTCTTCAAGGAGTGGTCTCCAAGAGCACCGCGACGTCGATCAAGATTTATAACGGGCGCACCAAGTACAACGAATGGGCGTTCGTCTATCTGGCGACCTCGCAACGGGTCGGACCTGGGCCAGGAATCAACCTCAACGGACCGGGGACGCAAGGCCAGCAGCGCCCGTCGGGACGGCCGCCCGTTCCACCAGGATTTGGCGGCCCGGGAGGGCCAGGGCCCTCTGGGCCCGGCGGCCCGGGTGGGCCATTTGGTCCGGGCGGGTCGCCGTCGCCGTTCGGGCCGCGTCCCCCGGGCGGGCGGCCGCCTGGCTGACGAACTAAGAACCCGCTCCGGCCACCGCGTCATGAAAATCGCGACGCACCTGCTTGATCGCGTCGTTGGCCCGTGTTGGGTGGACTCGGTTGGTCAGTAACACCGCATAGAGATCCTGTTCGGGGTCGATCCATAGCGACGTCCCGGTGAACCCGGTATGACCGACTGCGTGAGTGGAGAAGTGCGATCCGCAGGACGACCTCGTCAGCATCGTGTCCCACCCGAGCGCGCGCGAACTGCCGGGGACGCGGCTGCGCTCGACGAACCGGCGCGCGATCTCCGGCGTGACAGGTGTGACGGTGGCGGGCGCTTGGCCTCGTAACCGCGAAAGCCACCAGCGCGCAACCTGCCCGACGCCGGCCGCCGTGCCAAACAATCCGGCATGCGCCGCGACTCCGCCGAGCGCGGCAGCGTTTTCGTCATGGACTTCACCCTGCAGCGGGCGACCGCGCCACGGATCGTTTTCGGTGTAGGCGGTGAGGTCAGCCCACGGCGAGGTGGTGCGATACGACAGCGGCGCGATGATTCCTTCCCGGCTGCGCCATCGATCAAATTGCGCATCCAAAGCACTGCCGGCCCGGTCCTCGAGGATGAATCCGAGCAACATGAATCCGAGATCGCTGTACAGCGATGCCGTGCGCGGTGCGTAGTCGAGTGGCTCGCTCGCAATGGCCATCTCGTAGGCGGCACGTCCCGATAAGGTGAGGTAATAGGGACGATATGCGGGCAGGCCGGAGGCGTGCTCGAGGAGGTCGCGGACGGTGACCGAGTCGCGGTCGGCCTCTCTCCAGTAATCACTGAGTGCGCTGACCGGTGCGTCGAGATCGAGATCGCCGGCCGCGACCTGTTCTGCCGCCAGCGTCGTCGTCGCCAGGACTTTGGTGAGCGACGCCACATCAAACACGGTATCCATGGTGACCAGCCGAGGATCGTCGAAAGCCAGCCGGCCACCGGCGTGCTGCCAGAGCGCACCGCTGGCCCGGCCGACTTCGGCGGCGGCGGCAGAAAAGGCGCGGGCACCCAGCGCCTGGTCAATGACGGCAGCCGCGCGGGCGAGGCTGGTCACGCAGAGGTTGCCGCCACGCGTGGCGCGCCACGCGAAAGAATCCAAGCCACCACACATGTCGTCGTGGCGCCGATGAACACGTACCAGGTGAAGGCCACCGTGGTCCATCCCCAGACTCCGGTCATCACCACGAGACCGGCGATCATCCCGGCGAGCGCGTCGCTCTCCCGGGCGCGCGGCATCAGCGTGCCGAGCAGAAACGCGCCGAGGACGGCGCCTGATGCAAACGACAACACCGCGAGGCCGGCATCGAGGACCGAACGATCCATCCACTGCGCACCGAGTGCGACGCCGAGCTGAACGATGCCCCAGCCGATCGTCGCCTGTTTCGACACGCGCATCTGCGTTGCCTGATCCGCATCCGGCCGCACGTAGCGCAAATAAAAGTCGTTGACGGTGGTCGCCGCCATGGCGTTAAGCGACGGCGACAGGGCTGCTGCGACAATCGCCGCGACGATAAAGCCGGCGAGGCCGTGAGTCAGCGAACTGACTACGAAGATCGGCAGAATCTCATCGTTGCGGCTCAGCGCCTGCGGCAGTGGCGTCTGTTGGTAATAAACGAACAGCATGATGCCGATCAGCAGGAACACGATGAACTGCGCGAAGACGATGAATCCGCTGAGGACCAGGCCACGCGAGGCGGCACGCGCGTTGCGCGCCGACAACAGGCGTTGCACCAGGAACTGGTCGGTGCCATGCGTTGCTAAGGTCAGCGCAATCCCCCCGAAGACCCCGGCCCAGAGCGTGTAAGGGCGGCTCGCGTCGAATGCCAGGTCGAACAACTGGAATTTTCCGGCCGGGCCGCCGATCGCGATGATGGTGGCCCAGCCGCCATCGATGCGGTTGAACAGCGCGATCGCGACCGCTCCGGCACCGGCGATGTAGACAAACATCTGCACGACATCGGTCCAGATCACTGCCGAGACACCGCCTCGCACTGTGAACAAAATCATCGCCGCGCCGAGCACCAGGATCACCCATGTGACCGGGACTGCGGTCACGACGGCAATCACCAGCGCGGTGGCAAATAACCGGATGCCGTCAGCCAGCGACCGCGTGCCGAGAAAGATCACCGCCGAGAGGGTCTTGACCCGCGTGCCGAATCGCCGTTGCAGTAACTCATACGACGTGAACAGGTCGCCGCGAAAGTACGCCGGGATGAATAAGACGCTGACGATGATGCGGCCGATCACGTAGCCGAACGCTAACTGCAGGAACGTCACATTTCCGGCGTAGGCGGCGGCGGGAATGCCGATAAAGGTCAGCGTGCTGGTTTCGGTCGCGACGATGGTGAAACAGACCGCCCACCACGGGATGCTGCGATCAGTAAGGAAATAGTCGCGGGTGGTTTTCTGGAAGCGGGCAAACCATGAGCCGAAGGCGGTGATGGCCACGAGGTAGCCGCCGATGACCAGGTAGTCGGCGGCTGACAGTTGCACTAGTCGAGCCCTGACCCGAAAGCGGCGCGACCGAGCGCGGTCAGTGACGCCGCGCTATTGGGCGCGGTGACCAGTGCCTCGTACGAGAAAAGAATGACGCCGGCGGCACGTTGCCGCCGCGCGGCCGCGATATGTTGCAACGTGGCGGCGGGAGTCAACCGGTAGGCACCGACGCCGGCCCAGACTGGGCGGTCGCCGGCATAGTCCTGCGCCGCAGCGATCTGTTTCTCGAACAGATCAACGTTCTGGGTGTAGGCCATCGGGCAGAGCACGTCGATCAGCGATTGATCGAGCCATGTGCGCCAGTCCTGGAATCGGGTCAGAGTGGCCTGTTCGAGGTCGGGAACGACAGCCGCACTCAGGACCGCGGACGGGCGGGCGGCTTTGACCGCGGTGCGAATGCGCATGACCAGCGTGGTCAGCCGGGATTGACGAAACGACAGCCAGCGATCGCGATACAAGGTCGGGTAGGCCAGCGGGTCGATCGCATCCTGGGTATCAGCGCGACGCTTCTCGTCGGCGCTCAGCGTCGGGCGCACCGCAACCTTGAACTGCTGCAGCGCGGCACGGCTGTAGTCGAATTCCTCGTTGGGAAAACGAAGGTAATCCAAGTGCACGCCGTCGACCGCATAGCGCGTGACGATATCGGTGATGACCGCGGCGATATGCGTCGCCGCCCACGGATGAATCGGCGAGGCAAACAGACCTTCCACTTCATTCGAGCGCGCCCGCGCCCACCGGGCGAGGCGGCCGACGTAGGCCGGGCTGCGCGGATCCACGTTGAGCATTTCCGACGCCAGCTCGCGCGGCACCATCAGCCAGTCGGGTTGCCGATAAATGATGTGCTGACGGGACGAGGGCAAATCGACCGCGCTGGAGACCAGGTTGACGTTGACCCACGCGTGCACCTTGAGCCCGGCAGGTTTCGCCAGCGCCAGCGTTTCCGCGAGCGGATCGAATTCCGGCCGGGCAATCAGTTCGCCGGCGCGTGGTTCGAGCGCGCTCTTGTAGTACGCATCGCCACGCCCGCGTACTTGCACCAGCAGTGTGTTGAATCCGCCGCTCTGTGCGGCCTTGACCATTTGCGCGATCGCAGCGGGTGAGGCCAGCGTGGTGCGTGTGACCCACAGCGCGCGCACTTCGGTGGACGCCTCTTGCCCGCGTGTCGACCCGCGCAGCACGGCGTGGCTGAGGGCGAGCACAGCCATAGTGCACACCGCAAGCGCGAGCCGTAGACGAGGTCGGCGCAGACGCATAGAAACGGGCTAATTTAACATAAGCTGTAACCATGTATGTCCTCGGCATTGACGCCGGTGGCACCAAGACCGTTTGTTATCTCGCCGACAGTAACGGTCGTATCGTTGGTGAAGGGCGCGGCGGCGGCGCCAACCTCCAGGCTCACGGCGAACTGGAAGTCGAAAAGGTCTTGCATGCCGTGGTCGAACAGGCCATCGGCGATCGAGCGATCCTGCCGGTCTCGGTTTGCCTGGGAGTGGCGGGCGTCGACCGGAAGGAAGACGATCAGATTGTTCGCGCGATCATGCGGCGCCTGGGCTTCCGGGCCCACGCGCTTGTGGTCAACGACGCACTGGTTGCATTGGTCGCCGGCGCCGGCGACGATCCTGGTGTGGTGCTGATTGCCGGCACGGGATCGATTGCCTACGGCGTCAACGCCGACGGATTTGCGGCCCGATCCGGGGGCTGGGGTTATGTGCTGGGCGACGAAGGCTCCGGTTACTGGATCGGCCGCCGCGCGCTGACCGCTGTCGTCCGCGCCGCCGACGCCCGCGGCCCGCAGACCCGACTTACGTCGTTAGTGCTCGAACATTTTCAATTGACCCGGGTCGATGGACTGGTCCGCGAGGTCTATGACAAAGGCCTCCGCCGCCAGTCCATCGCCGCACTTGGCGGGGTGGTCGAACAGGCGCGCGTCGAAGGCGATGTTGTCGCGTCCGAAATTCTGCGCAGTGCCGGCGAAGAACTCGCCAGAGCAGGCGCGTCGGTTATCGGGCGGCTGCAGATGCGCGGCCATTCCTTCCGGACGGTATTGGCCGGCGGCATGTTCAAGGTCATTCCCTGGCTGGCTGACGATGTGGTGCGCCGATTGGCCGAAGTGGCGCCGCGCACCGTGGTGACGCGACTGGACGTCGAACCGGCGATCGGTGCGGTGCATCTGGCGTTGCGCGAGATTCGCAGTGGCGTGCGCGTGCCGCCATACATCGATGCCGAAAGACAAGCGACCGCGTGAACTGCGAAGCCTTTCCGACCGCAGCAGCGCTTTCAGTGTCGCTCGCGCGTCGCGTGCTCGACGCGATCCGGCGCAACCCCTCGATCGTTCTGGGCTTACCGACCGGGCGCACGCCCCTGAGGCTCTACCAGGAATTGGTGCGACTGAGCGCGGCCGAGCAGCTCGACTGGTCGCGCGTCCGGACCTTTAATCTTGACGAGTTTGTCGGCCTTGGCCAAGGCGATCCAGGAAGCTACCGGACGTTTATGGACCAGCGGCTGTTCAGCCACGTCGATATCGCAGAACACCATCTCGGTTTTCTTGACGGCCGTGGCCGCGATCTGGCCGCCGAGTGCGAGCGCTACGAGCGCGCCATCGCCGGTGCCGGTGGGATCGACTTGTTGCTGCTGGGCATTGGCGCCAATGGTCACATCGGGTTCAACGAGCCTGCCGAAGCACTGGCAGCGCGCACCCATGTCGTGACGCTGGATGAACCGTCGCGTCACGCCAATGCGCTGTGGTTCGATGGCGACGCACGCCGCGTCCCACGTCAAGCGCTCACCATGGGCATGGGCACCATCCTGCGCGCGCGGACGATTGTGTTGATGGCGACGGGGGAGACGAAAGAGGAGGCGGTAACGGCGATGTTCGAAGGCGGCGTCACGACCCGTCTGCCCGCGTCGTTCCTGCAGTTGCATCCGCAGGTGACGATCATGCTCGACCAGCCGCTCGCCGCGCGTACCGATTGCTAGCTCGTCGCGCCGGACCCTTTGCCTGAAGCCGTGCCGTCGCCGATCAACGCGCGCAGCCGCGGCTCGATGTCTTCACCGATCGCATCGCGCAACTGATCCTTGGCTTTACGCAGCCGCGCCAACGCTTTGGCGTGCGTTAACCCGGTCTTCTGCATGACGATCGCGACCTTGACGTTCCAGTCGGCCTTCTTGAGCAGCTTATCCAGTTCATCGCCTTCGACGTCGGTGACCATCTGGACGATGCGCCGGGCGCGGTCGCGCAATTTATCGGAGTTGATCTGGACGTCGACCATCAGGTTGCCGTAGGTCTTGCCAATCAGAATCATCGCGCCGGTGGTGATCATGTTCAACACCAGTTTGGTCGCGGTTCCGGCCTTCAGTCGCGTCGACCCGGCGATCACCTCCGGACCCACGCCCGGCGCAATCGTCAGATCGACAAAGGTCTGGAGTTCAGTGCGGGGGTCGCAGGTTACGAAGATGATGCGGGCCCCGGCCTGGCGGGCCTTGGTCAGCGCGCCGCGCACGAAGGAGGTCATGCCGCTCGCCGAGACACCGATCACGACGTCCTTCTTGGTCGGCAGCAGGCGGTTGATCTGCCGCGCGCCTTCCTCGTAGTTGTCCTCCGAGCCTTCTTTGGCTTTGAGGATCGCGCCCTTACCGCCGGCCATGATCGCCTGGACCAGGTCTGGCGAGGTGCCAAAGGTGGGCGGCATTTCCGCCGCCTCCAGTACGCCGAGGCGGCCGCTGGTGCCGGCGCCGACAAAGACGACGCGTCCGCCCTTGCGAAGTGATTTCGCAATGATGTCGGCACCGAGCGCAATGCGGTCGCGCTCGCGTTGGACCGCGGCCAGCATCTTGCGGTCTTCGGCGATCATCAAATCGATGATCCCGGAGGCCGGAAGCTTATCGAGCGCGAGAGTGGCGGGGTTAATCGCCTCGGTAGGTAAGGATTGCCACTTCGAACGTGTGGGCATACTGACAGTCGCTCCGGTGTGGCTAAGGCAAACCGTGATCTTAGCACGAGCCGCCGTTGTAAGCTGGCGCGGTGAGCGCGCGCGTCGACGAGTATCTGTCGCATCTGCAATTCGAGCGACGACTGGCCGCGCATACGCTCGACAGTTATGGCCGCGACCTGGTCGAGCTGGGCCGCTACGCGGCGGGCCGGGACAGGCCGATCGATCAGCTGACCCGACAGGAACTGGAAGCGTTTATTCGTGAGCTCATGGGGCAAGGCCGGTCGCCGCGTTCAGTGGCCCGCCTGGTGGCTTGTATTCGTGGCTTCTATCGCTTCCTGACACTGCATCGCCACCTGGCTGAGAATCCGGCGGTCGACTTACAGGCGCCCAAGGCGTGGAAGGTGCTCCCCAAATTTCTCGGCACCGACGACATCGAACGGCTGCTCAATGCTCCTGACCTGGCGACGCCTCGCGGCGTGCGTGATCGCGCATTAATTGAAGTGCTCTACGCCACCGGCCTGCGCGTGTCTGAACTGGTCGAGCTGAAACAGCAAGACCTGCACCTCGACGCCGGATACCTGACGACCATTGGCAAAGGCCAGAAGCAACGCATCGTGCCGATCGGCGACGAAGCCGCGCAGTGGGTGACACGCTACGTCCGCGAGGCCCGGCCGGTGCTGCTCGGCCGCCGCTCGTCGACTCGACTCTTCGTCAACGCGCGCGGCGGCGGGCCGGGCATTACGCGCGTCGGGTTCTGGAAAATTCTCAAAGGCTACGGCATGGCGATCGGCATTGGCGCGCAGATCAGCCCCCACGTCTTGCGCCACTCGTTTGCCACGCATCTCCTCGAACGCGGCGCCGACCTGCGCGCGATCCAGATGATGCTCGGCCACGCCGATCTGTCGACGACGCAGATCTACACGCATATTCTTGATGCGCGGATGCGCGCACTTTACGATCGCTTCCATCCGCGTGCATAGATGAAGCGTCTCCTGGGCATTCTCGTGTTGACGGCCGCCGTGTTGTCGCTGGCGACAGTGTTATTGCTGCCGCCCCGCGCGATCGATGCGGTGGCCCCTGATTTTCAACTCGCCTGGCCGGTGGCGCGTGGTGCGTATCACGTCCACTCGCAACGGTCTGACGGCACCGGTACTCTTGACGAGATCGCCGCGGCAGCGGCAGCCGCAGGGCTGCAGTTTGTGATCGTTACCGATCACGGTGATGGCACGCGCGACGTGGTGCCGCCGACGTATCGCGCCGGGGTGCTCTGCCTGGACGGCGTCGAGATCAGTACCGACGGTGGCCACTACGTGGCACTGGGCCTGGCGAAGACGCCGTACCGATTGGCGGGACATCCGCGGGACGTGATCGAGGACGTGCGCCGCCTTGGCGGCTTCGGTTTTGCCGCCCATCCCGGTTCGCCGAAGGCGGCCCTGCGCTGGACCGATTGGGAGGCGCCCTTCGATGGGATCGAGTGGCTGAATGCTGACAGCGAATGGCGCGACGAATTCTGGGGGTCGCTCGGCAAGGTGTTGTTGACCTACGCGGTCCGTCCGAGCGAAACATTGGCTGGAGTACTCGATCGACCGGTCGAGGTCCTGCAGCGCTGGGATCACGCGACACGCGCGCGCCGGGTGCCGGCATTGGCCGGCGCCGACGCACACGCGCGCTTGAGTTTCGGACCGGCGACCGATCCCTATCAAGACCGCGTCATCGCACGCCTCCCGGCATACGAGGTGTCGTTCCAAGCCTTTAGTAACCACGTTGTTCTCAACGGCCCGTTGACGGGTGACGCGGCCAACGACGCTGGTTTGGTGCTCGATGCCATTCGTGAGGGCCGGACCTTCACGTCGGTCGATGGGCTGGCACGGCTGGGTGCGTTTGAGGGAAAGGCCACCAGCGGCGAAATCACGGGTCGACCGGGTGAATATCTCGACATCCGCGGACCGGTCGCCGTTGAGGCGCGAATCGCTGCGCCGCCCGGCACCACTCTGGCGGTGTTGCGTGACGGGATCCCGCTTTACGAAACAGCCGCGTCGATGCTGAGACTCGACGTCGGCGAGCAAGCGGGGGCCTACCGCATCGAGGCGCGGTTGCCGGCTGCGTTGGCGCGCGCGTCCGTCCCATGGATTCTGACCAACCCGATTTATGTCGGGTTACGCGCGGCGCATGAGGGCTCGCCTACTGCCGGTGCCATGCCGTCAGCGCTGGCCAGCCGGTCACCGATTGCGACCCGGCTCTGGCAAGCGGAGGCGAGCGACGGCTCGCGCAGCAGGTTATCGCAGGGCGTCCTCGACGACGGCACGCCGGCGATGGAATGGCAGTTCGCGCTCGCCGACGCCTCACACGACGAGCAATATGCAGCGATCCGTTTTCCAGTTGAACCAGATTTCGCTACCCAGCAGGGTGTGCAGCTGCGGGTCCGGAGTGATCGGCCACGCCGTGTGTGGGCGCAGGTCAGAGCGCCCGCCGCGAATGGCGGCGAGCGGTGGGGGATGTCGTTTTACGTGGACCAGGAGCTACGACAACTCGAATTGCGATTCGCGGACTTCAGACCGATCGGCCCGGTGACGACGGCCACGCCGTCGCTGTCACGCGTCGATTCGCTGCTGCTCGTCGTCGACACCGTACACAGCGCACAGGGTGTGGGTGGCGGATTGTGGATTCCGGATTTGTGGCTGGTGAAATGATCGACGAGGCGAACGCCGCGGACGGGTCGCTCGCTACCGCGCGGCTCGTCGACGTCGCGATGGTCATCCGCGTGGGCCGTCGGCGCCGACTTCGTAGCGCATCGCCACATCCCAGATCATCGTCGCAATGCCGCCGGCGAGCAGGGCGCCGGACGCGCCGAGGATGATCAGGGCATGGCGCATGTCGGGAGTGCCGTAGCCGCCGTGCTCGAGGACCCACACCAGACGCGTGAAGCCGAAGGCGGCGAGCGCGAAGGCGGCGATGAGCATCACCGCGCCGCCGATCAAGCGCAACGCTGATCCCCCGCGACCACGCTCCGGCGGCGGATCGTGGGGCGGCGAACCCCGTCCAGTCACCAGCATCGTGGTCATGTCCGCACCGTCAGCAGCAGATAGGCGGCGGACGCACCAAACAGAAGGTTGGGCGCCCACGCCGCGAGCGCCGGTGACATCAGGCCGCCTTGACCAAAGGCCGCGAAGACGCTAATCGCCGTCCAGTAAACCAGCGCGATCACAATGCCGACGCCGACGCCATACATCGCGCCGCGTTTGCCGGTCGTGACGGCGAAGGGCACCGCGATCAGGGTCATGATCAGCGTGACCAGCGGGAAAGCGAGCTTGCGGTGCAACGCGACCTGATGTTCGAGCGCGTTGTAGCCGCTTGATTCCAGCTCCTGGATATAGCGTTCGAGCTGGGCGTAATTCATCCGCTCAGGCTCGGGTGCCTCGGTAATAAAGTAGTCGGCGGACTCGAGCGGCAGCCGCCCGGAATCGAACGGCGCATACCGCTTCACTTCGGTGCCGGAAAAATCACGCACCCATCCACCTTGTCCGAGCCATGCCGCCGGGTCGTTCGGCGCTCGCGGCGAATAGACCGCTTGCGTGGCATACGCGCGTTGCGTCAACGCGTTGGTGTCGGGATCGAATCTGAAGGTCGAAACCGCATTCAACTCGGCGCGGGTCGGGTCGAAATACTGATAGTGGTAGACCTCGCCGTTTCGGCCGATTAACCACTTCCGGCTCAGCACGTCAAAGGTGCGCGGGTTGCCGCCGCGGATAATGTGCTTCAAGTAGTCCGCACGTTTGTTCGACACGGCGAGGATGCGTTCTTCGAAGGAAAACAGGATGACGCTGGCCGCTGCCGCGAAGACCAGTAACGGGACCGCGGTGCGGTACAAACTGATGCCGCACGCACGCATCACGATCAATTCGCTGTTCTTGGTGAGCAGCCCGATCGTCACGATCGCCGACAGCAGCACCGCGATGGCGATGATGTAGTAGAGGAACTGCGGCGTCTCCCACCACAGAAAGGCCATGATCGTGCCAAAGCCGACCTGGCCCTTGAACATCTTGTCCGACATGTCGATGAAGGTCGAGATGTAGAACAAGCCCATGATCCCGACGATGGCCATCACCAGGATGCGGAGATACGACCGCGCCACGTAGATGTCCAACAGGTTGGGACGCGGAACGTCGAACTGCGGCACCCGAATGACGACGACGGGCCGACGCGGCCCGCTGGCGGTCGCCGACGACAGGGTCTGTGCCGCGGCGTCTGCTGGCAGTGCGGGTTCGGCACGCCGCCACGACACCCATGACGGCCAGCGAAGCCGGATTGACTGGTCTACACCTTGTGAGCGCGCGATCAGCAGGGCCAGGCCGGCGCCACCGAGCAAGACGTTCGGGATCCACATGGACAAGGACGCCGGGATCAGGCCGCCCTTGGTCATCGCCTCGCCGGTGAACATGATCACGTAATAAGTGAAGATCACGCCGATGCCGAGGACGAAGCTCGCGAGTTTCCCGTCTTTGCGGTTGCTGACACCGAGCGCGACGCCGACGAGGGCAAAGACGACGCAGGCGAGCGGGATCGAAAATTTCTTATGGATCTCCATCACCGGGCGGTGATGCGGCTGATTGCGACCCCTGAGTGTCGCGACGATCTCAGTCAACTCGGCAATCGTCATTTCCCGTTCGCCACGTGCCGGGCCGGTGCGCGGGAACACGCTTTGCGGGTCGAGGCTGACGATCAACTGATCGAACCGGACCATTTCGTAGCCGGTCGGATCGGCCGCCTTGGTGGTATGGCGCGCGCCTTCTTCCAGCACCATTTCGATCGTCTTGGCCTCGCGGTCGACAATCATCCGGCCGCGCTTGGCTAAATAGATGATTGGCTGCGCCGGATTCTTGGTATCGGCAGCAAGCACGTCGCTCCAGCCGCCGGTCGCGGGAATCTCGCGCACGTAGAGGACGGTATCGGGGAAGTCTTCGAAGAACTCGCGCGCCCGCACCTGCCCCTCGGCGCGATCGGCAACGACACGCAAGGTGATTTCGCGATACGTCTGATTGGCGTCGGGAATGGCTTCGATCATGACCCAGGCGGTGGCCGCGGTGCAGAGGGCGGCAAAGAGCATCACCGGGCGGAGCAGCCGGTAGGGACTCACGCCGCAGGCCATCAGCACGACGATTTCGCGGTCTGCCGACAGCCGACCGAACGCGACCAGAATCCCGAGCAGCAGCGCCATCGGAATGGTCAGGCCGAGCGTTGACGGCACGAGCGTGCCCATCAGGCGCAACACGATCGGCCAGGCCACACCCTTGGCGATCAGTTGCTCTGCGAGTTCGATGATAAACGGGATGATTAAGACGAAGGTAAAGACGACCAGCGCGATCAGGAAGGGGAGGATGATTTCCCGCGCGATGTAGCGATCGAGGATCCGCATGAAAGGGTGCGAGCATTAGTATGACGCAATGGTGAGGCTGGCCCTGCTCTGGCACATGCACCAGCCGTACTACGAGGATCTGGTCACCGGCGAGCACATCCTGCCGTGGGTGCGGCTGCACGCCATCAAGGATTACTGGGGGATGGTCGCGATGCTGCGCGAGTTTCCGCGGGTCCGGGTCACTTTCAACCTCGTACCGTCGTTACTGGTGCAAATTCAGGCCTTTGCCGAGGACCGCGCGCGCGATCCGCATCTGGCGGTCGGGTTGAAACCAGCCGACCAGCTGACGCCATCGGAATGCGAGTTCCTGGTCGCCCACGGCTTCCACGCGCCGTTCGATCGCATGATTCGCCCCTACGCCCGCTACGCCGAATTGCACCTGCGGCGCCATGCACCGGATAGCTTTACCGTCGACGACCTGCGCGATCTGCAGGTGTGGCACAAGCTGACCTGGATGGATCCCGATCGCCTGCAGCGCGACGAGCGCTTGTTGGCGCTGATTGGCAAGGGACGAGGCTACCGCGAAACAGATAAGGCACAACTGCGCGAGGTCGAACTCGAATTGCTCCGGGCGGTGATTCCGGCCTATCGGGAGGTCGCCGCGAGCGGCCAGGTCGAGTTGTCCACCTCGCCCTTTTATCATCCGATCCTGCCGCTGCTGTGCGACACCGACGTGCATTTTCGGGCGCACCCGCACTCGCGGTTGCCGCGCGAGACCTTTGCACGTCCGTCGGATGCGGTCGCGCAGATCGACCGCGCCATTACACTGCATCGGGAGCTCTTCGGATCCGTGCCGCGCGGCGTCTGGCCCTCGGAGGGGTCGGTCTCTGATGAGGTCATCACCATGCTCGCCGAGCGCTTCGAATGGACGGCGACCGACGAAGAAATTCTGGCGCGCTCGTTAGGACGTGCGGTCGACGCCGACGCGCTCTACCGGCCGTACCGACTGGGCCCGACCGGATCGATCCGAGGCCTGTTCCGCGATCATGCGCTGTCCGACCTGATTGGTTTCACCTATCAGTCGTGGGACGCCGATGCCGCGGCCGACGACTTCGTCGAGCGGGTCCGCGCCGCAGGGCGGCAATTCGGCGGGGAAGTGGCCACCGTCAGCGTGATTCTTGACGGCGAGAACGCGTGGGAGCACTACCCCGGCGGCGGCCGGCCGTTTCTGCGCGCCCTTTATTCGCGACTGGCCGCGGCGTCGGACATCGAGACGGTGACGATGGCCGAGGCAGCCTCTGCTGAGTCGCGGCCACTACCGTCGATCTTTCCGGGGTCGTGGATCAACGGCGACTTTTACATCTGGGCCGGGCATGCCGACGATCATCGGGCGTGGGCCCAGGTCGCGGCCGCTCGCCTGGCGTTTGACGCGCACGCGGCCGACATCGAACCGGCGGCGCGCGCTCGCGCGTGGGAAGAACTGCTGATTGCCGAAGGGTCGGATTGGTTCTGGTGGTACGGCGACGATCATTCGTCCGACCATGACCGGGAATTCGACGACCTCTTTCGTCGTCACCTCCGCAACGTCTATGCCGCCTTGGGGCGTCCGGCACCCGATGATCTGCACCTGAGCAATATCACCACCATGCCCGCGTCAGCCGGCCCCGTGCCGTTGACCGCATTCACCGCGGCTGCGGTCGACGGGTCCAGTGCCGGGTTTGGCGAATGGGTCGGAACGGTGTCGGTGTCACTGGGGGGCGGCGGCGGGACCATGCACCGGGTCGCGGACCAGCTGATTCGGTCGATGCGAGTCGGTGTCAATCGCACCACCTTGTTTCTCCGGCTGGAAGGCACCGACCTGGTAAAGGTGCTAGAGGGCGGATTCGGGCTGGCGGTGCTGGTCGATCGTCCGCAACGATTTCGGCTGGACCTCGATCCTGTTGCCGTGGCCGGTCCACGTTGGCGCGTCGGTGCGGTTGTGGAAATTGCCGTGCCGTTCGCGGCGCTTGGGGTTCAGGCCGCCGACCGCATCAGCCTCAGTGTCGTCGTGCTGAACGCGGCACGGACGGTCATTGAAACGCAGCCGCCGCATCCCCTCGAACTAACCATCCCATCCCGTCACGTCGACGCTGCTGATTGGGTCGTCTGACTGCGCTGGCAAAACAGCGTGGTTCGGGCGTAAGCCCAACAAGTCAGTCCGCAAACCTTGCACAGGGGACTTTACCTTGCTAAATACTTAAGGTCTGATAATACATGTTATGTTAACTAACATGTAAGAGTGACCGGATTTTCAGCGGTTGCGGCGGCCGCCGTCGACTGCCCGACGCCCTACTGCTTGGTCCGCAATTCCTGCAGGATGGCTTCGAGCGCCGTGATGATGTCGTCTTTCGAGGCGCTCTTTTTGTTGAAGCTCAGACGCAGGTTGAACGCCTTGTTCTGCGGTTTAAAGCTGAAGGTGAATGCCTTGGGACGCCCGGCCGCCGGTTTTGCGGCGTCCTTGCGGACC
This sequence comes from Vicinamibacterales bacterium, assembly GCA_035575715.1. GTDB lineage: Bacteria > Acidobacteriota > Vicinamibacteria > Vicinamibacterales > UBA2999 > JACCSI01. The sequence goes on along the minus strand of DATLXN010000026.1, from coordinate 59,041 downwards.
TGGTCACGCGTGGCGGGACCCTGACTGGCCACTTTTTCCAGCAGCGCCAGCATCTTCTGGGGATCACCTTGACGGACAATCTGCAGCAAGGTGGACTTGTTGGTAATCCCCGCCAGGCGGCACACCTTGCGCACTTCGGCCGGCATGTTATGCAGTGCCAGGGACTCAGTGACCGACGTCCGCGACTTGCCTAGCCGCTTGGCTAAATCTTCGTGGGTGTAGCCACATCGCTGTGCCAGGCTGGTCAAGGCCTCGGCTTCTTCAAACGCGGTGAGATCCTTGCGCTGGATGTTTTCCACCAACGCCAGTTCGAGCATTTCCGTATCGTCGACATCGCGAACGACGACGGGTAATTCCTGGAGGCCGGATTGCGAGGCGGCGTGATAGCGCCGTTCGCCGGCGATGATCTGGTAACGCGACCCGCGTTGGCGCACGACCAGCGGCTCGATAATGCCCTTCTCCGACACCGAGGCAATCAACTCAGACAGGTCGCCCATGGCCTGGCGTGGCTGGTCGGGGTTAGGGTCGATCTGCTCGATCGGAATCATCCGGCCGACCGGCGTCGCGGCCGACGCGGCAAGTGTTTCGACGTAGTGCGCGTCATGGCGCATTCGCAGGGTTTCGGGCAAGCCTCGCTTAGGCACGATCGATGACCTCCTCACACAGGCTGTAGTACTCGGTCGCGCCGCTCGACTCCGGGGCAAAGGTGAAAATCGATTCGCGGTAGGCCGGACTCTCCTCCAGGCGGACGCTCTTACTGATCACGGTCTTGAACACTTTCTCGCCAAATACTTTCTTGATCTGTTCGCGGATATCGCGTCCCAGGGCGGTTCGCCGGTCGTGCATGGTAATCACCACACCGAGGATTTTCAATTCGGGATTGGGCCGCTGCCGCACCTTCTCGATCGTCTCGAGCAGATCGTCGGTGCCTTCGAGCGCGAAGTACGACGACTGAATCGGAATCAGCAAGTGTGTCGCGGCCACCAGTGCGTTGACCGTCAGCAAGCCGAGCGCTGGCGGACAATCGATGACCACGGTGGGATAGTCGTCGCGCACTTCGCGCAACTGATCTTTCAGGCGGAAGGGCGCGTCCAGATCACCGGTCATTCGCGCCTCGAGTTTGGCGAGCGCAATGCGTGCCGGCGCCACGGACAAGTGCTCGAGGCCGGTCGGCAGAATCACATCGCGCAGGTGCACCGAGGGTTCGACAAAGACGTCGAACATGCTCTTGTGCACCTCGCGAAGATCGACGAACGACATGCTGCTGTTGGCCTGCGGGTCGAGATCGATGAGCAACGTTTTGCGGTTGCGCAAGGCTAACGCAGCCGCCAGGTTGATCGCGGTCGTGGTTTTACCGACGCCGCCTTTTTGATTGGCGATGGCGAGAATCAAGGAACCACAGATTACACCGATTACACAGAACGTGGTTGGGGACGGGATCAAGGGGCGCGTGTCGGACGCGCGCTTGGATCAAAATTGCGGACGTTAAGTAGTTGCTAATGAGCGAGTTAAAGAAATTGTCGGCCGGCCGACAAGTGCCTGAAGATTCCGCAGCTGACGGCCGGGGAGGGGCCGTGCGGCGTTGCGGATTACATCTTGTATTTGCCCATTTCGTCCGGGTCAAGTGACTCGAGCCATTGCTGGAGTCGGTCGGAGTCCTGCTTTTCGTTGCTGAAGTCGACCGTCTTGGCGTTATCGATCACCCGTTCCTCGACCAGGATCGGCGCCCTTGTGCGGAGCGCCAGTGCGATGGCGTCGCTGGGCCGCGCATCAATCGCCACCGGCCCGCCGGGCGTCATCAGGTGAATCAGTGCGTAGAAGGTGTTCTCCTTCAAATCGCACACGACGATCTTCTCCACCGCCGCCTGCAGATCCTGAATCACGTTGCGCAACAGGTCGTGGGTCATCGGCCGCGGGGTCTGAATGTTTTCAATCTGCAGCGCGATGGCGTTGGCCTCGAACACCCCGACCCAGATCGGCAGGACCTTTTGACCGTCACGATCGCGGAGGATGATGATCGGCATATTGGTGATCGGATCGACCATCAACCCTTTGATGTTCATCTCGATCAGCATTGCGCCGGCCACGCCGTTGTCATTCAGTGGTTCCATGGTCCTCTACTCCCCGCCGTCCAGTCCCGCCCTCAGCACTTCGCACTTAGAACTTAGCACCTAGCACTTAGCACCTAGCACTTAGCACTCTCAAACTGCCTCGCCCCACACACTGTAGGGCCCCGCCCGTTTGATCTCGACCTCGATATACTTCCCCACCCACTCGGAGGGTCCCGGAAAGTTCACCACCGTATTGCCGCTGCTTCGGCCGGAGAGTTCCCAGTCCCGCCGGCGGCTGCGTGCGTCGACCAGGACTTCCACCCGCTGGCCGATTGCCGCGTCGTGCAGTTCCAACTGGATCCGCCGCTGCAGCAACTGTAAGCCGCGAATCCGTCGCGTCTTCATCTCTTCACTGACATCGTCCATGAGCTTCTTCGACGCCAAGGTGTTCGGCCTGACCGAATATTTGAACGAGAAGATGCAGTGGAAGCGCACCGCCTCGACTACTGACAGCGTGTCGGCCCACTCCTCGTCCGTTTCCCCTGGGAAGCCAACAATGATATCGGTCGATAGCTGGAGATTCGGGATAGCGCCACGGAGTTCGGCGATCAGATCGAGATATTGCTCGCGCGTATGCCGCCGGCGCATGCGCTGCAGGACGGTCGTCGAACCCGACTGCACCGGTAAGTGAATGTGCTTGCAGACCGCCGGCAGATCGCGGATGGCCGCGATCAGGCGGTCCGATGCGTGCCGCGGGTGCGGACTCGCAAATCGGATGCGGCGAACGCCGGGCACGTCATTGACCGCTGCCAGCAACGCGGCGAAATCGCAGTTGGACTCGTCCGGTGCCTGGTAGTGGTTGACGATCTGACCGAGCAGCTGGATTTCTGTTCGGCCGGTCGCCACCGCCGCCCGGACCTCGTCCAGGATCTCGCGCTTGGCGCGCATCCGTTCGTGGCCGCGGGTGTAAGGCACGACGCAAAACGAACAGAAGTCGTTGCAGCCTTCGATGATCGTGACGTAGGCCTTGACCGGATCTGCGTGACGGGTCAAGCCGAGAGGAAAAGAGGGCTCGTCGTACGGGGTGTCGACATCGACGATCGCCGCGAGCGTCTTCGCGTTCGTGATAGTGCGTCCGCGCGCCTGCGCGACCAAGGTCGGCAGCATCTTGAGCCGCTGCGTGCCGACGACCACGTCAATGAGGTTTGAGCGCTGCAGCAGTCGCGAGCCCTCCTGCTGCGCGACACAGCCGGCGACCGCGATGAGGGGCGCATGCCCGGTCGCGCGACGCATCCCCTTGAGGACGCCGAGGCGATCGTGGAGTTTTTCTTCGGCCTTCTCCCGCACGCTGCAGGTGTTGATCACGACCACGTCGGCGTCCGCGTCGCCGGTGGCGGCTTCGTAGCCAGACGCCTCGAGCAACCCCGCCATCCGCTCGGAGTCGTGGACGTTCATCTGGCAACCGTAGGTCTCGATGAAATACTTCATGCTGAATAAGGCTGAATAAGTATGCAGCGTTACTGGCGCCGCGCGGCAGGGATCGACTTTCGCTTTCGCCCCGTCGCGGGACTTTCGCTTTCGCCTTTCGCCTTGGCCGCCGCCAGGAGTTCGCGGGCGCTGGCGCGAGCTTGCGCGCCGGCATCGGTCCCGCCCATCATCCGGGCGACCTCTTCGACCCGGTCCTCCACATCAAGCCGGGTGACCGACGTGGCGGTGCGCTCCGCTTTGACCGTTTTCTCGATGTAGTAGTGGGTCGATCCGGCGGCCGCGATCTGCGGCAAATGGGTGATGCACATTACCTGAAACCGCGATCCCAGGCCGCGGAGCTTCTCCCCCACCACCGTTGCCACGCGCCCGCCGATCCCGGCATCAACCTCGTCGAAGATCAGGGTCTTCTCAGGTTGGTCTGCCGAGGCCAGGGTTTTCAAGGCCAGCATGACCCGCGAGAGTTCGCCGCCCGACACGATGCGGGCAAGGGGACGGAGGTCCTCGCCAGGATTTGGGGACAGGTAAAACTCACCGCCATCAAGCCCGCGTTCTGACCACTGGCCGGGGTCTTCGCGACTGACCAACCGCACCTCGAATCGCGTACGCTCCATGGCCAAGTCGGCCAGCTCCCCTTCGAGCGCTTTGGCAAACTTCGGGGCCGCGGCCCGTCGCGATTTGGAGAGTCGGCCGGCGACCTCAAGAAACGCGTGGGAGGCTGCGGCCAGTTGCTCGTCGACGACCGCGGCGGTCGACCCGCCTCCAGTGAGTGCCGCGTATTCAGCGTTTAACGTATCCCGGCGGACGATCACGTCGTCGAGGGTCGGCCCATGCTTGCGCTTCACGCGCTCGAGGAGTGCCAGCCGGTCCTCGACCTGCTCAAGCCGGCCGGGTGTCGCGTCGATGGTATCGGCGAAGTCTCGGAGCGTGAACGCCAGATCATCCAGCTGGGCTTTCATCGCTTCCCGCTGTTCAAGGTGCGGGGCGAAACGAGGGTCAAGGGCGGCAAGCTCGCTCACCTTCTTCCAGACGTGACCCAGGCCGGTCAGGACACTTGCCTCAGAGTCATATAGTTCGGCGTACCCTTCGGCGCACAGCCGCTGAATCGTATCTGCACTGCGGAGCACCTGCCGCAACGCCGAAAGTTCGTCGTCCTCTCCAGCCTTGAGGCCGGCCTTCGACAACTCGGAGCGTTGAAATTCCACCAACTCGAGCCGGGCCGACCGTTCGCGCGAGTCCATCCGCAAGCGATCCAGCTGCTCACGCAACCCTCGCACCCGCGCATAGGCCGCCGCGACCTCGCGTTGCAGCGCGGTGTGGCCGGCCCACGCATCCAGCACCGGGAGATGCTGTTCAGGGTCGAGCAGCTGCTGATGTTCATGCTGCCCATGGAGCTCGACGAGTCGGTTCGACAGGTCTTTGAGGGCACCCGCCGTTGCCAAGGCGCCGGAGATAAAGGCGCGGCTGCGTCCCTGGGCCGTGATCTCGCGGCGCACCACGATCTCTTCCCCGCCCGATTCGAAAATGGCTTCGACGGTCGCCATGTCTTCTCCGGTGCGCACCAAATCCTGGGACGCGCGCCCGCCGAGAAGCAGTCCGACGGCCTCAACCAGAATCGATTTGCCGGCACCGGTCTCGCCCGTCAAAACGTTGAAAGAGCGTTCAAATTCAACCGAGACCGACTCGATGACAGCGAGATTGCGGATGGAGAGATAACGGATCACCGGAAACCGGAACTCCTGGGCCGAGCGCCTGTAAAACGCGGAAACTCCATCGTATCAGGGGTTTGACACTATTTCACACCGTGTGCTACCGTTGCACACATCCGCGCTCTCCCAGCAGCGCCCCCACAAGTGACCGAAACCGGAGGGTTTTGTTGCCGACGCCTGGATGGGTAGTCCTGGCACTGCAACTTCAAGGCAGTGCCGCGTCCGCGCAGGACGCCGCGCCAAATAACACGGGAAACATAGTCGAATTGATTCGGGACGCGAGTGCGGTTTCACAGGCCGTTCTCGTCATCTTGGTCGTGTTCTCGGTCGTCTCCTGGGGCATCGTTTTTTTTAAAGCCCTGGCGTTTCGGCGGATGGAACAACAATCGGCGACCTTCCTCGACGTGTTCCGCCGCAGCACCAAGTTTTCCGAAGTGCAGGCGGTCTGTAAGTCCCTCGAGGGCAGTCCTCTCGTCGGGATGTTTCAAGCCGGCTATGCCGAGCTCAATCTGCAACTGCGTCAACCGCCCGCCAACAGTGCCGTTGCCAGTCCCGGGACTCCCGCCGGGCGTCAAACCCTGAAGAGCCTCGCCGCCGTCGATCGCGCGTTACTGCGCGCCTCGTCCGTCGAGCTCAACAAACTCGAGAAGCGACTGCCCTTTCTGGCGACGACGGCGAGCATTACGCCGTTCATCGGACTCTTGGGCACGGTATGGGGGATCATGATGTCGTTTCAGAGCATCGGCGCCCAGGGCTCGACCGATTTATCGGTGGTCGGCCCCGGCATTTCCGAGGCGCTCTTCGCGACAGCGACCGGCCTCTTCGCCGCAATCCCGGCGGTTTATTTCTACAACCACTACACCACCAAGGTGAAAGGCTACGCGTCAGAGATGGACGACTTCAGCCTCGAGTTCCTCAACATCGCCGAAAGGAACTTCACCTAGGCGATGCCCAAGGTCATGCCACAGGCGAGCGACGGCGGTCGCGGACGACGGGGGCGGCGGGTGTCGACGACACTCTCCGAGATCAACGTCATCCCGCTGGTCGACGTGATGCTGGTGCTGCTGATCATTTTTATGGTCGCCGCGCCGATGCTGCAGCGTGGCATCGAAGTCAACCTGCCGGTGGCACGACAGACGCAACGGATGGCGGACGAACGGATGTACATCACCATCCCGGTGAGTTACACCTCCGACCGCAAAGTGTTTATGGGCGAGGAAGCGGTGTCGATCGATGCACTCGCTGAACGGATCCGGCAATCGATGGTCGGCAAGGAGCAACGCGATGTGTTTTTGCGTGGCGACGGCGCTGTCCAGTATCAGCAAGTGCTCGAAGTGATCGACCGGCTGAAAGAAGGCGGCATCGAGAAGGTCGGGATGGTTGCCCTCCAGAAAGGCCGATAAGTGGACGTTGTCACGCAAATCGTCACCGTGCGTGGCCGCGAGACCGACGGCATCAGCTGGATGGTTGGGGCCTCGGTCGCTGCGCACGTGGCGTTGATTGCCGTCGTGATCCTGGCGCCGGCCTCATGGTTTGGCGCGACGCGAGTGACACCGGAAGAGAACGTCATGACGATCAGTCTCGGCGGTGCGCCGGGACCGCGCGACGGGGGTCTGACGATGATGGGTGGGCGGCCAATTCAGCAGGCGGTGCCGGTCGAGGCGAAGAAGGCGATCGAACCAGTCCGTGCACCCGCCGCGCGCGCGCCGGAGATGATCGAGCCGAAGAAAACCGCGCCGAAGAAAGCCGAATCGAAGGTCGCTGAGCCGGTCAAGGAAGCGCGCAGCGCCACGCCGATCAGAGGCGAAGAGGTGCGCAAAGGGTCGGCGGTCGCCGAGACGGGCGGAAAGGGGCAGGGGTTTGGGCTGTCACGTGGCGGCGGCGGCACCGGCGGCTACCTCGATACCGCGAATTTTTGCTGTCCCGAATATCTCTCGGTGATGCTCGACTTAATTCAACGCAATTGGGATTACAAGCAACAGGCGGCGGGTACCACCGTCGTCAAGTTCGTCATCCAACGCGACGGTTCGTTGACCGGCGCGCAAGTCGAGAAGCCAAGCGGCTACCCGGCTCTCGACGCGCTCGCCCATCGCGCCGTTGTCCTGACGCGGCGGCTGCCGGCACTTCCGTCGGCATTTTCGGAACCCTCGCTGACGGTTCATTTTGTGTTTGAGTACCAGCGCCAATGACATCACGCAGCACGCTGCTCTACCTCTTGCCGATGGTCGCCTCGATCGGGGTGGTCCTGGCCCAACAACCTTCGGCGCCGGCGGTCCCGCCACCACAGCCATCGCAGCCGTCCAGTGTCGAGGTGCGGCTGACCGGTGATCCGGGCACGCCGCCGCGCCTGGCGGTTCCTGATTTTCTCGCGCTGTCGAACGATCGCGAGACCCAGGAAATCGCACGGACGATCGCCGAGGTGCTGTGGAACGACATCAATTACGAGCGCGAGTTCTACATGATCCCGCGCGACACCTACCGATCGATCCCCGCTGCCGCGTCGATTGGCGAACCGCCCTTCGACAGCTGGCGTGAACTCGGCGCCGACGGGGTGGTCATCGGGTCGGTACAAAAAACCGGCACGACCGTGCGGGTTGAAATGCGGCTGTTCCGGGTCGCCTCGCGGCAGCAGCTCTATGCGCGCGAATATTCCGGCGCCGCGGCGAATGCCCGGATGTATGCCCACACCATCGCCGACGAGATCCACGAATCGCAGCGGGCACTGCGCGGCGTCGCCCGGACTAAGATTGCCTTCACCTCAAATCGCAACAGGGAACGGGTCACTGGAACCGTCGAGAATCGCGATGTCAAAGAGGTCTACATCGCCGATTACGACGGTGCGAATCCGCGTCGCATCACCGTCAACCGCCAGTTGAACACAACGCCGTCCTGGTCGCCGGACGCGCGCTCGATTGCCTACACCTCGTGGCGCACCGGCTTCATGGACGTCTACATCTCGAACATCTATCAGGGAACGATGACGACGCCACTGCGTGGTACGGCGAGCAATCAGAACTGGCTGCCGGCATTTTCGCCGGACGGCACGCGGATCGCGTTCACCTCCAACCGCGATGGCAATGCTGAACTCTATGTCGCGAATCGCGATGGCTCGGGCGCACGCCGTTTGACCAATCATCAGGGCATCGACACCACGCCGACCTGGTCGCCGGTCGGCACCCAGATCGCCTTTATCTCGGACCGCAGCGGGGTACCCAGCGTCTACATCGTTGGGGTTGACGGTCTTGGACTGCGGCGCATCACTTCTGAGTATTCGGATCGGCCGACGTGGTCGCCGGCGCCGTATAACGAGATCGCCTATACGGCGCGCACTGGCTCTGGATTCGACATCAAGGTGTTCAGCCTCGCAGAAGGTCTGTCGCGCCAGTTGACCTTCGGCGAAGGCATCAATGAAAGTCCGGCGTGGGCGCCGAATGGCCGCCACCTCGCGTTTATGTCGACCCGTACCGGCAACAGTCAGATCTTCACCGTCGGTCGCGACGGCAAGAACATGCGGCAGCTCACCCGCGAGGGAAAGAATGAGATGCCAAATTGGTCGCGTTAGTTTTCGTCCGTGCGGTGCGATGCCGTCGGAAACAAAGGGATAGAACATGAAGCTTAAAGCGCAGGTCGTAACGATGGTTGCGATAGTGATGATGGTCAGTGCGTGTGCCAAAAAAGTGGCGCCGGTGGCTCGCCCCGCCCCGCCGCCGCCGATGTCGACGGGCGGCGCCGTTCCGCCACCGCCTGAGCCGCCCCGGCCGGGCAGCGAACCGGTTTCGGCGGAGACCGTACCGGAGGATCCGATCGGGTCGAAGTCCCTTGATGATCTGAATCGCGATTCGCCGCTGAAGCCGGTGTTCTACGACTCGGATAGCTCGGACGTCAACAGTTCGGGCCAATCGATCCTGCAAGAGAACGCCAACGTGCTGCGCAAGTATGCGACGTGGCAGATCACCATCGAAGGCCATTGTGACGAGCGCGGCTCAGCGGAATACAACCTGGCGCTGGGTGAACGGCGGGCCTTGGCGGCGCGCGATTATCTGATTTCGCTTGGCATTGCGGCGACGCGCCTCCGCACGGTCAGTTACGGCAAGGAGTTCCCGTTCGATCCGGCACACGACCAGAGCGCGTGGGCCAGGAATCGGCGCGCGCATTTAGTGATCACTGCGAAATAGGCAGGTAGGCAGGTAGGTAGGCAGGTAGGTAGGCAGGTAGGTAGGCAGGCAGGTTGGGTGGGGGCAGGATAATGGGATCTATGAGGGACGCAGTACGCATCGGCGCCGTGACCATGGCGCTCCTGTTCGTGACTATCCCTGCTCAGGCGCAGAACAAGCGTGAGATGCAGATGATGGCTGACGTGCGCATGCTGCAGGAGCAGAACCAGCAGCTGCAGGTGACGCTCGCGCAACTGGCCGAGACATTGCGGTTGCTTAACGGGCGCTTCGACGAACAGGCCAACACCAGCCGCAAGGGGTTTGCCGACCAGAACCTGAAGGTCGATCAATTCGGCGGTGACCTGCGGGTGGTGCGCGAACGTGTCGACGAAACAAATGTCAGCATCGCGAAGCTGTCGCAGGAAGTGGAGGCGTTGCGCCTGTCGATTCCGCAATATCAGCCGCCAAGTGTCCCGGCGCTGGAGGCGCCGATCGACACGCCGCCGTCGCCGGGCAGTGCGGGGTCGTCCCCCGCGCCGACGGGCGCTGCTCCGCAGCCGGCTGCGGTCGGACCAGGTGTTGCACCGCAGCGCCTGTTCGACACCGCGCAGGCCGATTACTACGGCGGGCAATGGGACCTGTGTATCAGTGGGTTCGACACCTACCTGCGCACTTTTCCGAAGAGCGAAATGGCGCACGAAGCGCAGTTTTACATCGGGGAATGCAATTATTCCGACGGCAAGCATCAGGACGCGGTGGCCGCCTACACTCAGGTCGTCACCAATTTTCCGCGCTCGCGCTCGGCGCCGTCGGCGTATTACAAACGCGGCCTGGCATTCGAGCGCCTCGGCCAAATGGACCGCGCGCGCGACTCGTTCGAGCAGGCGATCAAGCAGTTTCCCGATAGCGATGCGGCCCGTCTTGCCAAACAGAATCTCGATCGACTGAATCGCGGACGGCCCTAGCCGCCCTTTCGGGCGGAAGAGGAAGAAACGAAAGAAGAAAGTCGAAAGATCTCGTCTTTCGTGTTTCTTCTTTCGTCTTTCGTCTTTCGTCTTTAGACTGTTGTCGAGGTCAAGAAAGGTAGCGTCGAGCCATGGGTAGCGTGAACAAAGTGATTCTGGTGGGCAATCTCGGTCGGGATGCAGAGGTGCGATACACGCCGGGCGGCGCGGCGGTCGCCAGCTTCAGCATCGCGACCACCGAAAACTGGACATCGAAAGACGGCGAGAAGCACGAGCAAACCGAGTGGCACCGGATTGTGCTGTGGGGGAAGAGCGCGGAATCGCTGCAGCCCTATCTCACCAAGGGCAAGCAGATTTACGTCGAAGGTCGCCTGCAAACCCGCCAGTGGGAAAAAGACGGACAGAAGCACTACACCACCGAAGTGAAGGCCGACCGCATTGTCCTACTCGGCGGCGGCAGTGGTGGCGGCGGAAAGAGCGGCGGCGAGCGAACCATCGATCGAAATGAAGGCGGTTACGCCGATCCGCTCAAGGAAGCCGCGCCAATCACCGACGACGATATTCCGTTTTAGAGATCTCGTGATCTCGTGATCGGATGATCTGATGATCTGGGCTCTCAGCTACGCCACCAATCACCCAGGCCGGTGAGAAAGGCGTAGCTGAGAGTACAGATCGCTAGATCACCAGCTCGCTAGATCACCAGATCGCGAGATTACGTCTTCCGCCCGTACCTATCCTCCAACCGAATCACATCATCCGTTTCCGGCGTCGACACCTCAAAGATGTCGGTGTCCTCAATGGCCGTCATGCGATGAACCGTCGGTGGCGTGACGTGGACCGACTCGCCCTCGCCCATTTCGCGCCCCTGCAGCACGCCGTCGGCGTCCTTGCTCTCGAACAGGATGCGGCCCTTGTGGACGAAGATCGTCTCGTCCTTCTTCTCGTGGTACTGCAGGCTGAGGGCGTGGCCTTTGTTAACGTGAATCAGTTTGCCAACGTAACGGTCGGTCCTCGCCCACCACAGTTCGTAGCCCCACGGTTTCTCGACGCGATGCAATGTTCCTCCTCTATCCGCGCGTTTTGGGTGCCAACGCGTCAAACAAGTAACGTCCGATTTCGTCCGCAGTAGCCAGGGTCAATGCGTGACTGGCCATCCGGCGCGCATCGTCGGCGCGCAAATCGCGAATCGCCTGGCGGGCCATTGGAATGGCGCCAGGGGTCATGCTGAAATCAGTCAGGCCTAACCCGATCAGGAGTCCGAGCAACGCCGGATCGGAGGCCATCTCCCCACACAGCGACACCGGGATGCGATGCCGGGATGCCGCCCGACGGACCAGCCGAATCAACCGCAGGACCGCCGGGTGCAGCGGTTCGTAATACTCCGAGACGCGGTCGTCGGTGCGATCGACGGCCAGCGAATACTGAATCAAGTCGTTGGTGCCGATGGTCAGGAAGTCGACTTCGACGGCGAGGAGGTCAGCGGCGAGAGCCGCCGCCGGGACTTCGACCATCGCGCCAACCGCGGGCGGCGGAGTGCCCAGGGCGGCGGCAATCTCGCTCAACATCGCCTTGGCTTCGCGCACTTCCTCGACGCCGGTCACGAACGGGAACATCACGCGGAGCCGGCCGTGCGCGCCGGCGCGAACCAGCGCGCGCAGCTGAGTCCGCAGGATTTCCGGCCGCGCCAACCCCAGACGCAGGCCGCGTAGCCCCGGCCGGCCGCGCCGACGCTCAGGCCCGCCAAACCCGGCCTGACGCTCATCGAGATCGAAGGTGCGAATGGTCACCGGCTGCGGGGCGACCTGTTCCATCAAGCTGCGGTACAGCGCATATTGCGCGTCTTCGGTGGCGCTGGCGAGCGACCGCCCGGAGAGCATGAACTCGGAACGATAAAGTCCGACGCCCTCGGCGCCATGCTCACGCAGCAGCTGCAGGTCTTCGAGCAATTCAACGTTGGCCTGCAGGCGGATGCTCACGCCGTCGGCGGTCGAGACTGGCGCCTTGGCCGCATGGCTGCTGACATCAGTGGGCGTGCGCGGCTGCCGTCGCTCGGCCTTTTTGCGGGCCTCGTCGATCGCCTGCGGCAATGGACTGGCCACCACTTCGCCGCTGCTGCCATCCAGGATGACCGGCGTGCCCGCAGGAATCCGCGCCGACGCATCGTGGAGGCCGACCACCGCCGGCACCTTCAGCGATCGCGCGAGGATGGCGGTGTGATACGTGCGGCTGCCGGCATCGACGGCGAAGCCTTGAATGCGTGTCCAGTCCAGTTGCGCCGCCAGCGACGCCGTCAATTCATCCGCGATGAGGATCGACGGGCCGTCGAGTTCACTGAGCAGGTCGCGTGCGCCTCGGGCGCCGTGGCGCAGGTTCATCCGCAGCCGCCCGGCGACATCGGCGACGTCGTTTTCTCGCTCGCGCAGGTATTCATCCTCAACGCTCGCAAAGATCGCGCCCAATTCCTCGTAGGCGCGGTGCACCGCCCATGCCGCATTGACGCGCTCGCCGCGGATGATCTCCTCAGCGCGGCCGACAAACAGCGCGTCGTCGAGCATCAGGATCTGGGCGTCGAAGACTGCGGCCAGCTCAGAGCCGCGGGCCTTCAACATGCGATCGCGAATGTCGCCGAGTTGCTGCTTGGATTGCTCGCGCGCCCCGTGCAGCGCCGCGACTTCGCGGTCGACGCGGTCCGGTGGGATCGGAAATCTGATCGCTTCGGTCCGCAGTGTGAGGATAACGGCGCGTCCGACGGCGATTCCTGGCGATACGCCGATGCCGGTTAAGCGTTCCACGACTCTTCTCCAAACCCGCTGTTCACCAGCTCGCACAGCGCGGTGAGGGCGTCCTGTTCGTCGGGGCCATCGACGGCGATGTGGATCGTCGTCCCGCAGGCCGCTGCGAGCAGCAGGATGCCCATAATGCTTTTACCATCGATCACGCGGTCGTCCCGGGAGACCTGCACGTGCGACCGGTAGCGCGTGGCAAGATGCACGAACTTTGCCGCCGCTCGCGCATGCAGCCCGAGGCGGTTTTTGATCGTCACCTCGCAATTCAACATCAGTCGGTGCTCAGGCGGGCGTCGAGCCCTTTAATAAATCCGACGCCACCCAGATCGCGTTGCGGCCATGCTCACGCAATGACCGCGCGACCTCGGTCAGGTTCTGCTGCTCGCGCAGGTTGGCGGCTTTGATCAACATCGGCAGGTTGACGCCGGTGACCACCTCCACCTTGTTCGATTCGAGAAAGGTGATGCCGAGGTTGGCCGGCGTGCCGCCGAACATGTCGGTCGCAATCAACACCCCTTCGGCACTCTGCACACGGGCGATCGCCGCGGCGATGTCGTCGCGCGCATCCTGCACATCCTCGTGCCAGCCGATCGACACCGCGGTGAAGGTCGGCAGGTCACCGACGATCGTCTCGGTGGCGTTGACCAGCTCGATCGCCAGTTGTCCGTGGGTCACGACGACGACACCAATCATGTGGAGTCCCTCGCCAGGTCGCGGTGTCGCGTCCGGGTCGACACGTTCTTCAGTCCGGCCAGTTCCTTCTTCAGAGACTCGGCCAGGTAGACGGAACGATGGCGCCCTCCCGTGCAGCCGATGGCGACGGTCAGGTAGGCCTTGCCTTCCGACACGTAGTGCGGCACGACGTAGCGGAGGAAGCTGGACAGGCGCGTCGCGAATTCGCGCGTTGCCGGATAGCGGCGCATGTAGGTGATGACCTCTTTATCCTTCCCCGTCTTCGCGCGCAAGCCAGACACAAAGTGCGGATTCGGAAGGAACCGGCAATCGAACACCAGATCGGCGTCGAGCGGCACGCCGTGTTTGAAGCCGAAACTTTCAAAGGTCAGCATCAGGCGAGCACGCTGCGTCCGGTCGCTCGCCATGCCGTGAAAGACCTGCCGCAGTTCATGCACGGTCAGGTCGGAGGTGTCGACGATGTCGTCGGCCGTCGCGCGAATGCGCGCCAGGATCTGGCGCTCTTCGCTGAGCGCCTCGGCAATCGGGCGGTCCGGAGCCAACGGATGCGGGCGGCGCGTCTCGCTGAATCGGCGCAGCAGCGCGGCGTCGGACGCTTCGAGGAAGATCAGCTTCGGCCTCAGGCCCGGCACCGCCTTCAGCCGCCGCCAGACCGGCGGAAACTCGCGAATGAATCGCCGCTCGCGGACATCGACGACCACCGCGACCTTGGGGTTATCGGCATCCTCGTGCAACGACAGATCCGCCAGCACCGGGATCAACGGTGTCGGCAGGTTGTCGACGCAGTAGTACCCCAGATCCTCGAGCGCGCGAATCGCATGCGACTTGCCCGCACCGGACATGCCGGTCACGACGAGAAAGTTGGTCCGCGCGAGTGACGCTTTGGCCGCGATTGCCTTCGCCGGTGTCGCGACTCTTCGGGCGCTTGCGGGCCGGGCCCGCTTCGCTTGCTTGACCGGCACTGGTTTCCTCGCGCTCACACATGCCCTCCATGGTCCAGGTCGTCGTCTGCCTCTTCGGCGTGAAGCGGCAGGTGCTCTTCGAGCAGTCGCGCGTCCAGGCGAGCCGCCAAGGTGCGCGCCGCACTGATGCCGCGGCTGCGCAGCAGCTGATTGCGAGCGGCGACCTCCACCAGAATAGCGAGGTTGCGGCCCGGCGCGACGGGCATCCGAATCAACGGCACACCCAACCCCAGCAACTCAAAAAACACGTCGTCGATCCCCAGTCGATCGTACTCGCGATGCGGGTCCCACCTCTCCAGCTGCACGACTAATTCAACGCGTTTCGATGAGCGGGTCGACGCCACGCCGAACAGGTCGCGAAGGTTGATCAGTCCCAGCCCGCGCACTTCCATATGGTGCCGCGTCAGCTCCGGGCAACTCCCGACGATGATCGAGGCCGCGCGCAGGCGCACTTCGACCGTATCGTCGGCAACCAGGCGATGACCGCGCACCACCAGATCGAGTGCGCACTCGCTCTTGCCGATGCCGCTTTCGCCAATCATCAGCACGCCGAGGCCGAGCACGTCGAGCAGCACGCCGTGAATCACCTGGCGTACGGCCAAGCGGTCTTCGAGAAGCGCGGTGAGTTTGCCGATCGCCGTCGCGGTGCCCACTCGCGTGCTGAGCAGCGGCACGCCGGCCTTATCCGCCTCGCTGACCAGATCGGCGGGCGCCTCGAGCCCCCCGGTCAACAGCACGCACGGCACATCGGTCGCAAACGATTGCGCCAGCGCCTGCCGGCGCCCCTCTGCAGACAGACTCTCGAGATAGCGGACTTCGCTTTCGCCGTAGATCAGCACGCGGCCGGCCTGCAGGTATTCATGAAACCCGGCCAGCGCGAGCCCGGTCTTCTGGATATAGGGATTAGTGATCCGGCGCTGCAGACCGTTCGCCCCGGCAAGCAGGTCGATCGCCAGACCGACCGTTTCGGGCCGGGAGTCCAGCAGACCGCCGACGGTCACAGCCGGAGTCGACATGGTATGGGGCCCGGTTACTGCCGCTTGCGCGCGGCGCGGGGTTCACTGGCAGGTTCGCCGCCGGTGACCGGCGCCGTCTTGCGCGAGACGACTTTGCGCGCGGCGCGCGGCATCTTCACCGAGCGTGCGGCTTCGCCACGGCGGGTGCGTTCCTGCCACTTCCCTTTGACCTTCTCGGTCTGGTGCAGCAACTTGGGCACCGCCGCCGTCATCGCCGTCGACCACGTCTCCGCCCGCCCCACGGCGTGCATGAAATGCTCACCGCGCGCGTGCAGCGTGATCTCGACGATGTGATTGACCTTCTGCTTCTTGACGACGACCTGTGCCGAGATGCCCACGTCGTTGAGGACGCGCTGCAGTTTGGCAAGCTTGCGATCGACAAGGTCGCGCAGACCCTGAGAGATGTCGATTTGATGGCCGGTAAGTTCGACGCGCATTGTCCTAGAACAACACCTTCCGTTGATTAGAGGTGGGAATCTTGAGCTCCTCGCGATACTTCGCGATGGTGCGGCGCGCCAGCATCAGGCCCTCGCGCTGCAGAATGCTCACAATCTTCGAATCCGACAAGGGCTTCTTGGGATCTTCCGCTTCGATGATCTTCCGGATCCGCTGCTTGATCGTCACCGACGACACCGCGTCGCCGTACGAACTGCTGATGCCACTGTGGAAGAAGTACTTCATCTCGAACACGCCTTGTGGCGTGTGCATGTATTTGTTGGTCACGACGCGGCTGACCGTCGACTCGTGCATGCCGATGTCAGTGGCGACGTCGCGCAGCACCAGCGGCCGCAGATGCTCGATGCCGTGATCGAGAAAGTCGCGCTGGAAGTTGATGATGCTGGTCGCGACCTTATGAATCGTCTTCTGGCGCTGCTCGACCGACTTGATCAACCACAACGCCGATCGAAACTTGTCTTTGACGTAGGCGCGCGTCTCGTCGTTGTTCTCGGTGCCCTTGTCCAGCAGTCGACGATAGGTCGGGCTGATGCGCAGCTGCGGCAGACCTTCTTCATTGAGCACCGCCACATACTGGTCTTCAACCTTGACGATGTAGACGTCCGGGATGACGTACTGCGATTGCTTTGGGTTGAAGCGGCTGCCCGGCTTCGGGTCGAGATGTTTGATGATCTCGATGTGGTGCTTGAGCTCCTCGATCGTCGCGCCGATCTTCTTGGCCAGTTCCGGAATCTGATGATTCTGGAGCAGCCGCATGTGCTCGGTGATGATCTTTTCGGTCGTCGAATTCTCGAGACCGATGTGGCGCATCTGCAGCGTCAGACACTCCTGGAGGTCGCGCGCGCAGACGCCTATCGGATCGAAGCCTTGCAACAGCTTGAGCGACTTCTCGACGTCTTCGATCGGCCACGGACCCATGCCGGCAATTTCGTCCACCGACGCGACCAGATACCCGTCGTCGTCGAGGTTGCCGATGATCGCTTCGCCAATTTCCCGCATCAGCTCGTCGTCGGTCTGGATCGACAGCTGCCAGCTGAGGTGGTCGGCGAGCGAACGGCCGGTCGAGAGCGTGTTCTCAATCGGCGGCAGTTCTTTGATTTCGGTCGGCGCCTTCGGACGATAGCCATCGTCGAGATATTCGCCGAAGAAGTATTCGTAATCCTGATCGTCCCACGTGTCGTTCTTGGGTTCGACCTTGGCCTCTTCTTTTTCGCTGGCTTGCGGTTCGGAGGCTTGGAGATCCTCAGTCGGGATCTCTTCGAGGAGCGGGTTTTCGACGACTTCCTGGTTGAGGAGGTCAGCCAGCTCCAGAGTGGACATCGGGAGCAGCTTGATCGCCTGCTGCAGGGACGGCGTCAGGATTAACTTCTGCGCCAGTCTGGTTTGCAGCTTCTGTTGTATCGCCATTTCCGCCCTGATTAGTCAGCACCGCATGAGCCGTGCCAACCTCATATTAGTCCAGTCGGAAGTCGGTCCCGAGATAAATTCGCCGCACATCGTCATCCGCGGCTAGCTGATCAGGGGTGCCATTCTTGAAGATGACGCCGTCGTTGACGATGTACGCGCGGTCGGTGATGCGGAGCGTTTCACGGACGTTGTGGTCGGTTACCAGCACGCCGATGCCGCGCGATTTGAGATGGAAAATAATCTTCTGAATGTCGGTGACGGCGATCGGGTCGATGCCGGCAAACGGCTCGTCGAGCAGGATGAAGCGCGGCGACATCACCAGCGCGCGGGTAATCTCGGCGCGTCGTCGTTCGCCACCAGACAGCGTATACGCCGGCGCCTTGGCCAGGGCGGTCAGGTTGAGTTCGGCGAGCAACTCGGCCGCGCGCTGGCGTCGGGCCGGACCGCTCATGTCGAGTGTCTCGAGAATGGCCAGAATGTTCTGCTCGACAGTCAGTCCGCGAAAGATCGACGGCTCCTGCGGCAGGTAGCCAATCCCCTTGCGCGCGCGCACATACATCGCGTCGTCGGTCACATCGAGATCGTCGAGGAAGACCCGGCCGCGATCCGGCGAGGTCAACCCAACGGTCATATAGAACGTCGTGGTTTTGCCGGCGCCGTTGGGGCCGAGCAATCCGACCACTTCGCCCGATGAGACGTCGAGACTGACGCCACGGACGACTGTGCGCCCGCCGTAGGATTTGGTGAGGTCTTCGGTCCGGAGCGTGGACACTAGATGGTCATTTGGGGGGTTCGGGGCATTTGGATCCGCCCTTGGTTTGGACGCGGATCTCTTCGTTGCCGTCAACCACCACATTATTCGACGCCCGGTAGAAGGTCAAAGTACGGCCGGTCGACTCCTGGCATTCCTGGGTGAGACGCACCGGGGTGCCGGTCATGACGTATTTCTCCTCGGCCGGGTGATAGGTCATGTGTTGACCCGTCGCCACACGCTTCTCGATACCCGCGGTGACCGCGCCATCGGCGACCATGCGCTCGAGCGAGTTGTCCTTGGCGGCGAGGAATAATTCGATCCGATTCGCGCGCAATGCGCCTTGCACGCCATCCAGTTGTGCCTGCTTGATGAACACCGCGCGACGCTTCGCCTCCTCGAACTGAAACTCGCCGGCTCGGGCCACCGAATTGCCCTTCGCGCCCTCGCCGCGCCCGGCAATCGGCAGATTGGCGAGGACGTTGCCGGTCGCGATCAGCGAGCCGGTCTTCTCGTTCAGCGTGATGGTATCGCCGCGAATCGTGGTGCCACTCTCCTGCTGGTAGAGGACCGCCTGCGTGGCGGTTTTGACCTCCTCGGTGGCCGCCTTGCCACTGTAGGTACCCGTACCGGCGGTTTCATCGAACACGAACACTTCGGCGTTGATCATCACCGCTTCTTTGTCACTCAGAAGCGAGGTGCCGCGCTCGCCGGCGCGCCGCCCAGGGCTGAACTGCGCGGACACGCTGCCGGTCGCGGTCATCGACCGTGGTGAGAGCGTGACGTCGATGTTCTGGGCGCGCACGGTGACCCGTTCGTCAGCCAAATCAGGCACTGTGGCGCCGGCGCTGCTACGCAGCGACAGGGTCCCTTTGATGACGTCGTATATCGCATCAGTGCTGCTGGCGGCCAGACGCCCGTCCTCGAATTTAAAACCGCCGCTGAACGTCGCCTGTTCGATCGTGCCGTTGCCCGACATCCCGGCTTGCAGGGTGCGTGCGCGCGCCACTCGGGGCGTGCCACCCCTGGCGGCGTCTTCGCGGTACTCGACACCATTCTCGAAGGTCATCGCCGTGATGCCGCGGCCCGATTGGCCGCTGGCGTTGAGCAGTTGCGACTTCACCGCACGCGCGGCGGCTTCTCCGGTGGCCGGCAGGTTGACCGTGACCTGTTCCCGTCCGGACAAACTGGTGATCGAGCCATCGGGAGCGAGTTGCGCGTCGATGGTTTCAGCGATGAGTTGGTTACCCGGCGACCCATCCGGCCGCGCCAGCTGGACGCCGGCCTTCCCGACGAGCAGCGCCTGTTCCAGCGTCCGCCCATCGTCGGCGTAATGCAGGTTGATGTCGCGCGCCTGCATCGCCTGGAGGGAGCCGGTCCCGGTGCCGCCGGTGATCTTTGAATTGCCGCGCAGTTCGACGTTCTCCGGCTCGTCGCGATCTTTGAGAAGAAAGACCGTAGAGTTGTCGGCCTCCATGACCTGGCCCTGCCGCTCCATCCGCATGCCGCGTTCGAAGCGCATGTACCGCTCGAGACGGGAATGCCCCGCTGCGCCCGATGTCACACGCATCCCGCCCTGGCCATCCTTGGCGGCAACTTCAATCACCGCCTGATTGAGGAGCCACAAGCGGTCGACGGCGCGGTCGTAGGTAAAGCCGACACCGGAACCTGTGACTCGGGCGCGATTGAATTGCACCGGGCCATCGCCCTTCATGATGCCGTCGGCTTCGGTAAAGGTTGCGCGCGGCGTGGTGGCAGTCAGGCCGTCCGAGGTATTGAGGGTGACGTTGCCGCTCAGATCGTAGGTGCTGAGCTCAGCGCCGGTCAGCGCTTCGTCGCCGGCGACAGTAAAGGAACGCCCGCCGCGATTGTCAATAAACGCCTTGAAGCCGGTGTATTTGGTGCGGCCGTCGGTATAGGAAATCTGGCTGGCGAACTCGACGCGGACATCGCGCTTCTCGCCCTTGACCTGAATGGCATCACCGCCCTTGATCTCGGACGATGCGGTCGGGTCGATGCGCTCGACACCCTGGACCGCAGCCGGCGTTCGACGTTCGCCGATGACGAAATAGAGCACGGCGGCAAAGACCACGGCAAAGATGCCAAGGCCCAGACGAGCGTGCCGCTGCCAACGTGCCATTGAGGTAATTGTACCAGCCGACCGCAAGGCGACGCGGCTTAGCGGAAGTCTTCGACCCGCAATTCGAGGTAGCGTTCGCCCTGAAAATCGTTCTGCTCGAGCGAGAAGGCCAACTCGACGCTGCCCTTCTTTTCGGTCAGATTGGCCTCGCGTTCCGCCGCGTTCCAGTGGATCGCGCGGAAGACCCGGCCCTCCTGTTTGAACGACATCTTGAGATGGCGCTCTTTGAGCTTGCGCGGGCCGTCGACGATTTGCACCGCGGAGGTATGGAAGACCGGTTTCGGATTGCCCGGCCCAAACGGCGCCAGCGTCGACAATTCGTCCGCGACCCGGGGATTGATATCGCCGAACGACAACGGACCGTCCAGCCACAGCCGGGGACGGAGGTCGTCCGGCGAGAGCCGTGCCTCGCCCCATTCGTTGACGGCCTGGCGGAATTCCTTGATCCGCGCCGCTTCAATCTGCAGACCGGCCGCCTGTTTGTGTCCGCCGAAGCGCAGCATCATCGGTGCGCAGGATTCGAGCGCCGCCAGCATGTCGAACCCGGGAATACTGCGGCACGAGCCGTGGGCAATGCCGTCTTCGATCGACAAGACGATTGCTGGCCGATAAAAAGTGTCGACAATCTTCGAGGCGACGATCCCGATGACGCCACGATGCCAGCCCTCGCCGGCGACGACCAGCACCGAGCGCGACCCGACGTCGGGATCGGTTTCGATCACTTTCTTGGCCTTGGCGGTGATGTCCTGCTCTTCCTGCCGTCGCCGCGTATTCTCGATCTCGAGCTGTTCGGCCAGCCCGCGCGCTTCATCGGCCATGCCGTCGTCTGCCGCGAGCAACAAGCGCGTCGCAATGTCCGGCGTGCTCATCCGGCCGGCCGCGTTGACGCGCGGGGCGAGCATGAACGCGATGTGATAACTGTCGATCTGCTTGCCGGTCAATCCAGCCACGTCGAGCAACGCGCGCAGGCCCACTTTGTGGGGTCCTTTCGAGAGCATCTGCAGCCCGAGCTTGGCGATCACGCGATTCTCCCCGACCAGCGGCACGACGTCGGCGAGTGTGCCGATGGCGGCGATCTTGACAAAGGCCGGCAGCCACGCGCTCTTGCCCGCGCGCTCACACAACGCCTGGACCAATTTCAGCGCGACACCGACACCGGCGAGGTGCTTGTCGGCGTAGGTGCAGTCGTGCCGTTTGGGGTTGACCACCGCCACGCACTGCGGCAATTCCGAATCGGGCTCGTGATGGTCGGTGATGATCAGGTCCAAACCGAGCGCGCCGGCGCGGCGCGCCGCTTCAGCCCCACGAATGCCGCAGTCGACCGAGACGACGACGTGCACGCCTTCGGCGTGGAGACGTTCGAGCGCGGCCGGCTGCAACCCGTAGCCATCCTTCAAGCGGTCGGGGATGAAATGAATCACCTGTCCGCCGAGCATCTCCAAGGCACGACGCAGGATCACCGTCGAGGTGATGCCGTCGACGTCATAATCGCCGTGGACGGCAATCCGTTCGCCTTGCGCAATCGCCCGTTGCAGGCGCTCGACGGCCTTGTCCATGTCCTTCAGGCCCATCGGGTCGAGGAGATGATCGAGTGACGGACGGAGAAAGCGCGACGCGGCCTCGAGGTCGCCTAACCCGCGAATCGTCAAGAGCCGGGCAATCACCGGCGACACACCGAGTTCGCGCGCGAGTGTCTCGGCGCAGCCCTCATCGCAGGCGCGCGGGTTCCACAACAATGGCGCGCGGCTCATTCCTCTTCCTCGATGACGCCGACCGAACCCATCTTGCGGAATTTCTGATAGCGCTGCTCGAGTCGCGTCTCGACATCGAGGGCCGACGACTCGGCCAGCGCGCGTGACAGCGCGGCATCGACAAAGCTCAAAGCAGTCGCCGGGTCGTTGTGGGCGCCGCCGACCGGCTCCTTGATGATCTCGTCGATGATCCCGAGTCCGAGCAGGTCCGGCGCCGTCAACTTCAACGCTTCCGCTGCTTCGACCTTCTTGCCAGAGTCGCGCCACAAAATCGCGGCACACCCTTCTGGCGGAATGACGCTATAGATTGCGAACTCGTGCATCAGGATGCGATCGCCGATCGCGATGCCGAGCGCCCCGCCGCTGCCGCCTTCACCGTGGATGACGATGATCACCGGCACCGCCAGCATCGCCATCTCGCGCAGGTTCATCGCGATCGCTTCGGCGACGCCCCGCTCTTCGGACTCGATGCCCGGATAGGCCGCCGGGGTGTCGACAAAGCAGACGATCGGACGGTCGAACTTCTGCGCCAGTTCCATGGCGCGCAGCGCCTTGCGATAGCCCTCGGGCCGCGCATAACCAAAGTTGCGGTAAATCTTTTGTTTGGTGTCGCTGCCCTTCTGATGGCCGACAACCAGCAGTTCCTGTTCCTTGTAGCGGGCGTAACCGGTCACGATCGCGTGATCGTCGGCGTAGCGCCGATCGCCGTGGATCTCGACGAATTCGGTAAACAGCCGATCGATGTATTCGAGCGTTGTAGGACGGGCCGGATGACGCGCGACGAGGACCCGCTGCCACGGCGTGAGGTTGGCGTAGAGCTCTTCGCGAATCGACAGGATCCGCTCTTCGAGCCGGCCGATGTCCTGGCGGCGCTGCGAGGTTTCGGGCAGCATCGACAGCGCCTCGATCTCTTTCAGCAGCACGCCGATCGGCTCTTCGAATTCCAGTAGTTCGGGCATTCAATCCCTACAACGTTGCTCGGAAACGCGGAAGCACGGACAACACGTTCGATCGTTGTGTCCGTGGCTCCGTGGTTTCGCGCACCGCAGGTGAATCAGCGTAGTGTTACCGAGCCTGCGCCGCAGAGTTGCTCAACCGCGGTGAGCAACTGTTCGCTGGGCTTGACGCGAATCTGCGGCATCACATCCGCGCTGACCCGCAGCTTCTTACCGCCGCCGGAGATCTCCAGTTCGATGGCGACGGGCCGGTCGCCGGCATTGGCCGAGAGCAGGTCCCACAATGCTTCAAGCTTGGCCCTGGTGCAATCCCCATTGAGGCGGATGCGCACCGCCTTGGACAACCGTTCGCGCAGGCTGTCGAGATGAAAAATTTCGGTCGCTTGCAGCCGTGACGACTCGTCGTCGCGCTCGAATTTGCCGCGGACGGCGACGATTGTTCCGTTCTCAACGAGTTGGCCGAAGCGGCCAAACGTTTCGGGAAAGACCACCACTTCGACCGCGCCCTGGGCATCCTCGAGCATGAAGACGCCCATCCGATCGCCCTTTTTGGTCTTGAGCGGACGGAATCCGGCGATGATCCCGCCGACATGGACGTCGTCGAGCACGATCCGTCCAGGGACGCCGTCCACTGACGCCGGCAACTCCGCCAGCACCAAATCGCCGACGGTGCGCGCGCCAAACATGCGCAGCGTGTCGGCATAGCGATCAAGAGGATGGCCGCTCAGATACAGCCCGATCGCGTCTTTCTCGTGCGCGAGCAGTTCCATCCCGGTCCACGCCGCCACTTCGGGCAAGCGAATCACGGTCAGCGTCTGGTCGCCGTCGTCGCCGCCGCCGAAGAGATCGGCCTGGCCATCGTCACGGTCGCGCTGGGTCCGTCCGCCGTGCTCGATCGCGCCGTCAACCGCGGCGCAGAGTCGCGCGCGGCCAACCGGCACCGGCACGCCGGTCGGGAGCACCTGGTCGAAGGCGCCGGACTTGACCAACGCTTCGAGCACGCGCTTGTTCGCCAGACGCAGATCGAGCTCCTCGCAGAGTTGATGCATCGAGGTGATGCCGCCGACGGCGGTGCGCACATCGATGATCGAGCGGATGGCGCCTTCGCCCAATCCTTTGATCGCGGTGAGCCCAAAGCGGACGCCTTCCGGAACCACGGTGAAGTGCAGGTGACTCTCGTTGATGTCCGGCGGCAAGACGGCGATGCCGCGGTCGCGGCACTCACCGATATACAACGCCAGTTTGTCGGTATTCGCGGCCTCGATGGTCAGCAGTGCCGCCGCAAAGTGGCGGGGATAGTTGGCCTTGAGGTAGGCCGTCTGGTAGGCGAGATAGGCGTAGGCCGTCGAGTGCGACTTGTTGAAGCCGTAGCCGGCGAAGTACTCCATCAGGTCGAATATCTTGGTCGCCTTCTTCTCGTTGACGTTCTTCTCTTTGGCGCCGGCCATGAACGCTTCGCGCTGTTTGGCCATGACTTTGGGATCTTTCTTGCCCATCGCCTTGCGCAGTACGTCGGATTGTCCAAGGGTGAAGCCGGCGACCGCTGACGCGATGCGCATGACTTGTTCCTGATAGGCGATGACGCCGTAGGTGTCGGCGAGAATCGGCTCGAGTTGCGGCAAGTCATATTTGACTTCGCTCTTGCCGGCCTTCCGCGACACGAAGTCGTCGACCATCCCGGACTTGAGCGGGCCGGGGCGATAGAGCGCGTTCATCGCGATCAGGTCATCGAGCCGCTGCGGCTTGGCTTTGCGCAGGAGCTCGCGCATGCCCGAACTCTCGAACTGGAAGATGCCGTAGGTCTGTCCGTCGATAAACAGCTGGTAGGTCTTGGCATCGTCGAGCGGGATGGCGTCGATGTCGAGGTCGAATCCCTCGGTGCGTTTGATCTCGGTCAGGGCGTCGCGGATCAGAGTCAGCGTGCTGAGGCCGAGGAAGTCCATCTTGAGCAGGCCGACGCGCTCGACCTCTTTCATCGCCCATTGGGTCGTGATTTCGTCGCGATTGCTCTTGAACAGCGGCGCGTAATCGGTAATCGGCCCCGGTGCGATGACCACACCGGCGGCGTGGACGCCGGCATTGCGCGACATGCCTTCCAGCCGCTTGCCCATGTCGAGCAGGTCCTTGACGCGCGGATCGTCGTCCTGCATCTTGCGCAGGACCGGATTCTCCACGAGCGCTTTCTCCAGGGTCATGTCGAGCGCCGGTGGAATCTGCTTGGCAATGCGATCGACGTCGGCGTACGGCATGTCCATGGCGCGGCCGACGTCGCGGATGACCGCCTTTGCTTTCATCGTGCCGAAGGTGATGATCTGCGACACATTCTCGCGGCCATAGCGCCGCGTGACGTAGTCGATCACTTCGCCGCGGCGCCGCTCACAGAAGTCGACGTCGATATCGGGCAATGACACGCGCTCGGGATTGAGGAAGCGCTCGAAAATCAGGTCGTAATGAATCGGGTCGACGTCGGTGATTTTCATCGCCCATGCCACGAGACTGCCGGCCGCCGATCCTCGGCCAGGCCCGACCGGGATGTTCTGCTCGCGCGCGTAGCGGATGAAGTCCCAGACGATGAGCAAGTAGCCTGGGAAGCCCATGCGCTTGATCATCTCGAGCTCGTAGGCGAGGCGCTGCTCGTAGTCACTCAACGAGTGACGCAGTTTTCCTTCATCGGCGAGTGCACGCAGGCGGACCAGGCGCTCGGCAAATCCTTGTCGGGCGACGTGCTCGAAGTAGCCGTCGATGTCGAAGCCTTCAGGCACGTCGAATTTGGGCAGATGATTCTGCCCGGTCGGGATATCGACGTCGACGCGCTCCTGAATGCGCATCGTGTTCTTCAGTGCTTCGGGGTGATCCTTGAAGACCTCGGCCATCTGGGCGGCGGTTTTCAAAAAGAACTGGTCGCCGTGGTACCGCAGGCGTTGCGCGTCGTGCACCGACTTGCCGGTGCCGATGCACAGCAGAATGTCGTGCGGCTTGTGATCGTGCTCGCGCAGGTAATGCACGTCGTTGGTGCAGACCAGCGGCATATTCAGGTCACGGGCGATCGGGATCAGGCCGGTGTTGACGATGCGTTGCTCATCGATGCCCTGATACTGCATCTCGAGAAAGAAGTTCCCCTCGCCAAGAATGTCGCGATAGCTCGCCGCTGCGGCCATCGCCCGCTTCGCCTGTTCGCCACGAATCTCGCTGGCGACTTCGCCCTTCAGGCAGCTGCTCAGCCCGATGAGCCCTCGGCTGTGAGCGGCGAGCAATTCCTTATCGATGCGTGGCTTATAGTAAAAGCCTTCGGTATAACCCGACGACACCAGCTTGATCAGGTTCTTGAAGCCTTCGTTGGTCTCGGCGAGTAGCACCAGGTGATTGGCGGTTTCGCCGATCGTCCCGCTCTTGTCCGTGCGGCTGCCCGGGGCAACGTAGACCTCGCAGCCCAGGATCGGCTTGATGCCGCGCTTCTTCGCGGCGTCATGAAAGACCACCGCCGAAAACATGTTGCCGTGCTCAGTGACGGCCAGTGCCGGCATCTTGAGCTTAGCCGCTTCATCGAGTAGCTCATCGATGCGGCAGGCGCCGTCGAGCAAGGAGAACTCGGTGTGCAGATGGAGATGAACGAATTCAGACATCTACTTGCACCCTGCACTCAGCACTTCGCACCCAGCACTTCCTTCATTCCCACTCGATCGTCGAAGGCGGTTTTGACGAAATGTCGTAGACGACGCGATTGATGCCGCGGACTTCATTGACGATGCGCGACGAGATCGTGGCCAGCAACTCGTGCGGGAGGCGTGCCCAGTCGGCGGTCATCCCGTCGAGGCTCTCGACGGCGCGAATGGCCACCGTGAATTCGTAGGTCCGTGCGTCACCCATCACGCCAACACTCTGCACAGGCAACAACACCGCAAAGCTTTGCCACAGGCGTTCGTACCACCCACTGCGCCGCACTTCGTCGGCGACAATGGCGTCGGCGCGTTGCAGCAGCGACAGGCGCTCGCGCGTCAATGCGCCCAACAGCCGCACCGCCAGCCCGGGGCCGGGAAACGGCTGGCGGACCAGAAATTCTTTATCGATGCCGAGGTCGCGCCCGACGGCGCGAACTTCGTCTTTGAACAGTTCGCGGAGCGGCTCGACCAGCTTGAAGCGCATGCGCTCGGGGAGACCGCCGACATTGTGGTGGCTCTTAATCGTCGCCGAGGGTCCACGCACGGAGACCGACTCGATCACGTCCGGGTAGAGCGTACCCTGCGCCAGGAAGTCGAACGATCCCAGCGTGCTCGCTTCGCTTTCAAAGACATCAATGAACGTGCCGCCGATGATTTTGCGCTTCTGTTCCGGATCGCTGATGTCCGCAAGCCGCGACAGGAATGTCTCGGTGGCGTCGATGAAGTGCACCGGCAAGCGCAGCTTCTTGTAGCGCTCGACGACTTGCGCCGCTTCGTTCAGGCGCAAGAGGCCGTTGTCGACGAAGATGCACTGCAACTGATCGCCGATGGCGCGGTGAATCAAGGTCGCCGCGACCGTCGAATCGACGCCTCCGGATAATCCGCAGACGACACGGCCGTTGCCAACCTGCGCGCGGATCCGGCCGATCGATTCGTCGATAAAGGACGCAATGGTCCAGTCGCCGGTACAGCCGCAGACATCGAAGGCGAAATTGCGAAGAATCTCGGTGCCGCGCTCGGTGTGCGCGACCTCCGGATGAAACAGCAACGCGTAATAGCCGCGGTCGGGAGCTTCCATCGCGGCGATGGGTGCGTTGGCGCTGGTCGCGACGACCGAGAAGCCGGGCGGCGCGGCGGCGACCAGGTCGCCGTGACTGGCCCAGACCCGCAAGTCATTGGGCAGCGTCCGAAACAGTCGCGCGGCGGCGCTTTCCCGGACCGTGACCGCGGCAAAGCCGAATTCGCGGTGCGGTGACGCCGCCACCTGGCCGCCGAGCATATCGGTCATCAACTGCATGCCGTAGCAGATGCCAAGGGTCGGCAGGCCCAACTCGAGCACGCGCGGATCGCACCGCGGCGCATCGCTCTCGGACACGCTCTTCGGCCCCCCCGAGAGAATGATCCCGATCGGATCCTTGGCGCGGATGGCCTCAAGTGACGTGTTGAAAGGAAGGATCTCGGAATACACCGACAGCTCGCGCAATCGGCGCGCGATCAGCTGCGTAAACTGCGAGCCGAAGTCAAGGACGAGAATCGTTTGATGAGCCACGGGAGTAATGCGGGAAGGCTATTATAACGGGGTGCCGCTGGATCGCACCACTATATATAGGGGCAATCGACCTATCGCTATCGCGACGCTGCTTGCGTTGCTGCTCTCGCTGCCCGCGTGGGTCTCGGCGCAGCGTCAAGCGGTGATCGAGGACCCGACCGTACGCCTGCTCGCGCTCGACCCGCGATGGACGGTGGCATTCGAGACCGCGCCCTCGGCGCCAGCCGGCTATGACGAGGACATGGGCTACGTGCCGCTGAAAGGCGGTGAATTGATGGCGATCGATCTCAACGAAGGGGTCGTCAAATGGAAGGTCCCGTTGACGACCACCCTGACCCCGGCGACTGGCGACGGGCTGGTCTTCGCGTCGGAAGAAGGGCTGGTCACTGCCTTCGATCAGCGGACCGGTCGGACGCTCTGGCGCACGCCGCTGCCGAGTCCACTTGCCGCACCACTTTTCTGGGACAGCGGCTGGCTGCTCGCGTCGACCGAGGCTGGCGAGCTGGTCGCGATGAAGGCGGAAGACGGCTCGGTGATCTGGCGGCAACCGCTTGGCGCGCCCTTGAGTGTGCCGCCCAGCCCGTCTGGTGACCGCGTCTACGTGGCCCTGCGCGACGGCCGCATCGTCGGCCTGGAACTTGAAAAGGGCACGGTGTTGTGGTCCTACCCGCTCAACCAGCCGGTCACCGGCATGCTGGCGCTCGAGGATCAACTGGTTGTCGGCACGCGCGGCAATCAATTGCATAGCCTGGCGCTCACCCGCGCGCGGATCCGCTGGAGTCAGCGCGCCGGCGCAGACATCTCGGGCGCGCCGGTGGCGGATGACCAGCTGATTTATTTTGCCGCCTTCGACAATGTCTTGCGCGCCATCGAGCGGCGAACCGGCAACCTGAAATGGACGCGCAACCTGCTGTCGCGTCCCGCGGGTGGGCCGCTCCGCACCGGTAATGTGGTGTTGATGCCGCTGGTCACGACCGACATCGGTGCCTTTACCGCAGCGACCGGCGCCGAAGCGTTTACCATCCGCGCGATCGGCGAGCTGTCGGGCGTCCCGTTCCTGCGTGAATCGGCCCGCCCCACTGCCCCGCGCCTGATCGCCATGAGTAGAGAGGGCGCCTTACAGGGGTTCTCGCAGCGATTCGAACCGGTACCCGCGCCGTTGGCGGAGTTGCCGGGCGTCAAGGTCACCGGTCACTGAACTACTTCACTTGGTCTGTTGAGACGCGGCCAACGCGCGCCCCAATCGCTTCACGCCTTCTTCAATCCGCGCGTGCGTGGGTTGCGAGAACGACAGGCGCGCGTATTGGTGTCCTTCGCCATTGACGAAGAACGCGCTGCCGATGACGAAGCTCACCTTTTCCTCGATGGCGCGATCGAACAGCGCACGGTCGTCGACGCCGTCGAACTTCGCCCACAGAAAGAATCCGCCGCGCGGCGAGAGCCACTGCATGCGGTCGCCGAGATGGCTCCGTAGGGCCTGCTCCATCACCGTGCGTTTGGCTTGATAGTGGGCGCGCAGCGTGGGCGCCAGCGACTGGACCACTCCGCGGACGAGTGTGGCGTGGACGACGCGTTGGTCGAAGATGCCGCTGTGGAGATCAATCGCCTGCTTGGCCAGCTCGAGGCGTTCGGCAAACACCGGCGGCGCGACCATCCACCCGACTCGGAAGCCAGGCACCAGTGTTTTAGAAATGGTGCCGAGGTAGATCACTCGGCCGTCGCGATCATCCGCTTTGATCGGGCGCGTCTCTTCTGCGCGCGTGGCGTCGGTAAAATAAATGCTGCCGTACGGGTCGTCTTCGAGAATCATCACGTCGAGTCGTGCCGCCGCCTCGAGCAGCGCGCGACGGCGCGGCCCCGACATCAGAATGCCGGATGGGTTCTGGAAGTTCGGCGTGACATAGACGAACCGTGGCCGTTGATGCTTTGCGCGCAAGTCAGCGACGGTCGATTCGAGCGCCTCGATCGACAACCCCTCGGCGTCCTGCGCCACACCGACCAACGTTGCCTGCTGGTTCTGAAACGCGGCAACTGCTCCGCTATAGGTCGGCAATTCGACCAGCACCACGTCACCGGGATCGAGCAGGATTCGACCCGCCAGATCCAGGCCCTGCTGGGAACCGCTGGTAATGATGAACTCGTCGGGGCGCGTGGTCATCCCCCACTGCGCCAGATATTCCACGAGCTGATCGATGAGCGGCCGATAGCCACGCGTGGCACCGTACTGCAGCACGTTGCCGTCGCGTGATCCCAGCAGCTCGTCGCTGATCTCCCGCAACTCATCGTAAGGAAACATTTCGGTGGCCGGCACACCCGCGGCAAACGAAATCAGATCCGGGATGCGGCCGACCAGGGCGCCGGTTTTTCGAATCGCGGATTCCTGAAAGTGTTGTGCGGCGCGCGACAGAAACTGATGGTGGTCGATCATGCGGTCCGGCTGATCTGATGGACGGTGTTGTCTGGCGCCAGGCCGGGCTGCTGGTAGCCGTCGCGCAAGCCGCGATGCATCCGCAGATAAGCGGTCAGCGCGGTTAACGCGATGAATTCGAATACTAAACCGCGCACCAGCCAGGCGACCAGTTGCAGCGGCAACGCCGCCAGGCCGACCAGCGGGACAAAAGCGATCAACCCCAGCGCCGTGGTGGCGAGAATCGACGCCGCGGTCGTGAGAATGACCAGCACGAACGTGGCGACAAACACCAGGCTCACGTTTCGGAAATCGTGGCGGATGAGACGGGCCACGCCACCGGCCGCCTCGCGTACACCGACATCATCGGTCGCGATCACGACCTGGAATAACAGATAGAAAAAGTTGACCACGGTAATCCACGCGACCAGCGCAAGCGACGCCACCGCGGCCAGCATGCGCCAGTCGCCACTGTCTTGCCTCGGCCCGAAGACAAACGCCAGGGACACCACCGTCGAGAGGGCATAGACCACCATCAGCCAGAGGCCGAGGCGGACATAACGGGGGAACAGACGAGCCGCGCCTCCGGTGAACTGGTCGAGTGAGAACTGCGTCGCGCGACGAAACGCCGGTAACCGCAACGGCGGATGCTCGATGGCGCCGGCGGCGCGATCGGCCGCGATCAGCACGGTGACCGTGCCGCCCTTGACGAGGAACATCAACAGCGATCCGCCGAACAGGACCACGGCCATCGCGAGCAAAAAGGCGGCCAGCGCCAACGGCTGCGCCATCAGCACCGACGCCATCGTCGGCACGATTTCGGTGACCGGTAACGACAGTAACTCGTTGGGGTCGCCGCCGATCAACAGCACGGCAAGGAAAACGCCTCCGACGATCGGTACCGCGAGCAGCGTTTTGAACAGCGCGTCAGCGACGAACTGCACGACGACCACGTGCCAGTTAGCGGCAGTGATTAGTGCGCCGCGCTTGAGACAGTCTTTGAGCGACAAGGTTGGAGTTGAAAGTGTACGCGACAATGGCGGAACCCGATGCAGGTGCCCGGTTTCGTTCGTCGCGCCACGCTTCGCGTCCTGGCTGCGGGCGCCATTGCCGCCGTCATCGTGGCGGTGATTGGCGTGGTCGGGGCGCGCGCCCGGTTCGGCGCCGACCTGCCCGCTGCCCGCGCGCGCATCGAGCGTGACGTCCGCGAGCAGTTCGGCACACTCGGGAGCCGTCTGGAGATCGCCGTGGAGCGCCTCCGGCGGGAACCAGCGCTGCTCGCCGCCGTCACCACCCGGGATCCCGCGAGCACCCGCCAGCTCTTCGACCGCCTGGCGGAGACCGAAGCGCTCGCCAACCTCCCCGGCGTCGCGATTACGGTTTACGGGCCTGAAGCGCGACCGGTCGCGTGGGCGGGCCGGCCGGCGACGGCGTTGCCGCTGGCGCGGATCACCGGGGCCGATGCGTTGTTCCTCGCGCAGAGCCCAATGGGCCTGCGCCTGACACGGGTCGCGCCGGTGGTCGATCCGGCCTCGCCAGAGCGCCGCGCCGCGACGGTCGTCGCGGAATCCCCGCTGCGGGGTGAGGATCAATTCGTGCCGCGTCGCGACGATGGGTTCGTGGTGGCGACATCAATTGTGCCGGTGCCGTTGCGCCTTGGATTTGCCGACGCGTCTGGCGCCTCGCCCGACGCCATTGTGATCAACGGACCGAACGGCGACGCGCTGGCCGCCGTCGAGGTGCCGATTGAGGCGATCGACGCCGCGCGAGCGCGCTGGTGGAGCCGCATCGTTGCCGCCGAAGCGGCAGTGCTGTGCGCGCTGTTACTGCTCCTGAGTGGACCACTGCTGGATTGGCGGCGGCTGATGAAATCGGCTGGGGCCCACGCGGTGCTCACGGCGGTCATCCTGGTCTTGATCGTGTTGGTTCGAGTCGTCGCCTGGTATGCGGTGCGGCTCGCCGGCATCGCAAGCCCGCCGCTCGTGCCGCCGGGCGAGGCCGGCTGGCTGTGGACGGCGGTGGCCTCGCCGGTTGATTTCCTGATCAGCGCTTTGGGAGGTGGCATTCTCATCGCCCTCGCCGCGTCGAGCTTCGAGCAGTGGCGCCAGGGACGCCGGCGGCGCGTGCGTGTCCTCCCGACTCGAGGGCCGGTCGACGTCGCGGCATTCGTCATCGCGCAACTGCTCGCGGGCGCATTGGCGGGCGCGCTACTGGCCAGCTACGAATTGTTTCTCCGCACGCGGCTGGTCTTGATGCCCTACGACCTGCTGCACTTCTCGTTGCACCCATGGGAACCGCAGCGGCTGGCAATCGCGACCGGGTTAGTCGTTATCCATGCCGGGTTGCTGGCCGTCTTGGTATTGATCTTCCGGATCGCCGCGGCGCCGTGGGTCGTCGCCCTGGGGCACCGCTGGCTGCGGGCCTGGATTCCCGTGTTCTGGGCGGCACCTGCGGTGGCGATGCTGTTCGCGGCGACAGAGGGCTGGGGCCGCTCGACGGTGGGACCGGCGGCGCTGGTGATGGCCGTTGCGATCGCCGTGGCGTGGCGGCTGCGCCGGCTGCGCGCGACGTTGGAGCACGCTTCGCAAGCGGCGCGTCTCGCCGCGTTCTTCCTCGCGCTCGCGCTGCCGTCACTGGTGTTTTATCCTTCACTGGTGGATGCCGCGGGCCGGGCGCGGCAGCAGCTGATTGAAACGCGCTACGGACCAGAGGTCGCGAATCAGCGACGTGACTTGCAGCGACAGCTGACTGCGGCACTCCACCAGATCGATGCGATCCGTGATCTGCCTGGACTGGTGGCGGCGGGGGAACCGCCGCGCGTGGGTCCGCCGTCGGCTGACGCCGCCTACCTGGTCTGGGACCGCACGGTGCTCGCCAATCAACGCTCGACCTCCGTCGAGCTCTATAACGATGCCGGATCGCTGGTTAGCCGTTTCGCGCTCAAATTGCCGCAGGGTGGCGCCGCGCAGACCTACCAGGAAGAGTCCTGTGCATGGGCCTTGTTCGAAGAGGTGTCGCCGTTCTTCTCAGAGGAACGGATTCTGCTGCATGCCGGCCGCGGCATTTGCGCCGGTGACGCAGCGCGCGCGCGTGTGATGGCGGGCTCGATTGCGGTGCACGTGACGCTCGATTACAGCAACCTGTCATTCATTTCGGCGCAGAGCCCGTATGTCGCCTTGCTGCGTGGGCCTGGGGTGGCGACCGAGCCGGCTCCGCGCGACACGCTCGAGTTCACTGCCTATGGTTGGAGTCGCCGGCCGCTGTACTCGTCAGGGCGTGATGCGTGGCCGCTTCCAGAGGACGTCTTTCAGAAAGTCTTTGCCTCGCGCGAACCGTTTTGGGCGCGGGTCGTCCGTGGCGATGTTGATTACGACGTTTACTTTCTCAATGACCGCAGCGCGATTTATGCGTTGGGCTATCCGCGCGCCGGGGCGGTCGCGCATCTGATCAATCTCGCCGAGCTGATGGCGTTGGCGGCGCTCACCTATCTGTGCTTTCTCGTCGGCGGCTTCGTCTATGGACTGATCGCCGACCGGACGCCGACCTCCGGACGGGCGGTGCTGCGCGAGGTGCGCGCGAGCTTCTACCGCAAGTTGTTCATCGCGTTCGTGGCGGCGGCGGTTGTCCCGGTCCTCGTGCTGGCGTTGGTCACTCGCGACTACATCGCGACGTTGATGCAAGCCGACCTTGAAATGGAGGCGACCCGGACGGCAGCCTCGGCGAGTCGCGTGGTCGAAGACGTCGGCAGTCTTAACAGCATTGACGGCGCGGCGACCGACGTCATCGACGATAACCTCGTGGTCTGGCTCAGTCGGGTCATCGCGCAGGACGTCAACATTTTCGACGGCTCCGGCCTGCTCGCCTCGAGCGAACGTAACTTGTTTGCCTCGGGCCTGTTGCCGACGCGGACCCAGGGCGCGGTCTATCGCGCGATCATGCTCGACGGCCGGTCGTCGTACGTCGGCGAAGAAACGGTCGGCGCCTATGATTACCTGATCGCCGCCGCACCGGTGCGGGTGCAGAATCGCGAGGCGATCCTGACGGTGCCCCTGACGCTGCGCCAACAGGAGATCGAAGCGCAAATCGACGAGCTGGACCGCCGCGTACTCCTGGCGGCAGTCCTGTTCATCATGCTGGGCGCGATCATCGGCTATTCGATGGCCGAGCGGATTGCCGACCCGGTGAACCGGCTGATGAAAGCCACCGGGCGGATCGCGCGAGGCGATCTCGACGCGCGCATTCTGGCGACCTCGTCTGATGAATTCAGGCGTCTGGTGGAAGCCTTCAACCGGATGGCGGCGGATCTCCAGCGCCAGCGAGTCGAGCTCGAACGGACCAACCGCTTGGCGGCGTGGGCCGATATGGCGCGCCAGGTGGCTCACGACATCAAGAACCCGTTGACGCCGATTCAGCTGAACGCTGAGCACCTGCGCCGCGTCCACGAAGATCGCGGCGAGCCGATGGGACACGTGCTGCAGGAATGCGTGACCAACATCCTGACCCAGGTGCGCCTGCTCCGCTCGATCGCCAGCGAGTTCTCCAGTTTCGCTTCGTCGCCGACGGTCAAGCCTGCTCCCAGCTCACTGCATGACCTGATCGATGAGGTGATCACGTCGTACCGCACCGGGCTGGCTGGCCGCGTCGCTATTGACGTCGACGTGCCCGCCTCGTTGCCGATGTTGATGGTCGACAAAATGGTCCTGGCCCGCGCGCTCACCAACGTGATTGAGAATGCGCTGCACGCCATGCCAGGCGGCGGCAATCTTCGCCTCTCAGCGCAGGCACTCTCGGATCACGCTGTCGAACTGTCGATTGCCGATACCGGGGTGGGGATGGACGCGGCCGCAATGGAGCGGTTATTCGAACCCTACTTCTCGACCCGCGCCAGCGGCACGGGGCTCGGGTTGACAATTGCCAAGCGCAACGTCGAACTGAATGGCGGGACGATTGCCGTCGACAGCGAACGTGGTCGCGGCACCACCGTTCGGATCACGCTGCCAACGGTTGCGGCGGCGGCGGCGTAGCGTCGTGGTCACGGCGACGAAGTTTATGAATCGCCAGATCGATGAAGCCAGACGCTAAGTAGGCATAGGCCATGATCAGCAAGACCTCGTGCGGAAAGGTCACGATGAGCGCGATCAGTAAGGCGAACCCTGCCAGCACCGTATACCGGCGACGTTCGCCTAAATCGACCCCTTTGAAGCTGCGGAAGCGAAGGGTGCTGACCATCAACACGGCCGGCACCACGGCCAGCAGCACCCCCAGGTACGCTTCGGGCTTGGTCTGCAGC
This sequence comes from Vicinamibacterales bacterium, assembly GCA_035575715.1. GTDB lineage: Bacteria > Acidobacteriota > Vicinamibacteria > Vicinamibacterales > UBA2999 > JACCSI01. The sequence goes on along the minus strand of DATLXN010000026.1, from coordinate 22,854 downwards.
CCGTACGGATAATAGAACACCGTCGAGGCGACGAGGGCGGCTGCGGCCGGACTGGCCAGGCCAACAAAAAATCGCTTGTCGGTGTGCTGCTGAATGTTGAACCGGGCCAGACGCAGTGCCGCGGCGGTCACAAACAGAAAGCCAGCCGCCCAACCGAGGCGACCGAGCGGCGTCAGTCCCCAGGCATAGGCCAGCACCGCCGGCGCCATCCCGAACGAAATGATGTCGGCCAACGAATCGAGCTGGACGCCAAACTCGCTTGCCGTGTTGGTCATCCGCGCGATCCGCCCGTCGAGCATGTCCAACACCAGCGCGACGCCAATGAAGGGCGCGGCGGTTTCCAGTTCGCCGCGCATGGCGTAGACCACACAGGACCAGCCGCAGAACACGTTGGCCAGGGTGAACAGGCTGGGCAGGAGTGACACGCCGCGACGAATGCCTCGCGGTTGCGGACTCTCGATCACTCAGCGCTCCAGTGTCGCAAGGGTTGACTCGCCCCCGACCACCTTGTCGCCCGGCTTGACCCGCATCTTGGCCGACAGCGGCAGGTAGAGGTCGATCCGCGAGCCGAACTTCATAATCCCGAACCGCTCGCCGCGGGTGACCTGCTGGCCCACTTCGAGACGCGTCACGATGCGACGCGCGAGGATCCCGACGATCTGCCGCACGACAATCGGCATGCCGCCGTGCTCGATCCACACCTCGGTCCATTCGTTGTGCGTCCCTGCCTCTTCTTTGTACGCGGGCAGGAACTTGCCGGCGTGGTATTCGACCTTGGTGATCCGGCCGTCGACCGGCGCGCGATTAATGTGCACATCCATGGGCGAGAGGAAAATCGTGATCCGCTGCCACTCGCCCGCCGGAGCGCCGGTGCGCGGCGGGTCGCCGACGATCATCACGCGGCCGTCGGCTGGTGACACGACCAGATGGGGATCTGCCGGGACCGTCCGGTCCGGATCGCGGAAGAAGAACAGGAAGAACGCGCTCAGGAACAGGAATGGAATGGCCCACAGGCTGCCGAAAGACCACCCGACCAGGAGGCCGATAATCAGTGCGACCAGAATGAATGGCCAACCGGAGCGATCAATGCCCATCGCCCGATGATATGGGTTCCAGGGCGAAAGGCGAAAGCCGAAAGACGAAAAGCGCAACCGGCAGTGCTCCGGCTCTTTTTGTCTTTCGTCTTTCGTGTTTCGTCTTGGCCGGCGTCAGCGTTCAGGTGGCGAGCATCGGGCCGCGCGAACTGGCCGGACCGCGCCGCGCCAGATCTTCCATGCGGTCCTTCAGTAGTAATTTCTGTTTTTTGAGGGTGACTTCTTCGACTTGCTCGGTGTCGGACAGGTAGTGCTTGGTGGTGAGCTCGTGCAGACGATCATCGAGCTGGTGATGCTTCGTGACCAACCGGCGGTACTCGCCGTTGGTCTCGAGGAGCAGGTGCTTGATATCCTGGGCCTCAGCCATCGTGCTCCGCCTCCCTTCTGGAGTGGGTGCGGGATGCGCCCGCTCTCAAGGCGCACTCTAGCACCGCGCTCGGGGGGTTGCAACAGCCGCGACAGACGCGCACCTCAGCCTTCCCGTCGGGACAAGATCAAGGCGTCCTCTACGGGCTTGCTGTAGTAACTGGCCCGCACTCCGGCGAGAAAGAACCCCGCTCCTTCATAAAGCCGGCGCGCCGCGTCGTTGGAGCGCCGCACTTCCAGCGTGGCATTCGGCGCACCCATCCCGCGCGCCTCGTTGAGGACGCGCGACAGCAGGAGGCGGCCAAGCCCGCTGTGCCGGAGCGCCGGCCGAATCGCCAGGTTGTTGATGTGAATCTGGTCGACGACCTTCCAGAAGGCGCAGAACCCCGCGACACGCTCCGCGTCGGTCCGAATGACATAGATGTAGCAGACCTCGGGACGCTGCAACTCCCCTTCATACCATTCGCGCGTGGTCGGGTTGTTGAACGACGCCTGCTCGATCTCGAGGACGCCGTCCAAATCGGCACTGCCGGCGATTCGTTCGACCGTCGCGTTCATGCGCCGCTGCGACGCAGTCGTTCCAGTTCCGGGTCAGGGCGACGGATGTAGAGCGGCTGTAGCGCGTGCGGTGGCCCGGCCGCATCGACGCGTCGCTCGCCAATCAGCGCCAGGGTGGGCGCCAATGCCACCGGCAGCGGCAGGATCGCGCTGTGCGGCGCCCACGCCAGAATGTCGGCTCGGTAGCGGGAGGCGCCGTCGCCGACAAACGCGATGCCGGTGGGGTTCGGACTGATCGTCGACAAGATTGCCGCGGGCGACGCGACCACCGGGTCGCTCTGACCGCTACGCGTGTAATCCACCGCGAACACTTCTCCGCGGGCCGCGTCCATCCACGCCGCGAGCGTGGTCACCGACGTATCGACGGCCGGCCAGGTCAGCTCGGCCAGCGCGTCCAGCGCCGAGATCCCAATCACCGGCGCGCCGACGACCATCGACAGTCCCTGAATCGCGGCGATGCCAATGCGCAGACCGGTGAACGCTCCGGGACCGCTGGCGACGACGAGCAGGTCGAGATCGGCCGCAGCCACCCCCGCGGCCGTTAACGCGCGTTGGATTTCCTCGGGCAGCCGCTCGCCGTGCGTTCTCGACGCGTCGCCCTCCACCACCGCAGCGACGACCTGGTCGCGGGTGATCGCGATACTACCGCCGCGAGTGGTCGTGTCGAGCGCCAGGATGAGCACGGCGGTATGATCGTAGCTTACTGTCGTGTCCCAACCGCCCGAGTCTTCCGCGACGCTCCCGACCCCCGCCAACCTGACGCCGGCGATGCGGCAATACTTCGACGCCAAACGTCAGTATCGCAGCGCAATCGTGTTTTTCCGGATGGGCGACTTTTACGAAATGTTCTACGAGGATGCGCTGGTCGCCTCGCGCGCGCTGGAGCTGACGCTGACGTCGCGGTCCAAGGATGCGGCGGGGACCGCGGTGCCGATGTGCGGCATTCCCTATCACGCCGCGGACACCTACATCGCGCGGCTGGTGAAAAAAGGCTACCGCGTGGCGATCTGCGAACAGGTTGAAGATCCCCGCAAGGCCAAGGGCGTCGTCAAGCGCGAGGTCGTCCGTGTGGTCTCGCCAGGCACGCTGACCGATGCGTCGTACCTCGAGGCCCGGGAGCCGGCGTTCCTGATGTCGATCGTTGGCGTCGGCGCGCCGCAAGACGGCGCTCGGCCCGGCGGGATCGGCGTCGCGCTGATCGACTTGTCGACCGGCGAATTCAGTGCCGCCGAATACGCCGGGGCGGCCGGCGTGCAGGCGCTCCGCGATGAAATCACGGTGTTGCAGCCGCGTGAGATTGTCGTGTCCGGCGGCGGGGATCTCGCCGCCCTGATGCCGGAACTCGCCGCGCGCCGCATCGCGGTCACCGAGATTGACGGCTGGCACTTTGAGCTCGAGACGGCACGCCAGACACTGCTCGAGCAACTGCGGGTGACCAACCTCGAAGGCTACGGACTCGAACGGCGGCCGACCGCGGTGTGTGCGGCCGGCGCGCTGGTGCGGTATCTCCGCGATACCCAGAAGGCCGACCTCGCGCATGTCCGCACGATGCGGCTCAAGGAGGCGAACGACACGCTGCTGATCGACCCGACCACCATCGAACATTTAGAACTGGTTGAAGCGTGCGAAGGCGGCCGGCAGGGCTCGCTCCTCCACGAGATCGATCGCACGATCACGCCGATGGGCGCGCGCATGCTCCGCGGGTGGCTGCTCCGTCCGTTGATCGCGCTCGAGGCGATTCGCGATCGCCTCGATGCCGTCGAAGAACTCGCCTTCCGCACCACCGATCGCGGCAAAGTCCGCGAGACGCTGAAAACAGTCCATGACCTCGAGCGCCTGACGTCGCGGGTCGCGTTGTCGACGGCAAGTCCACGCGATCTGGTCGGCCTGCGCCAGTCGGTGGCCGCACTGCCTCGCGTGCGTGCGCTCCTGAAGGATTGCCTGGCGCCGCTGGTCAACAGCCTGGTCGGTGAGCTCGACGAACTGGCCGATATTCGCGCGTGGATTGAAGAAGCGATCCAGGACGAGCCGCCGGCCCTGGCGCGCGACGGCGGGTTCCTCCGCGACGGCGTCGATGCGGAAGTCGACGAACTGCGCCACATTTCGCGCTCGGGCAAGCAGGTCATTGCCGAACTCGAGGAACACGAGCGCACCCGGACCGGCATTCATTCGCTCAAGGTCCGCTTCAATCGCGTCTACGGGTATTACATCGAGGTCTCGAAGTCGAACCTGCACGCGGTGCCGACAGATTATCAGCGCAAGCAAACCATCGCCGGCGGTGAGCGGTTCGTCACTCCGGCGCTGAAAGAGTACGAAGAGAAAGTGCTCGGCGCCGATGAGCGCATCGTCGAACGCGAGCTGGAATTGTTCGAGGCGTTGCGCCACCGCGTGGCGCTCGAAGCGCCACGCATTCTCGATAGCGCGCGTGCCCTGGCGTCGCTCGATGTATTGGCGGCCCTGGCCGAAACCGCCACGGTCTGCAATTACACCAAGCCGATGGTCGATGACGGCGATGAGTTAATCGCCCTCGACCTGCGGCATCCGGTCGTGGAACGTCTGGCGAGTGGCGCGTTTGTGCCCAATGACGTCCGGCTCAACGGCACCTCTCACCAGCTGGTGATCTTGACCGGGCCCAACATGGGCGGCAAGTCGACCTACCTGCGGCAGGTCGCACTGGTCTGTCTGATGGCGCAATCGGGATCGTTTGTGCCGGCACGCGAAGCCAAGGTCGGCATCGTCGATCGCATCTACGCGCGGGTCGGCGCCTCCGACAACATCGCGCGCGGACAGTCGACATTCATGGTCGAAATGCAGGAGACCGCCCATATCCTGAACGGCGCGACGTCGCGCAGTCTGGTGGTCCTTGACGAAATCGGGCGCGGCACCGCCACCTTTGACGGTCTGAGCATCGCCTGGGCGGTCGCCGAGCATCTCGCCAAGAACACCCGTGCCCGGCCCAAGACGATGTTCGCCACGCACTACCACGAGCTGACCGACCTCGCGGATGGGCTGCCCGGTGTCGTCAACGCGCACGTCACCGCCCGCGAATGGAAGGATGAGATTGTGTTTCTCCACAAGATCCTGCCTGGCCGTTCCGATCGGAGTTACGGTATTCAAGTGGCGCGTCTGGCCGGGTTGCCGCCCAGCGTGATCGCCCGTGCCCGCGACATTTTGAGTTCGCTCGAGCACGATGAGTTGTCGCGAGGCGGCCGTCCCGCGCTCAACGCCGCCCCGCCCGCCGCGCAAGAGCAACTGGGACTCTTTCAGGTGGCGGTCAATGAAGCCGATGAGCGGCTGCGCGCGCGGCTACGCGAGATGGACTTGAATCGGATGACGCCGCTCGAGGCCCTGCAAGCCTTGTCGGAGTTGAAGCGAGAGGTTGAATGACTATCCCGGCACGATGCACGGAATCGCGGCAACGCGGAAGCAAACTAAACAAATCCGTGCTTCCGTGCTTCCGTGCCACGGGCGTGTGGCTGGCATTGGTCTGTGCTTCCGCCTGCACTCAGGCGCAGCCTCGCGACCCCAACGTGATCACGCTCGCGGTGCCGACCTCGCCCAACAGTTTCGACCCGCGCGTCGGCACCGATGAGATTTCTCAAAAAGTGTTTCATCTCGTCTACGACGACTTGCTCAAGCTCGACGCGCAACTGCGGGTCGGCCCCGGCCTGGCCACGCATTGGGAACAGCCCGACGCAGTGACCTATCTGGTGCATCTGCGGCAGGGGGTCCGTTTTCACGACGGACACGAGCTGACCTCCGCCGATGTCGTACACACCTTCGGCAGCCTGATCGATCCGAAGTTTGTCTCGGCTCGACGCGGCGCCTACACCGTCCTCGCGCGAGTAGAGCCGGTGGACAAATACACGGCCCGCTTTGTCCTCAAGGAACCGTCTGGGTCGTTTTTGATTCAGTTGGTGCTACCGATTATCCCTGCCGGTGCCGGTAACGAGCTTCGCACCCGCCCGGTCGGGACCGGACCGTACGCATTTGCCAGATACGCTGTCGACGATCGCCTCGAGCTGGTCGCCTTCAAGGACTACTACCAGGGAGCGGCTAAGAACGCCGGCGTGACCCTGAAAGTCGTCCCCGACGAAATCATGCGCGGCCTGGAGCTCAAAAAGGGCACCGTGGACATGGTCGTCAACGACCTCAGCCCCGATACGGTCGAACAGTTTCGCGAAGACGGGTCGATGCAAATCGCCGCATCGACAGGTACCGACTACGCATACGTGGGCTTGAACTTGCGCGACCCGATGCTCGCCGACAAACGTGTGCGCCAAGCGATCAGTTACGCCATCGATCGCCAGGCGATCGTGAAATACCTTCGTCGCGGGCTGGCCCAGCCGGCGGTCGGCGTGGTGCCACCCGCCTCATGGGCGTTCGCGTCGGACGTGCCACAGTTTGCACACGACCCGGCCAAAGCGATGGCGTTGCTTGATGCGGCCGGCTATCCCGATCCCGACGGCAATGGGCCGCGGCCGCGACTGCGCGTGACGCTCAAGGTGTCTACCAATGAGTTCTACCGCCTACAAGCGACCGTGATTCAGCAGGACCTGCGCAAGGTGGGCATCGATGCGGACGTGCGCAGCTACGAGTTTGCGACCTTATCGAAGGACGTCGCCGGCGGCAACTTTCAGTTGGTCACGCTGCAGTGGGTGGGCATCACCGATCCCGACATGCTGCGCCGCGTCTTCCACTCGAAGCAAATGCCGCCGTCGGGATTCAATCGCGGCTTCTACAGCAATCCCGAGATCGATCGACTGATCGACGAAGCGTCATCGGCCACCGACTACGAGACGCGCGGCAACCTGTATCGGGAAGTGCAGCGGCGCGTCGCTGAGGACGCGCCGTATATCAGCCTTTGGTATAAGACCAACGTTGCCGTCGCGCAACATGATCTCACCGGCATTACCCTCTCGCCGGTCGCCGCCTTCACGTTTTTGAAGGATGTCAGCAGGCGGGCGGCCATGGAGTGATCTGGTGATCTGATGATCGCCAGATCCTCACATTTTCGCCAACTCGGTCTTCGCCTCGGCGGCAAACGGCGATGCGGCGTGCTGTTCGACGATCTGCGTCAGGGTCTTGCGCGCATCGTCACCCTTCCCCGCTAACCGATAGGCACGCGCGAGCTCGAGCAGCAGCGCTTCCTTCGGCACATTCAGGTCGGTGCGCTCGGACAGCTCTTTGAAGCTGCCGATCGCCGCGTCGTATTTGGTGGCGCGCAACTGCGCTTCGGCCTTGCCGAGCCGCGCCATCTGCGGCAACAAGCCCGAGGCATCAGCGATGACGCGGTCGTACTGCTGGACCGCTTCATCAAACCGGCCGAGGCCGACCAGAATCGATGCCGCATGATACCGGGCGGTTTGTCCAGCGTCGCTGCCTGGATAGCGGTCCGCTGCCGTCATGTATTTTGGCAACGCCGCTTCGAGTTTTGCCCGTTCCGTTGGGTAGGTGCCAGGCTGGAGCGCCGGCGGTGTCGCCGGCGTCCCAGGCGCTGCGGGATCGGGTGCGACGACCGGGGCGACGCGAGCCTCCTGGACGACCATCGCTTCCGCCAACAGCGTGCGCGCTTTGGCGTCCTGACTATTACGCCAGGTCACGAAACCAACGGCTGCGACGATGAGAAGAACCACGCCGGCGATGGTCAACATCAGCGTGCGTTGATTGCGGCCGGCCCACATGTTGGCTTGCCCGAGAGCTAACGCCAACTCGTTATCTTTTAAGTGATGTCGTTCTGATTGCTTCATTTAATGTTTCGTCGGATCCGGCATCAATTCTCTCACATCTCAGCCGTGGGACTTACCGGCTCATCGTCAACAGCGCGGCGAATATGTCGATGCCGTCCCAGAGATTACCGAGCCGAAGATTCTCATCAGGGCCGTGCTGGTTGTTGTCGAAATTGACAATCGCCAGCCCGATCGTCGGCAACGCCAACGTTTCGCTGAACGTGGCAAACGGCAGGCTGCCACCAATCGTCGGCATCTGCGCGAGGCGTTGATCGAGCGACCGAATGGCGCTGACGACGGGAGCCGTGCGAGGATCTTCAAGCGACGCCTTGGCGACAGGAAACCCGCCACCGGTCCGCGTGACTCGCGCAATGCGCCGGTGGGCGCGACGCGTTTGTCGATCGGGTTCGGTGTCAGTCACATGGAAGCCCTGCTCGCGAATGTGCGCAACCAGGCGATCGAACTGCGTTTGCGCGTCAAGGCCTTTGACCAGCCGCATCTCGACACGTGCTGAGGCGCTCCCGGGTATCGCCGAGCGTGCACCGGCGCTGACCGCACCTGATTCGATTCCGGTGATGCTCAGCGTGGGGTGGTTGTGCTGCAATTCGATGCGGCTGTCCGGATGCTCGGCTTGCATCAGGCCAAACTGTTCGAGCAATTTCGCGTCGACGTTGGGCAACTCGCCGATCGCCCGGTGTTCGGCAGGCGTGAGCGGCACAACACCGTCCGTGAAGTTCTTGATCCGGACGTTGCCGTTGTCGTCCTTCATCGACGCCAGCAGCTTGGCCAACGCCATCGTCGGGTCGGTCGTAAAGTTGCCGTAGTTGCCGCTGTGCAGATCGGTCACGGCGCCGTACACCGTGATCACCGCGCCAGACGTGCCGCGGCTGCCGTAAAACACCGTCGGGAGTCCGCTCGGGTGGCGGGGACTATCGACGACGACCGCGATATCGGCGCGCACGTCGGCGGCGTGCTGTTTCATCGCAGCGCCAAAATTCGGCGACCCGGCTTCCTCTTCGCCGTCAAGGACGATGCGCAGGTTCCAGGCCGGTGATGCCTTCGTGGCGGCCAGGCCGTCAACGGCGGCAAGCAACGCGACGATGGGGCCTTTGTCGTCAGATGTCGATCGACCGTAGACCCGCAGTTCAGGATTGAGCGTCGTTGACGTCGTCTCAAGTGGGAACAGGTTCGGTCCTGACATCACCACCGGCGCGAAGGGCCCGCCGCGGGTCCATGCCTTGGGGTCCGACGGCTGGCCGTCGTAGTGAAAGTAGAAGAGCAACGTGCCACGCGCGTTGGCGATGTCGCGTCTGGCGATCAACACAGGCGAGCCGGGTGTCTCGACGCGCATGACGTTGAAGTTGCGCGCCTCGAACATCGTCGTGAGGAGGTCGGCGTTCCTGGCGATATCGGCGCGATTGGACGCAATATTCGGCAGTGCGACCAGGCGCATCAGCTCGCCGACGATCTGCCGCTCGCGGGTTTCGCGCCAGGCGCGGACGTTGAGGACCGCCGCTGATGGAGCTGCCGTGAGCGCGGCGCCGGCGCAGACGGCAACGAGTGCAGCGGTGGCGAGACGCGTTGGTGTGTGCACCGGCGCAGTGTAGCTGCCACAACCGCCATGTCGAAAGGTCAAAAGGATTTCGCGGAACATCAGCGACCAGCCACGCAGGTCACAATCGTCCACCTGTGACGGGCTAGAATTGAGTGGTGGCCACCGAACCGTCAGCACTCACTTCATGGTCGGCCGAGCAGGTCGCGGTGGCGCGTCGGTGGGTCAAGGGATGGCAAGCCGCTGGACCCCGACTCGAGGCCATCCGCCGCGACGAACTGCGCGCGCTGGATTCTTACGCGGCCATCGCCTTGCTCTGCGGCCCCGCCAATTACCGAATCGCCCCGCGCGCGCCGAAAGACACATCGGGCTTGATCGAACAGCAGCGCTGGCTGCGGAAGTTGCGCCACGCGTGAATGCGGTGATCGGCGCTGCCGCGCAGATTCAATCGGTGTGCGCGCGCGAAGGTTGGCGCTTTTGTTTCATCGGCGGCCTCGCCGTGCTGCGTTGGGGCGAACCGCGCGAGACGGTCGACGTTGATTTGACGCTGCTCACCGGGTTCGGCGGCGAAGATCGGTTTATCTCCGCCCTGCTTGGGCATTTCGAACCTCGTATCGATCACGCGGCGGCCTTTGCGCGTGAGAATCGCGTGTTGCTGCTACAAGCAGAGTCCGGTGTGGGTCTCGACATCGCCTTCGGTGGATTGCCCTTCGAAGAAACGGCCGTCAACCGCTCGAGCCGCTTTACCTATCCCCCCGACGTTTCGCTGCAGACGTGTTCCGCTGAAGATTTGATCATCCTGAAGGCATTCGCGGACCGGCCGAAAGACTGGGTCGACGTGGATGGCATCATCATTCGTCAGAGCGGGCAAATCGACTGGGGCTTCGTGCGCATGCAACTGGCGCCACTGGTGGAACTAAAAGAAGCGCCGGAGATACTGACGCGTCTTGAAGAACGGCGCGTGGCGTTCGACCATTAGATGCCAGGAGACGAACCGCCACACGCGCAAGCACGGCTAGTGGAAGCCGCGACCGGGCGACGGTGAGAAACGGCGGGTGGTGCCGCTTCCGGGTGCACCTCACCGGGGTTGAAGTGCGATAATCCGAACTTATGTCGACCAGCGTTGCCGCCCCCGCCTCCGAAACCCGCGCTACCACTGTGCCCCTGTGGATTGGCGGGCAGGCCGTCGCATCCGAGAGCTCGCGCCAAGGCGAGATCACCAATCCCAGCACCGGCGCGGTGATCCGCCGCGTGCCATTTGCCCAGGCGGCCGACATCGACGCCGCTGTCCGCGCCGCTAGCGCCGCCCTGCCCGAGTGGCGGGCGACACCGCCGCTGCGGCGCGCGCGCATCCTCAGCCGCTTCCGCGAGCTGATGGAGCAGCATCAGAAGGAGCTCGCCGCGCTCATCTGCGAAGAACACGGCAAGGTGTTTCTCGACGCGATGGGTGAAGTGCAGCGCGGCATCGAGGTGGTGGAGTTTGCCATCGGCGTTCCGCATCTGCTCAAAGGCGAGCACTCCGGCAGCGTCGGCCGCGACGTCGACGCGCATTCACGGTTGCAGCCGGTCGGCGTCTGCGCCGGCATCACGCCCTTCAACTTCCCTGCGATGGTGCCGATGTGGATGTTCCCGATGGCGCTGGCCTGCGGCAACACCTTCATCCTCAAGCCGTCGGAGAAGGACCCCTCGCCCAGCATTCGCATCGCGGAACTGCTCAAGGAAAGCGGCCTGCCCGATGGCGTCTTCAACGTCGTTCATGGTGACAAGGAAGCGGTGGACGCCATCCTGCATCACCCGGGGATTGCCGCGGTGTCGTTCGTCGGCTCGACACCGATCGCCAAGTACATCTATGCGACCGCCGCGGCCAACGGCAAGCGGGTGCAGGCCCTGGGCGGGGCGAAGAACCACGCGGTGGTGATGCCCGACGCCGATCTCGACTTCACCGCCGACGCGCTCATCGGCGCCGCATACGGTTCGGCGGGCGAACGCTGCATGGCGATCTCCGCCGTCGTCGCCGTCGGTGACGCCGCCGATCCATTGGTCGAGAAGATCGCGGAACGCGCCCGGCGGCTGAAGACCGGGCCGAGCCTTGCCGAGGGAATGGACATGGGCCCGCTGGTGACCGGCGCACACCGCGACAGGGTGAAGGGCTACGTCGATGCCGGCGTCTCGGAGGGTGCAACGCTGGTGGTCGACGGCCGGGCGCTGCAGGTGGCCGGACACGAACGCGGCTTTTTCCTTGGGCCCTCACTGTTCGATCAGGTGATGCCTGCGATGTCGATCTACCAGGACGAGATCTTCGGCCCCGTGCTCATTGTCTTACGCGCGGCCTCGCTCGACGAAGCCATCGCGCTGGTCAACCGCAATCCTTACGGCAACGGCGTCGCCCTGTTCACCAGTTCAGGTGGCGCGGCACGCAAGTTCGAAGACGAGATCGAGGTCGGCATGGTCGGCATCAACGTGCCGATTCCCGTGCCGATGGCCTTCTATTCTTTCGGCGGCTGGAAGCAGTCGCTGTTCGGCGACCTGCATGTGCACGGCATGGAAGGCATCTACTTCTACACCCGTACCAAGGCGGTGACGACGCGCTGGGTCAAAGACGACGTGCAGACGTCGGCGTTCCACATGCCCACGCTGGGCGGGCGCTAGTCGGGACACGCCGCTGTCGTTCTCCGTCGTGCTGCCGCTCGCCGGCCGATGAGCACCACCACGACACCGGCGGCCAGGACCAGACCGTATTCCCACGCCAGCAGCGACGGCGGTACCTCCCAGGGGCCGCCGGCCGCTGCGATCGCCCACACCCGATAGACCAGCAGCACCGCCAGGCTCCACACCAGGAGCGGGACGGTGGCGAGCGTGACGGCAAACGGCACGAGCCAGATCAGGTACCACGGGTAGATCATCGGCGCCAGCAGCAGCGACGCGGCCATCGGCCAGGCCCATGCCGCCGGGCTCGGCCCCGACCCTACGACGTCTGGTACGGTCGACCCGCCAGTTCGCCGGCCCGCGGGCTCTCGACTGAGCAGCCATGAGAGGGCGAGGCCGGCGGCGAGCGCCACGGCCGCGGCCGGATGCGCGCCGACCACCGGCATGATCAGGTCGAACCCCAGCTGGTTAAAGCGAAACCGGTCCACTACCGCACCCAGTGACCCGACGGGTATGCGCCAGCCATCCATGAACGGCACGTACGCCGCCGCGAGACACAGACCGCCGAGTGCGGCCTGCCACGGACGCACTCGCCGGATGATGAGCGGAGCCAGCACCACCGGCAGCAGCTTGATCGACACGCTGGCCGCCATGGCAAGCGCCGCCGCCAGCCGCCAGCCACGCGAGAGGGTCGCAGCCGCCACCACCAGGAACATGACGCCGAGGGCATCGAGATGTCCCCCACCGGCAGTCTCGAGAATCACCACTGGATGCCAGGCGTAAGCGAGTGTCCACGCCGGATCGAACTCGCGCACACGCAGCCACCACCACAACGCCAGCACCGTCACGCACTCGGCGACGACGAGCGCTGCCTTGATCGCCACGGCCGATTCGCTGATCGCGGTGACGAAGCGAAAGAAGTACTGCGCGCCCGGAGGATAGGGACTGGGCACGTCCTGGTTGTTCATCGACCGTGTAGCCGTCGTGTGCAGCCAGGCAACCGACGGGTCGTCGGGTCGGACGAGGTAGGGATTGAGTCCCGCGCGCTGCAGTCGCGCGTCCCAGAGGTAGCGGTGCGTATCGTCCTGCCGGCCGGCCGGCTTGACCACCAGCGGCGCCCGCGCCGCCAGCGCCAGCCCCAGGCAGACCAGCAGTATCGGCGTCCCAGGATGGCGCCCGCGAGCCAGCAGCAGCAGCGCGATGCCGTAGACGCCGGCCGCGGCACCGAGCCGCATCAAGTGGCCCGTGGCACCAATACGAGCGCCGCTCCACGCCAGGCTCAGGAACAGTCCGGCAAGCGCCACTCCGAGCCCCAGGAAGATCCGTCCGGGCGATGTCAGCGTCCGCGCCATGTCGCCAGCAGCGAGTGAGTGCGCGGCGCGACGACTGAACCGCTGGCCAGTTCCGCCTCGAGGCGTTCCACGTCGTGGCCGACGTCGACGTCGTACCAGGCATCGGTCGAGGCCACCCGCAACCCGTGCTCGCGCGCACGCGCCAGCAGATCGTCGAGCGCGCGCCCGGTCCCAAGGGCCGATCGCTCAAACAACCCCGGATGCGGACTGCGCGCCCCCACGAGGTAATACCCGCCATCGTCGGTCGGACCGACGACTAGGTCGTGCGCGCCCAGCGAGTCGAAGGCGCGCATGAGCACCGCCGCCGGCAGGTGTGGCGAGTCGGCATTGAGGGCGATGATGCGGCTGGCCTGCCGTGAGGCAAACAGGCCTAAGGTCGCCTCGAGGGCATCGGCAAGGCCGGCACCGGGCTGCTCGATGATGTCGAGTTCGGGACCGAGCCAGGCGGCAATCGCCGCCGCGTCACCTGACGGGCACATCACCGCCACTCGCACCTGCTCGAGCGAGGCGGCGAGGGCGAGCGTGTCTTCCATCAGGCTGCGATAGAGCGCCACTACCTGATCGGCGGTGAACCCGGCCGCCGCCAGTCGCGTCTTGGCGTGGCCGGCACGCGGCGCCTTGGCCATGACGACGAGCAACTGATCGACGGAGGCCACGCTCACGACGCCAGACGATAGCGAACGATGCGGGTGAAGATGTACCACGCGGCGCCGAGCGAGCCGCGAACGGTGCCGGTGATCTTCGAGGTGCCGATGCGCGGATGATAGCTCACCGGCACTTCCACCACGCGATGTCCGTCGCGCGCCAGCCGCGCAATCATCTCCACCGGCCAGCCGTAGGTATCCTCGAGCAGCGGCATCGTCCGCACCAGGTCGTAGCGGACGGCGCGGAACGGACCGAGGTCGGTCAGCGTCACCTTGTAGGCCGCCCCCATCAGCCAGGCGGCCAGTCGGTTGCCGACCCGCGAGTGCCATGGCAGCGCCCCGGGCTGCAAGGCCCCGTCGAGCCGCGAACCGACGACCATGTCGGCCGCGCCGCTGACGATTGGCGCGATCAAGCGAACGATCTCCTGAGGCCGGTCGCTGTAATCGGCGTCGAGAAACACCACGATGTCCGGTTGAGTGGCGTGGTGCAGGCCACGGCGACAGGCACGGCCGTAGCCGCGCTGTCGTTCGACGATCACCGTGGCCCCGGCGGCCGTCGCCACCTCGGGAGTGCCATCGCTCGAGCCGCCATCGACGACGATGACTTCGGACACGATCTCACGCGGGAGATCGCGAAGCACCAGCCCGATCGACGCCGCCTCGTTGAGCGCCGGGATGACGACCGAAACGCGGGGATTCACCACCACGGAGCGCGCGGATGACGACGGGCGAGCCGGGCATCGATCCCCCAGGTCCGGCCGGCAGCGCCGAGGGCGATGGCCAGTGAGGCACCCATCGGCACCAGCAGCTCCCAGATCCACGCCGTGCCCCACTCCGACACCCACAGCGAGGTGAGGAAGCCGAAGGCTGCCAGCGCCACCACCGGTGTGAACGCCCCGAGGACCAGCAACACGCCGAAGGTGATTTCAGTGACGGCCTGGACGGGCGCCATGACGGTGGCGTTGGCCGCGACCAGCCGCATGACGTCCTTCCACCATCCCGGTGCGTTCCCGCGCGAGGCGTATCCCTCGATCAGGTTGGCGTATCCCTCGGCGGTGTACAGCCCCTTGCCGTAGTTCTCGAAGAACACCCAGACGAACATCGCGCCGATGACCACGCGGACCAGGGCGAGCGCGCGTCGGGCCCGCTCGGCAGTCATCGCGTCGAACGCTGCAGGAGAAGAAGGCATCGGCGCTCCGGCAAGAGGAGGTGGACGAACTCGCGAGCGAACAGCGGTTCGATTATCGCCATTATAATAGCGGCGAATGGCCGCGTCCGCCGCGCTCGAGATCGCTGCCGCAGGCCGGACCTTCGCCTCGGGCCTGCTGGTCGAGATCGTGCGGGGACTTCAACAGGTCGCGCTCGGCGAGCTGCTGGCCATCGTCGGCGACGCCGAGCTCGAATACGACCTTCGCGTGTGGAGCACGCTGACCGGGCACGCCATTGTCGAACAGACACCCCACGGTGCTGGCCAGCAGCGCTGGGTCGTGCGCCACGGTTCGGCCGAAGGCGTGGGCAACGAAGAGGCGCCAACGATCGGCGAGCGCCTCTGGCTGTATAGCAACTTCGACTGCAATTTGAGCTGCGACTATTGCTGCGTCCGCTCGTCGCCGAACGTGCCGCGACGGGCGCTCGGGCTGGAGCGCATCGCCAGGATCGCCGCAGAGGCGCCGCCACTCGGCGTACGAGCCTTCTTCGTCACCGGCGGCGAGCCTTTCATCCTGCCCGACATCGCCGACATTATCGAAACCCTGGCTGCGGCGGCGCCGGTGACGCTGCTCACCAACGGCATGTTGTTCAAGGGATCCCGCCTGGCTGCGCTGCAACGGATGCCGCGCGATCGGGTGACGCTGCAGATCAGCCTCGACAGTCCGACCCCCGAGCTGCACGACGCGCACCGCGGCGGCGGCGCGTGGGCAGCGGCGTGGCACGGCATCAAGGTCGCCCGCGGCGAGGGATTTCGCGTTCGGCTAGCGGCGTCGGTGTCGACCGCTGCGCAGGAGCAGGACTTCGTCCGGTTCCTCGACGAGCACCGCATCCCCGATCAGGACCGCGTGGTGCGCCGCATCGCCCGACGCGGTGGCGCCCAGAAGGGCGTGGTGCTGGCGAAGAGCGACCTGGTGCCCGAACTGACGATTACCGACACAGGCGTGTTCTGGCATCCGGTGGGAGCCGAAGACGCCGACCTGCTGGTGACCACCGAGATATTCCCGCTGGCAGCGGCGTTCGCCTTGGCGCGCGAAACATTCGCCCGCAGCCAGGAGTACGGCGAGCGGATGGCCCGCGTCTTCCACTGCGCCTGAGCGCTGCCGGCCCAGCGGCGCATCGACGCTAGCGCTTGAAGAACCCCTGAGACGTGCATGCGGACTGCAGCGAGTCGTATCCCGACCGATCGGCAGGGACCCAGGCTTTCAGGCCCTCGGCCTCGAGCGTGGCGCGATGCGCCGGGTTGTCGAATTGCATCCCGTAGAGCGCGTCGGCGAAGCGCTGTCTGAGTTCCGGCTCGAGGCCCGGCCGGGCCGTGAACATGCAGTGAGAGTACGGAGGACTCGTCCAGACGACGCTGAGGGCACCGGCCGGGACCAGTTGCTGTGTCTCCACTTGCGACCAGAACGGGCTGCCCACTGCCCCGGCATCGGCGCGACCGTCGGCGACGGCACGGAGGACGTCGACCTCGCTCGTGCCTGTGTCGCCATGCTTGCCCATGTCGGTGTTGAAGCGCAGCGCCGTGTAGTCCGCGCCCTCGCGCAGTCCCCTGTCGTCCAGGAAGTGCACCGGCAGGATGGCGGCATGTCCGCTGTCGCGGCTGCCGAGCGCGAGCGTGCGGCCGCGGAGATCGTCAATCGACCGCACCGGGCCGCCGGTCAGCGCGATGATCTTCGTCGTCCAGCCTAGATCGGTGTCGCGCATGGCAATCGGCGTGCAGCCGCCGCGGCTCCACTCGAGCGATTGCAGATACGCGAGATTGGTGTTCCAGGCGATGTCGATGCGTGGCGCCACCGCGCTGCCGTCGGCGAGCAACGACTGCACCTGCGCTTCGTAGGTTTGAAACAGCACGATCTCGAGCGGCAGATGTGCTTCGTCGTGGAAGTAGCGGCGCATGCCTTCCCAGATGGGCACTACCTTGGCGTCGTAGGCGACCGCCCCCAGCCAGATCGTTCGAGCGCTCATGTCGGATCTCCGAATCAAAACAGGGGTAAGCCGAGGACGGCTTTGCCGATGAATTCACGGAGCACGTCGGCGGTCGGCGCCATCACCGCGCCGGCGTGCGCATCGCGGAACAGACGCTCGATCCCGGTGTGTCGCGCGAAGGCCGCGCCGCCGCAGACGCGCATTGCCGACGAGGTCACGGTAATTGCCGTCTCGCCGCCGGCCGCCTTCATCTCGAGGACCCGCAGCATGGTGAGGTCATCGGGCGTCGTCATCCGCCGCACGCCATCGTCGATCAGGGCGCCGAGCGCGTCGGTGGCGATCTGCATCGAGGCCAGTTGGGCACGGAGGGTTGGCAGCGCTTCGCCCAGGGTGGCGCCAAGATGCTCGAACCTGGCCGTGCGAAGGTGAGCGGCGGTGGCGGCCACCGCGGCGCGGCAGATGCCGAGGGCGACAGCCGCCGAGCCGAGGTTGAAGAGCGGCAGCACCACTTCGAGCATGGTGGCGAAGCCGCCGCGGTCTGCCGTCAGCTGCAGCTCCGGCGGGACGGCGCATTCATCGAGCACCATCGGCGCCGAGGCATTCGCCCGGAGGCCCATGCCGTCCCAGGCGCCGGCGATCGACAGCCCCGGCGTGTCGTGAGGGACGAGATAGAGCGTTGAGTCGGTTGGCGATGAGGCATCCGGTGCCAGTGTCGACACGACGTAGCTCTGAGCATGACCGGCGCCGGTGACGAAGGACTTCTGCGCCGAAATCCGGACGCCCTGCCCGTTGGCGCTCACCGCGCGCGACACCGGCGCCCAGAAATGGCTGCGGGAGCCCGCTTCGCTGAATGCCAGCGTCGAGAGGTGCCGGCCCGCCGCCATGTCGGCAAGCGCCGCACGCAGCCGCGGGTTGGGCGGGGCTGCGGCGACAGCGGCGGCACCAACCACGTGCATGACGTAGACCATCGCCACCGAAGGGTCAGCCTCCGCCAATGCCGCCGTGACGGCGGCAAAGTCCGCAGGCGAACTCGCTCGGCCGCCGACGTCTGCCGGCAGCATCAGCCCCAGCAGACCAGCGTCACCGAGCGCACGAACCGCGTCGGTCGAAAAGGTCCCCGCTTTGTCATTGGCTGATGCCGCGGGCGCCAGCACGCGGGTGGCAATGTCACGTGCGGCCTGCACAGGTGCGTCAATCGACATTGCGGAGAGTATACGCGCACTGTCCGCAACGACACGCCGCTTCGAGTCGGTGCGAGGCATGGTGCGCCTCAGGTGTAGAGTGTTGGCTGGCAGTTGCCCGAGGAGGCAGTCCTATGATTAATCGCTTGCGCGCTCCGTCAATGACACTGGCAATGGTCCTCGTCGTCTCGGCGGCGGCAGCCGCTCAGACCCGCGCGACCAGCGCGGATCTCAGCGGCATCATCTACGACCAATCCAAGGCGGTGCTGCCGGGGGTGACGGTGAGCGTCACGAATGCCGACACCGGGCTCATTCGGACGGCCGTCACGTCGGGGGACGGCCGCTACGCCGTGCTCGCGCTGCCGCCTGGAACGTATAACCTTCGCGTCGAGCTCCCGGGATTCTCGCCGCAGAGCCGCGAAGGCATCCAGCTGGCACTCGGCTCCGCCGTCGACGTCGGGTTTACTCTGGCTCTCGCCGGCGCGCAGGAGCAGGTGAACGTGGTGGCCGAAGCGCCGCTGGTCGATACACAGAAGACGGCGGTGGCCACCGTCGTGTCACAGCAACAGATCGAGAGCCTGCCGATCAACGGCCGCAACTTCATCTCGTTCTCGGTCATCACGCCGGGCGTGACGACCGATCGGACGCCGCAGCAGGGCGCATCGGCCACTTCCGGTCTCACCTTCGCGGGTCAGCGGGCGCGGTCGAACAACATCACCGTGGACGGCGTGGACAACAATGACTCGGCGGTCGGTGCCGTGCGCGCGACGTTCAGCCAGGAAGCGGTCCGCGAATTCCAGGTCCTGACCAATTCCTATTCGGCCGAATTCGGCAAGGCGTCGGGCGGTGTCGTCAACATCGTGACCAAGAGCGGCACCAACCGGATGACCGGCAACCTGTTCGGGTATTTTCGCGACGAGGCGCTCAATGCCAAAGAGCACTTCGAGAAATTCGATCCCGCCGGCAACGCGGTCGATCGCGACAAGGCGTCGTACGGGCAGAAGCAGTTTGGCTTCACGTTCGGCGGGCCGATCCGGAAGGACAACAGCTTTTACTTTCTGTCGTTCGAGCGGCTCGACGTTGACACCAACAATTTCGTTACCATCGACGATCGTAACGTCGTGATGCTGGGCGGTACCGCGCTCGGCACACCGAAGCAGATTCTCGAGCGCGCTGGCTTTGTGGTCGAGACGGGGAACGTTCCATACACGATCAAAGGCAACCAGTTTCTGGCGAAGATCGACCAACAGCTCACGCGGGACCAGAACCTGGCGGTGCGCTTCAACTACGCCGACGCGTTCAACGAGAACATCGAAACCTGGGGTGGTCAGACGGCGCGCAGCCGGGGCGCTTCGCTCGACAGCACCGACTATATGGTGGCTGCCTCACACACCAAGGTGAGTGGCATGCGGTTTGTCAACGAGCTGCGGGCGCAGTACGCGAAGCGTGATCAGGACGTCAACTCGCTCGACCCGCGGTGCCTGGGCCCCTGCACAGGTACTGACCAAGGGGGCCCGACTCTCGAGGTGACCGGCTTTGCCAGCGTCGGCCGTCATCGCTTCACGCCGCAGCCGCGGCACAGCCGACGCACACAAATCATCGATACCGCCAGCTACTACGTCGGCGACCATCAGCTCAAGAGCGGCTTCGACTTCAGCGCGATCGATAACAAGGACGAAGGCCTGCCACTGCACTTTGGCGGCCGCTACATCTTTGCCGCGGCGCTACCGGGCGCGTTGTTCGGTCTGCCGTTCCCGGTCATCAACGCCATCCAGGCCGTGGCACTCGGCCTGCCGGCGGCCTATGTGCAGGGTTACGGCAACCCCACGAACTCCTACAAGGTGAGCGACCTCTCGCTATTCCTGCAGGACGACTGGCGCCTGACGTCGAACGCCACGCTGAAGCTCGGGGTCCGTTACCAACGGCAGTTCTGGCCAGACTTCAACTACACCGTTCGCGGGATCGATCCCTACTCGTTCCCGGCCGACCGCAACAACGTGGCGCCTCGCGTGTCGTTCGCCTGGGACCCGGCCGGCGACAAGAAAACGTCCGTGCGCGGCGCGTATGGGATCTTCTTCGACAACCACATCACCGCGCTCGCCGGTATCACCAACCTGCTCAATGGCGACTCCAACGTCCGCACGCTCGTCGCGCAACTGCCCAACCCGCGGCCGATTGCGGCCTGGAACGCGCCAGGACGTCGCCTGTCGGAAGCCGCGGTTGGCGCCTTCCCCAGCCTGGAAATCTCCATCGATCCGGGGCTCGAGACCCCGTACGCGCATCACGGGTCGGTCGGCATCGATCGCGAGGTGGCGGGTCAGCTCGCAGTCTCGGCGACCTTCATCTACGCGCGAGGCTTCGAGCAGGTCGGCACAATTGACTACAACCCGATCGTCCCCGCACTGGGCGCGGGCCGTCGTCCCGAGGACGTCAACGGCGTCCCAGGCACGTCCGCCTCGATCCTTCAATACACGTCGTTTGGCGAGACGTGGTACCGCGCGCTGACCGTCTCGGCAAACAAGCGATTCAGCAATCGCTACCAGTTCCTGGCGAGCTACACGTTGTCGGAGGCGGAGGACAACTCGACCGATTTCCAGAGTGCGTTCGTGCCCGAGAACAACGGTCTGGGCCGAAACCGCGAGGACCTGCTCGGCGTCCCCCGCGGGTTCAACCCCGATTCGGAGCGTGGGCCCTCGACTCAGGATCAACGTCATCGTTTCGTCGTCAGCGGCCTTTACGTCGCGCCTGGTGCGGTGCAGCTGTCGTCGATCGTGACCGTCGCGTCGGGCCGGCCGTACAACATTCTGGCCGGCGCTGATCTCAACGGCGACGGCAACGGCGGCGCGTTCCCGCCCGATCGCGCCCGCACGACCCCCGCCGATGCACTCTCCAGCGTCGGTCGGAACAGCGGGACGATGCCGAATCAGGCCACCGTGGATCTGCGCGTCAGCCGGCGCTTCGCGCTGGCGGGCAGAGCGAACGTGGATGGCATCTTCGAGGTGTTCAATCTGTTCAACCGGACCAATTACACCGAGATCAACAACATCTTCGGCACCGGCGCGTATCCGGCCACGCCGGTCGCGACGTTCGGCCAGTTCACGCAAGCGGCCTCGCCGCTCCAGGTGCAGATCGCAGTCAAGATCAATTTTTAGGACTCGCTTGGCATCACGAATGTCCGCAGGATCCGGAAGCGCTCAAAACGGGTTGGTGCTGTAACCCTCCCGCGCGAGCATCGCGTGGGCCGTCATCGCCGACAGCGCCACCTTGGCCACCGGCGCGATCTCGTCCCACCCCAGCCCGCGTCCTGCCGCGGTCTGGCCGCACAGATAAATACGGACGCCGGCACGGTCGAGCGCGTCGAGCAGCGGCAGATTCGGATTGTCCACCCCGTGCCGCTTCTTATAGCCGGCATGGCCCAACAGGTCGCGCCCGGCCGAGCCGTGCACGACCAGCGCAAGTTTCATCTGCGTCGCCGGCACCCCGGCCCGCACTTGCATGTTGAGAAAGCGGGCCACCGATTCGATACCCGGGTTGACCGCCGACGGGTCGCTGGCCGATGTCGCCACGTCGAACTTGACGCGGTAGTCACCGTCGCGAGGCGGCATCACACTGCTTTCTGGGACGGCGAAGGTGGCGCCGAACTTGTCGATCACCGGCCCTGTCTGTCGGGTCGGCGCCGCCTGTTGCGCCAGGACCGGCGTCGAGAGCGCGGCAGCCATGGCGGTAAGCGTGAGCAGCACAACGGTGACGTGTCGGCCGTGAGTCGGATGCATCATCCGTCGATCATGCCAGAAGATCAGCGTGACCTACCACGACGTCCAGCTTGACGAGCGATCGCGGACCACGACCTTCGTGGGGACGACGTGGTGGATCTCGTAACTCCGCCGATCCTTGTCCCGGTTCATGGGCTGCGTCCGTCCCTGGCTGTCGGTAGCTCGCACCATCACGGAGTGGTCCCCGGCGGTCGGACGCCAGGCGAAGGCCCATGATCGCCAGGCGTGCTGTGAAGCCGGCGACGTCAGCCGCGCCGTTGCCCATTTCTTGCCGCCATCGACGCTGACCTCGACCCGAGCGATGGTTCCCACGCCGGTCCACGCCTGACCCCGTACGGTGTACGTCTCACCGGCCGGAATGACGCTACTCATCTCCGGATCGACGATGATCGATTTCACCTGCAGCTCTGTGACAGGGATCAGGGTCGGTGCCCCGTTTATCCGCTCCCAGCGGCTGTACTGCAGCGACTGAAAGAATCCATCGAACGGCTTGGCTGTCACCACGATGCGTTTCAGCCACTTCACTGACGCCATTCCATACCAACCCGGAACGACGACACGGACGGGGAATCCGTGGGACCTGGTCAGGTCTGTGCCGTTCATCCTGTAGGCCAGCAACACGTCGCCGGCGCGTGCGGTCGCGACGGGCACGCTGCGCGCAAAATGGATGTCACCCGGTGAGGTCGGCTCATCCTCAATCTCACCATGGTCGGCACCCTCGAACATCACGTCGACGGCCGTCGACAATATGCCGACTCGTTCGAGCAGCGCCGTTAACGGAACCCCGGTGAATTCGGCATTGCCCGCCGCTCCCGATTGCCACTGAA
>DATLXN010000025.1:0-79326 GCA_035575715.1 Vicinamibacterales bacterium | reverse complement strand
CGATGCGTTTCGGTGGGATTACAATGAGCATCATCCTCACCGATCTCTCAAGGGTCTAAGCCCTCGGGAATTCGCGGAAAGGATGCTTACAACGGCCGCGGGCTCAACCTCCGAGTGAACCGAAAAAGGGAGGCCCCTCAGCAGTTCTGGGCCGATGCCGGGAGCCGCTCGGATTAGAGGGGGCAGGTCAACGATCGCACCCGTAAAGCGTTATAAGCGCTGTGCACATTCCCACAGCTCATCCTGCAAGCGATCGAGCTGAATGTTTACTGCTGTCTCATCTTCCACTTCATGACCATTTACTCGCGAAATGATCAAGTCGGTGAGAGACCCCATGGTCCCGCGGTACATCTTGAGCACGGCGGGCTTCAGCAGTTCACGGTCGTTGTGGCTAGTCACACGGACGTCGCGAATCCGGTCAGCCCATCCAGTTACTGCGTGCTGGCGAAGGAACCGCTCAAGAGTGAACAGTTGCTCGACAGCCTCGTGAACTTCATTCATGTGGGGCACCACACTCACTCACCGACGGTCACGATACTTTCGCGGTTAGTTGTAGTCATCTCGGTTAGAGCGATAAACGCAGGCGGATATGTCGGTGGCGCCGCGCCACCTCACCCGTCGCCTCGCATTAATCTTCGGCTTCACCGTTCGAATGAACTTGTTTCTGCGCGCGATCTGAGCCCTCGGAAGCCTTGAGATAGTCGTCCAATGCTGCCAGCTCACGTTCGCCGGCCTCGAGAGTCATAACGTTCGGCTGTCGTGTGCGTGAAACACCGACAACGTCAAGTGCGGAAACGTAGGCAGACGCACGGACGTCCCTCGGTTCCTGTGGATTCTTTGCAGTGAACACGAGTTCTTTGAGCACGTGCTCTTCTCGGCTTCCCCTGAAGAGCGCCCCCAACGCCGCCGCTGCTTGTCGGCGGCAGTCGACATCGACGTCACCACGCATGATCGCCACGATCCGATGCGCACGTGACGTACGCCCCCATTCGTAGGCAATTATCGCCAATGCGTTGAACCGGACGATGGGATCCTCGTGATCCAAGAGCATCGATACGTCCTCCTCCGCTTCGAGAAAATTCTGGTTACCAGCATCGGCGGCAAAGTCGGCAATTTCAGATACCTTCAACGCACCTTGACGGAGAAGATCCTGTCGGGCGCTCATCGACAGTCGCTGTGTCGCCTGGCGTCGGCGAGACCGGCTCTTGCTTTCACTCCTCCAAACCATCTTTCCTCAATTCGGTAGTCTACGAAGTTGCTCGACCGGATCCCACGCGTGCGGAGGCCCAGTTGAACGGTGCCCGAATGGCATGCCGCGCTTAACCCAGTGTCACGCCGACGCTTATACACTTCCGCTCGTCTGGCGGGATTGCCGACTGCATCGGTCTAGCCAAATTAGATCCCGCAACAGGGGCAGATCTCATCGGAGCCGACGTACCCTGTCACGGTGCGAATTCCAACAGTTACCCGCAAACTGGGCATGAATATTTCGGGTCTATTTCGGCATTCCCCCGGGTCTGCGGCGCAGGCCAGAAACCAAGCCGAAACGCGCCGGCTTCATCGGTGCGTCGGCTGTCCCACCCCATCAAACAACCGCGCGAAGGCGCCGCCACTCGCGGCCAATTCGCCCGGCGTTCCCGTTTCGACGATCCGCGCGCCGTCGAGGACGACGACGGCGTCGGCCTGCATGGCGAGTTCACGGCGATGCGAAATCAGCAGGGTGGTGCGCCCGCGCATCACCGCCCGATAGCCCTCAGTCACCTGCCGCTCCGCCACCGGATCGAGTGCGGCCGTCGGTTCGTCCAACACCAACACGGTCGGATTGGCGAGAAAGGCGCGCGCCAGCGCGACGCGTTGACGCTCCCCCGCCGATAACGCCAGCCCACGCTCCCCCACCATGGTTTCGTAGGCTTGCGGCAACGACTCGATGAACTGGGCGATGCCCGCCTGTTCGGCCGCCAGCCGCACATCGGCCAATGAGGCGTCGGTCCGCACGTAGCGGATGTTCTCGGCGATCGACGCGTGCATCAGCACCGCCTCCTGTTCGACGAGGACGACGTGACGACGGACGTCGGCCAGCCGAAGCGCGCGCAGGTCGTGGCCATCGAGACGAATCGCACCGGCATCCGGATCAAGCAAGCGGGTCGCGAGAAAGGCAATCGTCGACTTGCCGCTCCCACTGCCTCCGACAATGGCCAGGCATTGCCCGGGCCGCACGGTGAAGCTGACGTCATCGAGGACCGTGATGCCGCGATCGGTAGTGAGAATGACGGCGTCGAACGTGACCTCGCCACCGGTCGACGACAGCGACACCGCGCCGGGCGGGTCCACCACGTCGATCCTGGCGTCGAGAATCTCCAGGACGCGCCGCCATGACACACGTGCGGTGGCGATGCTGGCATACAGCCCCATCAGCGCCTGCGCCGGGGCGAACACGCGCATCTGATAGGCGAGGAACGCGCCGAAGGTGCCGAGCGTCAGTGACCCGTCGATGACGCGCGACCCGCCGTAGAGAAACACAATCGCTGAGCCGATCGACAGCAGCATGCCGGGCAGGCCGCCGGCAAAGTAGCTGATCCGCTGCATCCCCATCACCGCGCTGACGAACGCGTCGTTGAGCCGACGGAAGCGCGACGTCTCGCGCGCCTGCGCATTCGACGCGACGATCAAGGCGTTGGCCTGCAGGGTCTCGATCAGAAAGCTGCCGAGATCGGCGCTGCGCTGTCGCAGTTGGCTCACCTGCGACTCGAGGCGGCGCCGATAGAGGACCAGGGCCCACAGGCTGAGCGGCATCAACATCAGCGACATGGCAGCGAGTCGCCAATCGAGCCAGATCATCAGCCCCAGACTACCGATCAGGAACAGCACGTTGCCCACCCACGCCAATGCCGTCTCCGCGGCGACGCGCTGGATCTCACCAATGTCGCCGTTGATGCGCGCGATGATGTCGCCGAGGCGGGTCCTCGCGTAGAAACGCGGCGACAGGCGCTGCAGGTGCTCGTAGAGCGCCAGCCGCATGTCGAACAGGATGTCGGCGGACACCTTGGTGTAGCGGAGGCCGCTGACCACGTTGAGGATGAAGCTGAGCACGCCGAGCGCCGCGAACCACAGGACGAGGCGGCGGAGCGCGGCCATGTCGCGGCCGAGCAGGGCCGTGTCGATGAGATCTTTCGACAGGTAGGGCACGGCGAGCGTCGTCGCCGTGCTGATCAGGCTGATGATGAAGACGAGCGACAGGCGACGCCAGTACGGCGTCAGGTACGCGAATGCGCGCCGCAGCTCCGGGTCAGCCGACACGCATTAGAGAGTAGCTTGCTTGTTGGCGCGCGCGTCGATTTCCTGCTGGCCGCGAAAAATCGAGCACCAGTCTTTGTGGTCGGCCACCGGCATGCCGCATTCGACGCAGACGCGGGTGCGCTGCACCGGTTCACTGGATTTGCCGAACAATCGTTTCCAAATCGTCATCAGTCCCCCGCACTTAGCACTCAGCACTTCGCACTGAACACTCTCCCGGTAGACGTTGGACGATCGAAACTAGTTCCGGGTTGGCTCGCCACTCGTCGGTGGTCGGTGGTCGGTGGTCGGTCGTCGGTGGTCAGTCGTCGGTGCTCAGCAGGGACCCAGTTGGTCAGTTGCCCGGAGTTACTGGGTGGGCCGCGCGGCGACGGGGCGTGGCAGGACAAACAAGTTGGTGGTCTGGTCGGCGTTCATCTCGATGGTGCGGAGATATTTATAGGTCGCCGCCTCGTAGACATCGATCGTCGCGCCGGCCTGGAAGACATACAGCAGCCGCCCATTGGACGAGACGCGCAGCGCCATGCGCGGACGGCCAGCAAACTCGGTGCGGTTGATCAGTTTCTTCTGTTCGAGATCGAAGGCCCAGAACTCGTAGCGGCCTATCTGCTGGAGCAAGCCGTAGCCACGCCTCCGGTCCGGCGTCATCGCGAAGCCGACCCCTTCAGATGGGCCAATCGGGTGGAACTCGATGCTCTTGCCGACCAGATTGACCCGGCCAATGCCCATGACGCGACGGTTCTGAATCGGGTCCTGCATCTGAAACAACCCGGTGAAGAATCCCGGCTCGTCGTTGATGTCATCGACGGCACCGAAGCTGACGCGGCCGAGGCCTTGTTCGAGGGGTCGGCTCAGCGCCCAGGTCTCGACCTCGGTAAAATTCTCGGTCTCGACAATCAGCACGTCGTCGCCAAAGAAATACAGCAGCTTGCCATCCGGCGAGAACCTGATGTTGACGTTCTCGCGTGCTTCGCCGCCGGGCCAGGGAATGTCACGGGTGATCTTGCCACTCCGGAGGTCGTACAACTGCAGGGCGACATCACTGATCTCCCAGCGGTCGGATGTTTTAGTCGCGCTGCGGGTCAGCAGGATCATGAACCGCTCGAGCGGATCGACCTGCATGCTGCGGATGCGCGTCTTGGTGGCCCCGGTGCTCAAGGTGAATTGATTGAGCGTCTTGCGCGAGGCGATGTCGACAATCTCGACCTTCTCGAGCGTCGAGTCGAGGACGTAGAATTTTTTCTTGTCGAACGACAGGATCAATGAACGCGGAATGCCGGTCGCGAGCTTGATCTGACCGACCATCTTTTCGGTGGCTTCATCGAAGATCTGCACGTCGCCGGCGTAGGTGCCGATATACATCAGCGCGTTGCCGCCGCTGAGCGCGAGGCCCTGACCAGACCGCTGCGCCCGCACTACCATCGGCGTCGTGAAAGCCAACACGACGACCACGAAGGACACCAACAGTAATGTTCGTCCCTTCGTGATCTTCGTGATCTTCGTGATCTTCGTGTTTGCATTCATCGCGGCCACTATTTCTTGTCCGGGAAGATCAGGTCGATCTTGCGCCAGTCCTTCTGGGCCGCGGCGCATTTCGCGGTCCAATCAGGGGCGTGATTCAACTGGTCCGGCACCTGCGCCGGCCAGAAACAACCCATATGGCAGTCGAACAGGTCACGTTCGACCGGCTGACACAACCCCGCCGTGCCGCCATTGCGATCCGCTTCCCACCCCGGCGAAAACACCAGAGAACAGCCATTCGGGATGTGCGGCGGTTCCGGCTGTTGCGGCGGGCCGCCTTGTTGCAACGCGACGACGTCTTTGGTCGCCTCTTGCATGCGAGCGGCTTTACGGTTGATCGCTTTGAGATGATTCATGGTGGTTACCTAAACAACGCACGAGGCACGGACGCACCGTGCGTCATCACGATGCTTGTTCCGGTGCTTGGTCATCGAATTGCCTGAGGAACTCAGGGTTCTTGACGGCGATCTCGCCGTAAATTTCGAGGCAGGTGTGGGTCCAGCCGCGAATCCACTCGCAGTAGTGCAAGTTCGCCTTCTGGGTCGAGCCGTAGCGCGTGTTGGCTTCGTGATAACAACCACCCGCGCAAATCGGGCGTGCCCAGCAGGTCGTGCAGTCGGTCTTTTCGGCGATGTGATGGGAGTCGAGAAACGCCTGCTGCGTTTCCCAACTGACACCAGACCGCACGTCACCCATCTTGTGGTCGTCGGAACCGGCAAACCGGTGACACAGCGCGACGTCGCCATCGGTTGACACGCCCATCAAGCCAATGCCGGCCCCGCACGGATACGCCTTGGCGTGGCCCTGATGAATCTCCTGCAGCGTCTCGCGCACGTTGGAGAACCCGTGATGGCGATTCTCGAGTGCGGCGTCGCGGAATTCGAACGCCAGCTTGCGGAACTGCGACAGCAGGTCATCAAAGCCGCCGTCTTCGATCGCGTAATCGCGCTTGGGTGCGGTGGTGACCGGGGCGAAGCCGACTTCCCAGAAACCCATTTCCTCGGTCAGGTGGCGATAGATGCGCGACACATCGAGTGTCTGTCTGGTCAGAGTCACACGCGCGCCGACCGGACGCGTGCGGTGACGCGCCAGCAGGGCTTTGATCTTCGGCGCCGCGATCTCGTAACTGCCCTTGCCGTTTTTGAAGACGCGGAACTTGTCCTGCATCTCCTCCGGTCCGTCAATGGAGATGGTCACGCCAACGCGGTTGTCGGCCAGAAACTCGATCACGTCCGGCCGCAGCAGCGTCGCGTTAGTGGTCAGGCTGAAATCGACTTCCTTGCCCATCTCGGCGGCCCGTCGACGGGCGTAGGCAATCGTCGATTTGAGGACCGGAAAATTGAGCAGCGTCTCACCGCCGAAGAACGTCATGTGCGCGGTCGGGTTGTCCTTCGACTCCCGCAGCATGAACTCGACGCTTTGGCGCGCCGTCTCTTCGCTCATGAACTTCGGCTGCTTGCCGTTCTCGGTGTCGACGATCTTGTCTTCGCCGTACTCGTAGCAATAGGTACAGGCGAGGTTGCACTGATTGGTGACGTTGACGACAAGCGTCTGCAGCGGCACCGGCTTGAGCGGCACGATCTTCGGCATCGGCGTGGCGACGGCACGGTCGGCGATGGCGCGAACGCGCCGTAACTCGGCGATGGTGCCGGCCACTTCGGCCGCGTCAAACTTCGCGGCCAGTCCCTGGGTCAGCGTGTCGGCATCGCGCGCGCCGAGGCGCAACTCATCAAGCACCGCGATGGAACAGTCATCGAGCGCAAACACCGCAGCGCTCGGCACCAGATACAGAAACTGCTGCCCGGCGGCTGCAAAACTATGGAATTCCCGCCGCTGAAGATCACTCATATCTCGTTACCCGACCCACCCGCGCTACCCGCCACTCGACCCGACAGCTCTGCCCTTACCGTCCCGCCGAAGGCTCGAACCGCATATACAGAGGAACAGTGACCAAGAGGTGCGCTCGTGCGCGCAATGTCTTGGCCGGTTTGCCGTCGGCGGCCTCCGGTAGATACGTCGCCACGGCGTAGACGTCGCCGATATTGTTGCGGGCACCCTTACGCGCCGGATTTGGTCCGTCACCGGCAGGCGTAAACAAGCCGGTCTTGGCATTGATCTCGCCGACAAACTTCACATCATCGTCGTCGTAGGTTGCCGTGTATTCCTCGAGCGACCAGGTGGCCGGCACCACACCCAGGTCGATATCGTCGGCCGTGTCGGGCCGGCCGTCAGGGCCATTGTCGAAGGCATGGGCCTCGAACGGCGACAGGGACTTGGGGAACGTCGATCCGCCGATGCGGGCCATCGCCCAGGTCGGTGTGACCTTGATGGCGTCGACGCTGTCGTAGACGGCGACCGCCTTGGCGCGCGACGCGCCACCAATGAAGACATCGCGGAAGCCTGGCGCGGCAGTCGACGCGACGTCGACCACGACAGTCGCCTCATCGCCAGTGACATTACTGATCCGAGTGACGGTAATGCCAGGGCCGAGATCGAGGTCGGTCGGCTGCAATGTCGAGGAGAAATTGGTGCCGTAGATCTTGAATTGCTGGCCGCCGCTACCGGCCCGCAGGCTGGTGCGTTCGGCGCCAAGCACGCGCGTCTCGGTCCCGACGCGTTCGAGTTTCACGTCGATGCCGATCTCGTCGTAGCCACCGGTAAACCAGCGCCCGTCGATGGTCCGCCAGTCGCGGTCGACGAACATGACTTCACGCATGTCGCCACTGGCGCTCGAGGAGCGACCACGCCACTGGAAGCCGGTGTAGAGATTCGCTTGACCGGTGCGGGTCACGCGTTCACCGGTGCGGCCGTAAATCAGCGTCGTTTCCGTGGTGAACTCGTCCGTGGTCGAGGCGACCGGCTTGATCACCACGCGACCGTAGACCGGGCCTCTGCCAAGCTCGGTGCCAGACAATGCCCATGTGCCTTCCAGTCGCGCCGGGCGCATGGTCGCCGACCAGGCCGCCCATTCGGGGGTCTGCAACGGGAACGCCTTGGCGAGGTGGTCGAGCGTCTTCTCGACCGGATGGCGGGTGTCTGGAGGACGCCCATCGGCCGCCACATCGCGCGGCGCGGGGCCAGCGCGACGAAAGGCCTGGTTATCGACCAGCGGATACCACCCACGATGCATCGCAATCAGCAGGTTCCACTCATCGCGTGTCCGTCGCTGCGAAATGACTCGGCCAAGCGAGTGACACTTATTACAGGTGGTGTCGGCGTCGGCGCTCGCCGCGTACTTGTAGTCAATCAATCGACGTTCGGCTTCAAACGCCGCCGGCCGCGCTTCCTCAGGCGCCAGGCCATGATTGTTTGACAGATACTTGACGACTTCGCGCGCCGTCTGCGGATCGATGCGCAGACCGTTGAGTGCGGCCATTCGGCGGATGGTGTCCTGCCAGCCTTCGGGCGTGTTGCGCTGGAACGAGATGCGCGACATCTGCTGCTTGGCGTCGACGGTGTGGCACGGCGCGCAGGCCTTGAGGACCACAGCGCTTTGGATCGGGATCCCTTCCTCCGGCTTGGCCTGTGGTGCAGTGGAAGCCGGGGCCTGCACTGGTGCCGGAGTCGCAGGCGGCGTCGCCTGCTGTCCAATGATGACGATACTGGTGGCGGTGAGCCACAACACGCTGATAACAGCAAAGGGCCGCGCGAAGGATGCCATAAGGTTGTAGGTGCCCTATCTTGTAGCACAAGGTGGCCACTCGAGCCACCCGTCAGCGACCGCGGCTGCCAGTGCGGTCAAAAATTCAGGCAGCGCGACCGGGCCGACACGCGTGTTATACGCCTCGAAGGCATCGGGGACCTGTGTATGCAACGGCAGGATCTCGGCGAGCGCCAGCAGATCCACGTCAAACAGGTAACGCACCCCGGCGTCATGCGCGTCCGAGACCAGACGTTGCTCGAGCACAATCTCCGTTCCACTGACCGCCGGCCGATCTTCAACGCGAACTGCGGCACTACGACGAAGATCAATCGCGTCCGCTAGACGAATGCGAGTCAATGCCGTGCTGACCCGGGTTGCGGCATCGTCTTCGGGTGGCTCGGTGCGATCACTCCAGAAGGCATGCCGGTGCCCGGGCGCGGCATCGGCCAGGAACGTCGCCGTCATGCGCCGGAAGGATGCGTAGATTTCGGCCTCACGCGCGGCAAAGAAGTTGAACGCGACACGCTGCATGGCCGGACGGACCAGCGCGGTATGCACGGCAATCGCGGCCAGCCAGCCGGAGGCGAGCGCTTTCTTGACCCCGACCGATGACAGCGGATCGATAAACGACGCCGCGTCACCGACCAGTAAACACCGCTCATCCGCATACTGCGTCGACGAGTACATTGACGCGTCCCACCCGAACGGACCGTCGGCCATCTGCGCGCCAGTCAACAGCCGCGCAAACTGGCGTGTCTTGGCAACCTCGGCGCGATAGACGTCACGCGCCATGGCATCGTGGGTCAGGTCTGAGACTTTCGGATCGACCATCACCGCGACATAACGATGGTGAGCAGATGCCGGCACCGACCACGCCCAGCCGTTGTCATACGACTCGATCAGGGTATGTGTCTGGTCAGGGACGTCGAGCCCCGCGTGACACAGCCAGCGCCCAATCAACGCCACCGTGCGATGCGCTGGCTCGTGTTGGCGCCAACCGCGGGCTCGTGCCAACAAGCCGGATCGACCGGTACAGTCGAGCACGAACGCGGCCTGGGGGTCGGACCCGGCCTCTTTCGCCCGCCGATACTCGATCGCGACCCCGGCCTCTCGTGCCGCCTGCTGCAACAGCGGCTCGAGTTGGTGCGCGGTGACCTGCCAACCGAGCCCGCCGGCCACGAATGCCTCCACGCGCGCCTGATCGGTGCCCCACCACACGGTGTTGCCGGTGGACCGGACGAAGCCCGCGGCGTCGATGCGATCGCGAATGCCGAGAATGTCAAACAGCTTGCCAGTGGACGGCGGCAGCGATTCAGCGAGATGGGAGGTGGTGGCTAACGGTTTGGTGACCAGCGTGACACGGTGGCCCCACAGGGCCAGTAGCCGTCCCGCGGCGCAGCCGGCCGGCCCGCCGCCAAGGACTAAGACGTCGGTTGAAACCACGCCAGCGTCCGCTTCAAGCCTTCTTCGAGCGTGACGATCGGACGGTATCCAAGCAGGCGCGCGGCCTTTGAGATGTCGGCCTGCGAGTCCCGGACGTCACCAGCGCGACCCGCTGCGTATGTCGCCGGAGTGGCGTTGCCGGTCAGCCCCTGCAACACACGCAACAACTCGTTGAGCGAAATGCGACCACTGGTCGCGACGTTGATCACTTCGCCGGACGCCCCCGGGGCATCAATCGCGCGCAACACGCCGTCGACGACATTGCCGACATAGGTAAAGTCGCGCGTCTGCTCGCCATCGCCGTAGATCACCGGCGCGCGGCCTTCGGTCAGCGCGCGGAGAAACAGCGAAATCACGCCTGAGTACGGCGACCCCGGATCCTGCCGCGGCCCGAAAACGTTGAAATAGCGAATCGTCACCGTCTCCAGTCCATAAAGACGCGTGAACATCTGCATGTACTGCTCGCCGACGAGCTTTTGCAGTGCATACGGCGACAGCGGATTCGCGGGCATGTCTTCGCGCTTGGGCAACACCGCGGTATCGCCGTAGGCCGAGGACGAGCCGGCATAGACCACACGCTTGACGCCGGCGTCACGCGCCGCGACCAGCACGCACAGGGTGGCGTCGATATTGGCGCGATTCGAGGTCAGCGGATCCTGCACCGACCGTGGGACCGATGGAATCGCCGCCATATGCAGGACGTAATCCATGCCCTCGACCGCCTGGCGCGCGACGCCCGGATCGGCCAGGTCGCCGGTCAACAGTTCCGGTGCGGCGGTCGACCCCGAGTCACCGTCCCCGGCGCGGGCCGCCTGCAGTGCCGCGTCAAGATTCTCGCGTTTGCCGGTGATGAAGCTGTCGACGACGCGGACGCGCTGACCACGACGAAGGAGCTCTTCGACCAGATGCGAGCCAATAAATCCGGCGCCGCCGGTGACAAGGTAGTTGGCCATCGCTAGTGCGGGTAATCGGTGAAAGAGCGGATCGGAAATTTCATCACGGAAAAAGTGTTGCAGTCAGCCTGTAAGCCGAATTCTGTTCCACCATCGCCGCCGGCCTTGCGGCCCACGACGACGGCGGAGATGACCATTCCTCTAGCCCCGGCATTACTGACGGGGTCGAGCAACCTACCCGGAAGCTTCAGGCGGGCCGCCTTACCACGCTTCCCTATTTGGTCTTGCTCCGTGTGGGGTTTCGCCTGCCACTTCTGTTGCCAGAAGCGCGGTGCGCTCTTACCGCACCATTTCACCCTTACTCGCCTTCGCCCTCCGGGCTTCGTCGGAGCAAGCCCGTTTCGGGGCCTGCCCCGCCGTAGCACGCGAAGCGTGCGAAGGCGGGCGGTATATTTTCTGTGCTACTAGTCCGTCGGGTTTCCCCGCCCGGGAATTACCCGGCACACTGCCCTGCGGAGTTCGGACTTTCCTCTCCCACCAGCACTTCACACGCGGTGTGTGGTTACTGACAGCAGCGGTCATCCGGCCAACTGCAACCTGTTCATTATGAACGAAGAACGACGAACGGAACCTACCCGTCCACGTCCTGCGAGATCTGGTACTGCTCGAGTTTCTTGTACAGATTGCTGCGCGGCGTGTCGATCACTTCCGCGGTCTTCGAGATGTTCCACGTATTCTCGCGCAGCTTGTTGACCAGGAACGCCCGTTCGGATGTCGACTTGAACTCCTGTAGCGTCGACGCGCCCATCCAGTCGTTGCCGCCGCTGGCGGCCGACCCGCTGGCCGCCGGTCCGTTACCCGCAATCAGCAATGACGAGGCGGTGTCAGCCGGACGCGCGCCGGTGAAGTCGGGCATGTCCTTGACGTCGATCTGATCGCCGGGACTCATGATGATGATCCGCTCGACGAAGTTGCGCAGCTCGCGGATGTTGCCGCGCCAGTGATGCTGCATCAGCCGCTGCATGGCGCCGGTGGTGAAGGTTTTGCGACGGAAATTGTTTTCTTTCGAAAACAAGTCGGCGAAGTGGCGCACCAGTGCCGCCAGGTCGTCCTTGCGATCGCGGAGCGCCGGGACATGAATCGGGATCACGTTGAGCCGATAGAACAAATCCTCGCGAAAGGTGCTCTTGATGATCTCTTCTTCGAGGTTCTTGTTGGTCGCGGCAATCACGCGGACGTCAACCTTGATGATCCGGTTACTGCCCAGTCGCTCGAGCTCCTGTTCCTGCAGCACGCGCAGGACTTTGGCCTGCGTCTTCAGACTCATGTCGCCGATTTCGTCGAGGAAGATCGTCCCCTTGTCGGCCTGCTCGAATTTGCCGATCTGGCGATCGGTTGCCCCGGTGAACGAGCCCTTCTCGTGGCCAAACAACTCTGATTCGATCAACTCGTCCGGAATCGCCGCGCAATTGACCTGGACGAACCCGCCGTCGCGTCGCAAGCTCTCGCGGTGGATGGCGCGCGCGACCAATTCCTTACCGACGCCGCTCTCTCCCCAGATCAGCACCGTCGCACTGGTCGGCGCCGCTTTGGCGATCGACTCGCGGACCCGCGCCAGCAACGGCGAGTCACCGACGATCTGATAGCGCTTTTCGGCGTCACGTTTGAACGAGCGATTCTCGGTGCGCAGCCGCCGCGAATCGACGGCGTTGCGGACCATCACCAGCACCCGCTCTCGTTCGAGCGGCTTCTCGATGAAGTCGAAGGCGCCGAGCTTGGTGGCTTCGACCGCGGTCGAGACCGTGCCGTGACCGGAAATCACGACGATCGGCGTGACTTCGACGAGATGCCGGAGCCGCTGCAGCACCTCGAGACCGTCCATGCCCGGCATCTTCACGTCCAGGAACACCAGGTCCGGCGCTTCGCGCTCGGCCTGCGCGATGCCGTCTTCGCCGGTCGGGGCGGTCAGGACTTCGTAACCCTCATAATCGAGGATCATCTTCAGCGAGTCTCTGATCGCTGCTTCGTCATCAATGACAAGAATGCGTGACTTAGCCAACTATCTGGGATCCATTCGAACGGTGCGGATGTTTTTCTGCTCGATTTCAGGGAGATACAGGAACACGGCCATCGCATCGCCGTTGCGCACGCTGAGGAGCATTCGCCGCAGTTCCGCCACTGAGTCGACCGGCTGTCGGTTGATTTCGAGAATGATCTGACCGCGCTCGATGCCGGCGTCGTGCGCTGCGCTCATCGGCTCGACGCGTTGCACCAGGAGGCCGGTCATGCCGGCGGGAACGTCGAAGCGATGTGTATTGGTGCTGTCGATTTCGATGACGGTCAATCCGAGTTCGCTGGGCCCGGCACTGAGGTCCGCAGGATTCGGTCGCGACGGGCGACGCTCCTCGCCCGGCCCGCGTGCTCCGGCCGGCCTCCCTGCCGGGGTCCGCTCAGCCAGCTTGACCGAGACGTCACGCGTTCGCCCATCCCGAATCACTTCGAGTTTGGCCGTCGACCCGGGGACGCGCGCGGCGATTTCGCGGATCAGACCGTCGTTGGTCGTGACATCGCGGCCATCGACGGCGGTGATCAAATCGTAAGGCTTGAGACCGGCGCGTTCTCCCGGCGAACCCGCAGTCACATCCTGCACCAGGGCACCGGCCGTCGTCGACAAGCGCAGCGAGGCCTGCAGGTCGGGATCGACGTCGCGTAACGCGACACCGATGTAGCCCCGCGACACGCCACCTTTCTCCTTGAGCTGCGGCAGGATCAACTTCGCCTGATTAATCGGGATCGCAAAGCCGATGCTGCTCGCCTGGCGGCTGATCGCAGAGTTGATGCCGATCACCTCGCCACGGGTGTTAATCAGCGGGCCGCCGCTGTTCCCGAAATTGATCGCGGCATCCGTCTGGATGTAGTTGTCGAGGCTCATGTCGAACAACTTGCGCCCGATAAAACTGACCACGCCGACGGTCACTGTGTGTTCGTAGGCGAGCGGATTGCCGATCGCGCACACCCATTCTCCAACGCGCAGGTCATCCGAGTCGCCGAGTTGCGCGTGCGGGAGTTTCGAGTCGGCCTGCACTTTGATCAGGGCGATGTCGGTGTCCGGATCCGAACCGACCACATCGGCCCGCAGGCTCCGGCCGTCGGTCAGCTTGACCGTGATCCGATCGGCGCCTTCAATCACATGGTGGTTGGTCAGGATGTAACCGGCGGAGTCGATAATGAAACCGGTGCCGGCACCGCGCCGCGGCGCGTCGCCGCGTCGACGGAATTCAAAAGGGTCTTCAAACAACTCCGGTCGCGGCGGCGTGCGCCCGTTATCGTTCTGCGACTGGCGATTGAGCCGTCGCGCGCGGGTGGTGGCGTCAATATTGACCACAGCCGGGTTGAGCCGCTCCGCCACGTCGGCAAAGTTGACGACGCCAGCAAGACCAGGCAGCATGGCGCGGTCGTCGCGCACCGAGCGGGCGCTGGCGATCGTCGGCGCCGATGTCGCATCGCTCGGCGACATCGAGCCGGTGACCACCATGCCGATCAGAAAGGCCACGCAGGCGGTGAGGCCGACGGTCAACCAGGCGAAGCGACCCGTCATTACTCCGTCATTATAAGCTTCAGAAACGCCGGCTCATCGAGCGTGGTGACACCAAGCTCACGAGCCTTGGCTAATTTGCTCCCAGCGTCCGCCCCCACCACGACATAGGTCGTCTTCTTGCTCACCGACCCGGTCACCTTACCGCCCAGTTGCTCAATGCGTGACTGGGCGTCGTCGCGCGACAGCGCGTCGAGCGTGCCGGTGATCACGAAAGTCTGGCCGGAGAGCGGTTGCGGCCCAGAGGGTTGTTCCCGCCTCGGCGCATCGGTGCGGACGCCGGCTTGCGCGAGACGTCCAAGGAGATCACGATTCGCCGGTTCATCGAGCCACAGGCGGACCGACGCGGCGAGCACCGGACCGACTTCGCGGACCGCCTGGAGTTCCTCGAGTGACGCGGCGACCAACGCGTCGATGCTGCCGAAATGCTCGGTCAACACCTGTGCGCCGCGTTCGCCGACATGGCGAATGCCCAAGCCATTGATTAGCCGCCACAGGTCGTTGGACTTCGATCGTTCGAGTTGGCCGAGGAGCTTGGCGGCTGACTTCTTGCCCATCCGCTCCAGGCCTTCGAGCGTCGGCGCGTCGAGGTCGTAAAGATCGGCGACACTCTTGACCCACTCTCGCTCGACGAGTTGATCGATCAGCGATTCACCGAGGCCCTCGATGTTCATGGCGCCGCGCGAGGCGAAGTGCTCGATGCTGCGCTTGAGCTTGGCCGGACACGATGGGCTCTCACACCGCCAGACCACTTCGTCTGGTAATTTGATTAGCGCGGCGCCGCACACCGGGCACTGCGTGGCCATTTGCCACGGCTGCGAATCGAGAGGCCGCTTGCTCAGCACCGGACCGACGACACGCGGGATCACGTCGCCGGCCTTTTCGACAATCACCGTGTCGCCTTCACGAATATCTTTTCGCGCAACGTCTTCGGGGTTGTGCAACGTCGCCATCGAGACCGTGCTGCCGCCGACGAAGACCGGGTCGAGAATCGCAAACGGTGTCGCCGCTCCGGTTCGGCCGATGTTGACCGCAATCTGGCGGAGCAAGGTGGTCGCTTGCTGCGCCGGAAACTTGAACGCGGTGGCCCAGCGTGGGAACTTCGAGGTAGTGCCCAACTGCTCGCGCAACACCACGCGATCGAGCTTGACGACGACGCCGTCGGTTTCGAAGTGCAGCTTGTGGCGTTGCTCGCGCCACTGCTCACAAAACGCCCACACCGCATCGATGCCGGTGCACCGGGTCCAGTGCGGCTCGACCGGCAGGCCCCACTCGCTGAGGCTTTCGAGCATGCTCGCGTGCGTCGCCGTGCTTTCGCGTCGGCCAGGCGTCACCAATTGATAGGTCCACGAAGCCAACCCACGACGCGCGACCAGCGCCGGATCGAGATTACGCATGGCCCCGGCGGCGGCGTTACGCGGATTCGCGAACAGCGGCTCCCCCGCCGCGGCACGTTCTTGGTTGGCACGCTCGAACATCCTGCGCGGCAGGTAGACCTCGCCACGCACTTCGACGCGCCCCGGTGGGCCGTCGCGCAACGCTAACGGCAGCGCGCGGATGGTGCGCACGTTGACCGTGACGTCTTCACCACGGGTCCCGTCGCCACGAGTGGCGCCGCGGACCAGCCGCCCGTTGTCATAGGTCAACGCGATGCTGAGCCCATCGATTTTCAACTCGGCAATGTAAGCGACTGGCTCGGTCGTATCAAGTCCTCGCCGCACGCGTTCGTCGAACGCTCGCAATTCGTCTTCGCTGTAGGCGTTGTCGAGCGACAACATCGGCTGCACGTGCTCAACGGTCTCAAAGCCGTCGACGGCGCGGCCACCGACGCGTTGGGTGGGTGAATCAGGCGTGACCAGCCTCGGATGCGCAGCCTCCAGTGCCTGGAGCTCACGCATCAGGGCGTCGAACTCAGCGTCTGAGACTTCTGGCGTGGCGAGAACGTAATAAAGCTCTTCGTGGCGACGTATCTGCGAACGAAGTTTCTCGATCGTCTTGGCTGGAGTCATACGCGCGAACGGACGGGCCGCAGAGGCACAGAGCCACAGAGCATTGTGTTGGTGGCGACACTGTCCGCTAGACCGCTCGAATGTTGGTGCAAGGTTCCGTCAAAACCGCGCTCTGTGGCTCTGCGACTCTGTAGCCTGTTCGTGTCAGCGATCTCGCCAGAGGACGTAATCAGCGAGCCCCATCAGCGCATCGCGCTCCGGCGTATCCGGGAACATGCGCAGGTGCCGCTTCGCCGCTTCACCGAACTCCACGGCGCGACCGTAGGCATAGTCGATCGATCGGTGCTCGGCGAGCATCGCCCGGATACGCGCCCAGTCCGCTTCGCTGACGTCCCGGTCTTTCACGACGTTGCGGATCAGCGTGTTGGCTTCGGCGCCACCGTGCTGCAGCAGATGGATAATCGGCAACGTGATCTTGCCTTCGCGCAGATCGCCGCCGATTGGTTTGCCGGTCACGTCCGATTCGCCGGTGAAGTCGAGCAGGTCATCGACCAGCTGAAACAGCACGCCCAGGTTGAACCCGTACTCGCGCAACTCGCCGGCGCGTTCGGCGCCGACGTCACCAAGCATCCCGCCAATTTCGGCGCAGCCGCCAAACAGAAATGCGGTTTTGCGCCGGATGATCTCGAAATGTTCGTCTTCCGAAATGTCGACGACGCCGTTCTTGGTGAGTTGGTATAACTCCCCTTCGATCATTCGCAGCGTCACGTCGCAGAGCAAGCGGACGACGTCGAGCGTGTCCTGCGTGAGGGCCATCGCCATCGACTTGATGTAGAGAAAGTCGCCGACCAGGACGGTGACGTCATTGCCCCACTGCGCATGCACCGCCTTCTGGCCGCGTCGCAGATCGGCGTCGTCGATGATGTCGTCGTGAACGAGGGTCGCGGTGTGAATGAACTCGACCACCGCGGCATTGAGAATCGCACGCGGCCCGCTGTAGCCGCACATCCGCGCCGCCATCAACAAGACCGCCGGACGCACGCGTTTGCCGCCGCTCTTCTGGATGTATTTGCCGATTTCGGGAATGACGCCGACTTTCGACTGCACCTGGCGTTCGAACTCTTGTTCGACAGCTTCCAGGTCAGCGCGAACCGGTTCGAACATCTGAACCAGATCGACACGGATTTTCGGCGCGGTGTTGCTCAAGCTCTTCAATCTGACCATATGGACCGTGATGTGTCAACGCAACGAAGTTGCGGTAACTCGCGGCGATGCTGAGCTTTACGCCGACAGCGACGAGCCGAACAAGCGATCGAAATTGCCCACGAGGATGTCGCGCAATACGGCGTCCTCGGTGACGCGCACGTCGGTCAACACCTCGAGCACCTTTGCCACGTACGCCGGCTCGTTGCGTTTGCCGCGGTGCGGGAGCGGCGCGAGATAGGGGCTGTCGGTTTCGATCAACAGCCGATCGTCGGGAATCGTCCTGACCGCCTCGCGCAGGTCGCCAGCTTTGGGAAAGGTGACAATGCCGGGAATCGATACATGGAATCCCGTCGCCAGCGCGCGCGCGGCGGCATCGACGCCGCCGGTAAAGCAGTGAAACACTCCGCGCAGGTTGTCCTGCGATTCCTCAGCGATGATCCGCAGCGTATCCTCCTCCGCTTCCCGCGTGTGGATGATCACCGGCAGTCGCCTCTCACGGGCGAGACGAAGCTGCGCCCGAAACACCGCCTGCTGCACGTCTCGCGGCGAAACGTCGTAGTGATAATCGAGGCCGATTTCACCAACGGCGCACGCGCCGGGCACGAGATCCAGACGATTGGCCGTCAGTCCTGCTGCGCCGTCAGGACCATCGGCAAATTTGTGCGCACTGTGCGGATGCACGCCGACCGCGAACCGCACCTCGGGCCATGCCGTGCGGACCCGCTCCGACTGCTCGATTTCCGCATCGTCATCGGCCGCGAGGATTACCAGGCAGCGGGTGACGCCGGCGGCTTGCGCGCGTGCGATCACGTCGCTAAGGTCGCCGGCGAATTCTGTTCCGGCGAGATGACAGTGCGAATCAATCATCGAACGCGGGTGCCGGGTAGCGCCGGCTCCGCATTGAGCACGATCGGCGCGCCCCCGTCGGGGCTGGCCGCGAGCACCATGCCGTTGGATTCAATGCCCATCAACTTCGCCGGCTTCAGGTTAGCGACGATGACGACCGTCTTCCCCACCAGTTGTTCCGGCTCGTAGGCCTCGGCAATCCCGGCCACGATGGTGCGTCGTTCGGTGCCGGCGTCGACGGTCATTTTCATCAACTTCTTTGATTTCGGCACCCGCTCCGCTTCGAGGATCTTGGCAGCGCGCAATTCCACCTTCATGAAGTCGTCAATCGAGATCCGGTTGTCGG
Source organism: Vicinamibacterales bacterium (assembly GCA_035575715.1). Taxonomy (GTDB): domain Bacteria; phylum Acidobacteriota; class Vicinamibacteria; order Vicinamibacterales; family UBA2999; genus JACCSI01. The sequence continues at coordinate 60,590 of DATLXN010000025.1, read as the reverse complement.
CCTCGGCCGCGACCGGTGCGGCGGCCTGGGTCAGCGGTGCAGTCGGGCTTTCCGGTGCCGGCGACGACGCGCCGCTTTGCACGTCGGGGGTGGTCCCGGCAGATTCTTTCGGCGTTTCACTCACTTTGTCTCTCCTGGAGGGGCGCCAGCCCCTCGCTGTATCTACGGCGGCGTCGGCGCTTGGCGCGACAGCTAAATCCCGGCGAGGCCACAGCGGCCCCTCATTCAGAATGTGTCTCTCATCATGACTGCGCCAATCGGCATCGGCGAGCCGCACATCGACTGCCGCACGCGGTTCCCCGAGTCGACGCAGAATCTCCGCGGCCGACTTCGGCATGATCGGGAGCAACAGCACCGCGGCCACGCGGACGGCTTCGGCCGACTCGGCGAGCACACCGGTCAGGCGTTCGGCATTCGCCTCATCCTTGGCCAGCGCCCACGGTTGCGTGTCGGCAATAAACAGATTGGCGGCATCGATGATGCGAAACGCCGCGGCCGCGCCCTCGTGAATCGCGAGGCGTTGCATCGCCGCGCGGTAATCGGCAACCGCGCTGCGCGTCACGCCTTCGAGGCGCTCGGACATCGGGCGAGTCGCCGCCAGTACGCCATTGCGATAGCGCGTCGTCATCGCGGTCACGCGGCTGACGAGATTCCCTAAATTGTTGGCGAGGTCGGCGTTGTACTTTTCACCGAGCCGCTCCCAGGTAAAGTCGCCATCGCCGCCGTACGGAACTTCCTTGGTGAGATACAGCCGCAGCGGGTCAACGCCGTAGCGATCCGCGGCATCGACCGGGTCGATGACATTGCCCAGCGATTTGCTCATGCGCTGCCCGTTCACCGAGATCCAGCCGTGGCCAAACACCTGCGCTGGGAGCGGCAGGTTCGCGCTCATCAACATCGCCGGCCAGATCACGCAGTGGAACCGCGTGATGTCTTTGCCGATGACATGCAAGCCGGCGGGCCACCATTTGCCAAACAACTCATCGTCCCAACCGTAGCCGACCGCTGCGGCATAGTTGATCAACGCGTCAAACCAGACGTAGACGACGCTGTCGCGATCGAACGGCAACGGAATCCCCCACGACTGCCCGGCCCGGCTGACCGAGATGTCGTCGAGACCCGCCTCGACCAGCCGGAGAATTTCGTTCCGGCGCACATCAGGTTCGATAAATGACGGATGGCGTGCGTAGAGATCGAGCAGCGGCTGCTGATACTTCGAGAGCCGAAAAAACCAGTTCTTCTCGCGAATCCAGTCCGGCTTGATCGTCGGGTGAATCGGACAGAATCCGTTGACGAGATCCTTCTCCTGCTTGAACGCTTCGCAGCCGACGCAGTACCACCCCTCGTACACGCCTTCGTAGATATCGCCGGCGTCGTAACAGGCTTGCGCCATCTGCTGAACAGCGGGCCGATGGCGGCGGGCGTCGGTGGTGCGGATAAAGTCGTTGTTCGAGATGTCGAGTTTCTTCCAGACGGAGGCAAACACCTCCTCCATCTCATCGCAGTATGCAAGCGGCGCTTTGCCCAGCTCCTGCGCGCGACGAAACACATTCTGCGAATGCTCGTCGTTGCCCATCAGAAAATAGGTGTCGAACCCGGCCAGCCGCTGGTAGCGCGCGACCACGTCAGCGGTGATCTTTTCGTAGGCAGTGCCGAGGTGCGGACGGCTGTTGACGTAGTCAATCGCCGTGGTCATCAGAAATCTCATCGTTCCAACCACGCTTTCGCGGCAAGGGCCTGCACGTCTTTGATCGGCCGCTGCTGTTCGGTGGCCAGACGGAGGACATCGTCGAACTCTGGCTGCGCGTTGAGCACATCGCCATTGCGACTCGCGACCTTGAAGCGCACCTTACCAATCGGCGTCGTCACCGTCACCATTTCGCGAGCCAGGCACTCGCGCGCCACCTCGCTGTGCCGGACGCCAATCGTCGTCGTTTCGCGGAACACCAAGTCGATCAGCGCGTCGCGATCGGCCGGCCGGCCGATGATCGTCATCAGCGTCCCGGGCCGATTCTTCTTCATCTGCACCGACGAATAGAACACGTCGAGCGCACCGGCGGCGTACAGCCGGTCCATCAGCGCGCCAAAAATCTGCGGGTTCATGTCGTCGATCTCGCACTCGACGACTGCGACACGCGTGCCCGGCGTGTCGGTGACCTGATCACCAATCACGACGCGCAGGACGTTTGGGCGTCCGTCGAGATCGCGATCGCCGGCCCCGTAACCGATGCGGTCTACTTTCATCGCCGGCAGCGGGCCGAACGACGTCGCGTAGTCACTCAACAGCAATGCGCCGGTCGGCGTCAGCAGTTCTTTTCCGGTGGTGTCGCCGTAGACCGGCGCTTCGCCGAGCAACCGCAAGGTTGCCGGCGCGGGTACCGGGTAGAGGCCATGCGCGGTGTGCACAGTGCCACCGCCGACGTTGAGCGGCGAGACGACCACCCGATCGGCGCCGAACCACTCCATCGCGAACACCGTGCCGACGATGTCGATGATCGAGTCGAGCGCACCAACTTCGTGGAGATGGACTTTCTCGACCGGCATGCTGTGCACGCTCGCTTCCGCTTCGGCGAGTCGATCGAAGAGCGCCTTGGCCCGGGTCCGAGCCGTCTCGGACAGGGCCGATTGATCGATGCGCTTTTTGATCCCGGCGAGGTGATAGTGCTTGTGCGGTAATGAGTGCTGGGTGCTGAGTGCGGGGTGCGCGGTGCCGGGTGCCACAGTGCCCGTGCCGGGTGCCGGGTGCTCGTGGACGCGGAACTTCGTCGCCGTGATGCCGACCTTGACGACGCGGTCAGCGGAGATGTCCCAGTCTTCAACACCAAGGCTGCCGAGGGCGCGCTTGAGGTCAGCGAGCGGCAGGCCCGCGTCAATCAGTGCGCCAAGGATCATGTCGCCGGCTGCGCCGGAGAAACAGTCGAAGTAGAGGGTTTTCACAACAGGCACGCGGCGCGAAAACTGAACCAGCGCCCTTCACCGAGGATGATGTGGTCCAACAGCGGAATGCCCATCACCTCGCCCGCACGCACCAGCTGCGCGGTCAGCGCCACATCATCGGGACTCGGCGAGGGATCACCGGAGGGATGGTTGTGGAAGACCGCGATCGCGAATGCCGACGCCATCGCCGCGGCACGGAAGATTTCGCGTGGGTGAGCGATGCTGCTATCAAGGGAGCCGACCGACAACGTTTCAGTTTTAATCACGCGGTTCTTAGCATTCAACATCAACACGCCAAATCGTTCTTCTCGGTGACCGCCGTAGAGCGGCAACAGATAGCGCCCGACCTCGGTCGGGGTGTTCAAGCGAGGCCGCTCACCCAGTTCGCTGGTGACCGCCCGGCGGCCGAGTTCGACCGCGGCCACCAACCGGGCGGCGCGAGGCCCGCCGATCCCCGGGACCTGTCGTAAGTCGTCAAGGGTCGCACGCGGCAGTCCGGCAACGCCGTCGACTGCCTCCAACACGTCCTGCGCCACCATCAACGCTGTTCGAGACCGAATCCCGGCGCCGATTAGCACCGCCAACAGTTCGTTATCACCCAACGACGCGGCGCCGGCCCGCGCCAACTTTTCGCGCGGGCGATCGTGCGAACGGATCGCCTTCACTGCGCCGTCCCCAGCGCGCGTTCGAGCGCCGGCAACACTTCTCCAGCCGGGCCGCGTAACACTGCATCGACCTCCCTAGTCAGCGGCGTGTTGTCGACGTTAATCTCCACGACCCTCGCCCGTCGCTGCTTGGCCATCTGCGGCAACGCCGCCACGGGATAGACCACCGACGAGGTACCGACGACGATCACAACGTCGGCGCGTTCGGCGGCCTCGGTCGCCGCATCCAGCGTCCCCGGATCGAGCGGTTCGCCAAACCACACGACGTCCGGCCTCAGCCAATCGCCGCAGGCGCAACGCAACTGCTCGCGAGCGGCCGCCTGTTCCACGTCACGCGCGTCGAAGCCGCATCCGTCGGCGCAGCGCACTCGCCACAAATTGCCGTGCAGCTCGACCACCGAACGACTCCCGGCGCGCGTGTGTAACCCGTCGACGTTCTGCGTCAGCAGCGTCATACCCGGCCGCTGCCCGAGCCGCGCGATGACCGCATGCCCCGGATTTGGCTGCGCCGCGGCAATCTTGCTACGCCGCCACAAGTACCATTCCCAGACCAGGTTTGGCTGGCGCGCGAAGGCGCCAGGCGTGGCGAGGTCTTCGGGTCGAAACTCTCGCCACAACCCGCCCGCGCCACGAAACACCGGCACGCCGCTCTCGGCCGAGATGCCAGCGCCGGTCAAGACGACGACTCGATCGGCAGCACGAATCCACGAGGCGACGCGATCAATCATGGTAATCCAAACGAACAGTTATACTCAGATGCAGATGCCGCGTCGGCCCTCTGCGTTTCTGGTTCTCCCCTTCATCCTGATCCTCGCCGCGTGTGCCGTGCCCCCGAGCAAGGAAATGGACCGGGCGCAAGGCGCGATCGAAAGTGCGCGCGCGGCGGGCGCCGATCAATACGCCACCACCGAATTCACCGCGGCGACCGACGCGCTGCGTAAGTCCGAAGAGGCAGCTGCACAGCGCGACTTTCGTCTGGCCTTGAGCTTGGCGATCGACAGCTTTAGTCAGGCACAAACGGCGGCCAAGGCGGCGGTCGAAGCCCGGGCCAAATCGCGTGGCGACGCCGAACGCGCCGCCAGCCAGGTCAACACCTTGTTGGTGCAGGCCAACTCACATCTCGCTGATCCCGCCATCGCCAAGTTGCCGCGCCGAACCGTTGAAGAAGTACGTGGGGTGATCGACGCTGCGCAGAAGGTCATGCAAGAAGCACGCGCAGCGATCGAGGCGCACGACTATGCGCGCGCGTTAAGTCTGACGGACGGCGTCGCGGCGCGAATTCAGGCGGCAATCGCCGCGCTGGACGCCCCTCCGCCCACCGCGCCGGCTCGTCGCCGGCGGTAGGCCTCGCCGCTTACAAGTTGCACTTTTTGATCCGCCCAGCAGGGCGCGATTCGGCAGTTTTTGGTTCTGCTCGCGATCCCTGCGAACGGCAACCCTGCGCGGTTCGCCCTTTTAAGTCCGTGGCCGCTTCAACAGCTCCGGATGCGGCAACCACTGTCCGTCAAACACCATCTCCGCCCATCCGGTGAGATAGACCCCATCGTCGCGCCACTCGACACGCTGGGTGCCGCCCGGCGCGATGACGTCGATGTCGCGCTTGGCGCCGCCGTGGGCAATGGCCGCGACCGCTGACGCGCACGCGCCGGTGCCCGACGCCATCGTCGGGCCGACGCCGCGTTCCCAGATCAGGATGCGGACGCGATCCGGCGCTTCGATCTTGGCGAACTCGACGTTGGTTCCTGCTTTAAATCGCGGATGGGTGGCGAGCGCCGGACCCAGTCGATTGAAACGCGCGTCGTCTGGGAGCTCATCGACCAGGGTGACGCACTGCGGGTTGCCCATACCAAGCGTCGTGATCCGCAGTGACTCGCCATTGACTGCGATCGTTTCTTCGGCAACGTCGGTGGGCTGTCCCATCGCGGCGCGAAAGGTGTAGCGCCCGCTGTTGCGGCTGACCAGCGTCAGCATCTTCCAGCCGGCGTCGGTCTCGACACGGACTTCGGTCAGCGACCGTGTCCCTTCTCGTGACGCGCGCAGGTGCAACACCAATGCGGCGAGGCAGCGCAACCCGTTGCCTGACAGCTCCGACGGACTGCCATCGGCGTTGTAGAGCGTCATCCGGGCGGTGCCGTCCGGCGCGATGGTGTAGAGGATCAGTCCGTCGCCACCGATGCCGGTGTGTCGCGCGCACGTCGCACGCGCCAGCGCATGGGGATCAAGCGCCTCCGCTTGATCGTGCGGAATGAACAGGAAGTCGTTGCCGTAGGCGTGCGCCTTTGCCAGTGACAGCATGGGGTTAAGGAACGCGAAAGGCGTTGAGGACCCAGGTCAGGCCAGCGGTCGCGCCAATCTGTGGATCGCGCGACGTCATCCCGAGAATGAGGCCGGCGTCGACCCGCACCGGCCCGCGGGTGTACCGCCCGCCGAACCGCATGGTCGCGCGATTTTCAGCGCCAGGGTCGGCCACGCCGGCGAAGTTGACACGGCCGTTAATCTCGCCCACCAGTTCCGTCGCCGTCGTCATCGCGCGCGCCACTGAGACGCCAAACGTCATCAGATCGTTTTGCTCCGGTGTATCGGACGTCGGATCGCCGAGGATGGCGAGCCCCGCGTTGCCGACGACGCGAATCGATTGAATGGTCTTGGCAAGGAGCAGCGAGGCAAAGAAATCGGTCAGGTCGTGCCCGAGTCCCGCTTCATTACTCGCGTTAGGCAGACGCGTCGCAAAGCGCAGACCGATCGCCGGGCGGCTGGTGCCTTCCGCCAACAGGCGCACTTTGGTGGCAAGAACAAAATCCTCGACGTCGGAGGTCTGGTCGCCGGTGAAATCAAGCAAGTTGGCGAGCGGCGCGGTGCGTCGATCAGTGATGGTCAGGCGCTGGTAGACGCCGCCGTCAATCTGGATCTCCGCGATCGAACTCACACCAATGCTGACGCCGACCGTCGGCGCCGACAACCGGTTGCCCTGCAGTCCGCTGACCGGATAGAACACGTCACGTTCGACATCGACGCCGGCCTCGATCAGTAACCGCCCGGCGCCGATCGTTTCCGGGTCTTCAGTGATCAGCGGGCGTTGCTGGGCTAACGCCGGCGTGCCGACCGCCAGTAATGCGATGACGAAAACTAAATGCCTCACAAGGTCTGTCCTCGACGAATAAACGCGAGCGCCAGCATGTCATACACTCCGTGCGCAATCATCGGCGCGGTCAAACCACCGGTCGCGATGGCTAACCCACCCATCAGGAATCCCATCGCTGTGGCCCAGAGCCCGAAGGCCAGCATCCTGGCGCCGCCGACATGGGCTAGCCCGAAGATGAGGCTGGCCAGCACCAGGCCAACCGTCGGCTGCAGCACACCGCGAAACAGCCATTCTTCACCAATCCCGGCCGCCGCGCCGAGCAGGACGATACCGACGACGCTTTGTCGGGCGAAGAGCGGAACCAGCACCTCTTCGTACACTGAGCGGACACCGTCGACCAGCCAGTTGGCGGGTGCGCGAACCAGCAAGACGTAGTTCATCGCCGCCAGTAGCGCCGCACAAGCCAGGCCAATCGCGACATCGCGCCGCGGTTCCCCCCAGCGCGGTGTCAGATCGATCAGCCGAGACGCTCCCCACGCCAGCGCCGCAAGGAGGCACTGCGTCGCCAGCGCCAGGATCGGGATCTGTCGCGGACTCATCGAAAAAGGCGAAAGAAGCAAGACGAAAGAAGAACGGCAAAAGGCACGGATGAATTCTCAGAAGCGCCGGCGGCTATCGACAAGGATGGTGACGGGGCCATCGTTTTCCAGCTGCACGCGCATCATCGCCTGAAACTCGCCGGTCGCGACCGTGAGCTCAGCCGCGCGCAGATTGCCGACCACCTGTTCGTATCGCGCGCGTGCAATCTCGGGCGGCGCTGCGTCGGCGAACGAGGGACGGCGACCCCGCCGCACGTCGCCCGCGAGGGTGAACTGCGACACGACCAGCACGCTGCCACCCACGTCACCCACCGACAGATTCATCCGTTTGCGACCGTCCTGATCGCCGGAGTCTTCGAAGATGCGGACGTCACGGATCTTCGCGGTGACGTAGTCGACATCGGCATCGACATCGGCCTGTTCGACGCCGACAAACACCAGCAGCCCGTGCGCGATCTCGCCGGTGACGCGTTCACCCACCGTAACCCGCGCGTGCGTGACACGCTGAATGACTGCTCTCATGGTCTCTGTCGGGCGAGGCGTTCAGCGGGCGCGGCCGCTCAGCAGGGGAATCAGCTGCACGTCAGGGGCGAGGTCGCCCAGCTGGTCGATCTCAGCGCTGTTCTGCTCGGTGAGTGCCGCCACCGGCTGAAGCCGGCGATCGAGCAAGTGGCGCGGCATGACGTTGGTGAGGGCTTTGATCATCGACGCCTTGACGTTGGGATGTTCGCGTTCGAGTTGGCCAATCAAGTGCTTGATGCGCTGTCGCTGCAGACTCAAATCGCCGCACGCCGGGCAGCAACAGCCGATGATCGGCAGATCGTTCTCGCGCGCATAGTCGCGCGCCTCGGCCTCGGTGACATAGACCAGTGGGCGAATGACCACGTGGGCCTGATTGTCCGAGATCAGGCGCGCCGGCATCGCCTTCAGGGCGCCGGTGAAGAACAAGTTGAGCAGCAAGGTCTCGACAAAGTCATCGAGGTGATGGCCCAGCGCGATCTTGGTCGCGCCAACTTTGGTCGCCCAGCGGTAGAGAACGCCGCGGCGCAGCCGCGCGCACAATGAACAGGGTGTCGTTTCGGCGTCGAGTTTGTCGTCGATGATGGCGCCGATGTCGGTGTGTTCGCTGTGAAATTCCCAGCCGCGCGCCGCGCAGGCGTCGGCCAGCTGCTGGTGCTGGTAGCCTTCGTAGCCGGAATCAACGTTGACGGCGACCAGCGAAAATTTGATCGGCGCCCGCTGGCGCATGACGTCGAGAATCTGAATCAGCGCCCAACTATCCTTGCCGCCCGATAGACCGACCATCACCCGATCGCCGTCTTCGATCAGGTTGAAATCGATGACGGCTTTGGTTGTTTTTTTGGCGACGCGCGTCTCAAGCGGGGTGCGGTATCCCATGGGGCTCGGTCAGATTAACAGCTTCTCAGCGACTCTTGACCTCCGGCTACACTCGACCGCCGGCGACACTCGACCTCCGTCCCCACCCGCGCGCGACACTCGACCTCCGTCCCCGACCGGCGCGCGGGGTCGACCTCCGTCCCCGTCGACCCGGCATGGCTCGCTCCGGCGGGCAAATGACGCGGCTAATACGCCGAAGAGAGTCGGCTCGAAGGCAAGCGACAGGTCAGGTGCATTTACGATTTCGGCCCAGTTCGACGGTAGAGGCCATGGGCCCGGTTCGATGATGCGGTTTCTACCGGAGAGTCGTTCACGAAGACTGGTCCAGCGCCAGTTCTCCGCCCGACCCACAAGGCCCGCATTCGCGGCATTCGCTTCGATGTATCGGACGAGAGTCACGTAGTGCAGCAAGCCGTCCGTCGGAACCGATTTGTAGCGGTCCTGATAGACATGCCCGTTGCCGCGCGTCCCTGTGGCCGTTCGAAACCGGACCGCATGGGTCGTCGCGAGCCAGCGTAAGTAGCTCGGAATAGAGTCGATCTCGTCAGAGGAGATGGCTAAATGCCAGTGCGTTTTCATTAAGCAGTAGGCATGGAGCTTTACGCAATATCTCTCGCGCCCTTCCGCCAATAAGCCGATGAAGTCGTCATAGGCCAACGCACTGGCGAATAGACATTGCTTGTCCGTACGCCGGTTGAAGACGTGATAGACAACGTCCGCTTCGAGCAGTCTTCGTTTACGAGCCACATGTCCTCCACACGCGGCAGCGCCCGACCTCTCGTGAGGTGTCGCAACTTCGTGGCCAATGTCAGAGCAGTCATCTGGCGGCGAATACAATCCAGGTTGAACTTTCTGCACACCCCCTCCGCTGGCGAATCGTCAGCCATCGGGGACGGAGGTGGACAGATTCGATGTCGCGGGGACGGAGGTCGACAGACGCGGTGCGGTGGGGACGGAGGTCGAACGGGTGGGGACGGAGGTCGGAGGGTGGAGGAGGTCGGAGGGGTGCAGGAACTGCGGTCAGATCAGCAGTTTCTCGATCGCCGCTGGCCACGTCATCTGTAACGCAGCCGCGTGGCCGGCTTCACCCAACTGCACCGCGAGATTGCGGTCGGTCATCACCGTCCGCATCGCGCGGGCCAGGGATTCGGCCGTAGGATCCGTCACGTAGCCATTGACGCCGTCGCGCACCAGTTCGGCCGGGCCGCCGCTGTCGCGGCAGGTCAACACCGCCTTACCCGCAGAAAACGCTTCGGCCGTGACAAAGCCGTAGTCCTCGTTGAACGGCGGGAACACCACGGCGCGGCACGTCGCCAAGTGCTTGACCAGCGTCGCATCGTCGATGCGACCAATAAAATCGACGCGATCGTCCAGATCGAGCTGCCGGCGCAGTCGGACCAGTGACTCCAGTTCACCGCCTTCGCCAGCGATGACGCAGCGAATGCCGGACGCCAGCGGCTCGGCCAGGGCGCGAAGCACCAGGTCGAAACGTTTGAGTGCGGTGAGCCGGGACACCGCAAAGAGGTAATCGCCATAGCCGTCGTTGCGATAGCCACGTGCCGGCGGCGGCGGATACAGCACTTCGGATCGCAGCCCGCCCCACTTCTGCAGCCGCGACTGCACCGTTGCGGAGATCACGAACAGCCGTCGCACGCGCTTGGTCAGCAGGTGCCGATCGACGCGATGAATGATCGCCCGACGGCCGCGCTCCTTGATCGAGGCGCGAAATGACAGCTGCGCCGAAAACTGGTCCCACAGGTCGTAGTACTCACGCATCCGATGGTTCAGCCAGACGACGTGGTTGTCGTGCTGCACTGCGTAGGCCGGATAGCGCAATGAGATCACCTGATCAACCTTACGGCCCTCGTGCGCGATCTGCGCATCAGTCAGATAGGTCGCCAGATACGCACTCCCCTGCCGCCCAAATCGGTTCTGAGGGGTTACCAGCAGGGTCGCCTGGTGGCCGCACTCCTCGAGCGCGCGCACCAGTTCGCGCGCCATCACGAGATGGCCGCCTTCGGCAAACGGCGGGCTGGCAGTGGCAACGATGATGGTGGACACGGCGCGGTCTCGTTACTCGTAGAGCGGCGACAGATGCACGAACACGCCGAGAAGGCGCGCGTCGCGGCCGCCCGACCAGAACATGGGAATGAACCCCGACTCACTGGTGATCGACATCAGATACACGAAGTTCATCGGATAGGCCGGGTCGGGATGATATGGCACACCGGCAGGCAAGGCGATCGTGATCGTCCGGCGATCGTTGGCGGGGATCTCGACGGTCTGCGTTTCGGCACCGGTCGAAATCGTGACCCGATTGGCCTCGGCCCCGGTCTCGAGCAGGATCTCAGCGCGCGGGATGCGCAACTGACGCACCACCTCGCCGCGATCGCCGGGCTGCAACACGATCGGCGCGCGCAGCATGAACTCGGCGCGCGATCGACCCCGCACCCAGAAGGCCGGACCCTCGCGCGGATACGCGTTGTCATCGAGAAAGTACGCCTGTACCGGCGGGGCGCCGCCGAGTGGCTGCCTGACCTTGTCCGGCGTGACGTTCATCGGCAGATCGTTCAACAGCGTCATCTCCGGCGGGAGCCAGCGATACGGCCCGGCCTTGACATGTTCTGAGGGGCGCGACGAGGTCACGAATGGGTTGGTGATCAATTGCGCCGTGAACACGGCGCTGCCGGCCAACGCCACAAGCGGCGCCACTGCCCCGGCGAGGGGCGGCGTGACAAACAGGAAGGCTGGATAGACGCCGAGAAAGTAGCGATTGCCGACCGGCCCGCCGCCCCCGGAGTAGGTGTACGGCATGTAGAGGAGCAGACCGATGGCTGAGGCCAGTCCGGCGCCGAGCGTCAGCCACTGCCACAGTGGGCGACGCCTGGCAGCCAGAAACAGCACGATTGCCACCGCACCGGGGAAGAAATACGGGATGAAACCCGTGTGACGGCCAAAGAAAAAGTAGCCGAGGTTGCGTCGGAACACCTGCAAGAGCGCGTTGTCGCTGGTCAGCACTTCGAGCGGGACACGATTGGTTTCGCGTTGAATACCCGTCGTGTCAAACGTATGTTGCTCGGTCTGGAACGGAAACCCGCCAAGGCGCGGGCCCGCTCCGTCGGGGTCCATGCCGTAAAACGTCGCCCGTTCCTCGCCGCCCTGGTAGTTCCACTCGCCGGTAATCGCGATGTTGACGGCGAATAGCCCAGCCACGACCAGTCCGAACAGCGCGCCGACGGTGACGCCGCGACGCCACTGCCGGCGATAGGCGCACAAGATCAACGGCGGTGCGATCAGCAGGATGTTGACCGGCTTGGAAAACGTGGCAATGCCGAGCAGGAGCGCGGCGACCAGATCAGACCGGGGTGTCATCAACCAGCGCGCACGCACCTGACCGATGCACGCGGTCGTCGACTCGGCGACCGCTTCTTTGTAACACCAAAAGAAATAGCCGATCAGGACCATCGCGAGGTTGAAGAAGTCCGGTTGCAACCACACCATGTAGACCGGCGCAACCGACGCCAACAGGAACGCCGTGGCAAAGATCAGCGATGCGATCGGGCTGCTCCGCGCGACCAGGAATCCGTAGGCGCAGGCGAAGCACAACGTCATCAGCAGTGCATGCAGCACGAGGAAGCCGTTGGTGCCGAACAGCCAGACCCACGGCGCCGCGAACAGCGGATAGATAAATCCCTTACCGTAATACAGCCGCCCGCTGTCGGCATCGGTCGTCGTCGACAAGGCGACGAAGGGGAAACTGGCGCTGCCACTCACCCCCTGCACGTCTCGCCCGCGCTTGAGAAACAGCCCCTCCGGCCCGCTGGGAAACTCGCGCCAGACGCGGACCAGATCGTCGCGCCGGTATTCAAAGTCGAAATCTTCCGCCAGGCTGTGCGCGAGGCTGTAATACGTCGACGCATCGCCAAAAAACCCGCCGGTTGATTTGGGGAAATCTACGGTCAGCGCCCACGCCACCAAGACGATGCCCAGCGCCGTCGTGGCGACCTGCCCGAGGCGCCAGGCAAAAGCGCCGGCATCGGGGGACGGAGGTCGGGAAACACCACCGTCTGGGGACGGAGGTCCCGGGGACGGAGACCCGGGGACGGAGGTCGGGCGTCGAAGGTCGGGGGACGTCATCCGCGATCCAAGAACCGCAAATCGGCTGTCAGAATACCGGCGCGACCGGTTGGACGCGACGTGTCGACAAGGATCTCGTAGAGCCGTTCCATTTTTTGCACGAAGGCGGCGATATCGTAGCGCGCGCCAGTGCGCTGCGCTTCGCGGGCCAATTCCGCGGCGACCTCCGGATGATCGATCAGCTCGTTCACCGCGCGTGCCAGCGCCGCGGCGTCGCGCTTCGGCACCACGATCGCATCCTTACGGTCGGTCAGGATATCGAGCAACCCATCGGCATCGGTTGCGACGATCGGCTTGCCGGACGCTAGCGCCTCGAACGCGGTCAGCGGCGTGCCCTCCCACAGCGAGGGAAAGACAATGAGGTCGAGGGCGGATAATACCGCGGCGACATCGCGCTGAAAGCCGGCGAAGACGAGGCGATCACCGACGTTGAGCGCCCGCGCCTGCGCCTCGAGCTCGGCTTGCAGTTCACCCTCACCGATGATCAACACCCGTGCGCGCGGGTGATGGCGAATAATTTCCGGCACCGCCTCAATCAGGTATTGATTGCCCTTGGACGGCATCAGTCGCGTCACGGTGCCGATCGCGATCGTGGAGCCATCGATGCCAAGCGCCGCACGCGCCGCGGCGACTTCCTCGCTCGAGCGTGCCCGGGCGAACTCATCGAGCGGTGCGCCGAGATAGACGACCTTTGTTCGCTCGGCTGGCATCTGCCGCGCACGGATCGTAAATTCCGCGGTCGATTCCGACACCGCAATGGCCAAATCGGTGTGCGGGGCGAGCAGCCGGTCGGCGACTTTTTGAAACCACGGCGTATCGGTGTGATTGGCGTGCTCGTGCAGGATTGCCGGAATGCCCAATCGCCACGCACACATGCGTCCAAATGTCGTCGCCCCGTAACCGTGCAGGTGGACGACGTCGGCCTTTTTGTTGCGGAGTACCCGCAGCAGATGGCCGTAGGTCCGCGCATCGAACTTATGGCGCGCCAGGTAACTGACGTCGACGCCAAACTGCTCGAGTGTGTCCTCGGACAGATCCTTGCGGCGCAGGCTGACCAGGGACACGTTGAAGCGCTGGCGATCGAATCTGGGGATCATCCACGCAAACAGCCGTTTGACGCCGTGCATGCGCGAGCCTTCCCAGCCCAGGTGATCGCAGACGTGAACGACGTTGAGGCGGGTCACAGCAGGCGCTGCTCGCGATACCACTCGGCGGTGCGGTGGATGCCCTCGGGCAAGTCGACCTGCGGAGTGAAGCCCAGTTCGGTCCGCGCGCGCGTGGTGTCGAACGCACGGCTCTTGGTGTAGAAGTCGACGCGCCGACGATACAGCGGCGGTTCGATGCGCAGCGGCACACAGACCGCTTCGCAGAGCAAGCCCGCTGTCCAGAATGGCCACACCGGTAAGCGCAGCTTCGGCGGCGCGACCTTCAGCTCCTCGGCGATCATCGCGATCAACGCGTTCATCGTCGTATAGCGCGGACCGGCCAGGAGATACGTGCGACCAGCTGCCGCCGGCACTTCCCCACACAACCGGAAGCCCTCAACGAGATCGTCGATAAACGTCAGGTGATAAAACACGTCACCTGATCCAAGCACCGGGAAACGGCGACGCGCCAGACCGCGAAACATCTTCAAGAAGCGCGTGTCACCGGGCCCATAGATGCCGATCGGCCGCGCCACCACCACGTCGAGTGGGTGCACGCGTCCATACGCGCGCGCCAGCTGCTCCGCCTCGAGCTTGGTGTCCTGGTAGACATCGCCCGGACGAAACGGCGCATCTTCGTTCGCCGGTGGATGGTCGATGTGACCATGCACGCCACCGGTGCTGCAATGGACGACACGGGTGGCGCCGCCGCGCGACGCGCCCTCGAGCACATTTTGTGTCCCGAGCACGTTGATCGCTCGATACGCGGCGTCGGGCTGCCCGGCTTCGCGATAGGTCGCCGCGATGTGGTAGACGACGCTGACGCCGTTGGCTGCGCGTGCGACCGCGTCGGCATCGGTGAGGTCGCCGGAGATCGCCTGCACGCCAGCGGCGGCGGCTGTCGACCGCTTGAACTTGTCCAGACTCTTCGGCCGAACCAGCGCACGCACGTCGTAGCCACGCCGCGCCAGCATCGTGGACAGATGTCCGCCGGTGAACCCTGTCGCACCGGTCACTAAGACGGGTGCCGGGTGCCGCGTGGCAGTGACGCCTCCAGGGTCGCCGCGGGGGCCGGCGCTGGCGCCGGGTGCGTCAGGAAGGACCGTCACGCGACCAGCCGCCGATAGGCCTCCGCCGTACGGCGGACGTATGACTCACGGCTGTACTTCGTCGCGGCCAGTTGTGACGCGGCGGCAGCCAGGCGCTGGCGTTCGTCGGGCCGGTCGAGTAAGCCGGCCACGGCGGCAGCGAACGCCGCGGCATCAACTGGCACGAGCCGCGCGACGTCGGGCGACAGGACTTGTGTATGAGTGAGCAAATCGGTCGCGACGATCGGCTTGCCGGAGCGCAAGTACGAGTAGATCTTGAGCGGGGTATTGGTCCCACGGATGCGGGGCGACACCAGTAAATCGCAGGCCTGGACAAATGCCGGAATCTCGCGCGCCGGCTGCTGGCCGGTGAAAATCATGATGCGGGAGGCGCCGCTCGCCTCGGCGCTGGCGCGCGCGGCATCCACTTGGGCCGGTTCGCCACCGACGACCAGGACGCGGGTATCGGGATGCGTCTTCGCGAGAATTGCCGCGGCCTCGGTGAGCAACCCCACGCCCTGATACGCCTCGAACGTGCCGGTGTACAGCGCGAGTGGCGCATCGACCGGTACCTTCCACCTGGTGCGGATTTCGGCAGGGGTCATCGACGGCGCTTCTTCGACATCGCCCCCCATGACGTTTTCAATCAACAGGGCCCGGTCGCCCACACCCATCTCGCCAACCGTGTCCTGCAATTCCTGGCAGATGGTAATGACGACATTGGAGCCGTGAACCATCTGGTCCTCGGCCCACACGAACATGCCGCGCAGAAATGACGATCGGCTGTATTTGAAGTTACTCAGCTGCTGCGGCAGGCTCGAATGCATGTCGTAGAGATGCGGAATACGCAGCGCTCGTGAGAGCCAGACGCCGACCAGCCCCATCTCTTCGTGCGAATGAATGGCGTCGTAACGGGTGGTTAGCACCCGTCGGAGGATGGTGAACAGCATCAGCCCGTCGAGCACTAATTTCGTCACCGAGGGTCCGATTCTGACCTTGTGAACAAACGGGGGTCGCAAGGACCTGAAAATCCGCAGATTGGGCAGCGGCACGTCCCGGCCAATCGGGTAGGTCACCAGGTCGACGTGGTGACCCAGCTCACCTAGTGCCTTAATTCGGTGATACTCGCTGAACGGAGTGCCGCGGGGCTCAAAAAACGGCTCAGGCGCCAGCATCAGGATCCGGAGCGGCGAGGACGACTTGGACTGCAAGGGCTGGAGTGGCACTGAAAACGCGGCGCGGGCGCGAGGCATCCATTATATGTGACTGACCTGCCAGCAGTTACGCCTATCTGGGCATCCCTGTAAAGGCCAAGCAGTCCCCAGCCGATAACACCACGAGCCCGAATATTGCCCCTCGGGTTGCGATACAACATGACTGCTAGACACACGTTGAACGGAATGGTCTTGCTCGCGGCCCTACTCGCGGCTGCGGCTTGCGAACGCGCCAAAAGCGCCAATCCCCTGAGTCCCGATGTCGCCGGTCCGATCCCCGGCGTCGCAATTACCGCGCCCAAGCCGCTGGAGCCGATGGTCGGTACTCAGTTGGTCAGCGACGGGCAGCCGCAAACGCTGCTGATTGAAAATGCCGGATCGTCCGGCCCGCGCGAAATGTGGCTGCAGGTGGAAGTCGCCTCGGACGGCGGCTTCCAGCAGGTGATGCACCACGCCGATCGCGTCGCTCCCGGCCCGAATGGCCGGACGCAGTACCGCTTGCCGGAACCACTGGGCCCGGGCCACACCTACTACTGGCGTTCACGCGCGATGGACGGCGCGAACACCGGTCCGTATTCCGCTGTCGCTCACTTCAGCGTCATTGAAGCCACCAGAATCGATCCGCCAACACCGCTGGCGCCGACCGGGGCGATCACCACCAACCGCCCGTCGTTCCGGGCCAGGAACGGCAATGTGTCAGGACCTGCCGGCAACGTGATCTATCGCTTCGAGATTGGCACCGCGCCCGACCCGTCGGCGACCCTGGCGGTCGTCACCGCCACGCCGGGCTCCAACGGCGAAACGACGATCTCGATGGGTGATCTGCCTTACGGCCGCACCTTCTACTGGCGCATCTACGCGACCGACGGCGGCACGCAAAGTCCGTACTCCGGGCTGATGTCGTTCACCACGCCCAATCCGCCGCCGCCGCCGCCGCCGCCGCCCCCCACACCGACACCGACTCCCACGCCGGGCAATCCGAATCCCACTCCGCTGCCGGGAGGCGGTGGGGGCCGTACTCCTGATCCGGCGCCCGGGCAGCGACTGCCCTTACCGAATATGTCGCACGTTGTCAGTCAGGTCGCGGCCGCGCGTCCCGATCTGCTCCGCAACTCGTGCCAGGAGCACGGCGGGTCGTGGGCCTTCATGGATCTGGTCGTCGACACGCTGCGCACACATGACACCCGCTGGGGCTACAACGGCAAGCGTGGCAACGCTGGCGATCCGTCCCATGACGTCGTCGATTATCACTACGGCGGGGGACCCGATGCGGGCTCGACCGAGGTCTATATCATCGACATCATCGGCGGCCACTGTGGCAGCAACCCCTCGCCGGCGTGGGGCGACGTGACCGCCGTCACGGCGGCGGGCGGCGGGATCGGGCGCTGGATCAGTCGGGGGCGTTTTTAGAAACGCGTCAAGACGAAATCGACGGGGACAGGTTCCGCGAACCTGTCCCGTTCTCTAGAACCGCAGGCGCGCGCCGAACCCAATCTGCAGGCCGCCGACGTCGGTGCCGACCGTGCTATTCGAATCATTCAGTAGATTGATATCGACCGTCGCACCCGCGTAGCGGATGAACATGCCCGCACCGAGACGGAACTGATCGGTGTCGAAGAACAGGTACGACACATCGGCGCCGGCGTTGAACCCGGTTGCGCTTTCGCTCCGCTCTGCTAGTGCCGCCGTCGCATTCACCGCGGTGAACGGGAACGCCGTCTCGGCAAAGGCCAGTTCGCTGACCACGTCCTGCTTCAGGGAGAAGAATGACGGGCCCAGGGTGACATGCACATCGAGCCGATCAGTGAGGGGCAGCATGTAGCCAAGCTGCAGATGCACCGCTTGCTCGGTACGTTTCAGGTCGCTGAACGAGAGCGCGACGTTGCGGTTGCGGTTAAAGACCACCGGGTTCGGCACTGAGGCAGACGCGGACCCTTCGCCGGTCGTGGCCTCGCGGTGGTAGGCAAGGCCGACGGTGACATTCCTCCAGACGCGGGCACCTGCGGCAACATCGAATAAGGCACCGGAATCGACGGCTTGAGTGGCCGACAGGCTGCCGTCCTCGTCGTACAGACGGAAGGTCGCTGCACTGCTGAGTTCACCGGAGGTGCTTTCGAACCCGGCATTGACATTGAAATACCCGCGACTCAGTCGCGAAGACGCCGGCGCTGGCGCGGGTCCTGGCGTGGTCTGAGCGATGAGGTCGGTGGCGGCACCCATCATCAGGGCGAAAGCTGCAGCGGTGAAAGCCTGTCGGTACATTGCGATGTTCAACTCCTGGCGGATGAAAATATCCGCACTTCTTCGACCGGTGATCCTAACACGCCGATTGCTGCTGGCCCCATTTGTCGAAATAAATCGACCGGGTTGCGCCTTTCTGGTGAATGAAGTTTGCCATTCGCGGTAGACTGGAGTGCGTTTTGACGTTGTCCGACGGAAGCGGATGACACGATATTCGGAACGCCCATCAGGAGAAGTTGTTCGATGTTAAGAAACAAATTGTTTGCCTTGCCAGTGGTGTGCGCACTGGCGCTTGCAGCGTGCTCCGGCACCCCCCAGACCCTTCTGTCGCCCAGCGCGGCGGGAACCGGCGCCACAGCAGTTAATGCTGATGGGTCAACCGTGAAGGTGGGCGACCCGACCGATCTCGGTCCCAACAACACGCTGGTCAGCAGCTTGCGACCGACATTGTCGTTCACCAATCCGGTTGGCCGCTTTGCCCGGGTCGGGTTCGCCTACGACATCGAAGTCTTCAACGGCAACGGGACACTGGTCTACAGCCGGACGATTGGCGAATCGCCCACGACAAGTGCGCACACCCTTGAGAGCGATTTGACCTTCGCCGACAACTTCAGCTGGCGCGCGCGCGTCCGTCTCGGCAACGAAGTCGGACCGTGGTCCGGCACCGCCACGTTCCGTACGCCTGATCCGCCGTCACCACCGCCCGCGCCCACACCCACGCCCGCGCCGGGTGGTGGTCTGCCGTTCCCCGTGCCGGCGGCGTGCGGCCCCGGTGATCCCGGTAACCGGTTTGACTGTGCCTCAGCCATCGCCGGCCAGTCGATCGAGTGGCGCGACTGTGCGCGCGGTAGCGGCGTCAGCTGCCATCGGTTCACCCGTCAGGTCGCCTACGCCCTGGCGCAGTCGGACCCGGCGTGGAAGCTGATCATCGCCGGACCCGGCGGCCATGCGTGCGATTGCAACAGCTGCGGTCCAAGCGACGGCTCGATGTTCCGCGAGGACACCGTGGTGCACAACGGGAACCGCGTGTTCGACATGATCATTGGCGCCGGCGGGCCCAGCCCGTCGCTCAACTGGTCACCGGTACCTGGCCCGCGCTCCGGCGATACCCCGAGCGATGCGCCGCTGTGTCGGTAGTGCGGTAACCGTTCGCAAAGTATCAGGGGCAGGAAGCCACGCGCTTTCCTGCCCCTTTCTCTTTTCGCGGGTTGTCAGTGGCTGAACCGTCTACCTTCTACAAATCGTTCTCTGAAAAAAAACTCACCACCTACGGCAGTGCGCGCCGCGGGAAGATCGAGCAGCACCGCCTGGCATTGCTGCATCGCTACCGGGCGCCGGCCGGCGACATGTATGAAATCGGTCCTGGCCATGGCACACTCGCCGACCAGGCGGTCGGTGCCGGCTGGCGCTACACCGCGATCGAAGCAAGTCCGATTCTGATCGACGTCCTGCGTGGCAAAGGCCTCACCGTCATCGAAGGTTGGACACCGCCGATTCCGGTGCCGGACGCGGTTGCCGACGTCGTCTACGCCGATCAAGTGCTCGAGCATATGACCGGCATCGATACCGCGCGCGCATTCACCACCGAAGCGTTTCGCGTGCTTCGTCCTGGCGGCATCTTCTTCGTTGTCGTCCCCGATTACCTGAAGGAGCGGACATTCTTCTGGGACGTCGATTACACACACAATTTCGTCACCACCGAGCGCCGCGTCAAGCAGCTGTTCAACGACAACGGCTTCGAGATCCTGGACATCGAACGCAGCATTGGCGTCGCCACCGGACTGGCCCGCGACGTGTTGGCGGCGAGCGCCTTGCTGGTCAACTTCCCTGGCGTCAACACCCTGGCGCGTCGAACCCGCACCGAGGACTTGCTCTTCAAAATCCGCAAGAACCTCTTCGAAACGCTGACTTTCGTCGCACGCAAACCGGCGTAGCGTCGTGGCCACCGACGCGCGCGGATGGTCGCGGCTGGCCGGGTCGCTCGGGTTCCGCCTCGCGATCACCATTGCGATCCTCGCCTACCTGCTGTCTCAAATCGACGTCGCGACGACGATGCGCGCCGTGCTGTCGATCGACCCGCTGCATCTGGCCGCGGTGCTCGCCTTGGTCGCGATCGATCGGGCCGTGATGATCGTGCGCTGGGTGTGGCTGTTGCGCGCCAGTGGCGTGCCGATCGCCACCTCTCAGGCGGCATCGATTTTTCTGGTCAGCTCTTTTGTCGGTAGCTTCCTTCCGGCCGGGGTCGGCGGCGACATGGCGCGGGCCTATGGCCTGTCGCGGGCGGTCGGCACCGGCAGTGAAGCCGTCGCGTCGGTCGCCGTCGATCGCTTGCTGGGGATCCTGTCACTGCTGATCATGGGGGCGATCGGCCTGGCTCTATGGGCGCCAGCGGGCGGCACCGACTGGTGGGTCACCGTCGCGATCGCCCTCGTCGTCCTGGCCTGCGCAGCAACCTTCTGGGCGGACCGTATTGGCCGAGTAATCTTTCCCGGCGTCATTCAACAGAGCCGGTTGGGTGGCAAGCTCCTCGATGCTGGAGACGCTGTGGGCCGTTACCGCGGGCGCGGTACCGTGCTGATGCGGGTCCTGGCCGGGTCGATCGCCGTCCAACTACTACGCATCGTGCAGGCCTACCTGTTAGGTCTGGGCATCGGTCTGTTGGTGCCGTTTCGCTACTACCTGGTGTTCATGCCGGTTGGCTTGCTCATGTTGCTGCTACCAGTATCGGTGAGCGGTTTCGGCCTGCCACAAGGCGTGTTCGTGTGGCTGTTGCGACCGATGGGCGTGGCCGATGAACAGGCCTTCGCACTGTCGACGCTGATCGTGCTGACCGGCCTCGCCGGCAATCTTCCGGGGCTGTGGCTGTGGTTGCACAAACGCCGGGAAATCCTGTAGAATCTTAGGGTTACATGGCACAGACTTACGCGGCGAAGTACCTCGCCAAGGCAGCGCTCAGCGCGCCGCGCGACCTCGTGCGTGCAGCTGTGGGCAAGTACACGGCGCTCCATCCGACGGTCCTGATTTTCCACTGCACCTTTGTCTGTGATGCGCGCTGCGAAATGTGCAGCAACTGGACGCGCGGCGATCGCAAGTCGGATCTAACTCTGCCGCAAATCGAACAGGCCTTTCGATCGCCCCTTTGGAAGCACATCGAAAACGCCTCGCTGTCCGGCGGTGAACCGACCACCCGCAACGACATGGTCGAAATCTGTAAGTCGATGATCGACAACTTCCCGAAATTGCGGAAGCTGACGATTAACACCACCGGCCTGACGCCGCACCGCGCCATTCCGATGCTGACCAAAGTCGTCGAACTGTGTCATGAGCGCGGCATCATCTTCTCGACCCGCGTCTCGATTGATGGCGTCAACGACATGCACGGTCAGGTCCGCAACGTGAAGAAGGCCTTCGAGAAGGCCGGCAAGACGATTGCCGCGATGCAGGAGTTGCAGAAGACATACAGCTTCAACTTCGGCATTTCCTCGACCCTCTTCTCGATGAATCTCGACGACGCCGACAACATTCTGGCGTGGGCGAAGAAGGAAAAACTCGACATCGTCTTCAACATGGTCCGCTTTACCGACGCCATGCTCGGCAACAGCGACAAAGAAGGCGAGCTCAAGCCGATCGGCGTCGAAGAAGAACGGATGCGCAAGTTCTTCATGGACCGCGTCCGCCAGGATCCACTGCTCGACGGCCAGAACTACATCTACATGCACTACGCGGACATGATTGCCAACGGCTATCACCGCGTCGCGCCCTGCCCGTTCCAGACCCAGGGCGTGATGCTCAACCCAAACGGCGATGTGTTCTTCTGCGAGAACAGCGACGTCATGGGCAACACCAAGGACGAAGATCCCGAAACGATCTACTTCCGTGAGTCGTCGCAGGCGCATCGCAAGATGATTCGCGACGAGAAGTGTCCGACGTGTTTGAGCCCGTGCCAGATGAACGTCGCCGCGATCAAGCAGATCGTCCCCTATGCGCGCTTCCTGGTGCGCGCGTCAATGGAACGCCGCCGGCCAGGATCGAATGAACCCGTCCGCCCCGTCCTCCACGCTTAGCGTCCTCGTCCCTGTTTATAACGAACGGGCGACGATCGAGCGGCTCCTCAACGAAGTGGTCGCCGTCAACACCGGCCTCACGCTCGAGGTGCTGGTCTGCGACGACGGCTCGACCGACGGGACCCGCGACATCCTCAGCAAAGTACAGCTCCCCGGCGTCCAGGTCATCTTCATGGACGAGAACATCGGCCGCGGCGGGGTCATCAAATACTTGTGGCCGCGCGCCACCGGCGACTTCATCGTCCACCAGGACGCCGACCTCGAGTACGACCCGCGCGATTACCTTGCGTTGTTGGGTCCACTCCTCGACGGCTCGGCTGACGTGGTCTATGGCAGCCGCTTCAAGGGATCGATCGAGGGCATGCGGTTCGCCAATCGCATGGGCAACCTGTTCATGAGCGCGTCGGCACGGGCTCTCTACGGAGCACAGGTCTCCGATCTGATGACCTGCTACAAGATGTATCGATCGTCGCTGATGCGCGGTCTGCGCATCGATGCCAGCGGGTTCGACTTCGAGGCGGAGTTCACCGCCCGTCTCGCTCAGCGCGGGGCCCGCTTCGCGGAAGTGCCGGTCGGCTTTCGCGGCCGCACCATCGAAGAAGGCAAGAAGATCCGGGCCTTCGACGCCGTGCGCGTGATGCGTGAGCTGGTGCGATGTAAGCTGTCGCCCGAACCTGGAGCGGCGCAGACCCGTGGGTGATTTAGACGACCGAATGGTCGGCGTGATCCTCGCCGCTGGCAAGGGGGCGCGGATGTATCCGTTTTCCGACCGTAGCCCGAAACCGATTCTACCGATTCTCAACCGCCCCCTGCTCGCGCACCAGTTCGAAGTGATGCGCGACTCCGGTATCACTGAAATCCATGTCGTCGTCGGACATCTCGGCTACCAGGTGGCCGGCGCGTTCGGGGATGGCTCGCAGTTTGGCGTGCGCCTCCACTTCATCGAGCAGGAAAGCACCCTTGGCCTGGCTCACGCGGTCGGGGCGCTGGAATCGCGCGTCCAACTGCCCTTTCTGCTGATGCTCGGCGATATCTACTTTCACCTCAACGCCCCGCTCAGGCCGCTCATCGACGAAGTACTGAACGGCGAGATCAACGCCAGTCTGGTCAGCATGTACGAACCCGACCCGGCGATGGTGCGGCGCAACTTTGTCATCGAAGCCGACGACCAGCGGCGCGTTCAACGGGTGATTGAAAAGCCGCGTTACGTGGACAGCCAGTTGAAGGGCTGTGGACTGTACGTTTTCGATCAGCACATTTTCGATGCCATCCGCCGGACGCCGCGCACCGCCATGCGCGACGAGTACGAAATCACCGACAGTATCCAGATCCTGATCAACGACGGCTACACCGTGCGGCATCAACCGATCGTCGAACGCGACCTCAACCTGACCAAGCCAGAGGATTTACTGACCATCAACCTGATCGAGCTGGCGCGGCGCGGACTCACCGAACTGGTCGGCCAGAATGTGAAACTGCCGGAGGGTACGCGCGTCGAACGCAGCGTGATCGGCGACGGTGCGGTCATCAAGCACCCGATCCGGATCTCCAACTGCGTGATCATGCGTGGCGTGGTTGTCGAATCGACATCCGATCTCGATTCGGTGGTGATGGACGCCGAGCACTCGGTGTACTGTCCCGGGATCGCCGCCTCGATTCCGGCATGACCTCGGGCTCGCACGCACTGGTCACCGGCGGCGCGGGGTTCATCGGCTCGCATCTCACCCGCGCATTGCTCGCGCGCGGGCAGCGAGTGACCGTCCTCGATAATTTTTCGGTCGGCCGACGCGAGGCGGTGCCCTACGACGCTCGCATCATCGACGGTGACGTCCGCGATGCCGCGGCGGTGGCACGCGCGCTGCGCAACGTCGATGTCGTCTTTCATCTTGCCGCCCAGGTCACCATTCGCGGCAGCTTCGACCGGTTCTACGACGACCTCGACACCAATGTCATGGGCACGGCGCAGTTACTCCGCGCGCTCGACCCGGCCGTCGTCAGACGCGTCGTCTTCGCTTCCTCGATGGCCGTGTATGCCGACGCGCCGTCGCCGGCGCCGATCGACGAGCGGCATCCGACCACGCCTCAGTCACCCTACGGGGTCGGCAAGCTGGCGGCGGAAAGCGTCGCGCGTCAGGTGCTCGCAGGTCGCGGCATTCCATTTACCGCGGTTCGCTATTTCAATACGTTTGGCCCCGGCCAGACCTACACGCCGTATGTCGGCGTGATCACGATTTTTCTGACCCGGTTGCTGCGCGGCGAGGCGCCGGTGATCTTTGGCGATGGCGAGCAGCAGCGTGATTTCGTGCACGTCGATGACATCGTCGCGGGCACGATTGCCGGTGCGACGGGTGAACCGGGAACCTATAACCTGGGGACAGGACGCGGCACGTCGTTGAACCAGCTGGCGACGTTGCTCGGCGAGGCGCTTGGGGTCGCCACCTCCCCCCGTCACGAGCCTGCCCAGCCCGGGGAACTGCGTTTTTCCGTGGCCGACATCAGCGCGGCGCGACGGGGGCTCGGTTACGAGCCGACGCGGACGTTAACTGCGGACCTCTCCGGCGTCATCGCCGACATCCGCGGCCGCGGCTGAACAGCCGCGGGTGATTATCGGGCCGGCGCGGGCCGGCGCGGCGGTGCCGGAGCGGCTGGCGTGACCTGATAAATGGTCACGACGTCGTTCTTGAAAACGATGGGAAAGAGATCAGTCGCGGCGGTGATGCGACTGACCGTGGCGGTATAGGC
Source organism: Vicinamibacterales bacterium (assembly GCA_035575715.1). Taxonomy (GTDB): domain Bacteria; phylum Acidobacteriota; class Vicinamibacteria; order Vicinamibacterales; family UBA2999; genus JACCSI01. The sequence goes on along the minus strand of DATLXN010000025.1, from coordinate 35,278 downwards.
CCGCCGCTCGAGCGTCCCCACCCACAAGTAGTCGATACCGAGAAACTGCGCCATGGCATGCGCGTCTGCCGCTGAGGCGGCGCGGAAAACGCTCCACAGCACCTGGTCGGACGCTTCGCTGTAGGGACGGAGCGGGGTCATCGAAATCGGAAGTCCGGCGATCATGCGCCGTTCGGCAAATGCCGGAATCAACGACCAGGAGGCGGCGCCGCGGATGACTGGCTCGAACTGCACGACGGCGCGTGCTGGCGTGGCCTGCCGGACCCAATCCAACGCTTCCCGTTCGGCCGGCGTGATCACCAAGGTCCAGGGAAACCCAGCCCCCTGGTTGCGATTATTGATGTCCTGGGCGTTGTAGACGTCGATCGCCACGGTGGGGACGGCCGGCACGACCGCGAGCAGCACGAGAAGGGTGAGAGCTCCCCGCCAGCGTGTCGCGTGCCACGCGTGTTGTAGCAAGGCGCCGCCAAGAGTGGCAAACGCAATCAGCAGGAGATGCCCGCTGCGCCATCCGACCCACACGTCACCGGAATCAGGCACGTTGGTGAAAAAGTAAAAAGCGGTTGCGACAAGCACCAGTGCGGCCGGCGCGGCGCCTTCGCGCAATAACCAGCGCCACCTGACCAGCGCGAGCGCTCCCGCAATCAAGAGCGGTCCGAAGCTGAGGAACCACACCAATCCCGCGTTACGAACCGCGACGGGATTGAGCCCTAACTGCAGCAGGAAGCCGTAGCGGCTATCCGTATATCCGAGGGCCGTGCAGAGCCCGACCCCGACCGCGACCGGCGCCGCGCCGAGCACCGCACATTGCAGGCTACTGCGAATCGCGCGCTGCTCAATCAGTCGCACTACATACAACGCGGCGACCGCCCCGCCGACGATCATCGCGGTGAAGGTGCTGAACAATAGAGCCAGCGCGAGCAAGATGCCGGCGCAGAGGGGGACGGCCGTTTCGGTCACGTCGCGCGCCAGTCCAACCAGCCAGAGCGCCGCAAGCGCCAACATGTAGCCCGTGAGATGGTGCGGCTGATACAACAACAAGCGCTGCAACCCGTCGACGGCCATGCCCTTGTAGAACCATCGCGTGACCGCATCGATGTTGATGTCCTTCAACTCGTTCCACGACTGACCGTGCTGGGTGAGGGCGCGAATCATGTCCGCGCCCTCGTAACTATTGGCGAGCATCGCCACGGCGACGGCGACCAGGCTGGCAATCGGACCCGCACCGGTGACACGCGCCAAGCCGTAACCAAACGCCAGAAAGCTGGCCCCAAATAGCAATCCGTTGATCAGGATGACCTGCTCGGCGGTCACGCCCCACGAGGCCACATTGCGATAGAGGGAGCCGGAGAGAAAGTGCGCCATCCAGTAGTAGTGCAGGGGCCGATCGCGAAGGTAGGGGTTGGCCGGCGGGACCTCGCCCTTGGCCAGCTCGGAGGTCACCGTCATCGCCCAGATAAAGTCGGCGGTGAAGTAGGCGCGGTAGGCCTCCCCGTCGGCCACCGGCTCTCGGATATGATCGTAAGGTGCCCAGGTGATCAGCGGCACGAGCAGGACCGCGCAGGCCAGCGCCGCCACATCGCGACGATCAAAGGCCGGCAGGCGCAATGATGGCGCCCCACCGGGTCGAATGGCCCATGCGATGGCCCAGGTCAAGGCCGGCCCCCCCAGCAGCGCCAACCAGTTCTGGAGACCGCCCGCCCACAGGAGGAACGCGCCAAAGACACTCAGGCCAAGTCCGAGTGCGGGACCGAACACCCACGCGGCGATCACCGAAAACCCACCGATCGGCAGGGCCCGACGCACCAGGAAAATACCGGGAAGCACCATCCAGACGCCGGCGGCCACCAGCGCGACACTGGAGACACGCGGCGCAATTAACACCACCTCTGCGCCGAACACCACAGCGAGCACGGCGGCGGCCTTCGCCACCGAAACGTTCACGCCGAGCACGATACTACAGAGCCGATGGTCGGCCGCATCACGGCGCACTGACCGAAGGCGCCGATGCATGCCGATCGCCCGATGCATACGGGAACCACGACTTTAATCGCAGCAGCGGCGCCTCGAACACCCGCCACGAGATCCAGGCGAGCGCGAAGGCAGGCGCGGTGGCGAGGCCATAAAACAACAACTGGCCGCCCCAGATCGACCCGTACTCGCCAAACTGTTGCGGTCCTAACACGAACGCCCGCACCACGCGCATGACCGGCAGGTGAAACAAGTAGATGGCATAGCTGTACTTGCCGAACGCTACGAGCCAGCCGCTCGACAGGAATCGCGGCCAGGGACCGGACGGCGCGAGCATGATCGCGGCGATCACCAAGCCGGTGCCCGCGACGGCCAGCAGGCTATACCCGACGCGTTGCATCGCCGGTCCGGCCCATCCACTGTCGCCATCGATCCAGCACACCACGATGAGTCCGCCCAGCGCCGCGGCGGATACCCAGAGCGCCTGCCGGCCACGGCCGGCCAGCCACCCGGCGCGCAGCGCGTAAGCGACCAATGCACCCGCGGCAAGCGTGTCCGCGCGGTAGTGGCTCAGGACATAGAGGTCGATCGGGTCGGCGCCCAGTGAAAGTGCGAAATTACGCGCCGCCGCCGACGCCACGACGATCCCGATGCATAACGGCCCGATCAGGCGCGGCGGGCACAACCAGATCAGCGCCGGCCACAGCAGGTAGAACTGTTCTTCGATGGCCAAGGACCACGTCACATCGAGAATGCCGTGAGTGAAAGCGTCTCGCGCCGCAATCGCAAAGTTCGTGAGATAGACCCAATACGGCCAGTGGCTCGGCGCGCCGCCTCCGGCCAGCAAGTCGTGCCAGCCGGCGAATCGCGGCAGCACGATCAACGACAGGAACACCACCAGGTAATAGAGTGGAAAGATCCGGAGCGCGCGGCGTGCGTAAAAACTCTGAAAGTAGTGCGCGCCGCCCCGCGCGTCGATCAGGATCCCGGTGATCAGGAACCCTGACAGCACAAAGAACAAATCGACGCCGACCCATCCGACGAGCGGCACACTCGCCACCGCGGCGTCGACGGCGGTCACCGGCCGCAGGACTGTAAAGTGATGGAGAAGGACGAGGAGGATCGCCACACCGCGCAACCCGTCCAATGCGCGCCAGTGGCGGCGCGGCTGCTCGTCGGTCATCGCCACCGTATTATCGCGCCGGGCGCCAGGCCGGAACGCGGTCGTTGCCCCGACCCGTCGTCAGCCGGACGAATGTGCCGGGCTTCTGCAAATCCATCAGGGCGAGATCCCAGTCTTCGCCCTGGTGATGTTCGGGACTAACCGAGAACGCGAGATAACGGCCGTCCGGCGAGTAGTCCGGGTAATAACTCCACAGCCGGCGATCCGTGAGCAGCACGCGGGGTCCGCTTTCACGGACCGTCTCGAGGTTGGACGGCTCGCCCATTCGCACAAAGGCAATCTCTTTGCTGTCGGGCGAGAAGGCTGGCTTGCATGCCCCTTCCCCGCTGGTGATCTGTCGAGAGGTTCCGGTGGTCAGATCGATCAGGTGCAACTGGAAGTTCATCACCATCTGCGCCGCATAGGCCAGATGACGTCCGTCGCGCGACACCGCCGGCATGATCGCCCGGTTGATGCCGTTGGTGATCCGCTCGACGCGCTTGTCGGCCAGCCACACACGATAGATTTCGCCGCGCCCGTCGCGCTCACCGGTGAAGAACACGCTCTTGTCGTCGTGCGCGAACACCGGGTCCTGTTCGGGAGCGGCGTGGTCGGTGAGCCGCATCACGTTCCCGCCGGCAGCATCCATGACGAAGATGTCGAAGTTGCCTGTTTGACCGCGCGTCGAGCTGAAGACAATGCGCTGACCGTCATGGGACCACGCCGGGTCTTGGTCGGACCAGTCGCCGGCCGGACCGACGCGTCGCTGCGCCGCCTTGGCGAGGTCGAGAATAAACAGCCTGGTCGGCCCTTCCCGATCAGACTGAAACAGCAACTCGCCGGCGGCCCCGGAGGGCGCCTTGACCGCGTCGCGCACATCGGTGGGGGTCGGTTCGGCTTGTGGCGCGGCGCAAGACACCACTGCCAGCACAACTGTGACGAAACCAATCCTCATATCAATATGACGCTGCACGAGCCCCACCGGACCGAGCTGCCCACCCGCCTACCTGCCCACCTGCCTACCTGCCTGCTTCCGTGCAAACGCCATAAGGTGCCAGCCGAGCTGGCGGACCAGCGGCCGTGGCAGCGCGTTAAAGGTCCCGACAAAGCCCGTATTGAACGCGACGCCCTTCCAGCCTTTGTGCAGCCGTGACTTCACCGGAAACCGTTCCGGGACGATGCGCACCGCGCCAAAGGGCTCGAGCAAGTGACGAAACTCAGGGATGGAATATTTCTTCAGCACCGGCGCGTCTTCGTGCTCGAGCGGCACCTTCATCACTTTCGACAGCGCATTCAGCCACGACACGCGGTTGTAGACCATGAAGATCGCTTCACCGCCGGGCTTCAACACGCGATGACACTCGGCGATCAGTCGCGGGGCATCGGCGGTGTACTGAATGACCCCGTGGCCATAAACCACGTCAAACGATTCGTCAGCGAACGGCAACGCCTGGCCATTTGCGACCCGCAGGTCGTGCGCGACGACACCGTGGAGCGCAAAGTTCTGTTTCGCCAATTCGATCGCGGTGGATGACAGGTCGACACCCGTGACCAGCGCGCCGCCACGTGCAAAGCGGACTAAGTCGGTGCCGATGCCGCAACCGACTTCGAGGAGGGCCCGCCCGGTGTAGCCGTTAAAGTTCACCAGTTGCGGCAGGTAGTGCAACTTGTCAAAACGATATTCCTCGAGATCGTCGAAGAACTCGCGCGAGCCGACCGGATGGTCGGTCATTTCGAGATCGTGGATCCGTTCGTTCCAATAGCGGGCAATCGCGTCAATCACAACCCGTATCGTACAATGCACGCGGATGGTTCGCGATCTCCGCCGTCTGGCGGACACTCGCTTTGACGTCGTCGTGATCGGCGCCGGGTTCTACGGCGCGCTCGCGGCGTGGGACGCGACGCTGCGTGGCCTGTCGGTCGCCCTGATCGACAAGAACGACTTCGGCGCGGCCACTTCCTTCAACAATCTCAAGACGCTGCACGGCGGACTGCGCTCGCTGCAGTCACTGAACTTTCCGCAGATGCGGCTGTTCATCCGCGAGCGCCGGGCGTTGGCCCGGGTGGCGCGGCACCTGGTCCGTCCGCTGCCATTCGTGGTACCCACCTATCGCCATCCGCAGCGTGCGGCGTCACTGCTGCGCGTCGCACTCCTGATCAACGACCTCGTGGCGCGTGATCGTCATCAAGGACTCGATGATCCCAGTCTGGATTTGCCGGCTGGCGCAATTGTCTCCAGGGAAGAGTGCCTGCGGTTAAATCCGGTCATCGATCAGAAAGGCGTGACCGGCGGGGCGGTGTGGCATGACTATCAGATGGACAACACCGACCGGATGACACTGTCGTTCGTGTTGTCCGCGGCTGACGCGGGTGCGGCCGCCGCCAATTACGTGACCGCGGTGCAACTCCTGCGCGACGGCTCACGTGTCAACGGCGTCCGCGTCACCGACGCGCTCACCGGCAGCGAGTTCGACATCCGGGCGCAAACCGTCATCAACGCCACTGGCCCGTGGGCCACGTCATTCCTCGAGTCGAACGAGCCCCGCGCGGCCTCACCCGCGCCGCGACTGTCGCGGGCGATGAATCTCGTCACGCGTCCTCTGGTCCACGGCAATGCGTGCGGCGGCGTCGCGCGCGGCCGGTTTCTGTTTCTGGTGCCGTGGCGTGACGTCAGCCTGCTTGGGACCAGTCATGACGTGCATGCCGAGCTCCCGGAGCAACTCACTGTAACGCGGTGGGACCTCGAAGCATTCCTGGCCGACGCGCGCGAGGCCTTTCCGCACGCGAACCTGGCGACCGGCGACGTCCGGCTGGTCCACCGCGGCCTGCTGCCGATGGTCTCGGGTACCGATAGCCACGTCAAATTGCTCCGTGAGAGCGCGGTCGTCGATCACACGCGCGACGGCGCGGCGGGGTTGATTTCGATGTTTGGCGTTCGCTATACGACGGCACGTCACACCGCCGAACGCGCGGTGGACGCGGTCTTCACCGACCGTGGTGACCGCCGCCCACCGCCATGCCGTACCGCAGTGACTCCGGTGGCCGGCGGCGCCATCACCAATAAGGACAGCTTTCTGCGCGCGGTGCTGCTGCGCGACATCGCGTCGGTGACACCCGACTTGTTGCGCCGGCTGGCATTGACCTACGGCACCGGCTACGACGCCGTGCTGCAACTGATCCGGGATCAGCCCGTTCTGGCCGAGCCATTAGGCCGGCACTGTCCTGTGACCGGAGCAGAGATCGTCCACGCTGTCCGAACAGAAAGTGCTATTTGCCTCTCCGACGCCCTGTTGCGCCGCACCGAGGCCGGTTCGGCCGGTCACCCAGGGGCCGACGCCGTTGAGCGGGCCGCCAGGCATATGGGCGATGAGCTGGCGTGGGATGACTGGAAGCAGCGCAACCAGATTGCCGAACTCGAGGCGTTTTATCGTTTGCCAATTTGACCAATGATCTAAAACATTCTCGTAACATCGGCATCGGGGCGACGATGAAGAGATGTTGGGCGCAGCTCTTTATCGACCCGCCGGCGACGACCTATTTTCTCGGTACCGAAACATTGTTGGCCACGAAGCGGCCGGACGTCGTTTTTCAAGATTCCGCCCGAGCGCGTGGTGAAATTAGGGATGCAGGTCGAGTTATAGGCTTGAACAGCTTCTTGTCGGCGTGACGCATCATCGCCAGCTTGAAATTCAATCCGAGGATCTTGAACAGGTCGGCGATCTCCGGGCTGATCGCGACGCGCGAAAAGAGAATCGTGGCGAACAGGTCGCCCGAACTGACCAGGCCGCCGAAGCCGATCACCGATTTGATGGCGTGCGGGACGACGAAATTCTGCTGCGCTGGAATCGACGGGCTGCCGTGGGCGTCCGCCACATAGAACACATTGTGCGGGCGTTCGGCCGCATCGAGGAGCAGTCCGGGCTCAGGGCGGAGGACCATCGACACATCGATGCCGAGCTGGCGGACCAGTTGCAGAATCATCGGCGCACCGGCTACTGCCTCTTCGCTACTCAGCGGGATCGCGCGATGGCCGCGCGATGTCAGGCGCGAGTTCCACTGTGGCAGATCGCCAGCGGTGGCCAGCAACACCAGGCAGCGCAAGCCGTTAATCGTGTCGACCGCCGGATCGATGCCGCGCGCAAACGCCTGGAGGTCGGTGTCCAGGCCTGCGAACAAATGCGTTTTGTAGACTCGCACTAACGCGCAGGCCGGTCGACCGTCGTCGTCAAGCGGCGACGACCGAAACAGGTCGGCCATGCTCGCGGCCGCGTCTTCGATGAAGGGGCAATTCTGGTCGGCAATGTCTCGCAGCCGCGCCCGCAGCTCCATCATTTCGCCAACCCCAAGTTCGGTGAGCCTGATCATTGCTAGTCGCAGCTTATCGCACGCAAAAAAGGGCCTGCCCCTTTTCCGGCATTGGTACGCGACCATTTCATTTGTTGGCAATGAAGGCAAAGAAAAACCCGGAAAAGGGGCAGCCCCTTTATTTTTGACAGACGGGACAAAAGAAGCTCGACCGTCCGGATTGCACGATCCGCTTGACCTGGCCACGGCAACCGGCAGTCGGACAGCGATTCCCTGAGCGATCGTAAACACGGAAGCGATGCGGAAAATAGGCGGTGTCACTCAGCGCTTCCGACGCCTGGCGCTGCCACTGCGTGCTTCGATCGATCGCTTCGGTCAGTACTTTCTTGATTGCCGCGGTGAGACGAATCGCGGCTGGCAGGGCCCTGCCAGTACGCGTGGCAATGGTCGAGGCGCGGCGCTTTGGCGACAGGTGCGCGCGGTGGAGTGCCTCGCAGACATAGATGTTGCCGAGGCCGGCAACGACGCGCTGATCGAGCAGCGTGACTTTGAGGCTGGTCTTCTTCCCTGCGCAAGTGCGCGCCAACGCCGCGCCGTCAAACTCCGCCGAGAGCGGCTCAGGTCCAAGGGCTCCGAGCGCGGCGTGGGCGTGAAACTGGTCGCGCGAGAGCAGACTCATGAATCCGAACCGTCTTGGGTCGTTGAAGGTCACTGTCGCGCCTGACGACATCCGGAATACCACATGGTCGTGAAGGCCTGGTACCGGCGAGCGCTGGGCTTTGGTCACCGCAAAGGATCCTGACATCCCCAAATGCATCACCAGGATCTCCTGCGAGGACAGCTCGGCCACCAGATATTTGGCCCGCCGCCGGAGAGACGTCACCGTCTGTCCTTCCAACCGTCGTGAGAAATGTTTCGGGAATGGCACTCGCAAATCGGGTCGCCGCGCGGTGACGGTGATGAAACGCGCGCGTTCCATCACCGGCTGCAACGCACGGCGGACCGCTTCGACTTCCGGAAGTTCAGGCACGCGAGTAGACTACAACCCTTCTTCAGGAGGAAACATGGCTTACGTGGATGGATTCGTGCTCGCCGTTCCGAAGAAAAACATCGCCGCCTACCGCACGATGGCGCGGCGGGCGGGCAAGGTGTGGCGTGAACACGGCGCGCTGGAGTTCCGCGAATGCGTCGGCGACGATACGGCTGGCACCTTCGGCGTGGCCTTCACGAAGCTGGCCAAGGCCAAACCGGGCGAGACAGTTGTGTTTTCGTGGATCGTCTACCGATCGAAGGCCGATCGCGATCGGATCACGAAGAAGGTGATGTCGGATCCGCGCCTGGCCAAAGACATGATGGACATCAAGAGAATGCCATTTGACCCGAAGCGCATGGCCCATGGCGGCTTCAAAGTGCTCGTCGACGCGTAGCTGCGATGAAGCTGTACAACTAACTCGCAGCCTGGTGGGCCCTGTTCGGACGCCCCACGTGTGTTGGTGGATCGAAGGAAGGTAAGAACAAATCATGGCTGTCGATCTGCACGCCGCGTTCCGCAAGTTGCACGCCTCAGGCTGCTTCGTGATGCCCAATCCGTGGGACGTCGGCAGTGCTCGCCTGCTCGCGCAACTCGGCTATCGCGCACTCGCGACGACAAGCTCGGGCTTTGCATGGGCCCACGGCCGGCCGGACAACGGCATGACCCTCGAAGAAACACTCCAGCACATGCGGTCGCTCGCCGGCAGTGTCGACGTCCCCATCAATGCGGATTTTGAAAGAGGCTTTGCGGTTGACGCCGAGGCCGTCGGACGCAACGTCACATTGGCCACCGCCACCGGCGTCGCGGGCTTATCGATCGAGGACTCCACTGGCGACGCGACCGATCCCCTGTTTGACTTTGCCTTGTCAGTGGACCGGATCCGGGCCGCGCGCGCAGCGATCGACGCCAGTGGCACCGGCCTGCTGCTCACCGGGCGGAGCGAAGGCTTCATTGTCGGTCGCCCGGACCTCGATGAGACCATTCGCCGCCTGGCCGCCTACGCAGAAGCAGGCGCGGACTGTTTGTACGCACCAGGTCTGCGGTCCGAGGCGGAGATTGCCGCAGTGGTCAAAGCGGTCGCGCCCAAGCCAGTCAACGCGCTAATCGGCAGTGACTTTCTATCGGTGCCCGAGGTGGCCGCACTCGGCGTGCGGCGCATTAGTGTCGGTGGCGCGCTGGCACGGGCGGCGTGGGACGGCTTCTTAGCTGCGGCGCGGGAGATCGCAGACGAAGGAACGTTTCACGCGCTTGGGCACGCGGTGCCGTTTGCCGAAATCAACGATGCCTTTCGCGGCACGCAGATGCGCACAGATATCAAAGCCCAACGCAGATAGCTGCGTTTCGTATTTATCTGCGTTTCTCTGCGTTTCACCGCAGATGCGCCTCGCACCACCGCTCAAACACCATCAATGGGAACAGCGTGTGCGCGTGATTCTCGCGGCCGGCGACGTGATCGTCGATCAAGCGCGACACTTCGGCCGGCTCGAACAGCCCACGCGTGGCCACCCGCTCAGGCGATAGCAAGGCACGCATCAACGGCTCCAGCTCGCGGCGCAGCCAGTTCTTCATCGGGATGCTGAAACCTTCTTTTTTGCGCATCAGAATACGTTCCGGCAACACCCCGCGCAGCGCGCGCTTCAGGACCCACTTCCGTTCGCCGTCGCGAATCTTCAGGCGGCCGCCCATCGAGAAGGCCAGCTCCATGACATCAACATCGAGAAACGGCGCCCGCGTTTCCAGCGAGGTCGCCATGCTCATCCGGTCCACTTTGACCAGGATGTCGTCTGCAAGATAGAGCGACAGGTCGGTGTAGAGCTGCCGATTGAGCAGGTCGTTGTGTCCATAGCGGGCCAACGCCGCACGCACCGGCTGATAGACATCGGACCGCGTCAGTGCGTCCTGCATGGCTGGCCCGTAGAGCCGCCCCTTGGCACGCGCACCGAGATAGACCATCCACCGGTAATGTCCGAGATCGGCAGGTGCCTGCGTCGCACCCAGCGTGAAGCGTTTGAACTTGTTGACCACGCCCTTCTTCTTCTCGGTCGGCGGCAGCACGGCGGCCACAGCGGCGGCCGCCGGCAACAGCGCGTCGCCTGCCCACGCCAGGCGTGACGCCATTTCCTGCGCCTGATAGGCGTCGTAGCCGCCAAAGAGTTCGTCGCCGCCGTCACCCGACAAGGCCACCGTCACGTGCTCGCGCGCGAGCTGCGACACCATGTAGGTCGGGAAGAGGGACACATCCGCGAACGGTTCGTCGAGATGGACGATCAGCTTCTCGAACAGCTCCTGCAGATCCGGCGCGACCATCCGCTCGCGATGGTTGGTCTTGAAGAGCTCGGCGACTTCCCGGGCATAGGGCAGCTCGTTGTAGGTCCCGTTGTCGAAGCCAATGCTGAAGCTGTTGACGGGCTGCATCGACGCCTGGCTCATGAACGCGACGATGCCGCTCGAGTCGATTCCACCGGACAGAAACGCGCCCAGCGGCACGTCGGCCATCATTTGACTCACCGTGGCGCGGCGCAGTGCTTCACGCAGCGCCTCCGCGGCGTCATCGTCGTTCCACTCGCGCACGCGGATCGCCGCCGCGTCCCAGTAGCGGTGCACGCTGACTTCCCCATTACGGTAAATGAGGTAATGGCCCGGCGGCAGCTTGTGAACGCCTTTGAGGATCGTCCGCGGCGCCATCACGTACTCGTAGGTCAGGAACTGATCGACCGCCTCGAGATCGAGCTCGCGCGTGACCTCCGGACGCACCAATAGTGCCTTGACCTCCGATGCGAGCAGCAGACCACGCGGGGTCAGCGTCCAATAAAGCGGCTTTTCGCCTGCCCGATCGCGCGCCGCCAGGAGCGTCCGCGTCTGCGCATCCCATAACGCCAGCGCGAACATCCCGCGCAGCCGCGTCAGGAACGCTTCGCCCCACTGTTCGTAGGCGTGGACCAGCACCTCGATATCGGAACGGCTGCGGAAGCGGTGGCCGTGGCCTTCGAGCTCTTTGCGCAGTTCAGGAAAGTTGTAGATCTCGCCGTTGGCGACGAGTTGAATGGAGTCGGTCTCGTTGCTGAACGGTTGCTGCCCACCGGCGAGATCGACAATCGACAAGCGACGCATACCGAGGCCGACGCCCGACATCGTAATGCTGCCTTCATCGTCTGGTCCGCGGTGATGGAGTTGCTCGACCATCCGCGCAAGATCCTCTGGCCGCACCGGGCGACTCAGATCGGATTCGACGATGCCGACGATGCCGCACATGCTGCTGCTCTACTCGGCTGCCGTGCGTCGATCGCGGACGAACTTCGCCGGGATCCCTGTGGCAATCGCGAACTCGGCGATCTCACCGACCACCACCGCGCCCGCACCGATGATCGCGTCACGACCGATCCGCGAGCCATCGGTAACGACGACATGGGTCCCCAGCCAGACGTTATCGTCGACGTCGATCCCGCGCGCAGTTCGCCCCTGCTGCAGAACCGGAATATCGACCCGATCGAAGAGATGGTCGCCGCCAACGAGGTAGGTGTACGCCGCCATGAGAATGTTTTTCCCCACCCTGACGCGCGACGCCGAAAAGATCTCGCAGTTGAACCCGATGTTGGCCTGGTCGTCGATGATGATGTCGCCGTTCTTGCAACTCAGGATGGTGTTGCGCCCGATGAACACGCCGCTCCCGATCACGATGCCCTGGTTGTCGGTCCCCTTGGCGTCCAGGCAACAGTTGTCATCGATGACAACGTTGTCGGCGATCACGATCTTGTGGGGATGGCGCAAGGTCAGGTTGGCGCCAAAGACGACGTTGCGGCCGACCGAGCCGAGCACCAGCGGAAAGAGCTTGGAGCGGAGAAACAGCCCGAGCGCACCTGGCACCCACCCGCTGCACAGGGTCACCAACTCGTAACGAAGCAGTGGGCCCAGGCCGTCGCGCCCGATCACCAGGTCGCGGTACTTATCGACTTTCGAGCGGCGCTCGTCAAAGAGCTCTTGCTGAATAACCGTGATGCGCGGGTCGTGCTCGCGAGACTTCGCGCTCGCTGTGCGGGCCTCACTCATGGCTCGACCGACGCCAGCTCCGGCGTCTGGCGAATCTCGCGGATCACGTAGGTCGGCTTGTTCTGCGACTCGTAATAGGTGCGCGCCAGCAACTCGGCAAGCAACCCAAAGGTGAGCAGCTGAACGCCGACAAATAACAGCAGCATGCCCAGCAGCAGCAGCGGACGGTCGCCGATCGCCTGCCGTTCAATCAGACGAACGTAGCCAAGCCATCCGAGAATCAGCGAACCCAGGGCACCGGCGCCGAACCCCAGGAGGCCGAAGATCTGTAGCGGACGGGTCGAGTAGCTGAGAAGAAACTTCACGGTGATCAGGTCGAGGACGACGCGCAAGGTGCGGGACAAGCCATATTTCGATGTGCCAGCCGTCCGCGCCCGGTGATTGACCACCACTTCCTTGATCTGCACGCCCATCTGACTGGCGATCGCCGGCAGAAAGCGGTGCATCTCCCCGTACAGCCGCAACGGCTTGACCACTTCCGCGCGAAACACTTTCAGCGAGCAGCCGTAATCGTGCAGCTCCACGCCGGTAGCCCACGAAATCAATTTGTTGGCGAGCACCGACGGAATGCGCCGGGTCACCATCTTGTCTTTGCGGTCCTTGCGCCAGCCGCAGACGATGTCGTTGCCCTCGTCGATGTGGGCGGCCATCCGCATGATGTCGGCCGGGTCGTTCTGCATGTCGCCGTCAGCGGTGACGACGAGGCGGCCGCGGGCGTAGGCGAAGCCGGCGGCAAATGCCGCGGTTTGGCCAAAGTTGCGGCGAAAGCGGATGACCCGTAAGTGCGGGTCGCGGGACTGCAACGACGCCAATTGCGCGAACGTGTCGTCGGTGCTGCCGTCGTCGATGATGATGATCTCGTACGGCCGCCCGCCTTGTACGAGCGTCGTCGTCAGCTCGTCATAGAGCGGCTTGATGTTCGGCGATTCATTGCGGACCGGAATGACGATTGAAAGCTCGGGAGTCATCGAGCGGGAATCGAGCCATTATATAACGCCTTGTTCGGCCCGCTGCCCAGACTGTTAGCCCGCCTCGGCGTGGCGCTCGGCGCCTGCGCCACCTACTACTACGCCGCCTCCGGGCTGACGCTGTCGCATTACGACGCCAAAGCGCACCTCGTGGTCTCGCGGCGTATCCTCGACAGCATCACGCCGGGCTGGGAGCAGATCGGTGCGGTGTGGCTACCGCTCCCTCATCTGCTCAACATGGTCCCAGTCCAGATCGATCACTTCTATCGCACCGGCGCCTTCGCCATCGGCCTGTCGGTGTTGTTCAACGGGCTGGCCACCGCCTCGATCGCCGGCACCGTGTTGGCCCTGACTGCCTCCCGCGCCGGCGCCGTCCTGGCCGCGGCGCTGTACGCGACCAACCCGAACGTCCTCTACCTGCAAAGCACGCCGATGACCGAGCCGATGCTGTTCGGCCTGACCGCGTGCCAGGTGTTCATTTTTACGCGCTGGGTGCTCGAGCCGGCGCCCCACGGCGGCGCGGCGCGTCGGCGTCTGACGATGCCGGCTGGTGCGGGATGGGTGACGGTCGCCGCGTGTCTGACCCGCTACGAGGCCTGGCCGATTACCGCGGCGTGTTTCGGCGCCGCGGCCTACGCCCAGTGGCGCCGCGGTAATCGAGTCGTCGACGTGGTGCGGGTGCATGCACGCCTGGCGATCTACCCGCTGGTGACGGCGTTGGGATTCATGGTCTTCAGCCGAATCACCGTCGGCGCGTGGTTTGTCAGCGGCGGATTCTTCGTGCCCGACCCCACCCTGCTCGGTCAGCCGTGGGCGGTGGGCGCTAAGATCGTCGAAGGCGTGGAACTGGTCAGCGGCGTGTGGCTGCTGCGCTGCGCCGTGGTCTCGATCATCGTCGTCGGACTCCTCGGCGTCGTGACCGCCGGCCGGGCGGCGATGCTCGTTCCGCTCGCGCTGCTCGCATCGGTGGCGCTGCCGCTCTCGGCGTATTTGTCGGGACATCCATTCAGGATGCGATACGAGATTCCATTGGTGCTGGCCTCCGCGGTGGCGGTCGGTCTCGGCGTCGGGCTGCTGAAGCGAGTGGCGCCGGTGGCCGCAATCCTCGTCCTGGCTGTCGTCCTCAACGAGACGAGACCATTCGACCGCAACGCGGCGATGATTCGCGAAGCGCAACTCGATCAAAATGTGAGCGCGCGTGGTCAGGTGACGGCCTGCCTGAAACAGCGGTATCAGGGCGGCAAGATCATGGCGAGCATGGGATCACTGGGCCACTACATGCACGAAATGTCGGCCGCGGGATTCGAGATTAGCGATTTTCTTCACGAGGGCAACGGGCCGATCTGGGACAGCGCGTTCACGCGCGGGCCGGCGGCGCTTGTGGAGTGGGTGCTGGTGGAAGAACAGGCGGAGGGCGGCGATGCCGTCATTCAACGGCATCGCCAGTTACCTCGCCTGCTGCAGGATTACGACCAGGTGTGCGCAGGCGGTAACGTCACGCTGTATCGACGCAGGGCCCGGTAGTCAGTCGTCAGTCGTCAGTCGTCGGCCGTCAAAAACGAACACCGAAGGTGGCGAGATAGTGAAAGCCGCCGAGGTCAATTTTCGGCCCCAGGAAGTCGACTTCATCGAGATCGCCTTCGCCTTTCTGATACCGCCCTTCAGCACCGACGGTGAAGCTGCTGCCGGCGTAGCGCAGCCCGAACACCGCAACCGGTCCGATGGCGTTGCCGATGGCCGAATAGCTGTCGCGAAAGACCGGCCGACCACTGGTCCTGAAATCGATAAAGTCGCCGGTTTCGCTATAGCGCCAGTTGAGCACGCCGATCCCGCCGCCGACGTACGGCTGCAACGGGTTCGAGCGGCCGAGCGGCAGCACTCGCAGGGTGCCGGTGATCGGGACAATCCGCAGCTTCAACTCCTGTTCGATTTCCGAATTATCCGGTCGCACGAACTGATCGTAGATGGTGTCGACGGAGCGGTTGGTCAGGCCGATGCCGGCGCCGGCCTCCAGGTAATCGCCCAGCGGCACCAACCACTCGGCGCCAAGCGAGACGCCATTGAAGTCCTGGAAATCGAAGACGTAGATGTCGCGATTTTCGACCAACGCGTCACCATCGACGCGGGCATCTTCGCCGCGCACGGTGAAGATGCCGAGGGAAAAGTTCACAGTTTGTTGTGCGAACGCGGTATCAGCGCTCAACAGACTGACGGCGAGCAGGGACGCTACCGTCCAGGCAAATCGGGCACGCATAGGACCTCCGAGGTCGTTTTAGGCAAGGCAGTTACAGGACCCCCAATAGCAGGGCGTGTGCCAGCGGAAATTGTCCTGAGTTAAGGACGGTGGGTGGCCGTTTTGATCACTGCGAGCATCTGTTCGTGGATGTGACCGTTGGACGCCAGCACGTCGCCATTGTCCGCACGCCAGCGGCCGCCGTCGAGCGCAGACACGCGCCCGCCAGCCTCCTGCACGATTAACGCGCCCCCCATCGTGTCCCACGGCTGCAGGCTTTGCTCCCAGAATCCTTCCATCCGCCCCGCTGCCACCCAACACAGGTCGATGGCCGCTGAGCCGAGGCGACGGACCGCCCGCGCCTCGCGCAGGAAGGCTGCAAACAGACCCAGGATTTCGTCCATCCGATCGCGGATGTCGTAAGGGAACCCGGTGACGAGGATCGAGTCCACCAGCGTCGTCGCGGAGGACACTTTGAGCGGCTCGCCGTTGAGCCAGGCGCCGACGCCACGTTCCGCGGTAAACAGCTCCTGCCGGTTAGGGTCGAAAACCGCCCCGACCACCGGCTCGCCGTCAATCTCGAGGGCGAGCGTCGAACAAAAAATCGGGACGCCATGGGCAAAGTTGGTGGTGCCGTCCAACGGATCAAACACCCACCGGTGGCTGGCGCCGGTGGTCTGCTGCCCCATCTCTTCCGCCAGGATGTCGTGGCCCGGGAAGCGCTCGGCAATCATCGCGCGGAACATCCGCTCCACAGCGACATCGACGTCAGTGACCAGATCGGTGCTGCCCTTTTTATCGATGCGCAGGACGGTGCCGAACTTGGCGCGTTGAATATCGCCGGCTTTGACGACTGCTTCGATCGCAGTCGCGAGGAAGCGCGGATCGGGGGGAGAGGCTGAGGCGGCCACGTCGTCAGACGGGCGCGTCAGTGCGAACGACTTTTTTGACCATGCGGATCTGCATCCCGCGGTGCTGCCCGCGCTGCAGCTGCACGTCGTCCATGAAGCTTTTGATCAGAAAAATGCCGCGGCCGCTGGACTTCAAAATATTTTCAGGCGCCAGTGGATCGGCAAGTTCGTCCGGATCGAACCCTTCGCCTTCGTCCTCGACGCGAATCACCAGTTCTTCGGGATTGTCCAGCGGCACTGGGGAGAACTCGACGACAACTTTCTTGGTCTCGTCGCTTCGATTGCCGTGCTTGATCGCGTTGACCACCGACTCACGGACCGCAACGCTCACCCAGTGCAGCGCATCCTCATCGAGGCCGGCCATGCGACCGATGTAGTCGCTGACCACCTGGACAAAATCGAGCATGTCGTAGGCGCTGCCAAATTCGATCCGAACCAAGTGGGAATGCGTCATGCGCACGCGTAACCTAGCATAGCCTTTTCCCCGCTAGTCTAGCGACCAGTAACGATATAGTGATCGGTTGTGCACATCGCACATCAGGTCATCGTCCGTCCCGCGACACGCGTTCGCGGTATCTTGCGCGTTCCGGGCGACAAGTCGATCTCGCATCGCTATGCGCTGCTGGCCGGGATCGCCGATGGCGAGACGCGGATTCACAACTATGCCCCGGGCGGCGACTGTGCCTCGACCCTGGCCTGCTTGCAGGCGATGGGCGTGACCATCACGCGCGTCGAACCGGTCAGTCGCGGCGCGGCGGCGGTCGTCGTCATCCGCGGGCGTGGACCACGCGGCCTGACCGCGCCGGCCAAGCCACTCGATTGCGGCAATTCCGGCAGCACGATGCGCATGTTGGCCGGCATCGTCGCGGCCCATGCGTTTGAGAGCACCCTGATTGGTGACCGGTCGCTCAGCCGCCGTCCGATGCGGCGGATTATTGCGCCGCTGACATTGATGGGGGCGCGGTTCGAGGCGGCGGATGATCGCCCGCCCCTGCGGATCCATGGCAGCGACCTGCGCGGCATCGCGTTTGTTCCGGACGTGCCGAGCGCGCAAGTCAAGAGCGCGGTGTTGCTCGCGGGATTGCAGGCGAGTGGACAAACCCAGGTCACCGAACGCGTGGCCACGAGGGATCATACCGAGCGCGCGCTCGAAGCGTTCGGGGCGTCGCTGACGCGCGACATCGACACCTGCACCCTTGCCGGTGGTCAGCGGCTGCGCGGCATCGAAGCGCATGTGCCTGGCGACATTTCGTCGGCGGCCTTTGCCGCGGCAGCCGCGGCGGGGTTGGCAGGTTCGGATGTCTCAATTGAGGGCGTCGGCCTCAACCCATCGCGCAGCGCCCTGATCGACGTCCTGCGCCGCTTCGGGGCCCTGGTCGACGTGGAACAGACCGACGTGCGGCAGCAAGAGCGGGTCGGCCGGATTCGCGTGCGCGGGCAGGGGCTGACCTCTCTCGAACTCGGCGCCGACATTGTTCCGGCGATCATCGACGAATTGCCGGTACTCGCGGTGCTGGCGACCGCGGGCGGCGAATTGCGGGTGACCGGCGCCTCCGAGCTGCGGGTCAAAGAGAGCGATCGGATTACCGCGCTCGTGAATGGGCTGCGGGTGCTTGGCGCCGACGCTGAGGAACTCCCGGACGGCTTCCACGTCCGCGGTGGGCGCCAGCTTGGCGGCGGCATCGTCCAGGCCCACGACGATCACCGGCTCGCGATGGCCTTCGCGATCGCCGGCTTGCTGGCCAGCGCACCGGTCATCATCGAGGGGGCCAGCGCCGCAGCGGTGTCCTACCCGTCCTTCTTCGACGACCTTGAGCGACTGCGCGCGTGAAAGCCGACAAGGTCTATCTGGTCGGTTTCATGGGCGCAGGAAAAACCACCGTCGCACGCGCGCTGGCCCGGCGACTGGACTGGAAGATGGAGGACATCGACGAGCGGATCGAGGGCCGAGAGCGCCGCGACATCCCGACCATCTTTCGCCAGGAAGGCGAACCCTATTTCCGCGGGATCGAGCGCGAAGAACTGATTGCGTTATTGCCCGAGCGGGGCGCGGTCGTCGCCACCGGGGGCGGCACCATCGTCGACGCCGGGACGCGCGAGATGATGCTGCGGGACGGCGCGGTGATCTGGCTCGACGCACCGTTTGCGACGATTCTCGACCGGGTGCCGCTCGATGGGCGGCGTCCCCTCGCCGCTGACCGCATCGAGATGGAAAGACTTTATAATCAGCGGTTCATGGCCTATAGCTGCGCGCACCTCCGCATCGACGTCGGGAAGGGGTCGGTGGAGGATCTGGTGGAACAGATCGTCGACTGGCTCGGAGCGTAGGTCGCACCGGACATGCGCTATCTCGTTCTCAGCGACATTCACGCCAACATGGAAGCGTTCGAGGCCGTTCTCGCGGTGGCCGCGGAGATTGGTTACGACCGCCTGTTGGTGCTCGGCGATCTGGTCGGCTACGGCGGCGACCCCAACGCGGTCGTGGAGAAAGTGCGCGCGCTGGCGCCCTATGCCCTGATTCGCGGCAACCACGACAAAGTCGGCTCGGGCGTGGAAAGCGCCGACGGCTTCAACGCCGTCGCGCGGAGCGCGATTCGCTGGACCTACGAAGCCTTGACCAGCGAGAACCGTGAATGGCTGGCCGCGTTGCCCGCCGGGCCAATGGAGGTCGACGATCTGATCGAAATTTGCCACGGCACGCCGTTCGACGAAGATGCCTACGTCTTCGATGATCTCGACGCGCTGCGCGCGCTCCACTCGGCCGAGCGCCCGCTCTGCCTGTTCGGACACACCCACGTGCAGGTCGGTTACGCGCTCACCGGCGATCAGTTTGCGGTCACCACGCTCGATGACCAGCGGCCACTGACGATCGCGTTGAGCGGAACGACGAGCCACTTGATCAATCCAGGTTCGGTCGGTCAGCCACGGGATGGCGATCCGCGGGCGGGTTTTTCGATCGTCGACACCGATACGACAATCGTGACGATCTATCGCACGCCCTATCCCGTGGAACAGGCGCAGGCGCGAATTTTGGAACAAGGATTGCCAGAGGTGTTAGCGCAACGGCTCGCGCTGGGAAGATAAAACGCAACACGAAGGGCACGAAGACCACGAAGAATTAATTCTTGTTTTTTTCGTGTCCTTCGTGATCTTCGTGTTGTTTTGCTGCTTTCGCTTTCTGTCTTTCGTCGCGGCGCTTTAGCTCTGACAGGTACGCGTCTTTGGCGGCGCGCCCCCCGAGAATCCAGCCGAACACCATCCCCACCAACATCGCCACCGGGATGTAGATGAAGTGGGCCGAGGTCATTTCGCCGATCAACGGCGGTCGCGCTCCAGCATCGCGAGGTCGCCTTCGACCTTCTTGACGCGCTTGACCAGCGTGAAGATGTAGGCGACAAACGCGACCCAGACGAAGACGTAGGCGCCAATCACCATGCGCGCCGCCGGCAATTCGGCTTCCGGCGGCAGTTGATCCACCGGCACGAACTCTTCCTGAGCCGGTTGTGGCGGCTGAGCGTTGACGACCATCGGCGCAGCAACGCCGATCGCGAACAAGACGATGAGCAGTCGGATCACAGGCATTTAACTTTCGTCAGCGGCGAGGTAGAGCGCTTCTACTTTCGCCCGCTGCTCCTCGAGCTGGACACGGAGTGTAAAAAGGACAATCGCCATGACTGCGAATGCCGCGAGGCAGAACCACATCGGACCAGCCATCGGCGGGACCAGGTTTGGAATGACCGTGGTCTTTGGATGCAGCGTCCGCCAGTAGTTCACCGAGACATAGACGAATGGCGCGTTGGCCATGCCGAACAGCGCGACGCCCGCCGCCAGCTTGTCGGAACCGGGTCCCCCGTAGCGACGCAACAGCAGATACGCGGTGAAGGTCATCCACAGCAGTAACGCAGAGGTCTGCCTCGCGTCCCAATCCCAATACACGCCCCACGCCTTGCGGCCCCACAGCGGCCCGGTGACCAAGGTCATCGCGCCGAACAACACCACCTGCTCCGCCGCAGCAATCGACCAATGGTCGGCCCACGGCTTCTTTTTAAACAGAAAGATCGCGCTCGTCACGCCGGCCATCATCGCGATCAGCAACATCAAGATCGCGCCAGGCACATGGAAATAGAAAATCTTCTGCACCAGCCCCATCGTCGATTCATAGGGCGCGCGATGAACCAGGACCGGCGCCACGGCAAACATCGCGAGTGCAACTCCCAGAAGAACGCTCGAATACTTTCGCATCTTGGACTTCAGTCTAGTGTGTCGCTGTCACAATTCATTACCAAGCCACCGAAGCACAGAGACACGGAGACTCTGGGTTTCTGTGGCAGGCATTCACTACTCCGTCATCAACGGTTCAAATGTCCAGAGCGCCAGCGTGACAAAGACCACGTCAAAGAACAGCAACATCGCCAGCCAGAACTGCGCAAGGCCGTCGTTCGGCGTTTCCTGAAACAGCGCCGCAGTGCCACGAACGCCTGCAATGATCACCGGAACGGTGATTGGATACAACAAAATCGGCAGCATCACGTCTCGGCTGCGCGCCCGAACCAGCATCGCGGCGAACAACGTGCCGACCGCCGCGTAGCCAATCGTCCCGGCAATCAACAGCGCCGCCAGCAACAGCGGTCGGTCGCCGACCGGCGCCTGAAAAAACAATCCGACCAGCGGCACCAGCACGGCTTCGGTGACCGCCATCAGAACGAGGATGCCGAGCAGCTTGCCGACATAGAGCGCCGGGCGATCGGCTGGCGCCAGCATCAGCGCGCGCAGGGTATCGGTTTGCCGTTCGCGTTCGAAGGTCCGCCCGAGGGCCAGGGTGCCGGAAAACGCGATCGCCACCCACAGGATCCCGGCCGCGACATTGCCCACCGCGCGCCCGTCCTCGACCAGCGCAAAGGCAAACACCAGGACGCACGACACCGCAAAAAACACCGTGGTTGAGACGAGTTCCCAGCTGCGCGCTTCGACCGCGAGATCCTTGCGCACCACCAGCCACGCGATGCGGAAAAAGTCGCTCATGCCGTCCCGATCGCGGCGACATACCGATCGCGCAGACCGTGACTGCCGGCATCGCTGTGCACCAGGCGTCCGTTGCGCAGATAGAGCGCACGTGACAACAGCCCGTCAGCAACATCGAGGTCGTGCGTGGCGACAATAATCACGCAGCCCTCGGACTGTAACCCTTGCAGACGCGTGACCAGGGTCGCAGCGGATGCCTGATCGAGGCCAGTGAACGGTTCGTCGAGCAGCAGCAGTCGCGGCTGGTGGACCAAGGCGCGTTCGAGCGCGAGCCGCTGCCGCATGCCACGCGAGAACCCGATCACCTGGTCGTCAGCCCGATCAGCGAGGTTGGCGCGCTCCAAACTCGCATCGACAACCCGCGCCGCGTCACCCAGGCCGTAGAGGCGCGCAAAGAACAGCAGGTTCTCGCGGGCGCTGAGTTCCGGATACAGGTACAGGTCGTGCCCAAGTAAACCCAGCCGGCCGCGCAGCGCGGCGCCGGCCGCCTGGGCGGTGTGTCCGCCATAGGTCACCGTGCCGGTGGACGGCGCGAGCAGCGTCGCGAGGATCGCGAGCAACGTCGACTTGCCCGCGCCGTTGGGCCCCAGCAGGCCGACGATTTCGCCAGCGTGGCAGTCGAAAGAAATTTGGGAGAGCGCTTTGCGGCGACCGTAATGTCGCCCGAGATCGGTAGCCGTGACTTGCGTGAAGTCGAGACTCACGCAGCCGATTCCTCTCCACCGAGCTCGGCCATCACGCGTTCGAGTTCGGTGACCACCGCCTGCCGGCGGGTCGCGTAGCGCCGTTCATCAACCCGTCCGATGCGGCGGTCAGCCTCCAGTGCCACCAGTTTCGCGAAGAGTGCTTCTTTGCGTTCCGCGAGCGCTGTCGCATGCACCACGCTGGCCGGTCGGGCGACGATGCCGAACACCAGCCCGCCGATGAGAAACAACAATCCCACACTGACGCCGACGTTGCGGAGCAGGGTGCCATGGTGTGGCAAGCCGCTCAAGGTCAGGACCATCGTCTCGCCGGCGTTCACACGGCCGCCGGTCGCCATCAGGAACGGCGCGCCATTGGCCTGCGCTTCCTGCTGTTGACCAAATTGCGGCGACGCGATGCGCAGGTCGCCGACTTTTTCTGCCGCGACAAACAGCTGCTCGAATGCCGCGGGCCACTTTTGTTCAATGGAGACCGTGTCGCCGCTGTACGGCATGCGATAGCCGGCCTGCACGGAGGTCTTCCCCGGCGGAAAGGGACCCGCGATGCGGATCCGGTCGTCCTGGACCATCGCCAGTGGCGACGATCCGTCCATCGCGCCGGCACCAGTGGCGCCCGCCGGGAGTTCGATAATCAGCGGCTCGCCGATGTCGACCGGCGTGCGAGCAGAGTTGACGATGTCGAGCAGATAGAAAATCTGCAGGTTATCGTCCTGGAACTCCGCAATGATCCGGCTCTCTCCGGCAAAGGAGACCACCCCTTGTCGCGCCGGTTGGCGCGCGCCTTCTTCCGCGGCCGCACGTTCTCTCGCCGCGGCCACGGCAATCCCCGCGATCAACGCCACGCGGACGCCACCACGTGCCGGTACCGCGAATGGTTGCGACTGCACGCTCTCGCCATCGACCACCGCTTCGACCGTGATCATCGTGCCCGCCGGTAGGTCACCAAACTGTGCGCGTCCCTGCGCGTCGGTCGTCCCGGTCAGGGTTTGTGCCGCTGCTTTGAGCGTGACGGTGTGATTGGGGACGTTGTTCCCCATCCGCTCTCGGACCACACGCACCGACACCGCACCGGTCGGCAGTTCCGGGGCCGGCAACGGCCGCCCAGCCATCTGTGACGGGTCAGGCATCTGCTGGGCCGCCGGTTGGGCGACGAGCATCGCGGCGAGGCACAGGAGCGTGGCGGCGCGCATGTCAGGCGGCCAACTTGGTGCCGCAGTTCTTACAGAAGCGCGCGTCCGGTTCGTTACTCACCCCGCATGAGGCGCAGGCCGTGATCGCGGGGCTCAAGCCGTGTGCTCCATCGTCAATCGTGGCGACATCGTCATCGGTGGTGCGGGGCGTGTGCTCCGCAGTCGAGGCCATCCCCGCCGTCCTCGCCGCCAACTCGTTCTCGATCACGCCGCGATAGCCTGCGCCCGCATCAATCTGCTTGATCAGCCCAATCGCGCGCGCCCGCAGCCGCCCGCCAAGCAGGTCATAGTCGCTCCGCGACACTTTGCCCATGGCGAAGTCGAACTCGAGCTCCTTGATCGTGCGCAACACCAACGTCTTTTCGCGTTCCAGTCCGGCCCGCGTGCGTCCGCCAAAGAGGGATGGCAACAGCAGCAAGCTCTCGGGCAGCACCAGTGGAGCCAGCGAGCGGTAGGCGGCCAGCGCGACGAAGCTTGCCGTCACGACGGTGATGCTGAGAATGACAATGGACGCTGGCGACTGACCGGTGGCGACAATGACGACAGCCGTCGCGCACAACATGCCGGCGAGAAGGAAAAACTGCCACGGCCGCAGCGACGCGTCAGTCGAGGTCGCGGAGCTCATCGTCCAGCCTGGTGGCGAGCGTCGCATCCTCGGACGGCGCCGAGTTGCGTGCGGCTGACGCTTCGGCCGCATCGCTCCGACGCGACCAGCGCACCGCCACGAAGCCGGCGACCAGCAGGCCGGCCATCCCCATGCCGTAGGGCACGAGATACGACAGGCGGAAGGTCATCGTCGGCGGCTCGGTGAGCACATGCATGCCGCCGTTCTGGGCAACGTAATGCTGGAGGACCTGATCCTCGGACTTGCCGCTGGCCAGCATCGTCGTCACTTCCTTGCGGACGATCGCGCAGTGGCCGCACGAACAGCTGCCGACCTGCAACTTCGAGCAGCCGCCGCACCAGCAGGCCAGCTTGTCGGTGGCCGATTTCTCTGCAGGCGAGCGAACTACCACCCCGCCGGTCATCGGCGTTTCCATGTGCTGCGCCGCGACGACTGCCGGTACCCCAAGCAAGGTGAAGAGTAGGAACGCCGCCGTCGCCGCTTCAGCTGGAAGTTTCGCCATAGCAAATGTGAATGCGCTTTCGGGAAGCAGGGCAATCGCGGTGCCGAGCGCAAGGACGGCAAACCCGAGCCAAATCCAATTGATCAGCGGATTGATGTGGACTTCGATGCTGGCCGATTGTTCCTTCACTTCGAAGGCCGGCATGACGATGTAAAGGTCCTCGGCAAAGGAGCGCCGGATGGCCACCTCGGTCGTCGGTTCCTCTTCGTGGCGCGCGAAGTACCACTTTGCCGGATACATCTTGCCGATTTCCTGACCGTCAGCATCTTTCACGGTGATGTGCGCCGTGATCATCTGCTTCTGGTTGTCCTCGGTGACTCGCAGCGCATCCATCCGCAGCGTGTAATCGCCAACGGTCGCCTCCTGGCCAGGGCGGACCAGCAACTGTTCGTCGCGGCTGAAACCCTCACCGGCGAACCCCAGGAACATCAAGACGATGCCGACGTGCACGATATAACCGCCGTAGCGGCGCTTGTTGCGGCCGACCAGGCCGACCATCGCGGTGAGCAGGTCGGCGCCAGAGGTGGCCCTGCGGACGTTGGCGCCGCGGATGTATTCCTGCGAGATGGTGCCGAACACGAATCCGCACAAGGCGAAACAAATCCCCGAACTCCACACGCGCACGCCCAGGGCGACGACGACGCCGCCGACGACGAGTGCGGAAACGGCGGGCCAGAGAAACTGTTGCGCCAGGTTGGGCAACGAGCTTTTGCGCCACGCCAGGAGCGGTCCGACACCGGTCAGGAACAGGAGGATCAGGCCGACCGGCGTCATCCACTTATTGAAGAACGACGGACCAACGGATAGGCGCTCGCCGCTAATCGCTTCGGTAATCGTCGGATACATCGTCGCAAACAGCACGAAGAAGGCCCCGAACAGCAGCGCCCAGTTGTTGGCGAGGAACGCGCCTTCGCGCGACGCCCACGACTCGAGCTCGTTGCGCGCCTTGAGCATCGGCAGCCGGTAAATCACCCAGCCAAAACTAAATAGTGTGATCCCGGCCATGAAGGTCAGGAACATCCGCGCCAGCTCCGGATCTTCGCCGAACGCATGGACCGACTGGACGATGCCGGAGCGGGTCATGAACGTGCCGAAGATGGTCAGCAGGAATGTCAGGATGACCAGCGACACGTTCCAGACGCGCAACATGCCGCGGCGCTCCTGGACCATCACCGAGTGCAAAAACGCCGTCGCCGTAAACCACGGCAGCAGACCGGCATTTTCCACCGGGTCCCAGCCCCAGAAGCCGCCCCACCCTAATTCTTCGTAGGCCCAGATCATCCCGAGCGTCAGGCCGAACGACAGGAAGAACCAGGAGAACATTGTCCAGCGGCGCACCGCGCGCAGCCAGGAGTCGTCGAGATGTCCGGTGATCAGCGCCGCCATGCCGAACGCGAACGGGATGGTCAGCCCGACAAACCCCAGATACATCGTCGGCGGATGAATCGCCATGTAGAAGTTCTGGAGCAGCGGATTGAGGCCGCGGCCTTCAGTCGGCGATTCGGTCAGGTAGGTTTCAAACGGGTTGTTGTGGACGATCATCAGGAAGAGAAAAAACATCTCCACGACGGCCGTGACCGCAACGACATACGGAATCAACTCGCGATGGCGTTCGCGATTGACCTTGACCGCCACCGATCCGAAGACCGAGAGCAGGAAGACCCAGAACATCACCGAACCGTCGAGGCCGCCCCAGTACGAGGTGATTTTGTAGAACAGCGGTTGGACGCTATCGGAATAGCGCTGCACGTACTTGATCGAAAAGTCGCCGGCGACAAACGCGTAAATGATGATGCCGGAGGCAACCGCCAGAAGCGCGGCGACGAGGTAGAACGCGCCAATGCCGCTTTCAATCAGTCGATTGTTACGGCGTCGGGCTCCGGCCACCGATGCCCCTGCGGCGTACGCCGCGGCGACGAAGGTGAGGACCAGAATGAATGCGCCGAGTGAGGCCATGGGGACCTCCTAGTAAGTGCCGGAGGTGGGTGCGCCGCCGGTTTTCGGTTCGTACTTCGACGGGCACTTCGCCATGACACCATTCGGTACGACGGCAAAGCCTGCGGGCGAAAGCGTGCCCTTCAGGACGACTTCCGCTTCACTTTTGAAGGTGTCGGGCACGACGCCGGTGTAGCTGGCGGTCACCAGTTGACCGTTGCTCTCGACCTGAAAGCGATAGTCGAGACTGTTGGGCCGCTTCATAATCGATTTCGGCACAACAAACCCGTGGAGCTGAAGCTTCTTGCCGTACCACTGGTCCGGCTGCCCCATCACTTCGTCGACATGTTTGTAATACTCGGTCGCCTCGCCAAGTGAGGTGATCAAAAGGCCTCCGAAGGCTAGCGCCAGAACCAGGCCGGTGAGACCGACTTTTACCGCTTTTTGCTTCATAGCTAAGGACTTCCGGTGACCGAGGTCATCTCTCAGGATAGCCCTTCAGCAGCCGATACACAAGCGCGACCGGTAGCCCGACGACGTTTGAATAGCTGCCCTGAATGCGGTCGATGAACCGCGAGCCCAGCCCCTGGATGCCGTAGGCGCCGGCCTTGTCCTGTGGCTCCCCGGTGGCGATGTAATCGGCGATCTCATCGTCGCTAAGAGGATTGAACCAGACCCGCGTGCGCACCACCTCGATCGCCGGCTCACGATTGGGCGCCAGGATGGCCAACCCGGTCAGGACTTCGTGCTCCCGTCCCGACAGGATGCGCAGCATACGGACCGCATCGTCATCGTTTTTCGGCTTGCCCATGAGTTCGCTGCCGATCAGCACGACCGTGTCGGCCCCAAGCACCACCGACTCAGGCCGCTTCAGGAACGCAGCATTGGCCTTTTCCGTGGCAAGGCGACGAACGTGCTCGCCCGGCGGCTCGGCCTTGATCACCTCTTCCTCGATTTTCACTGGGACCGCTTCGAACGGGATGCCAGCCGCCTTGAGCAAGTCGTAGCGCCGAACCGACGAGGACGCAAGAATTAACATCCCTTCAAGTGTAATCTGTGAGGGTGATCAGGGCTGACCGGGTGATTCCCGTGGTGCTCGCAGAAGTCATCTCCAAGGCGCCGCTGTGCGACGAGAAGGTCGACTTTGCGTGGCGCGCGAGTGTCGGCGCCGCCGTCGTCAAGATGACCACCGTCAAGCTCGACGACGCCGGCGTGCTGCACGTCGACGCCGCCGATGCGCATTGGGCCCGCGAAGTGCGGCGCTCGGCACGGCTGATTCTCGCGCGTCTCGAGCCGCTCCTCGGTCACGGCACGGTGAAGCGGATCACGACGAATAAGTAATCAGTGCTCATGCCTCTCGGGCATGCCGAGCCGCTGGATGGTGTCGCCTTCGAAGTCGATCTCAATCAACACGGCGGGCTCATTCCCCACCACCCATCCGTCATGGCCTGGATCGATCGCCACCGCCTGCGGCGCGACAAATTCATGGACGCAGCCGTCCGGGTACTCGACATGGATCTGCCCGCGCACGAGGAAACCGACGTGGGCGTGCATGCAGTTGTCCGTCTTGGTGATCGGCTTCATGTCCTTCGACCAGCGAAAGCCGGGCGAATAGATGATCCGCTTGATGCGGGCGTCGCCGGTGCGGACGGTGTCGACGGTGACCCCGCCGATTTCGCGGCGTTCTGCGTCTTTGATTGGTCCGAGAAGGGGATCTGGCATGGCCGCATGCTATCGCGTGATCTGATGATTTGGTGATCTAAAGATCTGTGCGCTCAGTTCTCGCACCGTAGGGCTAAACGCGAAGGTGACCGCGCAAATCGCCAGATCACCAAATCAGTAGATCACCAGATACAATTTCACCTATGCGCGAAGCAGTGATTGTGAGTGCCGTGCGGCTGCCCACGGGCAAGTTTCTCGGCACATTGAAGGACTTTCAGGCGCCGGAACTGGGCGCCATGGTCGTGCGTGAAGCGGTTCGGCGCGCCGGCATCGACCCCGCGTCGGTCGACGAGTGCATCATGGGCAATGTCGTGTCCGCCGGGACCGGGCAGGCGCCGGCGCGGCAGGCGGCGCTCAAGGGCGGCCTGGCCGACCATGTCGCCGCGTTGACCATCAATAAGGTCTGTGGCTCCGGCTTAAAGGCGGTGATGCTTGCCCATCAGGGGATCCAGACCGGCGACATTGAGATCGCGGTGGCCGGCGGCATGGAGTCGATGAGCAACTGTCCCTACCTGATGCCGCGCGTGCGCGAAGGCCTGCGCATGGGCCACAGCCAGATCATCGACTCGATGATTCACGACGGATTGTGGTGTCCCTTTGAAGGCTGGCACATGGGCAACGCGGGTGAAACGGTCGCCGACGCGTACAACGTCACGCGGGAGCAGCAGGACGCGTTCGCCGCAGAAAGTCATCGTCGCGCTGTTGCCGCACATGCCGGTGGCAAGTTCACAGACGAGATCCTGCCCGTCCCGATCCCGCAGAAAAAAGGCGATCCGATCCTGTTCGATCGCGACGAAGCGGTGCGCGCGGATACGACACCGGAGACCTTGCGCGCGCTGAAGCCGGCGTTCAAAAAAGACGGCAGCGTCACCGCCGGCAATGCGCCGCCAGTGAACGACGGCGCGGCGGCACTGGTGGTCATGTCGGCCGAGCGCGCCCAGCAACTCGGCCTCCGCCCATTGGCACGCATTGTCGCGCAGGCGACCAGTGGATTGCAGCCGAAGATGTTGCTGATGACACCGGTCGAAGCGACGCGCAAGGTGCTGACCAAGGCCGGCTGGCAGCTCGGTGACGTCGACCTGTTCGAGCTGAACGAAGCATTCGCGGTGCAGGCGGTCGCGGTTGGCCACGAGCTCGGTCTCGACATGAACAAGGTCAACGTCCACGGCGGCGCGGTCGCGCTGGGCCACGCGATCGGCGCGTCCGGTGCGCGGGTGTTGACCACGCTCCTCTATGCGTTGCGCGATCGGGGCGGGAAACACGGCATCGCGACGCTGTGCCTGGGTGGGGGCAACGGCGTCGCCCTCGCCGTTGAAATGCTCTAAGGGTGATGGATGCGTGCGGAACCGGTCTTCGATACCGCGGCGCGGTGATCGACGAGATCACCGCGTCGACCACCTGGGTGCGGGTCCTGGGACACTATCCGCCCGAGTAACCGAGGCCTCGTTACTTCGCGATCTTGACGCCCTTCATGCCACGCATCACGTCTTCTGCCGTGGCCTGATGGTTCGGGACTGACGCCGTCCACACGCCCCACGCCTTGGCGTCGAGGGCATCGCCGTTCTTACCTAACGTGGCAATACGGGCTTTGTCTTGGTCGGTCAGAATCTGGTCGGCCAGCGGCTCGAGACCTTTGACGTCCTTGGCGCGGACACCGATCGCCTCGCCAACCCGGGTGCCAAGGTCGTCGTGCACCAGCAGGAAGTGCCAGATCATCCGTTCCTGCACGTCCCGTTCGCATTGCCCAAGCAGGTCGCTCAGGTTCTTGACCAGGTCGTCGCGTTCCCATGTCTCAATGGTCGCGTAACGCGCCCGCGCCTGGACGTAATCGTTGCGGCGTTCGAGCACGCTGGTCGTCAGGCGGCCGTGGAGTTCCCGCCCGTTATATGGTTTGCGCTCGGCTTCAACCAGACCGTTATGGATGCTCGGTTCAAAGTTGACGTGCGGATTCTGACCCGGTGCCAGGTCGACGCCGTGCGACAACGTACCGCCGCGCTGATTGGTGTGCACGGTGTCGGTCTTCGGCGCGTTGACCGGCAGCTGCAAGTAATTGGTCCCGACGCGATAGCGCTGCGTGTCGGAATACGAGAAGGTCCGGCCGACCAGCATCTTATCGTCGGAAAAATCGAGTCCGTCGACCAGGACACCGGTGCCCATGGCGATCTGCTCATTTTCATTGTGATGATCCTCGACGTTGCGGTTCAGGGTCATCACGCCGAGATGGTGCAGCGGAAACTTATCCTCGGGCCAGATCTTGGTGTCGTCCAGCGGATCCCAATCGAGTTCCGGGTGATCGTGGTCTTCCATGATCTGGGCGTAGAAATCCCACTGCGGATAGTCCTTGGCGGCGATCGCTTCGAACAGGTCTTTGGACGCGGAGCCCAGATCCTGCCCCTGGACCGTGGCTGCTTCGGCCGCCGTCAGACTGGCGACACCGCAGCGCGGGTGCCAGTGATACTTCACCAGCACGGTGTCGCCGCTGGCGTTGACCATCTTGTAGGTGTTGACGCCGAACCCTTGCTGGTGTCGATAGCTCGCCGGGATGCCGCGCGGGCTGAACAGATTCATCAGCATGTGCATCGATTCCGGCGTCTGGCTCATGAAGTCGAAAATGCGATTGGGTTCCTGCCGGAACGTGACCGGGTCGGGTTTGAGTGAGTGGATCACGTCGGGAAACTTGATCGCGTCGCGAATAAAGAACACCGCGAGGTTATTGCCAACCAGATCCCAGTTACCGTCCTCGGTGTAAAACTTGACCGCGAAGCCGCGGGGGTCGCGCGCGACCTCCGACGAATCGCGGCCGCCGATGACGGTTGAGAACCGGATCGCGAGCGGCGTCTTCTTGCCCTTCTCGGAAAAAATCTTGGCTCGGGTGTACTTCGCCGAGGGCGCGTCGCCGATCTTACCGGTCGCTTCGAAGTCGCCGTAGCAGACAAACCCGCGGGCGTGGACGACGCGCTCGGGAATGCGCTCGCGATCGAAGTGACTGATCTTCTCCAGGAAATGATAGTTCTCGAGGGTGGCCGGGCCGCGGCTGCCGACGGTGCGCTGGGACTGGTTGTTGCTGACCGGGTGGCCTTGCCGCGTGGTGAGGGTTTTCTTCTTGTCGTTGTGTTTCGCCATTGGTGAGAATGCTCCGCTCTGGACGTTGTGGTGGATTAATCCACGATTCTAAAGTTCATCTGCGTAATCTGCGTAATCTGCGATAACCCCTATCTGCGTAATCCCTTGCGGAGCCACCACACGCCCGCAACAATCGGCAGCAGAATGGCCACCTCCCGCAAGACCGCGAGGAGGTTGTGCGTCACGAAGCCGGGCAGCCAATAGCGGCGCGAAATGGCCTCGAAGACAAATGCGTTGGCAAAATAAAAATTCGAGCTGAACGGCCACAACGCCATCACGCCCAGCGGCGGAAAGTCGTCGGAGCCCAGCCAATCAAACAGGACGTGCGTGCAAACAGCCAGCGTGCCGGCGAGTGCCGCACGCCGGTTGCCGCGCGTCCACGCCAGTGCCACCAGTCCGACAAGTAGCGTAAACCCCAGGCTGTGCGTCTCCATGTTGTGCCGGCCCCAGAAGAAGTCGATGTCGGGCACGCACGCCGCAAACGCGCAGAGCGCAATCGCGCCTGTGTCTTGACCTACCCACCTGCCGACCCGCCCACCTGCCCCTACCTGCCCACCTGCCCCTACCTGCCTACCTGCCCCCGTAGACGACAACGCGAGCCCCACAATAAGGCCGCCGAGCGCATGTCCGATCGGTGTGGGCACCGGTCCACCGTACGGAACTTCTGATCGATCGGTCAACCGCCACCCCAGCAGATTCTGCGATCTGCCCTAACCTGAGGCGAAAGTCACAAGTGTCCGCAAGTTGTTGTAATGATTGACCAGATTCACTTTTACCTGCACGTTTTTACGCTTGACTTTCGCCTGGTCCGTTTCTAGTATGAGATGCCGGTCGGGGGCATTTCGCTCTTCTCGTCTCGGAAAGGAATTCGGACATGCCAGCGGATGAACGCCAGGAACGGATCAAAGCGCTCGAAGTCGCCGTCGGACAGATCGAGAAGCAGTTTGGCAAGGGCTCGATCATGCGGCTCGGGGCGCGTAATTCGATCTCCCCGACCGAAGCGATCTCGACCGGCTCGATCAGCATCGATTTTGCGACCGGCATCGGCGGCCTGCCGCGCGGCCGAGTCACCGAGATTTTCGGCCCAGAATCGTCGGGCAAAACCACGCTCGCCCTGCAAGTGATCGCCGAAGCGCAAAAAGCGGGCGGCATGGCCGCGTTTGTCGACGCCGAGCATGCGCTCGATGCCGAATACGCCAAGAAACTGGGGGTCGATATCGACAACCTGTTGGTCTCGCAGCCAGACAACGGTGAGCAGGCGCTCGAGATCGTTGAAGTGCTGATTCGTTCAGGCAGTGTCGACGTCGTGGTCGTCGATTCGGTCGCCGCACTCGTGCCTCGCGCTGAGATCGAAGGCGAGATGGGCGACGCCCAGATGGGTCTGCAGGCCCGCTTGATGTCGCAGGCGCTGCGCAAACTGACCGGCAGCATCTCGAAGTCGAAGACCGTGCTGATTTTCATCAACCAGCTGCGCGAGAAGATCGGCGTGATGTTCGGCAATCCCGAAACGACCACCGGTGGCCGCGCCCTCAAGTTCTATTCCTCGATCCGCATCGACATTCGCCGGATTGCCGCGATCAAGGACGGCGACGTACCGGTTGGCGGTCGCACCCGCGTCAAGGTGGTCAAAAACAAGATGGCGCCGCCGTTCCGCGAAGCCGAGTTCGACATCATGTACGGCGAAGGCATCTCGCGCGAAGGCGACCTGCTCGACATGGCGGTCGAGCGCAAGATTGTCGAAAAGAGCGGGGCGTGGTTCGCCTATGGTGGCGAGCGTCTGGGCCAGGGCCGCGAGAACGTCAAGACTTTCCTGCGCGAGCATCCGGAAATCCGCAACGCCATCGACGAGCGGTTGCGCCGCGAGCTGGGGCTGGTCAAGGAAGCCGAAGCGCAACCCGTGTGAAGTGCCAGGTGGAGGCTGGTGGCCTGGGACAGAATCGAACTGTCGACACTACGATTTTCAGTCACAAACCAGCCGGTCTACTTTGCGCCGCAAATCAAATTGTCTCACAATACATACCTGTTTTGCTGACCTTTTTTCCATTCTCGTGATATCATCGTCTTTCACGAAGTAACGATGGCGCGTGTCCCCGGCCTGTCCCCGGGACACGCCCGGCAGGGGGAAACAGGTGGCGATCGAAACGTTGACGCCGAAGCGCGTCGCAGCCGTGCAGCCGGACGCGCGCCGGATGGAACTCGGCGATACGGTCATTCCCGGTCTGTGGCTCCGTGTCGCGCCGACTGGCGTCAAGACGTGGGCGGTCCGGTATCGGCATCGCGGCCGCACGTGCCGGTTCACGCTCGGCAGCACAAAAGTTCTCTCGCTTGCCGAAGCCCGCGAACGCGCGCGCACGATCCTGCGGTCGGCGACTGATGACCGCGACCCGGCACGTGAGAAGCAGCAGGCCCGCCGTGCTCAGACGGTCGACGACCTTGCCGCTCTCTACATCGAGAAGTGGGCGAAGGCACGAAAGAAAAGTTGGAAGGCCGACGACAACCTGCTGCGGCGCAAGATCTTGCCGTCGTGGCGGCATCGCAGCATCGCGGAGATCACCCGGCACGACGTAATCGTGCTGGTCGAGAGCATCGCCGCACAAGGCGCGCCCGTCGTCGCGAACCGCGTCACCGCCCTTGTCAGCAAGATGTTTGCGTTCGCGCTCGATCGTGGCCTGATCAGCGTGTCCCCTGCCGTGCGCATCCCGCGTCCGTGCGTCGAACGGGCGCGGGACCGGGTCCTGAGCGATGACGAATTGCGCCGCTTGTGGGCCGCGTGCGAGACACTGCCCGGGCCGATGGCCGCGTTCTACCGCTTGCGGCTGTTGACGGCGCAACGGGGCGGCGAACTCGCGGCCTTGCGATGGCAGGACGTCGACCTCGTCAACCGCTGGCTGACCATCCCCGGCCCGGTCGCGAAGAACGGCCTTGCGCACCGCGTGCCAGTCAACGACACCGCCCACGCGATTCTGACCGGGCTGAGAGCCGACGCAGACCGCATCCTTGCTGCACGGCACGCACGCGGCGACAGCAGGCCGAAACCGATCGCGTTTGTGCTTGATGGCGCACTCGGCAAGCGACAGCAGGCCGAAGCAACGGCGAGCTTTGGAATCGAGGATTTTCGAGGACACGATCTGCGGCGGACTGCGGCGAGCCGAATGACGAGCGGAGGCATTCCGCGCCTTGTCGTCGGAAAAATTCTCAATCATCGGGAGGGCGGCGTCACGGCCGTTTACGACAGGCACTCCTACGACGCCGAGAAAGTGGCGGCGCTCACGTGGTGGGATCACAAGCTGCAAGCGATCCTGACGGATGAGGCCGCGCGCGTCCTGCCATTCGCACGCATCGGGCTGTCCGCGTGAAGGAATCCAGAGACGACGTCCTGCGCGACGCGCGCGATGACGGCATCGTCCTGATCGATGAGAAGCTCTATGTCATCGAGCCGTTGGACGCGATGCTGCGCCGTACGGATTGCCTGATTGAGAGGCTCATCACCCAAAAACGCATCGAGCAGATTCTTGTCATGGCCATGCGTGCAGAGGAGCGCGCCTTTCGCACCGAAGAGCAGCTCGCGGACGCGAACGCGTCGAGCGTCAGTCAACGACGAGAAAACGCGGAACGCAACGACGCCAGACTGTCCGCTGCCGTGGCGGCACAGCGGCGGACTCATCCGGCCCTCTCCAACCGAAAGTTGGCGGAAAAGCTTGTGAAGGTTCACGGTCCAGACACCGGAAACCGTAGAAACGATCTCAACGCGCTCGCACAACGCATCACCCGTCTCGCCAAGAAAGATCCAGCGCGCCTGCGTTCCGTGTAAAAAAACTCGCCTGC
>DATLXN010000024.1:0-6574 GCA_035575715.1 Vicinamibacterales bacterium | reverse complement strand
CTGACCACTGACCACTGACCACTGACCACTGACCACTGACCACTGACCACCGACCACCGACCACCGACCACCGGCGACCGCCATGCGTTACACTTTCGACCACCGGAGGATGTGATGCGGTCCAAGTTTTGTCTGCTCGCGATGGTCGTCGTGTCGTCAATCACTGTGCAGGGCCAGGCCGGCCCGCAGGCGCCCGCGGCGACGGCTAAGCCCGACCCTGTTGCGACGCTTGTGGCACGACTCGATCTCGAGCGGTACAAGGCCACGGTCAAGGGGCTGACGCAGTTCGGCGATCGGCGCCAGGGCACCGAGCGGAATCGCAAAGCGACCGATTGGATCGAAGCGCAGTTGAAAAGTTACGGCTGTGCGACTGAGCGGTTCAAGTACGAATTCAATCCGGCGCCGCCGACGCCGCCTGCCGCTGCCGGCGGCGGTCAAGCGCCACGCCAGCGTCCTCACCCCACCATTGCCAGCGGCGAAGTGCGCAGCGGGCCCGGCGGGTCACGGTATCGCGGCATCACGCGCCAGACCGGCGTCAACACCGACCCCAACGCCCAGCCGGATGTGAAATTGCGCGAGCTCAATCGCGAGCCGGCCACCAACGGCCCACGCGAACAGGTCTATTGCACCAAGGTCGGGACGACGCGGCCGGATGAGATGTACATCATCGGCGCGCACATGGACGGACATGGCTGGGGCGAAGCGGCCAACGACAATGGCTCTGGCACCGCGCTAGTCATGGAGTTAGCGCGCATCTTCAGCATGCCCGACGTCCAGACCGAGCGCACCATTCGCTTCGCGCTGTGGAACAACGAAGAGACCGGCCTCAACGGGGCGCGCGCGTATGTCGAACAGCGCGCCGCCTTGCAAGGCCAGGAGAGTCCCGCCGGCTCGGGCCGCTATCCCGAGCCGAAGTGGTTGGGGATGATTCAGCACGACATGATGATGTGGGACCACGGCATGCCGCGCGTCGATGGCACGTGGAATCCGGAACAACGTCCTGAGGCGGACGTCAACATCGAGTTCCAGTCGACGGCCAAGCTCGCCGAGCAAGCCATGAAGCTGGCGTTCTTCTTCCGCGACGCCAACGAGAAATACGCCACCGACTATCCAGCCGCCGTCGGCAATCACATGACCAACACCGACTCGACGCCGTTCATGGACGTCGTCCCGGCGATCAGCCTGCGTGAAAACGAGCGCGGGATGCACACCGGGGCAGGCTGGAATCCGACGTGGCACCAGCCGATCGATGTCTTCGCGACATTCTCGGACAAGGATTTCCGTCTCGGACTGAACGCTGCGCAGACGACGCTCGCGGCTGTGGCGCAGTTGGCCGGCGCCAAGACCAAGTAGCGCGGGCTTTAGCCCCGCGAGTCTCACATGCGCGGTTTTCTCGACGTCTCAACCCTCGCCCAGTCGACCGGCCGCGGCGTGCGCATTGCCGTCATCGACAGCGGCGTGCATGTCGCGCACCCGCATATTCAAGCTGTCGCTGGCGGCATTGGCATCGACTCAATCGGCGACGCTCACGACGACTTCACCGACCGGCTCGGTCACGGGACGGCCGTTGCTGCGGCGATCAAAGAGAAGGCGCCGGAGGCCGAACTGTTCATCCTCAAGGTCTTCGATCGCGAGCTGAGCACCACCGGCGAGGCGCTGGTCGCGGCTATCGAATGGGCCGTCGCGCATCAGGCGCGAATTATCAATCTCAGTCTCGGCACCACCAATCGCGAACATCAAGACGCGTTGGCTGAAGCGGTGGCCGAGGCGCGGGCGGACGGCGCGTATGTCGTCGCCGCGGGCCCGCAAGAGGGGCGACCGTGGTTGCCGGGGAGTCTACCTGGGGTGATCAGCGTGGCGCTCGATCTCGGCTTGCCGCGCGACGCCTGCGAAGTCACGATTGCCGCCGATGGCGAGGTGACGGTGCGAGCGTCGGGCTATCCGCGGCCGATCCCGGGCGTCCCGCCGGAGCGCAATCTCAAAGGTTTGAGCTTTGCTGTGGCCAATGCGTCGGGTCTTTTGGCGCGGGTCCTCAGTGGAGTTCCCGCCGCTACGCCACTGGCAACGGCTTTGGCCGGCGTCGCGGTCAGATCGACTTCGCCATCGACGTAAATCGCCTTCAGCTTGTCGCCGGTGATCTCTAAGGCAGAAGGGTTGCCTTGATAGACCGGCGCCAGCATGCCGGTGTCGATGATCACGGCGCGTCCGCGAAAGCGAGGCGTGATCCGCCGATCGCGGGTCGGCGAGTGGCCGACGACGACGCGCGCGAGTTTCATCTGGGTGAGGAACGCCTCCACCTGCGCGAGGGTTGTTGCTTCGTCCCATTGCGCGTAGCCGCGGAACCACAGCGGGCCTTCCGGGTCGACCAGGCTCCAGGTGCCGATGTTGAGGAGTTCCTGCGCTTCCCGTAGCAGCGGCAAGTCGAGCGCCGGTGCTTCGCGCCCGAGTGCCTGTGCAGCGGCGATACTGTTGGTCGCGGTTTGCAGTTCCGCCACATTCACTTCGAGCAGTTGCTGCAATGAGAACGATGGCAGTGCGAGCTTTTTGGCGACCAGCCGCTGGCGGTGCGCATCGAGACGGCGGATCTCCGCGCGGGCGCGGTCGTTGACCTCGGCGAGCGACTTCGGCGCCGGTCGCAGGGGATTGAGCCCCGCGTGCATGAACAAGCTGTCGCCGACCTGGGCGGCAATCGATTTCTCACGCAGCCACTTGCCATAGACGCCGCTCGGGCTCATCGCCTCTCGATATTCGAGGCAGCCGGGCGGATGGGCAGCCATCCAGGTCTCACGCGTCTGTTGATACGCAGCGACTGGCGCCGCGGTCGCAGGGCGCCTTTGGCCGAGACGTTGGTATTGCTTCCACGCGTCTTCGCGTCGCACGTCTGAGATCGCGGTCACAAACGAGGCGCAGATCGCGGGCGTGACATCGCGCCAATCGCCGATCAGATTCATCACCTCGTGATTGCCAAGCAGGATCAGCGCTTGTCCGCCGGCCGCCTTGGCCTCGCGTTCCAGCCGCATCAGCAAATCGAGCACCTTGCGGACGTCGGTGCCGCGATCGGTGTAGTCGCCGGTCTGCACCAGGGTGGCGCGGCCACCGGACCACTTGAGCGCCTCATCGATCAATCCAGCGCGTTTAAGGATGGCGGTGATGCCGTCAAAGGAGCCGTGGATATCTCCCACAGCGACGATACGCGGGGCTTGTGCAGTAAGGGGTGGTGGCATCAGTCCGGCAATCAGAAGTAACGCGAAGGTAGTTCGCATATCCGTCTGTCTATTGTAGGCAACCTTCGGCTGGGTGCCAGCGCCGTCGCGAATCCCTGGTGTGCGCGGACATCCCCGAGCGGAAGCGAAAGGCGCTCGACCGCCTCGAACGTTGACGGCGCGGTCGTGGCCACCCGGAAGGCCGCGGATGCCTTCGATGCGCTGGCGTCGAAACTTGAACCGTTGCGCGGCGCCAGACAAACCAAGGCGGAGCAGCGCTGTGCCGAGTTGAACGCGACCGCAGACTTGTTGGAGAACCTGGCCGCGTTTAATTGTTTGATGGGGCCGTCGCGGCGCGGTTCGTGCCGTTGTGTTTGTCTTATGGGGCCGCGTATTTGGCGTATAAGATCTATGTCCAGAGCACGGGGGAATGCTCGTGAAGGAGGCTTCAATGCAGCCGATTCCAGCAACAACCGACACCACCCTCTACTGGTGGGGGGCCGCGATCATGAATGTGGGCGCGACCCTCGCGGTCACCAGCTTGGCGAACCGCACCGGCAATCCGTGGCTCTACCTGATGATCGTCGCGCTGGTTCTAGTGACCACCTGGGCCTGGTGGGGCCGTCCCAGGCCGACCACCGCACAACGCGTTACTGCGATGGTTGCGCCCATTGTGGTGATTTTCATGGTCCGACTACTGCGCTGATTGCGTCGACTCCGGGATGTTGCCGTCCCTCCGCGTGATGAAATGTCGGCGGACAGCTTTGGCGTTGCGTTCGGATCCTCACGTCCCGCTCTTCAACTAAATCCCCTCCGACCGGTGGCTGCAAACGGCGAAACGAGCAACTCGCGGCGCAGCAGCCGCAACTGCAGTTACCGCATCAACTGGCCGTTTGTCGCGGCAACTCCCGCCCGGCATACTGCCTCGACAACTACAGTTAACACGTCGCAGATCGCCGCGTCTGACGAACCTCGCAGCACCGCTCGATTGACTGAGCATTCCGACAAAATTCCGCGCGCGGCCCTGGGCTCGACGCTGTTCTGGGCCTACCAGCAACCCGACAGCCTCAAGGCGCGCGCGGCAGCGATGGTGCCCCCTCACCTCGGGCGCAACTACCGCTGCACGTCGTGCAACGCCAGTTACCGACCCCACCGATCGTTTTTGCGGGCAATGTCGCTCGGTCCTATCGCCGTCGACAACCCCAGTTAGCACATCCCAGATCGCAACGGTTGCGCTCCTCCTGGAACCGCCGCATTTACTCAGTATTTCGACAAATTCAACCGCGCTTGCGCATGGTCCCGCGCTTGCTCAAGGGAGGGTGGCCGCACGCCGTCAACCTATACGGTGGCTCCTGACCTCAGTCAACGCGATGCGTTGTCCCGTGCGGCCCACTTTTCCAACAAGGAGACCCTATGCGTAGCCTGATTCGTGCGGCGCTCGTCGCCGCGTTCGTCCTCTCATCGGTGCCCGTGCTGCTCGCGCAGGACAGCAAACCCGCGGCTGCCGCACGAGCGGCGATCAATCTGAATACCGCCACCATCAGCCAGCTCGAAGAACTGCCTGGTATTGGCAAGTCCACCGCGCAACGTATTCTCGATTACCGCCAGAAGAGCGGCGGCTTCAAAAAGATCGAGGAGCTGATGAACGTCAAAGGCATCGGCGAGAAGAGCTTCCTCAAATTGAAGCCGCTCGTCAGTGTTGCCGCCAAGGCTGACAAGCCGGCTGGCAACCAGTAAGAACGGACCCGGCCATGCGCGCGCATTCTCGCGGGGCAGCGCTCATTGACGTGGTGTTCACGTGCGGCCTGGTGGCGGTGATCGCGGCGATTGCGATCCCGACCTTACACGCCACGCGCGACCGCGACGCCGCGCGCATGGCCGCCCGTTATCTGGCAAATCGGCTGCATGTCGTCCGCACCGAAGCCATCAGGCGCAACACGCAGGTGGCGCTGCGGGTCGATGCGGACGACCGTGACTTTATCGGCATGTATGCCGATGGCGATGGCGACGGGGTCTTGCAGCGGGATATCGATCGTGGGATCGATCGGGCGATCGCGCCTGACGTTCATTTGGCCGATTTGTTTGCCGCGGTGGCGTTGAACATCGCGGCAGACGTTCCTGATCCCGATGGCAACGGCACGCTGCTCGCGGGCTCCGACCCAGTGCGTATCGGTTCGTCGACGCTGTGGTCGTTCAGTCCGATCGGCAGTGCGACGAGCGGCACGGTCTACCTCGCCGCTCGCACCGGGCCACAGGTGGCCTTACGCGTTCTCGGAGCCACCGGGCGCACGCGCGTGTTGTGGTTCGATGCGGCGAGTAGCACGTGGCGGGAAGAGTAAGTGTCGCGCTCGAACGACGCGCCGGATCACGCTTGTCGCCCGAACAGACGCCGTGGCGGCCCGATGCGCTGTTACGGCCTGGCCAGGATGTGCGGTTAGTCAACGTCGGCGGTGGCGGCGCATTAATTGAGTCGGCGGCCCGCATGCATCCTGGTGCCCGAACGGAACTGCAATTGAATGGGCCGGCCCGCTGCGTGGTACGCGGTCGGATCGAACGATGCCGTGTCACCGCCCTCGATCCCGTGTTGTACGAGGGCGCCATGGTTTTCGATCATCAACTCGATTGGGCAGGGCCGGGTAGTGGGTAGCGGATTCCCGGCATCGAAAAACCGCCAGAAAAATGCCGGGAACGAACTACCCGGCGTGGGACGACTCAAGCGATTCGGAGGACAAATTCACGTGACTCTCCTCGCATCGCGGCGGCCGAGCACCTTGGCATCCCAATTGGTAAGAGCATCAGCCACACAACGCGGGAGGGACACCATGAACGCACCGACCACCGCCGCAAGCACCCCGTCGCTGCCGCGCCGTCGCATCGACCGGCGGGCGGGCATGAACGATCTGGTGCGCGAGGTGGCGACCGAATGGGTCGCGCAGGCGGGCCAATTAGATTTGCCCACTATGTTACTGGCGCGCCTCCGCGCGTTGATTCGAGCCAAAACCGTGCGGCTCAACGAGCTTGCGTCGACGGCGCCACCGATTCGCATGGGCCAACCGGTGCGCGCCCGCGACTACATCGCCTATCCGGTGGCCCTGACCGATCCCGGTCGACGGATGGTGCTCGAAGCGTCGTTTGCGGTCGACGGTGGGCTCGATGAGTGGAGTTGCCAGTTGCTGGAAGCCGGCGCGAGTCTGGCAACCTTGCTGTTCGAAGCGGAACGGCTGTCGCGATTGCACGATCGCCCGTCGGTCGTTGCGGACGATGGCGCGGCTCCGCTGATCGGCTCCAGCCTGGTGATGCAAGGCCTGCGCGAACGCGTGGAGCGTGTGGCAACGACAGACTTCACGGTTCTGATCGAGGGTCCGATCGGT
>DATLXN010000023.1:0-18784 GCA_035575715.1 Vicinamibacterales bacterium | reverse complement strand
TCGAGTTGTGCGGTCAGATACGCGGCGAGCATGTCCGAGGGTAGATAGCTTGAACCGAGATCGACCCAGGAATACCTGTCGATCTCGCCACGGAAGAACCGGCTGCGGTTGGTGCCCTTCTCGCGGATGATCTCCGCTCGCTCGATCAAGCGCTCGTCGTTGATCAGCAACGCCCCGCCTTCGCCGCAGGTCACGTTCTTGGTTTCATGGAAACTCAAGGTCGCCATGACCCCGAGGCTGCCGAGCGGCCGGCCACGATACCGGCCAAATAGTCCGTGCGCGTTGTCTTCGACCACGGCGATGCCGTGACGCGCGGCGATGGCCAGAATCTCGTCCATGGCGCACGCCACCCCGGCGTAATGGACCACCATGATCGCTTTGGTCCGCGAGGTGATGGCCGCTCCCAGCCGCGTTTCGTCGAGATTAATCGTGTCCGGCCGGACATCGACGAACACCGGGCGCGCGCCGCGCAAGGCAAACGCGTTAATGCTCGAGACGAAGGTGAAGGCCGGGCAAATGACTTCGTCGCCGGGTTCGATCTCGAGGAGCAGGGCGGTCATTTCGAGCGCATGAGTGCACGACGTCGTCAGTAAGGCCTTGCGCGCCTCGGTACGCTGCTCAAGGAGTGCGTGACAGCGCTTGGTGAAGCTGGCGTCCCCAGAGATGCGGCCCGACTCGATGGCCGCGCGCATGTAGTCGAGTTCGCGACCGGTGACCGCCGGTCGGTTGAACCAGATCGGCGTCATCCCTTGCGCCGCTCTTTCACCATCGCGCGGGTTTCGCGGTCGACTTCGCGCTTCTTGATCGTTTCGCGCTTGTCGTGCATCTGTTTGCCACGAGCCAACGCGAGGCTGACCTTGATTTTGCCTTTATCGCTGAAATACATCCGCGTCGGCACGAGGGTCAGGCCTTTTTCCACGGTCTTGCCGATTAACTTTCGGATCTCGGCGCGGTGCAACAGCAGCTTCCGCCGGCGCGTCGGCTCGTGATTGGCGTAGCCGCGGTGCGTGTAGGGGTTGATGTGCACGTTGTAAAGCCAGATCTCGCCGCGCTCGACCCGCGCATAGCTGTCGCGCAAGTTGGCTTTGCCTTCGCGAATCCCTTTGACCTCCGTGCCGAGTAGGGCGATGCCCGCTTCGAAGGTTTCGAGGATGTGATAGTCGTGAAAAGCCTTGCGGTTATCCGCGACGAGGGTGCCTTCGGTCGAGGCTGGCTTCATTGCGCACACTTTCGCGCCGCCGCCAGGCGGGCGGCGAGCAGCACCGCTGCAACCATGCTGCCGGCATCGGCCAGGCCGCGACCGGCGATATCGAACGCCGTGCCGTGATCGACCGACGTGCGCACGATCGGCAACCCGAGCGTGACGTTGACGGCCTGGCCAAAGGCGAGCAGCTTGACCGGAATCAAGCCTTGATCGTGATAGCAGGAAATCACCACGTCAAACTCCTGGCGTTGGGCGCGCACAAAGACAGTGTCGCCGGGGATGGGCCCGCTGATGTCGAGGCCACGCGCCCGTGCCGCCGCGATCGCCGGCGCCAGCACCGTGCCCTCTTCGGTGCCGAGCAAGCCATCTTCGCCGGCGTGCGGATTAAGGCCGGCGACGGCAATGCGCGGCCGTGGGATCCCGAACTGCGGCATCGCGTCGGCAGTCAGGGCAATCACTTCATCGATCCGCTCGCGGGTCAGCGACACGGCGACGCGTGCCAACGGGATGTGCACGGTCGCAAGCACGACATTCAGCGTCGGCGCATGGAACATCATTGCGACGTGTGACGCACCCGTGAGATGGGCCAACAGATCGGTGTGACCCTTCCACGGGAGACCGGCCTTGGCAAACGCCAGCTTGTTGATCGGCGCGGTCGCAATCGCATCAACCCGATGGCCGAGGGCGGCGTCAACCGCCTCGGTGATCGATGCGTATGCCGCACGGCCCGCAGCCGCCGACAATTGACCGGCAATGACCCGCTCGTCGGGCATCGTGGCGAAAATGATCGGGGTGCATACCGCCCGTACGCGGGGATCATCGGCTGCCTGGTGGACAATCTCTGGTCCAATCCCAGCGGGATCGCCCACCGTGATCGCCACGCGTGGCAGCATCATCTGGTCAGTGTAAACGCGGCCAGCGGTTGTCGCGCTGCCGATCCGGCACGCCGTGCGATCGCCGCGTCACGAAACACGCCGCTTACGCTTGTCTGACTGCTCGGGCGATCGTCGTCACATGCCCGGCGACCGCCTTCGCACGTGCGTCGGCCACGCCGTGTTCGGTGAGGAGTTTATGCACATCACCAGACAGCTGC
Organism: Vicinamibacterales bacterium; assembly: GCA_035575715.1. Taxonomy (GTDB): domain Bacteria; phylum Acidobacteriota; class Vicinamibacteria; order Vicinamibacterales; family UBA2999; genus JACCSI01. The sequence goes on along the minus strand of DATLXN010000023.1, from coordinate 16,487 downwards.
GTGATTCGCTCTTCGGGCAGCGACACGCGCCGTGAGGCGACGAACAACAACTCCGCCAGCCGGCGCGTCATGGCGTCCCCGCCTTTGGCCTTGGGCAACTCGGTCGCGAGTTCGTTGGTCAGCCCCATGATCGCTGCCCGCGTCTTGGGCGCCGGGGTGTCCATCATCCCGGTGACGTCTTCTGAGAATTCGGTGCTGGCTTCGGGACGCCGGCTCGCGAGGTTCTGCAGGTCCCGCTGCAGATCGCCGATGTTCTGGGCCAGTTCCGGACTGACGCCAGGCATCTCTGGATAGCCGTCAATGGAACGGGGGGGGGCGGGGGCCGCGGCCGCGGGCGGATTAGCAGCCGTCGACGGCGTTGCGCCGCCTGCCGGGGTCTCAGGGGAGCCGCCGCAGGCGGAAACAGTGATCGTGAGGGCCGCTGCCGAAAGCAGTCGGCACGGGAGGCGCAAAGCAAGCATGGTCATCTGCCTATTGTTCGCAGTTACGGCACGCCGGTCAATGCACCCTCAATGAAACGCGGCGCCGACACTGCCCTTTTTACCCGCCAACTTGGTGCCGAGCAGCAGTCTCCCGCGTTCATCGACATCGGCGGTACCGGCAATCACTGCGCGTTTGCGGACCTCAACAAGCTCGTCTGTGAAACGCGCCTGCAGATCGTCTGGTAGCCGGAGGATGGCTTGGTCACGCGCCCGCTCGTAGGCCGCGGACCGATCACTGAGCTCGCCGGCAGTCATCGGGGTCCACGTTCGTTCCGCCGTCTTGCGCGCCAGGCAGAAGAAATTGACCTCGGTATGACCGATGAACACGGGTTCGAAGCCATTCCCCCGAAGCAGACGTTCGAGCGACGGGCGATCAAACGTTTGTAGATGGAAGGGGTTGAGCACACGGAACATCGACTGCCCGTCCTGCAGAAACTCGCCGTCGTCCGGCTCGTTATACAAGTACAAGTGGCCGGTGTCGGTGAGCCGATCATGCACGGTCTGCAAATAATGTTGCGGCGTCACCGCATGCGTGAGCATGTGATTGGAAATCACCAGGTCGAACTGGCCTTGGTACGGAATCGTGAAATGTTCGAAGTCAATCAAACTGTCACTGGGGATGCCGTAGATCGATCGCACGACGTGCTGCTGACTTTCGAAGATCGCCATGGCGAACACGTCCGCGTCGTACAGACGACGCAACGCCGCAAGGATCGCACCGGTCCGCGAACGCACCTCGAGCACGCGCGGCGACTGCAATTGCAACAGCGAACCGAGCACTTCCACGTGCACCGCGTTGGCGAAGCGGTCAGCCTGGACACCGGGGATCCACTTGTGGCGTTCCAGCCCGAGATGCTCCGATACCAACGGTCCATGCGCCGCACGGCGATCGATCACTGACCGGTCATCGTCGCTGAGCGGGCGCGGGTTCAACACCGGATTGTTTCCGGGCATGCGGCCCAGGTTCTCGGTAAACCCTTCGACCAGTGCGCGGAAGCGTCGGCCGCGCGGCCGCCGCGCCGCAAATACCACCCCGCACGCATGACACAAGGAGTAGTTGTAAACCTCGAAGCCTGCTTCGGGCGCGCGGCCGTTCACCAGGAAGCGGTTGTATTCGCTGACGCAATGGAACTCGGGATGGGAACAGGCCGGGCACCGGTCAAGATTCCACCAGTCCTCGTCGACCCGCGGCCATGGCGCCGGCAGGAGAGTGCTCAGTGGCGGTTTCCTCCCGCCGCGATCGGTGAGGAGTCGTTCGATCCGCCCGACCAGCGCGCGATCGTCGCCGAGCTTTTTGTCGAGTCGATCGAGCTTGCGGGCAAGCTGGCCGACGCGCTGGTCGAGACCGCTGAATGACGCCTGGGACTGCACCGCGTCGGCGTCCAGCCTGGTGACCACGTCGCGAACGGCCTCTCGCGTTTTCGCAATCGACTCCGGTTCCGGTATCCGGAGATGACGGCGCAGCGACGCCATCGCCCTATCGAGTAGCAACATATGTCTGCACTCCACCGTCAATCATTGGGCCCCCTGACGAACCAAGGGGCTTCAACCCGCAGTTTCGACGGCCGCACCACCGACCTGTGCCACGCCTTCTACAGGATACGCGCGCCCATCACGGCGAGATACACCGAAATCCATGGCGTAATCGCTTCCGCAGGGACGCTGGTCAAGAGGTACGCCCCGAGGGCGCCGTCGATGAGTTGCGCAACAAAGCCGGCGAGAGCGAAGAGCGCTAGATCCAAGGGTTCGTAACCTGAGACATCACATCTGCATCGCCAGCCACTCGCCGACCACCTTCACGCCGGCGTTGCGCTCGAGCGCGATGATCGCGCGATCGACCGATACGAACGCCTCGCGCGCCCGGGTTCCGCCGAACGCGCGAGCGAGCGACTGCAGCTGATCAGACACCCCGGGATTCGCCAACACCCGCGGATCGCCGCCGCTGTTGATCAACTCGATATCGCGCAACATCGACGCCACCGCGCGCAAGGTCAAGGCGATATCGGCGCGCGGCCGGTCTTTTTTCGATCCCCCGGTAACCAGCACGCCCGCCGCGGCGAGCCGGCCCGCCGCGCCGCCGTGACCCGCGGTTTGCCGCAGCAGCAATAACGCCGTCTCGCGCAGCACCGCGAGATCGGTCGAGCCCAACGCCAACGCCTGGCCCACACTCCCGTCCGCCAGCGTCGCCGCAATGCGCGCGTCATCCGGCGACAACTCGTGATCACGGGTCAGCACGTCGATCACTTCTGCTGCCGTCAGTCGTCCAAAACCCAGGTCCATGCAGCGCGAACGGACCGTCGGCAGCAACTGGCCCGGGACCGCAGTCGTCAGCAGGAACACGGTGCCGGGCGGCGGCTCTTCGAGTGACTTGAGTAACGCGTTTTGCGCCTGACCCTCGAGCGCGTCAGCGTCTTCGATGATCACGACGCGCCGGCGCCCCTCGAACGGGCGAAAGCCGGTGCGGCCGAGCACCTCGCGGATCACATCGATCTTGATCGAGGCGCGGTCGTCTGGACCAAGCGTGAAGATATCGACGTGCACCTGCCGCAGAATGCGATCGCAGGACCGGCAGGTGCCGCAGGAGTCGAATGGCAATCCGGGTGCGGTGGTCACCGGTTCGAGGCAGTTGAGTGCGGCCGCAACAGTCCGTGCGACACGAAACTTGCCGACCCCTGACGGACCGACAAACAGCAACGTCGGCGGCAACGTGTCGCGGCTGAGCGCCTGCGACAGCAGCGCCGTCAGGCGGCGATGGCCGACAATCTGAGCAAAGGAAAGCACCCGCGGCTAGGATACTTCAGCGGTCGCGCTGCCGGCGCTCGTCGTCGCGACGATCGTCTTTTCGCGAGTCGTCTTTGTTCTTTCGTTTTTCGTCTTTTTTGTCGTCATCACCGCCACGACCGAAGACGCGTGACCAGAAGCCGTGCTTTTTCTTCTCTGGCGCGTCGTCTGCTTGCCGCGCGTCGCGCTCATTGTCACGGTCGCGGCGCCTGGAGCGCTCGTCATCATCATCGTCATCGTCATCGTCGCGGCGCGCCTCGGCACGACGCTCGTCGGACGACCCAGACATCACGCCGCCGGACCACCCTGCCTGGCGCCCTTCGACGGCGCGGTAGCGATGGACAGGACAGTCCGCATCGGGTTCAGTGCCTTCGACGAAGATCTCGTTATAGACCGTCGATCCGCTGGTGTACGACCCATCATCGGTCTGGGTGACCGCACCGTAACACGCTTCAACCGGCCGTTGGCCTGAGAGACGGCACACCGCCGCGGTGTGGACCCCGTCGGGGGCTTTGTACCAGTCCGCGGGATCGCCGGCCGTCGCCTTGCGCATGAATCCCGCCCAGAGCGGCACAGCGACCTGCGCAGCATAGCCCCCACGCATGATCGTCGCCGGTTGATCAAACCCGACCCACACCCCGGTGACCAGGCGCGGCGTGTACCCGACGAACCAGGCGTCGTGATACTCGTTGGTCGTCCCGGTTTTGCCGGCGGCCGGCAACTTGAACCCCAACTGGCGGGCGCCGTAGGCAGTGCCGTGATTCACGACGTCCGCAAGCATGTTGGTCATCACATATGCGGTCTGTTCGCTGATCACCTGCTGCGACGGATACGGCGCGGTGTACAGCACCTGACCATCAAGGTCTTCGACGCGCTTGATGTAGGTCGCGGTGCGACGCAACCCGGCGCTCGCAAAGACGGAGTACGCGGTGGTGAGTGACTCGAGCGTCACCTCGCCGGCCCCCAGCGCCAGCGACGGCACGCTCGGCATGTTGCCGACGCCAACGCGTTGTGCGTAAGCGACCGCCTTACCGATTCCCAGATCATCCAGCATCCGAACCGCGGCACGGTTGCTCGACGTCTTCAATGCCGTGCGGATGGTCATTGCGCTCGCCGACGAGTGTTCGTCCTCGGGCACCCACGCGCCCTGATAGGTATCGATCGGAATGTTCAGGTTGTGAATCACCGACGCGGGCGTGTAACCGGCCTCGAGGGCCGCGGCATACACGAACGGCTTGAATGCCGACCCGGGCTGCCGTTTCGAATAGAGCGCCCGGTTGTAATTGCTCTGAATGAAGTCGCGGCCACCTATCAAAGCGCGCACTTCGCCGCCACGCGGATCAAGTGCGATCAGCGACGCCTGTAACGGGCCGCTGCTCTTGCCGCGGCCGCGACGACGGTCGAGGTCGGCGATGATGCGCTGAACCTCGGCATCAGCGGCACGCTGCATGTCGATATCCATGGTGGTGTAAACCTTCAGGCCGCCCTCATAGACGCGCCCTTCACCGAACCGCTCGATCAACTCGCGGCGGACGTGCTCTTTGAAGAACCGGCCATAGGGTTCTTCTTTGCGGAGGGCGTCGGACAAGACGACCTTCGAGTCGCGGGCTGTGGTGAACGTCGCCTGATCGATGGCGCGCATGTCGAGCATCTGCTGCAGCACCAGCGTGCGCCGTTTGATGGCGCGTTCACGATCGACGGTAGGTGCATAGTTCGATGGCGCTTTGACTAATCCGGCGAGCATCGCGCTGTCGGCGACCGTCAACTCGGAGGCGTTTTTTCCGAAGTAGCCAAGCGCCGCGGCTTCGGCGCCGTACAGGCCGGCACCAAAATAAACCTTGTTGAGATATAGCTCGAGGATCTGATCCTTGCTGTATTGGGTTTCGATCAGTGCCGCGAGAAAGATCTCCTGCAGCTTCCGCGAATAGGTTTTCTCGGCCGTCAGAAAGCTCATCCGCGCGAGCTGTTGGGTGATCGTGCTGCCCCCTTGCGCCGTGCGGCCCTCGCGGGCATTGGCCACAGCGGCGCCGGCAATGCGCACGAAATCAACGCCGTGATGGTCGTAAAAACGCTGATCTTCAATCGCCAGCAGCGCGGTCTTGAGATGCGGCGACATCTGACCGAGCGGAATTTCGATGCGCTGCTCTTTGAAAATCGTAAAGGCCGGGCGGCCCTTGTGATCGTAGAAGACCGACGAGCGGGCCATTTCGGTGACCCGCCCCAGCGTGCCGCGCTCCGGAACGCCATCGAGCAGTTGATGCGAGAAGATCGCAGTGGCGCCCATGACAAACCAGAACGCCACTGAGAGCACCAGCATCATCGCGACCAGACGTTTAGGGTGGCGACCGGTCGTCGGGGGTGGCGCAGCCTGCCAGATGCTCATGTGTAATTCTTGCCAGCAGGCGGGGGGCCCTATGACCGTGAGACGGTTTTGGTTCCAGCCGGCTGCTGTCGCAAATAGGATGCAATAGGAGTTCCAAGAGCTGTCGCGCTGGAGTGGCCGACTTTGCCTGGGGTGCGGGGGGCAACGAAAAATGGCCTGCCCCTTTTTACGGATTACGTAAAAAGGGGCAGGCCCTTTTTCAGAGAGCGGCTTGCGCGCGGGCGGGTATTTGACCGAACAGTTGCCGAAGTTCGTTGGGTTAATCGACAGGCGGGCGGACTCTTTGTCCACCGACCAAGTTCTGAGTATGAAGGCGAAGTTGGCGGGGTCGACGGGACTCGAACCCGCGGCCTCCGGCGTGACAGGCCGGCGTTCTAACCAACTGAACTACGACCCCTAATAGAACATTTGCGATTGGGTGATTTGACAATTGAGGGATTGCATTGAGTGAACTGCTGAATTGGTGATTACTCGTGGCCGCCGCGGTCTGTCACTCCCCGAGCGATGCCTTCACCAACCGCTATGACCCAATCACCTCAACTGCAATTCTGCCCAATCACTCAATTACCCGATTCAATCACCAATCCTCCAATTACCAAATCAGCAATTGAGAGATTGGTGGGCGGTACAGGGCTCGAACCTGTGACAGCCGGCGTGTAAAGCCGGTGCTCTACCAACTGAGCTAACCGCCCTTACCTGCCCCGGCCAGACATAGCGGCTCTCCGCGACGACTGGCAAACAGCTATCGTATCGAAAGCTCCGCCTTGAGCGCAAGTAATGTCAGTGCGGCGACGAGTCCGGCAATGGTGTGGTGCTCGCGATTGCCGCGCGCCCGCGCGACGCTAAACGCCCGGCGCTGCGGTGCCGCGCCGGCCGACGGCGATGCAGGCTCGCGCACCACCCCCGCCGCGTAGGCGTCGTATTCGCCGCCGAACTTGTGACGCAAATGCGCCTCCTCCGCGCGGATTGCTGCCGTGATCGTAATGGCGAAATACACCGTGATCACCACCGCGACGACGACGCTCCCTGAGGCGATGGCGACGCCGACGCCAATGATCGACGACCCGAGATACAGCGGATGGCGGGTGAACTGGTACGGGCCCGATCGCGTCACCTCGCGACTCTTTTCGACATGGCCGGCGGCCCAGACCCGGATCGCTTCGCCAAGCGCGGCCACGGCGGCGCCCAGCAGCAGTGTTTGACCGGTCGGGCGCGCCAACCACAGCACCAGTGCCGCACAGAGAAAGCCGATGAAGACGCGATACCGGGCGATCCGCCGCGCGATCATCGTCCGGCCGCCAATCGTCGATCAACGGCCGCCGCCACGTCGTCCACCGAAAGTTCGTTGATGCACATCCGGGCCGCGATCGGACCGCTGCCGGCGCGTTGGCACTGTCGTTTGTGATGACACTCACAGGTGGTCGCTCGTGACACGACGACATCACGCGCATGCCAGGGGCCGTTGCGTTCGGGCCAGGTCGGACCGTAGAGACCGACGATCGGCGTTCCCATCGCCGCGGCGAGATGAACCGGCCCGGTATCGCCAGACACCATCAGCGAGGCGCGTGACGCGACAGCGACAAGGTCACCGAGGCTGGTGTGCGGCGCTCGTACCGCGGCGGCATCCGACGCGGCGACGACCGCGTCGGCCAGCGGCGCTTCATCACCACCCCACAACACATACGACGGCAGGCCGTGGCGGTCCCGCAGCCGCTGCGCGATTGCCCCGAATCGTTCGGGCGCCCATCGCTTGTTGGGCCAGGCCGCGCCCGGATTGATCAACGCGAACGAGGACGCGCCTTTGCTCGCCGCGTCGCTCGACATCTGGTCGGCGACGTTGGAGGGCGGCACCACGAAAGGGAATCGCAGCGGTGGCGCGGTCGCGACGCCGAGCAGCGGCAGCACGGACAAGTTTTTCTGCAGGATGTGCGACTGCGCAGGCACCGGGGCGAGTTCCGAATAGAACCACGCCGCGCCCTTTTCGCGCAGCGCTCGGCGCTCGAACCCGATGACGCGCGCGGCACCCGACATCCGCGCCATCGCCGCCGACTTCAGCAGCCCCTGTAAATCGACGGCGACGTCGTAACGGCGCTGCCGCATCACACCAACCGCCTGCGCCAACCCGGGGCGGCCGATGATCCGTGTGGTCAGCCCGTCAACCAGATCCAGCACCGCGGCGTACTTGCGATCGGCGAGCCAATCAACTTCCAACGCCGGATAGGTGTCCCGCAAAGCGGCCAACACCGGCAGCGCATGCACGATGTCGCCAAGCGCGCTCATTCGAACGATTAGCAGTCTTTGCACCACTGGTCAGCGCTGCCGGCGGTCGGCCGTGCCGTCGCCGGCAATGCGCGCCAGCAGGTCGCGCGTCGAATGATCTTTGGGGTCGCCGACAATCGCGACGCGGCCGCCGTAGGCTCGAACGGTCTCGCGTTCCGGCACAGTGTCGACGGTGTAGTCGGTGCCTTTGCAGTGCACGTCGGGCTTCAGCCGCTCGAGGAGCGGTGTCACCGTTGGCTCATCAAAAACCACCACGTAGGCCACGCCGCGCAGCGCGGCGACCAACTCGGCGCGATCGTGGGCAGAGAGGATCGGCCGATGCGGACCCTTCAGGCCCTGCACCGATCGATCGTCATTGATCGCCACGATCAGACGATCGGCCTCCCGAGAGGCGGCGTGGAGATAACGCACGTGGCCGACGTGGAGCAAATCGAAGCAGCCGTTGGCGAAGGCCACTGAGTGACCGCTCGCGCGATCACGCTGCACGCGCGCGGCGAGTTCGTCGCGCGACAACACCTCACCCATGCGCAGCCACCGCCCGGCGCAGTTCGTCGGCAGACACCGTCGCGGTGCCGCGCTTCATCACCACCAGCCCGCCGGCAAAATTGGCGAGCCGCGCCGCCTCCTCGAAGGTCCCCCCTACCGCGAGCGTCAGGGTCATGGTCGCCATCACCGTATCGCCCGCTCCGGTCACGTCGGCGATCTGATCGGACCCGAAAATCGGGATATGTACCGTCGCAGCGTCTGGCTGGAACAGCGCCATGCCGCGACTCCCCCTGGTGATCACCACCGCTTCCATGCGCGTCATTTTGAGCAACGTGCGGCCGGCGCGTTCGAGGACGCGGGGGCGGTCATCGATGTGAATGCCGAGCACCTGCTCCACTTCCGATTCGTTTGGCGTGCACGCCGTCAGGCGCGAATACCGGGTCAGCGCATAGCGAGAGTCCAGCAGTACCGGGATCGGCTGCGATGAGGCGCGGATGCCGCGAGCAAGAACCGAGACAAACGCCGGCGTGATAAGTGTCGATCCGTAGTCGGAGACCAGCACCGCATCGGCGCCCTTGATTGCCGCGCGCGCGCTGCGCTCCACGGCGGCGCGCTGCTGCTCGGTCACCGCCTCAATCCGGCGGTCAATGCGGACCACTTGCTGTTTCGCGGAATGGATGCCGCCGGCGAGAATCCGCGTCTTCACCGGGGTTTGATAGTCAGCCGGGCGGACGATCCGTTTTTGGTCGATGCCTCGCGGTAAGGCTGCGACCATCCGCTTCCCGGCATCGTCTCGACCGGCGAGTCCGACAACCGTGGCCCGGCCGCCCAACGCCGCGACATTGTTAGCCGCGTTCCCGGCGCCGCCGGGCAACATTTCTGTCGAGTCGTACTCGAGGATCAGCACCGGCGCTTCACGTGACACCCGCGCGACGCGGCCGTAGACAAATTCGTCGGCCAGCAAATCGCCGAGGACGACAATCCGTGGCTCACCGAAACGATCGATCAGCGACAGGAGGCGCTCGGCCCCTGCGGGTCGGTCGTCGGTCGTGGGTCGTGGGGTGTGGGTCGACCGTCTGGGTGGTGCCATGCGCAGCGGTCTAGCTTAGCAGGAGGATACGCGCCGCTGCGGCGGCGACATTGTCGCAAGCCAGCGTCGGCGGCGCGATCTCGGCCGGCCACGAGGCCGCCTGCTTCTCGCCATGGCCGCTGTGCACCAACACACTGCGCGCGCCAATCGCATGGGCTAACTGAATGTCACGCCATTGGTCGCCAACAACCCATGACTGCGTCAGATCGAGATTGAGGGCCGCCGCCGCGTCGCGCGCCATGGCGGTGCCCGGCTTGCGGCACTCGCACGGCACCCGCAAGTCCTCGCTCAGCGCTTCGGGATGATGCGGACAGTAGTGCCACGCGTCGATCACTGCGCCACCGGCGGCGAACTGCGCCGCCAGCGTGCGATGCGTCGCGTCGACGAACTCGCGCGTGTAGAGACCGCGGCCGATGCCACCCTGATTGGTCACCACGACCACGACGAACCCGGCGCGATTGAGCAGCCGAATTGCATCCGTGCTCCACGGATAAACGCGCAATTGCGAGGCGGGGGTCAGATACCCGAGCTCCTCGATAATCGTGCCGTCGCGATCGAGAAACACCGCTCGCCTCATTGCGGTCTCACCGTGCGCGAAAGCGGCGAAGCAAGCACTGGCGTAGAGGGAGCCCCGGTCATCCGGTTGACGACCTCGTTGGCCGTGATCTGGGTCATGCAGCGATGGTCGATCGGGCACTCGCGCAACAGGCACGGCCGGCACCACACTTCGGTCGAGACGATCGCCGGCATCGGCGCGGTCTCCGTGGCGCGCAACGGCGAGGTCTGCCGGTCATCAGTCGGGCCGAAAATCGCCACCACTCGCGCGCCCACGGCCGCCGCAAGGTGCATGGCGCCCGAATCGTTCGCGACGACCTGCTCACTGCTCGTAAATAACCCGATCAGGGTGGCGAGATCGGTCTGTCCGGCGAGATCGATGGCTTGCGTGCGCTGCGCAATGTCACGGCACGCCGGCATGTCGCCTGTGGCGCCGACCAGTACTGTCGCGACATCCTGAGCCGCCAATAAACGCGACAGTTCGGCAAAGCGTTCCGGGAGCCACTGCTTGGCGCGACCGTATGCCGCGCCTGGTGCGAAGACGACAAATCGCTGGTGCGGCGGCAACCCCGCGCGCTCGGCCAACTCGCGCGCCTGTGAAGCGGCTTGGTCCGGCACCCGGAGCGATGCGAGCGTGGGACCGACGGCGAGACCGAGTCCACTGGCAAGCGCTTGGTAATAGACCGCCTGGTGAGCGTCGCCTGGCGGGCGCGGGACGACGCGCGTCAGCAGTCGCTGGCGCAGGTCGCGGCCATAGCCCCATCGCTCGGGAATCCGCGCACGCACCACCAGCCACGCCGATAGAAACGAGTTCGGCAGCAGCAGCGCCGCATCGAAGCGTCCGGCCTGCAACCGCGCCGCATCGCCACGCCACGATCGCACGGCGCCGATCCCGCCGCTGCCGTCGAGGGCGAGGGTCTCGGCAACCTCCGGCACGAAGGCAAACAGCGGTGCGACTGCTCGCCGAGCGGCGACGGCAATATGCGTGTCCGGCCAGGCGCGGCGTAGGTCTGCGATTAATGGCAACGCCATCACTGCGTCACCGAGCCAGTTGGGGGCCAGCACGACCAGTCGCGCCGGAGCGCTAGCGGGGATCACGTGGCACCTCCGCACCGTGCGCATCCGCACCCCGCGCACCGTCCGCACCTTGCGCACCACTCGCACCGACCGGCTCGCGCTCCCGCCAGCGGCGATGCATCCACAGCCACAGCTCGGGATGACGCCGGACATACATTTCGAGCACGTCGGTGCAGCGCTGCGTGAATTCACGGATCGCGTCGGGGCCCTCTCCGGAAGGGGGTTCGACGGCGTGTTCGTAAACCATGCGGTAGCGACCGTTGCCCAACGGCAAAGCAAACACCGGGACGACCGGCGCGCCGGTGCGCAGCGCCAACGCCGCCAGCGTCGAGGTCGTTGCCGCCGGACGACCGAAGAAATCGACCCGGATCGCGTCGGGACTATGCATGTGCTGATCGATCAGCATCGCCACGCCGCCGCCGGCGTTCAAGAACTTCAACACGCGGCGCACCGCGCCCTGGCGATAGATCACGCTATTACCGGTCCGGCCGCGCACCTCCTCGAGCAGCGTGTTCAGCAGCGGATTGTCCAGGGCGCGCGCCAGGACTCCGATCGGCTGCAACTGCAAACCATGGACGACCGCGTGCAGTTCCCAGAAACCAAAGTGGCCGGTGAAGAACAACACCCCTTTGCCCTGTGCGTAGGCGTGGCGAGCACGCTCCTCGCCTTCGAACTCGACCCGCTCCAGCATCTGGTGACGGGACAGCGTGCTGAACTGCAGAATCTCGAACAGCAAGCGACCGAAATGCTGAAACATCTGCTGCGCGATGTCGCGCCGCTCCGGTTCAGCGCGCGATGGAAACGCGTGCGCCAAATTGCTCAGCGCGATCCGGCGATGGCGTGCATCGAGCCGGAAAAAGGCCCGCCCGACCGCCCCGCCAATCGCCCGCACCGCCCGGTCGGGCAGGATGCGCAGTAGCGCGCGCGCCGCCAGCACCGCGCCGTATTCGATCCGGTGCTTCACAGCGGTGAGTGTGGCTGACGCGCGCGATCGAGCGCGGCGCTGATCGCGGCATCGAGAGACGGCCAGTCCTCGATCGCCAAAGTCATCGGCACCGGGACGACGCGAAACGGCACCGCGCCGAGCGCCGTCAGTCGCACCGCGTCCTTCTCCGTCGTCAACACCGCATCAGTGCCGGCACCCCGAGCGCACGCCACGATACGGCTGACATCGCGTGCGGTATAGCGGTGGTGATCGGCAAACGCCAGCGTGTCGCGAACCGCATATCCCGCCGCCGTCAGCATCGCAAAGAACTGCGACGGATCCCCGATGCCGGCGATCGCAATGACCGGTTGATCCGGAGCTGGGCTTGACGCGATGGTTCGCCTCGCCGCGACCGCCTGGCTGATCCCCAGCGCCCAGGCCTCGGCCTTCGCGGTCGGCCCATCCGCATCGACGACGACGAGAAGATCGGCGCGAGCGGCAGCACGTGGTGACTCGCGTAATCGACCGAACGGGAGCGTCCGGCCCGTGCCGATCTCGCCGGCGCGCGTGACCAGGATGTCGAGATCCCGCGCGAGCTGCACGTGTTGAAACCCATCGTCCATGACATGAACCGTGGCTCCGAACTGCCGCTCCGCCAGCGCGCCAGCCAGGTGGCGGTCCTCACCCACGATCACCGCCGCCCCGCGAACACGCGCCGCGAGCATGAGCGGTTCGTCGCCGGCGAGATCAACTGTCGACAGGAGGTTTGTGCCATCCGACACCACAACGGCGCCATCGACGCGGACGCGGCGTCGATACCCGCGGCTCAAAATCGCCGGGCGCTCGCCACGCTCGAGCAGCCGCTCAGCGATCGCCGCGACGAGCGGGGTCTTGCCGGTGCCGCCGACGCTGAGATTGCCGACGCTAATCACCGGTTGCTGCAAGCGGCGGCGCGCCCCCGGCCGCCGCTCGTAGTAGCGGCGGCGCGCGCCCGCGGCCTGAGCGTAGAGCAGATCAAGCAATGGGTCGGAACGGCCTGACGTTCGAGGGAAATCTCGTCTGGTGATCCTGCGGCAACAAGGCGGACAAGACGCCAATCGACTTGTCCGTCGCACCGCGGTTGGCTTCGACCAGCGCGCGGGCCGCGGCCCCCAGACGAGCCCGGCGGACCGGGTCGGTCATCAGGGCGACGAACACCTCGCCGAGTTCACGATCGCCCTTGACCTGCACCCCGGCCACATTCGCCAGAAACGCCTGGGCGATCTCGGCGAAGTTCTGCATGTGGGGGCCAAACACGATCGGTTTGCCAAACACCGCAGGTTCGAGCACGTTGTGGCCGCCGGTCGGGACCAGGCTGCCGCCGACAAACGCCACCGTCGCCAGTTGATAGATCGTGGCCAGCTCACCGATGGTGTCGAGAATGACGACGTCGGCGCGCGGCTCGGCGTCGATCGGCAATTCGCTGCGACGCACGGTCTTGAAGCCTTCGTGCCTGGCCAACTGCTCGGCGTCGCCGACCCGTTCCGGATGACGTGGGGCCAGGATCAGGAGGGCGTTGGGCAAGGTCGCACGCACCCGGCGAAACGCTGCCAGCACCGCCGTGTCTTCACCTTTCATGGTGCTGCCGGCGACAATCACCGGCCGCCCCGGAGGGATCCGAAAGTAGCGCAGGACGCGGTCGCGCGCGCGAGCCTGGATGGTGTGGGTCGCGAGATCGAGCGAGTCGAATTTCAGGCTGCCGGTGACCGTGACGCGACCCGGATTCGCCCCGAGGTCGATAAACCGCCGCGCCGACTCTTCGCTCTGGACACAGAACGCGTCGATATCGTCCAAGACCCGGCGCATGAAGGCGCGGACCATCCGGTAGCGCGGATACGAGCGCTGTGACAGCCGGCCGTTGACGATCGCGGTCTTGACGCCGCGGCGACGGCATTCGGCCAGGAGGTTGGGCCAGATCTCGGTCTCCATCATCACGAACAGGCGTGGCCGCACCAGATCGAGTGTGCGGCGCACGATCAGCCCGAGGTCGAAGGGGAAATAAAAGACCGCATCGACGTCGGGCATACTGCGCCGGGCAATCCCCTGGCCGGTCAGCGTCGTGGTCGACAGGAAGATCCGCAGCCGTGGGTAGCGAGCCTTGAGTTCGCGGACGACCGGCCGTGCGGTCAGCACCTCGCCCACCGACACGGCGTGGATCCAGATCGAGGGTTCGGCATCCATATTGAAGGACACCGGCAGGTAGCCCATGCGCTGCGACAGGCTGCCGATGTACTTGCGGTAGCGAATCGCCTGGTAAATGAACCATGGCGAGACGATCACGAAGAACGCCAGCACCACACCGCTGTAAAGGAAATACATTGAAGGACTTACAACCGCGGCAGTATAGCCCGCCGATTTAGCCGCGGGCAAGGCGCCAACGTATAGAATAGAGCGTTTTTGCGAGGGACCGAGATGGCAATGAGAGTGGGCATCAATGGCTTCGGGCGGATCGGCCGCAACATCATGCGCGCCGCACTGGCTGACGACACGATCGACTTCGTCGCGGTGAATGACATCACCGATGCGGCGACCCTGGCGCACTTGCTGAAATACGACTCGGTGCTTGGCAACCTCGACAAGGCAATCACCGCCACCGGCGAGGCAATTGCCGTCGATGGCGACGAGTTCAAGGTCCTGTCGGTGAAAGACCCCGGCCAGTTGCCGTGGAAGGACCTCGGTGTTGACGTGGTATTCGAATGCACCGGCAAATTCACCAAACGCGACGACGCGGCGAAGCACATCGCAGCCGGCGCCAGGAAGGTGATCATCACGGCACCGGCCACCGACCCCGATGTCACCATCGTCCTCGGCGTCAACGATGCGGCCTACGACAAGGCGAAGCACCACATTATCTCGAACGCCTCGTGCACGACCAACTGCCTCGCGCCGCTCGCGAAAGTGGTGCACGAAGGGTTCGGGATCAAGAAGGCGTGGATGACCACCGTGCACGCCTACACCAACGACCAGAACCTCCTTGACCTGCCGCACAAAGACATGCGCCGCGCCCGTGCGGCGGCGATGTCGATCATTCCGACCACCACCGGTGCCGCGAAAGCGGTCGGCGAAGTGCTGCCGGAGCTCAAAGGCAAACTCGACGGCATCGCCATGCGGGTGCCGACACCGAATGTGTCGGTCGTCGATCTCGTCGCCCTGCTCGAGCGCCAGACGACGGCAGAGGAGGTCAACAAAGCGCTCAAGGCGGCTGCCGAGGGACCACTCAAAGGCATCATGCAGTTCTGTGAAGAGCCGCTGGTCTCGATTGATTTCCGCAAGAACCCGCACTCGTCGATTGTCGATGCCGAATACACCAAAATCATGGACGGCGATTTCGTCAAGGTGATGGCTTGGTACGACAACGAGTGGGGCTACTCCAGTCGGTGTGTGGACCTGCTCAAGCGGATTCTCTAGACCGAACGATGCACAGAATCGCGGGGCGTCCGTAGTTCCGTGCAACGTGCGCTGTTTGACAATGGCCAAATACTCCATCCGCGATCTCGATCTGTCGGGTAAGCGCGTTTTTCTTCGCGTCGACTTCAACGTTCCTCTCAAGGACGGCGCGATCACCGACGATACGCGGATCACCTCGGCCCTCCCGACCATCCAGCTCGCGCTGGAACGCGGCGCGACCGTGATTCTCGCGTCCCATCTCGGCCGGCCGAAAGGCAAGCCGAGCCCCGAGTTCAGCCTGAAGCCGGTCGCCGCGCACCTGTCGCAGCTTCTCGGGCGTGACGTCGCATTTGCGGACGACTGTATCGGCGATGTCGCGGAACGGGCGATTCAACAGGTCCACGATCCGCGCGGCTCGCGTGTCGTGCTGCTCGAGAACTTGCGCTTCCACGCCGAAGAAGAAGATAACGACGAGGACTTTGCCGAGGCGCTCGCCAGTCTGGCCAACACCTACGTCAACGATGCGTTTGGCGCGGCACACCGGGCGCACGCGTCGGTCGCGGCGATGGTGCCGCACTTCCGTGACGCCGCCGCCGGCTTGCTCATGGAGAAGGAACTCGAGTATCTCGGCAAGGCGCTTGGCGATCCAGAGCGTCCGTTTGTCGGCATCCTCGGCGGCGCCAAGGTCTCCGACAAGATCGAGGTCATTGACAATTTTCTGTCGAAGGTCGATCGCTTGCTGATCGGCGGCGCGATGGCCTATACGTTCCTCCGAGCGCTCGGCCTTCCCACCGGCCGGTCACTGGTGGAAGAAGACAAGCTCGATGCCGCGCGCGACCTCATCACGCACGCCAAGGCGCGTGATGTCGAACTCACTTTGCCTGTCGACCACGTGGTCGCCGACAAGATGGAAGCAGGAGTCGCCACTGAGGTGTTGAAAGTCAATGACGCCGCCATCGGTCAGCGAATGGGCCTGGACATTGGTCCGGAAACGACCAGGCT
>DATLXN010000022.1:0-197033 GCA_035575715.1 Vicinamibacterales bacterium | reverse complement strand
TTACCCTGGCCGTCCTTGATGGTGCCCCCGACGCGGCCGGTCTGGGCCGCTGCCGGCAGCGCGCTTACGAGCAGCGCAGCCCCAAGGGCAATCGCTGTCAGCAGCTTTCTGGCGTTACGCATTGCTTGCATCTCCTCAATTGCGGGGCGCAGCTCGCGCCCGCTTCTTCTAATGCTCTCAGTGTATTTTACATAGCCCCGAAAAAGGCGATTTCGACGACCCAAACGCACGCAAGGCACGGGCTCACGAAGACAAACGCAAACAAATCTTCGTGTTCTTCGTGTCTGCTGTTGTATTTTGTCCGCAGTGAAAACGTGTGCACCGGAGCGGCGAGTTCTCGTGACTCTAACTAAGACGTTGACGAGCCTGGTTTTGGCTGCGTTCGCCGTCGTATCGGCCCACGCACAATCGGTCCCGCCCGCCGCCGAGATGCGCGGCCTGTCGGCGATCGACCGGCTGGTAAACGACGCGATCGCTGCCAAGCAGACCGGAGGCGCGGTCGTCCTGATCGGCCGCGACAACCGAATTCTCTTCGAACGCGCCTACGGCGTGCGCGCCACAGGCGCGACGGTCGAGTCGATGACCCTCGACACGATCTTCGATTTGGCCTCGCTGACCAAGGTTGTCGCGACGACCACGGCGGTGATGCAGCTGGTCGAGCAAGGGCGCGTCCGCCTGAACGATCCGGTCGCGACGTTTGTCACCGGCTTCGAACGCCATGGCAAAGGCGCGATCACCGTCCGTCATCTGCTCACGCATGTGTCTGGCCTGCGTCCTGATGTCGACCTGGCCGACCCGTGGAGCGGGCATGACGCGGCGATCGAGCTGGCGCGCGCGGAGGTCCCGACATCCGCGCCCGGCGAGCGCTTCGTCTACAGCGACATCAATTTTTTTCTGCTCGGAGAAATCGTCGCGCGCGTCAGCGGCGAGCCCCTGGACGCTTACACCCGGCAGGAGATTTTTCAGCCGCTCAGTATGATCGACACCGAGTTCAATCCGCCCCAGTCGAAGCACGCTCGCATCGCACCGACCGAGCGTTGCGACGCCATGGCCGGATGGCCGTGCAACACCCCGGACGCTGCGCCGCTGCGTGGCGTAGTCCACGACCCGACGGCACGGCGAATGGGTGGTGTCGCGGGTCATGCCGGCTTATTTGGCACGGCGCGCGATCTGGCGCGCTTCGCGCGCATGCTGTTGTCCGACGGCCGTCCCGGCTCACCACAGGTGCTGTCGCCGCCAACCATCGCGAAGATGACGACCCCGGCAACACCGGCCGGAATGCCGAGCAGCCGCGGCCTGGGCTGGGACATCGATACGTCGTTCTCGTCAAATCGCGGTGAGCTGTTCCCGATTGGATCGTTCGGTCACACCGGATTCACCGGCACGTCGATCTGGATTGACCCGGCGTCGCGCGGCTATGTGATCTTCCTGTCGAGCCGTCTGTACCCGGACGGGAAAGGCGACGTCACTGCACTGCGCGCGCGGATCGCGACGGTCGCCGCGGCGGCGCTGTCGGCAGTCGCCCCGTCGATTACCACCGCGAAGCCGCGCATGTCCGGCACCGACTTCGGTACCGCGCCGGTCGTTGCGCCGGCTGCGGCCGCGCCAGTGCTGTCAGGGCTCGACGTGCTGGTGCGCGATGGGTTCGCACCGCTCAAAGGCAAGCGTGTCGGCTTAGTCACCAATCACACCGGTCGCGCGGCAAACGGTGCCACGGCGATCGATCTCATTCACAAGGCGCCGGGCGTCCAACTGGTGTCGCTGTTTAGTCCCGAGCACGGCATTCGCGGGATTCTCGACGACAACTTCGACACCACGCGTGACGAGCAGACCGGCCTGACGATTCATTCGCTCTACGGCACCACCCGGCGGCCGACCGACGCCATGCTCGCCGGCCTTGACGCGATCGTCATCGACCTGCAGGACATCGGCACGCGCTTCTACACCTATATGTCGACGCTCGGGTATGTGATGGAGGAGGCGGCGCAGCGCAAGATTGAGGTGGTGGTGCTCGACCGGCCGAATCCGATTAACGGCTGGCAGATCGAAGGGGCGCCAGTAGAAGGCCCGCCCGAGTTTATTTCCTACATGCCGGGGATGCCGATTCGCCACGGCATGACGCTGGGCGAACTGGCGCGGTTGTTCAATGGCGAAAAGAAGATCGGCGCGACGCTGACCGTGGTGCAGAACGCCAATTGGCGGCGCGATTACTGGTTCGATCAGACCGGTTTGCCGTGGATCAATCCGTCGCCGAACATGCGCAATCTCAATCAAGCCACCCTCTACCCTGGCGTGGGCGCCATCGAGTACTCGAACATCTCGGTTGGTCGCGGCACCGATCAACCGTTCGAGCAGATTGGCGCGCCGTGGATCAACGGCCGTGCGCTGGCCGCAGCTTTGAACGAGCGCGCGCTACCGGGGATCCGTTTCTATCCGGTGATGTTCACGCCGACGACAAGCAAGTACGCCAAAGAGCTGTGCCAGGGTGTGTTCATGGTCGTGACCAATCGCGCGACGCTGTATTCGGCGCGAGTGGGCCTGGAGATCGCCGCCGCGCTGTGGAAGCTGCACGGTGACCTTTACAAGATGGAGAACACCGAGCGGCTGATCGGCTCGCGCCAGCATCTCGAGCGCGTCAAGGCCGGTGAAGACCCAGCCCGCGTCGTCGCCACCTGGGCCGCGCCCGAAGCGCGGTGGCGCCAGGTGCGCGCCAAGTATTTGCTGTATCGGTGAGGACCGGGCTTCGCCCGCCAGTCCTGCCGCGAAGCGGTCTACAAAGACATCCGATACAGCATCAGTTGAAACGAGCACGCTGTGAACCTCGCTGACACTGTTTGACGCCGAGCCATGCCTCTAACTCATTGATATAATTGACATTTCAATGTTTCTGCGCCGCTCAATACGTGTCTGCTAGTCGCAAGATCCGCGCTACCTACTAGCTACCTAATGCATCCTTCGCGCTGAGAGGAAGACCAATGCCGCCCCTGAATTTCAAAGAGGCCACCATCCGTGCCATACGACCGAGCGACAAGCAAGTGGATTACTGGGACTCTAGTCTTCGGGGCCTGACGCTGCGAGTGTCCCCCGGAGGCACGAAAACATTTCAGCTCTGCTACCGGCATAAGGGCCGACAGCGTCGTCTCACTTTAGGCCGGTACCCAGTTCTGAGTCTGGCCGACGCTCGCCTGAAAGGGCGGCGCGAGCTGGCGAGCGTGACGCACGGCAACGATCCAGCTGGTGTCAAGAAAGCCGACCGACAAGCTGAAACGTTCAAAGCGTTAGCGCTCGACTACATCGAGCATGCGAAGCGAAAAAAGCGTTCCTGGCGCGAAGACGCGCGCATGATCGCCGTCAATTTGTTGCCCGAGTGGGGGACCCGAAAAGCAATCCATGTTTCGCGCCGTGACGTTCACGCAATGCTCAATCGCATTGTCGCGCGCGATGCTCCCATAGCAGCCAATCGCGTGCTCAGCCTTGTGCGCACCATCTTCAACTTTGGAATCGACAACGAATGGTTCGATGTAAACCCCTGCTACCGCGTGAAAATGCCCACAAAGCCCCGGCAGCGGGAGCGAGTGTTAAACGCAGCCGAAATCAAGGCTATCTGGAACGCCCTAGACGAGCACATTCCTCCGGTTCGCGACATTCTGCGCCTACAACTCCTGACCGCCCAGCGAGTTGGCGAAATCCGTCAGATGAGACGTGACAACGTTGACTTAGAAACCCGCTCATGGACTATCCCAGGCGACGTAGCCAAGAACGGCCGCGTTCACTCCGTCCCGCTCTCGTCCGGTGCGTTCCAAATTGTCAAAGACAGCTTGCAGTTGAGTTCAGGACCGTGGGTGTTCCCTGCCGTAAGTGATGCGAACCGACCATTCGGGCATCAGCTTATTCATAATGCCGTCCTTAGCCTTCGCGAGCGCACCAGTGTAGCGGATTGGTCCAGTCACGACCTGCGGAGAACGGTGGTGAGTTGGATGGCGAGCGCCGACGTTACGCACCAGACCATCAAGAAAATTATCAACCACAGCGAAGCGAGCGTGATCAAACATTACGATCTTTATGGCTATGACAAAGAGAAGCGCTTGGCCCTTGACGCATGGGCGCGACGTTTGACCAGCATCGTTGAAGACAGAGACACGGGCGGAAACGTTGTGCCCATTACCGCGGGGCAAAGACGAGCAGAAGCAAGCACCGGAAACCGATAGAGCGAAAGCCGAGGCGTACCAGCACTCAGCCGTCGCTGCGAGGCGGCGCCCCGATACCAGCGCCTCTTCCTGAGGACACTGAAGCTACCTCCGTGAAGCCGGCTAAAACTTCCCGAAAGCGCCAGAAAAACTAATGACTATCAGACAATTTAGCGGTGCTTGACGAAGAAGTCTCGTCTCCGAAGACTTTCTGATGACTTCTAAATACGTTGCTCGCAAGAACATCTAGTGCCGCCACCCACGGCAACGATGGACCCCCGCCACAAAAACGCGATTATACGGACCAGGGATCTAGCCCGCTTCTGACGGCGAAAAAAATGCGAGATATACGGATCACATTGTCGCCTGGGTGTCTCAAGGCGTCCGCCGACGTGTTTTCGCGGCGGATCGCAACTTTTTACTGAAAGGGGAGAAGAGTTCAGCCAATGACACGTCCAACGCGTTCGCCAATCGCGTGATGTTGATCAGCGCAGGGTTTCGCTGACCGCGCTCAATCCCGCCGACGTAGGTCCAATGAAGTCCCGCTCGGTGGGCGAGTTCCTCTTGAGAAAAGCCGCGCAGTTTCCGAAGGTCGCGAAGCCGTCGGCCTAAGCGCGGCGCGGGAATCCTCCACGCGTCATGGTGGGCATCGTCGCGCTCTCTCGGCCATAGACTATAAGTAGTATTCTTCGGCGACGCGAATGAAGGACCGATGCTCGGCGGAAGCCGTTGTTTCGCAACAGAGACTATAAGTCCATACTTCAGAAGGATTCGAGGATGACCAAAGGGATCGCCGCTTTCATCGTTGCGCTCGTGGGTCTTGACGTCGTATTTGCCCGTATCGGCATGGATGACACCGCCTCGCGCGTCAGCACCCGCGCACCGCAAGTGCCCCCCAAGCATGGAAGACCACCGAGCTTCTTGCCTGGTGACGTGGGGCGCCCTGCGGGGAGAGCGCGATGAAGAAGTGCCCGTTCTGCGCGGAGGACGTCCAGGATGCCGCTGTCGTCTGCAAACACTGCGCTCGTGACATCCCCGCTGCCTCATTGTCGGCGAGACCCACGTCGGCGCTGAACCAGCCGGTGAAACTGGGCGGGGCGTTGCCTGGTCTGGCCATCATAGGCGGAGGCGTCATCATCTATATGATGATGCTACTACTAGCGGATTTCTACCCGCAACCAACCCCAAGCGAACCCCGTCAACAGCCGGCGAATTCACAGCCCCCAAGCGAACCCCGTCAACAGCCGGCCGAAAGCAATAGCCCTGCCGCAGACGCGGCCCCTACAGTAATTAAGACGGATTCAGGACAGTGGAGCAAGTTTAAATACGTTTACATTGAAACCACGGATGGCACCATCGTGACTTTCACGCCATTCCTACCTCGCAATGACGCCGTCCTGATGGGGGCATTTAGTCACGCGTCGCGACGATTCTTGAACATCGATCTTGCAACGGCGGAACCATCCTTGGAGGATGGCTGGATTGTGTTCAACACCCCCAAAGCGAAAGTATCCTTTTTCATTGTCAAGGAAGACACGGGAGAGGTTCATTCTTTCAGGATCCGCAAAGAGTAATTCAACCTGTTGAAGGAAGCACGATTATGATTTTTCTGTCATGGCTAATGTTCGGGGCGATAGTGGGACTTGCAGCAGCACAGAAGAAAGGCTTCTCGACTGTGACCGCTGTTGTTGGGGGCATGTTTCTCGGTCCCTTGTCGCCGCTGATGTTTTTCGTGAGCGGTGTTAGCAGGGATGAAAACAACAAGAAATGCCCTCACTGCGCCGAATGGGTGAAAGCAGCGGCTATAGTCTGCAAGCATTGTCACCAGCGGCTGGAATCTTCTGCGCCGCCCCCCACCACTCGCCCAGAGTCGCGTGGCATCGTGCTCGATGAAGGTTTTGAACCTCCGGCGAACAGACGACAATCTCGCGAATAGGTGCCTGTGTCGCACGGGGGTGACGGAGTGCGCAGGCATTAACGGCGTCGTGATTGATGAACACGGCGCGCCCAACGAGACTGAACCCGTATGAAGAACTGTCCGTACTGTGCGGAAGAAATCCAAGACGCTGCAATTGTGTGCAAGCACTGCGGACGTGACATTCCGTCAGCGGCGCGAGCACAGCCGACAGTCCTTAAGGGTCCGATTGGCGCACACGTCGGATGTCCGTTTTGTTCTAAAACTGTTCGTGTCGGTGATGCGAACTGCAACCATTGCCGGGCTGATCTTCGAGTTGGCATGTTGCCCCCCTCTCCGGAGACGATGGGAACCGCTCCGCCGAATGCAAATGCTTCGGCTGCCAATGGCTCATTGCCTTGGTTTGCAACCGGCAAGCAACGTTGGGTGGGTAGTGCGCTTATCGCCGTAGGCTTTGTGGCAAGCGCGTTGTCGAGTCCTTCAGTGGCTGCATTCCCAATCTTGTTTGGTGGCTGGTTGACCCTGCTCGCCACGTCATGGCGGAATCGAGTCGCGCTCTCACTGTTCGCGGCGGCATTTCTGATGATTCTCGGATTGCGAATAGAGGAAGCTTTAACGAAGCATAAACTTCAGCAACTGCAAACGGCAAACGTGATCGAAATTGAAGCTGCGCTAGACACAGCGATCGCCGCCAAGGATCTTCAACGCATATCTACTTTCGAACAACAACTTCGACAAGTGCGACCCAATCATCCCAGGATTCAGGAGTTAAGCAGCCTCTTGAGTGCTGAACAAACAAAGACTCAAGCTGCTAACACTGAGACGGCTCGACGCCAATCTGTCAGAGCGGGCATTACCGATGCGCGAGCGATTGTCCAAGATGAGAGCCGCTGTAAGGAGCCACAGCAAGTCGCAATCGCATGGAGTAAGTTGCGATTGGTAGCAAAGACCGACACCGAATGGACTGAGGCACTTCAGGTGATACCACCGCTCGAAGTCTGTCGGCGAAAAGCCGAGAAAGCGGCCTCAGCCGCCTTACGCGCCGTCATGGTAGGTCAGCGCGAGCGATGGGCAGAACAAGCGGAGCTGAGTATGCTCGATCAGGGAATGAACGTCGAAATCATAATCGGTGATTCAGCTAAAGACCGCGTCACGCTGCAATGGGCCCTCATGAGTCGCGCTGCAGCACACAAAATTACGAACGGCGGTGACATGAATGACGGCTCATTTTTACCAACGCTGCAAAAACTGGGTTTTCGTCGCGTCACATTCTCGGATGGCTACAACGAGTCGTGGTCGTATACCCTCGACCCTCCTGACGAGGCGGATGCTGGAAAGATCGTTCTTGCCGGCATGGGAATTGGCGAAGCGCTCATGCTTAAGTAATTTCCGTAACGCCCGTCCACAGCGTCCGCAGTGCCCGGCGGCGATGGCACTGTTCGATGGTTGCATAAGGAATTGACGACATGGCTTCGAATGTCAACGCATCCCTCGGGTACACCGTGACTCTTCGAGGCGCGTCGTGACGCAGATGCCGCCGACAAGGCAACCGTGACGACCGATTGCGACGAGAGTGCGCAAAGCCTCGTGCTGCATACCCTGCAACGTGAAATAGATCACAGGAGATGCAGAAAATGATGTTCTCACTGCGCGGAATGGGTGCGGGCCAAGCGCCTCCTTCCAGCGAGGCTAAAGTTCGACATTGCGGCTTCGGTTCCCAATGACCAATTCCATTGCCCTCGTGGCCGCTCTCGTCGATGTGGCCCGAAACATCAGAAGGTGCTCGTGGCTTAATTACGCCAGAACGGTTAACGAAACCAGAGAACATGCTCTGCTGTCGTGCACAAGAGACTCAATGCGAACAGTGCAGGATGGATCCTGCGATAGACAACCCCATCGTATTCACTAGAAATCCGGCCGCCACCCAGGGCAAAACACGGTGGCGGTGACTGTCACATCCCATACGGGCGACTGCAACGGCCTCCCCCCGGCCTAAAAATCGAGTCTTGGCAAATCGCCCTTCTATTCTTTTCCGCGTGAACAGAATTCCGAAAAGTTCGGATACACATGACACAGCTAGAAACGCAGAGACGCAAGGAGTCATATGAGCACTGGGCGACTACTTATGGTCGCGCTTGACACGCGATCTATAGTAGAGACATTGATCGCGCACGGCTGCGACTAGTTGCCACCCAGGCAGGCCGCTAGGGGCGAACGGCGCGATTCAAGTCAAGTCCCTCGTGCACGCAATCGAGGGGCAGCGAACGATTACGGGCAAGACGCCTAACGAAGCTTTAAGGTTTCAACGACCGGTGCCGCACTGGTCTTTAGGAGGCGTCTGTGAAAATTCCGCGATCAACCACTTCAACACCCGCAGTTTCGGATCAACATCCCAGTGAAAGGCTTCTCCGCGCCGCGGAGGTGCGACAAGTCATCGGCGCTTCACGCAGTTCGATCTGGCGGTGGCAGCGCGAAGGTAAATTCCCCCCTGGCCGAAAGATAGGCCGGAATGCTGTCCGCTGGCTTTACTCCGATGTTCAAGCGTTCTTGAACACCTTGAAATCGGAGTAGGTGATGAAGTTGCCAAGAACTGCCGTCAAAGCTGCGAATTCTCCACGTCAGCACGGGAACCCGCACCTTCAGCAGCCAGTCCCGTCAAAGCGTCCGGACACAACGACCGAGCCCGAGCCGTGGCCAGAACCAATAGATGGCGCGGCCTTGCTCGATGCGATCGTGAACGCCTTCGAACGTCACGTTGTGCTCCCGGACGTCCATTCCGCCGTTGCTCTTGCACTCTTTGTAATACACACATGGGTGTTTGACGTTGAGGATTACTCGCCAATCCTTGTGATCACGTCGCCGGAGAAGCGTTGCGGCAAATCGCAGGTGCTCATGGTGCTGCGTTCGTTAGTCAGACGGCCGTTGATCGCGTCAAACATGACGCCGGCAGTAATCTTTCGGTTCATCGACGCGCGGCAGCCAACGTTACTTATCGATGAGGGGGACACATTTATCAGCGAAAACGATGAACTTCGCGGGATCGTAAACGGGGGGTGCTTAAGGACGACCGCTATCGTCGCGAGATGCACCGGTGAGCAGCATACCCCGACGGAGTTTTCGATATGGGCGCCGAAGGTGATAGCCATGATAGGTGCGCCTCCCGAGACTGTTGAGGATCGCTCCATTCCTATCAGAATGCGCCGGATGAAACGTAGTGATAACCCGGTAAAGTTGCGGCAGGACCGCATTTTCGATCAACTTCTCGGTGTGCGTCGGCGTGCTCGTCGATGGGCCGACGATCAAATGGAAAGCATCAAAGATGCCGACCCATCAATGCCTACGGGACTTCATGATCGTGCTCAAGACAACTGGCGCGTATTGATCCGTATTGCCGACGCTGCAGGCGGCGACTGGCCGCGACGGGCACGAGATGCGGCGCAGCACCTCTCAGGCTCACACGAGGACGATGAATCTGAGAGTGTTCAACTCTTGGATGATGTTCGGACGGTGTTTCTGGAGCACGGCAGTGACAGACTTCGTTCTGAGGCCATCGTGAGATCACTCGTCGCTAAATCCGACAGGCCATGGAGTGAGATCAAGAGGGGTCGTCCGCTGGACCAAGTTTTGTTGGCCCGAATCCTGAAGCCATTCGGCATTCGCCCGCGAAAGCTACGCATAGGGGATGGTGCGCCCGTTCGCGGATATGACCTGAGCGACTTTAAGGACTCTTTCGAGCGATACCTGGCACCCGTCGCCACGGATGCGGTTGTTCCGGATACGTCCAGTATCATTCGAACCTAAGTACGGCCCTTTTTGGCCCATTGTTCCGCGTGTTCCACGGAATGGCCCGTCAAGGGGCCGTCGCTGTGCTTACGACGACATTGTCGTTTTGGAATCGTTCTGCCTGGTCGCTGCATACACGCTCGCTGCACTGGAACAAGCGGAACGAAGGCGGATTCTGTGTCAATTTCGTGATGCGAGGTCCGGAACGCCTGCGGAACGTGACCCAAAGAAGCCGCAACTCGGGTAGCGGCCACATCTCGATAGTCATGCAGGACGAGTCGGTTTTCCTGCACGTTCATACACGCGGCGTAGTCGCCCGTCAATCGGTAGCGCCAATAGCCCGCACGTGGAACAACGGTAGAAGTGGGTCTCGCCTTCGGTGCGCTCAAAGAGGACGGCCGCGCCGCAGTAGGGGCAATTGAGCGGCACGCCAAAGGGATCCTGATTCACGACAGTTTTCGCGCTATCTGCTCGTTAAGTATTTCGTTCACCGTCAGCGGGATGATCACCTTGCCGCTCTTGCGAAAGAACGCGTCGATTTCGGCCAGCGCATCACGGGAGTAATCGAACGACACAAAGAACCCTTTCGTCCGATCGGCCCGAGTCATCATTGCCTCAAACGAGTCGATGTCTGGCCGACCGACCTTGTCCTTCTGTTTCACCTGGACGGGATACCACGTATCCATAAAATCGAGATGGCCCGTGTCCTTCGCGGCCTTTGACGGTGCGGCGCTCACTGGATAAATTCTGCCGTCAATGCCCATGTCCCCGACTTGTGTTTTATTCGGGATACCGCCAAGCGCGATCACCGCCCAATTTTCAAACTCAAATGACGGGATCTTCCTGAGCTGTTCTTCGCTCCACGGCAGATCGCGCACCACGAAACCGCGTCCGACCTTCCACAGCTTCTCGTCCTCAGCTTAGCCCCGTCTGCCAGCCTTCTTCGCAGCCACGTGAAAGCCTCTACAAATCGCTTAAATCGTCCTAGACGAGACTTTGAAGCCTTTCCAATAGCCGAAGCCCAGTCTCGCGCAGCACGCAGTAAACCGAAGCCTGAACTCGCAGCTAGAAGCCCCCTCAGAGCCTCCCAGTGCCGCTGAGAAGCGATTTCGAGCGTTAGAAGCGTCCTGACCCCGCTCTTGCGCCGATTGAGCCACCCGAACCGAAGTGTGCCCCCCCAGCTACCTATGAGCTACCTACGTCAGTTGAAGAGCCGCAATAGAAGCAGTAACCTATTGAAAACAAAGCACTTAAGTTCAAATGTCACACTTGATACAGCATCAGGTAAATCACCACTCCGGTCACCGACACATACAGCCAGATCGGTAATGTCCATCGCGCGATTTGGCGATGGCGATCGAACCGTTGCGCCAACGCGCGCGACAGCGTGATCAGCGCCAACGGCACGATCAACACCGCCAGGATGATGTGCGTGATCAGGATCGTGAAGTAAACCGTCCTCACTGCACCGACCCCGCGAAAAGGGATCGAGCCGACGTTGGCGTGATAGACGAGGTACGACGTCAGAAACAATGCCGAGGTGACCAACGCGCCCAGCATGCAGAAGCGATGACGGGTAATCTGCCGGCGTCGAATGAACAGCCATCCTGCCATCAGGAACATCGTCGCGATCGCGTTGAGCGTCGCATTGACCGCAGGCAGCGACTGATAATCGATCATCCGAGCCTCAGAAAGTGATCGCTCAGCAACACCACCCACAGCAGTGGCAGATACAAAATCGTGGCGAAGAATAATCGGCGCGCCGCCGGCATCGAGCGGGTCGTCGCGAACTCCAGACTCATGACCATCAGGACGGCGCCAAGCGCCATCGCCCCGAACAAGTAATAGCCAGACGCCAGGCCGACGGCCGCAGGCAGGAAACTGATCGGAATCAACACCGCCGTGTAGACCACCGTCTGCTGGCCGGTGGTGCGTCCATCGGGCTGAATCACTGGTAACAGCGGAATTCCCGCGCGCGCGTAATCGTCGCGAAACATCCACGCGATCGCCAGGAAGTGCGGCATCTGCCACATGAAGACGATGCCGAACAGGACCCATCCTTCGATCGACAAGGTGTTGGTGGCCGCGGTCCAGCCGATCACGGCCGGCAAGGCGCCGGGAATTGCACCGACGATTGTCGACAGCGAGGTGCGTAATTTCAGTGGCGTGTAGAGCAGCACGTAACTCGCCGCGGTCAGTGCCGCGACGATCGCGGTGAGGCGATTGACGCCGAGCGCCAGCTGGGCGACCCCAATGGCGGTGAGCGCAATGCCAAACCACATCGCGTCTTGCGGATGCAAGCGCCCATCGGGCAGTGGCCGGGCTTGCGTGCGTCGCATCAGGCGGTCGGTGTCTCTCTCCCAGAATTGATTGAGCGCCGAGGCGCCGCCAGCGACCAGCGCTGTGCCGACGATGGTGTGAAGGAGACGCGTCCAGGGCAGCTGATGACCGTCGCCGAGGTAATAGGCGGCCACACTGGTGACCAGCACCAGCGAGTTGAGGCGAGGCTTGGTCAGCGAGAAAAAGTCAGCGCCGCGCGTTTGCGCCACCGGGCCAACCGCCGTCGTCGCGTCGTACGGCGCAGCCTTCACCTCACGACGCCTTGTAGGTAAACGTGACGTCCTTGGTACCTTTCGCCGCGACGGTCACTTGTTGAGTTTGCAGACCGAGACGCTCGTGCCAGATTTCGAGTGTGTAGGTGCCTGGCGGGAGCTTCGGAATCGCGAAGCGACCGTCGCTGTCGGTGACAGCGAAGAACGGGTGCTCGACGACGCCGACAAACGCGTTCATCCATGCATGGACGTTGCACTTGAAAGGCACCATGACTTCGCGCGTCGAGAACGTGCGCTTCACTTCCATGCCTTGAATCGGCGTCCCGACATCGAAGGGCTGATTGATCTGCCCTTCGGCGCGGACGTTGTGCAGCAACGGATCGCTGTTGCGAATGGTGAGCTGCTGGCCAACCTGCACGCCGATCACGCGCGGCACGTACCAGCACTTCTGCTGATCGAGCACCACCGGTTCCGCGGGAACAGGGTAGAGGCCGCCCTGCAGGCCGTCCTTGACGTAGACAAAGACGTTGCGGAGCCGATTGCCCTCACCGACGACGAGATGTTCGGTCCGTCGCTCCTCGCCGAGCGACAGCGCCACGCATTTCGGATCGCCATCGAGCCGGATGACATCCATCCCTGGAGCGGTCCCCTCGAGCACCACCTGGCCGCTGATGGTGCCGACCGTTGCCGGATCGACCGCCGGGGCTGGAGCTGCTGCGGGTGCATTGCGAGGCGATGAATTCGAACACGATGCGAGCACCGCGGCGGCGCAGAAAACAGCGAAGAATTTCACGATGGTCAATTATAGGTCGCGCTGGATGATCGCGAGATCGCGGAGTGATCGCGGCGCTAAAACCCAGCGCTACTTAAGAGTCGGCGCTTGACCGCCGGCCTCGCGTATTTTACGGAACACGCGGTCTTCCATCCAATGCGGATCCCACAGCTCGATCGGGTTCACAGAGACCCCGTTAATCAGCAGCGTGTAATGCAGGTGGTCGCCGCCGGCCAGTCCGGTGGCTCCGGTGCGACCGAGGACCTGCTTCTTCTCGACCGTATCGCCGACCTTGACGTCCATTGTTGACATGTGCGCATACAACGACTGGACGCCGAGGCCGTGATCGAGGATGACGCAGTTGCCGTAGATGCCGAGGAAGTCGGCAAACAGCACGACACCGCGGTTCGACGCCTCGACAGCGGCTTGTTGCAGCGACGCGAGGTCGAAGCCCAGGTGCACCTGCTGATCGATCTCTTTGCCCTGGTAGTAGTAGGTGCGGTAATCGGCGAAACGCGATTCGATGGCGGCGTTGGCCATCGGCGCAAAGGCTTCGCGCCACATCATTTCCGGTTTCGTCTTGGCGGCGAGCGCGGTGATCGTCGCGTTGTTGGCCTTGCGCAGGTCACGATTGATTTTCAGAAACCCTTCGACCAGGTTGCTCGTATCGATGCCGCCGCCTGGCGTGTTCTGCGCGATTGCGGGCACCACCCGCTGCAGGAAGGTGTCGTCGATCTCGATGCGAGACTTCAGAAATGACTTCGGCGTGACCTGACGCTCCACGTTGCCGGTGGCTTCGTTGCCGGCCAGGTCTTTCGCAAACACCGTGATCGGCGCATTGCGGTCCTGGTCGTAGCCGAGAATGAAGAACGCCACGCGCAATGCGGGATCGGTCATGCCGACGGCAGTTCCGGGAAAGGCCGGATACTCGACGTTGCCGACCCGCACACCGGCGCTGACATCGGGTGGGGTCGCGCGCATGACCACGAACTCGGGGCCGCCGACGTTGATGAAGTGGTGCAGTGAGGTGACCGCGACGCGCGGCTGTTCGAGACGCACTTCGAGGTCGCGCGTGATGCTGGTCTCTTTGTTGCGGATGCCGTAGAAGACCGGCCGAGAGGCAGTGATTGTCAGCTTCGCGGGTCCGGCCTTGAGATTCGGGATGGCCTGTTTGCCGATCGGCCGGATGATCCACATCCGGTTTGCCGACTCCTGTTTGACTTCGCTCGGAGGCGCGTTTGCGGGGTCGAGCGAGAACACGCTGGTCGTCGCGCCTTCCTGCTCGATGGTCGCTTCGACGCGCGAGAACTGTCCGTCAGGCGCTTCCACGAGAAATTCGAGTTGCGAGTTCTGACCGACGTACTTGTCGGGGGATTTGATTTCAAGGGTCGGTCCGGCTTGCATGCCGGCCACGAGATACGCGCCGCCGAGGGCAAGGGCGCCGATGATCAGGAGAAACAGCAGAGCTCGAATAAGAAAGCGCATCGCGTGATCATAGCGGACCCTTAGGTGGGACCGCTCTGCGGTGGGACCGCTCTGCGGTCGGACCGATCCGCGGTGGAACACTCGCTTCGCTCGTGTGGGACCCTCCCGGGTGTGAAGGCGAGGCGAACGCCGAGCCTCCGACCGGCGAGCGTAGCGAGACCGGTCCGACCCGCAGGGTCCCACTGCGCAGCGGTCCTATAAGGGTCCCACCGCGAAGCGGTCCTTGATATACTCACCGTTTCCCCCTGCGCCGGTATCGTCTAGGGGTCAGGACACGTGGTTCTCAGCCACGGGACCGGGGTTCGAATCCCCGTACCGGTACCAACGCACCTCCTTCCACCACCCCGCTATCCTCCGCCCGCGCGGTGATTCGGCTGATCAGGTGCTGGGCGAATCGGTGTACAGATGTACAATCGCTCATGAACTTCAGGGTAGCGGAAGCCCGTGCTCAGTTCGGCCAGTTGCTCGATCGCGCCGAACAAGGCGACCCCGTTTTCATCGAGCGCCATGGCGTCCGGTTCGTGCTCCGTGCCGAGCCCGCCGAGCCTACGCCGTCTGCGGACCGGCCCTTCTTCAGCCGGGTGCACGCCGGTATTCTCGGCGGCGAGTGGACGTGGGACCACGGCCCGCGCGGCTTGCGGCTGCGCCCGTCGCGGACGTCGCGCAAGCGGCGATGATTCTCCTCGACACCAACGCGATCATCTGGCTCTTGCAGCGCCATAAGCGTGCACGAGCGCTCGAGCGCCGGGCCAGGCTCTACATGTCGCCGGCGAGCCTGCTCGAGTTGCAGTTCCTGCTCGAAGCCGGAAGGATCGCGGTGTCGGACGGCGATGCGATTGCTCAAGTGACCGCCGATCCGCGCTGGCAATACGACGAACCACCCGCAGGGCCATGGTTCGCCGAGGCGACCGAGCTGGGGTGGACGCGCGACCCGTTCGATCGCCTGTTGGTCGCTCACGCGCGTGTCCGGCGCTGGAAACTGGCCACCGGTGACCAGGCGCTGTTGTCGCGCCTCCCGGGGAGCGACGTCATCCCCCTGTGACGGACCATCACTGGCCCGCCAAGCTTCTCACCGGCGCCGCGATCGGCGTCACGGCCGCTCTCTTCTGCTTGCTCCTCGCTCGAACCGCCGTCGTCGAACGCCTCGAACTCGCGAGCTACGACTGGCGCACCCGGCTCACGGCCCGCTCTACACAGCCGAGCGACGCGGTTGTCATCGTCGCCATGAACGACGACAGCATCCAGCGACTCGAGTCGGTCGTCGGTCGTTGGCCGTGGCCGCGATTGGTGCATGCACACGTCGTCGACTTCCTCGCGCGCGGCGGCGCGAAGCTGGTCGTGTATGACGGCCTGTTCACCGAACGGGACATCCGGCGCTTCGATGTCGATGGCCAGGAGTGGACTGGCTCACAGTCGGATCGCGCTTTCGCCGAGTCCGTGGCAAAGGCCGGCAACGTCGTCCTTGGGGCCGACGCCAAGAACGAAGGTCTCGTGGATGCGACGAAGCAGATGGTTGCGCCGCTCGACAACATCCCGTCGCTGCCAACAGCCGGAGATGCGACCGGATGCGCGGAGCCGAGACCGCTGCTGATTCCGCCCTATGCGGAACTGGCGCAGGCCGCGCGCGCAATCGGCCACACCTACACAATTCTTGATGACGATGGCCCGGTGCGTCGCACGGTGCCCTTCGTGCGCGTCGGAGAACGCACGGTGCCGTCGCTGGCCATCGCGACAACCGCCGCAGCGGGGCAGGCGCACACAAAACGCACGCCCCTGCTTCATGAGCGGATCGCTCTTGCTGACGGCGGCACGGCGACCGCCTGTCGCGCCCTGATTCCCTATCGCGGGCCGTCGTTCAATCCCGACGGCCCAGCAACGTTCCGCGAGTTCTCGTTCTATTCATTGTTCTATTCGGAACAACAGATCCTGGCGGGCGAGAAGCCGGAGCTTGACCCGGCGATCTTCCGAGACAAGATCGTGGTGATTGGTGCGACCGCGTCAGGCACGCACGACATCTTCACCTCGCCGTTTGGCCTGGTCATGCCGGGTGCGGAGATTCACGCGAACATCATCGACGGGTTGCTGGGTGATCGCACGATCGCGCCGATGTCTGCCGGCCGGGCAGGAGCGGTGGCGATTGCCGGCGCGGTTATCGTCGGCGCGTCCGGGGCGCTCGGCAGCATCTGGCTCACTGGTCTGGTGGCAGGTGGTCTCGCAGCCGCTGCGGCCTGGTGGAGCGTGCAGCAATTTGCCAGCGGCACCTGGATGCCACTGGTCATGCCGTTGCTCGCGCTGGCCCTCGCGTTTGTCGGCCAGCTCGCCTGGCAGTACTTCGTCGAAGGCCGCGAGAAGCGGCAGGTCAAACGGCTGTTCTCGCGCTACGTGCCGAAGGACGTTTACGAACAATTGCTCGCCGATCCCGACCGCGCCGCACTCGGCGGCCGGCGCCGGACGATGACCGTGTTGTTCTCGGATGTGCGCGGCTTTACCGCGATGTCCGAGCGTGCGACGCCGGAAGAAGTCGTTGGTCAGCTCAACGAATATTTCTCGCGGATGGTCCAAGTCCTGTTCGCCCATCGCGGAACGCTCGATAAGTTCGTCGGCGACATGGTGATGGGGCTGTTTGGCGCCCCGCTGGATGATTCGGACCACGCCGAGCATGCGGTGCAAGCCGCACTGGCGATGACCACAGCGCTCGAACAACTCAACGCCGGGTGGGCCGCCGCGGGGCGGCCAGTGCTCGATATCGGTATTGGCATTTCGACCGGCGAGATGGTCGCCGGCAACATCGGCTCCGACACGATCATGAGCTACACGGTGATCGGCGACGCAGTGAATCTGGGCGCGCGGCTGGAGTCATTGAACAAGGATTACGGGTCGCGCATCATCATCAGCGAGGCGACACGAGCGGCGCTGAAAGGGCGATATGATATGCGTCCCCTCGGCGAGGTCGTGGTGAAAGGCAAGTCGCGTCCGGTCGCAATCTACGAGGTCAAATCATCATGAAACGAGCAGTGGTGGCGGCGATGCTCTGCGTCAGTGCGGCAATGCCTGGAGCGGCGGAGGAGCGAGAACAGCTTGGACGGATCGGCGGCGCAGTCAGACGCGCCCAACAGGTTCGTGAGCTGCAGGTCACCGACGCAGAGGAGCAGGCGATTGGCGCCGGCGTCAGTGATCTGGTGCGCACTCGATACGGGGTGGTGCAGAATCCGGCGGTGCACCGTTACGTGACGCTGGTCGGCACCGCGGTCGCGGAGGCGGCCGGCAAGCCCGATGTGCCGTGGCAATTTATCGTGCTCGACACCGACGCCGTGAACGCCTTTGCGACACCCGGCGGCTTCGTCCATATCACCCGCGGCGCGCTCGCCTTGATCCAGGACGAGGCCGAACTTGCCGGCGTGCTCGGCCACGAGATCAGTCACGTCACCGAGAAGCACACCATTCGCGCCATCCAGAAGAACAAGTCGATCCAGATGGGTGCCGACGAAAAGTTGTCGGGCAACGCTGCGCTGCTCAATCGGGTGGTCGAGAACGTTTATCTCGACATCATTGACAAGGGTTTTGGCCGCGGCGAAGAGCACGAGAGCGATGACAAGGGCGTCATCGCGGCGAACAACGTGGGTTACGGACCACTCGGGCTGCACCGTTTCCTGACCCGCCTGCAGGAACGCAACAAGGACTCGAAAGAAAAGCGCGGCTTGTTCGCGTCACACCCGGAGATGACCGAACGCCTGCAGCGTCTGCCCAAACAGATCGCGTCGCAGAAGCTCGTCGCCGCTGCCACCGTGGCCGACCGCTATAGAAAGAACATCCCCTACACCCCGGTCGCCCTGACCGCCATTGCCGTCGTCGATGCCGGCGCCGCGGGATTGGCGGGCGGCGGCGAGACGCCTGCTGCGGCGAAGAAGGAAGACCCGAAAAAAGAGGAACCGAAGAAGCGCGGTTTCGGGCTCGGGCGCTTGATGCCGACCGGCGGCGATGAAAAGAAATCGGCGCAAGCCTCGGCCTCGGGTGGCCCCCGATTGATCGACCCTGAACGCGATGCGAAGGGCGGTTCCAATCCGAAGCCGGTGCCGGTCAAGGTTACTGCCGCGGAGGTTGCAGCCTTCAAAAAAGAAGGCGGGCTGGCTTAAAAAGGCGAAAAGAGAAAGACGAAAGCAGAAACACACACGGTCTTTATGTTTTTTACTTCGTTGATTGTCGCGGGCGTGGTGGCGTTGGCGATCACGCTCGCGATGTTCATCTTCATCCCCAATCGCTACATTCGCAGCCGGTTGCAGTTTTCCGTCTGGCTGCTACTCGCCTTCCTCGTCCTCGAAGTCGCGATCACACAAGGCGTCGGGGACCTCGAGCTGTTCGCAGCGCTGGCGCGATTGGTGTTCGTCCTGGCCGTGATCAATCTGCTGATCACACTGTTGGCCAATCGGTGGCGCGAGCAGCGCGCCTCGGACCGCTATCCGGCCATTCTCCAGGACGTCACGCTGATTGGCGCCTTCACCATCGTTGCCACGGTGCTGCTCAAAGAGCAGCTGCTGACGACATCGGCCGTCGGCGCGGTGGTCGTCGGCTTTGCGCTGCAGGACACGCTGGGGAATCTTTTCTCAGGCCTCGCCATCCAGATCGAGAAGCCATTTCGCGTCGGACACTGGATTGCGGTCGGTGAACGCGAGGGCCAGGTCCAGGAGATCACCTGGCGGGCCACCAAGCTGCGCACCAAGGCGGGCCAGTTTCTGGTCGTCCCGAACGGGATCATCTCGAAAGAAGCGATTCTCAATTATTCCGAACCGACGATCCCGACCCGTCTCCTGGTCGAGGTCGGCGCGAGCTATTCGACGCCACCGAATGAAACCAAAGCCGCGATAGTAGAAGCGCTGGCCAACTGCCCGCTGGTCCTGTCAACACCGCCGCCGACGGTCCTGCTGCACGACTTTGCCGCGTCAGCGCTGACCTATCGCATCTGGTTCTGGGTCGGCGATTATGCCGTGGAGCTCGAAGCGCGCGATCAGGTGCGGACCAACATCTGGTACACCTTCCGTCGCCGCAACATCGAGATTCCGTACCCGATTCAGATCGAGTACTCGCGCGAGGAGTTACCGCTGCGCGCGGAAGCAGACGTCACCGGCGCCGCGACGCGATTGGCGGCAATCGATCTGTTTGCCACCTTGCCGGCAGACGCACGGCTGGCGTTGTCGCGCAACGGCCAGGAGCATATTTTCGCCGACGGCGAGGCCATTGTTCGCGAAGGCACGCCCGGCAGTTCCCTCTACGTTGTCCTCAATGGCCGCGCGCGCGTCGCCCTCGACGCATCAGGACGAGAGGTGGCGACGATTGAGCCAGGCGGCTTCTTTGGTGAGATGTCGATGCTGACGGGCGAACCGCGCACCGCAACCGTCCGCGCGGTCGGAGACGTGCGCGCACTCGAGATTCCCGCGGAGCGATTTCGCGAACTGGCGATCGCTCAACCCGGCCTGGTCGAACACATCACCATCATCGTCGCCGCTCGTCGCAGTGAACTAGACGATGCGCGCGCGGCGGCGGCGACCTCAACTCAGACCGTCACCGCGCCGCGTTCGCTGTTCCACCGCATTCAGCAATTCCTGAAATTGCCTTGAACCACAGATAATCTGTGGTCAGCGGCGCCGATAGCGCCCGTTATCCCGGTAACGTCCTTCGCGAAATCCCCGTTCGTAACCGCGCGTGAAGGCGTCGCGATAGGCGCGCTGATAGTCGTTCCGCGATCCGTAGCGGCGGTCGTAGCCGCGATCGGCGCTGCGATACCAGGTCTCTCGCCGCACATCGTGGCGGTCGCCGTCGCGCGCGGCGTCAAACCCGCGGCGATAGCCATCGTCCAACCCGTGTGAATAGGCGTGGTCTTGATGGTCTCCGTAACCACCACGTGAGCCGCGGCCGCCTGGCCCCGACGGGTAGTTCGGATAGTTGGGATAGTCGCGGCGGCCTTGCGCGTAGATCGAGCTACAGGCGGTGGTCGACACGAGCGCAATCAGGATGAACGCTGCGCGGATCCCTCGATGATTCGACATGGTGACGCTCCGACAGACAGGCAATGGCGCGTAGTGCAAGCTGCAGGCCAGCCCGGCGGTCGCGAGATCTCTAGATCTTTAGATCATTCGATCTCGTGATGGCGCCCTACTGTGCCCAGACGAGGACGCGATCGCCGTCGCGAGCGGACGTGTCGAGAATGACACCCGCGCCGTATCGTTCAATGTCCTCGGGTTTGAGGCTGACACCGCCTTGCTCGAGTCCGGTGGTGTAGGCGCCGATCTCGATCGGCCCGGACTTCATGCGCAGCAGCCAGAATGGCAGATTGATCCGCGTCAACCGCTCGTCGTCCGGATCCCAGACGAGAAGATTCAGTGATTCAATGGTGACGCGCGTGGCGGCAGCCGGCGGCGCGGCGCCGGCGCTGTAGCGAGGCACGCCGTCGCGGAGTTCGAGCAATGAGGCGCGACCGCCAAACTTGTTGTGGATGGTGTCGAACTCGGTTTGCGCGTTTCGATCGGTGGTGGTCTCGAATTCCATGTTGTGACGTAACCACGCGGTGACCCCGATGACCGCGCCGATGCCAATGAACACCAGGAGCACGGCCACGCCGAAGAGGATCAGGACCCAGTTACGGCGCTTGGTCATAGTTAACGGACTTGCGCGAGCAGAGACTCCGCTTCGGCCTGGCCGAGCGGGTCGTTGCCGCGAACGGCTAGCTCTATGGCAAGACGATACTCTCGCCGAGCCAGTTCCCGATTTCCTGTTTTGACAGCCAATCGTCCGAGTTCCGCGTGCGCGCGGCCACGCACCCACTCGCGCGCTTCCCGAGCCAGCGGAATCTGAAAGTCGTCGCGGGCGGCGGTATCGCGACCCTGGCGGGCCCGCGCGACGCCCCGCTTGTAGTGCCACAGCGCGTCCTCGCCGAACATCCGCTCGCGCTTGTCCGCGTCGCGGCGACGGATCCCCTCGTCGAGCATGGCTTCGGCCTGCTGATAACGGGTCGCCCGCAACAACGTGGTGCCGCCTTCGTACCACAGCTGGCGGTTACGTGGATACTGCTTCTGCAAGTCCATGACGACTCGCATGGCACCGTCAAAGTTCTTTTCACGGTTGTAGAGCAGGAGCAGCGCAAACTTGGCGTCGGTTTGCGTCGCGCCCGGGTAGGCTGCGGCTTGCTCGATCATTCGCAGCCCGACAGCTTTGTCGCCGCCGAAGCCCGCGACGTAGGCCATCAAACGCATCGGCAGCGAGAGGGCGGAGACGACATAGCGATAAGTGCCGACCACCAGCCCCGCATCCTTCCGACGAGGATCGAGTTCGAGCACCTTCTCATGTTCGTCGTAGGCGCGGCTGGCCGAGCGAAACGACGCGATGATCTTGCCCTCGACGGTGGCGCCGTATGACGCCTGGACCCCGACGATCGAGCCAATCCGGAAGTGGGCCTCGGGATCCTGCGGGGAGGCGAGAAGCGCCGCCTCGGCGAGCTGCAGCGCGCGTGCCGAGTGCCGATGAAAGCGCTGCGCCTCGTCGGACGGCGGCGGCAGCATGTTGATATTGGGCTTGGTGACGCTGCCCAGGTAGTCGTCGACCGTAATCGAGCCGCGCAGGAATCCGATCCGCAGCCAGGCGATCACTGCCGCGGCACGATGCGCGTCGGGATCGTTCGGGTCGGCCTGCAGCGCCTTATCCAGTAGGGCGGTCGCGTCATGATGGTCGAGGTTGTAGGCCGCCGTAAACGCGGCGGCCGTCAGCTCACGGGACTTGTCATTGGCGCGCACATCAGAGGCGCTGCCGATGCAGACAGACACCGCGACGATCAGGACCGACGCGCGCACCCTCATAAGGTCAGCTCAGTGCCGGCGCCAGTGTCGAGTGCCTTCTGAAACACCAGATCGGCCGCGACGACATCTTCGACAGCCATCCCGAGCGACTTGAACACTGTCACTTGTTCGTCGTTGGTGCGCCCGTCGAGGCGGCCAAGGACCACATCGCCAAGCTCCCCGATGACGTGGCCTTCGTTGAATCGTTTCTCGCAGATCCCCATGACGATGTCGCCGGATTCGATCAGCGACGCCGACCGGGAGTCGACAAACAGTCGCGCCCGCGCGACCAGCTCCGGCGCCATTTCGCGTTGATCGGGCCGGCACGCACCGACCGACACGACATGCGCGCCGGGCATCACCCAGGCGTCTTCAATCACCGGCGTTGCCGACGAAGTCGCCAGGACCACCAGTTCGGCGCCGTCGAGGGCGGCTTCGGCGGAAGCGCTATCGACAATGCGCGCGGGAATGCGGCCGGTCGTTTCCTCGACGAACCGCTCGCGGCTGCGGGCCTGAGGCGACCAGACGCGCACCTCCCGCAGCGATCGCACGGCCGCGTAGGATTCGAGATGGCTGCGCGCCTGCACGCCGCTGCCGATAATCGCCAACGTCGATGCGTCTTGATTGGACAGGTGCCGTGCCGAGACAGCACTCACGGCTGCTGTTCGCGCCTCAGTGATGTAGCGTCCATCCATCACTGCGACCAACGCTCCAGTATCTGGATCGAGCAGCAGGATCGTCGCCAGATGAGACGGCAATCCACGCTTGTGATTGTCGTTGAACACGGTGACCACCTTGGCCCCCAGGCGTGCCGGCTTGGTGATGTAGGCCGGCATCAGTCCAAAGAAGGCTTTGGTCGGCCCAACGCTGAGGAC
Source organism: Vicinamibacterales bacterium (assembly GCA_035575715.1). GTDB lineage: Bacteria > Acidobacteriota > Vicinamibacteria > Vicinamibacterales > UBA2999 > JACCSI01. Next base: position 173,641 of record DATLXN010000022.1, on the reverse strand, counting down.
CGTTCGCACGGGCTGCAGCACCTCGCCGCCCGAGAAGCGCGCCAACGCGGCTTCCATGGCGGCGATCAGCTCCTCCATCGGCAACAGCGCTTTGACGTGATCTTCGGTTAACAGACGGAAACGTTGGGCCATGCGGCAGCAATCCTAATCGTGTTGGTGTGAATAGTGACGATGGCGTCTAGGTCATTCGCGTAGCCGCCACTCATCGTGATGACGACCGGCAGGCCGGCGTCGCGACATCTTCCCAGCACGAGCGTATCCCGGCGTTGCAATCCGTCGATCGTCAGCTTAAGCCGCCCGAGCCGGTCGCCTTCATAGGGATCTGCACCGGCCAAGTAGAAGACGATCTGCGGTTTATGCGTATTCAGCACCACATCCAGTGAATGTGCCAAACGCGCCAGATACGGCTCATCGCCGGTGCCGTCGTCGAATTCGACGTCGAGATCACTGGCTTCTTTGCGGAATGGGTAATTCTTGGCCCCATGCAGTGAGAGCGTGAACACCTCGGGGTCGCCAGCGAAAATCGCGGCCGTCCCGTTGCCTTGATGCACGTCGCAATCGACAATCGCTGCCCGGCGGATGGCGGTGTCGCGCTGCAGCACGCGCGTCGCCACGGCGACATCGTTGAAGACGCAGAATCCCTCGCCGCGATCGGCAAAGCTGTGATGCGTGCCGCCGGCGAGGTTGGCGCTGGTTCCGTCCCGCAGCGCGGTACGCGCCGCGGCAATGGTGGCGCCGACCGATCGCCGCGCGCGCTCGACCATCTCTGGGCTCCACGGGAAGCCAATGCGCCGCTGCGCATCGCGGGGCAGCGTGCCGTCGCGCACCGCCTCAACGTAGGCCGGCGTGTGGACCAGCTGCAAATCAGTCCAGCTCGCTTGGGGCGCTTCGTCCAGGTCCCGGGGCTGCAGGATGCCGTCAGCCAGGAGCTTTGTGCGCAGGCCGGCATACTTCGCCATTGGAAAGCGATGGCCCTCGGGCAGGGGCAGCACGAAGGTGTCGGAATAGAAGCAGCGCACTCCCAGTGATAATGCATCGTGATTCATCGGATCCGCACTATCGATTCGCACGCCGCCGGAGAGCCGCTACGCCTGATCGTTGAAGGGCTGCCGAGCCCCGAGGGCGACACCATGCTGGCCAAGCGGGCGTGGGCGCAGAAGCACCTTGATCACCATCGGCGCGCGTTGATGCTGGAACCTCGCGGCCATGCCGACATGTACGGCGCCTTGTTCACCGAGCCGGTGACGCCAGGCGCTCACGCGGGTGTCCTGTTCATGCATAACGAGGGCTGGAGCACGATGTGCGGGCATGGCGTCATCGCGGTAACGACCATCGCGATCCAACGCGATCTGATCTGGACCGGCGGCACCAGTCTGGTCCTTGATTCGCCGGCTGGTGTGATCGAGGCCACGCCAACGATCGTCGACGCCGGAGACCAGCGTCGCGTATCGGCGGTCGCCTTTCGCAACGTCCCGTCTTACGTGGTCGAAGCAGGACTGCCAATCAAACTTGGCGGCCGCACTGTTCTCGTTGACGTGGCTTTCGGCGGTGCGTTTTACGCCATCGTCGATGCCGAGGCAGCCGGCTTGGCGATTGAGCCGGCGAAGTTACCGGAGTTGCGGCGCGTCGGCATGGAGGTCAAGCGTGAGGTGGAACGGCTTCGGCAGGTAGTGCATCCCAATGATGCGGGGCTGACCGGCATCTACGGCACGATTTTCACTGCGCCTGCGCAGCACCCGGACGCACACCTTCGCAACGTGACGATTTTCGCGGACGCCGAGGTCGATCGATCGCCATGCGGCACGGGCACCGCCGCCGTGATGGCGGTTCTCAGCGAGATGGGTGTGCTGGGCGAGGACGGCCCGTTCGTGCACGAGAGCATTGTCGGCACGCTGTTCACCGGCACGATCGTCGGACGGATCCAGATTGGCGATCGGCCCGGGATTGTGCCGGAGATCCAAGGGTCGGCCTGGATCACCGGCGAGCATACTTTCTTGATTGACGGCGACGACCCGCTGAAGGCGGGATTTCGCCTCTAGCCCCCGCCGCTGCCGGCCTATTTCAGAGAGGCCAGCTTCCCGGTATCGATCTTCGCCGCAAACTCTTGCAGCACCTTGGTGTCGGCAATGTTGCTGCCTTCGACGGTTACCAGGAAACGTTTGTTGACGACGAGGTTCAGCTCGCCGTCCTTGCCGCCGCTACTCCAGCGTTCGAAACCGGGATGGCCGCCGACATTCACCGATTTTTCATAACCGTCTGACGTCTGCTTCTCGTATCCCGCGGTGAGGAACATCGTCCAGGGCGCGATCAGCAGCTGGCTGAATGCCGAGTCAACGATCTTGACCTCGATATTAGCGTCGCCCGAGGTGTACGAGGCTTCAGCCTGCGAGAACGGGACCGGCAGCGTCATCCGCTCGCCGGTCGGCTGCGCCCGCTGCCACCCTGAAATCTCGGGCAACACGGTCTGCAGCTCTTGAAAGCTGACCGGATCAACAGGTTTCCCGTCGGGCGTCTTTCCGGCCATCGCGCCGGCCATGCCTTCCATGGCCTTCGCGAACTCCTCCATCCCGGCCGCGCCCGACGCGTTGGCGGACTCCGCCGCTTTCTTCAGCGCTTCTGCCGCTTCGCGCGTTTCCTCGGCGGCTTTGTCGGCAGCCTTTTCCTCTTCGGATTTGCCGCAACCAAGGCTCAACGAGAGCGCCAACACGAGTCCGACCGTTCCACAACGCAACATGCACACCTCCAAAGCGAGCATCATACGCCCTGGAGCCGGCACCCTTCACCAGCCGATGGCTAATCCGTCTTTGCGCGGATCTGAGCCGCCCATCAGGACACCCGTCCGCGGGTCGATCAGGATCGCCTGATAGCCGCCCATCGCCCCACGGCCATCGCGCGGCTTGTGGCCTCGTGCTTCGAGCGCCTTACGCACCTCGGCACCGATGCCGCTCTCCAACGACAACTCGCTGCCGCCGTGGCGCATCCGTGCCGCGTCGCCGGCTTCCTGAATATTCATGCCGAAGTCGATGAGGTTCATCACCACCTGCGCGTGGGCCTGTGACTGGTTGTCGCCACCCATGACTCCAAACGAGACCCACGGTTTGCCGTCTTTCATGATCATCGCCGGCACCAGCGTGTGCAGCGGACGCTTGTGGGGACCAATCTGGTTGGGATGATTTGCCGTGAGATTGAAACCAGAGCCGCGGTTGTGCAGCGTAATCCCGGTCTCGCCAGCGACGATGCCGGCGCCGAAACTGCCGAACAGCGATTGGATCAACGAGACGACATTGCCGTTGCCGTCAGCAGCGGTCATGTAAATCGTGTCGCCGAGGTCGCGACCGGTGAAATCGACGTCGCCCGCGGAGGTCGTGGTGGCGCCAAGGCTGCCGGCCTTGTAGTCGCCGGTCTTCTGCATCGAGATTTCCTTGCGCCGCATCGCGGCGTAGTCCTTCGACAGCAAGGTCTTCATCGCATCTTTCTGCATCGCGTCGCGGTCGGCCAGATACATCGCGCGATCCGCAAACGATATCTTCTTGGCCTCGGTCACCAGGTGCAGGTAATCGGCCGTGTTGTGGCCGAGCGACTTGATGTCGAAGCCTTCGAGGATGTTCAGCATCTCGAGCGCGACAAACCCCTGCGTGCTTGGCGGCATCTCGAGGACGTCGTAGCCGCGATAGTTGGCCGACAGCGGTTCGACCCAGTCGGCGGTGTGCTCGGTGAAGTCACGCTCGTCGAGCAGACCATTGCGAGCGCGCATGTCGGCGACGATCGCGCGAGCGATTGGGCCTTTATAAAAGGCGTCGCGGCCGCCTTCGGCAATCAGCTCGAGACTGCTCGCCAGCCGAGGATTGGCGAAGATCTCGCCGTGCTTCGGCGCGCGCCCGTTGGGAAGAAACGTACGGGCGGCGGCAGGGTCTTGTGACAACCGCTTGGCCGCGTCGGTCCAGTCGCCGGCGACAATTTCCTGAACCGGAAATCCGTCCCGCGCGTATTTGATCGCCGGCTGCAGCGCCTTCGACATCGAGATCGTGCCGAATCGCGAGAGCAGCTGGCTCCAGCCCTCGACGACGCCGGGTACGTCGACGGCCAGCGGGCCGCTGCCCGGCATTTGCTTCAGTCCGCGCTTGGCAAACTCTTCGGGCGTGGCGGCATACGCCGAGCGACCGGTGGAATCGAGCGCGTAGATCTTCTTGGTCTTCGCGTCATACACGATAGCCAGCAGATCGCCGCCGATGCCGTTCATGGACGGTTCGACCACGGCGAGGACGCCAGCTGCGGTAATTGCCGCGTCGATCGCGTTGCCGCCGTCCTGCAGCACTTTCAGCCCGGCGCCGGAGGCGAGTGCCTGGCTGGTGGCAATCATGCCGTTGCGTGCGACCGCCGCGGAGCGAGTGCCACGGATATTGCCGGCCGGCCGATCGCCAGGTGCCTGTGCGTAGGGCGTGGTCACGACCAGCAACGCGCCGACAAAAACCAGAAGTGTGCGCAACATGGAGCCTCCAAGGAGTGTCCATTATAGGACTCGTCGACTGCGCCGCCTCGCAACGGAGTCGGCGGCCCTTGCGACGAGTCCTGCAGACCAGCTGCTACACTCGGGCCATGGGTATTCGCGCCCGAGTGGCGTCGTTGCTCGCAGAGCTCCCGAGGGAGCCACAGTATCCGACGCAGTGCGCCACGCTGTTTGTCGACCTCGAGCGACGGGAGACCCAGACGGCTTACGCCCCGCTCAGCGTGGCGCGCTCCTTTCTCGGCGGTCGTGGGGCGAACATGTTCTACCTGTTCCGCCTGCTCGACGAGACCAAGACACCACTCGACCCGGAGGTCCCGCTGATTTTCGGATCCGGACCGCTGACGGGCCTGGTACCAAGCGCCGCACGCGGCAACTGCACGTCGTGGTCGCCCGATTCCGGCATCCTGATGGATTGCAACGCCGGCGATTATTTTCCGTCGTTCACCCGCATGAACGGCCTCGATCACATCGTCCTCTACGGCCGCGCGCCGTCGTGGGCATTGATGATCATCCGCGACGGCGCCATCGAGTTCCGTGACGCGGCGCCGTATGTCGGCATGGACAACATCGACATGCGCGACGCAATCCAGCGCGACCTGGGTGGCGTGTGGAAGCGGAACATGTCGATGGTCAACATCACGCGCGCCGGCGAGAACCTGGTACTGACCAGCGGCATCATGGCCGGCCCGAAAGCGATTTACGCGCGCGGTGGTCCCGGGGCGAAGATGGGCGCGTTGCAGCTGAAAGGCATTGTCACGCTGTCGCCGACACGCGAATTTCCCGCGGCGCAACCGTATAAACCGTACAACCGGCACATCGCGCAGAAGTTGCTCGGCACCTCGGTCGTCAAGAACGCGCTGTCGGTCACGGGCACCCCGTTTCTCTATAAACCCAGCCGCATTCTTGGCGCGATGGGAACCAAGAACAATCAGGAAACGACATGGACCGATCAGCTCGACGCCGAGCACATCGATCCGTACCGCCCGGGTATGGAGGGGTGTTTTCGCTGTCCCGTCAACTGCCGCCCGCTCAACGATCTGCACACTGGGGACGCAGACAAGTACGGCAAGGGCGACGGTCCCGAGTACGTGACGCTCGGCAAGTTCGGCCCGAATCTTGGCGTCACCACTGTCGAACCGGTGATTCGCCTGAACAACATCTGCAACGATCTTGGGCTCGATACCGCCTCGATGGGATCGGCGTTGTCGTGGGCCTTTGAGTTGTTTCAGCGCGGCATCATCACCACCAAGGACACCGGCGGCATCGAGCTCGCGTGGGGGGATGCGGCGGTGATCGAGCAGTTGCTGTTCCTGACTTCACGCCGCGAGGGTTTTGGCGACGTGCTGGCGGATAGCGCTCGTGCCGTCGAGAGCGGCAAGTACCCGGTCGAGGCTTTGCCATATCGAATGACCGTGAAAGGCTTGTGGCAAAGCGACCCGCACGACGCGCGCATCCTCAAGGCCTTCGCGTTGGGACTCGCGGTCGCGACACGTGGCATGGATCACCTCCGCAATCGCGTCACGCTCGAGATCAACGCCAAGATTAATGACGATGCGGATTTCAAGGCGGAGTTGTACGGCGGAGTGGTCAGCGCTGAGCCCAACAGCTATGTCGGCAAAGAACGCGCGGTCCGCGCGTGCGAGAACATTTATGCGGTCGGCGATTCTGTCGGCATGTGCCGGTTCACCACCAAACTGTTCAACAGCCCCTCGCTGCCTGGCCTCGAGGAGTTTCAGCAGCAGTTGGCCAACGTGACTGGCCTGCAGTTCTCCTTGGCGGAGCTCGATCGCGCCGGGCTGAACATCATGGGTGTGGAGCGGATGATCAACCAGCGGCTCGGCGTCCGCCGAGAGGACGACACGCTGCCGGATCGCTGGTTCGATGAGCCGACCATGTCGGGGCCGTTCAAAGGCGAGCGCATCGACCGTGACGAGTTTCAGGCAATGCTGTCGAAGTTCTACGCAATCTCCGAGCTGACCGACCAAGGCGTGCCGCAGGAAGCTTTTCGCGCGCAGTTGTTGGCCGCCATGGGCGTCTGACGTGGCGGTGACCGTGCGTTTTCCGTCGATGTTCCACGGAAAGACGGGTCATCAAGTCGTCGTCTCCGAACCCGTGACGAGTATTCCCGGACTGCTCGACGTCCTCGAAAGGCAGTTTCCAGGGTTATCCGCTGACCTCGCCGATCCGATCTACAACTTTGCGGTGAATGACGAGATGCTATTGCACGGCGTCAACGCGCATCCGCTGCATGACGGCGATGTGATCGAGATTGTGCCGACGATTTCCGGCGGCTGAATCCGCGGAGGAGCGGAAGACGCGGAGGCGAGCCGAACGGCGAGCCTCCTACCGGCGAGCGAAGCAACGCCGGTCCCGCTCCGCGCGACGCGCGGAGTCCTGCCGCCGCAGGCGGTCTCGGTGTGTTCGCGCGTGTTAGAGTTGCGCGAGGAGCGGTGCTATGAAACAGCTGGTCCTGATCCTTGTCTGGTTCTGCGGCGTTCAACTGGTCGCGGCCCAAGAGCCAATCGTCTCCCCCCCGTCAGACACATCTTCTACTGCCACACCGAGGGCTTCCACCATCCTCGCAGATGTCCTGTGGGCTATCGCGATCAACGCCCACGTGCCGATCGGATTTGAATCGGTTGATCAGCCGATGAAGCCGGCTTATAAGTTTCACTCTCCGCAGCCACTCGCCGGCGGCACCCTTGCTGAGGCCCTCAACGCGGCTGTCAGCGTGGATGAGCGGTACGAGTGGCGATTTGTCGATGACGTGGTTGTCGTGCGTCCGAAGACCGCATGGACGAATCCGGCCGACCCGCTAAATTTTCAGGTGCGCAACCTGGAGTTTACCAATGTGACGGTTGGAAGTGCTCTGTCACGACTGCAACGACTTATCTATAGCAGCGGCCCTGCGTACGATGGGGCAGGTTTTGCCGACAGATTCTCAATGCGCGTCGATTCCGGCACCGTGTTGGATGCTCTCAACGAACTCACAAAGAGCTCGGCGAAAGTGATGTGGCTCGCCGAGTACAGCCGAGGAAGTCAGCGCCCGCTGAAACTGTCGGTGCGGGGGCCGCAGTTTCTGAGCGGCTGGGCGGGTCTCAAGGTCCCTGAGCGCGGGGCAGCTATTGACGCGCTCACGGCAACTGCGCTCAGCAGTTATCAGGCGAGCCGAACGGTGAGCCCCCTGCCGGCGAGCGAAGCGACGCCGGTCCCGCTCCGCGCCCCGCGCGGAGTCCCGCCGCCGCACGGCGGTCCACGGTGAAGCGCGGAGTCCTGCCGCCGCAGGCAGTCCACAGTGCGGTCGCAGTGTTACAGTCGCTTGGTGGCAGGCGCGGTCGGAAAGAACGTTCGCCGGAAAGATTCCGACGCCAAGGTCACCGGCGCTGCCAAGTACATCGATGACCTGTCGTTTCCCGGCATGCTGTATGGCACGACGGTGCGGTCGGCAATCCCCCGCGGCCGGATCAATTCAATCCGCCTCGATTTCGACACCACCGGCTTCACCGTCGTCGACTATCGCGACATCCCCGGCCGCAACGTCGTCGCGCTGATCGAGGATGATCAGCCGAGCCTTGCCGAGCATGAGGTCTACCACTTCGCGGAGCCGATTCTGTTGCTCGCTCACGAGAATCGCGAGCGGCTCACCGCGGCGAAAGTCGATATCGAGTACACCCCGCAACCGGCGCTGTTCGACCCCGAGCGATCCAACCGGGTCTTCAAAACGATTGAGATTACCAAGGGCAGCATTGATCGGGGCTTCATTGGCGCCGATTTGATCGTCGAAGGCGAGTACCGGACCGGCCATCAGGAGCAGCTCTACATCGAAACCAACGGGGTGATCGCGGTTCCCGAAGAAAACGGGATGACCGTCTATGGGTCGATGCAGTGCCCCTATTACGTCCACCGCGCCTTAACCGTCTTACTCGGTCTGCCGCCGGAGCGCATTCGCGTCGTCCAGACCGAAACCGGCGGCGGCTTTGGCGGCAAAGAGGAATTCCCATCGCATATCGCCGGGCACGCTGCGCTGCTCGCGCGTAAATCGGGACGCCCGGTCAAACTGATTTACGACCGCGTCGAAGACATGGAGGCGACGACCAAGCGCCACCCGTCGATCGTGCGCCACCGGACGGGGGTCATGCGCGACGGCACGCTGGTCGCGATGGATATCGAGGTGCTGCTCGATGCCGGGGCCTACTGCACGCTCAGTCCGGTCGTGTTATCGCGCGGCGTGATCCACGCGTCGGGCCCCTATCGCTGCCCGCACGTGCGGATCCGCGGCCGTGCGTTGCGGACCAACACGCCGCCTAACGGCGCCTTCCGCGGATTCGGCGCGCCGCAGACGCAGTTTGCCGCCGAAGTACAGGTCGATCGCATCGCGCATGCGTTAGCGATGGACCCGGTCAAGCTGCGCCTCAAGAACGCGATGAAGGCCGGGGACACGACCGCCACCGGGCAAGTGCTGCCCGAGGACACCAGCGCGGTCGCGGTGTTGAAGGAGGCGGTGCGGCGCAGCGGATTCGCACGCAAGCGGCGGCAGTGGCAAGGCACCAACCGCGGCATCGGGCTGTCGTTGTTCTTTCACGGCGCCGGGTTCACCGGTATCGGTGAGATGAAGCTGGCCTCAAAGGCCTCCGTCGAACTCACCGCCCGCGGCGTCCGCATTCTGGTCGGCTCCACGGAGATTGGCCAGGGCACGCGCACCATGCACGCGCAGATCGTTGCTGACACGCTGCGCCTCCCCTACGACGCGATTGAAGTCGCCGACGCCGACACCGCGCAAGTGCCTGACAGTGGCCCGACCGTCGCGTCGCGCACCTGCATGGTGGTCGGCCGCTTGCTGCAGCGCGCCGCGGCGGAAATGCGTGAGCGCCTCGATGGCGCGTCGCCGGCCGCCTATTTCAAGAAGCACGGCAGCCTGGTGACTACGGCGCAATACGAACGGCCGCCCGGCCTCGAGTGGGACGATGACCGCTATATCGGGGACGCCTATGGCAGCTACGGCTGGGGCTGCAATGTCGTCGAACTCGCAGTCGATCCGGTAACGTGGGAAGTAATACCGACCAAGGTCACTGCGGTCGTTGAAATCGGGAAGGCGATCCATCCGATCATGGCGATCGGTCAGGTCGAAGGCGGCACCGCACAAGGCATCGGCTGGGCCCTGCTCGAAGAAGTGGTGATGCGCGACGGGCGGATGGCCAACGCATCGCTGACCAACTACATCATCCCGACACCGCCCGATACGCCGCCGATCGAGACTTTCATTCTGGAAGCGCCCTATCGCTATGGTCCGTACGGCGCAAAAGGCGTCGGCGAGATGCCGATCGATGGCCCCGCGCCAGCCGTGGTCAATGCACTGCGTCACGCCGGGTTTGATGTGCAGTCGATCCCCGCGACGCCGGAGCGGTTGATGCGCGCGGCGCGACTCCAGGGACCAGGCCCCAGGGGTCAGGCCCCAGGTTCGACGGTCGGGTCGTCATGATCATTTTCACTGTCAACAGCCGAACGCACCGCCTTGACGTGCATCCGATGAAGCGGGCGCTCGACGTGCTGCGCAGCGACTGCGGTTTGACCGGTACCAAGGAAGGCTGCGGCGAAGGCGAATGCGGCGCTTGCACGGTGTTAATCGATGGAACGGCGGTCAACTCGTGCCTCGTGCCGGCAGTCCATTTGCACAACACGGCCGTACTCACTATAGAAGGCGTCGCCGAGGGCGACAAACTGCATCCGCTGCAGGAATCGTTTGTCGTCGAAGGCGGCGCGCAGTGCGGCATTTGCACGCCTGGCATGATCCTCGCCGCGCTACAGGTGCGCAAAGGCGCCAGCACTGCGCAGATCCAGGAGGCGCTGGCCGGCAATCTGTGCCGATGCACGGGGTACGAGGCGATCTACCGCGCGGTGAAAAAAGGTGCGCGCGGTGGGCCGGTAAGGCAGGTAGGGCGGGTAGGACGGGAACGATGAAGACCGAGCTATCGGCATTATCTCTACTCCGTCCGCACACCCTCGCCGAAGCGTTGACGATGATGCGCGATGAGGGACCGCTGACGCCGCTGGCCGGCTGCACCGACGTCTATGTCAACTTGCAGTTCGGCGCGCTCAAGGCCCAGCAGTTTATCGATTTGTGGCCGCTTGCCGGCTTGCGCTTCGTGTCGAGCGACAAGAGCACCGTGCGCATCGGCGCGTTGACCACCTACTCCGACATCATCGCCTCAGCGGTCATTCAGAAACGCCTGCCGATGCTCGTTGCCGCGGCACGAGAAATCGGCGGAAAGCAGATTCAGAACCGCGGCACGCTGGGCGGGAACATCGCCAACGCGTCGCCCGCCGGCGATGCGCTGCCGGTTCTTGCCGCCGCGAACGCGAGTATCGTGTTACAAAGCGCCGGCGGCGAACGTCGCGTGGCGATCACCGCCTTCTACACTGGTTACCGCAGCAGCGTGAAGCGAGCCGATGAGTTGATCGCCGCGATTGAAATCCCCCGCGTCGAAGGTCGCCAGTACTGGCGCAAGGTCGGCACCCGCCGCGCACAGGCGATCTCGAAAGTGATGTGTGCTGCGGTGCGTGGCCCGGAAGTCCGGGTCGCGCTCGGCAGCGTCGCCGCGACCGTTGTGCGGCTGCCGCGCACAGAAAGGATGTTGTCCGCGGGAGCGACTCTGGAGGATGCACAAGCCTCGCTTCGCGACGAAATTCAGCCGATCGACGATATCCGCTCGACCGCAGAGTATCGACGCGAGGTGAGCGCAAACCTGCTCGCTGACTTCTGGCATCAGACGAAATGAATCTGTTGCTGCTGGCCGTCAGCGCCGCCGCCGCCACCGCCACCGTGCAAACGCTACCGGTGGCGCGTCTGGTCGATGCTGTGCGCCACGCTTTGCCATTTCCCAGCAGTGACCAATCCGGCGAAATGCCGAGTGAGGGCGGAGCACGGCATCGGTGGTTTGTCGTGTGGCCGACCGCTGCCGACCCCCGCATCGTCATCAAAGCCAATCCGCTGCACCCCGACACGCAGCAGGCGAGCGCTGAAGCGATGGACGCTATCCAACGCGCAATCGAACAGGCGGAGCACCGCGCGCAAGCGTCCTACGACCGCGCCGTCGCGGAAGTGAAGCGCACCGGCAAACCCGCCGATGTCGACGGTATTTCACTGGACGATGAAGGAATCGCCGGCGAGCGGATCGACGCGGATCTCGAAGTGTCGATCCAGCTTGAACCGGCGACCTCGTTCGAGCTTGCCACCGCGCACGTGCCGGTCGTCACACCGGGCGGAGCCGGGCCCAGCTGGGTGATCCGCACTGCTGCCAACGCCTACCAGGACCCGTCAACCCAACGCGGCCGCGAGCGCTTTCGCCCCGCGGAGGCTCGGCTCTACTTCGGCGTCATCGAACGCCCGACGGTCGCCAGGCGCGGCGACCGGCATCTCCATGCGGTCACCGTCACCGCCGAAAAAGACGCGTTCTGCGTGGTAATTCGAGGAAACGAGGGGCTGGTCGGCCGCCTTGTCGCAGCCAGCGACTGGAGGCGGCTCGACTAGAGGGAACTCCCCCGGACGGTAGGCCGTCCAAGCAAGAGGAGTAACCGATGTTTCGAATTTATGAGTGGAATTTCTCGAGTACGGCCGAATTGGCTGTCGGCGCCCTGCTGATCGTCACGATCCTGTCAATCGCCTTCGTCTAGACAATTCTATTTCGATGTTTGATTACGGTCGGGTGCAGCGAGATACGTTTTGCGCGCTCGCACCGTCAGCCCCGGCTTGACGCGCACTTCCAGCTTGTGGAGCTTGCCGTCGAGCACCGCCGGCGTAAATCCCAACAGATACTGACTGCGCAACTCCTGGGACACCCGCGTGAACGTGGGTGCAAGTTGATCGCTCTTCTTCAATTCGAAGAAGCCGCCGCCCGTCTCGTCCGAAATCTTGCGGAGGTCGCGTGACGGGCGTGTCCGCTGCACGCGCTGGCCGTTGAAGTATTCGGACTCCAGGCCAATCGAATAGACCATGACTTCTTCGTCGCGGGCACGTTCGAGCACCGGGCGGAAGCCGAGTTTGCTGGAGGTGTCTTCGCCGTCGGTGAAGACCAGCACCACGCGTCGTCCTTCGATGCGTTCGAGCGCATCGAGACTTGCGGCAATCGCATCGTTGAGCCGCGTCGGGTTGCCGACCTGCAAGTTATCGAGCGCCTTTACCAATTCATCACGGTTGTTGGTGAACTTGCCGCTGAATTGAATCTTGTCGTTGAATGCACCGACCTGGGCGCGATCGACTGGCAACAGCCGGATGAGAAATTGTTCGACCGCGAGATTCAGGAACTCGAGATTCGCGGTCATGCTCGCGCTGGTATCCATCATCACCACCACGGTGAAGGGCTGCGAAGCATTGGAAAACTGGGTCAGCTCAACCGGCTTGCCATCGTCAAGGATCGTGAAGTCCTCACGTTCGAGGCCCGGCACGAGACGGCCGTTGCCATCGACCACGGTCGCGTACAGTGGCACTGCGGTGCGGGCGCTGCCGCGGAACACCGGATCCTGCGCCGACAATTGCGCGATCGCGACCAGGAACAGGCCGGCGATGACACCGACGATCGCGCCTTTGTATTGCATCCGATTATTGTAGCAGTGCGTAATTGCCAGCGATGACCACAGATCCGGCGAGGATGGGCCTATGCGCGACCTGCGAGCATTGCCGAACCGTGCAAGCCGCGCGATCGACCTTCTATATGTGCGGGCTGTCCCAGGTGGACCCACGGTTCCGGAAATATCCACCACTGCCGGTGATTCGCTGCCTCGGCTATCAGCCGGGCCATGGGAATCCGCCTACCGACGACGGACAGTCGCCCCGGCGTGGGTGATGCGTATAATCTGTAGATATGAGATCAACGCTATGCGGCGTCCTGATCGTAACGGCGTTGGCCTGCACTGATGCGCAAACTGCGCCCGGTGCGCAGACGCCGTCAGCGAACCAGGATGCAGTGGTTGCCGAAGTAGGCGGCCGCAAAATTACGATGAAAGAACTCGACGACCGCTGGCAGACGATGGACCCTGCCGAACGGGCGCGAGTGACCCAGCTGGTTTATCAAAACCGTCGCAACGTACTCGAGCAGATGGTCGGCGACCTGCTGATCGAAGACGCCGCCAAAGCAGCAAACCTGCCGGTCCCGCAGTATCTGCAACAGGAGACGACCAAGCGGCTGCTGGCAGTGAGCGATAGCGACGTGCAGCAGTTCTATGAGGCCAATAAGGAGCGCGCCGGTGGGCGGCCGATAGCGGAACTGCAAGGGCCGATTCGCGAGTTCCTTGGCGGCCAACGTCAGCAGCAGGCACGCGCCCAGCTGGTCGATGACCTCAAGAAGAAGGCGCCGGCCATGCGAGTCACGCTGGAGCCGCCGAGGCAAACGGTCGACGTCGCCGCGCACGACCCAACCATGGGCCCCGCGACCGCCGCGGTGACGCTGGTCGAATTCTCCGACTATCAGTGACCGTACTGCGCGAGAGTCGGTCCGACTCTCACCAAGCTGCGAGCCACCTACGGCGACAAACTGCGAATCGTCTTCAAGGACTTTCCCCTTCAGAATCATCCCGAAGCGCCCAAGGCCTCGGAGGCGGGGCACTGCGCCGGTGAGCAGGGCAAGTATTGGGAGATGCACGACCGCATGTTCAGCAACCAGGGTGCACTGGGAGTGCCGATGCTGAAACAGCATGCGGTCGCACTCAAACTGGACACTGCAAAGTTTGATCAATGTCTCGATTCAGGGAAACACGCCGCGTCAATCGCAGAAGACATGAAGCTCGGTGAAACACTTGGCGTCCAGTCGACGCCGACGGTGTTTGTCAACGGCCGCGCGCTTGTCGGCGCGCAGCCTTACGAAGCGTTCGTCGCGGCGATCGACGAGGAGTTGGCGCGCCGCCAATAGCTCGCGGTCTTCGCGACTCGTCTCAGGGAACGAGGACGATTTTCCCCTTTGCGCCCGGCTCGAGAATCATCGCGTGCGCGCGCGCGGCATCGGCTAACGGCAATTCGGCGGCGACGACGGGGGTCAGACTGCCGTTCTCGAAGCCGGCATTCAGCGCCTTGAAGATCCGCGCCATGTCCTGTGGCGCGGTGTTCCACAACGCCATCCCCAGGATTGCCGCGTCTTTGCCCATCGCTTTGCGCGGGTCGATCTCGATGCGGCCGCGATTTCCGACGACGATGATCCGTCCGCCGTGCCCCAGTGCGCTGAGGTCGTTATCGAGATTGACGTTGGCGAGATGCTCGAGGATGACGTCGGGACCGCGGCCGGCGGTCAGCTCCTTCAGCGTGTCGAGATAGCCGGGCTCGCGGTGATTCAGCGCGTGCTGTGCACCCTGTGCGGTGACCAGTTCAAGCCCTTCACGCGTACCGGCGGTGCCGATCACGGTAAGTCCGGCGGCGCGCGCGATCTGAATGGCCGCCAGGCCCACGCCGCCGCTCGCACCGTGGACAAACAGCGTTTCGCCCGGTTGGATTCGCGCGCGGTCGTGCAGCGCTCGATAGGCGGTGACATAAGGAACATGGATGCCCGCGCCCTGCGAAAAACTCAGTCGCTCGGGCAAAACATGAACCTGGTCACCCTCGGCGAGGACTTTTTCGGCATAGGCGCCGTAACTCTTGTGCGCTGAGGTCCCGGCCAGATAAACGCGCGCACCAGGCGCGACATGATCGACACCTGGGCCGACAGCCTCGACCACTCCCGCAGCGTCGGCGCCGGGAATATACGGCAGCGGCGGGCGGGTTGCGTAGGTGCCGGTGCGCATGTAGGTGTCAAACGGGTTGATCCCGGCGGCGTGGACACGGACGACAACCTGCCCGGGACCCGCGGTGGGCTCGGGTGATTCGCCGATCTGCAGCACTTCCGGGCCGCCGAACTCACGCACCACGATGGCTCTCATGACGACCATGGTAGCCGAGACGCACTCAGCACTCAGTACTCAGCACCTAGCACTTAGCACCTAGCACTTAGCACTAGACTTACTTCGTGGACTGGCTCTCCCGACTCGAAACGCCCGGCAACGCGCTCGCCGTGCTGACCGCGATGATCACACCTGCGGTGTTGATCTCGGCGTGCGGCGCGCTGATCTTTTCGACCGGCACGCGCCTGGGGCGGGTGATCGACCGTGTCCGGCATCTATCGACGAAGTTCGAAGAGCTCGCCAAGAACCCTGAAGCCGACGACATGGCGGAGGAGCGGCGGACACTGATCTTCACTCAGCTCGAACGACAAATGGGTCGGGCGCGGTTGATTCAACGCGCGATGGTGGCGTTCTATTCGGCGCTGGGCGTGTTTGTCGCGACCAGTGTAGCGATCGCCGTTCTCAATTCAGTCGCGCGCAACTACACGTATGTCGCCGTCGCGCTCGGCGTGTCAGGCGCCCTGTTCATGCTCTACGGCAGCGTGCTGCTGATCATCGAGTCTCGTCTTGCGCTCAATGCGATCCTGACCGAGATGGAATTCGTCGCCAAAGTCAGCCGCAAATATGCCGGCGAAGATCTGGCTGGGCGATCGATCGGCGGTCCCTTCACCTGGCTGGGCCGCAAGATCGGCTAACAGCGCTCGTCCCTCGCACCGGGCACTCGCAACGGGCACTCGGCACTGCGGCAGCCGCCACTCCGGCACTAGGCACGTTAGAATGCCGGCATGCGTGCTTTGTCTACTGTGCTCGTCGCCCTCCTTGCCGTCGCCGCGCCTGCCAAGGCGCAGACCGTCAATCCCCTGACCATGCAGGTTGACCGCCTGACGCAGGAGTTATTGCCGCAGGTGGTGACCTGGCGGCGCGATTTTCATCAACACCCCGAGTTGGGCAACCGCGAAACGCGGACCGCAAAGGTCATCGCCGACGAGTTGCGCCGGCTTGGCTACGAGGTGCAGACCGGGGTCGCGCACACTGGCGTCGTCGCGGTGTTGCGTGGCGGCAAGCCGGGCCCGGTCGTCGCCTTGCGCTCGGACATGGATGCGCTGCCGGTGACTGAAGTCGTCGACCTGCCGTTCAAATCGACAGTGAAGACGCAATGGAATGGCCAGGACGTCGGGGTGATGCATGCCTGCGGTCATGACAACCACATGGCCATCCTGCTCGGTGCGGCGACGATCTTTGCGCGCGTGAAAGATCAACTGCCCGGCACTATCAAACTGATTTTTCAACCGGCCGAAGAAGGACCGCCGGCGGGCGAGCAAGGCGGCGCCGAGCTGATGGTCAAAGAAGGCGTCCTCGACAACCCGAAGGTCGACGCGATTTTCGGTCTGCATGTGTTTCCGATGGCAGCCGGCGTCATCGAATACCGCACCGGTCCGCTGATGGCAAGCGCCGATTCGTTCACGATCAAGATCAACGGCCGGCAAACGCACGGCGCCGTGCCGTGGGGTGGGGTCGATCCGATCGTCATCGGATCGCAGATCGTCGTCGCGCTGCAAAGCATCATCAGCCGGAACGTCAATATCACCGAGGCGCCGGCGGTGGTGACGATCGGCGCGTTCAACGGCGGCAATCGGTCCAACATCGTTCCCGAATCGGTCGAACTGCTCGGCACCGTGCGGGCCTACGACGAAACGGTCCGTAAAGATATCCTTCGCCGGATTCTTGACATCACCACGAAGACGGCCGAGATGATGGGCGGCACGGCGACGATCAGGTATGACATCGGTTACCCGGTGACCGTCAATGACCCGGCGCTCACCCAACGCATGGCGCCGACGCTGCGCCGCGTCGCGGGTGCGGAGAACGTGCGCGTCGGGGCGCTGACCGGCACGGCCGAAGATTTTTCGTTCTTTCAGCAGAAGGTGCCGGGGATGTTTTTCTTTCTTGGCGTCACGCCGAAAGACCGCGATCCGAAGACGGCGCCGCAGAATCACTCGCCGCTGTTTTTCGCGGATGAATCGGCGCTGCCCGTTGGCGTGCGCGCGCTGACCAATCTGGCGTTGGATTACATGTTTATGAAGTAGGGATCAGGGATCAGGCCCCTCACCTTTGCCGGTACGGTGTCAATCGTGGCCGTGCAGCGCGCACCGCGCGGGCGTAGGCGCGCCACCTGTCGCCGAATCGTTTCTCGAGATCGCGTTCCTCTGCCGGCCGGATCACGAAATACCAGACGATCAACATGATCGCCACATAGGCAATCACCGGGATCGAACCGAGCGCGACGCCCAGTGACACGCCTTGTCCGGTGGTCGCAATCATGAACGGATTGCGAATGAACGCGAACGGTCCGGAGGTCACAAACCGACTTGCGGTGTCGAACGGCAGGGGCGTGCCATTGCCGTTGACCGCCAGGGTCAGCGCCGACCACAACGAGATCAGGCTGAACACCAGCAACCCGATTGGCGCGACGCGCATCATCGGCGGGAAACGCTGAATGCCCAACTCGATTTCGAGAATCGAGACGCCGATCGGGATGATGTAGAGGAAGACCAGCCAGAAGGCGACCAGGAAAATCACGGTCTTGAGGACGTTCAATGCCTTATTGGATGATCGCGACGGCCGATACGGTCCCACCGAGACAGCATAACTGAAGTGCTCAGGGCTCAGTGCTCGGTGCCCAGGCCTCCGCACCGCACTCCGCACCGCACTCAGCACTCAGCACTCAGCACCAACTCGTGAATACGCCGGTGCCAGAACCACAGCAATACGAGGCCGGCGATGATCAACCCAGTCGACAAGCCAATCCATAGGCCGATGACGCCGTAACCAAAACCAAAACACAGGCTGTAACCCACCGGAAGTCCAAAGAACCAATGGCCGGCGAGGTTGGTAACCATCGGCGTCCGCGTGTCTCCCAACCCGCGCAGCACGCCGGTGGCGACGCCCTGGAGGCCATCGAAGAGCTGGAACACCGCCGCGACGAACAGTAATGACGCACCCAGCGCCACCACCGACTCTTCCGTCGTGAACAAGCCGATCAGTGCGCGCGGGGCCACCAAAAAGATCACCGCGGTGATCACCATGAACACCATACCGAGCAAAATCGCGGTCCAGCCCGCAGCCGCCGCACGCGGCGGATCCTGCGCGCCGACGGCATGGCCGACTCGCACCGCACCTGCCGACGCCAAACCCAGCGGCACCATGAAGGCCAGAGCCGCAATGTTCAACGCGATCTGGTGCGAGGCGGCCGACACTGGCGCCAACTGGCCGGCCAGTGCCGTTGCCGCCGCAAACACCCCCACCTCGAGCGCCACGGTCGACGCCGCGGGCAAGCCGAGCGCGAGCAGCCGGCGCAAACGCACCCGTTCGATCGCCCGCGAGGCGTGGAACAGTCGACTCTGGAACTTCGCGTCGTAATAGACGACCGCGCCGAGGAGCACGCACGCCAGATAAATCCGCGCCGCCAAGGTCGCTACAGCCGATCCGGCGAGCCCCATCGCCGGTGCGCCGTAGTGACCGTGGATCAGCACCCAGTTGCCGACGGCATTGACGATGTTGGCGGTGATCAGCGCGACCATCACCGGCGTCACCGCATGAATCGCTTGCAGGTATCGGCGGAACACGGCGTAGAAGATCAGCGGGATCCCGCTCCACAGCAGGATGCCGTAGTACTCCTCGACCAGCGGGCCGACCTGCGGATGAAAGCCGAGCCGCGGAACGAGCAGCAACAGCCCCCACGACAGGCCGAGCAATATCGGAATGATCGCCGCCGCCAGCGCCATACCGTGCCAGAACCAGCGGTTGCACTCGTCGATGCGTCGCGCGCCGAATGCCTGCGACACCAGCGTATCCAGGCCAAGCAGCAGCCCGATTCCGAAGATCGCCAGAGAAAACTGCAGCGAGTTGCTGACGCCGGACGCGGCAATTGCTTCAGGCCCGAGCGGGCCAACCATGATCGTGTCGACGACGCCCATCGACATCCATCCCAGCTCCGCGAGGATCACCGGGATGGCGACGCGGAGCATCGGTTTCAGCTCCGCCCGAATCAGCGCGACTCGGAACACGTTACGGCGTCGCGTTCGGCAGCGACGGCATCTGCTCCTTCGGCAAGCGGGGCAGCTGCTCGTCGCGCATCGCGAGGTGGTAAACCGCCGCAGCGATCGCCATCGCCGACTGCTGCGCATCTGTTTCGATCACCCGCTCGAACGTATCGAGGTTGGTGTGCCAGGTCGCGCTGTTGTATTCGATCGAATCCTGCCCGACACTGATCCCGGGCAGTCCGGCTTCGTTGAAGGACGTGTGATCGGATCCGCCTCGCCGCCGGCTGGTCGTGAAGGTGGCGCCGACGACCCCGTTGTCGGCGAACGGCGCGAGCGCCTGCCTGATGATGGTTGCCGCTTGTGCGGGGCCGAATACGGTCATCCCGCGCGTCCGCCCGGTACCCGAGTCGATGTTGAAGTAACCGGCAAAGTGCGCGTACCCGGCTTTCGGATTCTCGAACGACCCGAAGTGCTGCTTCACATAGGCCTGTGAGCCGAGCAGCCCTTGCTCCTCGCCGCTCCACAGCGCCAGTCGAATCGTGCGCCGCGGCCTGACACCGGTCGCCTGCAGAATGCGAATCGCCTCCATCATCACGGCGCAGCCGATGGCATTGTCCGTGGCGCCGGTCGCCGAGTGCCACGAATCGAGATGGCCGCCGAGCATCACCACCTCGTGCGCTTGGTCGGTGCCAGGAATCTCGGCGATCACGTTGTACTGCGTCGATCCTTCAGCGTAGGTGCGATTGACGATGTTCAGTTCGAGCTGGACGTCGATCTTGTCGGCAATCAGGCGCGAGATGCGGCCGTAGTCCTCGTTGCGCATCACCACCGTCGGCACCGCTTTGGCCACGTCGAAGGTGCGGTTATTGAACGCGCGGATCTGGCCATGCTCGCGACCGGCATCATTGACGCGTGCGACAGCGCCCGCACTCACGAGGAACTGATCGAACTGTTCGGTGACCTGCGTCGCCGGCAAGACGTTGCGATCCGGACCCTCACTCGGCGCCACCTGCGCCGGCCGTCCAGCCGCGGTCGGATTGGTGGGGTCAAACTGCCTGCGCGCTTCGGCATCGTCTCGACGTCGGGCCGGCGGGATGATCGTGACCGGGACGACCGTGGCCGGACCGGCGAACACGATCCGGCCTTTCACCGCGGCGCGGTAGGCGTCAAAGTAGGCGGCCAGTTCCTGTTGTGTCACGCGTGCCGGTGGGGCCATCTGCACGGCCGATCCAGTCACCGCGCCATTGGTGCCGGGCGTCCACGCGAGGGCTTCGACGACCAGTGAATCCTTGACCGGCGAGAGGAGGAATACCGACGTGCGTTCGTTCGCCCAGCCGGGCCGACCAAATTCCCAGGGCTCGAGATGCGCGTTCTTCAACCCCCACTCCGTGGTGCGCTTGACCACCCAGTCGCTGGCGGCCTTGAGGTTCGGCGAACCCGTAAGGCGCGGTCCATAGACGTCGGTGAGCATGTGCAACGTGTTGAGGATCTGCGACCGCTCAGCGGCCTCGGCGCGGATCTTCCAAAACATGTCGCGGTCGACGCGTTCCTGTTGATCCTGCGCCAGCGGGGCTGTCGTCGCGAGCGCGCAGATGACCACCAGCACAAGGAACTTGGTGCGCAACATTCAGACCTCCCGGGAACCGAAACTGTACTACACCGGTCGTTCGCTGAATGAGCACGGGGGGCTTCGCTAGTCCGCGGTACCCGGTTCGTGTTCCGTTGTAGCCGCTCTCGTTGCGTCGTACCCGGTATGATCATTCCATGCAGATTGCACGGCCCGCCGTCCTGAAGCCTGGCGTCACGCTCGACACTCTCCCCGGCCCCAGGCCTTCTGACGAATTCAGGGAGAGCGGCGATCGTCTTGTCCGCGGACGTGCATTGATCATCTGGGATCCACGCGACGCGACCAAAAAGCTCGACGCGATCGACACCGACCAAATCACGCCGGCGGCCGATTGCGTCTCGGAAAGCCTCGACACCCTGGACGAACGATGGAAGGTTGGTTCGTTCCGTTACCTGATGCCCAATTTCCGCGCCCGTGTGCATGCTGGCGAGACCTTTGTCATTGCCGGCGATCGTTTTGCGATCGGCTCGTCACGCGAAATGTCACCCGCCGGGCTCAAGGCGATTGCCGAAGAAGTGGGCTTGGAGATGGTGATCATCTGCGCCAACAACATGGGCGACATCTTTCGCCGCAATGCCTTCAACCTCGGGTTGCACGTGGTGCAAAGCCCCCAGGCCGTCGCTGACGCGCGCGACGGCGACCAATTGACGTTTGATCCGGTGGCGCGGCAGATCGCCAATGTCACCCAGGGGCAGATTTACGATCCCGTGCCGCTGACGCCCAAAGAAGACGAGATCCGCAAGAGCGGCGGGATCTTTGCGATGGGACGCCGCGAGTTCCGGTCGTCGGTCGAACGCGCACCGCAGGTCAACTTTCCGCCGGCCGATGTCGCGCGGCGGATGTCGACGACCGAACAGATTATCTGGGCGCATCGCGTCGACAAGGATGCCGAGGTCACGCCCGGCGCGACGCTGAGGGTCTATGCGGATCTGTTGCCGGCCTCTGACGGAACCGCACCGTTCTCGATCCACACCTTCAATCAGATCACCGGCGGCACGTCGATCGATCCGCGCCAGGCGGCCATTGCCAACGATCACTTCGTCTTCACCGGAAAAAAAGACGACGACAAGCAAACCGGGATCGGGCGGCAATTCGCCCAGCACCATCGCATCGAGAAGCCGTACTACGCCACGCCCGGCGACGGCATTTTCCACTTTTACTTTCCTGAACAAGGCCTCGTGCTGCCGGGGCAATTCATCCCCGGTGCCGACTCGCACTCGCGCGCCTACGGCGCTTATGGTGCCGTCGGTATTGGCGTCGGCTCGACGACCCTCGGTTTCGGCTGGTCGACCGGCTACATCGTCGTCACCATGGCCCAGCAGCGGCGCGTGCGATTCACCGGGCGGCTGCAACCCTGGGTCACCGGCAAAGACATCGTGCTCGAACTCCTGCGTCGGTGGGGTGCGCAGCAATCACAGGGGATGTCGGTCGAACTCGCCGATGTCGGCAAGCAGCTGCCGATGGCTTACCGCAACACCATCGCCAACATGATGGCGGAGGCCGAAGCACTCAATGGCGTGTTCGCACCTGACGCCATCACCTACGAGTGGTATCGCGCGAAAGACATGCTGGACCTCCCGTATCCGGCGATCTCGTGCGGCGAGGAGGCCGCTTTCGCGATCGATGAAGAACTGCCGCTGCAGGACGTTGCCGCGATGATCGCCAAGCCATTCAGTCCAGGCAACGCCTTTCCCGCCGAGGAGGTGGCGCGCGAACGCATCACGTTCGACAAAGCGATGATCGGATCATGCACCAACGGCAGCTATGACGATCTGTTATCGGCAGCGCTGGTCATCAAGGCCGCGCGCGCGAAAGGGATCGAGAAAACGGCCAAAGAGTTTGTCGTCTTCCCTGGATCAGGTGGGGTGAAGCGGTTGATCGAGCAACCTGAAACGCGCCTCGGTGGGCAATCGATTGCCGATGTCTTCCGCGGCGCCGGTGGCGAGATCCGCAGTTCGTGGTGTGGGCCGTGCTTCGGGCAGGGACCGGACGCACTCGAGAAGGGCGAACGCGCGATCACGTCCTTCAACCGCAACTGGCAGAACCGCATGGGTCTGGGTGGCGAAGGCTACCTGGCTAGCCCGTCGGTCGTGGCCGCGTCTGCACTCATTGGCTACATGGCGCCGCCTTCCGAGCTCGGCCTCGAATGGGACGCTGAAAAGTACGGTCTCTAAGGTGTAGGATTCGGCGCCGCCAGGTGTGCCGCTGGATCTAGCGTGACGGCGACGCCTGGCGGTCGCGCACGCGATCGGTGACTTCGACGCTCAGGCTGAGCACGCCGGAGATGGTGCCGTCGAAGTCACGGACCGCCTGGTACGAGACGTCGAAATAGCCTTCTTCGAGCGCCCCGTCGTTATTTCGGTCGAAGCGGACGAAGACGTCCCGGCCCTGGTACGGCTCGCCGGTGCGGAAGACGTTTTCTATCACCTCGAACAGTTCCTGCTGCTCGAGGTCGGGCAAGGCGTCGCGCAGGTTCCGCCCTACCATAGGGCGATCGTGAAGCAGCTTGCGGGCAAAGGCATTGGTGTATTCGATGGTCAGCGCGCTGCCGCGCATCATGGACATCGCCACTGGCGCGTCCTCGAAGACGTTTTTCAAGTACACACGCTCGGCCTCGCGGCGGATCAGCCACTGGCGATCGGTGACGTCGCGCATCAGCAGCACGGTGCCGCCCTCGGGCGTCGGCAGCGTGGTGACGTCGTGCCAGCGGTACTGCGAGGGGTAGAAGATGGAAATCGTGTCGGTCTTGCGGCTGGCCACCAGCCCGACAAACGCCGGCCAGTGCTGCGATTTCACCGCATCCGGGATCACTTCTTCGAGTGTCCGCCCGATGGCAGCGGTACGATCGCGGCGGAGCAACACTTCGGCATTGCCGTTCATCGCGCTGATCTTGCGATCACGGTCGAGCTCGACGTAGGCGGCGAAGATGTGCTCGATGAGCAGGTCGTGGGGGACCTGGCACAACCAGACGTTACTACACGGTCGCCGGATTGGTCGGCACCTGGCCAGCCCATCGGTCGTGGCCGAATGCCGAGCTAATTCGGATTCGGGCCACTAAGGTGTAGGATTCGCCCAATCGCTCGTCGTCCACTCGCTACGCGGAGGAGTCCGATGGCTGAATCCAACACCACTACCCAAAAATGTGCCCACGCCAGTTGCGAATGCCAGGTGCCGGCCGGCACCAAGTTCTGCAGCGAGTATTGCCAGAAGGCGCCGGAGATCGAGCTCCATTGCAATTGCCGCCATCCGCACTGTCATATCTGAAGGACCACGTGTCGCGGGCAGCCGCGTTGCTGATGGCCCTCAGCAGCGCGGCGCTTCTTACCGCCCAGGCGCCAGCGAAACTGCAGCCGCTGCTCGACGCTGATCTGGCCACCTTTCCGGGACGCGCCGGGATCTGGGTCAAGCATCTGACGACCGGTGAAGAAGCCGGCGTCCGCGCCGATGAGACCTTCAACAGCGCCAGCGTGATCAAGATTCCGGTCCTGATGCTCGCGTATCAGATGGCCGAGAAGGGCATCTTGTCGCTCGAACAGCGCATGACCATCACTGCCGGCGATGTCCGCGGCGGCTCGGGCATCTTCCGCTATCACGACGCCGGGCTCCAGCCGACGCTGCGCGATGTCTTGATGCAGATGGTGATTACCAGCGACAACACCGCCACCGATCTCGCGATCACCAAAGTGGGCGGCGTGCCGCGCGTCAATGTGTGGCTCAAGGAGAACGGCTACGGCGAGTCGATGCGACTGACGCAGACGACCGGCGAGCTGTTTGCGAAGTATGCGACGCTGCCGCCCGGTGCCGATCGCAACGATAAGACCAATACCGATCGCGCCTATTGGCTCGGTGAGATGACCCCGCGGGCGACCGGCCGCATGCTCGCGGCGATCCACGACAACTCGTTGACGTCGAAGAAATCATCCGACGAGATCATTCGCTTCATGCGCGCGCAGCAAGCCGGCGCGCGACGCCTCCCGCATTTCGTCACGGTGCCTATTGGCCACAAAACCGGCGATTTCGCACCCGTGCTCGCCAACGACGTCGGCATTGCATTCACCAGGTCCGGGCCGGTGGTGATCTCGTTTTTCACCAATGCGATCACCGGCTCGTACGGTGAAGCCGAAGACCGCATGGGACGGATTGCCGCACGGATTGTCGAGTACTTTGAACGTTAAAGGGATCAGGGAGCAGGGATCAGGGATCAGTCAGTTACGCGCCTTCCATAACCATGAACAGAATGTTTTTGTCCGCCTTTCTCCTCTTGCTCGCCGTACCCGCTGTCGCCCAGGAGGCGATGTGGCCCGGCGCAAAATATGACCCGGCGATTCCGACGATTCGGCAGATCCTCGGCTACGACACTGGGATGGAGATCACGCCGCCCGATCAGGTCGGCACGTATCTGCAGGCGCTCGCGAAAGCCGCACCGACTCGAACGCGACTCTACGAGTACGCGCGATCCTGGGAAAACCGTCCGCTGTGGGTGATGGTGGTCGGCAGCGCCGACCGCATGGCCAAGCTCGATCAGGTCAAACGCGATCTGCAGCGGCTCGCAGACCCGCGCACCCTCTCCGGAAATGAGGGCGATCGCCTGGTCAAAGAACTGCCGGTCGTGACCTGGTTGTCGCACGGCGTCCACGGCAATGAAATCTCGTCGTCGGACGCGGCGCTGTTCGAGGCGTATCACTTGCTGGCCGCGCAAGGCGACGCCGATGTTGACACCGTATTGCGTGACTCGCTGGTGTTGATCGACCCGATGCAGAATCCGGACGGTCGCGCGCGCTTCGTGTTCCAGAACCTGCAGGGACGTGCGGCGATCGCCGACCCGACGCCGTACAACGCCGAGCACGACGAACCGTGGCCGGGCGGACGCTCCAATCATTACCTGTTCGACATGAACCGCGACTGGTTCGCCCAGACGCAGCCCGAAACGCGCGGCCGCATCTTACTGGCGCGCGATTACTGGCCGCACGTCACGGTCGATCTGCATGAACAGGGCGGTGACAACTCGTACTACTTCGCGCCGCCGGCCGACCCGCTGAACCCGCACATCACCAAGAGCCAGGTTGCCGCGTTCGACCTGTTTGGGCGCGCTAACGGCGCGCGGTTCGACGAGCGCGGCTGGCCCTACTTCATTCGCGAGGTCTACGACTCGTTTTATCCCGGCTACGGCGAGTCGTGGCCGATCTTCCACGGATCGATCGGCATGACCTACGAACAGGCGTCGTCGCGCGCCCTGTCGTATGCGCGCGACGACGAGACGGTGCTGACCTATCGGGATGCGGTGATGCATCACGCCAACGCCGCATTGGTGACGGCGATCACCGCGGCCAAGAATCGCGAGCGCCTGCTGCGTGAATTTCTCGACTATCGCCGCACGGCGATCAGCGAGGGCGAGAAGAGCGCCTCCCGCGAATACCTGTTGCTGCCGGGACACGACCCGTCGCGCGCAGAAAAGCTGGCGAAGAATCTGGCGACACAAGGGATTGAAGTGCGTCGCGCGGAAGAAGTGTTCAAGATCGGGACTCGGCAAATTCCCGCAGGCACGTTCATCGTCTCCCACGCGCAACCGACCGGTCGCTTGATTCGTAATCTGCTCGACCCGGTGACCGATCAACCTGCAGACTTCATCAAGCGGCAGGAGGAACGCCGCGCTCGCCGCCAGCCGGATCAGATTTACGACATCACCGCGTGGAGCCTGCCGTTGCTCTACGACGTTGAGATGGTCGCCAGCCGCTCGGCGGTGTCGGTGCGCTCGACGGCGGTGCCGATGACCTACGACGCCCCCGCCACCACGCGCTCGTTTGCGCAGGCGCGCGTCGCGTATCTGGTGCCGTGG
Organism: Vicinamibacterales bacterium; assembly: GCA_035575715.1. Taxonomy (GTDB): domain Bacteria; phylum Acidobacteriota; class Vicinamibacteria; order Vicinamibacterales; family UBA2999; genus JACCSI01. The sequence continues at coordinate 146,768 of DATLXN010000022.1, read as the reverse complement.
GGCAGCGCGGCAGCGGGCCTCGCCGCCGAGGCGCTGCAGCAAGGCGTGCGCATGCACAGTGTCGGCGGTGCCTTCACGATGGGCGGACGGCGCTATCCGCTCGGCACGGCGGTGATCCGCATAGCCGGCAATCCTGCGGATCTTCATGCGCGACTGACGACGTTGGCGAACAAGCACGGCGCCGAAGTCGTGCCGATCGATTCGACCTACGTCGAGTCCGGCATTTCGCTTGGCAGCAACGAAGCCGCCTTTCTGAAGAAGGTCCGCGTGCTGCTGGCCTGGGATCTGCCGACCTCATCGCTCTCGGCAGGCTGGACGCGTTACGTGCTCGAACGCCGTTTTGGCCAGCCGGTGACGACGGTGCGCACGGCGTCCTTGGGACGCGCGAACCTTGCCGATTTCGATGTCGTCGTGCTGCCTTCAGGTAATTACGCCGGCCAGATTGGCGACGCAGTGGTCGCCCGCCTCAAAGATTGGCTCCGCGCCGGCGGCACGTTGATCACCCTCGCCGAAGCGTCGCGATGGGCGACCGGCGCCGGCGTCGGTCTGTTGGACACGACGTTGCTCCTCAAGGACGGTCGACCGGATGTGCCTCCGGCTGGGACAGCTGCGGCGAGTGGGGCTGGTGGGGCTGCTGCGGCTGGTGCGAAACCTGGGGCTGCCACGCCGTTTGACTATGACAAGGCCATCCAACCGGATCGTGAACGCCCCGATGCGCAGCCAGGCGCAATCATGCGCGTCACCATCGACACCGATCATTGGTTGAGTGCAGGTCACGACGAAGAAGCACAGGCGATGATCGAAGGCGCCCGCGTCTTTGCCCCGATCAAGTTGAATAGCGGCCGCAATGTCGGGATCTACGGCAAGAAGGACCGCTTGATCGCATCCGGCCTGGTGTGGCCGGAAGGCCAGGACCTGCTCGTGCAAAAAGCCTATTTGATGCATCAGCCCTTCGGGCAGGGCCATGTCATCGCGTTCGCCGAAGACGCCAACTACCGCGCCTACGCCGAGGCGACGATGTTGCTGTTTATGAATGCGGTGTTGCTCGGACCGGGATACTAGCTGCGCACCCATCTCGGCGTCGCCGCGCTGATGGTCGTGATCGCGGCGGTGATGTTGTCGCCGTTCACCAACCTCTCGGCGTTTGACAGCGCCCTCCACTCTGGCGATGGACGCGTGCAGGCCTGGGTGCTGGCGTGGATCGGGCACGCTCTCGGCGGCGACGCGCGCCTGTTCGACGCCAACATGTTTCATCCGACCCGCGCTGCACTGGCGCATACCGATCATATGGTCGCGCTCGGTGCACTGGGCGCGCCGATCTGGTGGGCGACAGGAAACGCGATTCTCGAATTCAACATCCTGCAGCTGTTGGGCCCGGCCTGTAGCGCCTACGCGATGTTCGTGCTCGCCCATTCATGGACGCGCGACGTCCCCGCCTCGATCGTGGCGGGCGTGACCTATGCCTTCTCGTCGTTCGTCTTGCTCCATAACGCCCATCTCAATCTCACCTGGAACGGCGGATTACCGCTGACCATCTGGGCGCTCGAGCGATGGTGGGCGCGCCCGACGTGGCCGCGTCTGGCCGGGTGGTGGCTTCCCGCCGTGTTCACCGCGCTGGTGTCGTGGTACCTCGCACTGATGCTTGGCCTGCTCGTCTTCACCTGGCTGCTGTGGCTTGCGTTGACCCGCGAACGCGGCGACATGCCGACACGGCTGGTGCAACTCGCTGCGAGTGGCCTACTCGCTGCCGCGATCATCCTGCCGTTCCTCGCGCCCTATCTCGGCCGCGGCAGCGAAACAGGCGAAGCGGCAGCGCTCGCCGCTGACTGGCGTTCGTATCTGGTGCCGTCGGAGCACACCGTGGTCGGTCGTGCGCTGGCCGCGCGTGGCTACACCGCGCCACAGGGCATCTGGGGCGAGCGGACCGTGTTTCTCGGATGGACATCCCTGGCGTTAGCCGCCTGCGCGATGGCGACCGTGCGCTTCACTGCCGGCAGACGTGTGCCGTTACTGGCCGCGATCGGCCTGACGGCGATGGCGTTGTCGTTCGGGCCCTCGACGGCAGGTCTCGCTCCCTTCGATCTGCTGTCCTTGTTGCCGGGTGTCGGCGGCTTCCGGGCTACCGCACGGTTTGCGCTCTTGGTGACATTTGCCTCTGCATTGCTCTGTGCAATGGGTGTGGTGTGGTTGCGAGAGCGGTTCCGGAGCGCCGCCCCGGCCCTGGCGCCGGTGTGTGCAGCTCTCATCCTTGGCGAGGTCTTCGTCGTCGACTTCCCTGGCGGCCGCCCTCAGCCACAGGCGATACCGGAGCTGTATCGACTGGCGCGGCAAGACAACGCGACGGGAGTGGTGGCACTGCCGATGTACGCGGGAGAGCCGCAATGGTTTCTGGAGGGCGACTATCTCCTCTATTCGACCACCGCGGATTTCGTGCCGCTGGTGAACGGCATCGGCCGCTGGATCCCAGGCGAGTATCTCGCTGCGGGCGAGGCGACGCGCACATTTCCGTCGGCTGAGACCGCCGCCGCGCTCCGGCTCTACCGCGTCACGCACGTCCTCTTCCACGGCGATCGCTATGGGAAAGATGCAGAGACGCTGCTCGAGCGTGTCAGACAAGGTCGTGACTTTTCGGTTGTCACCAGTCGCGGTTCTGATACGTTACTGCGCGTCAATCCGCGCGCGCCCTAACGGACAGGCCTCTTAACGGACGGGCTACTAACGGACGGGCCACACGAGAGAAAAATATGGAAGCTTCTTCACGGACAACAGTGCGTCGCCTCTCCGAAAAACTCACTCTGTGCCTCTGCGTCTCTGTGGCCTTGTATCTCTCGCTCGCCACACTCGCGGCGCAGCCGCCGGCGCGCTACTTTCCACCGGCGGGCAGCTGGGCGCACAAGGCGCCCGCAGAAGTTGGGATGGATGCAGCCAAACTGGAAGCGGCGATCACGTTCGCGAAAGGCCGCGAGAGCAACTGGCCGCGTGATTTCTCGACGCAGGAAAAGATCTTCGGGTCCTTACTCGGTCCCATCCCCAAGAGCCGTGGCGGCACCAACGGTCTGATCATTCGCCACGGCTACATCGTCGGCGAATTCGGCGACACGACTGATGTTGCGCCGACCTATTCGGTTGCGAAGAGCATGCTGGCCACGGTCGCTGGTCTTGCCGTTCGTGATCGATTGATCACCAACCTCGAGGCGCCAGTGGGTTTACAGATCAAGGACGGCGGCTATGACGCTGCCCAGAACGCGCGAGTCACCTGGCAGAACCATCTCCAGCAGGAGACCGAGTGGGAAGGCGAGATGTGGGGCAAGAAGCACGACTTCGTTGGCACCGTTGCGTTTGGCGACGGCGAACGAAAGCCGCGTGCGCTGCAGGAGGCCGGGACCTTTTACGAATACAACGACGTCCGAATTAACCGGTTCTCGTTGTCGTTGCTGCGGTTGTTCAAAAAACCGATTCCCGATGTGTTCCGGGACGAAGTGATGGGGCCGATCGGCGCCTCCAACACGTGGCAATGGATTCCCTACAACAACAGTGTCGCCGACGTTGACGGCAAGAAGTTCCCGTCGGTCAGCGGCGGCACGCGGTGGGGCGGCGGTGTATGGATTAACGCGCAGGACATGGCGCGGTTTGGCTATCTCTGGTTGCGCGGCGGGCAATGGAGCGGCAAACAGATTATTCCGGCCGCCTACGTCAAGACCGCGCTGACGCCGGCCGCCGCCAAGAACAGCCCCGACTACGGATACCTGTGGTGGCTCAACACGCGCGGCGGCGCAAAAACGCTCCCCGTCAATTCCTACCAGGCCCAAGGCGCCGGCAGCAACACGATTTTCGTGTCGCCGGACCATGACCTGGTCATCGTGTGGCGATGGCACGCCGGCGGCCCCGCCAAGGAGACATTCTTCCGCCAGGTTATCGAGTCGATTCAGGCACCCGGGACCCCGTCCGGGAAATAAGGCGTTGACGCTGTCCAATGCCTGAATGGCCAGGTGGACGGCCTCGACCCGTTTGCCGGCCCGCTAATTCGATATGATCGCCGCGCCATGTCGGGTGGGGATCCGTCTGCCACATCGTCGCTGACGCTCCTCGAACAGGCGCGCGGAGGGGACCGGCACGCCCTTAATCGCCTGCTGCAGCGGTATCTGCCGCGATTGACGCGCTGGGCCTCCGGCCGGCTGCCGAGATGGGCCCGCGACATGTCCGACACCGACGACCTCGTGCAGGACACGCTGGTCCGCTCGGTCCGAAACCTGTCGCGCTTCCAGCCGCAAGGGGAAGGAGCCTTACAGGCGTATCTGCGGACGGCAGTGATGAACCGCATCTGCGATGAGGTGCGCCACCGCGGACGTCAACCGGATGCGGAACCGCTTGACGACTCGCTGCCCGGCGACGGGCAGTCGCCGCTCGAGCTGGCCATCGGCAGCGAGTTGCTCGGTAAATACGACCGCGCGCTCGAGCGGTTGTCGGTGGAGGAGCAGCAGGTGGTAATCGCGCGGATCGAGATGGGCTGCTCGTACGCAGAGATCGCTGAAAGCACCGAGCGCCCGAGCGCCGACGCCGCGCGGATGGCGGTGAGTCGCGCGCTGGTGAGGTTAGCTGAGGAGATGCGCCGTGAACCCTGATCCACTTACCGAGGCGGCCGGTCTTGTCGCAGACGGGGCGATCCTCGACTGGGGGTCAATGTCGTCGCGGCTGTCGACCGATGGTGAGCGGGAGATCGCTGACGAACTGGCGTTGATCGCACGCATTGCTGACGAGCATCGCCGCCTGCATCAGTTGCTGCCGTCCGCAGAGTCGACGCCGACCGTAGGGTCGTCGCTCGATCGAACGTCGTGGGGACACCTTGAACTACTCGACGTCCTGGGCCGCGGCTCCTACGGTACCGTCTATCGCGCATGGGACGGCCGCCTTGATCGCCAGGTCGCCCTGAAGCTCTTTCACGGCGCGCGTGATCCCGAAGCGGTGATGCGCGAAGGCCGGATGCTCGCGAAAATTCGCCACGACCATGTGGTCTGCGTCTACGGTGCCGATGTGGTCGAAGGTGTCGCCGGCATCTGGATGGAACTGGTGCGCGGTCGCAACCTCGAGCAGATCGTCAAAGAGCAAGGGCCGATGAGCGCGCAGGAAGCGACGCTGGTCGGCCTCGAAATGTCGCGTGCCCTCGCGGCGGTTCATGGCGTCGGGTTGTTGCACTGTGACATCAAGGCGCAGAACGTGATCCGTGAGCCAGGTGGCCGCCTCGTGCTGATGGACCTCGGTGCCGGTCGCACCGTCCCGGGGACCGGCGATACCACGAGCAGTGGCTTGACCGGTACGCCGCGTTACATGGCGCCGGAGGTGTTCAATCGTCGGCCTGCCTCGCCGCAAAGTGATCTCTACAGTCTTGGGGTCCTGCTGTTTTATCTCGTGACCGGGCGGTTCCCGGTCGATGGCAAGTCGCTGGCCGAGATCAAAACGGCGCATGACAGTGGCCGGCAATTGCACCTCCGTGATGTCCGGCCGGACCTGCCGACCGGCTACTTACGCGAGGTGAGTCGCGCGATTGCCGCCGACCCGCTGCAACGGCATCATTCCGCCGGCGAACTCGAAGCGGCGCTATTATCGCTGGCCGCCCCAGGCAGTCAGGGAGCGCCCGCCGACAAGCCGGCGAGGCGATCGCGACGCGGTGTGGCGGTGACGGCGACCCTCGCGACCGTCGCCCTTGCTGCCGCATTGATCTGGAGCATCGCGCCCCGCAGCCGCACGCCGCTCGGAGGTTCGGTCCGTGCGATTGCGGTGACCCCGATTCGCAATCTGACTGGCGACCCCGCACGCAACTATCTGGCCGATGGCCTGACTGAAGTGCTGATCTCGAACATGGCGCGGATCAAGGCGTTCAGCGTGCCATCGTTTGGCGCCGTCGCCGGCTATCGCGATCGGGAGGCGGCACCGGCGGTAATCGCGGATGCGCTGGACGTCGACCTGCTGCTCGCCGGGTCGCTGCTCGAAGCCAACGGTCGATTGCAGCTTGAAATGCATCTCACCGATCCGAACGGCCGCGTGCTGTGGGCCCAGGAGCTCACCCGGCCGGCCGCCGAGATGCTTGCCGCCCAAGGCGAGATTGCGCGACTGGTCGCGCGTCACCTGTCAGTCGATCTGTCACCCGATGAGCGATCCACGTTGACCCAGGGTCCGGTTGATCCGCGAGCGCAGGAGGCGTATTTGCGCGGGCTTGCCGCCCAGGCGACGTTGGCCGAAAGCGGCGCTCGAGAAGCCATCAAGTACTTCCGTGAATCGACCGAACTGGCGCCGGCGTTCGCACCGGCCTGGGCCGAATGGTCGATGGCGGAACTGCGCCTGGTGCAGTTCGCGAATGTGTCCGAGCGATCGCAAGGCGTCCAACGCGCGAAAGACCTGGCCGCCAAGGCGCTGCAGCTCGATTCGGGGCAGCCGACCGGGTTTGTCGCCCAAGCGACCGCGCAGTTTTATTACGACTGGGATTTTGACGCCGCGGAACGCAGCTTCCGGAGCGCGATCGACGCCGCCCCCAGCAACGCCGCAGGGTCACATGGACTGGCTTGGCTCCTGGCGGCACGCGGCCGATTTGATGAGGCGCTGCAGATTGGCGCCGATGCGGTGCGGTTGGACCCACTGGCCGCGAGCCGGCTGAACATGTTGGCTACGCTGCATTACTATAAGCGCGATTACCCTCGTGCGATCGAACTGATGGAGCGCACGCTGAAAGTGGCGCCCGGTCATCCGACCGCCCATTTCGGTCTTGGCCGTATTCATGCGGCGATGGGCCAGTACGAGCTGGCCGCCGAACAGATCAGGCTCGCCTTGAAACGATCGCGCGACATGAACTGGTTACCGGAGTTGGCCTGCGTCCTCGCGCATGCCGGCCAGGACGCTAAAGTCGATGCGATCCTCAAGGAGCTCGGCGACCGCGAGCAACACGGCGAAGCCTACAGCCTCGACCATGGGGCACACATCGCGGCAGCGCGCGGCCGCATCGACGAAGGCTTTACCATCCTGCGCCAGGCGCTCGACCGGCGGGAAATCGATATGTTGTGGATGGGCGTCGATCCCCGTCTGGACGGGTATCGATCAGACCCTCGATTCGAGCACCTGATGCGGGACGCACAACTTCGCTAACCGGCAACCATCCCTGACCCCCCAAAGGAACCTATGGCCAAAAAGAAGGCAAAGCGCAGTGCCAGCAAGACCAATCGCGTGATCCGGATTAACGCGCGCGGGGTCGCCCAAGCGATCGTGCGCGAGGTGAAAGTTGCGCAGAAGGCCGTGGCCCACGGCGAGCGGGCGTTGGCCGCCGCGACCAAATCGGGACGCCAAGCCGAGGCGGATCGTAATCAGAAGACGCTCGATCGCGCCAGGCGCGTATTGGCCGCACGCGAGGCCGCCCAGGCAATTGCTTTCCCGCGCACGCGCGCCGGCAAGCAGGCGATGGTTGCCGATTGTCCGTTCGACACGATGATGGCGGCGCCGTTCCGGTTCGAGTAGGCCGATTACCACGCGGCTGACATCGCCGGTGTACCGTCGCTCGCCGGCGATCGCTTTTTACGCTGTCGCTGACACTCTGATCGCTCTCGACACCCACACCGGCATCCGGTCGGCGATGCCGCCGGGGCTGGCGGCGTTGCTGTGTCTGCTTGGCACCGAGTGGTCCGCTGAAGATCTGGCGGGCCGCTGGTCAGACTGGGGCGACGTGTCCGCGCTCCGGGCAATCCTCGACGCACTCGTGCTCGGCGGATTCGTCGAGCGCAGCGACCGTCCTGCCGTGCGCCGGGACGGCGATTGGAAAACCGAGTCGGCGATTTTCCACTTCGCCACCCGCGATCCCCAATACGCCAGCGATCCGCTGGAGCAATTCGGCCGCCTGCGGCGCAAGGCCGCGCGTGTCGCCCCGCCTGCACCAGTCAAACACGTCGCGGGTGTGCAGACGCCGCTCACCGCCCCGCAATCGCTACCGGGGCTGACCGAGCCGTTACGCGCGCGGCGCACGTGGCGCCAGTTTTCGAAGGACCCGCTCGCCGCATCCGACTTGGCGACGCTGCTGCATCTCACGTTTGGCGTGCAGCTGTGGGGGCGCGGCGCAAGCGGCCCGATCGTTCTCAAAACCTCGCCCTCGGGAGGTGCGCGTCACCCGATTGAGGCCTCGGTTATCGCGCTCAATGTCGCCGGACTGCGGAGAGGCGTCTATCACTATGCCGCCGCCGACCACGCCCTCGTCGATCTCAATCAACGCATCACCCGGCGACGCCTGATCGAACTCCTCGCGAACCAGCATTACTTTGGCGATGCGGCGGTGGTAATTGTCATGTCTGCCGTCTTTGCGCGCTCGACCTGGAAATACGAGCACAGCCGCGTCTACCGGGCGGTACTCGCCGAAGCCGGTCATCTTGGCCAAACCTTTTGCGTGGTCGCGACAGCGCTCCAGCTCGCGCCGTTTTGCACGATGGCGTTTCGCGACTCGCCACTCGACGAGCTGCTCGGGATCGACGGCACCACCGAAGCGTCGATGTACGTCGTCGGCGTCGGCAGGCGCCCGGCCGGCACGATTGCGTATCCGGGCCGCGCGCGCCCCAGTCGGCCTTAGCGCGATCCCTCATCCCTGATCCCTGGGGCCTGGGGCCTGATCCCTGAACTCACGCTGCCACCGTCTGGGTCGGTGAGATTACGCCCTGGCCACCGGACGTCGCATTGCCCGATCACTTCGAGCGCATCGCCACTCGATATGCCAGCGGCGACGATGCGTCGTCGAAGACGGCGATGGAGGAGGGCGAGTCTTCGGTACAGCGATTTCTGATCCTCGCCGACGACGCGCGCGATGGTCGTGATCTTCAGGCCTTGTTCATGGCGCATGCGCAACAGCAACCGATCTTCCGGGGACAGCGATTGCAGCGCTGCGCGCAAGGCGCGGCCGACAGTGTGTGCTTTGCGCCGGCATTCACTCGACGCAAGAGGTGCCGATGGGTCGTCGCCGCCGGCAAGCGTGTTGACGAGGAGATCGACCGGAATGTAGCGTCGCGGCATCGACCGGGACTTGGAGGCCAGCTCCCGAACGGCTTGGGTCGGTGCCTCGAGTCCCGTGGCGGCCATGTGGGCCGCGGCTTCTTCGCGCGAATACCCGTCGCGGAAAACCAGCGTTTCAAAGAGCGCCGCGGTCGCGCCCAATCGCCGCGCCCGGCTCGACGGCCGCCAGCGGCCCCATTCAGCCGACTGCACGTCCAACGCCAGCCGGGTGACGATGACGGTCAGGAAAGTTCCAAATGCCGCCTGTCCTTTGTACTGACGAACGGCGCGGTAATCGTGCTCGATGAGGCGCACCCAAACCGAGGACTCGAGTTCTTCAGCGGCGCTCACGGTCATCCGTTGCCGATATGCGACGGCTCGCACAATCCGACGGATCACGTCGATATTGCTGGTCAACACCTCGCGCGGGTCGAGGGGCAGGGGGTTCGAGTGGACCGTGGGGGTCGACATAAGCGTCTCCATGGGCCAGGGGATGTCGGTGCTGGCCTCTGAATACACAAACGCTGAGTCGCAGGAAACCGAACATGGTCGAACAAACGACGCTATCTCAACGTCATCGAAATGACTTGCAGGGACTCAATGAACGCTAGAGCACGGGAAATGGTCTAGATGCTCACCACCGCCGCCCCGGAGAAAGCCGTGATGGTCCGTCTAAAAGTTACGGGATGGCAGCGGCTCTGTTTCGCGGTCTGTGTCACAGCGATGTGGCGGACGTCTCGCGGGCTGACAGGTGCCGGCTCGAGGCTCGCGGACCTTGCCGTCGGACAAGAACGTACGGTCGAGGCCCGCCTCACGGGAGGGTTTCGGTCCTTTGCGTGCGCCGCGCGCTCCGGGGGGAGCTCGGTCACGACGGACAACTGGACGCTCTATGGCCGGCGGCAGGCTCCGTGAGGATGCTGAGTGGGTAGCCCTGAAAATCCTCGCTGGGTCCGTCTAATCGAGCAGATGATGCTCGACTTCACCCTTGGCCGCTACCTGATTGCCGGCGCCATTGGCGTCACGGGCCTGGGTCTTTTGGCATGGACGCTGGTGACCCGGCGTCAGCGATCCGACGCCGTGGTCTACTCGCCAAGAGCGCCGCAGCTGTTGATCGTGCATGGACCCTATCGCTACATCCGCTATCCCGGGTTGACGGCCGTCATCCTCCTGACGGGGGCGCTGGCGGTGGCGAGCGGCGCAGCGTCGGTGGTCATTTTGTCGATGTGGGTGGTAGCGCTGTGTATCGCGCGGGCGCTGCGGGCTGAGCGGCGTGGCGATCATGGGGTGTTTGCGGAGGCGTATCGCACCTATCGACGTCAGACCGGGCTGCTGATTCCGCGGGTCTGTCTGGAAATTGGCCGCCCGTGGCGGCCGATCGTCTGGTGACTTTCACAGTTCTTCCGCATTCCGGCGCGTCGGACTTGCCTTCTCCCCGTATCGCTTTGATAAGGCCCACGCGTTTGCGCCCCCCGGTCATTCTGTGATTCTGCGCTTCTGCGCTTCCGCGCAACGCGTTTACTTGACGTTGTCCAACCGCTCGATGGTCGCGCTTGATGGTCCGCGTTTCTTGCGAAGAGCGGCTGACACCTGCTCCGCGCCGCGCATGACGCGCAGGATGTTCTGCCCGAGAATCTTCTTGATGTCCTGATCGCTATAGCCGCGGCGTAACAGTTCCGCGGTCAGGTCGGGATATTTCGAGACGTCCTCTAATCCCTGCACCACCGTCGAGATACCGTCGAAGTCGCCGCCCAGGCCGATGTGATCGACGCCGGCGACTTTGCGCACGTGGTCGATGTGATCGGCGACCTGCGACAGCGTCGCGCGCGGCTCGGGATTGGCCGCACGCCATCGTTCCATGGCCGTGTTGACGTAGGCCTCGTTGTTCGGGAACTGCGCCCGCTGCGCCTGCAGTTCGGCTGCCGCCTTGCCGCCATGGTCGACGACCGCTTGCGAAATGAAGCCAGGAACGAAGGTGATCATGACGATTCCGCCGTTCTTCGGGATCATCTGCAGCACGTGGTCCGGAACATTACGCGGCACGTTGGCGACCGCTTTCGCCGACGAGTGCGAGAAGATCACCGGCGCTTCACTCACTCGAATCGCGTCCTCCATCGTCTCCGGCGAGACGTGGCTCAGGTCGACGAGCATGCCCAGCCAGTTCATTTCGCGGACGACTTCCTCGCCGAATGTGGACAGCCCGCCGAGCACCGGCTTATCGGTTGCCGAATCGGCCCACGGCACATTCAAGCTATGCGTCAGCGTCATGTAGCCGGCGCCGAGCGCGTGCAGCATCCGCAGCGTGGCCAGGGAGCTATCGATCGAATGGCCGCCCTCCATACCGATCATTGAGGCGATCCGGCCGCCCTTGAAGACGCGCTCGGCTTCGGCCGCGGTTCTGGCCACACCAAACGTGCCTGGCCAGCGCTGCATCATACGGTGGACGATATCGATTTGCTCGAGCGTGGCCCGCACGGCCTCCTTGCCCTGCATGGACGAGGGCACATAGACCGACCAGAACTGTCCGCCGACGCCGCCTTGTCGCAGCCGCGGAATATCGGTCATCAGCGCGGGCCAGCTCGCGGTGATATCGGCCTTGGCGAAATCGCGGCCCGGATCTGCCCCACGCAACGCCCACGGGTAGTCGTTATGGCCATCGATGAGCGGCCCTTGCTTATGCAATGCGCGGGCGCGAGCCATCGGATCCCCCTGGGCGACAGGAACGGCTAGCGCCGCGAACGCAAACAGGGCACCGAGTGCGAAGCGATTGGTCATGGGAAGGAGCATATAATCCCCGCGACCCGCTGCACACGCCCACGGAGAAAAAAATGCCGAATCGTTCACGCTCATTGGCCGCCCTTGCTCTCTTGATCGCCGTCGCCGCGAGCGGCCCGGTCGCCGGACAGCGCGGTGACACGGCCGACCAACCGGCGCCGACCCCACTTGCGACACCGGTCGCCAAGGCCGATGCGCGGGTCATGAAACTGAAAGAGGCGGTCAGCACCGACGTGCTGTCGATGTACGACCTTGGCCAGCAGATGGTCGACTCGGTATTTAGTTTCGGTGAGCTCGGCTTCCAGGAATTCGAGACGCAGCGCTACCTGACCGCGATTCTCAAGCAGAACGGTTTCACCATCGAAACCGGGATTGCCGGGATTCCAACCGCATGGGTCGCGAAGTACGGCTCCGGTCGTCCGGTGATCGCGCTGGGCTCCGACGTCGACGGCATTCCGCAGGCCTCGCAGAAGCCGGGCGTCGCGTATCGCGATCAGATTGTCGAAGGCGCACCGGGCCACGGTGAGGGTCACAACTCGGGCAGCCCGCTCAACATCCTCGCGGCAATCGCGGTCAAGAAGGTGATGGAGCGCGAGAAGCTGCCTGGCACGATCATCATCTGGCCGGGCGTCGCCGAAGAGCAGCTCGGCACCAAGGCCTACTACGTCCGCGCCGGCGTGTTCAAAGACGTCGACGTCGTGCTTTACAACCACGTCGGATCCAATCTCAGTACCTCGTGGGGCGATGGCGGCGGCAACGGATTGATCTCCGTCGAATACACCTTTGAAGGCGAGACGGCGCATAGCGCCGGCGCACCGTGGCGCGGGCGCTCCGCACTCGATGCAGTGGAGTTGATGAACGCCGGCTGGAACTATCGGCGCGAACATCTCCGTCTGCAGCAGCGCTCGCATTACGTGATCACCAACGGCGGCGATCAGCCCAACGTTGTTCCGCGCAACGCCAGCGTCTGGTATTACTTCCGCGAGACGACGTTCGAAGGCATTAAGAACATGTGGGAAACCGGCGACAAGATCGCTGAAGGCGCGAGCTTGATGACCAACACCAAGTGGTCGTCGAAGGTCCTCGGATCGGCGTGGCCCTCGCACATGAATCGCACGCTCGCCGAAGTGATGCACGACAACATTGCGTCGGTGGGACTGCCGAAATGGACAGACGCGGACGTGCAGCTGGCGAAGGCGACCCAGAAAGAACTCGGCGTGCCCGAAACCGGTTTATCGACGACGATTGCCTCGGCGGTGCGCGGTCGGGAATCACAACCAGACGACGACAAGCGCGGCGGTGGGTCTGATGATATCGGCGACATCTCGTGGACCGTGCCGACGGTGTCGTTGAGTTTCCCGGCTAATTTCCAGGCGGGTCCGGGCCACAACTGGGCGAATGCGATTGCGATGGCGACGCCCATCGCGCACAAGGGCACGGTCGCCGGCGCGCGCGTGCAAGCGATGACGGTCATTGATCTCCTGACCCGTCCGGATGTCGTCGCCCAGGCGCGCGAATACTTCGACAAGGTGCAGATGAAAGAGCGCAAGTACACGCCGCTGCTGCGCGCCCAGGATCAGCCGGCGATTCATCTCAACAAGGCGATCATGGACCGCTACCGGCCGGAGATGCGCAAGTACTACTACGACGCGACCAAGTACAAGACCTATCTCGAGCAGTTGGGCATCAACTACCCGACGGTTCGTCCGACGCCGTCTACGCAGCAGTAACAGCAACGCCTGACGCCCGAGCGGGTGAATGGGCTGGCAGGTAATAAACTACCGGGGATGGCTCGTGCTGCCGATGTCTCCCGCCTCACCGGTGTCGATAGCCGCTTTGCGGCATTTGTCGCCGAACGCTATCCACTCGCGATCACCCTGGCGGTCGAATCATTCGAGCTCGCGCGGCGTGGCATGACCGCCGGGCCGACCGCCGCGGCACTCGAGGCGGTGCGCGCCCCCTTTCGACGCGAACTCGCCAAGCGTCTCTACCAAGTCCTCACCGCGCCCGATGGCATCGACGAGACGACGCCTGGTACCACCGCGGTCAAGCGACTCGAGCAGGCGCGCGCGGCGATCGTCGAAGGTTGCGACGCGTTTCTGGCCCGCGAAGCGATCCGCGCGTCGCTGACCGCCGACGAACGCCGCGAGATCCTGCGCGGCATGGTGCTCACCCGCGCCGTCGACAATCGCCTCAAGCAGCTCTTCATGGGCGGCGAGGTGCGCTGGGGCGACAAGGCGTTCCAGGGCAAAGGCTTCCGCTCGCTCGGCCAGGAAGCCATCTACGCCGGCGGCATTCGCTTGCGCCGCGGCGCCCCGTATCAGAACGAAGACGGCACGTGGAACGGCGACGTGATTGCACCGGTCATTCGCGATCTCGGCATGGCCCTGGCGATGCGCAGCGACGAAGACGCCGTGCGCCAGGTGCTCAGCGCGCAGATGGGCAAGGCCGGGCCGCCGATGTTCGGTAAGGACCTGCACACCGGCGATTGGGCCTGGGGCGTGCTACCGGCGGCTGCGCCGTTGGCGATTGGATCGCTCAGCATCGCTGGCGTGGCGATGGGGTTTTCGCGCCAAGGCGCTGGTCGTGTCGCGATCTCCTTCATTGGCGAAGGCGGCTCGTCGCTTGGCGAGTGGCACGAAGCGATCAATCTGTGCGCCGTGCGCAAGCTGCCGGCGATTTTTTGTCTCCAGAACAATCAAACCGCGCTGTCGACGCCGGTTGCAGAGAACTCGGCGGTCCGCGTGTTTGCGGATAAGGCCGCCGGTTATGGCATTCCGGGGATCACCATCGACGGCACCGACCCCGATGCGGTCGCAGCTGCCTTCACCTGGGCGGCCGAACGAGCCCGCGCCGGCGCCGGCCCGGCGCTACTCGAGTTGGTGTCGATGCGAATGTGCGGCCACGCCCATCACGACGACATGCTGTATCACGGTAAGGAAGTGCAGCCGTCGTGGGAGTATCCGCCGCTGCACGATGCCGGTTATGCCGATCGCGACAACTACGAGTTCTGGTCGAAGCGCGATCCCATTGCCCGCTATGCGGCGCGGCTCGAAGGCGATCGAGTGATCAAGCGTAACGACCTTGACGAACTCAAACGCTGGGCCGAGCAGCTGGTGGACCTTCAGGCGCAGGCAGTCATCGCCGCGCCGTGGCCGGAGCCACACGAGGCGGCGGTCGGCGTGTTCAAGGACGAAGCGCCGCGGACGCGGATCGAAGTTCTCGAGCCGGCATGGCGGAGCGCGCAGAACCTCAATCCAGACCTGCCGGCACTGGAGTCGGGCCTGCCGTTTGACAAGAAGGGGAGCACGCTGCTGGAAGCGGTAATGCTCGGCGTCGGCGATGCGTTGCGGGCCGATCCGCGGGTGTTCGTGTACGGCGAAGATGTCGGCGGTCAGTATGGCAACGCGTTCCTGTTGCTGCGGCCGCTCCTGAAGGAGTTCGGTGATCGCATTCTCAATTCGCCGCTCGCAGAAAGCGCGGTGCTCGGTGTGTGCGTTGGCGCTGCACTCGCCGGCCAGCGGCCGATCGGTGAAATGCAATTCAACGATTTCGTCGCAACCGGCTTCAATCAGCTGGTCAACAACGCCGCGAAGATCCGCTACCGGTGGGGCGGAGAAGTGCCGATGGTCGTGCGCATGCCGTGGGGCGGCCTTCGCTATGCCGGTCCGTACCACAGCCAGAACACCGAGCCGTGGTTCTATCGGACGCCGGGCCTGAAAATCGTCGTACCGTCGACACCTGAAGACGCGCGCGGCTTAATGGTGGCGGCGGTTGCCGACCCCGACCCGGTGCTGTTCTATGAACACATTGCGCTCTATCGCGACCCGCGGATCAAACAGTCGCTGCCCGAACACGCGCCGGCGCCGACGCCGATCGGCAAAGCCGCACTGCGTCGAGCCGGCTCGGACGTCGCATTGATTTCCTACGGGGCCTATGTGCATCATTGCCTGCGCGTTGCCGAGAAGCTGGCTGGCGACGGCATCGAAGCCGCGGTTCTGGATCTCCGCACGCTCGCGCCACTCGACAAGGCGTCAGTGCTGACCGTCGCGCGTCACTGCAGCAAGGTGCTGATCGTGCACGAAGATTCGCGCACCGGAGGGATCGGCGAAAGTCTCGCGGCGTTGATCCAGGAAGAGGCGTTCGAGTCGCTCGACGCGCCGGTGCGTGTGCTTGGAGCGCTCGATACGCCGGTCCCGTATTCTCCGCCGCTCGAAGAGTTCTTCCTGGTCAGCGAAGCCGAAATCGAACAGGCCGCCAGGTTGCTGGTCGATTACTGAGTTTTGCGCTTGCCGGTAAAGGGCGCTGTGCCCTGTCCGAAATCAAATGTGCCTTTGATCTCGTCGCCCTCATAGCTGCCGGCCATGGCAATCGCAATCGGCCCCTGCGGCGACTGCACGTCGAAGTTGACGGTAAACGCACTGCCCTTGGCGGTGCCGGTCAATGGCGCTGATCCGGCCATGCTTTCAATCGCGCCGGTGATCTTGTCGCCGTCGACCTTGAAGGTGGCGGTCGCATCCATCGCGCCCTGCGGCGTATCGAAGGCCAGGGCCCACGCGCCGGCCAGACCAGCCTGTGCGCCGGTCGGAGCAGCTTGTGCGCGCGGCGATGCGGTCAGACCGAACACCGCGATCAGAGCGACGACCAAGAGTGAAACTCGCATTGGGGATCCCTTTCCGTTGGATTAATCGGTCAATTGCACTTGCACTTCATCACTGACGACACGGGTGTTGTGACGTGACACGCCGACTTTGCCGTCTTGCACCAAGATCCCGGTGCGGATGTCGTAAGACCATCCGTGCCACGGGCAGGTGACCACGCCCTGCTCGATCTCGCCCTCACACAACGGTCCCGCCTGGTGCAGGCACAAATTATCAATGGCAAAAAACCCATCGTCTAGTCGAAACAAGGCGATGTGACGACCGTGGACAATCACCATCGTACCGCCAACCGCGGGGAAGTCGGTCTTCTTCCCGACGGTGACGAAGTCGGCGTTCACTACTTGCGCGCGCCCGGCGTCATGGTTGTCTCACGTCGTTCGCTGCCGCGCAGATAGACAATCTTCACCGGCGTGCCGACTTTCAGCAATTCAAGCGCGTAAGTGTAGTCGTAGATGTTGGCGATCGTCTGGCCGGCAATCTCGACGATGACGTCGCCCTTCTGGAGTCCGGCCTGTTCGGCGGGTCCTCCGCCAATCACTCCGCCGAGCAACAACCCCTTGATGTTGGTTGCGTAATCGGGAATGGTGCCGGTAAACACGCGGACACCGACGCGCCCGGCGGTCTCGCTCTGCTGATTCACCTTGGTGAAGACCGGCGCCTCGGGTGTGTCACCGACACGCTTCACGATGGCAGCAGCGAAGTCGACGACCCGGTCAAGGTCGTCGTAATTAATTTTGTCCGCAGTGTCGCCGGGACGATGGTAGTCGGTATGGGTGCTGGTGAAAAAACTCAGCGACGGCACGCCGGCTTGATTGAAGCTCGCGACGTCGGTCGGCTGATATGGATCCGGTTGCAGGATCAATTCGAATCCGGCCGCGACGTTCGCTTGCTCGATCACCCGTCCCCATGCCGGGCTGGTACCGGTCGCCTGCACGGTCAGCTTGTTGTCGAGCATCCGGCCCACCATGTCGAAGTTGAGGTAGGCGGCGAGTTGATCGGCGGCCACCGGCGGGTTGGTCACGAACGCGTTCGATCCGATCAGGCCGATTTCTTCCGCCGACCAGAAGCCGACCAGCACATGGCGTCGCCGCGGTTGCTTCGATAGCGTTTCGGCAATCGCGAGAACGGCTGCGGTGCCCGACGCATTATCATCGGCGCCGTGATGAATGCGCCCCGTTTCATCCTTGCCGGCCAGGGAATTGCCGTGGCCGCCGCGGCCCAGATGATCGTAGTGCGCGCCCAGTGCAACCCACGGACGTTCGATGCCCGTCGTGGGCATGGTCGCGGGCAGATAGGCCACCACGTTGCGGCCGGTTTGAGTTTCGCGCTGCACCGCTGCGCGAACGGTCACGGTCAGGTTGGGAATCGCGAAGCCGGCGACATGCGGGTTTCCTGAGTCGAGATCCTTCTGCACCGCTTCGATGTTCTTGTCCGCTGCGGCAAAGATCGCCTGCGCGGCGTCGCCACTGATGCTGGCGGCGACGATGCCCGATCCAGCGAGCGCGGTGTCGAAGGTCATGGGAATGGTGTTGCCGGCGTTCGGCGATCGCGGGCCGGCAATGACCAGCATCGCCTTTGCGCCGCGCTGACGCGCGGCCATTGCCTTATACCGAAGGTCCGAATAGCGCGCCAGGATCGCGCGCGTCTTCTGATCGGCGTCCTCGGGAAAGTAGCGGAGAACGACGACGACCTGGTCTTTGACGTCGAGGCCGGCGTAGCTGTCGTAGCCGAAGTTCTGACTGTCGGGCACGACCAGGCCATAGCCGGCAAAGATCACTGGGCCGGACACCTCGGCGCTGTCCGAGAACGACAAGGCCTGTACGTGCTGCGTTGACAGGAACGCGCGGGCGGTGTCGCCACTCTTGATCACCGCGAGCGACGAGCCGGCGTCCTTGGTGCCTGCTGTGAAATCGAAGGTGTGAAAGACGTCCTTCTGGCCCGGGAGCGGCTTGGCGCCGATCCGCGCCAGCTCGCCGGCAATGTAATCGGCAGCGAGTCGTTCGCCCGCAGAACCGGCCATGCGCCCTTCCAGCTTGTCAGACGCGAGCGTCTGCACGTGCGCCCGGGTCTTGGAAGAGGTCGCGGTTTGTGCGTCCGCGCTGAGGCTGGCGACCGCCAGAACCAACGCGAGGGCCAGAGATTGGAGGCGCATATACACGTCGTGTCCTTCTTGGAGCGTTGCTATTTGCGAGCCGGCGCCGCGGCGAGCGCCTTGCGCGCCTGCTGGTGATTCCACTGCGCGAGAAAAATCTGCCCTTCGCGGCCACCGCCGCGGCTCGAGGTCCAGGCGAGCTGGCGACCATCGGGTGACGGGACTGGCAGGCCGTCGAAGCCCTCGGAGTAAGTCACGCGCACCGGTTCTTTCGCGCCGGCGATATCCACCATGAACACTTCGAAGTTCTCGAAGCCCAGTTTGTTCGAGGCGAACAACAGATACTCACCAGATGGATGAATGTACGGCGCCCAACTCATCGAGGTGAATCGGGTGACCTGGCGCGCGTCGGAGCCATCGAGGTTCATGGTCCAGATGTCGGCGATCAGGCCCTGCTCATCGAATCGACGCCACACGAGGCGCGTGCCATCCGGTGAAAAGAACGGACCACCATCATAGCCGTTGGTCGTGGTCAATCGACGTTGTCCAGAGCCATTGGCGCGCATGATGTAGATCTCGCCGAAGTAGCTCGGGTCCATTTCGAGCTGTTTCGTCTCGGCGTCGCTCAGCGTGCGGCTGTAGGCATCGCGCATCGATGAGAACGCAATCCACTGGCCGTCCGGCGAGTAACTCGCCTCGGCGTCGTAACCGCGCGCGGTGGTCAGTCGCGTCATCGCGCGAGTCTGTTCGGCGACCGCGTAGATCTCCATCTCCGGGTCGTAATCCCACGAATACCGGCGTTCCTTGCCGGACGCGCGAAAGGCGTTCTCTTCATCCTGGTATTGCTTCGACTTCGGATCGTGATGGGTGGACGCAAACAGGATCTGATCGCTCCCGGCACGGAAGAACGCGCAGGTGGTCTTGCCCATCCCCGGTGAGACGCGGACGGTCTGACCGGTGGTCAGGTCGACGGTATAGATCTGGTAGAAAGGATTGCCCGGCTCGCGCTCGCTCTGAAAGACCAGTCGCGTGCTGTCGGGAGACCAATAGCCTTCGCCCGCGCGTCGGCCTTCGACGGTGAGACGCCGCACGCGCGATAAGAAGTCGCGTTCAGGGCTCGGTATGGGGGTCTGCGCCTGCACCGCCATTGCCGCAGCAAGGGCGAGCAGAAAAAAAGGGCCTGCCCCTTTTCGGATCGCAGAACCGTGCAATAGGCCCGACGCCTTTGTGGAAAACATCAGCGCAGCTCCTGCGTACCTGGGCGAAATCGTGCGATGGCGGCGAGAACTGCTTGGCTATTGCCATTGCTCGGGATGAGCACGGGAAATGTAGCGACGACCCGGCCGCCGTAGGCGTCGATGCCATTGTAGTCGCCGAAAAAGCTGCTGCTCTTGCAGCAATCAAAGGGCGTGACCGCCAACGGGTAGTTGGCGAACGTCTTGCCGCCATCAATGCTCCGCGCCAGCGTGACGCCGGTCATCGTCCCCGTCAGCCCGCGCCGGTCGTGGAATATCAGGTTGAGCGATCCATCGATCGGGTCGACGGCGAGCCACGTGAACATCTGCGTCGCGCCTTTGGGATCGTCGTTGACCCGCACCGGCGCGGACCACGACTTGCCGCTGTCTTTGGATGCCGCGACAAACACGTCCGGGTCACCATTGCGCGCGTCGATCCAGTTCACATAAATGGTGCCGCGATTGGGTCCGTTGCTCGGGTCGACGGACGTCACCGGCATGCCGTTGTGACGCTCGAGGCCTGGCACGGGCGAGTCCCATCCACCGGGCATCGCCGCAATCATGACGTCGGTGCCGAAGGTCCAGCCGCCGTCGGTCGACTTATCGAACACCAGCCCCTTCGGACCGGCCCATGCGATATACACCTCGCCATTCGGCCCGGCGACCGGCACCGCGCCTTCTACGGTGTTGTCGCTATCGCGCGCGTCGCCGGTGTCATCCGAGATCTCGATCGGCGGCGAGAACGAACGGCCGCCGTTACGTGATCGCGACAGCATGATGTGACTGCGATGGGCCGGGTTCTCGCTGCCGTAGATATCGAAGCGCGTCCAGGCGACATAAATGTTGCCGCGATGCGCAGAAGAGCTGCCGCGGTCGACGGCAATCCACGGCTTGTCTTCAAACGGAATCGCCGTGTTGATGTGATCGACGACAGCGACCGGCTCGTTCCAGGCCAGGCCGTCGCGTGATGAACGGACAAAGATGCCGCTCCACGCACGCTCCGGCCGGTCGACGCGAATGCCGTCGAACGCGATGTAGGCGTGATACGCGGTCCCGTCCGCACCAAACGTCACCACGTCATCGCCCTGCACCCGGCCGGCGTTGTGCGCGAGGACGCCCTTCCACGTCTGGCCGCCGTCGGGCGAGGAATAGGAGTAATTCGTCACGCGCGGCTCACCTGGACGCCCGCTTTGCAGCATCACCGCGAGCACATGGTCCGGATTCGCCGGGTTGATCGCGACCGACACTTCGGCCGGCCGGCGCGCGGTGTCAGGGGTGATAAAGGTAATCTGCGGGGCAGGCGGACGCTGCGCAGGGACGGCCTGCGTCGCGAGCCCCGCAGCGATGGTAACCGCCGCGACCGATCGGCCTACGAGCATCTGTCAATGATATGCGGGGCTCTCGCGTGCATCACATTCAGGTAGGATCCGGCCATGCGCACGACCGCTCTCATTTTCACGCTCTTGATTGCTGCCGGCGACCAGGCGCTGACCCGTGCGGGAGAAGTCCGCATGCTCGAAGTGACCGGCCAGGGTGCGAAGTTCTGGTCGCGATGGCGCGGGCCGTCAGGCCAGGGGGTGGTGCCGGCGGGGAACTACGCCAACACCTGGTCACCCACGTCGAACATGAAGTGGCGCACGCCGCTGCCGGGGTCGGGCAACTCCTCGCCGATCGTCTGGGGCGATCGCATTTATCTGACCACGTCACAGGAAGGCGGCACCAAGTTGTCGCTGCTCGCCTTCAATCGCGCTGACGGTCGCAGAGTCTGGGAGACCTTTGTACCGAGCGAAGGCGTCGAGCAGGTGCACCAGAAAAACGGCTACGCCTCCGCAACGCCGGTCACCGATGGGCGCCAGATCTACGCGTCGTTCGGGCGCCATGGCCTGGTCGCGTTCGACCTGGCTGGCAAGCTTCTGTGGCAGCGTCAGTTTGGCGTCATCGACAATTACCACGGCCCGGCCGGGTCGCCGGTTCTCTATAAAGATCGGCTGTTCCTCTACCAGGATCACAACGGCACGTCAGGCCAGCGGGCATTCGTTGCCGCATTCGATACCCAGACCGGCAAGACCGTGTGGGAAACGCCGCGGACCGAAACCGTCGGCTGGGGTACGCCGGTGGTGATTAATACCGGTGAGCGGGACGAGTTGATCGTCAACAGCCAGCGCCGCGTCGCCGCCTATGACCCGATGACCGGCGCGGAGCTCTGGACCGTGCGCGGCATGACCTTCGAAGTTATCCCCACACCGGTCGTCGGCGAAGGACTCGTCTTCGCCTCGTCTGGGCGTGCCGGTCCGACCTTCGCGATCAAACCGGGCGGCAGCGGTGATGTCACCAGCACCCACGTCGCCTGGAGCACGCCGAAGGGCTCACCGTTTGTGCCCTCTGGTGTGGTGCACGACGGGCTGCTCTATCTGGTCAACGACATGCAGAGCATCCTGACCGTCTACGAAGCCAAGACCGGCACGCTGGTCTATCAAGGCCGCATGGGTGTCGCGCAGCGCGAAGGGTTCTCGGCGTCACCAGTGATCGTCAATGGTGAACTCTTTTTCACCAACGACGACGGCGAGACGTTTGTGGTCAAGGCTGGTCGCGAGTTCAAGTTGATGCATACCAATTCGCTTGGCGAACGCACCTTGGCTTCGCCGGCGTTGGTTGACGGCATCTGGTACTGGCGCACGGCGAATAACCTGATCGCGATCCAGTAACGACGAGATGAGCGCACGCAACGTCATCGCCAATCTCAGGGAGCTCGCCGAGCACACCTCGACCGCCGAAGGCGCCCAGCGCCTCGCGTGGGGGCCGGTGTGGCGTGACGCGCGCGAGTGGTTCAACGGGAAACTGGCGGAACTCGATGTCGCGCCGACGATCGATGCTGCCGGCAACAGCTGGGCGACGTTGCCCGGCGAATCCGACCGCGCGGTGATCATCGGTGGCCATCTCGACTCCGTGCCGAACGGCGGCTGGCTCGATGGCGCGCTTGGCGTGATGGCGGCGCTCGAAGCCTTACGCATGTTCAAGGGTCGGCGTCCGCCGCTGACGCTCAAGCTGGTCGACTGGGCCGACGAAGAAGGCGCCCGTTTCGGCCGCAGCCTGCTTGGATCCTCCGCGGCCGCCGGCAGCCTCAATTTGGACGAGGTCCGCGGCCTGACCGACAAGCAGGGCACGTCACTGATCGACGCGTTGCGCCACTACGGGGTCGACTTCGACCGAATGGGTGATGCCCATCGCGAGTTGAAGCAAATCGACGCGCGCGCGTATCTCGAGTTGCATATCGAACAAGGCCCAGTGCTCGAAGCAATGAACAAGCCGACTGGCGTTGTTCTCGGCACCTTTGGCGTCGAGCGTCATGTGCTGCGGTTCGTCGGACAGGCCGCGCACTCCGGTTCGACGCCGATCCCAATGCGCCGCGACGCGTTCCTGGCCGCCGCGCAAAGCGCGCTGGCGTTCCGCGACATCGCCCGTCGCTACACCACCGACAGTGCGCGCGTGGTCTGCACCGTGGGAACGGTCAAGGTTGAACCAGGGATCGTGACGGCGGTGCCGGGCGTGTGTGAGATTTCGCTCGACCAGCGCGCGCTCGACGCCGAGGTGCTGGCGCGAATGAAGGTCGACGCGCGCGCCGCCGCGTGGACCGCCGCGTCTGAGAACAACGTGTCGGTGGAGTGGCGGCGGGTGTGGAGCATTGAGCCGCGCCCGTTCGACCCGGAGTTGATCGAACTCTGCGCTGAGGCGGTGCGTGAAGTGACCGGCGATGCGCCGCGCCTGCCGTCTGGCCCGCTGCACGATGCCGCCGAGATGGTGCCGCACATGCCGGCCGTGATGATGTTTGCGTATTCGTCGAACGGGCTCTCGCACTGCAAGGAAGAGGACACGCCGGAACCGCATCTCGAGAAAACGATCGAAGCGTTCCTGCGGCTGGTCGAAAAGACGATGCAGCGGGGCTGAGCCCGCGCCCCGCGGTCATTTGACATCAAAATGCACGCTGACCGGCTGTCCAGCGACCACGGTTACGCGTTGCGCGGCACCTTTCAGAGACTCGTGCCACACGCGTAGCTCGTAAATGCCAGGGGGCACGCCGCTGAGCGTGAAGCGCCCATCCGCTCCGGTGATCGCCGTCGCTTCATCGGTAACCACCATCCAGCCGCGCATCCACGGGTGCGTGTTGCAACTGAGACGCACCAGACCTGCTCCGGCGACGGCCTTCTTGATCTTGATCCCTGGCACCGGTACCGCGACGTTGAACAGTACCTTGCCGCCGTCGATCTGCGCATTGGTCGTGTGCAGGATGGGGTCAGTACTGGACGTGGTGATCGCGGCATGTGGCCGCACGATTTGCACGCGCGGAGCAAACCGGCATTTCTCGTTGAGGATCATGCCGTTCGGTGCCGCGGCGTCCGCTTTGACGCCGACCAGGGTCACGACGGCGTTGGCGAGCTGACCGGCGGCGCCAGCGACGATCGCTTCATCCGGCAACTCAGTGCCGCAGACACGCTGATCGATGGTCACCCGCAAGGGACGCGCCCCGGCGGCTTTGGTCGTCACCCTCCCTGTGACCGAGCCTGACTGCGCGCCGGCCTGCGTGGCTGCGCACGAACACCCGACGAAGAGCGCGACGGTCAGCGCCGCGCGCGAACCGGTTCGAGATATTCCCATAGCAGGTAACTCACCAGCCGCGTGCCTTGCTCGCGGCGTCCAGTAATCGGTATCCGTACGCCGACCGCCGCCCCGAGCGCGCCCGTCCTGGTCAAACCCTTGCGGAGCTGCGGCGTAAACGCGAGTTCGTTGTTCTCGCCATTGAGTTCGACGCCGAAGGTCCATGTGTCCGGCGAACCGGACAGGTCGCGTCCGGCGTAAAGGTTGTAGACAAATGCGCGACTGGCCTTGGCGCGATCGGCCGGCAGTTCGACCTTGGCCTGCGCCTGCAGATAAGTGCTGCCGATCACAGTGCCGGCCGCGAGATACGGCTCGAACATCGTCGTGCCGCGCCCGAGATTCCGAACCGCACTCCCAGTCGGCAACGCGACCTCGAAGCCGGCCGACAGGATCGCCGGTGAATCCGCGCGGGCCAGGAGCACGTGCTTGATCGCCACTTCGACATCGCCAATTCCTTGTCGCCGCGCGGTGCCGGTGGTGGCATGAGAAGCCATCGGCAGCGCGACCTCCCACATGCTGCGTTTGCCGAACCGCCGCTCGTAGACGGCAACCAGGTTGACGTCGTTCAACGTCGAGCGGTGTGACACCGCCGGCAGAATCACGACCTCGTTTTCAGGAAAGGCCTTTTCGGTAAAGATCGGCCGGGGAAAATTGGTATTGCCGTGCGGCCAGCCGGTTTCGCGGCAGAACCCCCGCAGGTGCGCCACGAACCCTCGCGTTTGCTCTGCTGTGATCGAATCGCCGAAACCAGGCATCTCCGCCGACAAGCCGACCGCCGGACCGCCGGCGTTGATGGCCAATTCCCAATCGGCGTCCGGTTCCGGTGATGCCACCCGGCAGTCGGTAAAATCCATCGGCTCGACGACAATCGTCGGTTCGATGACTTTGCCCGAGCCATCCTGCGCGTGGCAGCGCGCGCACCACGCGTCCCACATCTCCGGAATCGTTGTCGGTGGCGGCTGGGCAGCCAGCGCAGCCATAAATACGAACGTCGCAATCACCGTAGCGATGATGCGAGACGAAGAGCGAAACAACCAAAGATGAGACTGCGACTGAGTCGCAGTTAGGGGAACAGCCCCAGGTCGGCGCGCCGCGCCCGCTGCCAGCGCTCGATGTCAGCGCCGGAGATTGCGTCGCCATGATGCAGGGCCCAGTTGAGTGAGGCGATCAGATCCTCTGCGTCTTCGACGCCCACGGCGAGACGAATCAGTCGATCGAAACCGCTCCTGCGCAGGTCGGGCAACGGCGTGAAGTATTCCGACACGGTCTTGTGATGATTGACCTTCGTCGCGAGACCATCGAACGACAGCGCATAGCGAACGATCACCGTTGTCGCGAGCACATCGCCCAAATGACGCGTGCGCTCTTCGTCCGCACCGTGAACCCGAAACGACAGCAACGACCCGTGCCGCGTGTAGTGCCTGGCGATGGCTGCGGCATCGACGTGCGTCGCCAGCGACGGATGAAAGACCTCGCTGACCTTCGGGTGCGTGCTCAGGAACGTCGCGATGCGCGCGGCCGTCTGCGATCGACGCAGGTGTAACGCGTCAGCACCGGCGAGCGCCGACCGGATGGCCTCGGCGCGACGCCAATCCAGGATGCCACCGCGCATTGCGACCAGATCCATCACCGCATTCGCCGTTGGCGAATCATCGGTGGCGATATACCCCCACAGGTCGCGATCGGTGCCGCTGAGCGCCTTGGTGCCGCTGGCGACGACCACATCGACTCCGCAGTCGAGCGGCGGCACGGCGAACGCCCACGGCGTGGCGATGGTCGTGTCGAGCACCAACTTGAGCGCCGGCGCCAGGCGGCGACCCTCCGTTGTCACTTGTCGCAACATGTCGAGGTCCTGCGCTCGCACCAGGGGATTGGTGAAGGTCTCGGCAAACACCAGTCGCGTCTGAGGTCGGATCGCCGCCGCGAGCCCCTTGTCGTCGCCATCGTCGACGATGGTGATTTCACCACCAAGGCGATCCGCCAGCCAGGTCAGATACGAACGGGTCTTGTTGTAGACCTGTCGCATCACCACCGCGTGGCTGCGCGGCGTCATCAGGACATCGAACACCAACGCCGTGGCCTGCATGCCGGAGTCGCATGCGATCGCGGCCGATGCGTGTTCGAGGTGTTTGATCTGTGCGATGAGGGCGGCGGTCGCGGTGGTGCCGTAGCGCGCGTAAAGGTGTGGCAGTTCCGACCAGCAGCCCTCGCTGGCGAAAAGAAATGCGGCTTTGCGTTCCTGCCAGGCGCTAGCTTGCGCCGACCCGAGCAAGTCGAGCTGGACGGTCGGCTCATCGGGGTGAAGGTAGGGCACGCCCGTTCGCCGCGCCTGGTCATCGATCGCGTCGTGCAGCTGGCGGGTCGAGGCAGCCATCGCGCTTCGCGGCGGCGGTTCGACGGGGCACTGGGTCGGATCTAGCCAGCCTTCGACACCACTCACTCGAGCACTCCGAGACACAGGCACTGCTGGACGCGCGCGAGCGCGGCAATGCCGGCGCGCACTTCACTGATCGGCGCATCGCCGCTCGGTGACACCATGAATCCGAGATGGATCCGTTCATCGTCCGCTCGCGATGCGCGATTCTGGACCGTGAGGCCGACCCGCCGGACCAGACTTTCGATCCGTCGGTCCAGTCCCGGGTGGCGCTCGCCGGTTGCGCGCAGGTAATGCCGTCGCGGCAGTGGCGCGATCTGACCGCCGTCGCGAGCCAGCGGCAAGGCCTGGGGCACGGGCCAGCGCACCGAGTTGTCCTGAGCAAGGTCGATCAGATCGCCGAGCACCGCCGTTGCCGTCGGCAATGCGCCCGCACCTTTGCCGAACAGACTCAGGTCGCCAGACGAAGCGCAACGGAGATAGACGGCGTTGTATTCCTCTTCGACTGACGCAAGCAAGTGCCACGTCGGCAGCAGTAAGGGCTCGACGGCCATGTCCAGCGCCCCGTTGATGCGGGCGGCGCGGGCGATCAGCCGGATGCGATAGTTCATCGACTCGGCCAGATCGCAGTCCACGGGATCCAGTTCGCGGATGCCGCGCACCAGGAACCCGTCAGGGCGCACCCATGCACCGAATGCGCGATACGCCAGGATCGACAACTTGGCTGCGGCATCGAGGCCGTCGAGGTCGGCCGACGGATCGGCTTCGGCAAAGCCCAATGCCTGCGCTTCTTTGATCGCGTCGTCGAGCGACATCTCGGCCTGTTCGAGCCGGGTGAGGATGAAATTGCAGGTCCCGTTGATGATCCCGGCGAGGCTGTCGATCTCATCCGCGCGGTGACTGAGATGGCGAATAATCGGCAACGCTGCGGCCGCCGCCGCTTCGCAGTAGAGCGGCGTTTCGGTCCGCTGCGCCAATACGCCGAGGTCGGCCAGCTTCGACGCCAGCAGCGCCTTGTTCGCCGTCACCACAGGTTTGCCAGCAGCCAAAGCGGCGGTCAGGTACGGTTCCATCGCGGTGCCGCCGGCGACCTCGACGACAACGTCCACCTCCGGATCGCTGATCAACTCGAGCGGATGGGCGGTCAATGGAATGCCCATCGCGCGCGCGCCGCGGTCCTTGGTCAAATCCCGCACCGCGATCTTTGACACGCGGAAACTGACGCCATAGCGATCGGCCACCGCGCCGCGTTGACGGTCGATCATCTCCAGCAGGCCACGCCCGACGACGCCACATCCGATCATGCCGATCCGCAGTTCGCGCAGCGGTTCGACGCCGACCCCGTCAAACCGCGGCCGCTCGCGCGCACGCAGCTCGCGACCAAAGGCACCTGCGCCGCGCAACACTTCGGCCAGCCGTTCCTGGTCTGCCAGAAAAGCGTCGTGACCGTAAACCGAATCGAGCTTCCACAGCGACGACTGCGCCCCTGCCGCCTGCAGCTCGCGGTGCAGCTCGACTTGCAGCGCCCACGGAAACAACATGTCCCCGGGCACGCCGACGACAATCGTTTCGGCGGTGACCTGTTCGAGGGCGACGCGCAGGGCGCGCGCGTCCTCGGCGATCGATCCCCGATCGATGGCCTCGCTGAGCAACAGAAACGTTTTGACCGGGAAGCGCTCGGCGAAACGGCGGCCGTGATAGTCGAGATACTCGGCGACCGGCGGCCGTTCCAGCCCAGGCGCCAGTTTGCCGAAGCGCACGTCGAGTTCATCGCGGCCGCGATACGTGAGCATCCCGATCTGCCGCGCCCGGCTCATGCCGGTCGCTACGTCGCCGTTACGCAACCCGTCGCGCACCAGTTCGCGTTGCAGATGCCGCGTCGCAGTGCCCCACCCGTCCGGCCGCAGCCCGGCGGAAATGGCGATCAGCTTCGCGCAACGCTCGGCGTGGCGGACGGCGAAGGCAACGCCGACCATCCCGCCAAGGCTGGCCCCGATGAAGGTGATGGGCATCCGGCAGCCGATGCCGTCCAGCCAACAGGCGACTAAGTCGGCCAATCCGGATACCGAGACGGCCGGCAGTGCGGCGGCATCGTCAAACCCGCGCCAGGTCGATCCATTGCCTGGCCAGCACGGGCACAACACAGTGTGTTGCGCCGTATCGATCAGGTCGACGGCGAGCAGCGACGGCCACCAGGCCGCACCGGTGTCATCGGGATTCGCCGTGCCGTCGCCGAATGGAAATGGCGACGCCGTGATGCCGCCGACGACGACCACCACCGGGGCGGTGCCCAGTTCAGGACCGTAGGCCCATCCGCCGAGGAGGACGTCCTGCAGCTCGCATCCTTCGAGTGTGATCGAAGGTCGCTCGACGACTAAGCGGCGAACCGCGAAGGGGATTTGGGTAACCACAGAGTCCACAGATTATTGATCTAGGTAGTTTGACTTTTCTCGGTGGTTCAAGCCACTATCCACGAATCGTGTTCGCGGTCCAGACCTGCGCGTGTTGTTGCATCGGAGAACAAGCCTCCGACGGCCGCGTTGTGTCTTCGACCGTGCTCATGTAATACCCACAGCACGAACAGGTTCAAGACCACCAAGGCCCGGAAGGCATAGCGCTTCCGGGCCTTTTCCTTTTGTCGGCGCCCCGGAGCGTTCCGGGTGATTCGAGAAGGAGAGCGCAATGACAAACTTGAAGTCAGTCGCCGCCGCAGTGATGCTGGCGGCCATCATCGCGATTGGTCTCACGCCGACCGCTGAGTCGTCCCTTGCCGGGCGATGGAACGGGACGATCGTTGCCAACAACGTCGAGGTGCCGTTCGTGTTCGAGATTACCGAGGTGGCTGGAGGGCTCCGGGCGTCGTTCTTCAACGGTGATCGCCGGATCACGTCGACAACCAGCCGTGTCGACACGGACCAGGCGACATTCGACTTCGCGCAGTATGCGACGAAGCTCACGTTCGCCGTCCGCGATGGCCAGTTGACCGGCGAATACCAGCGGGCGCGCGGACCGTTTCCGTTTCGCGCCGAACGCGCGACGCCGCCGCGCATTTCACCCAATGCGCCGCTGATCGATGGCACCTGGATCGTCACGGCGAAGAGCAACAAAGGCGAGGCGGCGTGGCGATTCATCGCGCGGCAGAACGGCGGCGAGGTCTCGGCCACGATCCTGCGCGTCGATGGAGACACCGGCACGCTGACCGGCGCATATCGCGACGGTCGCTTCATCCTCAGTCACTTCTCCGGCGCCCGGCCGTTGTTGCTGGAGGTGACGCCGGGCCCCGACGGCACGCTGCTGCTCAAACAGAATGGCCAGCCCGCACTGCTCGCCGCACGCGAGCACGGCGCGCGCGCCAAGGCGATCGGTCGGCCCACGGATCCGGGTCAACATACCCGCGTCGCCGATCGCAGCGAACCTTTCAGATTCAACTTTCCTGATCTCGATGGTCGCCGGATCAGTCACACCGACGCGCGCTTTGCCGGCAAGGTGCTGCTGGTCAATGTCAGTGGCAGCTGGTGCCCGAATTGCCACGACGAGGCGCCCTTTCTCGCCGCGCTTTACAAGAAATACCGCGCCAAAGGTCTCGAGGTCGTCACCCTGTCATTCGAAGAAGACGACCAATTGAAGAACCCGACCCGCCTGCGCGCGTTCATCCAGACCTACGGTTTCGAACACACCGTGTTGATTCCCGGCAATCCCGATCAGGCAGAAGAGAAGCTGCCGCAAGCGGTCAACCTCAACGCGTTTCCGACGACGTTCCTGCTCGGGCGTGATGGGCGGGTCCGCGGGGTCCATGCCGGATTCCCGAGCCCAGGAAGCGGCGAGTTCTACAGGAAAGCCGAAATGGAGATCACCACGCAGGTCGAGCGGCTACTAGCTGAGCGGCAACCTGGCCGGACGAAATGGTAGTCTTGCCCTGATGCCACAGGTGCTGGGATTGTCGGCGGCGACGCTGCGCGCGAGTGCGTGGCTGCTCGTCCTGGCGATGACCGTGTCGACGCTGGGCCCGGTCCTGCACGGTGCCCACGATTCGCACGATGCCGACGCGCACGACGCGTTTGTCGCGCACGACGAAAGCGCGCATTACTTTGCATCCGCTGCACCGCAGGACAGCGCTCCGCAGGAGTCCGAACACTGCGTCGCGTGCCATTTCGCCCGCGCCTCCCGCGGCGCGGTGGCGTGGGAACTGACCGGACTCACGACCTTCGTCGCCGGTAACCTGCTGTCGTATTCCGACGGGCAACTCCTCGCGTCGCCCGACGCATCGCCTACTCCCGCACGCGCCCCCCCAACCGACCGCAGCTAACGCGGTTGTGTGGGCGAGCTATCAGGCCCGCCCGGTCCTGTTCCATTCAGAGTGGGGTAGTCATGGTTCGTTTCACACGCACGGCGTGCGCTCTTGCGTTCGCACTTCTAGTCACCGTCAATCTCTCGGCGCAGTCTTCTTTCCTCGCCGGCAAGGTCACTCGCGATAACGGCGACCCGATGGGCGGGGCGGCCCTCGTCGTCGAAGAGTTGAAGCGCGAAGTGCGGACGGCTGACGACGGCACGTATCGCGTGGACAATGTGCCGCCCGGCACCTATCACGTGGCGGTCCGGGCCGACGGCTATAGCACCCGACGCACCGAGGTCGTGGTGACGCCGCAGGGGGCCACGCTCGATCTGGTGGTCGACCTCGATCTGCACTTTGCCGAAGTCGTTTCCGTGAGTCCCAATGCGCGACCGCAGTTCGAGTCCTATCAGCCGACGTCGGTGCTCGCCGGCCAGGAACTGCAGAAGCAGCTCGAATCAACGATCGGCGCGACCCTGCAATCGGAGCCGGGCGTGGCGATGCGGTCGCTCGGTCCGGGCCCCGCGCGCCCGGTGATTCGCGGACTCGATGGCGACCGCGTCGCTGTGCTCCAGGACGGCCAACGGGTGGGTGATCTCTCCAGTCAGTCGGGCGACCACGGCGTCACGCTCAACCCGTCGTCCGCGCAGCGCATCGAAGTGATCCGCGGCCCCGCGACGCTGCTCTACGGGGCCAACGCGATCGGCGGCCTGGTCAACGTCATCACCGACCAGATTCCGACGACAAAAATCGAGCAGACGACCGGTGACTTCATCTTCGACACGGCATCGAATGCGCGCGAAGCCGGCGGCGCCGCCGACGTGCACTTCGGCAACGGCACCTTTGCTGTCCACCTTGGCGGCGGCGGGCGGCGTAACGGCAATTACTCGACGCCCGAAGGCGAGGTGGAGAACTCGCAATCGCGGAGCAGTGTCTTCAACGTCGGCGCATCATGGACCGGTGACAAGAAGTACGCCGGTCTGAGCTACGGCTTCGACGAGTCGCGATACGGGGTGCCGATTGTCGAAGACGGCTTGATTAGCCTGACGCCCACCCGACACGCCTTTACCTTCCGGGCGGGAGGGGAAGGACTGACCGGGTTGGTGAATTCCTACCGCGCCACTGCCGGCGTCCGCCGCTACGAACATGACGAGCTCGAAGGGGACGAGGTCGGCACGCATTTCGACAACGATACCGAAGATGCCGAGCTGCTGCTATCGCACAAGACATTCGGCCGCATGTCGGGCACGGTCGGCGGGTCATTGACGAATCGGGCATTCAACGCGGTCGGCGCCGAAGCACTCGCGCCGGCGATTGATCAACGCGGGGCGGCCCTGTTCCTCTATGAAGAGCTGGTCTGGCCGCACGTGACCTTCCAGTTTGGCGGCCGCTTCGACCATACGTCGTTTGATCCGAGCGGGGGTGTTCTGCCGGCTCGGGACTTTCAGGAGTTGACAGGCTCGGTCGGTTTGTTGTTCCGCCCGGCAGCGGCCAATGACAATTTCGTGGTCGCGGTGAACCTCGCGCGCGCGGCGCGCAATCCGGCGCTCGAAGAGTTGTATTTCTTCGGCGCCCATCCCGGCAATTTTGCATTCGAGATCGGCAATCCGGCGCTCGGCTCTGAACGCGCGCTCGGCCTGGACGTATCAGTTCGTGCACGCGGCGATCGCGTGCGCGGCGAGGTGACCGTCTTTCATAACAAGATCGACGACTTTATTTTCCGCAATCCGATCAGCGAAGTGCAGTTCGAGGAGCGCGAAGAAGAATTCGATCGGCGGTTTGGCGTCGTCGACGAGCCGGGCGGCGGCCACGGTCACGATGATGAATTTCCATTCGTCGAATTCGTCGGCGCTGACAGCCGATTGTTCGGCATCGAAGCTCATGCCGATGTCGACGTTACCGCGAATCTCGTCGCGGAAGTGACCTACGACTGGGTGCGGGGCAATCTGTCCGCGAGTAACGAGCCGTTGCCGCGGATTCCGCCGTTTCGGGTGATCCCCGGTCTGCGCTACCAACGCAACGCCCTGCAGGTCGGCGGCACCGCTACCTTCACCGCTGCGCAGAAGCGGGTGTTCGGCCAAGAAACGCCCACCGACGGCTACGCGCTGCTCAAGCTCTATGCGTCGTATTCATTTCCGACCGGCCGCGCGACCAATACCATTACCGCGCGATTGGACAACGCGACCGACAGGGTCTATCGCAATCACCTCAATTACCTGAAGGACGTCTTACCGGAGATGGGCCGCAATTTCAAGGTCGTCTACTCGGTCAGCTTTTAGTTCGGCTACGGATATCATCAGCGTTCCATGACTCGAATCGCCCTCGTCGGCTCCGCGTTCGCGACCGTAGTCGTCGTCGCCGTGGTTGGCTTGTCAGTCGCCGGCGCGCAACCGTCACCGCCGCCAGGGCCGGCATGGATCGATGCGCATCGTGCGGATGCCGCACGCCTGATCAAGGAGGCGCAGGCCGATCAGTTTGCCTGGAACCGGCTTGCCGAACTCACCGACACCTACGGGCATCGGCTGTCGGGTTCAGACAACCTCACGCGGGCGATCGCGTGGGCCGTCGAGACGATGAACAAGGACGGTCTCGAGAACGTCCACACCGAGAAAGTCATGGTGCCGCGATGGGTGCGCGGCAACGAGAGCGTCGAGATCACCGAGCCGACGCGGCAAGTGATCCCGATGCTCGGCCTTGGCGGCAGCGTCGCGACTCCGCCGGCCGGCCTCGAGGCAGAGGTGATCGTCGTCAAGAATTACGACGAACTGAATCAGCGGGCTGCGGAGGTGAAGGGCAAGATCGTCCTCTACAACGCGGTCTACACCAACTACGGTCAGACCAACGTCTATCGGACCGGCGGCGCTACGGCGGCCGCGCGCCACGGCGCGCTGGCGTCGTTGGTGCGCGCCATCGGCCCGACCGGATTACGGACTCCCCACACCGGTGGGATGACCTATGCCGAAGGCGTTACCCGCATTCCGACCGCGGCGATTTCCGCCGAGGATGCTGAACGCATTCAGCGCCTCGCCGATCGCGGACAGCGCGTGCGCGCACGGCTGCGCATGGAAGCGCGCTTTGAAGCGGATGTCGAGTCGGCCAACGTCGTTGGTGAGATCCGCGGCAGTGAACTGCCCGACGAGGTCGTGCTCGTCGGCGGTCACTTCGATTCCTGGGATCTCGGCACCGGCGCGTCGGACGATGCCGTTGGGTGTGTGGTGACATGGGAGGCGGCCCGGCTGATGAAGAAGCTCGGGATTCGGCCGCGCCGCACCGTGCGCGTCGTGCTGTTCACGAACGAGGAGAACGGCTTGCGCGGCGGCAACGCGTATCGTGACCTCTATCTCAAACAGGCCGAGCAGCACGTGCTGGCGATCGAGTCGGACTCTGGCGTCTTTGCCCCCGCGCGTCTTGGTTTCACCGGGTCTGATGCCGCGCAACGCATGATGCGTGACGTCGGCAGCCTGTTAACCCCGCTTGGATTGCAGGAGATTGGTCCGGGCGGCGGCGGTGCCGACATCGGCCCAATCGCTACAGCGGGGAAGGTCCCGATGCTCGCCTACTCCGGCGACTCGACGCGCTACTTCACCATTCACCACACGCCGGCAGACACCATCGACCGGATCGCGCCGGAAGAAGTGTCAAAGGCGGCAGCGGCGTTAGCGGTGGTGACGTATGTGGTGGCGGACGCGAAGGAGAGGCTGCCGAAGTGAAATGCTAAGTGCGCAGTGCAGAGTGCCAAGTGCACCCAGCACCCAGCACCCAGCACCTAGCACTTCTATGGCTTAATCCGCCACTGCCCGTCCGGCCCTTTGTCGCGATATTTCGCGTGGCAGGTAGCACAGGTGCCCTGCAACAACTTCAGGTGTTCGGCGGCCTTGGCGAAGTCCTTGTCGTCGGCTGCGTCTTCGATGTGGTCGGCGTGTTCCGCCGCATCGTCGGCCCAGTCCTCGGCGTCGTCGACGTTGCGAGCGTTCCAGAAGTCGTCGACATCTTCGAACAGCATTTCCAGCTTGTCAGCCTGCTGCTTGGCCATTTCGACATTCTGCCCTTCGATGCTCTTGCGGAGCATGCCGACGGTCGGACCGATTTCTTTCATGAGCCGATCGTAATCGGCGTCGGTCCAAGTCTTGGCCATCGTCATCGACGCTGCGGGCTGCGGCGGGGCTTGCCCGACCATCGTCACGGCGCCCACGAGCACGGCGGCCGCTAGAATCAGACTCGAGCGAACTGCGTTCATCGAGACCTCCAGGAAAAAGGGACTACAGCATACGTCAGAACACACGCCACCGGCCGTAGACGTGCACCGACAGTGGAGACACCGAGAAAAGGTCTTCTCTGTGTCTCCGTGTCTCTGCGGGGTGTCGGTTAACCCTTCAAACGCCGATTCACTTCCGCCCAATTGATCACGTTCCACCACGCGTTGAGATAGTCGGGCCGGCGGTTCTGATACTTCAGGTAATAGGCGTGTTCCCACACGTCGATCCCGAAGATCGCGCGGCGCCCTTCCATCGAGGGCGTGTCCTGGTTGGCGGTGCTGTGGATCACCAACTTACCTTTGTCGTCGCTCAGCCATGCCCATCCGCTGCCGAAGCGGGTGGTGCCGGCCTGGTTCATCTGCTCTTTGAACTTCTCGAATCCGCCAAAGGTGCCATTGATCGCAGCAGCAATGGCACCGGTCGGAGGACCGCCGCCCATCGGCGTCATGACCGCCCAGAACATTGTGTGGTTGACGTGGCCGCCGCCATTGTTACGAACGGCGGTGCGAATGTTCTCAGGTACCGCGGCAAGGTTGGCGAGCAGTTCTTCAACCGGCTTCTTCGCCAGGTCTGGCGCGCTCTTCAACGCCGCATTCAGGTTATTCACATAGGCCTGATGATGACGGCCGTGATGAATCTCCATCGTCTGCGCGTCAATGTGTGGCTCGAGCGCCGCAGCCGGATAAGGAAGCGGTGGCAACGTGTGGGGACCGGTGGCGGGCTGTGCGCCGCCAGCTTGGGCAAACGTGGGGCGGCCAGTGGCCGCGACCAGCGCACCAAATCCAAAAGTAGTTAATGCCTGTCGACGAGTCAGCTTCATGTGTGCGTGCTCCCTCCGCGGAATGATAGCCTACGCCCAACACGATGAGGATGTTCCAAAATGAGACCCGCCATACTCGTATTGCTACTCTTGACCGGAGTGCACGCGCAACAGACCGATTTCCGCACCCGTGCCGAGATCACCGACTACATCGAGACCAGCAGCTATGACGATGTGATTCGCATCGCCAAAGAACTCGCTTCGTCGAGCCGTCTGGTCAGGTATGAAACCTTCGGGAAGACGGAGGAAGGTCGCGATCTCCCGTTGCTGATCTTGTCCGACCCGGTTGTTGCGACCCCGATGGAAGCGCGCAAGCTCGGACGCCCGATTGTCTTCATCCAGGCCAATATCCACGCCGGCGAAGTCGAGGGCAAGGAAGCGGCACTGATTCTTGCGCGTCGCATGACCTCCGGCGACCTGCGTCCACTGTTGCGTCGGCTGACGATTCTGATCGCGCCGATTTACAACGCCGACGGCAATGAAAAGGTCAGCGTCCAGAACCGTACCGCCCAGTACGGCCCGGTGGCGGGCGTTGGCACGCGCGAGAATGCCAAGGGGCTCGATCTCAATCGTGACTACATCAAGCTTGATTCAGCCGAGGCGCGTGCGCTGGTCGGACTGATCAATAGGTGGGACCCCCATGTCGCGATTGACTTGCACACCACCAATGGGTCGTATCACGGCTATCACCTGACCTATTCACCGACGCTCAACCCCAATGCCGACGCGCGGTTGATCGCCCTGGCCCGCGACCGGATTTTGCCGGCTGCACAACAAGCCGTACTCAAGAAGCACAACCTCCGCACCTATTACTACGGCAACTTTGCGTCGGAGTCTGGATTGGCGCGTGAGAACTCGCGTGTCGACCCGGCCAAGCCCGGTGACACCGTGTGGCGCACGTTCGATCATCGTCCGCGTTTTGGCAATAACTACGTCGGCCTGCGCAACCGTCTCGCCATTCTGTCCGAGGCGTACAGCTATCTGGACTTCCGCGGCCGGGTGCGCGTCACCGAAGTGTTCGTCGAGGAATCCCTGCGTGCGGTGGCGGCGAACGCGGAGCGGTTGGTGGCTTTGACGACGCTACTCGATACGGAAGCCACGGTCGCGGGGAGTGGCGTGGAGTTCCGCCTCGCCGCGTTGCCGGCACCGGTCGAGATCCTGGTCAGCGATGTCGAGAAGGAACTCAATCCGAAATCGGGCAAGGAAATGCTGGTGATGAGCTCCAAGGCGACGCCGGTGAAGATGAAGGACTTCGGTCTGTTCGAAGTGACCCGCACGGTGGCGATGCCGGCAGGC
Source organism: Vicinamibacterales bacterium (assembly GCA_035575715.1). Classification (GTDB taxonomy): domain Bacteria; phylum Acidobacteriota; class Vicinamibacteria; order Vicinamibacterales; family UBA2999; genus JACCSI01. The sequence continues at coordinate 109,267 of DATLXN010000022.1, read as the reverse complement.
TGGTTGATTCCCAAGGCCGATGTTGTGGGCGGCCGCTACGCGGCGGCCATCGATCGGCTGCGTTGGCACGGTCTACAGATTCAGGAGGTGGCAGCGGTCGCACCACTCGATGTCGAGCGCTTTATCGTGCAGTCACTGACCAAGGCCGAACGCGTCTTCCAAGGCCGCAACGAAGCGCGTCTGACCGGAAAGTACGAAACCGCGAAGGTGTCGGCCCAACAGGGCGCGCTCTACATCCCGGCCAATCAACCGCTGTCGCGGTTGGCGTTTTATCTGCTGGAAGCCGAGAGTGACGACAGCCTTGTCACCTGGAACGTCATCGACGAAGGCCTCACCGCAGGCGAGACCTACGCGATCTACCGCGTGATGAACGCCTCGAGCCTCACGTTTAAGTAATGTTGTATGGCTACTTAATTAGATAGAACTCCGTCTGGCGGCCGTCGATCCAGTCCCACTTGCCGTCAGGCATGATCGCAGCGTCTTCCTCCAGCGCGAACCTCACCGCCTGATCGCCCCACTCGGGCACCTTGTGCGTCGCATTCAATTCAATCGAATGCCAGGTGTAGGCCTGGAGCACATAATCGCCACGCACCGGCACTCCCTCCTGATAATCGGTCATGCCGATCGGCGGACCGGCCGCGTGACCGTGATAGCCGACGGGATGGCAGTAGATCGATGGGACGAGGCCTTCTTTGATCGCCAGCTGCCGCGCCGCGGCGAGCGCTTCGTTGCCGGTGCTACCGACGGTGGCAAACCGCATCACGATGTCCTGCAGGCGATTGGCGGCTTTGAGCCCTTCTTTGAGCCCCGCCGGCGCGTCGGTCTCACCTGGCTTCAACACATAAGCGTTATGTTGCGTGTCGGTCGAGAAACCGAGATACACGATGCCAAAATCGGTGTGTAGCATGTCGCCTGGTTGAATCACCTGTTCGCCGGCTCGCACGCCGCCCTGTCGATGAATGGTCACCGACGGATGGAACCACTTACCGAGGCCCATTTCGACGACCCGCTGACGCATCCACCAGACCACGTCTTCGTTGGTAGTTTTGCCGGGCGTCACCACCTTGTTCGAGAACGCCTCGCGGATGACCATGTGGGCCACTTTCATCACGTGGCGATAGGCTTCGAGTTCTTCCGGTAGTTTGGTTTCCAGCCAGCCGACGGCGAGCATCTCAGCTGACTTCACGCGTGGCGTGTACTTCGGCCCGAGCGCGGTCATCAAGCGGCGCTTCTCGTTGGCGGTGAGACCGTCCGCATGGTTCCATGCATCCGACTCGTTGATGCCGATCACTTTGGGTTCCCGCTCAGCGACCAGTTTGGCCAGGCCTTCATACTGCGCGTCGTTGTGTGTCGGCACGACTTTGAACAGCCCGTCGTAATCAAAGCGCCCGATCGAGAGTCGCTCGACTGGTTTGCCGCCGCCGGGGTTGATGAACACCAGGATGGTGCGGCGACGCGACGAATAGGTATTGAGCGGCGACATCGACCGGAAGGTCGGATCGTCGTTGTATTCGCGCGACACAATGACCCACATGTCGATGCCGGCGCGCGACATCAGCTGTGGCAGCACGGTGTCGAAGCGCTTTTGAATCCATCCTTTGATCAGCGGCGCCTGCTCGCGATGCGTCAGCACCCGTTGCGCCGGATCGGGATAGTTCACCGGCTGCGCGTGGGCGCCGGCGGCCAGGGTCAAGAGAGAGATGAAGGCGAGGGCGCGAAGGGGTCGGGGCATGCGGGGATCTTATCAGTCGTCAGTCGTCGGTCGTCGGTCGTCAGTCATCGGGCTGGCTCGCAAAATGCTCTAGGGCGTGCGGTCAGCCTTCGATCGTGTAGAAAAGAGGACACGTGAACCTCCCCCGACTGTTACTTGCCGCCATCGGCCTGCTCGTCGCTGTGAGCGCCGCCGCTGCCCAGGACACCCCGCCCGCCACCGGTCAGATCCGCGGACATGTGATCGAGGCGCGCACGGCTGCGCCGCTTGCCGCGGTGCTCGTCCGCGTTGACGCCACCCGCCAACAGGCGATCTCCGGAGAAGACGGCACCTTCGTCATTGATGCAGTACCGGCCGGCAAGCAGTCGCTGCTGATCTCGGTCGTCGGCTTCGGCTTGGTGCGTCGCGACGTGTTCGTAACCGGCGGCGAAACCAGCGAGCTGACCATCCCGGTGGCGGAAGGTGCGAGCACGTATGTCGAGGACGTCGCGGTCAGCGCGAGCCGCTTCCGCGAAACCGAGCCTGGCGCGGCAAGCCAGTCAGTGCTCGGCAGCCGCGAACTGCTCGCGTTGCGCGGCGTCATCGCTGATGATCCTTTTCGCGCAGTGCAGGTGCTGCCCGGCGTAGCCGCCGGCGACGACTATCGCGGCGAGTTTGCGGTGCGCGGGCTGGGTCCCTATCACGTCGGCTTATCGATCGATGAGGTCGATAGCCGGCTGCTGTTCCATACCGTGCGCGGGGTCAGCGACACCGGCTCGCTTGGGCTGATCAACAGCGACATTCTCGAGGAGGCGACGCTGCTCTCCGGCGCGCATCCGCAGAAGCTAGCCTCGCACCTCGGCGCCCGGCTCGACTTCCGTACGCGAGACGGCGCCCGCGATCGTCTGCACGTCCGCGCGCTGGTCAGTGGGTCGGCGACGACGACGGTCTGGGAGGGGCCACTGGGCGACGGCACCAAGGGTTCGTGGCTGGTGGCCGGCCGCAAGAGCTACATCGACTGGATCCTGCGTCGTGTGGACACCTCGATCGACGGCACCTTTGGCTTCACCGACGCCCAAGCCAAGCTGACCCTCAACCCGACGCCCGCCCAGACCGTGCGCTTTTCGATCATCGGCGGCTACTCGGAACTCGACGAAGAGGACGACGCGGCGCTCAATGCGTTTGACCGCGGGCGCTCGCATACGCTGATTGGCAATCTGCAGTGGCGCCTCGCGCCGTCACCGAAGTGGTCCTTGACCCAGCAGCTCTACATCGTCGACAACCGCTACCGCAACCGGGTGTCGGATGGCCGCTCGCGCGAAGAGGGCGGCGACCGCGACATCACCTGGCGTGGCGGGCTGGCCTGGTCACCTGGCGCTCAGCATCTTGTCGAATTCGGCGCGCAGGCGCAGGCGCTGCACGCCGAACGCATCGATCGCCGCTTCACGTCGGCCACGGCGGCGGTGACGACAATCGACGCCAGACCCAGCACCTCGTCCCAGGCGGGATGGCTGTCGTATCGATGGACCCCGACGGCGCGATTCAGCGTGTCACCCGGCGTCCGCGTCGAGCGGTGGCAGTTGCTCAATCAAACAGCCGCGTCGCCCTGGATGCTTGCGGAACTGCAGCTGGCTGAGGCCACCAAGCTCCGGGGCGGCGTCAGCATGCAACGTCAGGCCCCCGGCCTCGACGAATCGCTGCTGGCGCGGGCCGGCGACACACTCAGGGCCGAACGCGCCCGGGTCGTTGATATCGGCCTCGAACAGCGCGTCGGCGAATCGTGGCGGGTGTCGGCCACCAGCTACCAGCGCGCAGAATCGGACCGCTTGCGCGTCATCAACGGTGAATTTCGCCTCGTCAACAACGCCATCGTCCGGCCGTCACGCGCGTATATCGCGAACGTGCTCGACGGCACCTCGCGCGGCTTGGAGTTCACGCTCGAGCGTCGGTCGCAGAACGGCGTTTCAGGATGGGTATCGTATGCGGTGGGGAAGTCGGAGAATACCGACGTCCGGACCGATGAGACCTACGCCGCTGACTGGGATCAGCGGCATACGCTCAACGCCAACGTCGCCTACCGCTGGTCGGAGAAGTCATCGGTCGCGGCGCGCTATCGCTACGGCTCGAACTTTCCGTTGCAGGGATATTACGCGCCGCTCGGTGAGATTCACGTGCTGACCAGCGAGCGCAACATCGGCCGGCTGCCGACCTACTCCCGACTCGATATGCGGGCCGACCGCGCCTTCAACTTCCGGCGCAGCCGCCTCACACTGTTCGCGGAAGTCGTGAACGTCATGAAGCGAGACAACTTCCGCACGCAGGGCGGGTCACTGGACCTGCGGACCGGGCAGATCTTCGGGTTGACGGAGAAACTCTTCCCGCTGTTACCGTCCGCGGGAATTCTGATCGAGTTCTAACACGACGTGCCTCGTTCGTGATCAGCGGCCAAGCGCGCTACCGAGTTGTTGAACCATCTCGGTGTAGTACTTCATCTCAGACATCTGGTCGGCATTGGGCCGGCCGGTCCAGCGGCTGATCTCGCCGTAGAGGCCACCCAGTCGGGCGAGTAACTCTCGCCATTGCCGTTTCTGATCGGCGAGTTGCGCGCCTTCGGTCTTCTGCATCTTGTCGTTAAGCGGCGCGGCCTGCCGGATGGTCGCTGCCAATGACATCAGCGTGTCTGTCCAGACTTTTCGGTCCGCGGCCGAGACCGTGATGCGCGGGTCTTCGCGGACGTCGACCTTCTGCTCGTGGGTGCGGCCGTTGGCGGTTAGCCGCACCACATAAATGCCAGGCGCAACCAGCGGGCCGGCCATGTTGCCGCCGCCTCCGCCCTCATCGTCCTCGCCACCACCACCGCGAATCGGCAATTCGGCGTGGCGCAGATTCCACACCACACGATTGATCCCGCGCGCCGTTGCGGGCCGCAGCTGCTGCACCAGCGCGCCGCCACTGTCGTGAATCGCCAGCGTGACGTCGGCCTTCGCGCCCAGCCAGTAATCGATGATCGCGCCGTTCGGCGGGTTCTCGCCGCGATAGATCATGTCGCCGGTGTGCGCCTTGAGGTTGGTGTAGCGAATTTGATCGGCAGGGTCGATGCTAAACAGCGCCGCGTCGGCCGCCAGCGTCTGCGCGGTCATTTCCTGCAGCGCATTGAGGCTGTCGAGAATCCAGATGCCGCGGCCGTGCGTCGCCAGCACCAGATCGTTGTCGCGCTGGTGAATGACCAGATCATTGAATGGCAGTGTCGGCATGTTGTTCTTCAGCTCGACCCAGTTCTGTCCGCTATTCGGCGAAATCCACAAACCGATCTCAGCGCCGGCGTAGAGTAGATTCGGATTGCGCGGATCCTCGCGCACGGTGCGCACGACGCGCTCGGCCGGCAGGTCGCCGGTGACGGAGAGCCAGCTGCGACCAAAGTCGGCGGACTTGTAGATGTAGTTCTTGAAGTCGTTGCTGCGGTGGTTATCGATCGCGACATACACGGTGCCGGCGGCGTGACGCGATGCTTCAATGCTCGAGATCCACGACGAAGGAGGGAGTCCGGGCATGCGCGACTGCGCATCGGTCCACGTCTTGCCATCGTCCATCGACACGCGCAGGCGCCCATCATCGCTGCCGACATACAGCACCCCGCGTTGCCGCGGCGATTCGGCGATCGCCGTGACCCCAGGGTAATAAGGCACGCCATCATCGGCCGACAGGGTCGCCTCGGTTGTGCGGCGCCCCATGATCAGCAGCGTCGAGCGGTCGACGCCAGTGGTCATGTCGCCCAAATCCTCCCAGGTAAGGCCGCGGTCGCGCGAGCGGAACAGATGTTGTCCGGCGGCATAGAGCGTCGCGCTGTCGTGCGGCGACAGCAGAATCGCGGCGTCCCAGTTGGCCGGATGCATGGCGTTGCCAAGCGTTTCGGACGCTCCGGGCTTGCCCCATGTGTTCCAGTTACGACGGCCACCGATGTGACCCTGCGGATTGCCGGGTCGGATGGTCTGCACCTGGTGGGTGCGGGTGTCGTTGCGCTGCAGTCCGAGAAACTGCGAGGCAGAGAACACGATCGACGGATCCGTGGGATCGGGCAACACCAAGAAGCCGTCGCCACCGCACAGCCGCGACCAGTGTTCGTTGAGAATCCCACTGGTCGTCCAGCTCGCACTTGGCCCGACCCAACAGCCGTTGTCCTGCAAGCCGCCGTAGATGTTGTAAGGGTGGGCGTTGTCGACGCGGACGCGGTAGTACTGGCTCACCGGGAGCGAGGTGACGTAGAGAAACTTCAGCCCCTTATCGAAGCTGATGCCGATCCCGCCGTCGTCGAGTTTGACGACATGGCGCGAGTCTTTCGGATTGATCCAGACGAAACGATCATCACCATGCGTAGTGTTGCGTGGCGACTGGAAGCTTTCGCCGCCGTTGTCTGAAAACGAAAACTGATTGAGCATGTAGATGCGGCGGTCATCGTTGGGGTCGACGGTCGGCTGGCTCGCATACATCGGGCGCGGATTCCAGTCGGACATCAATCGCCATGACGTGCCTTTATCGTTGCTGCGATAGAGGCCGCCGCGGCGTTCGGTATACGCCGTCGACGCGTTGTAGCGGAAGCCCTGCTCAATACTGACGAACACGACACGCGGATCCTTGCGATAGATCGAGATGCCGATGCGTCCGATGTCGCCACTCGGCAGTCCATTGCCGGTGATTTCGACCCACTTGTTGCCGCCGTCGACGCTTTTCCACAGCCCGCTGCCGGCGCCACCGCCGTCAAAACCAAATGCGGTGCGGCGCCGCTGATACATCGCGGCGTAGAGGACGTTCGGATCGCCAGGATCGATCGCGATGTCTGTCGCACCGGTGTCTTCGTCCACGTGCAGCGTGCGGACCCACGACTTGCCGCCATCGGTCGTCTTGTAGACGCCCCGCTCACCGCCGGCGCCCCAGACCGAGCCTTGCGCCGCAACGTAGGCAATGTCGGGATTGGACGGGTGCAAGACAATGCGGCCGATGTGTTTGCTGCTGCGGAGTCCGACGTTGGTCCACGTCTTGCCGGCATCGATCGACTTGTAGACGCCGTCACCCCAGCTGACACTCTGGCGATTGGCTCGCTCGCCAGTGCCGACCCAGATGATGTTGGGATTGGGTTGGAACAGGACGATGTCGCCAATCGAATGCACCGGCTCGCGCTCGAACACCGGCTCCCAGGTGATGCCGTTGTCGCGCGTGCGAAAGATGCCGCCGGTCGCCGACGCGACATACATCACGAACGGGTCGGATTCGACGACATCCATGTCGACGAAGCGCCCGGACATGTTGGCTGGCCCGATGGTGCGGAGACGCAGGCCGGCAAGATCGCTTGCGCGTAGTGGCCCGGCGGCTGGCGCGGCCTGATCCGCGCCGGCAGTTGGGGCGCGCTCTGCGGTCGCCCCGCCGCTGGTCGCGTAGATGGCGCGAGGCTGGAGCCCCGCAGTGGCCGACATCAGCAACGCGGTCAAACATACGACGTAGCGGGTCATCAAATTCTCCTGGAGGCGAACGTTTCAGCGACCGGGCTGGACGACGCGGAGGCCGTTGGCGGTTGCGGCGCGGGCGAGCCTCAGATCGTAGGTGACAAACTCGAGTTTGGCTTCAGCCATGGTCAAGGCGGTGGCAAGGTGGATGGCGTCGCCTGTCCGCAAGTCATGCGGTGAGAGGCGTGCCGCCAGCGCGAGGATCGATTCGGTAATTTCGTAGAGGTAGAGCGCTTCTATTTCGTAATCCAGCTGCTCACTCGCGGCTGGGAAGGCACGTTGCGCCGCGCGGCGCGCTTCGACGGCCCCCCATCGCGACGACAGCATGCCCAGACAATTGAGCGCGTAGCGCTCGAGCGCTTCGGTTTCCGTTTCGCGGACCGCCAGTTTCACTATGGCCGACGCATCAAGGTAGGCGACGGCACTCATTCAGTAGCGTTCCTCTTCACGCATCTCCTGAAGGATCTGACTCAACTCTTTGTCAAGCTTCACCTCCAATGGTGGCGGGACGTCTTTCCACAGACGTGTCGGCCGGCGCGCTTTGCCTTCTGCCACAAGCCGTTCCAGCATCGATGACTCAAGCGGCATCGGCCTGAGAATTGCCACTTTCTCGCCGTGCTCGGTGACGGTGAGCGCTTCTCCAGCCTTCACCCGATCGAGATACACGCTGAGATTCTGCCGGAGCTCACGGACGCCGACGGTCTGCGAGGTCTCGCGGACCACTGGCGCGGGACGCTGGCCCTTCTGCCGTTCACCCATGTAGCACAATGTAGCACATCCCGGCAGGCTCGCCGATTGCATTCCAGCGCTCCATGCTCGGCCGCTTCCTGCAAGACCGCACACGCCAACACGTGACTGACGAACGCGAATGGCTCGCGAAACTCCAACGCGCGCTCGAGCGATTCGACACGCCCGAGACGGAGCGCTCGGCTCTGGAGCGATCTATCGCTCAGCTGGATCGCCTCTTTCTGCTCGTCGTCATCGGCGAGTTCAATGCCGGAAAGAGCGCATTCGTGAACTCACTCGCCGGCGCCCGCGTGCTCGAAGAAGGCGTCACACCGACCACGACCAAGCTTCAGATCCTGCAGTACGGAGAGACCCGCGAGCGCCGCGCCGATGCCTCGGGTGCCGACATCGTCACCGCGCCGGTCGCCCTGTTGCAGGACATCAACATCGTCGACACGCCCGGCACCAACGCGATCTTTCGTGAGCACGAGCGGCTGACCAGCGAATTTGTGCCGCAAGCCGATCTGGTGCTGTTCGTCACCTCCGCCGACCGACCCTTCACCGAAAGTGAGCGATCGTTTTTGCAGGCGATCAAGGACTGGGGCAAGAAGGTGGTGGTCGTGATCAACAAGATCGATCTGCTCGAGCGTCCTGAAGAGCGTGAACAGGTGCGCGCCTTCGTCGCCGAGCACGCGCGAACGCTGCTGGGTGCGGAGCCCGAAATTTTCCCGGTGTCGGCACGCCGCGCCCTGCGTCAGAAACTGGGCGAGCCGGTGGGCGACCCGGTGCCTGGCGATCGCTTCGACGAACTCGAAAAGTACATCAGCACGACGCTTGACGAAAAAGAACGGCTGCGGCTGAAGCTGCTCAATCCACTCGGTATCGGTACGCGACTGGTGCAGACGACCAGAGAGACGATCAAGGTGCGCAACGGCATCCTGCAGCAGGATCTCCAGGCGATCGAAGATATCGAGCGTCAACTTGACGTCTATCGCACCGACCTGTCGCGCGAGTTCGAGTTCCGACTCGCCGAGATCGATAACGTGCTGCAGCAATTCGAGAACCGCGGCATTGCCTTCTTCGATGACACGCTGCGGGTTGGGCGCATTCCTGACCTGCTCAACAAGGCGCGGATCCAGCGCGAGTTCGAGCGCAAGGTCGTCGCCGACTCGCCGCAGCAGATCGAGAAGCAGGTGCACGACGTCATTGACTGGATGGTCGCGAGCGAGCTACGGCAATGGCAGGCAGTGACCGACCATGTCAATCGCCGACGCACGGCGCATGAAGGCCGGGTCGTCGGCGGCGACACCGGGACGTTCCAGTACGACCGGCAGAAGTTGATCGAGACGGTCGGGCGCGCGGCGAATCAGGCGGTCGACAGCTATGACCGCGAGAACGAGGCGTCGAAGATGGCCGACGGCGTCCGCGCCGCCGTCGCCGGCGCGGCGCTGGCGCAGGCCGGAGCGATCGGCCTGGGCGCCCTGGTGACCGTGCTCGCGACGACCACCGCGGCGGATGTCACCGGGATTGTCGCGGCGAGTGCAATCGCCATCTTGGGGATGTTTATCATCCCGTCCAAGCGCGCGCAGGCAAAGTCGCAGTTGCGCGAGCGTATCGAGCGGATGCGGACCGAGTTGATGGGCGGCCTGCGCGGCCAGTTCCAGCGCGAAGTCGATCGCAGCGCGCGGTCGGTGCTGGAAGCCGTCGGACCATACACCCGCTTCGTGCGCGCCGAACACGAGAAGTTAACGAGTGTGGATAAGGAACTCGAAGTGATTAGCGGCGAACTGACCCGGATCAAAAACGAAATTGACCGCGTGGTGTAGGCCCCGGCCCACGCTACGAACTGCTAAATGCTAAATGCTAACCGGCCGGTCGTCGAGGCCCGCCTGACCTGCCAGCCACAGCGCAATCTTCGGCGCCGCCGCGGGCCGAGCGAAGTGATGGCCCTGCGCGGCATCGCAGCCGAGTGCAATTAGCTGATCGCACACTTCCGCCGTCTCAACCCCTTCGGCAATTACACTCAACCGCAAATTATGGGCGAGGTCGATAATCGATCGCACCAGCGCATCGTCCTCGCCGTTGGCCAGCCCAACCACGAACGATTGATCGATCTTCAAACCGTCGACCGGCAGCCGGCGCAGATAGCTGAGCGACGAATACCCGGTGCCGAAGTCGTCGACAATCAGCCGAATGCCCATGTCGTGCAGCTCATTGAGGCTTCGCGACGACTGTTCGGGGTCCGACATGATCAGGTTTTCGGTGATTTCGAGCGCCAGCGCGCTCGGCTTGGCACCGCGAGTCGTGAGGATCTTGTCGATTTGGTCTGGCAACGCCGGATCGTGCAACGTCCGCGGTGAGAGATTGACCGCAATCGAAAAAGGCAGCTCGCCGTCGTTGAGCGGCCACTCGGCAAGGGCGCGCTCGATGGTGAAGCGGGTCAGCGGCGTGATCAACCCGGTGTGCTCGGCGAGATGAATGAAGTCTTCGGGACAGAGCCGGCCCTGGTCGGGGTGTTCCCACCGGATCAACGCCTCGACGCCGAGAGTCAATCCGCTGCGCAGGTCCACCACCGGCTGATATTCGAGAACGAATTGCTGCGACGCGATCCCCTGCCGCATGGCGGTCATCAAGCTGAGCCGTTGATCACTGCCACGATCATGACCCGGTGCGTACATCGCATAGCCGGTCCGCCCGGTCTTGGCCGCATACATCGCGATGTCGGCTTTATGCAGCAGCTCGGTGCCGGTGGCACCATGCGCCGGGTAGCCGGCAATCCCGACACTGGCGTTGACGATCAGCGGACGACCCTCGATGAGGAACGGCTGCGACAGTTCCTGCTGAATCTTGCGCGCGGCTGGTTCACCGCCGTCAAGATCGGTAAACGGCAGCAGGATCGCGAACTCGTCACCGCCCAGTCGCGCGACGGTGTCTGATTCGCGCAGCGTGCTGCGCAGCCGCACGGCCACCTGTTGCAGCACCAGATCGCCGGCGTAGTGGCCGAGCGCGTCGTTGATCTCCTTGAAGCCGTCCAGATCGACGACCAGGAGGGTGAGTTCCCGTTCGTCGCGTCGCGCCGCCAGCACCGCTTGCTGCAAGCGATCGTGCAGCAGCGCGCGGTTCGGCAAATCGGTCATCGGGTCGTGATAGGCCAGATAGGTGAGCCGCTCGTTGGCCTTGGCGCGCTCGCGCCGCACGCCCGCTTCACGCAGCTCCCGCGCCACCGCCGGTGGCAGCCGCGCCAGATTGCCTTTCATGATGTAGTCGTCGGCGCCACGTTTCATGGCTGCGACCGCCACGTCCTCGCCGATCGTTCCAGAGACAAAGATGAACGGCAGTTCCTGGTCGTGTTCGCGGACTACGACCAGCGCCCGGGTGCCGCTGAACCCGGGCATGGTGTGGTCGGCAATGGCCACGTCCCACGTGGCGGTGTCGAGGGCATCGCGCAGCGCGCCCTCTGATGCGACGCGTTTGGAAGTGATCTCGTAGCCGGCTTGGGCCAGCGTACGCACGACCAGCACGGCGTCGTCTTCAGAGTCTTCGATAATCAGCACCTTGAGGGGGTTCATGATGCGCGTTATTGCAACGGGGCTGTTAGGCAGCCCAACCGTTCCCGGGTGAAACACGCCCGGAGCATTGCGAGATCTGTACCCAAAAGGCGACTTGCTGAGCTACCCACCGCTTAGTGTCCGCGGCAGGCCCCGGATGGCTGAGGAAATGACCCTGCGCCGCGTCGCAGCCCATTGCAATCAAACGGTCGCGAACCGCTTCCTTTTCAACACCTTCCGCAACGACGGTGAGCCGGAGGTTATGCGCCAAATCAATAATTGACAGCACCAGTGCGTCGTCTTCGCCGTTCGCCAGGCCGATCACGAATGACTTATCAATCTTCAGACCGTCGACTGGAAGCCGACGCAGATAGCTCAACGATGAGTAGCCGGTGCCGAAATCATCCACGGTGAGGCAGACACCAAGTTCATGCAGTTCGGTCGGGCAGAGCCTCGCCCGATCCGGGTCGGACATGATCAGGTTCTCGGTGATCTCGAGGGTGACCGTCCCCGGCGCCGCCCCGTGGGACTCCAGCATCGACGCCATCCGTGCCGGAAATGAGGTGTCGTGCAGCGTACGCGGTGAGACGTTGACGGCAATGGACAGCGGTCGAACCGGCGGGCCGGCGGGCCGTGAGGCCGTCTGCCCGAGCGGGGGTCGGAAGTCTGTCAGCGCGCGCTGCACCGCGAAGCTCGTCAACGGCGTGATCAGCCCCGTCTGCTCGGCGAGTGCGATGAAGTCGTCCGGCATCAACCGGCCTTGGTCCGGATGATTCCAGCGCAGCAACGCCTCGACGCCAATCGGTCGTCCACTGCGAAGGCTAATGATCGGTTGGTAGTCCAGGACGAACTGGTCATGTTCGATGCCGTGGCGCATCGCGTTGGTCATCGCCAGGCGCGCTCGAGTTCGTGGAGGATTTTCTTCGCCGCCAGAACGGCACCGTCGAGATCGGTGATCGGCAGCAGCATCGCGAATTCTCGCGCCGCGACGTCAGAATCCCCTGCTGCAGCCGTTCGTGGAGCAGCGCGCGATTGGGCAGATCGGTCAGCGCGTCGTGATAGGCGAGATACGCCAGTCGCTCGGTGGCCCGATTGCGTTCACGGCGCACGCTCGCTTCGCGCATCTCCCGCGCAACCGCAGGGGCGAGCCGCGCCAGCTGGCCTTTCATCAGGTAATCGCTGGCGCCGTCGCGCATCGCTTGGACGGCAATGTCTTCGCCAATGGTCCTGACACGAAGATGAACGGGAGGTCAAGCCCGTGCTCGCGAATCATGTGCAGCGCCTTCATGCCGCCGAAGCCGGGCATGGTGTAGTCGGCAATCGCGAGGTCCCAGACGCCGCCGGCCAGGGCACTTCGCAGCGCATCGGCCGTCTAGACCCGCCGCGCCACCACTTCTGTTTATAGGGGTCTGCGTCAGATGAGTCTGGTCCAGATAGCGGAGCAACGGTGCTGTTTTTCGACACTCGACGCCGAAACTGTCCCCGCGCTTCATACTGGGCAGATGGCCCGTTCACTGGATGTCAGGATTGAAATCCGGGATTCGCTTACCCAGCCGTCTGCCTGGCCGCCCCTCAGCCCAGGGCCGGGTTTCATCCTCCGCGTCCCGGCAGACCTCCGCCTGGACGATCTGCATCAGGCGATCCAGACCGTCATGGAGTGGCAAGACCGGCACCCGTACGTTTTCGAAGTCGCCGATCGCGAATTCGGTCCGCGGTTGGATCAAGACGACGACCAAGAGGACCAAGAGCCGGATGCATGGGCCGGGGAGGCCCGCACCGTGACGGTTGCACAGGCCTTTGCGCAGGCGAAGAGCGGCTTCGATTACATCTACAACTTTCGCGATGAGGCGCGCGTGCGTGTCACCCATGTTGCCGTGCACGACGCATTGATACGGACGGTGACCTGCATCAGTGGTGCGGATGCCGATGGTGTCAATCGACGCCTGCGCGCCGCGTTTCGCGAGCAGGCCTCGCCGCAGTTTCCCGCCGGGCCAGATGCCCCGCCGGATCGCCAATTGCTCGCACAGCTGACCCTTGCCGTGTTGTCACTTGGGTCGCGCCCGACACGCCGCGGTGTGCGAGAGGCGTCGAAAACGCTGCGCGTGGAAATCCTCGAGGGACTGGAGGAGGCTGGTTTGATCGAAACGGCGCCCGACCGAAAGTCAGTGGCGCTCACCGATGCCGGGGTTGCCCACGCGACCGCGCTCTTAGCGCAAATCAAAAAGCTGTAGCCCCCCGCCCTCCGACCCCTGACTCCCGACTCGCGACACCGCTGACGTGTGCTACAACGCCCTCATGGCCACCGCCGTTCGTCCGCCCGGCCCTAAGGCGCCGCTGCTCGGGACGTTGATCATGCCGGGGCGCAATCCGTTGTCGCTGTTCAGCAGCCTGACCCAGACCTACGGCGACATCACGTTTTTCAAGCTCGGCGCGGAAAAGGTCTATCTGCTCAACCACCCGCAGTACATCCGCGAGGTGCTGGTGACACAGCAGAAGAATTTTACGAAAAGCCGCGGACTTGAACGCGCCAAGAAATTGCTCGGCGAAGGATTGCTGACCAGCGAAGGCGCCGCACACCTGCGTCAGCGTCGTTTGCTGCAGCCGGCCTTTCATCGCGATCGCATCGCGGATTATGCGCAGACGATGGTCGACCGCGCGGCGGCGATGGGGGAGCGGTGGAAAACGGGCGAGCAGTTCGACGTGTCGAAAGAAATGATGCGGCTGACCCTCGCCATCGTCGGCAAGACGCTGTTCGACAAGGATGTCGAGTCGCGCGCCGATGTCGTCGGCAAAGCGGTCACCGAGGTCCTTGAAACGTTCTGGCTGGCGCTTCTGCCGTTCTCGGAACTGATCGACAAGCTGCCCTTCGGCAAGCTGCGGCGTGCCCGCCTGGCACGCGCCAAGCTGGACGCCTTGATCTACGAAATGATCGCCGAGCGTCGCGCGACCGGAGACCGCGGTGATCTGCTGTCGATGCTCCTGGCCGTGCGCGATGACATCGACGATGACGGCCCCGCACCGACTCTTTCAGATTTACAGATTCGCGACGAGGCGATGACCATTCTGCTCGCCGGCCACGAAACGACGGCGAACGCGCTGACCTGGACGTGGTACCTCCTCAGCCAGCATCCCGCCGTGGAGGCGGCGCTGCACGAAGAACTCGAGCGCGTCCTGGGTGGACAGCTGCCGGCGATGGCGGATCTGGGCCGGCTCAAATTTACTGAGCGGCTGATCACCGAATCAATGCGGCTCTACCCGCCCGCCTGGATGATCGGGCGGCGTGCCATCAATGACTTCAATGTTGGCGAGTACACCGTGCCGGCGCGCGCAATGGTGTTGATGAGCCAATACGTGATCCAGCGCGATGCGCGGTTCTATCCGGACCCGGAACGCTTTGACCCCGACCGTTGGACGACGCAGTTCAAAGAGGCGCTGCCGAAGTTTGCCTACTTCCCGTTTGGCGGCGGCGTTCGCCAATGCATCGGCGAGCAATTTGCGTGGATGGAATTGATTCTCGTCGTCGCAACACTGGCTCAACAGTGGCGGCTCACCGTCGTTCCCGGCCATCCGGTGGTCGCGCAGCCGCTGATCACGCTGCGGGCGAAACACGGCGTGCAGGTGACTGCAACCGCGCGCCGCTGAGTCGTTTCACTCTCCTTCAATCAGCATTCCCCTGTTTTCGTGGCGAGAAAATTCTCTGTAGCCGAGCTTCGACACGGTGTGTATCGTGCATCGCTCGAACGTCGGGAGAATTTATGAAGACGGAGTTAGAAAAATTCTACGGTCTCATAGAAGAGATCGAAATCGCGATGATGACGACGCGGCGGCCGGACGGCCATTTGGAATCACGGGCGATGGCCAATCAGAGGGCAGCGGATGGTGCTGACTTGTGGTTCGTAACCGCGGAGGACACCGCCAAGTTGCGCGACCTCGAGTTCGATCGACACATCAATCTCACCTATTACAAGGACGACACGCGCGAATGGATCTCGGTGTCGGGAATCGCCACGGTGACGCGTGACCGGGCCAAGATCAAAGAACTCTATGCGCCTGACTGGAAAATGTGGTTCGAGGATAACGATGACCCTCGTGCCGGCACCCCGGACGATCCACGCCTGGTGCTGATCGGCGTCGACGTCCACGCCGCGATGTTTCTGGAAGTGACCGAGCCGAAGCCGGTGGTCTTGTATGAGCTGGTCAAGGGCTTCGTCACCGGCACCCGCCCGGATATCGGCGAAGAGCACGTGCTGGGTGACGCGCCTCGGCCAAAGAAATAGTGCCTGTTTAGTAACAACATGCAGGTGCTGCGGTGCACCCGGTAGCCGGTAGCCGGTAGCCGGTAGCCGGCACTCAGCACTCAGCACCCAGCACTCAGCACCCGCTACCGGCGTTATGATCCGCTGCGCATGCAGTTGATTGGTCGGGCACGTTTCTTTTTGTTTGCGGCAGGTTTTGGGCTCGCACAAGCGCCACAGGCGGTGCTGTGGAACGACGTTACCAAAGAGGCCCTTGGCACCACCGCCGCGTGGACAAATAAAGTCGAGATCGCCGATCTCAACGGCGACGGCCGGCCCGACCTGCTGTTTGCTAACGGCGGCAACTATTCCGAACCGGGCGCGCCGGAGGTCAATGGCGCCTTCTTCCACACCGGTCAGGGTTTCAAGTTCGAGGATCGTAGCGGAGCGATATTTGGTAAGGCGCCTGGCCTCGCGCGCGTAATCAAGGCGCGCGATGTCAACGGCGACGGCCTCACCGACATCCTGGTCGGCAACACCTATCAAACGCAAAGCCGGTTGTATCTTGGGACAGGCAAGGGCGCCTTCGACGACGTCACCCCAACGCATCTGCCGCGCAGCCTCAACAGCATCGGCGATCTCGAGTTGGGCGACGTCGATGGCGACGGCGATCTCGACGCGGTGCTTGCCGACTGGGGCGCCGGCAACAACATGACCAACGACGGCGGCCGCATGCTGTTATGGGTCAATGATGGCCGCGGCCGGTTCAGTGATGGGGCCGGGCGGATGCCGACCGGGTTGATTCGCTTCTCGTGGGATATCGAACTCGCCGACACTGACAACGACTACGATCTCGACCTGCTGGTGTCGTGTAAGCGCTGCGCCAACAGCACCTTGTACCGCAATGACGGCCACGGCACATTCGCCGAAGACCCGCGCGCGATGCCCCAGTACACCAACAACTACGAGTTCGAGCCGATGGACCTCGACGGCGACGGTTTTCTCGACCTCGTCACCATCAACGACGGCGATATCGTCGGCGGCAACGGATCGAGCCGGCGCGAGCATGTCTTTCGCAACGACGGCAAGGGACGATTTCGTGATGTCACCGATACGTGGTGGCCCGACGCGCACAACGTCGGCGAAGACGACAACATGGTCGCATTCCTCGACGTCGACTCCGACGGCGATGCCGACTTCGTCGTCGGCTCGCTGAGCGGACCAGATCGCCTGCTGCGCAATGACGGGAAAGGCAACCTGACCGTTGATCTCAAGGTGTTCGACGGCGAGCCGACGCCGGGCACCCTCGGCCTCGCGCTCGCGGATCTCGATGGCGACGGACGGATGGATGTGATCCAGGCGCAGGGCGAACATCCGAAGGCGACCGATGAACGCATCTTCGCCGGGCGCGGGCTTGCCCCGGACAAGGCGCCGCCATCGATCACGTTAGTCAGCGCCACTGACGGCGCACTGCGCGTGGTCCGCGCGCGCGTCCACGATCGCAAGAGTCCGAGCCTGGCTACTGAATGGAAGAAGGTGGTCGTCGAGTGGACTACCGCACAGGGCGCGCGCGAAGTGCCGATGCAGTGGTACGGGGAATACCTGTGGCGTGCCGCGTGGCCGTCAGATGTGCCAGCGTCGGCGGCCTATCGTGTGTGTGCGACTGACGCTGCTGGGAACAGCTCCTGTAGTCCACCGCCCACGAAGTGAGCGCCCTTTGAACTGGCAACCGGTATCCGGTAGCCGGTAACTGGCGACTGGCGACTGGCGACCGACGACTGGCGACTGGCGACTGGCGACTGCCGTCAGGCAATGATGTCGTGGAGCACATTTCCGGAGACGTCGGTCAGCCGGAAGTCACGACCGCTGTAGCGATAGGTCAGCTTGGTGTGATCGATTCCCATGAGGTGAAGGATTGTCGCGTGCAGGTCGTGCACATGCACCGGTTTCTCCACCGCCTTGAACCCGAAGTCATCGGTCGCTCCGTAGGTCATGCCGCCTTTGACGCCGCCACCTGCCAGCCACATGCTGAAGCCAAACGGATTGTGATCGCGGCCGCTGGCGATCGTGCCGGCGCCCCCGCCGACTTCGACCACCGGCGTGCGTCCGAACTCTGAGCCGCACACCACCAGCGTGTCATCGAACAGTCCGCGCGACTTAAGGTCTTTGATCACCGCCGCAAATCCCTGGTCGGAATCTTTGGCGTTCTTGCGGTGCTGCTGAATGTCGGCGTGCGCATCCCACGGATCGCCCTTGGCGTAATACACCTGCACCATGCGCACACCGCGTTCGACCAGCCGCACCGCCATCAGGCATCCGCGCGCGGTGCTCCCAGGTCCATACAGTTCGAGCGTCGCCTGCGTCTCTTTGCGAATGTCGAACACGTCCGGCGCTTCGGTCTGCATCCGGTAAGCAGTTTCCATTGCCCCGATCGCCGCATCGAGCTGCGGATCGGGCGTCGCATCGCCACGCTGTAACTTATCGAGCGAGGCCAGCAAGTCGAGCTCGCGGCGTTGTTCGGCCAGCGTGAACGACTTGTTATGAATGAACGAGACCAGCTTCTTGGGGTCGAAATCTTTGCCGACGATCTGATCGGGCCGCTCGACCTTGCTCGGGATGAACGTGCCCTGCTGCACCGCCGGGAGGAACGCGCTGTTCCACAACGGTGGACCGACTGTCGTCGGAATATCGGGACAGAGGACCACGTAGCCTGGCAGATTCTTGTTTTCGGTGCCGAGCCCGTAGGTGAGCCACGAGCCAAGTGATGGGCGGCCGACCTGGCTGTGGCCGGTGTTCATCATCAGCATCGACGGTTCGTGATTCGGAATGTCCGTATGCATCGAGCGGATCACGCAGATGTCATCGGCGCAGGCGCCGACATGCGGAAAGATCTCGCTGACCTCAAGGCCACTTTTGCCGTACTTTTTGAACGTGAACGGGCTCTTCATCAGCGACCCGGTCTTGCGCTCGGTCGCCACGATGCCGCCAGGCAGCGGCTGGCCGTGAAACTTGTCGAGCATCGGCTTGGGGTCGAAGCTGTCGACCTGCGACAAGCCGCCGTTCATGAACAGGAAGATCACGTGCTTGGCCCGCGCCGGGTGATGCAGTCCACCGCTCGCTGCCGCGGCCACCGGCCGCTTCTGCAGTTCGGCGGCAGTCAGCGACTGGCCGACCAGACTGGCGAAGGCCAGCATGCCGAAGCCATTGCCAATGCGGCAGAGGGCTTCGCGGCGGGTCACGGGGGGGACGGAGGTGTGGGACATAAGTGCCAGATGTCAGAAATAACTGCTCAGCTCACGAAAATAAATTCGTTCGAACTAAGCAGAATCTTTAAGTAGCGGCCGAAGGTCGTGACCGGCAGCATCTTCTCCGTCGCCGGCCCCGGCTTCGCGCCGGGCGTGACGCCGGACATCATGCCGGGCATCGGTTCGTCAGCGCCAGCCGAGGTGTCGGACGCCGGTGCGGACGACGCCGTGCCGGCCTTGTCCTTCTCCGCCTTTTCTTTCTCGGCCTTCGCGACATCGGCGCGGCGCTCTTGGTATTGCTTGATCGCCTCCGCCTGTAAAAAGTCGCGGCCAATCTTGACTTCGGCAGCTGTCGGCGCCCGGCCGAGGATCATCTTGTAGGCCTTCTCGATCCGCGCCGCATCGTCCGTTTCGTCGGCCACCTTTTCTGCCAGCCGCTCGGCGTGCTGCTGCATGAAATCGCTGTTCATGAAGAACAGCCGCTGCAACGGCACATTGGTCGCGAAGCGTTGCTCCGAGCTTTGACTCGGGCTCGGAAAGTCGAACAGCTGCATGAACTCATCGAGCTTGTAGCGGCTGACCTTGCCGTAGACGGTGCGGCGATCGGTCAGCGGCGACAGCGCCACCGACGGGCCACCGAGCTTGGTATCAAGCGCGCCGGAGACGAACAGGATCGAATCGCGGATCTGTTCGGCAGTCATCCGCTTGCGGTTGGCGCGCCAGTACAGACGATTGCCGCCATCCTTGGCCAACGCCGCAGCATCGTGATCGGCACTGAGTTGATACGTGGCGCTCGCCATGATCTCGCGGTGCAGCGCTTTGATCGACATGCCGTGATCGACGAAGTATTGCGCCAGGTAATCGAGCAGCTCGGGATGACTTGGTTTGTCGCCGTTGATCCCGAAGTTGCTTGGCGTGTTGACCAGCCCGGTACCGAAGTGTTCCTTCCAGACGCGATTGACGATGACCCGAATTGCGATCGGTTGTTCGACGATGGTGTTGGCGAGATCGAGACGGCCGCTGCCAGTTGTCAGTGGCTTGCGCTCGGTCGGACTCAGCACGGTCAAGAAGCCGCGCGTCACCGGATCGCCAAGACGATGAGGGTTGCCGCGCAAGTGGACCTGCAGGTTGCCCGGCTTCTCGACATCGCGCACGCCGTGGACGTAGGCGTACTTCGTCGGCATCGCCTTTTCCATCGTCTCGATATCTTTACGCAGCACGTCGATCAGTGCGCGACGATCGCCGCCGAGCCGCTGTTCGAGGCCCCAGCCGTTGAACTGCAGCAATCCGGGTCGCGCCGGCTTGCCCGGCGCATCATCCGGCTCGAGGTTCTGGCGGAAGACATCGTTGAACAGCGCCGAGCGCTCGACGGTCATGCTGCGCAGTTCGAGACCGCAGCCGGGGCAGAAGTCGTCGTTGGTCTTGAACTCGTTGGGGAGATTCGCCGGCTCCCTCGGCTTCGCCGTCGGCAGCGCCCGCGCGGCGATGATGTCGTTCTCTTTCTTGACCTCGCGCTGTTCGATGACGATGTCGAGGAGCAGCTTCTGGAAGTCATCGGCCAGCTTCTCAGCTTCTTTCGCCGTGCCGCCCTTGGCGATCATCGCCTGCCAGTCCTTCAGATAGGGATAGAACACTGGGCGCTTGTCGAGGAAGGTCAGCCAGCGATCGAACAATTCGTAATCAATCTTCTCGGTGTTGATGACGCGCATGCGATCGCGTTTGAGCTCACCTTTGACCTGCCACGCCGCCTGCATGTACTTGGAACTCTGGAAGGCGAGTGTCTCGGCGAGCTGACGCGACTCGGTCCCCATGAACTCGCTGAGCAGCTCGTTCTTGCGCTTCAACTGCTTTTCGGTCGCCTTGTAGTCGTCGACGATCGCTTTCGGCGCGAGCGGGTATTCGTGATACTCGGCATTGAGGAACACGCCGGCCAGCGCGTAGTAGTCCTTGGTCGGGATCGGGTCGTACTTGTGATCGTGACAGCGGGCGCAGCCGACGGTCATGCCGAGGAAGCCGCGGCTGACGGCATCGACGCGGTCGTGACGTTCGTCGGCGCGGGTGATTTCGACCGCGCCGTTGTCGTAATACCAGGGGCCGAGACCGAGGAAGCCGAGCGCCGGCAGTTGGCGCACGCGGGTGGAGGGTTCCAGCAGATCCGCCGCCAGCTGCGCCTGCACGAACTGGGCATAGGGTAGGTCTTCGTTGAAGGCGCGGATCACCCAGTCGCGATAGAGATGCGCGTTGGGATAGGGATTGAGGCCACGACCCATTGGATCAAGGCTGCGATAGTCGTCTTCGCCGTAGCGGGCGACGTCGAGCCACATCCGGCCCCATGCTTCGCCGTAACGCGGCGAGGCGAGCAGGCGATCGACGACTTTGGCAAAGGCGTCGGGTGAGTGATCGGCGAGGAACGCGTCAACTTCTTCAGGGGTTGGCGGCAGACCAGTCAGGTCGAGCGAGGCCCGGCGCAGCAGCGTCAGCTTGTCGGCGCCCTTGACCGGCTTCAAGCCGTCGCGATCGAGTCGCGCTAGGACAAAGCGATCGATGTCGTTCTTGGCCCACGATGCATCCCGCACGGCGGGGACCATCGATTTGACGATCGGTTGAAAGGCCCAATAGGCGCGATGTGCGTCGGTGACCGGCTTCTCGTGCGATGCCATCGGCGCTGGCGCGGCAGTACCGGACGCAGGCCACACCGCGCCCCCGCGCACCCACTCGGTGAGGAGATCGATGTCGGCTTGTTGCAGCTTGGCGCGGCCGCGCGGCATCTTGGGAAAGCCTTCGGCGTGTTGAATCGCTTTGATCAGCGCGCTGTCTTCCGGTTTGCCAGGGATGAGCGCCGGGCCGGTCTCGCCGCCGCGGATCAGGGCTTCGCGCGAGTCGACGCGCAGGCCGGCCATCGCCGATTCGGCGTGGCAGGCGTAACAGTTCGCCGCGAGGAGGGGTCGGATCTTCGCCTCAAAATGGTCTGCGGAAGGCGCGGAATTCGCGGCAGCTACTGGCGCGCTCGGTGCCGGCTTGCCCTGAGCGAGCGAAGCGAGTCGAAGGGTGCCCGGTGCCGGTGCCTGTGCGCTGCCCGGTGCCGGTGATTTCGCGGGTGCCAGTGTCAGTGCCAGTGCCCGCCCCGGTCCGGAACCGTGGACGGTGCTCAGTGCGCCGATCCACAGGGCAACGCCGAAGCACGTGATTAGCGACGCGCGCACCGCGGACTGATGCATCCATGACCTCATTGGGAGAGCTGTATTATGCAACGGCATGGATGCCCGGCGCCGCCTCGCGTATTTTGCAGTGATTCTGGCAGTTTTTGCCACCGCGGCGGTCGCCGAGACTGGACCTGCCGCCGAGACCCGACCTCCGTCCCCCGCCTTGCGACCCATCCGACCTCCGTCCCCGGCGGTCCTCCCGGCCCGACCTCCGTCCCCGGCGATCGCCCAAGCCCGACCTCCGTCCCCGCCTCAGTCCAGCCGCGTTTTTGTTGGCCTAATTCGACCTCATTCCGGGCAGATCAGCCGACCTCCGTCCCCCATCGGCGAGACCCTGCGACCTCCGTCCCCACCAGCGTCAGCGACCCGACCTCCGTCCCCGCCAGCGCCAGCGCCCCAACCTCCGTCCCCACCGCAAAACGCGACCGCCAAAGCGCCGCGCCCGCCCGCGGAAATTCATTTCTCGCGGCTCAAACCTGATGCGGTGATCGCAATCCAACTCGCGCCCGGTAGCGCCGTCACCGAAGACGCGCTGTGGGTCACCCAGCCCGGTGGCAATGCGGTAATGCGGATCGACGCCAGGAACAACACCCCGAGCGCGCCGATCGTCACCGGGGCCGCGCCCTGTGCATCGCTGGCAGCGGTTGGCGATGCGCTGTGGGTGCCGCAGTGCGACGCCGGCAAGCTGTCTCGCCTCAGCATCAAGGGCGGCAATGTGTCTGCGTCAATGCCGCTGCCGATCGTCACGCCGGCCGGCAGCATTGCGCATGCGGTCGGCAGCATCTGGGCACTGACCGAATCCAAAGGCGTACTGTCGCGCATCGACCCCGACATCAACCTTGTCGTGGCCGAAGCCTACGTTGCCGGCAAACCGGCGGCTGTGATGTCAGGCGGCGACGCCTTGTGGGTGACCAGCGAAGACGGCGACCTGGTCACGCGCATCGACCCGTTCACGAACGCGATTGTCGCCACAATCAAAGTCGGGCCACGTCCAGGCCGCATCGTGTTTGGCGAAGGCGCAGTATGGACGCTCAATCGCGGCGACGGGTCAGTCAGCCGGGTCGATGCCAAGAGCAACAAGGTGACCACCACGATCGCCGTCAGCGAATCGATCGCTCACGGCGACATTGCGGTGGGTGAAGGCTCGGTGTGGATCAGCGCGGACGGTGTCCCGATCACGCGGATTGATCCGGCCACCAACCGCGTCGTGCAACGCTTCCCCGGCACCGGCGGGGGCGCCATTGTCGTCGCGCACGGCTCGGTGTGGGTCTCGGCCGGGCCGAAGGTCACGTGGCGACTGGATCCAAAACTGATCGCCGCGCTCAGGCCGGAGTAGGGGTCAGGCCCCAGCCCCAGGCCTTGATCCAGGGCCACCCCAGTCTTTCCCCACTGCCCACCCCGCCCACCCGCCTACCTGCTCACCCGCCTACCTGCCTACTTACGGCATCCGGAATGAGTCGTCGAACGTGACCACCGTCGGCGTGGCGCTCGCCGTCAACGGCTTGCCTGGACCACCGTTCTCTGAGCCGTAAATCGCAATCGGGCTCCCCGCCGGCGGCGGCGCCTGTCCCGTGAATCCGCCCGCCTCGTCGTAGGCTACTGCGAGCCAGACTTTCTCCACGCCGGGGAACGTCACCGTGCCGCCGTTTTTCGCCAGCGTCAGCTCGCCGATCGGAATCGAGCCTGGCCCGATGTCCGGTGTATCGAACGCCCAAATCCAGAGCTGATGTTTCGCATCGACGGGCCCTTTGCCCTTGTAGTCAACAGTCACTGAGACGGCGTCCTTCGACGCCGGCTGCGGGGCGGCCGTCTGGGTCGCTGCGTCGCCAAAGGACACGGCATTGCCGAGCAACGCGGCCAAAAGAAGAGTGGTGAACATGGTCATCTCGACTGCCTCCAGGGTTAATCGCTAACGGAAGGTTAGACGCAGCAACCCGCGAACCGTTCACGCGAGCGCACCCAGCGGCTCAGGAATATCACCGAGCGGTCGGTCACGGGGGACCAGCGGCGCCACGAGAATCAGGCCGGCGCGTTGGCGTCAGTCGAAAAACGCTTCTGCCCGAATCTTCAACAGCGGCAGCACCGTCGACCGGCCCGGTTGACCGCCGCTGTAACGGTGGCGACTCACCCTGCTGCCATGCGCGCCGAGATTCACCACGGTGACCGTATAGCGATGCGGATCCAGCAGCCAGCACTCGGCGACGCCGTAGCGCCGATACCATCGCAGCTTGGTCGTGCGGTCGCGCGCGGCCGTGCTGCGCGACGCCACTTCGACGACCATGTCGGGTGCGCCCCAGACCTGATCGCGGACGATGGACCGCCGGCCGTTCGATACGTAGATGACATCGGGTTGGACGACCAGTGCCTTGGCCTCGTCGAGCACGACATCCACCGGCGACACGCAGACCACGCCCAGGGCGTGCCTGCGGACATGGTCGTCCAGAATCACCGTCGTGCGCGTGACCACTGACTGATGCCCGAACTTCGGGGCCGGTGCTTCTCGGACAACCCCCCACACCAGCTCCCGAGGCCGCATGTCCTCGCTGCCCTCGAGGTAATTGCTCGTCGTATATCGCCCGCTCATTCGACGACGATGCCATCGTCACCGAACGAATGCAAGGTCAAGTCGTTGCTAGTTCTTGACCACTGGAATTTCGACCCGTGACGGGTATGCCGGCGACCGGTGAACCCGGTGCGTCGCGGCTTTGAAGTCGCTGTCCTTGGCTTCGAAAATGTTCGGCACAAACGTCTGCGGATTGCGGTCGATGATCGGGAACCACGTGCTCTGCACCTGGACCATCACGCGGTGGCCCTTTTTGAAGGTGTAGTTCTGCGTGTGCAGGCTCCATTTGTAATCGAGCACCTTGTTCGGTTCGAGCGGCGTCGGCTTCTCGAAACTGCTGCGATACCGCCCGCGGAACACTTCGTTGGCGACCATCAACTGAAAGCCGGCGAGGTCCCAGTTGCTCGGATGCTCCTCAGGATAGACGTCGATCAGCTTGACCACCCAATCCGCATCACTCCCTGTTGTCGAGGCAAAGAGGTGCGCCACGACTTCGCCGGCGATCGTCAGGTCGGCCTCGAGGGGTGCGGTTTCCCAACTCAATACGTCGGCGCGGTCATCGACAAAGCGTTGATCCCCAACCAGCCAGGTCCCCCATTTGGAACCGCCTGGAAAATAGGTTGCTTGAATGGGGCGCTGACGATACGGCACCGGATGCGCGGGGTCAGAGATGAATTCGTCGAAGCCGTCTGACGAAGGCGCGGACATCGAGAGGACTTCGTTGGCGCCGAAATGCAAACCGCGCGTTTCCGTCCGCTGCTTCGGCGGCCATTGATCCCAGCGCCGCCACTGGTTGGCGCCGGCTTCAAAGGTCAGCGCTTCCGGAATCGCGCGCGGGCCTTTGTCTTTGAGGAAGTGCGCGAAGAACGGCGCCTGCACCTGTTCGCGGAAGTATTCGCCGGTGGCGCTGCCAAACGGGATCGCGCCGAGCGCGTCGCCCTTGCCGCCCGCCCAGCCGCCGTGTCGCCATGGTCCGACGACGAGGTAATTGAGATTCTGCGTGTCATACCGCTCGAGCGCTTCGTAGATGCGAAGCGGACCGTAGAAGTCTTCCTGATCCCACCAGCCAGCGACGTTCAGCGTCGGCACCTTGACGCCGGTGAGATGCGGAATCATCGTCTGGCGCTTCCAGAACTCGTCGTAGTCTGGATGCGCGACGAAGTCGTTCCAGGTCGGAAGCTTGCCCTTCAGATACCTGGCGTTGATATTCGCCAACGACCCGAGACTCAGATACCAATCGAACGTGTCGTAGCGGTCGAAGGCGAAGTTCGACATGCCCTGGCCGCTTTCCATCATCGCCGCATATTCGAAGCCGTAGCTCAGACGAAACGCGCCGTTGTGATGGAAGTCGTCGCCAAACCACATGTCGGCGGGTGACGCCTGCGGCGAGATCGCCTTGAGCGCCGGATGCGGCTGCAGCGCCGCCATGATCGTCGTCCATCCGTCATAGGAGATGCCGAGCATGCCGACGCGGCCGTTATTGTTGCGAACGTTCTTCAGCAGCCACTCAATGGTGTCGTAGGTGTCGGTGCCTTCATCGAGTGACTTCGTATCACCCGCGGCGCGCGGTGGCCGCACCATGACGAAATCGCCCTCCGACTTGAACTTGCCGCGAATATCCTGGAACACAAAGATGTAGCCGTCAGCGGCGAGCTCTTTGAAGTACGAAGCAAAGTTCCGTTCGGAGCCCTCGACGCTGTACGGCGTCCGTTTGAAAATGATCGGCAGCGGCCCGGACTCACTGCGCGGCGTGAAGATCTTGGTGTTGAGGCGCTTGCCGTCGCGCATCGGGATCATGACGTCGCTGACTTCGAACTGCGCGGCGGGACTCGGCGCCGGCCCCTGTCCCGGCAGGGCGGTGATGGTGAGCAGGCCAATGGCAAGGGTGAACGCGACCAGTGAGCGTGTTTTCATTAGAGCGACACCGTGAGCAACCAGTTGGCGAACGCGTGCCAGCCGGCCGTGGCACTGAGCGGAACGCGGAGAACTTGAAGGGCGACCAGCGCACCGCCGGCAATCCAGTAGACCGGATGGACGCGGCCGATCGTGCGACGGTCATAAAGCATCGCCGCAACGATTAACAGATCCGAGACCAGGCCCGGGAGCACCGTGACGAATACCGGCGGTGGGCTGACCGGTCCACCGCCGACCGTGACCGGCGCCAGAAAGATCAGAAACCATCGTCCCACTGCGGCTTGCAGCAGGGACACCGTCGCCACCAGCATCAGCCGCTTGTGCGTCTCGAGCGTCTTGACCTTGAGCAGCGCGAGCGTGAACAGCACGAGGAAGAACACGATCCCTGACACTGGCAGAATCGTGAACGCGCGTACCGCCTCTCCGAATCCATCGGCGGTCGATTGCTTCAGGCTGGTGATCGCCGCGGCCATGCCGATGAAGAACATGGCCGTCGCCAACGCGACCCCAACCACACCCCATTCGCGGTGACGCGTCATCTTGCGATTGGCGACCAGCCACGTCTGCGTGAAGAACAGCAGCGTCCAGCCGTAAAAGACCGCGGCGTGCACGTGCGAAATCGCCGGGACGTTGAGCGTGCCGCGGAACATCGGTAGCCAGTAAGTCGGCGCGAAGCCGATGAACGCGACCGCGACGCACGCCGCAGCGATGCGGACGTAAAACTGATGGGATGCTGCGGCAGCGACGCGAGGCGCCGCCTGTGTGCCTGCGATGGTGGTCATCGGCGGAGTGTAAACCAGAGCAGGGTGCGAAGTGCGGTGGGCCAGGTGCCAGGCGCTGGGTGCGGTGTGGCGAACCTCTATAATTCAGTGATGCCTCAGGCGCCCGGCTTTGGCCAGCCGCTCGACACCGCGGACCACGCCGCTGCCGTGCAGGTCGCGCGCTGGCGGGCGATGAGCGCGTCTGAAAAGGCCGCTTTGGTTGCCTCAATGTATCGCGCCACAGTCGCCTTGGCGGACGCCGGCATCGCGGCTCGTTATCCCGAGGCGTCTGAGCGCGAACGGTTTCTGCGTCGAGCCATCCTTCATCTCGGGCGCGACCTCGCGGTGCGCGTCTATCCGGATGCGGCACAACTGACGCCCTGATGACCATCACCGATCCGCTGGCGGTGGCCGGGCTCGTCATTGCGGAGCTCGAGGCGCTCGGTGCGCGCTATTCAATCGGCGGTTCGATGGCCAGTGCATACGCCGGCGAACCGCGCTCGACTCTTGATGTCGATATCGTGTGCGACCTGTCAGCGGCGCAGGCACGATTGCTGGCGATGCGACTACAGCGGGAGTTCTACGTCGACGGCCTGGCGCTCGAGCGCGCCGTGGACAATCGAACCTCCGCGAATCTGATCCATATTGACAGCTCGGTCAAGATCGATCTGTTCATCGCCGGCGGCACGCCGCTTGATGAACAGCTGCTCCAACGCCGCATGGCTGTCGTGTCGGGCAGCCCGCCGCGCGAGTTGTTCGTCCACACGCCTGAAGATATCCTGCTCCAGAAGTTGCGCTGGTTTCGCCTTGGCGGCGAAGTCTCCGACCGGCAGTGGCGTGACATCCGCGGCATCGTTGACACGCAAGGTGCGCGGCTTGATCGTTTGTACTTGCACGAGGGTGCGGCGATCCTGGGCGTTGTGGATCTGCTCCAGCGCGCTGTCCCTGATGCCGGTAGTGGCGGACCCAGTAAGAACTGAGTCGCCTTCGGCAGAGGGCGGCCCGTAGACACTCAGTGAAGGTACCGCTAAGCCAGCAACTGCTCGAGATCCTCTCGCTTCAACCCGCGCAGCCCGCCGGTGCCCGCGTCAAGGATCGCATCCGCCAAGGCTCGCTTCTGCGATTGCAATTCCAGAATCCGCTCCTCCACGGTTTCGCGCGCGACCAGCCGGTACGCGAACACCGGCTTCTCCTGCCCAATGCGATGCGTCCGATCGATCGCCTGCATTTCCACCGCCGGGTTCCACCACGGGTCGAGCAGGAACACATACTCCGCGGCGGTGAGATTCAGACCCACGCCGCCGGCCTTCAGACTGATCAGGAACAGCGGACAGTCCGGGTCCTCCTGGAACCGCGCGACGCGTGCCTCGCGATCGCGCGTCTGGCCATCGAGGTATTCATACTTGATCTTCTGCGCATCGAGCAGCGGACGGAGCAGTGCCAGCAGGCTGGTGAACTGCGAGAACACCAGCGCTTTGCGACCTTCGGAGATCAGTTCGACGAGTCGCGGCAGCAGCAGATCAAACTTCGCCGAGTGCCCGGCTTTCGTACCGGGCAGCAGTCCGGTATGACACGCCGCCTGTCGTAACCGCAGTAGCGCTTCGAGAATCTGGAAGCGCGACTTGGCGACGCCGTCGCGATCGATCTTCTTCAGCAGCGTCTCGCGATAGTGTTGGCGCAACTGCCCATACGTCTTCTGCTGTTCACCTTCGAGCTCGCAATAGAGCGTCTCTTCGGTGCGCGGCGGCAGTTCCGGCGTGACGTGTTCCTTGGTGCGACGCAGAAAGAACGGCCGCAGACCCGTGGCAAGTCGCGCCACGTGTCCGGGAGAATCAGCGCCGCCCATCAAGCGACGAGCATCGAGCACGCGGCCGGTGCCGAGCAGTCCCGGGTTGAGAAACTCGAACAGGCTATACAGCTCGCCGAGATGATTCTCGACCGGCGTGCCGGTCAGCGCCAGTCGATGTTGCGCGCGCAGCAGCCGCACCGCCTTGGCCGTCGCGGTGCCGGCGTTCTTGATCGCCTGCGCTTCGTCGAGGACGACGTAGTCGAAGGGGTGGTCTTTGAGTGCGGGCACATCGCGGCGGAGCGTGCCGTAGGTGGTTAGCACGACATCGGCGTTGGCGATCGCATCGACAACACCATGACGTCCGGCGCGGGCGAAGTCGAGGACGCGGAGCCCCGGCGCAAAGCGCGTCGCTTCGCTGCGCCAGTTGAAGATCAGCGAGCGCGGCATCACCACCAGTGACGTCCCGTGCTGACGATCCGGATCGGTCCGGCGTGCTTCGAGCATCGCCAGCACCATCACCGTCTTGCCGAGCCCCATGTCGTCGGCGAGGCAGCCGCCAAAACCGAAGTCGCGCAGGAAGCGCATCCAGCCGAGCGCCTCGCGTTGATAGTCGCGCAGCTCGCCATGAAAGGTCGGCGGCGCATTCTCCGCCGCGACGCCTTCGAAGCGGCGCACTGCATCGCGGGCGCGGATGAAGCCTTCGTCCCAGTCGACGCCCGGCTGCGCGGCGAGCAGCGCATCGATCAGCGCGACCTGTGACGGCTTGAAGCGGACGCCGTCGCCTTCGGCTTCGCCGAGCGCCAGCACCGGCGCGACGCGCGCCAGCCACTGCTCCGGCAGCATACCGACCGTGCCGTCGCCGAGCGTCACCGTCCTGCGTCCGGTCTTGAGCGCGTTCAACAGATCCGGCAGATCGACCGTCGTCGCTGCATCGCCTAGCGTTTGAATCTCGAACCAGTCGATGCCCGAGCTGATGCGCAGCTGCGGCGCCTCGAGCGCGCGGTAACGCAGGCCGTCGGCGAGCACCAGCCAGCCGGCGTCGACCAGGGTGTGGACCAGGTCGGGGACGTTGCGGTAGTTGATCGAGGCGCCGTGACGCAGATGCGATTCGACGTTGCCGACGCCGAGTGTGCGCAGCGTGTCGAGTGCGGCGACTTCTGATGCGCGATCGCGTCGATACATCACGCGGCCGTCGACGCTCAGCATGCGCGTGCTGCCTTCGGCAAGCGGCGCCTGGGCGCCGTCGTAATCGACCGCGAGTTCGATCGGGCATGAACCGCTCTTGTCGCTCGGGCGGCCGATTGTCACGCTGAAGCGCGGCGTCGCGACGCGCTCTTCCCAGCGCAGTTCGTCTGGCAGTTCGACGTGTTCGACTGCGGAGCGCGCCAGTGACTCGACCAGCGCGCGACGAGACGGCGACGGAATGATCAACGCGCCGCGCGAGCGCAGTTGCGTCGCCCAGGCAAAGCCGCCGGCCGGATCGAATCGTGCCGCGACGCCGGCAAGAACGGCGACGGTGTCGGTCAGCACCGCGAACTGATGGATGCTGACTCGCAGCTCGCCGCGTGCCAGCACCGCATCCACCTTGTAGTTCGCCTCGTTGTCTTCTTCGGCCTCTTCGCGCGTCACCGTCAGCACCAGCCGCCACGCCTCGCCGCCATCCCAGCGCAGCGGCTCATCGTCTTCAGCCGTAGCAACGGCCGGCACGTTCGGGTGGACGCGGTGGCGCAGGCGAACGCGTCCGGTGGCGCAGAGACGCGGCAGCAGGACATCGAGCAGCGGGCCGTTCAAGTAGGTGAGGCCGAGCGCCTGCGCGCCGATGCCGACGGCGTGAACGCCGCGCCCGCGCGGATGCAGGGCGGTGGAATGGATCAGCGACAGCGCCCAGCGATCTTCGGCGTCGGGCAGATGGGCGATGCCGTCGAGGGTGAGCCGCGACGGCTGCGGCCGCGTCCAGGTGCCATCGCGCTTGCGTTCGTGGCGCTCGATGCTGAGCGCCAGTTCGGTGACGGTGCCGTGAATCGGCGCGGTCAACACGTAGAGCAGTTCGGTAGACGAAGTGGTCGCCGGGATGTCGTGCGGCGTGGGCGCCACGGCGGCGAGGGCGACGGCCCATTCTGGCGGCCGCTGCAGCGGAGCAGTACCCCCCTGACTGGAGTCCGGACTCGCGCTCGGAATTGCGCTGAGCATCCCCGGCGGATCGGCCGTGTCGCCCTCTTCGAGGACGCCAAAGGCGAGGTCTTCGCCGCCGGCAAAGTCCATCAGGACGCGGAGGCCGGCGGGGAGGTTAGTCAGCCAGCCGTTCTCGGTGGCAAGCACGGCGGTGGCCCAGAGATGCTTGCAGCCGCTGGCGCGGTCGGCGAAGTAGGGGCAGCTGCACCAGACGCGGAGGTGGCGGCTGTCAGTGCGGAGCTCGACGTCGTAGACCTCGGTGCCGTGGACCTCGGCGCTGACGCTGTCGGCGGTGCTGGTGAGGGCGTGGACCTGGTTGAGGTACTGCCAGCCGCGTTGCTGCGCGTGGTGCGAAGTTAAAGGTCTGAGGATCTCGAGAACGGTCATCGCGCGGGAAATGGTCGGGGTGGGGTGGGCGAGAGCACCCTCCATCATCGCCGATAACGCGTCAGGCCGGCACGGGGCCAATGGCCGCAGGCGCCACCGTTGCCGATGCACTCCCCGTGTGCCATGCTTCGCGCCTCTTCAGAAAGGGCACCTCACATGGAAGCCGACACCTCGATCATCAAGCCTCCCTCATTGGCGTTCAAGGTCACCAGTCATGGCATCACCGACCCGGGCCGTGTGCGTTCGACCAACGAGGACCAATTCCTGATCGCGGAGTTGGCCAAGACCATGCGGATCTGGCAGACCAGTCTACCGGCGCGGAACGCGCAGTTTGGCGGAGAGCGCGGGCATCTCTTTCTGGTCGCTGACGGGATGGGTGGGCACCTGGCCGGCGAACGGGCCAGCGCGTTGGCGGTGGCGGCGATCGAGCAGTTCACGCTGAACACGCTCAAGTGGTTCTTCGACACCAAGCGTGACGATGCGCAGCGGGTGCTGGCGCAGTTCCGGACGGCGTTGACGCAGGCCGATCGGCAGATTGTCGCGGCGGCCGCCGACGATCCGGCGCTTCGCGGGATGGGCACGACGGTGACGATGGCGTATCAGCTCGACGCGCAGCTATGCGTCGTCCATGTCGGCGACAGCCGTGCGTATGTCTATCGCAACGATGTCCTGCACCAGTTGACCAAGGACCATACGGTGCTCGCAGAGATGGTGCGGTCCGGTGCGATCAGCGAAGAGGACGCCGTGGGGCATCGCCTGCGTCACATCGTGACGAATGTGGTGGGTGGTCCGGAACAAGGATTGTTTGTCGAAGCGCACGCCGTGGAGCTGCACGCGGGTGATTTCCTGCTGTTGTGTTCGGATGGCCTGACCGAGATGGTGTCGAACGAGGCGATTGCGGAGGTGTTGAAGGCGGAGCACGAGCCGGAAGCGGCGTGCCGGCGGTTGTTGGAAGATGCGAATCGCGCGGGTGGGCGGGATAACATGACGATTGTGATTGTGCGGTTTGATGCGGCGGGGGAAGGGGAGGCGTAACCGCCGCGCCTAGTCGTCGTCGGCGCGCGGCTGTGACCGCGCCCTTGGGGCCCCGACCAAGACCTGGGTCTTCGCTGCCGGCAAAGTCCATCAGGACGTGGAGGCCGACGGGAGGCTAGTGAGCCAGTCGTTCTCGGTGGCGAGCATGGCGGTGGCCCAGAGATGCTTGCACGCTGCCGCGGTCGGCGAAGTACGGCAGCTGCACCAGACGCGGAGGTGGCGGCTGTCGGTGCGGAGCTCGACGGCGTAGACCTCGGTGCCGTGGACCTCGGCGTGACGGTGTCAGCGTCGCCGCTAGGACCATGCACCTGATTGAGGTACTGCCAGCCGCGTTGCTGGGAGCCGTGGGAGGTGAGTGGACGGAGGACTTCAAGGACGGTCATCGGCGAAGCGCGCGCGAGGCGAGGGTCGTCTGGAGCACCTCCATCGCCGATAACGGTCAGTTGTCGCTCGCCGCTCTCGCTGGATTTATTTGATGTCTGAAGACAGGACGGAGCTATCCGGCCGCTACCTTCGCCTGCCTGTAGAAGTCGGCTGGCATCGGCCGCCGTAGCTGCCAGGCAAAGCTGATCGGACGCTCGCCCTTGTGGGCCACGTAATCGACGGGCCCCAGCAGGACGTAGGGGGCAGTGAGGTAGCCTTCGGTTCGGCGCTGCCGAACGAACATCAGAATGTTCACCCCGCGCTCGCGATGATGGATATACCGCTGTCCGGTCTTCGATTGTTGCGTTGTCGTCGACTGCGACTCCCAATGGAATTGGATCGGCGAGATTGCGTAATCTTTGTATAGAGTCGTGGGTGAATACTCCCGCTCGGACTTCTCGAGCGTGACAAAAAACAGATCGCTGTTGGTCGCCTCATCGCGGTACGCGCCCTCACGATGCTGATAGAAAGCACCCGGGGTGATTCGGCCGAACGCCGACAAGATCTCGACCAGCGAATGCCGCGCGTGGACAGATAACGGCACACGTCCGAGTGGAATCCCTTCACCGACTTCTTTTGAAAGTGGATGGGTGAGATGTTCTGCGCGGTGTTCCAGCAATTCGCACAGCTCCCGGAGCTCGTCGACGATCGCGGGATGCTCGTGAAGTAGGCGCCAAGATTCACCAAACGTCGGCGCTGCATCCGCGCCGAACAGCGTGAAGTGCAATGCGGTGACCAGGCGCGGGTCTCCTACACCGGTGGCGATCCATTCCTGATACGCGTCGAGGCGCAGCGGATCGTCGATATGAAGCAACCGGCTCATCGCCTTGCCGAGCGCTTCTTCCTGTGGACCAGCATCAGCAACGGTCGCACCCGCATCTCGTTTGAGGCCGGACCAGCACCCCGACCGATAGACGTCATCCAAGTCGAGACCGCTCTCGCGCACGAAGTCGTCCAACGCCGGACTCCGCCCCCGATAGGCATCCGACTGCAGCATCGCTTTGAGTTCACGCACCATTGCCGGGCGGCGTGAGGGCAGCGCTGTCTTCAGATTGTCGAGAACGATTTTGGTGGCGACACGATCGAGTTGCATCGTGCTGCCGGCCGGAAGGAAGGGGAATCCCTGCTCGATTTGCTTCTCGACCTCGGTGCGCGAGGCGCCCGTGATCGCGCGATACCGCAGGTCGAAGCGAAATTGCCGATGTGACTGTCCGATGAAGTCCAGAACGGTCACGCAGTCCTTGCCTTCGTGACGTCGCAGGCCGCGCCCGAGCTGCTGAAGAAAGACCAGCGAGCTCTCGGTGGGTCGCAGAAAGAGCAACGTGTCGACCTCGGGGAGGTCGACGCCTTCGTTAAACAGGTCAACAGCAAACACTACCCGCACCGTGCCTTGGTGGAGTGCTTGAAGTGCGGCTTTGCGCGATGCGCTATCAGTATGAGCGGAGACGGCAAGTGACGGCAGGCCAGCCGCGGAAAAGCGCTTGGCCATGAACTCGGCGTGGGCGATGCTGACGCAAAATCCCAGTCCCCGCATGCGACCAGCGTCGCGCAGCTTGTCGTGCACCTGTTGCAGCACGAGCCGAACTCGCGCGTCGTCGCCGGTGTAAAGACGTTCCAGATCCCCGACGTCGTATCCCTGTCGCGACCACCTGATCGACGACAAGTCAGTCTCGTCGTTGAGGCCAAAGTACTGGAACGGACAGAGAAGGCCGCGTTCCAGTGCGTCCCATAGGCGCAGTTCAACCGCGATGCGATCGTCGAAATATTGAAGGACGCTCTCGCCGTCGGTGCGCTCGGGTGTCGCCGTCAACCCAAGCAGTTCGGTCGGCCGCAAATGATTCAGCAACTTTCGATAGGTCGGCGCCGTGGCGTGATGGAATTCGTCGACGATGACGATGTCGAAGGCGGCGGGGTTGAGTTCATCCAGCTCGATTTGCGCCAGGGACTGAATGGACGCAAATACGTGCCGACCCACCTCTGGGCGCTGGCCGTCGACATACAGCTCGCCGAAGTCGCCTTGGCGAAGCACCTGTCGGAAGGCGCTGACGCTTTGGCGGAGGATCTCCTGACGATGGGCGACAAACAGCAGACTGGGATTGCCGATCTGCTGTTGTAGCCGTTTGAAGTCCAGCGCGGCAACGATCGTCTTTCCCGTGCCGGTCGCAGCAACGACTAAATTGCGATGGTGGTGATGGCGCTCGCGTTCGACGGCCAGCTTTTCGAGCATCTCCCGCTGATGTGGCCATGGCTGAACTTCGAGAAATAGCAGCGTTTCGTCAGCGGAGCCGGTGGTTGGATTGAGCGCAGCGTCAAGCCGGTCTCTGTCGCGGCCCGGGATGTAGTCTTCGTATTCGGCGCTCGACCAGTAGTTCTCGAACGTTGCGGAAAATTTTTCCAGAATTTCTGGCGAGGTCACTTCGGAAAGACGGACGTTCCACTCAACGCCGTCAATCAGTGCCGACTTTGAAAGATTGGAGGAGCCGATGTACGCGGTCGAGAAGCCTGAGTTGCGCTGAAACAGCCAGGCCTTGGCATGGAGTCGCGTTGACAAAGTGTCGTAGGACACCTTGACCTGCGCGCCGTGGTTCACCAGCCAGTCCAACGCCTTGCGTTCAGTCGAGCCGGTATAGACGGTGGTAATGACGCGAAGCGGTCGGCCGGCGTCGCAGTGAGCGCGCAACTGAGATTCGAGCACGCGCAGTCCGTGCCAGCGCACGAATGCGCAGAGCAGGTCGATGGAATCAGCGGAGGGAATTTCACGGCCGAGGGCGTGGGCCAGGGCAGGTTCGCCACGAGCGTTGACCAGTAGGTCTGACGCGGAGAGCGGAACCAGCGGCGCTTCCGTATGGCTCTGAACAAGTGCGCCGTGCTCAGCGCGCACCGCACGCAACTCCTCTGGCGGCAGCGTGATTTCGTCTCCGTCGTCGGTCTGGTTAACGGTCGCGAGGATACGGAGTAATTCGTTGGTGATGCCCGCCTGTGCGGTGGAGCGCTGAGCTTCCGGGAGTGCTCTGAGCGTCTGCACAACAACCGTGGCGATGTGTCGTGCGAACGCGCCGTGCCCATCGCCTGCGTCGACTGGCTGTCGCGTGATACGGCTGGCGTCAAACTTGAGAAGGCGGGTGCTGAGAGCCCTGGTGATCAGGCGCTCGTAGAGGCCAGTGGGCAGTTCATCGTCGGGCATTTAGCAGTGGCGGCAGTCTAGCGCACCAACACCTCAACTTGACGGCGAACTAAACCTCGGTATTAAAGTCACCGGCCACGGAGGCAGTAACCGAAGCCCACCATGATGGCAAACACACAACTTTCGAGTGGATCCCCGCAACTCGGCGTCACGCTCGTGACCTTCTCCTGAGCCAGCGAACAACCGGCTTCAGCCGAAACTTGACCAATACACACAATACCGAAATAATTACACATGCGGACCAACATCGAGATCGACGATGCCTTGATGGCCCAGGCGATGAAAGCGACGGGCATGCCGACGAAACGCGCCGTGGTCGAAGCGTCGCTGCGCCTGATGGTCCAGACCCGGCGTCAAGGCAGGATCCGGAAGTGGCGCGGCAAGATTGCATGGGACGGCGACCTTGACGCGGGCCGTCGGTCGCGAGTTTCCGACTAACGAGGGCAGGGCACACTCGTGGTCATCGTCGACACGACGGTGTGGATCGACTATCTCGCCGGCAGGCAGACGGAAAAGACCGCCTGGCTGCACGCTCACGCGACGCAACAACCGATGGGCCTCACCGACCTCACCCTGTGCGAAATCCTCCAGGGCGTGCGTGACGCCAAGAAGGCGGCCCGCCTCCACAAGGATCTACAGTCCTTCCAGATTTTCGACACTGGCGGAGAGGCCCTCGCCGTCGCCGCGGCACACCACTATCGCCACCTTCGAGCGCGCGGCCATACCGTGCGCGGCACCATCGACTGCCTGATCGCGACGTTTTGTCTCGCACACGGGCACACCCTGCTTCATGACGACCGGGACTACGATCCCTTCGAACAAGAGCTTGGCTTATCTGTGCTCCACCCTCCGCCGCTAAGCTGAAGTCCGAGAGGGGGCTCGGGCGGCAGCTATAATCCCGCCACCGCATGTCTCTTTCCCCCGGCGACCGCCTCGGCCCCTACGCCATCGTCTCCTCGATCGGCGCCGGCGGCATGGGCGAGGTCTACCGCGCGCACGATACCAAGCTCGGTCGCGATGTCGCCATCAAGTGCCTGCCCGACACATTTGCCGCCGACCCTGATCGCCTGATGCGTTTCGAACGCGAGGCGCGCACGCTGGCCTCGCTCAACCACCCGCACATTGCCCAGGTCTTCGGCCTCGAGGAATCCGGTGACACCCGCGCGCTGGTGATGGAGTTCGTCGACGGCGACGATTTGGCGACGCGCCTCAAACGCGGCCCGCTGCCGCTTGACGAGGCATTGCCGATGGCGCGCCAGATTGCCGAGGCGCTCGAAGCCGCGCATGCGATTGGCGTCATCCATCGTGACCTCAAGCCGGCCAACATCATGGTGCGCGACGACGGCACCGTGAAAGTGCTCGACTTCGGCCTCGCCAAGGCGCTTGATACCGCGCCGGCACGCGAAGGCGAAGTGTTGAACTCGCCGACCATCACGTCGCCGGCGATGACCATGCGTGGCGTGATCCTCGGCACCGCGGCGTATATGTCGCCGGAGCAGGCGAAAGGGAAGCCGCTCGACGAGCGCGCCGACGTCTGGGCCTTCGGCTGCGTGCTCTACGAGATGCTCACCGGCACGCGCGCCTTCGACGGCGAAGACGTGACCGACACGCTCGCCGCGATTCTCCGCAGCGAGCCCGAGTGGACGCGCCTCACCGGCCTGCCGCCCGTCCTGATCATGCTGATCAAGCGCTGCATTGACCGCGACATGCGTCGCCGCATTGGCGACATGTCGTCGGTCCGGTTCGTGCTCGACGATCCATCCGCGTTCGACACGTCCCGCGGACCTGCAGGCACGCCGGACAGCGCCTCGGTCGATGCCGCCGCCGTCAATCAACGCGTCGCGTCGGCCGTCGCGGAGGTCCGACGCCGCTGGCGACTCCGCGTCCTCGCGCCGATCGTCGGACTCGCCGTCGCCGCGGCGATCATTGCCGTCGTCGCGCTGAGCCAACTGACGCGCCCGCAACCAGCCCCTCCGGTGATCCGCTTTGTGCTGCCGCTGCCGCCCGGCCAGGTGCTCAGCATGACGCGGCGGATGATGTCGCTGGCGCCAGACGGCCAGTCGCTCGCGTATCTCTCCGACAACAAATTGCACGTCCGCCGGTTCGCGCAGTTTGCGTCCGAGCAACTTGCCGCCGAGCAAACCAACATGTCGGACCTGGGGCTGCAACTGACGTCTCCGACCTTTTCGCCAGATGCCGCTTCGCTGGCCTTTCACGCCGGCTCACAGGGCGTGCTCAAACGCATCAGTTTGCGCGGCGGTAGCGCCCAGCGGCTGTGCGAGACCGACGGGCCCTGGACGATCAGTTGGGAGGCCAGCGGCATCCTTCTGGGCATGGGGAGCGGCGGCGTGATGCGCTGCAATCCCGCGGGCGGTACGGCTGAACAGCTGGTCAAGCCGGGCGAGGGAGAGATGATGTTGCACCCTCAGTTTCTGACCGACGACGCGATACTGCTGTCGGTCGCGCGTGCATCCGACCCGCCCACTACCCGCTGGGACAACGCGCAGGTCGTGGTGCACTCCCGCAAAACCGGCGCCCGCCGTGTCGTCATTCAGCCCGGCAGTGACCCGCACTACGTCAGCACCGGCCATCTGTTGTATCGCAACGGCGGCATCCTCTACGCGGCACCCTTCGATCTGGGTACGCAACAGGTGATCGGCGACAGCGCACCGGTGATTGAAGGTGTTGCGCGCTCGTCAGCAGGGCAGGCGCAGATGACCGTTTCGGATAGTGGAACGATCGTCTACTTACCGGGCGGCGTCGGGACGACAACCGAGCGCCAGCTTGCGATGGGCGATCGCGGTGGCCAGATCACCCGCGTGGCGTTGCCATCCGGTCCCTTCGTGCACGTGCGGGCGTCGCCTGACGGAAAGTATGTGGCGCTTGGCAGTGACGACGGCACCAACGTCAACGTGTGGGTGTATGCGCTGGATGGCAAGAACGCGCTGCGTCGCCTCACACTCAGCGGCCGTAATCGCTCGCCCCTGTGGTCGCCCGACGGACTGTGGATCGCGTTTCAGTCCGACCGCGACGGCGACCTCGGCATCTATCGCCAGCGTGCCGATGGCACCGGGCGCGCCGAACGCATTACGACCGCGGCAGCCGA
Source organism: Vicinamibacterales bacterium (assembly GCA_035575715.1). GTDB lineage: Bacteria > Acidobacteriota > Vicinamibacteria > Vicinamibacterales > UBA2999 > JACCSI01. The sequence continues at coordinate 69,788 of DATLXN010000022.1, read as the reverse complement.
CGAAGCCCACCTGCCGGAATCGTGGTCACCCGACGGCCGTGTGCTGTCGTACTCCGCTCTCAAGAACGCGTCACTCTCCCCGTACGTGTTATGGCTCGTGACCCTCGCGGATCGGAAGGCGATGCCGTTCGGCGGCCTGACGTCGCTTCAACCGATCGGCTCGGTGTTCTCACCAGACGGCCGTTGGCTCGCGTACACAGGCAGCCCCGCCGGGGATATTACCGGCGCCGATCGCGGCGTCTTCGTGCAACCATTCCCAGCCAACGGCACCGTCTTTCAGGCGCCGCGGCAGCTGGTCGATTTTCACCCGATGTGGTCGCGCGATGGTCGCGAGCTGATCTTTCTCGCCTCGACGACGGCGCGGCAGATGGCGGTGATGCCTGTGTCTGCCACGACCGGCAGTCTGACGTTTGGTGCGGCGGTGCGTTTTCCGGCGAGCGTCACTGGTGACAAGCTGTCGGGCGAGCCGCGATCGTTTGATCTGCTGCCTGACGGGCGGGTCATTGGACTGATCGGCGCCAACGAGGTCGGCGGCAGCAGCTCGGAACTGCGCGTGGTGATCAACTGGTTCACCGAACTCGTGCAACGCGTGCCGATTAAGTAGGGAACTGGACGAGGCGCGACAAGGCGCTGCCAATGCAACCTCGACGCGCGTCGTCATTGCCGCGATGCGTCCCTCACATACCGAGGATGATCAGGATGCCGGCAAGCAGCGCCAATACGCCCATGACGACGGCGGGGATGGGCAAAGCGGCGAACGACGCGATGCCGACGAGGATTAGGTAGACGCCGAGCAGAATCATTCCGATGCTACGGGTCGGGCGAATGGCCATGAAGCCTCCTCAATTAAGGGTGTACGTGCGGTCGGGGAGAACATTACACCAAGACAGGGATCAGGGATCAGGGATCAAGGATCAGGGATCAGGGATCAGGGGTCGGGGATCAGGGCCCATCCGGCGCATGTAATATTGCCGCAATGACTACGACCCATCCCACCATCCGCCGCGCATTGACGGTGGCCACGCTCGCTGGGATCGTGGTGTGTTCGGTGACCACATCGCCCATCGCCAGCGCGCAAAGCGCGGGCGCGGTCCGGCCGATGACCTTTCTCGACATGCGCCAGATGCGCAACGTCGGCGCGCCGACGCCGAGCCCGGACGGGAAGTGGCTGCTCTACACCCTCTCCACCCCGGACTGGAAAGAAGCCAAGAGCCAGACAGACGTCTACCTGGTGTCGATGGCGCAGGGCGTGGCCTCGACCAAGCAGATGACCTTCACCAAAGAAAAAAACGAGACCTCGCCGCGCTGGACCCGCGACGGGCGCGCGTTCTTTTTCCTCTCTAATCGCGAGGCGCCAGAAAACGCTGCGACGCGCAATCAGATTTTCACCATGCGCCCCGACGGTGGCGAAGCGCAGCGCGTCACCGATACGAAAGAGGGCGTCCGCGATTATGCGCTGACCAAAGACGGCCGTTGGCTGATCTACCGCACCGGCAAGGACGGCGACGAACAGCTCTATCGCCTGCCCGTCACCGGCATCGAGACCGCCTCCGCCGAGCATCTGGCCAAGCACGACGCCGGCATCGGCACCTGGCGCATTGCGCCCGACGATAAACGCATCTACTGGGTGTCGGCTGACGCCCTAGATAAAGATGAGAAGGAACGGCGCGAGAAAAAGTTCACCGTCAACATCCGCAACATGGAAACGCCGTCCGCCAGCCTCCATGCGGTGGACCTCGACACGCGGTCGATCAAGAAGCTGACCGACGGCACGCAGTACGCCGCGACGTCATTCACCATTTCCGACGACTCGAAGTGGGTCGGCTTCCGCGGCCAGTCGCTCAATCGCTATCAGCGCAACATCACCGCCGAATCGCTCTACGGCGACCTTCACCTCCTCGAGGTCGCGACCGGGCAGGTCGAGCGGCTGACCAACAACGTCGAAGTGTCCGAAGGCGCGATCAGTTTCTCGCCAGATTCGCAGCAGGTCGCCTACACGTCATCCGACGACACCGCGAAGTACGGCATGAGCAACGGCCGCGTCTATCTGCGCGCCGTCGCCGACCGCGGCAAGCCGTTCCGCAAGCTGGGTGCGTCGTTTGACGGCGACGCCGGCGTCAGCTTCTGGTCGAAGGACGGCAGCATCATGTATTTCAACGAGGGCATCCGCGCGACCAACCAGTTGATGATGCTCGACGTCAAGTCGGGGAACGTGCGGCAGGCGACTGAGGAGAAGGCCTCGCTCTCGGTGGATGTAGACAACGACAGCGGGGTGGTGCTGATTACGTATGCCGACCCGAATATGCCGTCGACGATTTTCACCACCGACTCGGTGCAGAACGTGTCGTCGCGCGCGTCGTGGCGCCAGCTGACCGATCCGAATCCGCAGGTGAAGAGCTGGGCGCTCGGCGCGGTCGAAGACATCACCTGGAAGTCCAAGGACGGCACTATGGTCGGCGGCGTGCTGGTGCGCCCGGTCGGCTATCAACAAGGCCAGCGCTATCCGCTGATCGTCGCAATCCACGGCGGCCCGGCCGCCGCTGACGTGCTCGGCTTCAACGGCGGTTACGGCGCGCAGGTTTACGCCGGCGCCGGCTACGCAGTGCTGATGCCCAACTACCGCGGCTCCACCAACTACGGCCTCAAACACAAAACCGACATCGTCGGCAACTACATGCAGCCCGGGTTCGACGACATCATGAGCGGCGTCGATCACCTGATCGCGCAGGGGATTGTCGACGGCAGCAAGATGGGCGCGCTCGGGTGGAGCGCCGGCGGCCACTGGTCCAACTGGATCCTGACCCACACCGATCGCTTCAAGGCGATTAGCTCGGGGGCCGGGACGACCAACTGGATCTCGATGTATGCGCAGAGCGACGTGCAGCGCAATCGCCAGTTCTATCTCGGCGACAAGCTGCCCTACGACGACTTCGACGCTTACTGGAATCAGTCGCCGCTCAAATACATCAAAAACGCCAAGACGCCGACGATGATCCACGTCGTCGAAGGCGACCCGCGGGTGCCGAGTCCGCAGAGCGTGGAGCTGCACATGGCGCTGAAGCAGCTCGGCGTGCCGACCGAGTTGTTCATGTATCCCGGCAACACGCACGGGATCCCGGACACGCGCAATCAGCTGGTCAAGTCGGTCAGCGAGATGGCGTGGATGGATTATTACGTGCGCGGCATCGGCAAGAAGTTCGCGTGGCGGGACGTCCTCGCCACGTTGGAGGAGGCCGCGAGGCCGGTGAGTGGAACTAAGAACTAAGAACTAAGAACGAAGAACGAAGAACGAAGAACGGAACGCACGGAACGGGAACGGCACGGAACGGAACGACGTGATTTTTCATCCGGCCGACCGCGTCCATTTCGCGGGCCTAGGGACCGGCATCGTCCGCGAAGTGCGGAGCGGCGGCCGCTACCTGGTTGAGATCAAAGGCCGCGCGGTGATCGCTGCCGGTAGCCAGTTGGAGCCGGCCACTGCCGCGCGGCGGCCGGCAACGACCCGGATGGGCGAGAGACAAGCCGTTGACCATTCCGCGCAGCGGGCGTCCGCGTCACCGTCGCTCGACCTGCATGGCAAGACCACCGCCGAAGCGGTCGAAGCGCTGGAAGTCTTCATCAACGACGCCCTTCTTGCCGGCGCGGGCCAGCTTCAGGTTATTCATGGACGCAGCGGCGGGCGGCTCAAGGCCGCCGTCCATCGCTACCTGCGGCAACTGCCTGCGGTTGCCAAGGCGCACGTCGATCCGCACAACCCGGGCGTGACCATCGTGACGTTCCGCTAAGCGTCATCGCCCGATTGTGATGACCGGTTTCTCCGACCCGTTCCAGGTGAAGCGATACGTCTTATCTGGTCGCACGTTGTTGACCAATGCGGGACGAAAGCAACCGACGCATGTGCCGCCAGTGCGGCGCACACTCGGATAGACCATTCCCAAAGAACCTGCAGCCAGTAAACGTTCGGCCACCGTTTGTGAAGCGACGTAACTCCCGGGATCGAGGCAGTCGCGAAAGGCCCGGACGTTTCGCCCCGCGACCTTGTTCGGGGCGCGCTGAGCCGTTGTCGAAGGGCGCAGGTCATGAAAGCTGGCACTGACATCCGCCAGGTAATCGTCGTAGGTGACGCTGTCTTCGAAGCGGTTGATCTCCGCCAGCTGCACTGTCTTGTGAAACGCGACTTCCGCCTGCGACGTCTCGAGCTCGAACCCGGCGTACCACGCGCCGCGGTCGGGGCCGTTAAAGCGGCTGCCGAGCGGATGGGCGTGACAGAACGACGCGTTGATCACCGACGCGTAGGGGACGGCGAAGACCAGCTCCTCGACGCCAATACCAGGCAGCAGTTGTTGCGCCGCCAGCACCCGCTCATTGGTCGCCGCATCCAACTCAAAAATCGCCTGCAGATGCTCGTCGTCGTCGGCAATCGCGACGAGCACACTGTCGCCGCGCGGTAGGTGGCGAGAAGGAATCAACCGGTGCGTGTCGAGCTGACGCACCAGCGAGATGGGTGGTCCCCCTTCGAGTCGCTTCATCCGGGCCTCGCTCAGGCAAGTTCATCCCGCGCGACGCGCATCGAGAAGACGGCGCACGGTGTGCATCGCCGGCAGGCCGCCGCGGATCATGAAGGCGAGCGGCGTTTGACCGGCGAAGATCGAATTGCTGTTGGGCAGCTGGATCCACTCGTCCGCCAGGCTCTTGCCGTGCAGGATGTGCAGCGCCTTGAAGATGCCAATCAAGTACGAGACACGCGTCAGCCGATCGGTATCGAGCGTGCGGTCGGGATTGCGCTTCCACTCGTAATACGGCCCGTTGGTGACTCCGCCGAGCAACGCGCGCGCGTCTTCGTCGCGCACCTTCCAGCGCGCCATGATGTTGAAGAAGGCCTTGAGCGCCGGCGCCGACAGCCGCTCGCGCTCGGCTTTTGCCCCGAGGTCGGGTGGCGCATCAACCAGATAACGAGTCGACGGATATCGTTGCGCCTGAACCATTAGGTCGACTCCTGATCAGGAGCTTACTCTCTCCGCTTGAAAGGGTCAAGGAGCGGAGCTACCCGCCCACTGACGACTGACGACCGGCCCCCGTCATATGCTGTGGGCATGCGGTACATGGCTCAGTATGCGTCTCTGAATCTTCGCGCTCTGACGGCGCTCGCGTTTGTGGCGGTCGCCACCAGCGCACACGCGCAGAAGCCGGTCACGCTCGAGGCGTTGCTGTCAGCGCCGTTCCCGTCCGAGATCGTTGCTGCGCCATCCGGCGGCACTGTTGCCTGGGTGCAGAACGATCGGGGCGCGCGCAATGTCTGGGTCGCGACAGGTCCTGAATTCACGCCGCGTCAGGTGACGTCGCATGTCGGTGACGATGGCCAGGATATTACCGGGCTGACGTAAACGCGCGACGGACGCACGGTGCTGTTTGTCCGCGGCGGCGCGGCGAATCGCGCAGGCGAGATTCCCAATCCCGCGCTGTCGCCGCAACCGGCGGAGATGGCGGTTTGGGCGGTAGACGTCGCGCCCGCAAGCAGCTCGGTCACGCCGCGTCGACTCGCTCAGGGCAACGCGCCTGCCGTCTCAAGCACCGGGCAGGTCGCGTATCTCTCCCGCGGCGCGGTCTGGTCGACCGACGCCGCCGGCACCGACCAGGCGACGCAGCTATTCACTATCCGCGGCACGGCGCGAGAGCTGCGCTGGTCACCGGACGGCACACGCCTCGCATTTATCAGCGGGCGCGGCGATCACAGCTTCCTCGGCGTCTATGACGGGGCTCTCAAATCGCTCCGCTATCTCGACGCCAGCATCGACCTCGACGCCAATCCGACCTGGTCACCCGACGGCACGCGCATCGTCTTCACGCGCACGCCGGCGACCGGTGAGATCTTCATGTTCGCGCCGCGCCGCGAAGGGCTGCCGTGGTCGATCCGTGTGGTCGATGTTGCGTCAAGCAAGGCGCGCGAGATCTGGAAGGCGGACAAGGGCGCCGGCAGCGTGTTTCAAGGGATCAACGGGACAGAGCAGGTGATGTGGACCGCCGGCGATCGTCTCGTTTTTCCATGGGAACGTGATGGCTGGATTCATCTCTACTCCTTGACGCTAGCGGGCGGCACGGCGACGCTGCTGACGCCCGGCAACTTCGAGGTCGAGCATGTGACGATGTCGCCGGATCGGCGGTCGGTGTTCTACAGCTCGAATCAGCAGACCGGCGACGCGGATGACATCGATCGACGTCACATCTGGCGGGTTCCGGTTGACGCGAGCACGGCACCGATGGCGATGACCAGCGGCAAAGGCGCGGAGTGGATGCCGGCGCCGATCGACAACAACACCGTCGCCTACATTGGTTCCGACGGCCAGATGACGGCAATGGCGCGGGTGCGGCGCAGTGATGGCACGACGATGTTGACCAAAATGCCCAGTGGCGGGGCTGACGACCCGCCCCACGGATCGCTGGTCATCCCTCAGCGCGTGACGTTTGCCGCGGCCGACGGAATGGAGATGTCGGGGCAGTTGTTCCGGCCGACTGATATCAAAGCGAGCGAGAAGCGGCCGGCGATCCTCTTCTTCCACGGCGGCTCTCGTCGTCAGATGCTGCTCGCCTGGCACTACCTGCCGTATTACCACCACACCTACGCGATGAATCAGTACCTGGCCAGCCGCGGCTACATCGTGCTGTCAGTCAACTATCGCAGCGGCACCGGCTACGGCCTCCACTTCCGCGAAGCGCTCAACTACGGCGCGACCGGCGCGAGCGAGTTCAACGATGTGATCGGCGCCGGCCTCTACATGAAGAACCGCGCTGACGTTGATCCGCAGCGCGTCGGCATTTACGGCGGCTCGTATGGCGGCTATCTCACCGCCCACGCGCTGGCACGCGCGTCGCATCTGTTTGCCGCCGGCGTTGACATTCACGGCGTGCACGACTGGAACGTGGGGATCCGCACGTTCCAGCCAACCTATAACCCGGGTGAGGAGATCGAGCAGCGCAACTTCCGCTCGTCGCCGCTCAACTTCGTCAGCGGCTGGCGCTCACCGGTGCTGTTGATCCATGGCGACGATGACCGAAACGTGTCCTTTGCGGAGACGGTGACGCTGGCGGAGGCGCTACGGAAGCAAGGCGTGACGTTCGAGTCGCTGGTGATTCCCGACGAGGTGCATGGGTTTCTTCGGACTGAAAGCTGGCTGAAGGTGTTTAGCGCCGCGGCCGACTTCTTCGACAGGTATCTGGCGGCGCCTGGCAGCACCAGGCGATAAATACAAAAGGAAAAAGACGAAAAAAATCAGAATTTTCTTTCGTCTTTCGTCTTGCTAGTGCACTACCAGGTCCTCGTCTGATTCCCACTCGAGATGCGGGATGTCGAGGTCGCGGACGGCTTCGATGGCGGCGACGATCGCGGCGTCGCATTTGTCGCCGCGGCGTGCGTCGCGGAATTCGCGGCGGACCTGACGCAGGGCGCGCAGGACGCGCGAACGGTCGAAGCGCTGGCCGTCACAGTGTTCGCAGAAACTCATGGCCCCATTCTACGTGTTAGGCTTCCCGACCATGTTGAGCCGCATCCTGGTCTACCTCGCACTGGCGCCATTTGCCCTGCAGAACCCGAACACCATGACGCCCGAGGACAAGGCGGCGATGGAGGCGCAGAACGTGGCCCTGCTCGCGATGTTGAAAGGCGCCGAGAAGCTGCCGCTCCAACCTGCGCCGATTGCGGTGACCGCACCCGCGATTGAGGGCTGGGCGCGGGGGATGGTGTCGTGGATCGCGTCCGATCGCAACGGCCTGACCTACTTGCTGCAGCGCGGCGACAAAGCCGACCCGGTCATCGTCGCCGACCGTACCGGCAAAGTGGTGCGCTCGTGGGGCAAGGGGATGTACCAGACGCCGCACGCGATCCGGATCGATCCGCAAGGCAATGTGTGGACGACCGATGCGGCGAGTTCGATGGTCTATAAGTTTTCGCCGGAAGGCAAGACGCTGCTGTCGATTGAAGTTGGCGGACAGCCGACGCCGTGCGGAAACTTCTGCAGCACCACGGACATCGCCTTCGCGGCTGATGGCAACCTGTTGATCGCCGACGGTTATCGCAACGCGCGCATTCTCGAATATTCACCAGACGGCAAGAAGCTGCGCGAGTGGGGCAGCGCCGGCACCGGGCCAGGACAATTCCGGTTGCCGCATTCGATCCAGATCGATGCTCTCAATGTCATCTACGTCGCTGACCGCGAGAACGGCCGCATTCAACGCTTCACTCGAGACGGGAAATATCTCGGCGAGTGGTCGACGTTCGGAAAAACGTTTGGGTTGAAGTCAGTCGGCGACGCGATGTGGTTGTCGAGTATTCCGAGGGGACCGAATAGCGCGGCAGGATGGTTGATTAAGGTCGATGCGAAGAGCGGGAAGTTACTCGGATACATCGATGCGTCGGGGAATCATGGGATGGATGTGATGAGTAACGGCGACCTGCTGCACGCGCCTGGGCCGAATCAGGTTCCGCAAGTGTATCGAGCGAAGCGCTGACACGGACAGGCCACCAAGTCCTTCGCCAGTCGCCAGTCGCCATCTTCGGTCGTCGATCGTCGATCGTCGATCGTCACGCGTCGCCTAGTTGAACGGATTCACGACGCTCAGGCGGCCGGCAATGATCTGGCCGTCCTGCAGGCCTTCCGAGTACACGATGGTGCACTTGGCGTCGATTGCTGCAGCGACGATCAGCGCATCGTAGATATGAAACGGCCAAGGCCAGCGCATGCTCATGCGTCTCCGTTGTCACCGACTGCCTTACTGAGTCGCGCCCAACTTGCGGAGAAGTTCCTCCGCGGCTTTTGAGCCACCGACTGGCGCGCGACCGGGTTGCTGGCGCGGGATGGTTAGCGCCAGCGGCGTTTGACCCGCCTTGTTCTTCACATTCAAGATCGCGCCTTTCTCAGCCAATAACTGAATCACGGTGGTGTGACCGGCCGCCGCGGCGCCGTGCAGGGCGGTGTCGCCGGCCCCGTTCGTTTGATTGACGTTGGCGCCGGCCTCGAGGAGCCGCCGGACGGCGGCAAGAACATCAGCCTCGGCGCGTGGAATGACCGGCGTGTCGTTGTCGACAACGTTCCAACGGACGAGGTCGGAGGGCCGGGCTTCTTTTTCAACAGCGACGCCGGCGGCGGCAAGGAATGGTGTGGTGCCGCTCGCGGCGAGGGCGAGGGTGTGATCGGCGCCGGCCGCAAGCAGTGCGTGCAGGATGTCAATTTCCAGATAAGTGGCCGCGACCATGATCGGCGTCGCGCCGATCATCGGGGACGGGAGCGCCCACTGCGAACCAAAGCGGCGCACCGGACTGCCCTTGGTGATCGGCACGTTCGGGTTAGCGCCTTTCGCCAGCAGCGCCTTTACTGTGGCGACATCGCCGCGCAGGACGCCGACATGCAGCGCCGAGTAGCCGCCGCCGGCCAAATTCGGATTGGCGCCCGCCTCAAGCAACGCAATCGCGACATCGGTATGGCCGGAGAAGGCGGCAACGACCAGCGCGGAGTTGCCGTCGGCGGAGGTCTCATTGACGTTCGCGCCGGCGGCGATCAGACGCCTGGCCGACGCGGCATCGCCGACTTGCGCCGCGAACAGCAGCGCGCTGCTGCCACCGGCGTCGATTGGCCGGGCGTCCTGCTTTGCCGTCTTGACGGTGCGACGCGGGCCTTGATCGAGCATCACGGTGAGTGGCCGCACCCGCGTGCGCAACTGAACGTCGGCCTTGTGTTCGAGCAGCACGGCAACGACCTCGGCGTGCTTGCGCGAGACCGCCCACATCAACGCGGTCTGATCGCGGCCGCCTTCCATGGCATTGACGTCCGCGCCACGCGCGAGCAGCGCGCGCACAGTCGCGACGTTGCCGCTCCGCGCGGCTTCCATCAGCGGCGTGACGCCGGTCCCGGAGGCGACATTCGGCATCGCACCTTTCGCGAGCAGCGCGGCGACGATCGCGGCGTTGCCATTAGCGCTGGCGAGATGGAGAGGCGTGATCGCCAGGTCATTGATGACGTTAACCTTGGCGCCAGAGGCGATCAGCAGCGTGACCAGCTCGCCGTCGTCACCGTAGGCCGCCCAATGCAAGGCCGTGGCGCCGTCGCCTTCCGATGCGTTGACATCGGTGCGCTGCTGCAACAACTCGCGCACGGCCGCCGCGTTGCCCTGCTTGACGGCGTCGATCAGCGGCGAGGACAGGAGGAGCGAGAGTAACAAATCTAACAACATACGCAGATTACCAACAGGCCACAGAGCCGCAGAGGCACGGAGCATCGCCGAGGGGCGTGGCCATCAGTCGTCTAATCCAGATTCACCGGCCCCGTGCTGTTGCCGTGACTCTCCACCCGCACACCCAGTTTATCGAGCAGGCTCAAGTGGAAGTTTGCCAGCGGCGTGCCCTTCGGGTACTTGATGTGCCGGCCGCCCTTCAACTTGCCGGCCGCGCCGCCCACTAACAGGATCGGCAGGTTCTCCGGCACATGCCCGTTGCCTTCGCTCATCCCTGCGCCGTAAAGCATGGCGGTGTGATCGAGTAGCGAGCCGTCGCCGTCCGGCGTGTTCTTCATCTTGTCGAGGAAGTAGGCGAACAGCGACGCGTGGTAATGATTGATCTTGGCGCACTTCTCCATGCGCACGGGATCGCGCTGGTGATGCGAGATCGGGTGATGCGCATCGGGCACGCCGATTTCCGGATAAGTGCGGCCGCTGAACTCGCGCCCGAGCATGAAGGTGACGACACGCGTGACGTCGCCCTGGTAGGCGAGCAGCTGGATGTCGAACATCAGCTTGGCGTGCTGCTCGAACGTCTCGGGCACGCCGGCCGGACGATCGAAGGCCGGCACTTCGATGTTGTGCTCGACCGCTTTCTGAATGCGCCGCTCGACGTCGCGTACCGCCTCCAAATATCCCGAGAGCTTGGTGCGATCCGGCGCGGCGACTTTGTTACGCAGACTCGACACTTCGCCTAGCAGTGAGTCGAGGATGCTGCCTTTCTGCTGCATCCGCGCGCGACGGGCGGCGGAGTCGCTGTTCGCGCTGTCGCCAAACAGCCGCACGAACGCGGCGCTGGGGTCGTGTTCCATGTGCAGCGGCTGGGTCGGACCGGCCCACGCGATGGTGCCGGTGTAGACGCAACTGCGCCCGAAGTCGCATGACGTGCCGGAGTCGACTGACTCGAGCGCGAGCTCCAGCGACGGCAGCGACACGTCGTTGCTCAACACGCGAGCAGCGATCTGATCGATCGACACTCCGGCGCGCAGGTTGCGGCTCGGGGTGACGTCGGTAAGAAAGCGGGTGCTCGCGTCGGCGTGATTGTTGTACTGACGTTCCCCGGGCGGGGGAGGCGGAATGCTGTCGAGCCCGCTGATTACCATCAGCCGTTCGCGAAAGCCTTCGAGCGGCTTGAGCGTTGGCGTGAACTCGAAGGCGGCTCCTTCAGCGGTCGGATACCACTGCGACGGGATGACACCGTTCGGGACGTAGACGGCGCCGAAGCGCAGCGCCGGTGTCGCGGCGCTGTGGCGCAAGGCGGTCATCGCCGGCACCATCGCGTCGAGCAGCGGCAGCGGCACACTCGCCCCGAGCGCCTTGAGCATCGTCCGGCGCGACAGCGAACGCTTGCTGATCATCATGACGCGGTCTTCCTCATCTGAAACGGTGCGCTTTGCACGATGCCGAGAATGATTGACGACCAGCGGTAGTCATTGGCGGCGGCGGCGCGCGTGATCGCGCGGATCGCCGGTTGGTCGCGGTAGTCGATGTGACGACCAAGTGCGAAGGTCATCAGCTTGCCGACAAAAGTGTGGACGTAGTTGGCGCGATGCTTGACGAGGAACTTGCGTAAGCCGGCGACGCCTTCGAGCGGCGTGCCGTCGGCGAAGACGGCATTGGCGTCGACGTCAAGGCCGTCGCTGCGCGTCCGCCAGCGGCCGATCGCGTCGAAGTTTTCCATCGAGAAACCGACAGGATCCATGCGCACGTGACAGACCGAGCACGCCGGATTCTTCCGGTGCACTTCCATCTGCTCGCGGATGCCGATGACCCGCCCGTCGGCGCCGCGCGACTCGAGGTCGGGAATATTCGGCGGCGGCGGTGGAGGAGGCATGCCGAGGAGATTATCGAGCACCCAGACGCCGCGCAGCACCGGCGCGGTGCGGTCGGGGTAGGAGGTGACCATCAGGATGCCGCCCTGGCCGAGCAGCCCGCCGCGGACGCCGTCGGGGAACGTTACCTTGCGGAAGCGCTCGCCTTGCACGCCCGGCACGCCGTAATGCTGCGCGAGCCGCTCGTTGAGAAACGAATAGTCGGCGCTGATCAGATCGGCGATGCTGCGGTCGGCGCGGAGCTGGCTGTCGAGAAAGAGCGAGGTCTCCTGCAGGAACGCGTTGCGCAGATTCTCGTCGAACTCGGGAAAGATGTCCGGGTTCGGCAGGTGACTGCTGGCCTTACGGACGCCGAGCCACTGGCTGCCAAAGCTGTCGACTAAGGCGCGCGATCGGGGATCGCGCAGCATCCGCCGGACTTGCTGCTCGAGAACGACCGGATCTTTGAGTCGTCCCGCGATCGCGACATTTAACAGTTCGTCATCAGGAATGCTGTTCCACAGAAAAAACGACACGCGCGACGCGAGATCGACATCGGTCAACCGATAGACGGTGCCCGGCCTGGCGTTCAGCGGCTCGTTCTCGAGGCGGAGCAGGAAATTGAAGCTGACCAGCATCCGCTCGACGGCGGACTGAATGCCGCCTTCGAAGCCACGTTCTGTGCGTCCGTTTTCATAAAACTCCAGCAGCGTGCTGATTTCGTCGCCGGTGACGGGCCGACGATAGGCCCGCCGCGCGAGTGTTGACAAAATCTGCCGCGCGCATGGCGTTTCTTCTGCCGCGCTCTTCGGTGTGCAGGCAAATATTGCGCGCCGACTCGGCGTGTCGCCAGGCCTGGGGACGGAGGTCGGGGGGACGGAGGTCGGAGGGACGGAGGTCGCGGGGACGGAGGTCGTCGAACGGTCGCCAGTCGCCAGTCGCCGGTCGTCGAAACCATATGGCCCGTGAATCGTCACCGCATCGACCGCTGCGTAGCCGTCGTATTGCTCGTCAGAACCGCGGCTGAAATCGACAGGCAGCGGCTGGCGAACCCCTTCCGGTTCCCACGCGCCGCCGACAAACGTGACGCTCACCGTATGCGGCCCCGCGGTGACCGGTGCGCGCACTTCGAGCGCCGCATCGGCCGCGTGCATGTACAGCTCCCACTGCGTGTCGCCGACGATCTCGCCGTTCCACGTCAGCGGGCCTGGCGTGCCTTTTCCTTCGCCACCAACGGTGAAGCGCTTGATCCGCTTGCCGTCGATCCGCAGGTCCAGCTGCTGCGCGTGGCCCATGCCGACGATGTAGTCGTAGATCTGGCGGCGGAGGCGAACCTTGAAGGCGTACTCGCCGTCGAGGGGAAAGGTGTGGCGGACCGCCGTGCCGCCGCGCGAGCCGAACGGCGTCGCCTCGCTGACACGCACGTCCTGCTCAAGCAGTTTCGGCACCTTGTAGGTCGTCGAGGCGGCGGCCTTGGCCAGCGTCACATCACCCACTGCGATCCGGCTGATTTGGCGCGCTGCCGCGAGATAGCGTTCGAGGTGCGCCGGCGACAGCGCCAGGCTGGCGGCGACGTTGTCGAACCCTTCATCGGCTTCGTCAGGCAGCAGCAACGCTTTGGAGTCGACCTCCAGCCCCAGCAGATCGCGGATAGCGTTGGCGTACTCAGCTCGGTTCAGACGATGGATGCCGACGCGACCGGGATTCAGAGTGGCTGCGGCTGCCGCATCGAGTCGCGACGAGAGCCACGCAATCATCGATGCCGACGTGACATCGTCAGGGCGGGGCCGGCCCGGCGGCGGCATTTCGCCGGTGCGGACCTTGTGCAGCACCTTTTCCCAGACGTCGGCGTTGCGGCCGACGTCGGTCATGTCGAGCCCGGTTAACGACAGCCCGGCGACCTTCGACTGATCGTTGTGACAGGTGACGCAGTATTTATCGAGAACCCGCCGATGTGAGGCTGGCGCCGCCGACGTTGAAGGTTGGAGCCCCGGCGATGACGACACGCGGACAGTGGTGATCGGGCTGGCGATCACGACCGACGCGAAAAAGAGGAGGGCGAGGCGCGCGGCTCGCGTCATCGGCAGGGCGAACTGTATCAAAATCCGGCCCATTGCCTGTCATTCCCTGTCTCGGCGACCGCAACGACTCTCAGGTCATCCAAGGGGTGCACGTGCGCAATCCGTTCGCTTGATGCGCGGCGGCGACGGGCGCAATCGTGACTAACGTCGCGCACAATCCGGCGACGGCTTGAACCCTGCCGCGCGCGCCTCGGCTTCGGTCGCAAACACCCGGGTGCAGTTCTTACAGCTGTAATTCGGACAACCCGGCGCGTGATACAAGCGGCTGCTGGTATTGCCGCGCAGGGAAGTGAGGCTGGTGGCGTGACGACTGCTGTTCGGCTGGGTCAGTCCAACACAGCGCGGCTTAGTCGCAGCAGCCGCCCAGAAGCCGGCGCCGGCGGAACGCGCTGCGGATTCGGCGGACGCCAACGCGCCGTCGCGCGCATAACGGTGGCAGGCCAATCCGGCGCGGAGCAGCTCGGTGCTGGCATCCTTCCCGTTCGCCGACACCCGCGCGACCAGGCGACCGTAGCGGTCGACGTCGCGGCCGTCAACGCGGACGCGTTGGTTGAGAAGCAGCCCGCGCATGAACATCTGCGCTTCCCGACTGAACACTTCGCCAAGCTCCGGTGCATCGATCCCTTCGAGGCGGATGCGAATGCGCTGCTGCTCGCCGGCTGGAATCAGTTCGAGCGTGTCACCGTCGGCAATCACCGCGATGGTGGCGTCGAATGTTTTGCCGACGCGTTGCTGATTCGGCGCCTGCGTCGCGCCAACGGCGCAGACCGCGGCGACGACGAGAAGCAGGCGCGTGCACGCGGTCATCGTAGATGCGCCTCGAGGCTGTGGCGGAACGCCTCTTCGACGCTGCGGTCCCGCATCGCAAAGACCACGCGCTCAATACCCGGGTGCTTCGGCAGTTCGTCGCTGAGCGTGCGCATCACCACATCGGCGGCTCGCGCAACGGGAAAGCGATACGCGCCGCAACTGATTGCCGGAAAAGCGATCGAGTGCAGCCCCTGGTCGACCGCGAGCTGCAACGCCGTGCGATAACACGACGCCAGCAACGCGTCTTCGCCGCGCGTGCCGCCGTGCCACACCGGCCCGACGGCATGAATGACATGCCCCGCCGGCAGGTTGTAGCCCTGGGTCATCTTTGCGGATCCGGTTGCACAACCGTTAAGGGTGCGGCACTCGGTGAGCAACGCCGGACCCGCGGCGCGGTGAATGGCGCCGTCGACGCCACCGCCGCCAAGCAGCGATTCGTTCGCGGCGTTGACGATGGCGTCAACCTCGAGGGTGGTGATGTCAGCGTTGAGAATCTCGACTCGTTGCATCGCTAAAAGGGCAGCTGTTAAGTGCGTGTTAAGCATCTTCGCACGCGGTCCGTTGCACAGGACAACGACTGTCCGGGGCGGTGGACAAATCACGGCGAATCCGGCCGCACAGCCACGATTCCCCTGGCATCGCCCTTGCCGTTACAAGGGATACACGCCCTCTTTCAAAGGTGTGCGACGCGCCGCTGAGTCGGCGTAAGGAGACTCCGATGAATCTCCAATTCGATCGTAAGTTATCTCGACAAGGTGCGGAAGAAAGCCGTCGTCTCTGGCAGGACGGCCGGGTGTGGTGGGTGAACTGCGTCGCGCTCGAAGCGGCGTGGGCCGGACTGTTCAGTGGACAGGCCGAGATGGTTGCCGCACGCCAGCGCCGCGACGAGATGCTTGCTGCGTTTATCGGGGTCTGGTGATCAGCAGGGATCAGGGATCAGTGGCGACCGGCGACCGGCGACCGACGACTGACGACCGCCGACCGGCGACTGGCGACACAATAGAGCGTGGCCAACCAAGCCGATCTCTTCGATAAGGTCGTCAACGTATTTGCCGACCTCACCTCCAACGTGCCCGTCTCCTCGCACCCCCGCAGCGACGACCCGGCCAGGCAGGCGCGTCACCTCACGTTGAAGGCGTCGTCCGAAGCGGCCTTACTGGCCGGCGCACTCGCGCTGCCGCCGGGGCCGCTGGGCATGCTCACCGTCCTTCCCGATTTGGTGCTGGTGTGGAAGCTGCAGCGCCAACTGGTCGCCGACATCGCCGCGACCTATGGACGAAGCGATCAGCTGGTCACCGAGACGATGATCTATTGCTTGTTCCGTCACGCGGCCGCGCAAGTGGTTCGTGACTTTGCCGTCCGCAGCGCCGAACGAGTGCTGATTCAACGCGCGCCGTTAGTGGTTATTCAACGCACGCTCAAACGCGTCGGCGTCGTCATCAGCAAACGCGTCGCGGGACGGACACTGTCCCGCTGGCTCCCGCTGGCCGGTGCTATCGGAATCGGCGCTTACGCGTTTTATGACACCGCGCAGGTCGGGAAGACCGCGCAGCAGTTATTCGATCGCGACCTCACACTCGTTCCGGCACTGGACAGCGGCCGCGGCCAGGAAACGAGCGAGGCACCCGGGCCGTCGGGCCCGGCAGGTCAGCGACGCGACCCAGCCTAAGCGTCGATGTTACCTTCATCGGACAACCGTTGTTCCCGCCGTCGCCCCGCGTCGCGCAATTCGCGTTCAACCACTGCCGGCAATCGCGACAGGTCGCCCTTGACGATGTAGTCGCAGGCGCCTTCTTTCATGGCCTGGATGGCGACTTCTTCGCCGATCGTGCCGGAGACAAACATGAAGGGGAGGTCGAGACCGCGCTTGCGGATCATGTCGAGCGCGCGAGTGCCGCTGAACAGCGGCATCCGGTGGTCGGCGATGGCAATATCGAAAGTGTGGGTGTCGAGCGCTTCGTCGAGTTGTTCGGCGGTGTCGACCTGATGCGTCGCGACCTCGTATCCGGCACGGGCCAAGGCCCGACTCAGCAGGGCGGCGTCGTCGTCCGAATCCTCAATCAATAGCAGTCGTAACGGCGCCATCACTGTAGAGACTGCCAGAGATGTGCCTCTCTCAGTATCGGCGTAATTCCTAGGCATTAGCAGAGTTTACTCTAGCTGTTGAGCTTCGGAAACCATGTAATTTGCACACGGCCGTACACTCTTGTGGCTGAGGTGCCCGGTTTAATCGCCCATACAGTTGCCTTAACGGGTAATGCACCGATCGAATTTTTATTGACTGGATGACGCGCCGAGGTCGACGTAGCCGATCCCATTGCGGACCGTGATTTTGGTACCCATCGCGCCAGAAAACTTGATCAGGTCGCCAAGAATTTTCTCACCGAGTTCACCCTCGGCGAACAGCGGCCGGCCGCGCACGCTGCGCGACTTGCCATGGCCCAAGCTGATCGGGTGCAGTGCCAGTTCAGTCAGTTGCTCACCGCGGAAGCGCGGCACGGCCACCACCGCCTCCCAGATCATCCGATCGGCAGGGAAGCCGCTCTTATCGAAGTTGTAGCGTTGGTCATTGAAGTCGTTGACGTGGGCGTTGGCGTCGAGATTGTACGGCGCATAATTCTCGCTCGGCAGCCGCAGCAAGGTTTCATTCTGGAAGATGAAATCGCCGAGGCTGTAGATGATCGGCTTGCCCTTGTAGATCTCGATGCCGCGTAACACGTGCGGGCCGTGACCGACAAACAGGTCGGCCCCGGCGTCGACCATTGCCCGCGCAAAGGTGACCAGGAAATCGGCCGGCAAGGTCCGGTCACGGCCGCCTTCGTGCGCGTGGATCGTCACCATGGTGTAGTCGGCCAGGCCGGCCGCGTTCCTGACGACGGCCGCGATCTCATCGAGATCCTCTTTCAGCGGTTCAGTGCGAATACCCGGAGTGGCGCCGGCGACGAAGCGGTTACCCAGATAGGTGAACGTCTCGCCGGTCGCGGCCGGCCGGCCGGTGGTCGCCGCGGCGATGGCCCGAAGCGCGGTGAGCTGGTCGGGGGTCACGGTCGTCGTGGTGGTGAAGCGCAGCGGGTTGAGTCCGGGGCGGGCCGGCATGTCACCGCGGGTTCGTCCGGCGCGCGACGAATCGGGGAAGGTTGACGCCACCGAGATCAAGGCGACTCGGCCCTTGGCAGTTTCGAGAAACTTCGCTTCGCGAGCCTCGGCTAGGCTTTGTCCGACGCCGGCCTGGACGACGCCAGCCTCGGCGACGTACTTGGTGGTCAGGTTCATCCCGAGCACGCCGTAATCACCGCTGTGATTGTTGGCGCGACTGACCATGTCAAAGCCGGCCCAGACCAGGTCCTTCATCAGCGCCGGCTCGGCCCGCATATATGTGCCGCCACTGGCCGCCGAGGCGTAGGGCTCGAAATCGTGAAACAACATCTCGAGATTGGTAAAGCTCGCATCGGCATTTCGGATCAATTCGATGATCCGCGTGAACGCCGGCTCGGTGTAGACCGACAGGCGCCGGGTAATGATCGAATCGCCGGTGAGCGCGAAAGAAAAATCGCTGGTCTGCCGGGCCGTCGCTGGAACGGCCAGCGACGCGAGCACCAACGATACCGATACCACCAGCCACTGACGCAGTTTGACCATCTTCGCCGTCCCCCGGGGGTGGACTGTAGCGTAAACGGCCGTCGATGACTATGAGACTTAGCGACCGAGTTGGCGGGAGCTCGCGCCTGACTCGTTGGCGTCGGTAATCTCGGACAGCTTGGCAAGCAACGACGCGAAGCCGCACTGCTCGGGATCGAACAGACCCCATTCGTCTTGAACCGGTCGTGCGGTCCTTTTTCCCGCCGGTTTGGCCGCCTTCATCTTGCGGGACTGGATGGTCACCGTTGAATGCGTCGCTGACGCGGCGGTGAGTGATGCTCTCGACGGCGCAGGAGTGTCGTAGTCGACGATGTTCGAGTGTGCGGGAGCGACGCGTTCGGACTTGAGTCGTTCGATGTCCTGGCGGAGCGAGTCGATCAGTTCGGCCCACTCTGGCCGCGCCGCCCTCGCCGGTGCGGCTGAGGCCATGGGTGATAAAGCGGGTGCCTGTGCCCGTGCCGGTGCGGAAGGTGCGGGGTCGAAGAAGAACAACGGGTCTTCGATCTCCGGCAACGCTATCGGCGCGGGCCTGACCACTGGGTCCTGGGTCCTGAGTGCCGGGGCCTGGGGCCGGACTGAGGTCTGCGGCCTGGTCTGCGGCGCCATCATCGAGACCAACGCCGCATCGGCCTCGAGCTCGTCGAACGACAATTCGTAAAACGAGTCGTCCTCCGGCTCGGTCGCCGTGACGATGATCTCCGGTGCGGTCACCACGACCGGTTGACGATGGACGGCCGGCACGGCAGCGACGACCGGGGCGACCGTGACCGGCGCGACGACCGGTTGCTCGATGAGCGCCGGGGCCTCATCGCGAAGGCGCATCGCTTCCTCGCGCAACCGGAGTTCGGCTTCGCGACGCTCGAGTTCGGCTTCTCGCAAAGCGAGCAGCTGTCGCGCCTCGTCCACCTGTGGGACCGCGGCGACTAACTGTGGCTCGTCGATCGCCGACAGCGCGATCGGCGCGGGCGGCTCTTCAACCATCGGCGCTGATGTGGCTGCTTCTACAGGTTGTTCGAGCCGCGCCTTCTCCAGCTCAATCGCCGGCATGGCCGCGACAACTTCTTCAGGTTCGTCAATTGCAAACAACGCCGCCGCCGGGGCATCGAGTTGTGGCGCGGCATCGACTCGCAACGGCACCGCGGCGTCGTCCACGTCTGCCATGATTGCGGGCGGTTCGGCGACGGGTCTGGTGATCGGCGCCTCCTCGGCGTGCGCCACGACTGGAGCCGCGTCTACGAGGGGCGGCGCCTGCGCGACCGGTTCGTGTGGCGTCTCCGCCTGCCAGTCAATGAGCGCAAAGGACCGGCGCGGCGACCACACCGGGTTGGCGACCGGTGGGACCGGTTCGTCGTTGACGATCGGGGCCGCTTCTCTGACCGGCTCCACGGCCAGCTCGATTCGTTCGGCGACAACGTTCGGTTCATCGACCACGATCGGTGCGTCCGCGATCGCGGCGGGGGCCGGTTCCGCCTGATGGCTGACGCCTGATGCCTGCTCTTCGACCTCTGCTCCCTGATCACTGGTCCCTGATCCCAGATCCCAGATTCCTGTCTCTGTCTCTGTCTCTGTCTCTGTGGCGTCTGATCCCTGATCCCTGATCCCCGATCCCTGTTCGTCAGGCAGATACGCCGCGATCTGATCGGCAAACACCGCCGGATCGCAGCCGACCAGTCGCGTTTCCGATTTTCGTGATCGCCGCCACTTACCGAGCACACCGCGCGGCTCCGCGGAGGGGACGGGCGCGGCCAGGAAAGGGATTGTCACCATCTCGACGCGCGCCGCCGCCGCAATCATTCGTAAGGCCCCGGCCAGCGCAGCGTCTTCCTGGGCCGACATCAACGCCGGAATCAGCACGAGATCCGGCACCCGATCGGCGATGGCGACCAGTGCGTGTTCGGTCGTATCGGCGAGCACCAGGTCCGATCGCACTCGTGTACGAACCAGGTCTGTCAGCAACGCCGCCTGCTGCGGATCCGGTTCGATCGCGAGGATGAGCGCCACGCTCAGACCCGCAATAAGAAGATGACCAGCACCAGCGCCGCGCCGGAAAAGGCCATCAACGACACGTGCTCGATTGACTGTTCTCTGACTGCCTGCGCCGCGACGAGCGCAATCAGCAGGGCCACGTCATTGACCTGGCCGAGGACAGCGAACCCGTCACTGCTGCCAATCGACAGGTGCTCGCGTACGCGGTCATTGAAGAGCGCGAGCGCGATGAGCAAAACGATGACGCCGCACGCCGATGCGGCGAGGTCGCTTACGAAACGTCCGGATCTTGAAGGGACATCCATCTTGCCGAACTCGCATCGCAAAACGCGTTCCCTTGTCGCTCCTGTCACATCCACTCAGGGAACCCCTGCGATCACTCAGTAAAGT
The DNA here is from genome assembly GCA_035575715.1 of Vicinamibacterales bacterium. Taxonomy (GTDB): domain Bacteria; phylum Acidobacteriota; class Vicinamibacteria; order Vicinamibacterales; family UBA2999; genus JACCSI01. The sequence continues at coordinate 48,808 of DATLXN010000022.1, read as the reverse complement.
TGCGCGGTTGCCGAACGGTCACCGATCGCGCGCGAGCCATGGCGCCCGATCGCAGGTGCGAAATTTGTTGGCCGGCTTACGAAACTCCACTCCACCCACGCGCTCGACGCGTCGAGTGTGGCTGCCCGGCCCGCCGTGGCGCTGACCGACGATTTTCGTCGCAACGGTTACGGAACCACGCACTCGATCAGCATCACGACGTGGTCATTCAGCGTTGCTGATCGCCCAGCGTGACGCGCTGTAACTTCCGGTAGCGCTGGCAGTTGCGTGGTACTCGCGAGTGCCGTCAGCCGAGTGCGGCACACACATTGCGATAGGCCGGTCGTCACGCGATCGCATCGGTGCTGATCGCACATCACACAACTCGAATCGTCAGGCGCGTCTGAATGGCGCGCGGGAGATAGCCATGTATCTGATCACTACTCTGCGCTCGCTCGTTCGTCGCGATGAAGGCCAGGACCTCCTCGAATACGCCTTGCTCGTGGCGTTGATTGCACTGGTCGCGGTCGGAGCGATCACGCTCGCCGGCGACAACGTCAACACGATCTTCGGAAAGATCGCGGCGGCGCTGTGAGTCAGTCCGCAGGGACCGGCCTTCGGGGCGGTCCCTGCACTGCATCGACTAATCAACGAAAGGTTGCCCCGATGGACTCTGTGCTGACACGACTTCAACGCCTCGTCGTCAAGGATGACGGCCAGGACCTCGTTGAATACGGGCTGCTTGCGGCATTGATCGCGGTCGTCGTCATTGCCGGAGTCACGTCGGTGGGCCAAACGGTGTACACGGTTTTCTGGCAGGCGATTGGCAATGCCGTCTGACGCCTTGGTCCTGGCCGTCGTTGCCAGCGGAGTCGGGATCGGCACGTTGATCGATTTGAAAACGCGCCGCATTCCAAACTTGCTGACGGTCAGTCTGGCAGCAGCGGGGTTGGCGTGCGCGGCGTCGGGATTGAGCGAGCTCTCAGTCGGCGCCTCGCTTGCGGGGTTTGCGCTCGGCCTGGCATTGATGCTGCCAGGCCATTTGATCGGTGCGACAGGTGCGGGCGACGTGAAATTGTTTGCGTCAGTGGGTGCACTGCTTGGTCCGCTGCCGATCGCGACCGCGTTCGTCTATACCGCGATTGCCGGCGGCGCACTGGCGCTGTTCGTTGCGGCGCGGCGCGATCGGCTGCAACACACCGTGGAAGGCGCCGTGCGGCTGGTTGTCAGTAAGGCAGCCAACGCGGCTGACATTGAAAGTCCGCGCGCCAACAACCGCTTTGCGTATGCCCCGGCGATTGCCGTCGGCTGCCTGTTGGCCGCACTCGGAGTGTAAGGAGATAGCCATGAGACATCGACTGAAGCTGAAAAGCGAACGCGGCGCCGCCTTGCTCGAGACGGCATTGACGCTGCCGCTGTTGTTGATGGTGGCAGTCAGCATTTTTGAATTCGGCCGCGCCTACCAGACCTGGCAGGTATTGACCAACGCGGCGCGCGAAGGCGCGCGGGTGGCGGTGCTGCCCAACGCGCCGACCAGCGCCTCGAAAGCGCGCGTCGAGGCCTACCTCCAATCGGGACAACTCGCCGAGTGGGAGAAGGCGTCGACGACGCAGACGACTGTCTCGATCGATATCGGCGGCGGCGCTACGGCGCCGGCGTCGCAGGTCACCGTCAGTTATCCCTTCGCGTTCATCGTGTTGCAGCCGGTGGCGCAGTTGCTGGTCAAAGGTTCGACCGTCGGTGGACCACTGTCGATGACGGCATCGGCGGTCATGCGGAACGAATAGCCCCCGCACTCGATGACATACGGATTGAACAGATGAGGAGTTGGTAATGGCTCGAATGCGGATCTTTCTAGTGTTCATGCTCGCGATCACGGCTGGCGGTGTCCTGGCGTATGGCACCTACAGCTACCTCCAGGCGGTGCCCGCGGCCGCGGCGTCGATCCCGACCCAATCGGTCGTGGTCGCCGCCACCGATCTGCAGATCGGTGCGGAACTTGGTCGAGACGATGTGCGGGTCATCGACTGGCCGGCGAACTCTGCGCCCAAGAACGCGTTCGTTAATGTCGACGAAGTGATCGGCCGCGGCCTGGTGCTGCCGATGATCGAGAACGAACCGTTCCTGCCCGGCAAGCTGGCATCGAAAGAAGCCGGCTCCGGACTACCGCCGGTGATTCCGCCCGGACTGCGTGCGGTATCCGTGCGGGTCAACGAAGTGATTGGCGTCGCCGGTTATGTGTTGCCCGGCACGCACGTCGACGTCGTCGCGACGGTCAGCCCGACTGATCAGCGCGTCGACATCACGACCAAAGTGATTCTCACCAACGTGCAGGTGTTAGCGGCCGGCACCAAGATGGAACAGGACGTCGAGAACAACAAGGCGATCCCGGTCACGGTCGTGACCTTGCTGGTGGCGCCCGAAGAAGCCGAGCGTCTGACGCTGGCCAGCACCGAGGGCAAGATTCAACTCGCGCTGCGCAATCCACTTGATCGGGAAGCACCAGAAACCCGTGGCATCCGCCCGGCAGCGTTACTGGGATTGATGCCCGCGCCACGCCCGACGGCGACGCGCGGTCGCACCCCGGTGGCCCGTCAGGCCGCAGTCACTCCACCAGCCGGTCCCGATATGCCGAGCGTGGAAATTATCCGCGGCGATAAGCGTGCGCGCGAAGTCGTGCGACAGGAGCAACAGTAATGAAGGGCCATGCAGGTAGGCAGGTAGGCAGGTGGGCAGGTGGACAGGTGGGCAGGTGGGCCGGTGGGCAGGTAGGCAGGTAGGCAGGTGGGCAGGTATTGCCGTGCTCGTCGCGTGTGCCGCCTTCGTTAGCAGCACCGCGGTTTCCGCATCCGACGACATTCAAAGCGTTCGCCTGATGGTCGGCCGCTCGATCGTGGTCGATGCGGCCTGGCCGATCGCGCGGCTGTCGCTGACCAGTTCGGACATCGCCGATGCGATGGTGACCAAACCGAATCAGGTGCTGGTGCAGGGCAAAATTCCCGGCACCATCTCGATGTTCCTGTGGGATCGCGGCGGCGCGATGATGCGTTACGACGTCACCGTCGAGCGCGATCTGTCGCGCCTCACCCAGCAGATGCAGGAGCTGTTTCCAGGCGAGGCGATCACCATTGAAGGCAACGGCAAATCGATTGTCGTGGCCGGCACGGTCAAAACGAAATACATCGCTGACAAGGCGATCGAAGTTGCGGCCGGCTATGTCGACAAGAAAGAGGACGTCGTCAGCCTGGTGCAGGTGCGCGACGCCGGTCCGCCGGCGCAGGTCCTGCTGCGCGTCCGCTTTGCCGAAGTCAGCCGCAGTGCGCTGACCGAACTCGGTGTCTCGCTGTTTACCGGCGCAGACGGCTACAAGAACTACGTGGGGCGCACCGCGACACAGCAATTCGGGGCCCCGGATTTCGACAACAAGGGCACCGCCGGCGGCCAATTGGTGTTCAGCGACTTCCTCAACCTGTTTCTGTTCGACGTCAAGAATCAGCTCGGCGTCGCTATTAGAGCGCTGCAGAACAAGGGGTTGTTTCAGAGCCTGGCCGAACCGAATCTCGTCGCGGAAAGCGGCAAGGAAGCGAGCTTCCTCGCCGGCGGCGAATTCCCGATTCCGGTCGCGCAGGGCGGCAGCGGCAACCTGGCGATCAGCGTGGTCTTCAAGGAGTTCGGTGTGCGCCTCAACTTCACACCGACGGTCACCGGCGGTGACCGCGTGCGATTGAAGGTGCGACCCGAGGTCAGCACCCTCGACTTCAACAATGCCATCGTGCTGCAAGGCTTCCGTATTCCGGCCTTGAGCACGCGCCGCACCGAGACCGAGATTGAGCTGCAGGACGGGCAGACGTTTGCCATTGCCGGCCTGCTCAACAACTCCGTGACGCAGCAGATGCAGAAGATACCGGGTATTGGTGACATTCCGATTCTCGGTCATCTGTTCCGCAGCCGCGCGGCGCAGAAGAATCAGACCGAGCTGGTGGTGATGATCACCCCGCAGATCCTGCCGCGCATGTCGAGCGGCGTGACCGCAGACCTGCCGCGACTCAACGAACCGTACATGGTGATGCCGGAGATCAATAAGAGCTTCCCGACGCCGCCGCCCGCGTTCACGACACCGCCGCCGACCAGTCCGCGCAGCGATGCCGCGCAGGCCGGGGCGGTCTCGGTGCCGGTGCCGGCTGCCAGCACGCCGACTGCGAGCGAAGCGGCAGCGGTGTTGAACGCACAGAAGCCAAGAGCGCCGCAACTGGTGACGCCTGCGCCACCAGCCGTTGCCACTGCGCCCGCTGCGGAGCCACCGTCGACCGAAACGCGTCCGCTGAGCGCTGACGACAAGAAGGCGATGGAGAAAACCGTCGAGGCCAAGCGCAAGGCTGACGAAGAAGAACGCCGCGGCATGAAGGCGATCGCCAAACGCGAGGCCAAAGAGATCCAAGCGCAGCGACGCCGCGATGCTGAAGAACAGAAGAAGCAGCAACAACAGGCGCGCGAGCAAGGCCTACGACAGCTATACCGCAAGCCAAGCGCGACGAGGTCGCTGCGGAGAAGGCCAGGAAAGAAGCGGCCCGCCAGGACGAGTTCGAGCAGAAGGCGCAACGCGCGATCGACGAAGCGGCCGCCAAACTGCGGGCGGCCGAAGCCGCTTACCAGACCGAACTGAGCAAGAAAGGCAAGTCGTAGCCATGGCCCCCCGTGTCCTTCGCCTTCGAGACGACGAGCGCGGCATGTCGCTGGTATTGGTCTGCGTCGGGTTCACGTCGTTTCTGGCTGCGACCACGCTCGCCATTGACGTCGGCATGTTCATGAACTCGCGCAGGGCCACGGCGCCGGCCAGCGCACCGGCATCGGCCGCATTCCCGCAGCGCCAGTGGCCCGGCGGTGCAAAGCGCGGTCAATACCGGTAAAGCCAACAAAGTCGCCGGTGACACCGTCGCGCTGGATTCCGGCGACGTCACGTTTCTCAGCGACCCGAGCGGTGAACCAAATCGCGTGCGGGTGCAGGTCTATCGCACGACTGGACGATCGAATCCTGTCACCACACTGATGGCGTCGTTCTTCGGCGTTGACACGGTCGACATCAGCGCGACAGCCACCGCCGAAGCTTCGCCGGCGAATGCGGCGACGTGCGTCAAGCCGTTCACCATTCCCGACCGGTGGATCGAGAAGGGAACGCCGCCGTGGGATCCCAACGACACCTTTGATCTACTCGACAGCAAGGGCAAGCCGGTGGCCAAGCCTGATGTGTATATCCCCGTCAATCAACCGGGTTACACCGGCTACAACGCCGACCGCGACCGCGGCATGCAGATGACTTTGAAATCTGACAACTCCACCAAGGTCGCGCCGAGCTTTTACAACCCGTGGGCGATGAGCGGTGGCACCGGCGCGAATTTCTACAGCGAGAACATTGCCCAGTGCAACACCAGCGTGATTCCGATCGGCGCGCCGATGACGACTGAGCCGGGCAATATGGTCGGGCCGACCACGCAGGGGGTCAACGAGCTGGTCGCGCGAGACCCGGGCGCCTACTGGGACAACGGCTGCGATTGCGTCAAAGGCAGCGCCTTTGCGAAGAGCCCTCGCGTGGCAGTCATTCCGGTCTACGACCCGGTCTATTACGAAGAAGGCAAACATAACCGCCGCGGCGCCAGCCTGAGGATCGCCAACTATCTTGGCTTTTTCATCGAAGGCATGCAGGGCTCCGAGGTCAAAGGACGGATTACCCCGGTCGGCGGCGTTTTTTCCGCCGGCGCCGGGCCGGCACCGGCAGGGGCGTTCCCTAAAGTCATTCGGCTCGTTCAGTAGGGGCGGTCATGGCACAACTACTCGCGCTTGTTGTTTCGCACGACGAAGAATTCCGCCGCCACGCCGGCCGTCTATTCCGTTCGTCAACGGTCCCGGTCGCTGTCACCGACGAAGACGCGCGGACCCCGACTGCACCGGATCTCGTGCTGGTCGATATTCGAGACGATGCGGCGTCGGGACTGGCAACGATCGAACGCATTCGCGCCGGCGCCGCCGGGACCGGGGTCTTTGCGGTGGCGCACGCCGCCGAGCCCGACCTGATCCTGCAGGCGATGCGGGCAGGCGCCAACGAGTTCTTCACCTGGCCACCGCCGGATGACTCGTTCCACGGAGCGATTCGTCGCACCGCTGCACGTCGCGACGCCGCACAGGGTGCACGTCCGGCGGCCTCGACGCTGGTGTTCTTTGGCGCCAAGGGCGGTGCCGGTACGACGACGCTCGCGGTCAACTGTGCGGTCGACCTCGCGCGCGTGAGCAAGAAGCCGACGGTCATCGTCGACCTGAAGCATGGCCTCGGCGAGGTGGCGCTGTTTCTCGGCATCCGACCGCGCTTCGGTATCGTCGACGCGATGGACAATCTGCACCGGCTCGATCGCGAGTTTCTGCGCGAGCTGGTGACCAAACACAAATCGACGCTCGACATCCTGGCCGGGTCAGAGGTGTTCGATCGCCCCGGCGCCGGTGACGCCGGCGCGATCGAGGAGCTGTTCCAGATTCTCGCCCGTCACTACGAGTACATCGTCGTCGACGCCGGCAATGAGATTAATTCGTGCACCGTGGCCGGTCTTTACGCGGCCGACACGATGTTCCTGGTCGCCAATCCGGACGTCCCGTCCGTGCGTAATGCGCAGCGGTTACTCGAGCGCGTCCGGCAGCTCGGCGCGTGCGGCGAACGCGTCCGCATCCTGCTCAATCGGGCCGCCGAACCGTTCCCGATTCCACCCAAGCAGATCGAATCGGCGGTCGGCCATCCGATTCACCACATGTTCCCGAGCGACTACAAGACGGTGTCAATGGCGCTCAATGCCGGTGTGCCGTTGGGGATGAGTGGCGACTCGGAGATCGCCACGCAGTTCGATCGCTTCACCCGCGGCATTCTCGACCCGCACGCTGTGCCGGTTGGCGCCGCTCCCGTTTCACGCGGTCTGCTCGGTCTCGGGCGGATTGCCAGCATGTGGTGATGTCAATGAGCACCCTGGCCAGCCCGCTTCCGCCGTCGAAGACCGCGCCGCCGCCGTCAACCACTGCTCGCCCGGCGCCGCCGCGGCGCCAGTATGCCGAGCTCAAAGCGAACGTGCACCGCAAGCTGCTCAATCGCCTGAACCTCGAAGCGCTCGCGCAGGCCGATCGCCCGCGTGCGGAAGCCGAGATCAAGACGCTGCTCAGCGAGTTGCTGGCCGGTGAGGCCACCCCGCTCAGCATGACCGAGCGCGAAGCGTTCTTTGCCGAAGTCATCGATGAGGTCTTTGGACTCGGTCCACTCGAACCGCTCCTCCGCGATCCGACGATCAGCGACATTCTGGTCAACACCTACAAGCACGTCTTTGTCGAGCGGGGCGGCGTGCTCGAGCGCGTCGAGGCGACGTTCCAGGACGACCGCCACCTGATGCGCGTGATCGACCGCATCGTCAGCAGCATCGGCCGACGCGTCGATGAGAGTTCGCCGATGGTCGATGCGCGCCTGCTCGATGGCTCACGCGTCAACGCGATCATCCCGCCGCTGGCGGTCGATGGTCCGTTGCTGTCGATTCGCCGTTTTCCGGCCGAGCGGCTCAAGGCTGACGACCTGGTCGGGTTGCGTGCGCTGACCCGGCCGATGCTCGACTTCCTGTCCCACTGCGTGCGCGCAAAACTGAATTGCCTGATCAGCGGTGGCACCGGTGCCGGTAAGACGACGCTGCTCAATGTGCTGTCGAGCTACATCTCTGAGAAGGAACGCATCGTGACGATTGAGGATGCGGCGGAACTCCAACTGCATCAGGAGCACGTCGCCCGTCTCGAAACGCGCCCGCCCAGCGTCGAAGGCAAAGGCGCGATCCGCCAGCGCCAACTCGTCGTCAACGCCCTGCGCATGCGTCCCGATCGCATCGTCATTGGCGAGGTCCGAGGAGAAGAGGCACTGGACATGCTGCAGGCGATGAACACCGGTCACGACGGGTCGCTCACGACCGTCCATGCGAACACGCCACGCGACGCGCTGTCACGTATCGAAACGATGATCGCGATGGGCGCGACCAACCTGCCCGAACGCGCGATGCGCCAGCAGATTGCGTCGGCGATCCAGTTAGTGATTCAGCAGACTCGTTTGAGCGACGGCTCGCGCAAGGTCACCAGCATCAGCGAGATCACCGGCATGGAGGGCGAGGTCATCACCATACAGGAGATCTTCGCCTTCGAGAAAGTCGGCATCACCCAGGACGGCAAGGTGATCGGCCGGTTCCGCGCCACTGGCGTGCGGCCGAAATGTTGCGAACGCCTGCGGACGTCGGGGGTCTACCTGACCACCGATATGTTCGAAGGCGTCACGGAGGTGCGGTGATGTTGCTACCGGTCCTCGTTTTTATCGCGGTCACCGCGATGGTCCTGGGCAGTTATGCCGCCTACACGCGGCTGCCCGCCATGCTGCGGCAACGCCGCCTCGATCGACGGTTGCGCGAAGTCTCGGCGCCGGCGGTCCTGAGCGGACAGTCAGAAACCGTGCTGATGCGCACGGCTGCCGGACCGTTGCCGGCGCTCGAGCGAATGGCGGCCGGCACGCGCGGCGGGATGTGGCTGGCGCGGTTGATCCAACAGTCGGGCAGGCGCACCAGCCCCGGCGCGGTGGTCCTGTTCTGTGTCGTCGTCGCGCTGGCGGTTGGGGTCGTCACGGCCCTCTTCGCGCGACAGCCGTGGCTGCCATTTGTCACCGCCGCGGTCGCCAGCATCGCGCCGATCGGCGTGCTGATGCGCAGGCGGCACGTGCGGATGAAGAAATTCGAAGAACAGTTCCCTGAAGCGCTCGACCTGCTGTCGCGCGCGATCCGTGCCGGTCATGCCTTCCAGACGGCGATGAACATGGTCGCTAACGAACTTCCGGATCCGGTCGGCACCGAGTTTCGCAAGACCTTCGAACAACAGAATTTCGGGCTGCCGTTGCGTGACGCGCTCAATGCGATGACCGACCGCATTCCGATCATCGACGTGCGTTTCTTTGTCACCGCCGTCCTGATTCAGCGCGAAACCGGCGGCAACCTGTCCGAGATTCTCGACAACCTCGCGCACGTGGTCCGCGAGCGCTTCAAGGTGCTGCGGCAGGTTCGGGTGCACACGGCGCACGGACGGTTCACCGGCTACGTCCTGATGGCGCTGCCGGCAGCGCTGGCCATCGCGCTGTCGTTCATCAACCCGTCGCACATGCAGCTGCTGTTCCGCGAGTCGATGGGGCAGACGATGCTGATGGCAACGGTCGTGATGCAGGTGATCGGCTTCTTCTGGATCCAGCGCGTTATCAAGATCGAGGTGTAGTGTGCTGCTGCTGTTACCACTCCTGGCCTTTGCTTTCGCGTCCCTGCTGATCGCCGCTGCGGCGATGGCCTATTCATCGGGTCATGCCGTGACGCTCGAGCAGCGTCTCGTCGAACTCGGCGGCGCGCGCAGTAAGGCGCCGGCCGCCGATGGCGGATTCGACAAGGTCGTCGACACCCTGAAGCGGGTCGGTAATGCGCTGCCGCGCTCCACCGCGGAGATGGGTAAGCTGCGGACCAAACTGGTGCGGGCGGGCTATCGCGGTCACGAAGCAGTCGCCGTATTCTTCGGCATCCGCCTGGCGTTCGCGTTGCTCTGCTTCTGGATTTTCGCCACGCCGATGTTCATGCGGCCGAACATGGCCATGGCGTTAGCCGGTTGCGGCCTCGGTTATCTCCTGCCGGGCATGGCGCTCGGGCGGATGGCTGGCCGTCGCCAGCACCGCATCCGCATGGGGCTCGCTGACGCGCTCGACTTGCTGGTGGTCAGCGTCGAAGCCGGCCTTGGCCTCGATCAAGCGATCCAGCGGGTCGGCGAAGAGATCGCGTTTGCCCACCAGGACCTGTCCGACGAGCTGCGACTGGTCAATCTCGAACTGCGCGCCGGTAAAGGCCGCACCGATTCGCTGCGCGGGTTGGCCGAGCGGACCGGTGTCGATGACCTTGCCTCGCTGGTGGCGATGCTGGTGCAGACCGACCGCTTTGGCACGAGCGTGGCGCAGTCGCTGCGCGTCCATTCGGAGACGCTGCGGACCAAACGCCGTCAGCGAGCAGAAGAAGCGGCCGCCAAGACCGGCGTCAAGATGGTCTTTCCGCTGGTGTTCTGTATCTTCCCGGCAATCTTCGTCGTCACCATCGGGCCGGCCGCGATCAAGTTCGTGCAGGTCCTTGGACCAATGAGCCAGAAATGAGCAGCACCGCCACAGCTATTTGCGACACACCGTTGGCGACGATGATGCCGCCGGCGCCGGTGACCCTGGCGGACACCGGCATCGGCGCCGATCAGGTCATTCAGTTGCTGATGAAGGCCCTCTATACCGGCGATGCGACCGGACTCGCCTTATCCGATCGCCTGTGCCTGCCGTACCCGATTCTCGAACCGCTGATTGAGCAGACGCGCACGGCGCAGTTGATCGATGTGCGCGGGGCAACTGGCGCAGGCACGGCCGGGTATCGTTACGCGCTGACCGATGCCGGCCGGACGCGTGCGCGTCAGTTCCTCGACGCCAATCAGTATGCCGGCCCCGCGCCCGTGCCACTGGCGACCTACGTCGAAACGATGCGGGCGCTCAAGGTCGCGCGGCAGTATGTGGGTCGAGAGCAGATTACCAGCGGCTTCTCGCATCTGATCGTCAACCCCGGCATCCTGGAGCAGCTGGGTCCCGCGATCAATGCCGGAAAAGCAGTATTCCTCTACGGGCCTGCAGGCAACGGCAAGACCGTGATTGCCGACGGCATGGGCCGCGCGCTCGGCGGCGATATCTTTGTGCCGCACGCGATCGACGTCGACGGGCAAACCATCACCGTGTTCGATCCGATCAATCACATCGCGGTCGACGATGTGCAGGACCAGACCTCGGTGATTGCCTCCACCCCCCGCGATCGGCGCTGGGTCAAGGTGCGGCGGCCGGTCGTCACCGTCGGCGGCGAGCTGACGCTCGACATGCTCGACCTGACCTTCAACCCGATCTCGAAGTTCTACGAGGCGCCGATTCAGCTCAAAGCGAACGGCGGCGTGTTCCTGGTCGATGACTTTGGCCGCCAGCGCATTCGCCCCGAGGATCTGCTCAATCGCTGGATCGTGCCGCTCGAAAGTCGCGTCGACTACCTGACCTTGCACACCGGTAAGAAATTCCAGGTCCCCTTTGACGTGTTGATCGTCTTTGCGACCAACCTCGATCCCAAGGCGCTTGCCGACGAAGCGTTCCTGCGGCGCATTCCCTACAAGATTGCGATCGAAGATCCAACAGTCGAAGAATTCACGCAGATCTTCGAGCTCGATTGCCGCCGGCGCGGCCTCAAGTTTCACCCGGTGATGGTCGCCTATCTGCAGCGTCGTCACTACCGCCCCTTTGGGCGAGCGATGCGCTCCTGCCAGCCGCGCGACATCCTCGATCAGGTGTCGGCGCTGTGCCGCTACGACGGACGCGAGCCGATGATCACGCGCGAACTGCTCGACACGGCATGTAATGCCTACTTTCTCGACGAGGAAGCCGCGCCAGTCGTGCAGCGGCGGCCGAAGCGGCCGCAGGCGGCGATCCAGTGAGCACGACGTTCTCGCGCCGCGCGCAACTGGGCGATCTGCTGGCGCGAGCCGTAATCAGCGGCCTGTTCCTGGTCCTGGCGATCAATCTGTTCGGCGACTTTCAGCGGACCGGGCGGTTCACCGGATTGCTGCTGCTGATCAGCGAACTGCTTGTCGCCATCTTCACGCTGACCCGGCGTCAGACCAGTGATGTCGACCGCACCCGCATCGCGCTCCTGCTGACTGCCGTGTCGGTGGCCGGCCCGCCGCTGCTGCGGACATCGGCTAACGGTGGACTGATGCCGGACGCGGTGACCGCCGCCATCTCGGCGGTTGGCCTTCTCATTGTCGTCTTCGGCAAACTGGCGTTGGGCCGCAGCTTCGGCATCGTGCCGGCGAATCGCGGCGTGGTGACGCGCGGGCCGTATGCGTTCGTCCGTCACCCGATTTACACCGGCTATCTCATTACCCACGTGGCGTTCCTCGCTGCCCATCCCTCGCTGACCAATCTGTTCATCGTCCTGGTCGCGGACACCGCGTTGATTGGTCGAGCGTTTCGCGAAGAGCAGACGTTGGAAAAGGACGACTGCTACCAGGCGTACCGGCGACGGGTCGCCTGGCACCTGGTCCCGGGAGTGTTCTGAGATGGCTTACGCGCTGATCAACAAGCGAACCCAGCAGACGCTGGCCACCGCGCTCGATATCGCCGTGACTCGCACCGCGCGGCGTACCGGCCTTCTCAATCGTGCCGGGCTGCCGCCGTCGGCCGGGCTGCTGCTCGCGCCGTGTTTCGTCGTGCACACCGCAGCGATGCGGTTTCCGATCGACGTGCTGTTTGTCGATCGCGGGGGACAGGTGGTGCGGGTGGTCCGGAGGTTGAAGCCGTGGCGCATCGCCGGCGCCCGTCGTGCGTTTGCGACCATCGAATTAGCCGCCGGCGCGCTCGATCAGTGTGATGTGGTCGCCGGAGACGATGTCCAGCTAACCACCGTTCCGATGCTTCCGCATCTGGACTTCGCGACCGCCGTCGGCAAATGCGACTTCGTCCATCAGCTGGTTAATTAAGAACACGCCCCGGCCACTGGACTTCAGCACGTTGTCGCCTTCAAGCGGATTCGCTACCTCGGCCGGATTGAACCCCGGCCCCGGATCGCGCACGACGATGGTGAGGGCGCCTGACGCTTCGGCGTTGACCAGGCATTGAATCGATTGCGACGGGTCGTTCTTGCAGCCGTGCCTGATGCCGTTAGCCAGGGCCTCCTGCAGCGCCAGATCGACCTTGATGATTTCATCCTCCGGCCAGCCCTTGGTCTGCAGCAGTTGCGTGACGCCCTCGCTGACGGTGCGGATCGACGCTGGAACCGCGGGCATGGTCAGGTCCAACTCGCAGGTCGAGCAGAGCGGGATGAGGGCTGAGAGCTTGCTGCAGTTGTCGAGTGATTCGCGCAATTCGACGACCAGCCCGGCCCGCTCGTCCTCGACCTGGTCGCGCTGGGCCAGCGCGTGCTCGAGCTCGATCAGATTGCGTCGGAGTTCGAGCTGCGCTTCAGTCTGACGACGCAACGCATAGAGCGCACGGACTTGTCCGGCGGTGAGGGATCGCGGGACGCGGTCGGTGACGCACAGCGTGCCGATCGCGTGTCCTTCCGGTGTGGTCAACGCGGTGCCGGCGTAAAAGCGAATATGCGGTTCGCCTTGCACCAGTGGGTTGTCGCGAAAGCGCTCGTCGTCCAAGGCGTCGGGGATAACCAGCATCTCCGGCTGCTCGATCGCGTGCGAGCAGAAGGAGATGCTGCGGGAGGTTTCGTGAGTGGTCATCCCGACGCGCGATTTGAACCACTGGCGGTGTTCATCGACCAGCGTGATCGAGGCCATCGGCGTACCGCAGATCTGCGAAGCGAGCAGGGTCAGGTCGTCGAAGCCTTCTTCGGGGTCGGTATCGAGGATGCGGTAACTGCGCAGCGCGGCCAGGCGAGCAGCTTCGTCCATTAAAAATAGGTCGGCCGTTTGCCGCCCAGCACCGCGACAGCGCGATCGATGTCGTCGTGTGTATTGAACACTGATACAGACAGGCGCAAACGGCTTTCGTTGGCGACGATGGTGCCAACCACCTTCGCTGCTTGCAGCGCCCTGGAGGTCGCCGCGGCATCTTTCAGTCCGAATGCGACGATCGGCGTTGGCGTGTGACGAGGCGTCAACGGCGTCAGGCCGAGCGGCGGCAATTCGTCCTGCAGGCGATCGGTCAGCTGTTTGGCGTGGGCGCGAATCTGATCGATGCCGAGCGACTGCACATAGCTGATGCCTTCCGACACGCAGGCGGCGAGCATCACCGGGATGTTCCCGGTCTCATACATCGCCGCGCCAGGCAGCGGCTCCCAGGTCAACTCGGCGCGATTGAAATTGGTCACTTGTCGATGGCCAAAGCGGGTGGTCGGCAAGACCTTGCCCTGCAGTTCCTCTCGCACGTAAAGAAATCCGAACCCACGTTCACCCATCAACCATTTGTAGGTGCCCGCTGACGCGAAATCGATCCCCAGCGCACGCACGTCAATCGGCACCGCGCCGACCGCCTGGATGATGTCGGCAAACACGTAGGCGCCGCGCGCGTGCGCGAGCGCACTGACCGCTGCGGCGTCGTGCATGTAACCGTTGACGTTAGACACCAGCGCCAGCGACACCAGGCGCGTGTTCTTGTCGATCGCGCGGTCCATGTTACTGACCTCAATCGCCCAGTCCCGGTGCTTGACGATGCGCAGCTCGACGCCTTGCTTTTCAAGCTCCTTGAACATGAACAGCGACGAGGTGAAATGCAGTTCGTCGATGACGACGTTGCCGCCACGCTTGGGCAGGTCGAGCCCGAGCACGACGATGTTCTCGCCGTCAGAGGTGCTCGAGGTGAACGCGAGCTCATTGACCTTGGCGTTGATCAGCTGACCGTAGCGCCGCTTCAGGTCGGTTTGTTTGTCGACACCGAAATCGACACGCCCCTCGCCGGGGCCGCGGAGGCGGTGATTAATCACTGACTCTGCCCCTCGCGCCGCGAAGGTGCCGAGTGGGTGGATAGAGGCCGCGTTCAGGTAAGTCTCGGTCGAGACCGACGGAAAATCAGCGCGAACCGACGGCGGGAAGATCGCCCCCCGCCGGGGCCCTTGCATGCCGGCGAAGGCAGAGCGCGCGGTGACGGCAAGGGCGCTAGCGCCCAGGATGAATTCTCGGCGTCGGATGGACATGCGGGGATTATTGCAGATTCTGCCTCTTGAACAATCAGCCGGACGATGGCATCGTCGTCGCGAGGTCAGAACAGGAAGGGGATCGTGATTGAAGGACTGAAGTTGACGATGACCGGACTCACCCTGAAGGACAAGCTCGACGACCGGATCAAAACGCACGCGCGGCGCGCGGCTGATTATGCGCGGCGGCTGAATGATCCCGACGCCGCCGACGATGACCTGCAGTTGCCCCCGAGTGTGATGGAAGGCGAGATCGAGAAGGCGCACGATCAGATCGAAATCCTGACCCTGATCCGCGATCACATCGTCGCCGACGAAATCTACCGTCTTGGCGAGTTCGATCTGCGCTTTGCCGACTTGTTACCCGAAGAAAACTGGACGGACTGCGGCTGCTTCGACCCGCCGCGACGCCGCGACGGGTCGCCGCCGCCGATGGTGCTGCAGTAGCATCTCGCGATGCGCACGCTGTTGCTGGTGACGCTGATTGCCGGACAGGCCCCCCGCACGGCCGCGCCGATCACCTTCGAGACGTTGTCAAACCTGACCTACCGCCTGAGCGAGGGCGATGACCGCCGCGTCGCCTTAAAAGGCGGAACGTGGACGGACCCCGAGGATGGCGGGAGTTCGTTCCAGATTCTCACGGAACACGCCATCGGGGACCTTGATGGCGATAAGGTCCCCGACGCGGTGTCGCTGTTGGTGGAAAATGGCGGCGGCAGCGGCCGCTTTTACGCGATGTTTGTCTTTGTGAGTCGAAACGGCATGCCCGAACAGCTCGAGCCACCGGAACTGCTCGGCGACCGCAGCACGATCCAGCAGGTCACCATCGACCGTCGCGGCACGATTGCGGTGCGCTTCATTACCCACCGCGACAGCGACCCCGCGTGCTGTCCGACGTGGAAAGTCGAAAACAAGTATCGCGTCGTGGACGGCCGGTTGGTGCCGCAATTTTAGGCGGCCACCCGGGGTCAGGCGCCAGGGCCAACCACCTGGGCCGGGGCGGTTATTTCTGCCCGGCCTGCATCTGCTCGCGCGCGCGCGTCAGGTGCGGCACGATACCAATCAACCGCTGCACCACCATCAGCTTGGCGCGATGGTGCATTTCATGTTCTTTGGCGCCGAGCACCATTTCGAACCGCGACTTGGTCGACGGCTGGATCGGCGGCGGAAAGCCGACGCGTTCGGCGAGCTGTTCCGGTGTCAGGTTCTCCAGAAAGCGCGCGAACTCCTCGCCGTTCTTTTCGAGCGCGGCGATGATATCGGCCTTGGTCGTGAGCGCCTTCTCGAGTTCCGCGCCGCGACCCATATAGGTGCCGAATCCTCAAAGGTGATTTGCGTTTTCCTATCGACCGCGTGCGCCTGCACTTGCCACAGCGAGGCGACGGCGACGTGCGCCAGTTCTTCGGCGACCGTCTGGACGTCCGGGGTGACCCGGTAGGCGTACTTATCTTCAGGAATGTCGTGTGCGATCTGCATGGTGTTCTTGCGCACGGTACGAAACGAATTGGCCAATTCCTTGGCGCCGTAGTAATCCACGAGCCCTCCCGAGTTGTCGCGTCGATGTGCCCAGTCACAGAGGGTATTACGCGTCGAGCAGGGCGCGCACTTTTTTCGATAGTTCGACAGGCGTGAAGGGTTTAGCGAGGAAATGCTTCGGGTCAGCCTGCAGTTCGCCGGCCCCGGCGGCCTCGGCCTCCGCATAGCCCGACACGTAGAGCACCTTGAACCCGGGCGTGATCTGTTCGAGCTCATGGACCATGCGCCGGCCGTTCATGCCGGGCATCACGACGTCGGAGACCACGATGTCGAACCGGCGACCGTCGCGGGCCAACCCGATCGCTTCCGCTGGGCCGGTGGCATCGGTCACCTTGTAGCCAAGCCGCGCCAATACGGTGTGGGTCAAGGCGCGGACCGAGTCTTCGTCCTCGACGATCAGCACCGTTTCACTACCGCCGCGGATCGCTGGGTATTCGGCCTTGTCGTCTTGCACGCATGGCGACAGGGTCACCGGGAGTGACACGGCCATGGTGGTGCCCTGGGCTGGCGCGGTGTCGACTTCGATAAACCCGCCGGCTTGCTGAACCAGGCCGTAGACGGTCGCCAGGCCCAGCCCCGCACCGGTCCCGAGGCGCTTGGTGGTGAAGAACGGTTCGAACAGGTGGGCCTGGATCGCCTCGTCCATGCCGATCCCGCTGTCGGCCACCGACAGGCGCACGAAGTCTCCTGGCACGACGCCCGGATGCTGCGCAGCCTGGCTGCGCGAGACCTGCACCAGTGCCGTGGACAACGTCAGCGTGCCGCCGTCGGGCATCGCGTCGCGCGCGTTCAACACCAGGTTGGACAGGATCTGCGTCAGTTGTGCCGGATCGAGGTGCGCACAGGCATCCTTCGCGGTGAAGTTTGCCTTGACCTTGATCTGTTCGCCGACCAGGCGTGGGATGACACTCGCCTCGTCACGCATGAACGTGTCGATCTCGATGACGCGCGGCCGTGACGGCTGTTTCCGGCTGAAGACGAGCAGCTTCTGGGTCAGATCGCGCGCCCGCTCCGCGGCGCGAAGGATTTCCCCAAGCTTGTGGCTGGTCGGCGAATCGGCCGCGGCATCCTCACTGAGCAGCGCAGTGTACCCGGCGATCACCGTGAGGAGATTATTGAAGTCATGCGCGACTGCGCCCGACAGCCGTCCGACCGACTCCATCTTTTCTGCCTTGGCGAGCCGTGTCTGGAGCGCGAGGCGCTCGGCCTCGGCGCGGCGCCGGTCGGTCAGATCGCGCGCGATGACTTGCAGCAGGAGCCGTCCCGCCTGCATGACCGAGGTCATGAAAATATCGATGTCGACTTCTTCGCCGCTCCGCTTCAACGCGCGGAATTCGAATTGCTGCGGCTGGCCGGTTATCGCAGCCGCAATCGCCCGACTCGACTTGTCGGCTGATCGCTCTCCATCCGGCTGAAATTCGGGGGCCGCATTCTGGGCATCCGAGCCGATCAGTTCATGCGAATGCCAGCCGTAGATGCGCAGCACCGCGGGATTGCAATCGATAATCGTCGAACCATCCAGCAACACGATGGCATCGCGCGCCGATTCGAACAGCGTGCGGTAGCGCATCTCGCTGTCGCGCAGGGCCATCTCGCCGGCTTTGCGCTCGGTGATGTCGCGGGCAATGCCGTAGAGCGCGACCACGCCGCCCTGGTCGTCGCGGATTGGCGTGTTCTCCTGCTCGATCCACTTAATCGCGCCGCTGCGATGCACGATGCGCAGCTCGAGGCGGTTGATGCCGGTGAGATCAGTCAGGCTCGCTTCGAGCCGAGCCTTGTCTTCCGGATGGATGTGTCGATTGGCGAAGAATGGATCGGCGTAACACTCAGCGGTCGTGTAGCCAGTGATCCGTTCGACCGAAGGGCTGACGTAGACGTACCCCGGCGGGTCGAGGCGAAACACGTAGACCAGATCCTGCACCGCACCGAGAATGCGCGGAAACCACGTCGATGATTCGAACGTTGAGCGAGAAAGTTCGTCGCTCATAGATGGTGTCGAAGGATTACTGGTCGAGCGTCTGCCGCAGCATCTGCAGCAATGTCTCGGTCCGGAACGGTGTGGCGATGGCCGTCGCCACCGCAATCAAGCGCACGTCGGCGTCAAGGGTGCGCAGCGCGTCCAGCGTGGCGGCGCGATCGCTGCTGGCCGGCGTCAGTTCGGTGAGCACGACATCAATTTCGCGAGAATGACGTGCAAACGCGGTGACCGCTTCGGCCGCGTCGGCGGCGGTCAGCACCCGATACCCGTGCGCGGCCAGCACCTGCCCGGTGATGGTGCGGACCGATTGCTGGCGGTCGACGATCAAGATGAGCTCGCCGTGGCCGTGCGGACAATCGAGCGGCAGGCCTTCACCCGCTGCCGCGGCGGTCCGCGCCGGCAACATGATCCGTGTCGACTGGCCGGTCCCGGTATTGCCGACGCTGATCGCGACACAGGTCTGGTCGCCAATCACCGCTGCCTGGGCGCGCAACGTGAGACAGCCGCCGCCGCGCATCGCGTCGCGTGCCTCGCGCGCGAGATTGATAATCGTCTGTTGAGTCAGCGACGCGTCGGCATCGATGCCAGGAACATCCGATGCCGCTTCGACCACCACTTCGATCGATTGCGGAAACGCCTCGGCAAGTACCCGCCGGACATCCTCGAGCAACTGCCGGGCATCAAGCGCCGGTTGGTGGTCGACGTCGCGGGAGAGCGACAGAATCTGCCGGACCATGTCAACGCTACGCTGGGCTGAACCCTGCAGCATGTCGAGCAAGCGTCGCGCGTCAGGATCTTTGACCTGCTCATCGAGCAAGCTCATCGACATCTGCATCGGCGTGAGCACGTTATTCAGATCGTGGGCGATCCGCCTGGCGTGGGCGCGACCGCCTTCACGCATCCGCGCTTCAGCGGCTTGCGCCTCGGCAAGCGCGACGCGCAACTGCGCCACCTCGGCGCGGAGGTCGTGAGGGTGCCGAGCCGCCGGTGGGCGGGTCGGCGTGAATTCGAGAAGTGCACGGGTTCGCATGGTCGGGGCGGATTGGCCGGAAGTTCCAGAAACCGTGGCAGTCCTGACGCCACATTCTGGGTTTTGAGGCCTGATCGACCTGAAGGGAGCAAGGGCAGTGCCAGCTAGTGGGGAGACTTGCACAGCACAAGCGAAAGGCCGGCGTCGTCGTGACAGCCGGCCTTTGCGGTGACCTTGAAAGGATTATTGCTGACCAGCAGTCAGGTCGCGGACCGGCGTGCCGACCGCGGTCGCGGTGCCGTAGTAGATGCTGTTGAACAGCAGCTTGAAGGTGCCATGCGGCTGGGCACGGAAGGTGATCTCCGGTCCGAACAGGAACACCTTGCCTCTGCCGATCGACGCCTCCGCGGCAGCGACCCCACCCTCGAGGTAGTGCTGGCCCCACGCCCATCCAGAACGCAGCGGCTCCTTCGTGTCGAACCAGGCGACCGGACGCACCCCGCGGAGCGATGCGTCGGGCGCGAGGTGGAGGACCGGACTGTTGTCGAACATCACGTCAACCTGCTTCGGCATCCCGAACGCGACCGGGTGCGTGTTATCGACGGCGACGCGCAACAACGATCCCGGAATGTAGAACTTGTCGTTCGGCAGCCGGCGCTCGATGCCGTTGGGTCCCACTTCAACCAGATGATCGCTGACTGGTATTCCGAGGTGGTGGCCGAGCATGGCCGATCCGCCAAACGCGACGATCGCGCCTCCGGCTTCGACAAACTGCTTCAACTGCGGAATGGTCTGTTTGATGCTGACCCGCCCCAGCGTATTGCGGAACTCAGCCGGAATATCCGCGGCAGCCGGCTGGCCGGGGCCGAACCTTCCGCCGGCTTCACCCTCGGGGATACCGCCGTCGGGGAAGAGCAACACGTCGTACTTCGCCTTGAGGTTGCCCGCATCGAGGGGACCGGGGAACACCACCTCGAAGGGGAACTCGAACTGTTCGAGCAGGAAGCGCACCCACCCTGACGGCATCGAGCCGCCGTACTGATCCCACAGACCGATGCGCACCGGGTTCAACCGGTACAACGCGCCTGCCGGTTTGGCTGCGACGGCGGTGAAGGTCAAGCCAAGATCGTTGGCTGCCGTCTTGAGAACCGCAAGGGTCGACGGCCGTGCGGTAATGAACATCACACCGGTGCCGTCACTGCTCTGCCACGAGCGGTCGCGTACGAAGAACACCTCTTCACCGGCCTTGAGCAACCGGTTGACGGCGATGAACGCGTCGTTGACACCGTGGCTGAGGACGTAGCCGGTGGCGTTAGCGGTTTCGGTCACCCGTCCTGGCATTGGCTTGATCAGTTCGCCAGGCAGTTTGACCAGGGCGCTATCGACGTTCTCGAAAACGCGATCGAACTTCACGCCCATCTGGTACGCCAGCGTCCAACCGGCGTTATCGTACGGCGCAATCGGCGGGCCGCCGGGGTATTGGAAGTCGTTGGGATGATCCTGCGGCTCGAACATGTCGAGCACGTGCGGACGAAACGGCTGCGCCGATTTGATGACATAGGAGCCGGCTGGGTACTGCTTGCCGCCGGCCGTAAACGGCGCCGAGGCGCGATGGATCTGCACGCCGGTCTTGATCAGCGCGTTCATGAACTTGGTCGCGGTGAGAAAGTCGGTCTGATCTGCGGGCAGCACGTAGGCACGCGGATCGCGCCACTCCGGACGCTTCATCAACCTGGCGTACTGATCGATGGGCACCGTGCTCTGGCCACGACCGCCGCCGCCGCCGCTGCCCGGGGTGGCAGGCGCTGCCGCCGCGCGGGCGCGCGCCAATTCGTCCTTGACCTGCTGTAAGCGCTTGGGCACCACCGTCCAGGTATCTTTCGATCCTTTCTCGATGCTGTCCTTACCCATCTTGTAGATGTTGAAGAGGAAGTGTTCCTTGTTGCGCGACGCGACGTCGAGCACGGCGCGGTTGGCGGTGATCGAGTATTCGATCGATTGCCGGAAGTGCCAGACCTGCGGCTCAATCGGCATCGGCAGATCGGCGCTGGCGATCTGCCGGTCGGGCACGAAGGCGACTTCCATCGGCGTGGGATGACCGATGCTCTCGGTCAGCAACCCGATCATGTTGTGGAAATAGACCGTGGTGCGCAGGCCGCCATTCCACCACGTCGAATAATTCGCGCCCCGTCGCATGGTCGCGCCCGGCTTGTTTTCTGCGACGAAGCGGTTGTGCATCGCCGCACCGACGGTGTCGAGGCCGGTGATGATCAGCGGGTGATAGGTGTAGTTCGCGGGATCGCGGAACGGCGGCGCAAAAAGAATCGTCCCGGTCGGCCCGGTCTGATGGTGGTTGTACATGATCTGCGGGAACCACTCGTAATAGAGCTGCCGGTTCATGTTGGTCGATTCCGGTTGCGATGAGAGGTAAAAGTCGCGGTTGTTATCGTGGCCGATGTACTTCTGGTACAGCCGCGGAACGCCGCCGGTGGTGCGCTGCTTCGGATCCTTGTGGCGCATGTACCAGTCGGAGACCAGCTCCATGCCGTCGGGATTGGCATGCACCGCCAGGATGATCACATCACGCAAGAAGCGCATCGTCTCTTCATCGCTGCGACTGACTAACTGATAGACCGTTTCCATCAACTGCTGCGCGCCGAGCACTTCGGTGGCGTGCAGGCCACCGTCGATCCACACCACCGCTTTACCGTCGCGTGCGAGTTGGCGCGCCTGGTCGTCGGTGAGGCCGTCGGCCTGGGCGAGGCGCCTCGCGATGTCCTTGTACTTCGCGAGGTGCTTGTGGTTCTCCGGGGCGGTGATGATCGCCATCAGCTGATCGCGGCCCTCGGCGGTCTTACCGATGCTCTGCACGATCATCCGGTCGGAATCGGCGTCGAGCTTGCGATAGAACTCAGTGAATTTAGTGTAATTGGGCAGCTGGTAATCGGCGCCGATCTGGTGGCCGAAGAACTGCTCTGGGGTGGTGACTTTGACGGGCGCCTGCGCGCTGGGGACGGCGCCGGCGAGCGCCAGCGTCAACACGACCAGCGCGAGGGTACGAGCTCTGAATTGCATGGCGCAACTTTATCCCCGAGCCCGCCGCCGATTGTCACCTATTGTGGACTGCTACCGGTGCAGCTCGCCGCGCAGCAGCGTCATCGGCCCGAATGTCGGCTGGCCAAACGGCCCGGCGCTGACGCCAATCGTGCCGTCGAGGGAATAGCCAATCGGCTGGCGCGAGATCGCCCGTGTAATCGCCTGACCGAGGCCGGGCAAATCCTGGAAGTCGACGTTGATGTCGATCGGCACTTCGGCCTCGCCCCGCGCCTGCAGCGGCAGACCGAACGGGAAGTCCACAGTCGCCGCGCGCGATCCTTCGAGGTTGAGCGTGCCGCGCAGGGTCCCCAGCGTTAGTCCGAAGGCATTGGGATTGCTGACCCGGGTCCAGATCCGGACCGTCGCGCCGTCGCCACCGCCAAGCCCAGACCCGTTCAGGCGAATCTCGCTCGGTCGGCCATCAATCTGGGAAAAATTCGGGGCCTGAATCAGGCCACGGAGGCCTTCCAGCGACGCGCACCCGACGCATAACAACGCAACGACGGCGATACAGCTGAGTCGGAACCGCATACCGGAGCCTCCACCGCGGTCGGTGCAACCCCTGTGCCCGCCCTTAGAGACGAACCGGCAGTTTGCGTTCCGTAAATGCGCGCACCGCGGCGGCCACCGTGTCATGGGTGTCAAACACGGTGATCAAGCGGGTGACGTGCAGGAGATCCTTGAGCCGGCCTTCGACCGCCGCCAGCCGCAGCGGCGCGCCAACCCGACTCGCGCGCAGTTGACAGGCGACCAACTCGCCAAGTGCGGCGCTGTCGAGATAGGCCAGGTCTCCGAGATCGAGCACGGTACGGCGCTGGCCGAGTGAGAGCGCCGCGGTCATCATCGCCCGGAGCGCCGGGACATCCTCAGCGACGAGGCGACCGGCAAGCGTCATGACCGTGACCGGACCGACCTGACGTTGCGAATGCTGCATGCGGATCGCTGTGGGTTCCGCGGGAGCCGCGCGGGCTACGAGAAGCTGCGCACGGCCGCGTCTTCGCTATCGTGCGCTTCGAACACGTTGAGCAACTTGGTCATGACCATCAGGTCCTGGAGCCGCTTGCCCATGTTCGCGATCTTCACCGTGCCGCCGCCACGAATCGCCGTGCCATGGCATGCGACCATCTCGCCCAGGCCGGAACTGTCGACATAGGACAGCTCCGCGACGTTGAGGATGATGTTCTTTTCGCCCTGGAACACCAGGCTGGTGACTTTGTCTTTCAGGTTGCCCGCACCATCACCGGCGGCCATCTTGCCCGAGACGTCGATTACCGTGACGCCGCCAACTTTTCGCTCAGAAAGATTCATGACCAGCCCCCGCGCCGAGTGGTGAAACAGTGAAACAGTGGAACAGTGGAACAGGCGGGCATCGTAGCGGATTGACGCCCGAAAGTCCCGCAGTTTACACCGCCACGCTGGTGAAACTGTCAACCGCCTCTGCTTCCGACGGATGCATCTCGAAAATGGTCACCAGCTTGGTGAGCTCGAGAATCTGCCGCATCCGTGCGCTCGCATTGGCGAGCTTGACGACGCCGCCAACCCGCCGGGCCGTCAGATGCCCGGCCACCAGTTCGCCGAGCCCCGAGCTGTCGATGTAGCTGACATCCGCGAGATTCAGGACAATCCGGGTGTGGCCACCGAAGACCAGGCTGGTGATCTTGTCCTTGATCCGGTTGGGTTCTTCGGTGCTCATGAATCGACCCGAGAGATCGATGATCGTGACCTCACCGACGCGGCGCTGACTGATACCCATGTTCGTTCCTCCGTCTTGAAGGATTAGACGGAGCACCCAACGAAAATTCTTCAGGCCCCTGCGCGCAGGCCAGGGATCAGGGCCCAGGCGCCATGGAACTGAGCGACCCGCCGAATCGTATAGCCTTGGCTTGATGCGCCTGATCGTCGCCGTGGCCAAAAGCTCCTGATGATTGCGCCCTACGGTACCTGGAAATCGCCACTGACTGCTGCGCGGGTCACTGCGGGGTCCCTTCGCTTCGACCACATCGTGCTTGACGGCGACGATCTGTATTGGGTTGAGGGGCGGGCGTCAGAGGGCGGACGTAATGTGATTGTGTGCCGATCGCGCGACGGTGCCGTGCGCGACATCACGCCAGCCGACTTCAACGTGCGGACGCGCGTCCATGAGTACGGGGGCGCGGCCTACACGGTCGACGACGGGACGGTCTATTTTTCGAATTTCGCAGACCAGAAAATGTATCGCCAGGCGCGGAACGGTTCACCTCAACCGCTTACCGCCGCGGGTTATCTCTACGCTGATTCACGGCTCGACCCGAAACGCG
The DNA here is from genome assembly GCA_035575715.1 of Vicinamibacterales bacterium. Classification (GTDB taxonomy): domain Bacteria; phylum Acidobacteriota; class Vicinamibacteria; order Vicinamibacterales; family UBA2999; genus JACCSI01. The sequence continues at coordinate 24,166 of DATLXN010000022.1, read as the reverse complement.
AACGCCTGATCGTTGTCCGAGAAGATCACACCGCGCCCGGCGAGCCGGTCAATACGATCGTATCGGTGCCGACAACCCCAACCGGCCCCGGGCCCCAGGCCCCAGACAGGGTTCTGGTGTCTGGCGCCGATTTTTATTCCGACCCGATCCTGAATCCCGCAGGTGATCAGCTCGCCTGGCTGCAGTGGGATCACCCCAACATGCCGTGGGACGGCACCGAGTTATGGCTGGCCGACGTGGCGGCTGACGGCTCGCTGATCACGCCGCGCAGAGTCGCCAGCGGTGACAGCGACTCGATCTTTCAGCCTGAGTGGTCGCCCGACGGGACGCTGTTCTTCGTGTCCGATCGGACCGGCTACTGGAACCTTTATCGCCTTCGCAACGGCGGCGTCGACGCCCTGTTGCCGATGGCCGCTGACTTCGGCAAGGCGCAGTGGACCTTCAGCATGACCACTTACGCCTTCGCATCATCGACGCGAATCGTGGCCACGTATGTCGACGCTGGCCGCTGGCACTGCGGCGTGCTGGACATCGAGGACCGCACGTTTGAACGGCTGGCGCTTGGGCTCGAGCCCTTCGAAAGCATTCGGGTGCGCGACGGCCAGATCTACTTCATTGGTGGTGCAGCGACGCGTCCATCGTGCATCGCCGCCGTGTCGCTCGCTGACTCGCACGTCTCGGTGTTACGCACGTCGACAGACGATGAGATTGATCCGGCGTGGGTTTCGGCGGCGGAGGCGGTGAGCTTCCGCTCAGACGGCGCCGACGTCTACGCGTTCTATTACGCGCCGAAAAATCCCGAGTGTGCGGCGCCGGCTGGCGATCGCCCACCGCTGCTCGTCCTCAGCCACGGCGGACCCACCACGGCGACCTCCGGCGTCCTCGACGCGCGTTTGCAGTTCTGGACCAGCCGCGGCTTCGCCATCCTCGACGTCAATTACGGCGGCAGCACCGGCTACGGACGCGCCTATCGTGACCGGCTGAAGGGCCAGTGGGGACTGGTCGACGTTGCGGACTGCGTCAACGGCGCGAAGTTCCTCGTCGCCGCAGGCTACGCTGACCCGAACCGGTTGATGATCCACGGCGGCAGCGCCGGCGGCTACACCACGCTCGCCGCGCTGACCTTCCACGACACGTTCCAGGCCGGGGCGAGTTATTACGGGATCAGCGACATCGAAGTCCTCGCGCAGGACACTCACAAATTCGAATCACGGTATCTCGATTCGCTGGTAGGTCCGTACCCTGCGGCGCGTGACGTGTATCGCGCGCGATCGCCGATTCACTTTACCGAGCGGCTGTCGTGCGCCTTGATTCTGTTCCAGGGGCTCGAGGACCAGGTGGTCCCGCCGAATCAATCCGAGATGATGGCCGCCGCGGTGCGCAAGAAGGGGCTGCCGGTCGCCTACGTTCCGTTTGCCGGCGAGCAACACGGCTTCCGCAAAGCGGAAAATATAATTCGCAGCCTTGAAGCCGAGCTGTATTTCTACGGTGCGGTGTTTGGCTTCGTGCCCGCAGATCCCATCGAACCGGTTGCCATCGACAATTTGCTAAGCTGAGCTTCACATGAAATTGATCCTCGTCACCCTCGCCGCAGTCGTTGGCTTCGCCGTGAACGCGCCCGCGCAAGATCGGGTCCGCATCGGCCTGCTGCCGTTTGATGTCGCCAACGTGGACGGTGGCACTCACAACGCAGCGGCCGCGCTCGCCAAACTGCTGCGCGCCGAGATGATCACGAATAAACGCGCTCAGCCGGTGCTCCTCGAGTTGCCAGAAGGGGCCAAGCTCCCGCTGTCCGCGAAGCAACTGGCCGCGCTCGCCGAGACCAACGATCTGCACCTGATCATTGCCGCCACCGTGCTCGAAGCCGGCGAGACCCGCGGCAGCAATCGAATCTCCAGCGGTGCGCTCGGACGGCTGGGCGTCGGAGGCAGCATGACGCGGACCAAGGCGGAAGTGAAGATGCACGTCGAACTCGCCGGCAAAGACGGCGAAGTCAGCGACACCTTTCAGGTCGACGGCAGTAATACCGACGTTGGCGTCGGCACCGACATCTGGACATCGCTCGGCAGTTTCGACGTCGGCGACAACGGCTGGGACAAATCGCCGATGGGCAAGGCGCTGCGCGAAGCGGCGCAGAAGCTCGCCGCAGAAACGATGAAGCGGAAGGCTCGTTGATCGTCCGACGATTATTCGAGCCCGCCCTCGCGCAGGCCAGCTACCTGATTGGCTGCGCCGGCTCCGGCCAGGCGATTGTCATCGATCCCAATCGCGACGCCGAACGCTACGTCGCCGCGGCCGCAGCCGACGGTCTGCAGATCACGCACGTCACCGAAACCCACATTCACGCCGACTTTGTATCCGGGAGTCGCGAGCTGGCGCAGCGCACTGGCGCGACCGTTCTGTTGTCTGGTGAAGGCGGAGCCGATTGGCAGTATGCGTTTGCTGGCGAGGCGCAACTCCTGCGCGACGGCGACCGGATCACGGTCGGCAACGTGACGCTCGACGTCCTCCACACACCGGACATACGCCGGAGCACCTGACCTTCCTGATCACCGACCGCGCCGTCGCGGATGCGCCGATCGCGGCAGCCACCGGCGATTTCGTGTTCGTCGGCGATGTCGGCCGTCCCGATCTGCTCGAACGCGCGGTCCACGTCAAAGGCTCGATGACCGTTGGCGCACAAGCGCTCTACCGCAGCCTGCAGAGATTCAATCAGCACGAAGAATGGCTGCAGATCTGGCCGGGCCACAGCGCCGGTTTCGTCGTGTGGCAAAGGGATCAGCGCAGTGCCGCATAGCACCCTGGGTTACGAGCGCCGTTTCAATTGGGCGTTCAAGACGAGCGGCGAAGAGGAATTTGTGGCGGCAGTGCTCGCGGGTCAGCCTGACCCGCCGAAGTACTTCGCCGAGATGAAGCGGCTCAATCAGGCCGGTACGCGCGTGCTTGGCGGCTTGGCCCTGCCACCCCGACTGGAGGACGACGCGCTTGCCGCACTCGCCTCGCGCGCGCTGGTCATCGATACACGATCCGCGGAGGAGTTCGCGCAGCGATTCGTTCCGGGCACGCTGAATCTGCCGATCAACGCGAGTTTCGTCACCTGGGCCGGTTGGCTGATCCCCTACACCGACAATTTTTATTTGATTCTCGGTGAGGGCGCCGAAGCGCGCCTGCCGGAAGTCGTGCGCGCACTGGCCCTCATCGGTCTCGATCGCATCGGTGGATATTTCCGCGCCCCGGCCATCGCGCGCGCACTGTCCGCCCAAGCGGCGGGGCAGATTGCCCAACTCTCGCCACAGGACCTCGCCGGCATGCGCGGCGACGAGACGCCGGTGGTGATCGATGTACGCCACGCCAATGAATGGCGCGAAGGCCGGTTGCCGTCTGCCATCCATATCCCGCTCGGCCATCTCGCCAACCGACTCACAGACATACCCAAGGGCCGGCCCCTCGTCACGCAGTGCCAGGGCGGCGCACGTTCCGCGATCGCCGCCAGCCTCCTGCACCGTGCCGGATTTACCGATGTTCGCAACCTGCTGGGCGGCTACGCCGCGTGGCAAGCCGCCGGGCTGCCGACGACGGCAGCTGAATAGTTACAACTGGAAACTGGGAACTGACAGACGGCGTGAGCCGTATCCCTTGAAATGACCGACCTGCGCCTTGCCTTCCGCATGCTCGCCAAACAACCGGGCATGGCGGTGCTGGCGATCATCGCCCTTGCCCTGGGCATTGGCCTGACCACGACGATGTTCAGCATCGTCAACGGCGCGGTGTTGCGCGGATTGCCGTTCGAGGAGTCGGATCGCCTCTACGTGCTGTCGCGGCTGCGGGTCGCAGAGGCCAACACGGACCGGACGCAGGCCCCGACACTCCACGATTATGCGGACTGGCGTAGCCGCCAGAAGTCGTTCGACGACCTCGCCGCCTACTACCAGAGTACCGCCAACATCGTCGGTCCTGACGGTACCCCGGAGCGTTATCGCGGCTTGTGGATGACCCCGAACACGCTGCGGCTGCTGAACACTGCGCCGGTGCTGGGTCGTGATTTTCGCGATGGCGATGAGAAGCCCGGCGCGCCACCCGTCGTGTTAATTAGTGACAAGGTCTGGCAGGAGCGTTTCAAGCGCGACTCGAACGTCGTCGGTCAAACGATGCGCGTCAACGGCACGGGCATGACCGTCGTCGGTGTGATGGCGCCAAAGTTTGCGTTTCCGTCGACGCAGGAACTGTGGGTCGCGGCGAATCTCGAACTCGACCCGGCCAAACGGGCCACCGCGCGCGGGGTCAACGTCATTGGCCGGTTGCGTCACGGCGTGTCGACCGATCAGGCGCGCGCCGAAGCGGACATTCTCGCGCGCCAGCTCGAGCAAGAACTGCCGACCCTCTACAAGGGTTACACCATCGTCGTGCAGCCATTGATGAAGGACTTGCTCGGCGAGATCACGGCCGTGTTGACGACGATGCTGGTCGCGGTGTTCGGGGTGCTGGTCATCGCCTGTGCGAATGTGGCCAACCTGGTGCTCGCCCGCGCCGCTGATCGGACGCGCGAGGTTGCCGTTCGCACGGCGGTCGGCGCCAGCCGCTTCCGGGTCATTCGCCAGATGCTCGTCGAAGTCTTGGTACTGGCGTCGCTCGGTGCCACTGCGGGTCTGGCCATCGCCTACGTCGGCGTGACGCTGTTCAACCGCGCGATCGTCGACACCAGCCCGCCCTTCTGGATCGACATCCGGATTGACGGGACGGTGATGGTGTTTGTGACGGCGATCGCCGTGCTCTCGACGGTGGTTGCGGGACTGGTGCCCGCGTGGCGCGCGTCACGCACCGATCTCGCCGGGATCATGAAAGACGAAGGCCGTTCGACGGGACTGCGCCTCGGACGCTTCAGCCGCAGCCTGGTGATCGCCGAGATGGCCTTGTCGTTCGGGCTTCTTGTCGTATCCGGCATGGTCATTCGCAGCATCATCAACATCCGCGACGTGAATTTCGGTTTTCCAATGACCGATGTCCTGGTCGCGCGTGTCGTCCTCCCTGAACTCGACTATCCCGATGACCCGGCACAGCGTCGGTTCGCCGATGCCGTCGAAGCGAGGATCAAAGCGTTGCCCGGAGTGGTCAACGCCGCACTGGCCACCGAGGTCGCGCCGTCCGCGCCGTTTTACGACGTCAAATTTCATGGTCAGCACTTTAACGAGGACCGCGACTATCCGAATGCGCGCGGCGCAACGGTGACGCCGGATTACTTCGCGGTGCTGCGCACGGCGGCGATCAAAGGCCGCCTGTTCGATACGCGAGACACCGATGGCCGCGAGCCGGTCGCGCTCGTCAATCAGAGCTTCGAGCGCAAATATTTTCCGAACGGGGCGGTCGGCCAGCAGTTCACGTTGACTGGCGAGAACCAGCCCTGGCGAACCATTGTCGGCGTGGTCCCTGATCTCGGCCTCGGCGCGACTGATGAGGACAAGGCGGCCGAAGGCTTCTATCTGGCGCTCGCGCAACGGCCGCCGTCCACGTTGGTCATCGTCATGCACGTGGCCGGGCCCCCGACTGCGTTGTCGGCCTCGGTACGCGAGGCGGTGCGAGGCGTCGACGCGAACATGCCGGTCTTCAACGTCATGACCGTTGAGGAGAACAAGAATCAGAGCACGTGGCCGTTCCGCGTGTTTGGCTCGCTGTTCATGGCGTTCGGTTTCGCGTCATTGTTCCTCGCGACCGTGGGTCTTTACGGCGTGATGGCGTTTTCCGTCAGTAAGCGGACGCAGGAGATCGGCATTCGCATGGCGATGGGCGCCGCGTCCCGGGATGTTTTGCGGCTGGTGCTGAAACAGGGGCTGTTTCAGGTCATCGTCGGCATGAGCATCGGCGTCGCGCTCGGTGCGACGTTAGCCAGCTTCATGCAGGTGTTCCTGTTCGGCGTCACGCCGCGCGATCCGCTGATGTTCCTGGCGATCGCGGTGGTGCTCGGGCTCACCGGCATGCTGGCGTGCTTAATCCCTGCCCGCAGGGCGGCGCGCGTCGACCCGATGACGGCGCTAAGAACACAATAGTTGTCAGTGACCAGTTGTCAGTTCAAAGTCCAAAGAATGCGAGCGGTAGCCACTGGTCCATTTTCTCCATGTGTGGCTTGACCAGTGCGCGATTCTTGGCCGGCACGTCAGCGGTCGGCAGCCGCGGCGCGCCAATGTCGTTGATGCCAGTACCGTTACGTACAGCGTCTTCGATCTTGCGGAGATCGACGACGCTGGTGATCTCCATGCCGGCGGCTTGAAATACGCGATCGCGCACCCACGAGTACTCGTCTTGCGAAAAGTGTTGCTCGTTTAGCGCGGCCACCCGGTATCGTCGCGCGTCGACAAAGACGGCGGCGATCTCGCCGAGCCCGCCGATCACCTCGCCCAATGACGGGGCCGCCGTGGCGTCGCCATTCCCCTTCAAGTGTCGATACTTCGCGTCGATCGCGTCGAACCGCTGGCCGAGCGCGGCGCGGACGCTGTCCTGCACGCGGACGAAGCGTTGCACCTGCACGTCGGTCAGTTGGCCGTTGTCCGGCGGCGTGTGCGACGCCGTATTTTTCAATTGCTGGCTGATCTCGTCGGGCTCGCCCATCCGCGACAGGTAGGCGCGCCCGTCTTCGAGCATCGGGCTCGCGGCCCGGTACAAAAAATAGCCACCGACCGCGAACAGGATGGTGCCGATCACCGCGATGATCAGGCAGCCGACCATGAATGTTTTCATTCCAGCTTTCCTGTGACGCGGCGAATCTCACGCTCGAGGGCGTCGATGGTCACCGGTTTCGCGAGGTAGCCATCCATCCCTGCCTCGATGCACCGGTCCTGGTCACCGGTCATCGCGTTGGCGGTCAGTGCGACGATCGGCATGCGTGGCAGGCCTCGCTCCTGTTCACGAATCCGCATGGCCAACGAGGCCTCGAGGCCGTCAAGATCAGGCATCTGCACGTCCATCAGTACCAGGTCAAATTTGGCCTCGTCAATGAGTTGCAGTACCCGCCGGCCGGTCTCGGCGACGGTAGCCCGGCAACCGAGCTTGCGCAGCATCGCGATCGCGACGCGTGCATTGATCGGGTTGTCCTCAGCGACGAGAACGTGCAGGCCGAAATCGGTGGTTGATTCCGGAGCACGGGCGTCGAGGTCCTCGGTGGTTTCTATTTCGGTCGCGGTTGGCGGCAACGGCAGGGTGCAGTAGAACGTGCTGCCGTGGCCGGGCTCACTGTCCACCCACAGGCGCCCGCCCATCATCGTCACCAACTCGCGCGAGATGCTCAGCCCGAGGCCGGTGCCGCCGTAACGCCGCGTCGTCGAGTCATCGGCTTGGCGGAATGGCTCGAAAATCAGCTCGTGTTGCGCCGACGGGATCCCTGGGCCGCTGTCGCGGACAGCGAAAAGCAGGTCGCCCCTGGCGAGCGTCACGGACACGTCGACGTGGCCGTGGTCGGTGAACTTGAGAGCGTTCGACACCAGGTTACGCAGCACCTGGCCAATGCGGCCGACGTCGCCGACGACTCGCCGCGGCACGTCGTCGGCGATGTGGGTATTCAACTGCAGCCCCTTCTCACGTGCGCGTGGCATGGCAGCGCTGATCACCTCTTCGACCAGTTCGCGTACGCTCATCGCCGACAGCGACAGCACCATTCGGTTGGCTTCGATCTTGGAGATGTCGAGAATATCGTTGATGATTGCGAGCAGCGTCTCCCCGCACTGCTGAACCGACTGCAGATACTCGCGTTGCTCGGCACTGAGGGGCATCGACACTGCCAACGAGGTCATACCCAGAATGCCGTTCATCGGCGTCCGGATCTCGTGACTCATGTTGGCGAGGAACCGCGATTTCTCCTGCGACGCCTGTAATGCGGCTTCGCGCGCCTGGATCAGTTCTTCTTCTACCAAGCGACGTTCGGTCATGTCGTAGCCGACGCCATAAATCTGACGGGTCTCCGGATCGCCGCGCAAGTTCCACAAGATCCAGCGATACGAGCCGTCGCGGGCGCGCAGGCGGACCTCTAAATTGTGCGTTTCGATGCCGGCGGAGGTCAGCGCCATAACCTGCTGCCGGGTGCGTTCGATGTCGTCGGTGTGCACCAGGCTGAGACAGAGCGTGCCGACAAGTCGTTCAGGGCTGTAACCGAGGACCGAGCGCCAGCCCGGGGTGACCGCAATGATGCGGCCGTCAAAATCGCCAATCGCGCCAAGCACGGTGGACATCTCCATCATGCAGCGGTACTGATTGCCCTGCTCGATGGTGTGATCGAGCTGGGCCCCGCGAGCCCGATCTGGGTCAGGCGGAGTGGAATCGTCGGACGCGAAGGGGTCTGAGGGCACAGCCGTCTCTCAGTCAGGCACCGGTGGCGATTGGCCGGTTGGGGTCGCTCGACCAGTCGCTCCACGACCCCGGGTAGAGCCGTGCCCCGCCAAGGCCGGCGTGCTCCATGGCCAACAAGTTATGGCAGGCGGTGACGCCCGACCCGCAATACATCACCACTTGTTCAGGCGGCGCGCCGCCGAGCAGACGTTGCCATTGGGCGCGGAGTTCGTCGGCAGACTTGAACGTCTTGTCGTCGCTGAGGTTATGCTGAAAAAAGTGATTCCTGGCGCCAGGAATGTGCCCCGCGGCCTTATCCAGCGTTTCGTTTTCACCACGAAAGCGGGTTTCTGCGCGGGCATCGACAAGGACCCGCGTCGGGTCGTCAAGGCCTGCAGCAACGGACTCAGCGTCAAGTCGCCCCGCCTCTTGCGGCGTGCCGGTGAACGTCGCGCTGCGCGCATTCTCTGGTCCGCTCGCGACCGGCCGTCCTTCGCGCAGCCAGCGTGCGAAGCCGCCATCGAACAAGGCGACCGCGTCATGCCCCATGAACCGCAGCATCCACCACAGACGCGATGCATGCATGCCGCTGTCGGCGTCATAGACGATGACCTGCTTGGAGGCATCAATACCGAGCGCCCCGAACCGATCGCGCATCTGCTGCGCTGTCGGCAAGGGGTGACGGCCGCCAACGCGCGTCTTCTCGCCGGATAGGTCTCGATCGAGATGCGCATAGCGCGCGCCGGGGATGTGCGACTCGAGATAGAGCTGTTCGCCTTTTGCCGGGTCGGCCAGATCGAAGCGGCAGTCGATCACGACGAATGACGCGTCAGTGGTGTGCTTAGAAAGCGTTGCGGGATCGATCAGTGTTCTGAACATACATTCCCAAAAGCCACAGAGGCACAGAGGCACAGAGGCACAGGGGCACAGAGACAGAAAAAGAAAATTTACTCTCGGTGTCTCGATGTCTCTGTGGCGTGTTCCTTGATCCGTAATGACTCGGCCAGTTGATGCAGGAACAGTCCTACATCAGTCACAATCCCGATCGTTTGCGTCGAGCCTCGGTCCGATAGCTTCGTGACCACCGCCGGATTGATGTCGACGCAGACCACTTTGACCCAGGATGGCAGCAGGTTGCCGACGCCAATGCTGTGCAGCATCGACGACAGCATGATCACCATGTCGACGCCGGCGAGTGCCTGCGCATACGCGTCCTGGGCCTCGACCAGATCCATCATCGTCTCGGGCAACGGGCCATCGTCCCTGATCGACCCGGCGAGGAGATAGCGGACGTTGTGCAGGTGGCAGGCGTGCATCACCCCGCTGGAGAGCACGCCTGTGGCCACCGCATTGGCGATGCCGCCGGCGCGCCGGATCTCGTTGATCGCGCGCATGTGATTGCGATGGCCGTGTTCAACTGGATGGCCTGAGCCGAGATCGATGCCAAGCGACGTGCCTGACAGCGCGAACTCGATATCGTGCACCGCGAGTGCGTTACCGGAGCACAGCAAATCGACGTAACCGAGACGAATCAACTCGCAAAAGTAGTCGCCACCACCGGTATGGATCACCACCGGGCCGGCGACGAACGCGATTCGCCCGTTCGCCGCGCGGGTCCGGCGCATCAGGTCAGCGACGCGCGCGACCGCGGTTTCGACGCGGCGCTCCGACGACACCTCATTGCTCATGAAGCCGAAGGTGGGCCGATCGCGTGACTGCACGTCTGGCATCACCCGGACGCCGTGCATGCCGCAGACAATCTGATCGCCGGCCCGAATGTCCCGCAACTTGCGACAGGTCGCGCGGCGCTCGGTGATCACAATGGTCGCGTCCATGCGCTGGCCATCCACCGGCTGCCAGGCGCCGCCGAGCCGGACTTCCGTACGGTGATTGGTCGTCGAGTAGAAGTCGATCGGCGCAGCCCCGTCGATGTCGGCGGCCCGGACGAGCACATCGCTGAGATCGTTCTCGACGTAGCACCCGTAGGGAGACAGCTTGACGAGCAGGTGTTCGAGTGAGGCGCGGTGTTCGGCGCGGACGGTAATGGTCAGGCGCGACGCATCGGCGTTGGTCCGCCCGACATCGAACCGCTGGATTTCGTAGGCCGCGCCGTGTTCGACGATCGTGGTGAGGATGCCTTGCAGGTCGCCCGAGTCGATCAGGTGACCCTGGGCCTCGACCGTCGCGTCTGCCACAGCTCCCTAGCGAGCCGATTCGAGCGCCGCGATACGCTGCTCGAGCGGCGGATGGGTCGACATCAACGACCACGCCTTGCGGCCCGAGATCTTCAGTGTCGCCATCGCCGGCTCGCTGTTGTCGACCAACTGCTTGGTCGTCTGCAATCGGCGCAGCGCCGCGATCATGTTCGGACGACCGGCGAGAGCCGCGCCGCCGGCGTCGGCGCGGAACTCACGCGCGCGTGAGAACCAGCCGACCACCATCATGCCGAGGAACCCAAACGCAATATCGAGCGCGATGGTCACGACGAAACTGAGCATGTAGGCATAACGCTCGTCTGCCGTCTGGCGAACTATCGACGCGATGATCCGCGCCAGGAACATTACGAACGCGTTGATCACGCCTTGAATCAGCGTCATGGTCACCATGTCGCCGTTCTGGATGTGCGCAACTTCGTGCGCCAGGACACCCTCGACTTCCTCGCGGCGCATCCCGCTCAGCAAGCCCGACGACACCGCGACCAGGCTCTTGCTTTTGCTCGGTCCTGTGGCAAACGCGTTGACTTCGGCCGACTCGTAGTATCCGACTTCCGGCATCGGCAGCTGCGCCTGTTGGGTGAGCCGGGCGACCGTCGCGTGCAGCCAATCCAGGTCGGCGTTGCCGCTCTGGCCGGTGACCAGCTTGACGCCCATCGTCTTCTTGGCAATCCAGCGAGAAATGGCCAATGAGATAAAGGCGCCGCCCATGCCCCACATCAGGCAGAACACCATCAGGCTGGTGTAATTGACGCCGCCGCCAGGCTGGATATAGCCGGTGAAACCCAGCACCGCCAGCACAATGTTGAGCGCCACCATGATGGCGAGGTTGGTCAGCACGAACAGAAAGATGCGCTTCATGACCTCCCCAGAATAGCAGAGTCGTCCAGCGGTGCTACCATTCGGCCAGTGTCCGTCTTCAAACGTCGTTCGGGGACTCAGGTGCACGTCCGGGCCCCGATCATGCTCGGCCTGATTGCACTTCTGGTGATGGTTCTCTCAGCCTTTTGCTACTACCGCGTCGGGGCGCTGTAAGACCAGAACCGTCATGTCGCTGACGATGCTTTGCCTGGCCTCGTATCACAAGGGCCTCGAGTTCCTGCGCGAGGCGAAGCGCCAGGGCTGCCGGGTCCTGCTGGTCACTTCGGCAAGCCTGCGCGATGCCGACTGGCCGCGTGACAGCCTTGATGACATCTTCTATATCCACGACGACAGGAAGCGCTGGAAGATCGACGATCTGATTCTCGGCACCGCGCATCTGGCGCGGCGCAGCCCCATTGATCGGATCGTGCCGCTCGACGATTTCGATCTCGAGAAAGCCTCCGCCTTGCGCGAGCATCTCCGCATCCCGGGAATGGGCGAGACGACGATGCGCCACTTCCGAGACAAGTTGGCGATGCGGATGAAGGCCCAGGAAGAAGGCTTACCGGTACCGGCGTTCGTGCACGTCTTGAATGACGATCGGATCCGCGAATTCTGCCGCCGCGTGCCGCCGCCCTGGTTCCTGAAACCGCGCCATCAGGCCGGCTCGATCGGGATTCGCAAGATCAACGGTGAAGACGAACTGTGGGCGGTCACCGAAGCGCTTGGCGATGAACGCTCCTACTTTTTACTCGAAGAATTCGTCGCTGGCGACGTCTGCCACGTCGATTCGATCGTCTATCAACGCGATGTCGTCGCTGCCGTGCCGAGCAAATACGGGACGCCCCCATTCGACGTGACCCACTCCGGTGGCGTGTTTACCACCCGCCTGATGGACCGCACATCGGCCGAAGCGAGCGAGCTGCTCCAGCTGAATAAGCAGCTACTCGTCGCGCTGGGCTTAGTTCGCGGTGTGTCGCACAGCGAATACATTCGCGGCGAGAATGGGCGCCTGGTCTTTTTGGAGACCTCGGCTCGTGTCGGCGGCGCGCACATCGCAGAACTGATCGAGGCAGCCACCGGCGTCAACATGTGGGCAGAATGGGCGAAGATTGAAGTCGCCGGCGGCGAGAAGCCCTACCGCGTGCCCGCGATGCGCAACGATTACGCCGGTCTGATCGTGTCGCTGGCCCGTCAGGAATCACCCGATCTCGGTGACTACACCGATCCCGAGATCGTCTGGCGGCTCGACAAGCCCAGCCACGCAGGCGTCATTGTTCGTTCGCCCCACCTCGCCCGCGTCGACGAACTTCTGACGTCGTACGAGTCACGCTTCAGGACTGACTTTGTCGCTTCGTTGCCGGCGTCGCAGACGCCGTACGATTAGGACCCCGTGGGTGGGACCCTTCGGGTGGGGCCCTCACGGGTGGGACCCTTCGGGGTGGGAACGAATGACGGGTCATCAGCTCTAAGAGTCCCTATGCGAATCACAACCGCCATCGTCGTAGCACTCGGCGCGATTGCACAGCTCGGTCCTGCCGCGGCGCAGCAGGCGGACTGGTTCCAGTGGCGCGGACCGAACCGGGACGGGCACTCTGCGGAGACCGGCTTGCTTCAGCAATGGCCCGCTGGCGGGCCGCCGCAATTGTGGCAGACCACCGGCGCAGGGACCGGCTTCTCGTCGTTCTCGTCGTCCAACGGCCGCCTGTTCACCCTGGGCTCGCGCGGCAACACCGAATACGCCATCGCCTTCGACGCCGCCACCGGCAAGAAGCTGTGGGAAGTTGCCAATGGGCAGCGCTTTCGCAATGAGATGGGCGACGGCCCGCGCAGCACGCCGACGGTCGACGGCGACCGCGTCTATGCCTTCGGCGGCACCGGCGAACTGGCCTGTCTCGATGCCGCGACTGGCCGCAAGATCTGGATGGTCAACGTCGTCTCGACCTTTGGCGGTAACACGCCGTACTGGGGCTACAGCGAGTCCCCGCTGATCCTCGGCGACCGGATCATTCTCAACGCCGGCGGCCGCAAGGCGTCGATCGTCGCGCTCAACAAGGCGGATGGCAAGACCCTCTGGCAGAACCATAACGACGACGCCGGCTATTCATCGCCGATGTTGGTGCAGACCGGGAGCTTGCAGCAGGTGGTGTTCTTTACCGCCCAGCGCGCGCTCGCGGTGGATCCCCGCGATGGCCGCCTGCTGTGGACGTATAACCGCGCCTCGAATAACACCGCCAACATTGCCACGCCGGTGGTGAAAGGGAATCGCGTCTTCTTCTCGTCCGATTACGGGACCGGCGGCGCGCTGGTGGAAATTCGCGCCGCGGGGAATATCGCGTCGGCGCAAGAGGTCTATTTCACGCGCGAGATGCGCAATCACCACGCCACCTCAGTCGTCGTCGGCGACCACATCTACGGGTTCTCCAGCAGCATTCTCACCGCCCTGAAGTTCGACACTGGTGAAATGGCCTGGCGTGACCGCAGCGTCGGCAAGGGGTCGCTGATCTACGCCGACCAGCGGCTGTATCTCTACAGCGAGGGGGGAGTGGTCGGCCTTGCCGAAGCCACGCCGGCCGGCTACCGCGAGCGCGGACGTTTCAGCCTTCAGCAGACCGGGCCACAGACCTGGAGCCATCCGATGATTACCAATGGAACCCTGATCATCCGCGACCAGGACCAGGTCTACGCCTACGACGTCAAACGAAAATAGCTACGACGACGCCACCTGCGACCTGCGGGGAGTGCGTGCGTTGGCGACAGTGCCCTCAGCGATGTAAGGAGTAGGTGACCTTGGTCACCAGCGACTTATTCGATCGCCCGTCAAACACACCGGCCGTGTAGTGGGTATCGTTGAAGACGACGTAGAGGTTATCGATGGTGCGGAAGATGTAGTTGAACCGCACCTGCGTCGCGGCGAGTTGGCCGGCACTGTTGTATTGAAAGTACGCCGAGGTGAGGAACCTGGTCGACAGCGACACGTTGGTGCGCAGGCCGAACAGGTGCGTCCGGAACGAGCCGGCCCGGATATCGACATCGTTGAGTTGATAGGTCGGCGCGAACGACAGCAGCTTGCCCGGTCGGATGTCGGCGCTGAACTGCGCCGTCTGCTTGCCGCCATCATAGAAATCACCCACCACCAGCAGGGCGTTGGCGCTGACTTTGCGGCCGTTGTAGGAGCGAAAGCTCAGCGCCATGCTGTTCCAGTGATACTCGCCGGCCGGAACCAGCACGCCGGGGCCGACCGGGAACGGACGCACGACGCGTTCGTAGCTGGCTGCGGGGCCGATATCGATGCGATCGCCGCTTTGAAAGTTGGTCCCGACGGTCAGGACGGCGTCGCGACTGCGGGTATCGCCCCTGTCATCGAGATACCAGACCGTGCTCGGCGTGATCTCGAATTGTCGAATGCGCCATTTGCCGGGTCGCGGCTTGAGTGATCCACGAACGCCGACCAGCCGCTCCCGAATGCGAACGAAGCCGACGCCGGGATTGAACCGTGGGTCGATGTCGATGTAATTGCCGCCGACCTCAAACAGGTCATCGCGCCACTCCGCACCGAACTGCGTTGCCCACTGGTTCTTGCCGACCCGCGTGTCCTCGGCACGTGCCGCCATGCCCATCACGTTGAGATGTTCAAAAAACGTGAAGCGGCCGTCGGCGCCGAGCACGGTATTACGCGCGCCATTGCCCTGACGGTTGGTCGCGATCGCCCCGATGTAGGAACGCCCCAGCACCTCTTTTCGCACGCGACCGACCGTAAAGTTTTCGCCGTCGAGCGCACCGGTTCCGCCGGTCTGCACATTGAGCGCGCCGACATCGAAGCCGGACACCTTGCCGGTCAGTTTGCCGCCGACATGCACGGGGAGCGGCGCACCATTGGCGGCCAGGCCAATGTTGCGGCTGTAGAACAGCTCGAGCGGCGGCGGCCCGAAGTGCAATAACCCGACGCCCATGCGCAGGGATTCAGCGCCTTCGATAAAGAACTGTCGCTTCTCCGGGAAGAACAGACTGAAGCGGGTGAGATTGACCTGTTGCGCGTCGACCTCGGTCTGGGCGAAATCCGGGTTGATCGCCAGGTCGGCGGTCAGCGTCGAGGTGACCGCCATCTTGAGGTCGTCGATGCCGACTTCGCCGATGCGGTTGGTGCCGGTCGGCCTTGCTGTCGCCTTCGAATTCTCGACGCCGGCGACGACATACGGCCGAATGCGAAAGCGCTCGGCCTGTTTGATATCGCGCAACCCGGCGAGGTGCCCAGCCTGCGACACGGTCTGGAACGAATGGTCGCGACTCCAGCCGGACCAGTAGGTCAATTCGTTCTTGCGCTTGATCACCCGCTCGAAATTCACCCCCCATGTCTGTTGCGGCGTCGCCGTGAAGCGAAGAGTCTTGAACGGAATCGCAATCTCGGCAATCCACCCGGTCTCGGTCAGCGAGGCCGCCGCGGTCCACTGCTCATCCCAATCGGCATAATAAAAGCGTGATTCGTTGCGGACCAGGGCATCGAACCGGGTGCCGCGCGGGTTGATACGGAAGACGAACGCATTGCGATGATCGTGATAGCTGTCGATCAACACCGAGAAGGTGTCGTCACTTTCGAGCGTGTTATCGCGGCGCAACTCGCTGGCCCGGATGTCCGCCGCGACGCTGTCGCTCAGTTCGGCGGCGATATAGAGCGTCGACTGGTCGTACACCACCCGCACCGTAGTGGGCTCGGAGGACTCGAGGCCTTCCTGCGGTTCGCGCTGACGGAAACCTTGAATCAGCGCCGCCGTCTTCCACGCGGCATCGTCCAGCCGCCCATCGACGCGCGGCGGCGTCGTGACCAGACGTGCATCGGCGGTCGGGGGCGCCGGCGTTTGAGCCGCTGATGGCGCGGTGAGGAGGAGAAGGACGAGAAACGGCGCCGGCAGTCTACACACCGGCGCCGACTGTATCAAAAAGGCGGGTAGGCAGGTGGGCAGGTGGGCGGGTAGGCGGGTAGGCGGGTGGGCAGGTAGGCGGGTAGGGGATTACGCAGATGCTTACCTGCTTACCTGCTTACCTGCTTACCTGCTTACCTGCCTACCTGCCTACCTGCCTACCTGCCTACCTGCCCACCTGCCCACCTGCCTGCCTACCCGCCTATTGCCCCGACCCTTCACTCGACGGAGGGACGATCTTGTTAATGCGCATGTAGGTCACCAGGTTGCCGTAGTGCTCGTAGCCGTGGGCGGTGTTGAAGGCAAAGACCATGGCGCGCGGGGTCATGCCGCCGGTAAAGAATTTCACCGTTTCCATTGCCTTCTTGTCATCCATCGCGGCGATGGCCTGGTCGCAGTAGGCGATCGAGTCGGCAAGCGCTTTGGTCAGCTGGGCCTTGGTAGTCAGGGTCTTTTCCGCATTCGGGGCCGCGGGTTTTTCCGAGGCGCCGGCGCCGCAGATCATGAAGTTGGCGTCAGCGATGTGGCCAACGAGCTGTGCAAAGGTGCGCACGTCGGGGGTCGGGCGGAAGGACCAGATTTCTTCCGGCACTTTTTCCGCGGTTTTCAGCAGGCTGCCCTTGACCATTCCGAATTGGGCCTTGACCGAGTCGATCATCGGGTTCTGGGCCGCGGCAATAGAGGGGACAAGCAGAACGGCGGCCGTGAGTGCACCGGCCATCAGGCGTTTCATAACAATCTCCTTGAAAGAGGCGTCCGCCACATTATGTGGTGAACTCAATCTTACGGCTGGGCCGTCTCGCCGGGCTCGGCGATGAATTTGTAACCGACGCCGCGCACCGTCAGGACGTGCCGCGGCTTCGACGGGTCTTCGTTGAGAAACCGCCGCAGCCGCACGATGAAGTTGTCGATCGCGCGCGTGTCGGTATCCTCGTGAAGATTCCACACGTCTTCCAGAATCGCTTTCCGTGAGACTGGTTTGCCGGCGTTCTTGAGCAAGTAGTGCAGCAGATCGGCTTCCATGACCGTCAGGTGGTAGGGCATGGTGCCGACGCGCAACTCCATCGCCGATATGTCGAACGTGTTCCCGGCGAACTCGATCACCTCGGCGGCGGGCCTGGGCCCCGTCGTCGGGGTGGCCGGTGCGGTCGTCGACCAGGCGCTGCGGCGGAGCAGACCGCGCACGCGGGCGAGCAGGATGGCCAGTTCGAAAGGCTTTGGCAGGTAATCATCGGCGCCAGACTCAAAACCGCGGAGCACATCCTCAGGCCGCGCCCGCGCGGTCAGCATCAGGATCGGCACGAAGTCGCCGGTCTTGCGCAGCTGGCTGGCGATCTCAAATCCATCGCGCCCCGGCAGCATGATGTCGAGGACGATGACGTCGAAGGCGCCGCGGTCGGCGAGAAGGCGGGTCAGCGCGGCGTCGCCGTCGCCGATCAGGGTGACGGTATGGCCATCCGCTTCGAGGTTGAAACATAACCCTTGAGCGAGGTGATGTTCATCTTCGACGACGAGGACTCGCGCCATCTCAGGTCTTCACCAGCCGCGGCAATTCGATGGTGAAGGTGGCCCCTTTGCCTTCGCCCTCGCTCGCCGCGAAGACGCGGCCGCCGTGCTGCTTGGCGATCGATCGCACGATGTACAGCCCCAGGCCGGTGCCTTTCACTTTGAAACCGCGCGTCTGGAATCGATAGAACCGGCGGAAAATTCGTTTGAGTTGCGCCTGCGGAATCCCAACCCCGCGGTCCCGCACCCGGACCCACACCGTGTCCGGCGCAGGCGCCGCGACTTCAACGGCGATGTGCACCTGATCGTGCGAGTACTTCACCGCGTTGTCGAGGAGGTTGGACATGGCGGTGCGCAATTCATCGGCGTCACCTTCCACGAACAGGCCGGCCGCCGGCGCGCCTTCGATCGCCAGCGTCATATTTTGAGTGGGGAGGTTGTGGCGCAAACGCGCGGTTTCGAGGACTTCCGCAGCCAGTGCGGCAATGTCGACCGGGCCGCGATGGTGCAGCGGCGATTTGCGTTGCTGCCCGGCCACACCGGCCTTGAGCACCTGTTCGACCGTTTGCTGGAGCCGATCGGTGTCCGCCAGCATGATGCGATAGAACTCGCGACGCTGGGTGTCGTTGACTTCGCGTGACAACAGCGTTTCCAGGTATAAGCGAATCGACGCGATCGGCGTTTTCAGCTCGTGGGTGACCGCGTTGATGAAGGAATCCTGCTGGTCGTTGCGCTGCAGCTCGCGCACGAGAAAGACCGTGTAGACGATGATCCCGGCGATGATCAAGGCAAAGGCGATCACCCCAAAGACCAGCGGCAGGACCGCCCGTCCATTGACCAGAATCCAGCCGATGTTGAGGAGAACCGCTGCCGCGACCAGTACGACGGAGATCGCGACGAAGACGACGGTGGCGGTGCTGCGCCGGGTCACCCGGGAGATTGTATAAGCAGGTGAGCGGGTCGGCAGGTGAGCAGGTAGGTAGTGGAAAGCAGTGGGCGGAAATTAGGACACGCAGGTAAGCAGGCTGCCTACCTGCTTACCCGCCTGCCCGCCCACCTGCCTAATCGGCCATGGCCGGCGACGCATCGCTGATATCGATCGCGTCGTCGGTCTGCTGCGGCATGCGATGAACGTGCTCGATCTTGGCCGCCTTGACGTCCCAGACGAGGCCGAGCATCTGCAGCGTGCGGATGCAGATCCAGTTGATGTCGAGCTCGTACCACGCCAGACCGTGACGTGCCGACACCGGGTGTGCGTGATGGTTGTTGTGCCAGCCTTCGCCGAAGGTCAACAGCGCCACCCACCAGTTGTTGGTTGAATCATCGCGTGTCTGGAAGCGGCGCGACCCCCACAAGTGGGTGGCCGAATTCACGGCCCATGTCGCATGCAGGCCAAAGGTCGTGCGGAAGAACACCGCCCACAGCACATACGGGATGCCGCCGAAGGCCAGGAACAGCAGCCCGACGACGACCTGGGGGACCCAGTGCCATGTCGTCAGCGCGACATGAAATTTGTCTTTGCTCAGGTCGGGCACATAACGGCGCAGCACTTCGGTGTCGTGATGCATCGCTTTGCCGGTGAAGATCCAGCCCATGTGCGCCCAGTAGGTGCCTTCGCGGGGCGAATGCGGGTCGCCTTCCTTATCGGAGTATTGATGGTGAATACGATGGGTGGCGACCCAGAAGATCGGTCCGCCTTCGAGCGCGAGGGTGCCGCAGGTGGTCAGGAAATATTCCATCCACTTCGAGGTCTTGTAGCCGCGATGGGTGAGCAGGCGATGGTAGGCCATGCCGATGCCCAGGCTGCCGGCGACGAACCACATCACCGCAGCCGCCAGGATCGCGCCGGCATCGATGTAGAAAAATGCTGCCACCGCGCCGACGTGAAACGCCGACATTGCGATGACCGTGGTCCAGTTGGTAGTGCCTTCGGAGGCTTTGCGCCCATAGAGCGCGGTAGCGGGTGTCATGTCCGATCAAAGGTAACAGCGCGCCGCGACGGACTCTGTAATAGTTCTGTCATTCACGACAAGTGCTTTGTTTGCGCACAGATCCAGCCTGGCGCGGCCACCGTGGGTCGGCTATTTGCGGCGCACCAGATCGGCCACGATGTCGTAGTGGAACCGCACGAAGCGGTGCAGTTCGCTTTCGAGGATGCGTTCCTGATCGCTATGCGCGCCGAAACCCTTCGGACCATCCTCGATGTCGGTCGCAGGACCGACGCCGTAGCACTGGATACCCTTCGAACGCAGGTAGGCCATATCCGTCGCGCCCGTACTCATCGTCGGAAGCGTCAACGTCTTGTAATGCTTGGTGATGTTGGCTTCGAGGACCGCGAATGCTTCGGTGTTCAGCCGTGATGTGCCTCCCGGCCGTGTATCGCGCGCCGCGAACGCGACTTCGACAGTGGGGTCGGCGACGATGCGCTTGACCTGTTCGAGGAACGCCTTCGGATCCTCATCGGGCAGCATCCGCACATCGAGTGTCGCCGTCGCTTCTGACGGAATGACGTTGACGCGATAGCCGCCGCTGAACATGTTCGGTGAGACCGACGTCCGCAGCATCGACGCGTGGCGTGGCTCGTTCTTACGGAAATACTCATCGGCGGCGCCGCTCACCTTGGGATCGGGGCTGAGTGCATTGCGATAGCGTTCCGCCTCTTCCGGCGAGGAGATCGTGGCCAGCCGCTTAAAGTAGGCCGCGGTCGTTTCGTTCGGGCGAATCGGCGGCGCCCATTTGCCGACCTTGGCGACCGCGTCACTGAGGTGCACCACCGAGTTTGTTTCGAGCGGTACCGAACCGTGACCGGCGACGCCGCGCGCGGTCAGCGTGATCGCGTGAGGGATCTTCTCGAGCGTCTGGACCGTCGCGAACTTGACCTGGCCAGCTTGCCGCGTCACCCCGCCGCCTTCCGCGAAACAGAACTCGGATTCGATCGACGCGAGGTGTTGATTGACCATGAACTGGATGCCGACGCGCGTCGTTCCTTCTTCGCCCGCTTCGAACAGCGCAATCACATCGCGGTCAAGCGGCACGTTCTGACGCTTGAGGGTCAACATCACCATCAACACGGCGGCAACGTTGTCCTTGTCGTCGACGGTGCCGCGGCTGTAGACGTAGCCGCCTTCACGGGTGGCCGAAAAAGGCGGATGACTCCACTTCTTAGGGTCGACGTTGACCACGTCGGTGTGTGCCATCAGCAACAGCGGCCGCTTGCTGCCGTTGCCTTTCAGCCGCGCGACGATGTTCGGCCGGTTCGCTTCGAGCGCGAACACCTGCACCGGGATCCCTTCCTTTTCGAGCACGTCCTTGATGTAGTCGGCAGCCGGCTTCTCGCCGCCCGGCGGCGTGCTCGGCGGGTCGCTGGTGTCGAACCGCAACAGCGCCTGGAAATGGCGCATCGTCTCCTCTTCGAGCCTGGACCAGTCAGGCTGCTGCGGAGTCTGTGCGGTCAGCGTGGTGGCCGCGAAAATCAGGAAGAGGAAGGCCAGTCGTCGCATGCCGCGCATCGTAGCAGAACCACCGATTGGGGGGAGGTCTAACCACAGATTACACAGATTACACAGAGGGGGAACGGTGGGGTCGAAGCGTCCTCGACGGTAGTGTCCCGTCAAAGTGGGCGTAGAGGTCGTTATATAGTGGCGGCGGTATGAGCGAATCCATCGGGTCATCCGGCAAGGGCATGAAGCTGCACACGAAGATCCTGCTGGGCCTGCTGGTGGGTCTCGTGCTCGGCGTGACTGTCAACCTCACGGTCGGCACCGAGAACCCGGTGGTCGAGCGGATCAACGCCTGGGTGGCCGTGCCCCTCGGGCAGATATTCCTGCGCATGCTGTTTATGGTCGTGATGCCGCTGGTCTTTGCCAGCATCGCGCTCGGCGTGGCCGGCGTCGGCGACATCCGCAAGGCCGGACGCATCGGCGGCAAGGCGATTGGCTATTTCTTTGCGACCACTGCGGTTGCCGCCACGCTCGGCCTGATTGTCGTCAACCTGATTCAACCGTGGGAGCGCGTGTCGCCCGAGACACGCGTCGAGCTGATGGAGCGCTTCGCCGGCGACGCGGCAACGGTGCGGACATCGCAACAGCAGCAGGCGTTCGGCGTCAACACTTTCGTCAACATTGTGCCGCGCAATCCCATCGACGCGGCCGCGCGCACCGACATGCTCGGCATCATCTTCTTCGGCCTGGCGTTCGGCGCCGCCTTGACAGTCATCCCGGCCGCGACGGCGAAACCGATGATCGTCTTCCTCGAGGCGCTCAACGCCGTCGTGACGGCGATCATCCACTTCGCGATGCTGCTGGCGCCGTACGGCGTGGCGGCGCTGATCTTCACCGTATCGTCGCGGTTCGGGTTCGACCTGATGCTGGCGGTCGCGGCGTTCGTGATCACGGTGCTGGTGGCGCTGCTGGCGCACGTGGCGATCACGCTGTCAGCGATCATCCGGTTTCTCATCGGGATGTCGCCGCTGCTGTTCTTTTCGCGCGTTCGCGCCGCGCTCGTCACCGCGTTTTCGACCAGCTCCAGCAGCGCGACGCTGCCGACGGCCCTTGACGTCGTGCAGGAGCAGCTCGGCGTGCCGCCGCGCATCGCCGGCTTCGTGCTGCCGATCGGCAGCACGATGTGCATGAACGGCACGGCGATCTTCGAGGGGATCACGGTGATCTTCCTCGCCGAGATCTTCGGCGTCGATCTGTCGCTCGGCCAGATGGCGGCCGTCATGGTCATGTGCGTCATCACCGCCGTCGGCGCCGCCGGCGTACCCGGTGGCTCGATCCCGCTGCTGGTCGGCGTGCTCACGATGTTCGGGGTGCCGGGCGAAGGCATCGCCATCGTGCTGGGCGTCGATCGCATCCTCGACATGTCGCGGACGACGGTGAACGTCTGCGGCGACATGACGGCGGCGACCTGGGTCGCCAAGAGTGAGGGTCTGTGGTCCGCGGCCCAGATTCCCGAGCCGGGTCAGAAGTTGGTCGCCGCGCAGCCGTAGGGCGGCTCAAGCGCAATCTGATGATTGCGGTCATCCGTGCGCCGTGTCTTGGGGGCTCGCATCTGAGACGAACTCGTGGAGATCGCGCCACGCCGATGATTCGAGCCGGTTGAGCAATTGCTGCCGCCGCTCTGCCACCGTCTAGAATGAGAGATTGCCGCCTCTGTCCGTCTAATCTATCGTTACTCCCCCGATGTCCGTCGCCGCAGATGCACCTCCCAAACCCGGGGAGATAGTCCGGGTCCGCTCCCGCCGCTACCTGGTCGAGGGCGTCATCTCTGCTCCCAACCCCGAGGACCAGACTCTGGTCCACCTCTCCTGCCTTGAAGACGATGCAGAAGGGGAGGAGTTGTCGGTTCTTTGGGAAAAGGAACTCGATTCGGAGCGGATGAGCGGCGAGAACTGGTCCAAGCTCTCCCAGGGCCAGTTCGACAACCCACAGGACTTCGCCGCCTACTACCACACGCTCCGCTGGAACACTGTCACCGCCACCGACCCGGAGCTGTTTCAGGCGCCGTACCGCGCCGGCATCAAGGTCGACGCCTACCAGCTCGAGCCACTTCGCAAGGCGCTGCTCCTGCCACGGGTGAACCTGTTCATTGCAGACGATGTCGGTCTTGGCAAGACGATTGAGGCGGGTCTGATCGTTCGAGAACTACTGATGCGCCAGCGGGTGAGGCGCATGGTCGTGGCCGCGCCGCCGTCGGTCGTGCTGCAGTGGAAGGACGAACTCGATCAGCGCTTCGGTCTCACGTTCGTGGTCTTCGACCGCGACTACGTGCGCCGCATGCGGCAGGAGCGCGGGTTCGCGATCAACCCCTGGACCACCCACTCGCGATTCATCATCTCCCACCACTTGCTGCGTGATGAAGACTACGCGTCCCCTCTGCGCGATTGGCTTGGCGAGTTCTCGCCGCAAAGCCTGCTGATCCTGGACGAAGCGCACAACGCGGCGCCGGCGAGCGGGACCCGCTACGCCGTCGACTCGCAGTTCACCAAGTCGATCCGTGAACTGGCGCCACGATTCGAGCATCGCCTGTTCCTGTCGGCGACCCCTCACAACGGCCACTCCAACAGCTTTTCATCCCTTCTGGAGATTCTGGACCCGCAGCGTTTCTGCCGCGGCGTTCCCGTGGAGGCCGCCAAGCAGCTCGAGCCGGTGATGGTCCGCCGCCTCAAAGAAGATCTGCGGCTCATTCAAGGCGGCTTCCCCAAGCGCCTCATCGTCGAGGTCCCCATCAAGGATCTCAAGCCAGAGGATGCGGAGCTGAAGCTGCCTCAGTTGTTGGACGACTACCGCGAGGCCAGGAAGGAACGTCTGCAGGACGCCCCCAAGGGCGTGCAGAACGCGGCTCAGCTCGTGCTCT
>DATLXN010000021.1:0-3644 GCA_035575715.1 Vicinamibacterales bacterium | reverse complement strand
GCGAGGGCCTCCGGCATCCCTTTCAAGCCGTCGGTGACGGCGATCAGGATGTCGCGACAGCCGCGCGCCTGCAGATCGGCAAACACCTTCATCCAGAACTTGGCGCCTTCGTGCTGCTCGATCCACACGCCCAGAATGTCGCGGGTGCCATCGGGCAAGACCGCAAGCGCGAGGTAGACCGCCTTGGTGTGCACCACCGCTTCATCCCGCATCTTGACGCGCAGGGCATCGAAGAACACGACCGGATACATCGTCTCGAGCGGACGCGTTTGCCACGCCGTCACTTCGCTCAGCACCGCGTCGGTGACGGTGCTAATGAGATCCGGTGAGACCTCCACCGCGTACATCTCGGCGAGAAACGCTTGAATCTCGCGCACGCTCAAGCCGCGCGCATAGAGCGCGACGATCTTGTCGTCAAAGCCGGTGAACCGTCGGGCATGCTTAGGAATGAGCTGCGGCTCGAACGTGCCGGCCCGATCTCTGGGCACGGCAATCGCGAGCGGCCCGTCATCGGTCACGACGGTCTTGCCGCTGGAGCCGTTGCGATGATTGGCGCGGTCGTCGGGCGTCCGTCCGCCAGGCGCGTAGCCGAGGTGGTGGCTCATCTCCGCGCCCAAGGCCCGCTCGATGAGCGCTTTCTTGAACCGACGGGTCGCGGCCTCGACATCGGCTGCCGTCAGCGGTCCGTCAGGCGCGAATTGATTGAGCACCTCGGTCGGCACCGGGGCATGGGCTTCAGGGACAGTCTTGGGCTTGCGGGGCATGGAATTTCCTCATGCTAAACCCCGCACACAAAATTCCTGACAGTCCCACCTGCTCACCCGCTTACCTGCCCACCCGCCTTGTATAATTCCTTCACCGCCATGTCGCCCTCCGACTCCCCGACCCCTTCCTACCAACGCATCCTTCTCAAACTGTCGGGCGAAGCGCTGATGGGTGACCAGACCTATGGTGTCGATCCGGCCGTGGCCACACGCATCGCCGGCGACATTGCCGAGATCCAGGGCCTCGGTGTCCAGACCGCGATCGTGATTGGTGGGGGCAATATCTTTCGTGGCCTGGCAGCCAGCACGCGCGGCATGGACCGGTCGACCGCCGACTACATGGGCATGCTCGCCACCGTGATCAACGCCCTGGCCCTTCAGGACGCGCTCGAGAAACAAGGCGTCGCGACACGGGTGTTGACCGCGATCGAAATGCGCGCCGTCGCCGAGCCGTTCATCCGTCGCCGCGCGATTCGCCATCTCGAGAAAGGCCGCGTCGTCGTCTTCGCCGCCGGCACCGGCAACCCGTACTTCACCACCGATACCGCCGCCGCCTTGCGCGCCATGGAAATCAAGGCCGACGTCATTCTCAAGGGCACCAAAGTGGACGGCATCTACTCCGCGGATCCGCTTCAGCATCCTGACGCGACGCGCTACCATCGCGTTACCTATCTGCAAGTGCTTCAGGAGCGTCTGCAGGTCATGGACACCACCGCCATCTCGCTGTGCATGGACAACAAGCTGCCGATCCTGGTGTTCAATCTCCGGACGCCCGGCAATATCCGCCGCGTCGTGATGGGCGAACAGGTCGGGACGGTGGTCACGGCGGGATAACCTATATCGCCGGGCTTCAGCCCCGCGATAGTTACCAGTTGTCAGTTCTCAGTTCAAAGGGCGACGCGCCCAGTTCACAGTTCGGTTCTTCGTTTTTTGTTCTTCGTTTTAGTTCACATAAAGGTCACCGTATGGACGTTTCCGACATCAAGGGTCTCTACGCAGAAGTTAAAACGCGCATGGACGGACAGCTCGAGTTCGTTCGCAAGGAACTCGCCGGCGTCCGCACCGGCCGGGCCTCAACGACCTTGCTCGATAACATTCAAGTTGAAGCCTACGGGGCGAGAATGCCCCTCAATCAGGTCGCGAGCCTGTCGATCCCTGAACCGTCGATGATCCTGGCGACGCCATTCGATCCGTCGTTGATGGCGGTCATTGAAAAGGCGATCCGCACGTCCGACCTCGGCCTCAACCCGGCCAGCGACGGCAAGGTGATTCGTATCCCGCTTCCCGCGCTCACTGAAGACCGGCGCAAGGAATTGTCCCGCCATGTCCACAAGATGGCCGAGGAGGGTCGCAATCACGTCCGGGTGGTACGTCGCGACGCCAATGACAAACTGAAGAAGATGCTCAAGGACAGCGCGATCTCGGAAGACGATGAGAAGCGTGGTCTCGAGGAGGTGCAGAAGATTACCGATCAGCACATCAAGCTGATCGACGAACTGCAGCAGAAGAAGGACCAGGAGTTGTTAGGCAAGTAATGTATTTCACTCATCTGGAGTGCGCCAGCGAGTGTGGCGCCGGGCCCTTTGATCCACGCGAGCGGCATTTCCTTTGCCCGTCCTGCAGTCTGCCGCTGTTGGCGCGCTATAACCTCGATGCCGCGCGCTCGTGGAAACGCGAGTCACTGGCCAGCCGCGCCCCGAACATGTGGCGCTACCGCGAGATGCTGCCGTTACTGCCGGGCGATGAGCCGGTGACGCTTGGCGAGGGGTTTACTCCCCTGTTTCACGCGAAGCGATTAGGTGCCGCGCTCGGTCTGGATCGGTTGTTTATCAAGGACGAATCACTCAATCCGACGAATTCGTTCAAGGCTCGCGGTCAGTCGGCGGCGATCACCCGCGCCAAAGCCCTCGGCGCGCACACCATTGCATTGCCGACGGCCGGGAACGCGGGCAACGCTGCCGCTGCATACTCCGCTGCCGCCGGCCTCAAGTGTCAGGTATTCATTCCCCGGGACGCCAAGCAGCCGTTCGTCGATGAGTGCCGCTTGTACGGCGCTGAGGTGACGCTGGTCGATGGCCTGATCACCGACGCGGGTCGCATCGCCGCCGAAACCGGTAAACCGCTTGGCTGGTATGACGTCTCGACGCTGAAGGAACCGTACCGGGTCGAAGGCAAAAAGACCATGGGTTACGAGCTGGCGGAACAGCTCGATTGGACCCTGCCCGACTGGATCATTTATCCGACAGGCGGCGGCACCGGACTGATCGGTATGTGGAAAGCATTCGACGAGCTCGAAGCGATCGGCTGGCTCAAAGAGTCGCGCCGGCCGCACATGGTGTCGGTGCAGGCCGAGGGCTGTGCCCCGATCGTTCGCGCCTTCGACGAGGGCGCGACCACCGCTGCACCGTGGGAAAACGCCCGCACCGCGGCCGACGGCTTGCGCGTGCCGCGCGCGA
The DNA here is from genome assembly GCA_035575715.1 of Vicinamibacterales bacterium. Taxonomy (GTDB): domain Bacteria; phylum Acidobacteriota; class Vicinamibacteria; order Vicinamibacterales; family UBA2999; genus JACCSI01. Next base: position 424 of record DATLXN010000021.1, on the reverse strand, counting down.
TTGGCGACTTCTTGATTCTGGAGGCGGTGCGTGATTCCGGCGGCACGGCGCTCGCGGTGTCCGACCGCGACATGATCGCGGACATGCTGGCAATCGGCAGTCAGGAGGGCGTGTCGGCGGCACCCGAAGGTGGCGCCGCGCTGACGGCGATTCGGCGATTAGTCGCCGAACAACTCATTGGCCGAGAAGAAACGGTTGTGCTGTTCAACACCGGTGGCGCGCTCAAGTATCTCGATGTGCTCCACACCTAGCGCACGGTAAAGCGGGCCGCCGCTGAGGCGCGGCTGCGCCCATCGCTGTCCTGCGTTTCGACATACCAGTGATACTCGTGACCGGCGATCAAGGTCGCCCGCTCCTGCGGTGTCGGCGCATACGTGCCGTCCTCGATCAGCGCACGATCGATCACCACTTTCTCGCCATCCGA